>CAWDAW010000013.1:0-135943 GCA_963800345.1 uncultured Prolixibacteraceae bacterium | reverse complement strand
TGTCACTTGCAAAGGAGATGAAAAATGAAGTAAAATCATTTTGGGTTGAATATGCAGATCGGTTTCCGGATGAAAAGTTGCCAAAAGGGTAAGCAGATTAAAGTTCAGGATTAACGTTCATAGTAGGGTTGGAACGCTGAATTGAAACCACTGAAAACCGAACTTTAAACTATTTCCCCTATTTTTACTGCGAATTTTATACGTTAAAATGCATAAATTTTATCCTGAAAATTTTGAATCGAAAATCGGGTTTGACCGCATCCGCGAAATGCTGCACGAAAAATGCCTGAGCAACATGGGTTTGGAATGGGTTGACGAAATGCAGTTTCAGCAAGATTTCGAGAATATTGAAAACCAATTGGGTGAGGTTGATGAATTTTGCAGGATTATCCGCGAATTCGACAATTTTCCTTCGAGCCATTTTTATGATTTACGTGAAGCCCTTAAAAAAATCAAAATTGAAGGTCGTTTTCTTGAAGTCACAGAACTCTTTGATTTAAAGCGTTCTCTTGAATCAGTCCGGGCAATTGTTTTCTTTTTTAACAAACAGGAAGAAGAAGTTTTTCCTAAGCTGAAAAAGAAAACTTCAGGCGTACAGGTTTTCCCTTACATTTACGACCGCATCGACAGTATTCTGAATAAATTCGGAAAAATACGCGACAACGCAACTTCAGAACTTGCTCAAATAAGAAAAGATATTCTTACCCGGCAATCAAACATGTCGAAACGGTTGCATGCCATTTTAAAGCAGGCACAAAAAGATGGATTAATTGAAGATGATGCAACAGTTTCAATTCGCGACGGGCGCGCTGTTATTCCAATTTCCGCGGGTAACAAACGCAAGTTGAAAGGGATTATATACGATGAATCGTCAACCGGAAAAACATCGTATGTTGAACCCAATGAAATCGTGGAAATGAACAACGAAATCCGCGAACTGGAATATGCCGAAAGACGTGAAATTATTCGGATTCTTACCACTTTTTCAAACGATATCCGTCCCTATTTGGATGATTTGTTTTACTCTTACGATTTTTTGGGTGAAATTGATTTTATCCGATCAAAAGCATTGCTGGCAATTGAGTTTGGTGCCATAAAACCTGAGTTTTCGGCAAACGCGGTTATTGACTGGCAACAGGCAATTCATCCGCTATTAATGAAAACGTTGAAAAGGGAAAAACGAAAAATTGTGCCACTAAATATTCTGCTTACACCCGAAAAACATATTTTACTGATTTCGGGTCCAAATGCAGGTGGAAAATCGGTGTGCCTGAAAACAGTAGGATTACTGCAATACATGTTGCAGTGCGGGCTCCTGATTCCAATAAGTGAAGGCAGCAGAACCGGAATTTTCAGCCAGATTTTTATTGATATTGGTGACGAGCAATCACTCGAAAATGATTTAAGCACCTACAGTTCACATTTAATGAACATGAAATATTTCGTGAAAAACAGCGATGAAAACACCTTGATTTTAATTGACGAATTTGGAACCGGAACAGAACCAATGCTGGGTGGCGCAATTGCAGAATCCATTCTTGATAAGCTCAATCAAATGCGCACTTTTGGCGTTATTACAACCCACTACACCAACCTGAAACATTTTGCATCTTCTGCCGAGGGAATTGAAAATGGAGCAATGTTATACGATTCGCAAAACATGAACCCACTTTTTCAGCTAGAAATTGGAAAACCGGGAAGCTCTTTCGCTTTCGAAATAGCCAGAAAAATTGGTTTGCCCGAAGATATTTTAGCAAACGCGACTGAGAAAATAGGGAAAGATCATATTGATTTTGACAGAAATCTTCGTCAAATCAACCGCGACAAACGATACTGGGAAAGCAAGCGCGAAAAAATCAGGAAAGTTGAAAAAATGCTCGACGAAATGGCGGCCAATTATGAAACTGAATTAAAAGAAACCCAGAAACAACGAAAAGAAATTATGAAAAAGGCCAAAGAGGAGGCCGAAATTCTGCTTTCAGGAGTAAATAAAAAGATTGAAAACACGATACACGAAATAAGAAAAGAGCAAGCCGATAAAGAAAAAACGAAACAGGCACGCGAAAATATAGTACAGTTGAAAAATGATATAAACGAAAAAACTACCTCTGAGGAAAGTTTTATCGATAGAAAAATAAAGAAGCTGCAGGAACGCGAGAAAGCCCGAAACCAAAGACGTCCTGAAAAAACAAAGCATGAAGTTGCGAAACCTGAAAAGGTAGAAGAACCCGAACTGAAACCGGGTGATAAAGTACGGATTATCGGACAAAAGACAATTGGTGATCTGATCGAAATAAACAAAAAAAATGCAGTAATCGCATTTGGCCAACTCATTACAACCCTACCTGCCGACCAAGTTGAATGTGTGAGTAATAACGAAGCAAAACGTTTCGAGAAAAACCGCAATGCGGGTAAGTCCCGATTAGTTTCTGGATTATCTGAAAAGAGGCTCACATTCAAATCAGAAATTGATATCCGTGGAAAACGGGCTGAAGAGGCTATTTCAATTATTCAGGAATTTATTGACGAAGCGATTATGTTTGACGTAAATGAACTAAGGATTTTACACGGGAAAGGAAACGGCATTTTAAAAGAAATTATTCGTAATTACCTTAAAACTGAACCCGCCATAAGTTCATTTAAAGACGAACATGTAGATTTTGGCGGTGCCGGGATAACTGTGGTAAATTTGGTTTAATAAATATTAGAATTTGTATTCCCTTGCTTTTTACCTGTTTTTTCTAAAATTGCATATTCAATAATCTTTTCTTTTGGATCAAAAGGCGCCAACTCACTTAATCCCATTGAATTTATTGCAAATTGTATAATTTGTTCATTCGGGATGTCTGTGGAAAGCAATTGCTGATGTAGAAAATATTTCCCTGCATTTAACATAGCCTGTAGTGGAATCAACCCGACCAACTCAGAACCAGTAACCTTGACTCCACGCAAAAGTGCCTTTCCCCTAACCTCTTCAAAAGCAACATGAACAGGTGTTACATTAATATCCATCAAATTTATTGAAACTTGTGCTATTCCATATTCTTCGATAAACCAGCCAATTGCACGTGTCTTTTTCAGAGTTCCAGGAATTCGTGCAGGTTCGCCATTCTGATCAAAAATAATTTTCCCTAAAATCGGATCACCTTCCCGTTTAATTCGACCGGATTCCCGGATATCCATTGCAATGGAATTTGCAACACGCGCCGATTTTGTATCTAAATTAATGTTGTAAGCAACCAAAAAATTGCGTGCCCCAATTGCCGTTGCACCTGTTTTGGCTACACTTTCATCATAATTAGCAGGTCCAAAATCGGGTTTCCAATTTTCGTTATCAATACGGTTTTTCAATCCTTCATATTGGCCTTTGCGACAATTGGCAAGACTTTTTCGCTCTTCTGAAAATGCTGCATATTCATAACAAAATACCGGAATCTTTAACTCTCTCCCTACCCTTTCGGCTAGTTTTCTGGCAAATTCAACAGTTTCTTCCATTGTTACATTTGCAATCGGGACAAGTGGGCAAACATCTGTAGCGCCCAAGCGGGGGTGCTCGCCGGTTTGAAATTTCATATTAATAACTTCAGCAGCCTTTTTAATTCCCTTAAATGCAGCTTCAACAACTTCTTCAGGTGAACCAATAAAAGTTACAACAGTTCGGTTTGTTGCCTGTCCGGGATCAACATTTAAAAGTATGATTCCCTCAACACTTTCAATGGCATTTGTTATCTCCTTGATATGCTCCATATTTCTTCCTTCCGAAAAATTTGGGACACATTCAATAATTTTTTTCATTTTATTTTCCTACCTATTAAAACTGAAGTTCTCAGTATTTTAAATTGTCTAAAATACAGTTTGTATTGTAAAAATATGATTTTTTAAAAAATGAATATTACATAATATTTACAGGATAACTTTTGAAATTCCAATCCAAAAATAGTTGCTTTCCCTACCAATTAAACATGAAAAATACTCACATCTGAGAACTAAAAACAATATATTTACAACCGTTTAAAGCGCAAGCAAAAACACAATATTCAATGAGAATCGCGTATAAATTGTTATTTTTTTCATTACTAACTTGTTTTCACCAGTTGTGCTTCTTTTCTTTTTGTAACCAACAAAACGACCACAACTGATAAAAGACAAGAAATGAATACTAAGCCTGAATCAAAATTAAAAATTACTGACGCACCAGACTGTCAGGAATGTTTAGTTGTACCCCGTTCAGGTACAAACAGAGATTTGAGACAAGGATACTTTTACGATCAAAACAAAGGCAGATGCGTACAATTTTCATATTCTACAGGTACAGGATGTATACCTCCTCCTTTTGAAACTCTAACCGACTGTTTAAATTGTTGTGAATGAAACCAACTAAAAATGAAAGTTTCAATTTGTAATAATTGGTAACCTATAAAAATCAGGTTCAAATACAATTGAGAAAACAATTTATAATCTACAACAACTTATTACTGAAACTGGAAAGTTTGTACTTCACCGTTTATAATCACCGTTTCAATCATATTTGTACCAAAAAAGTAGGGCAAACTTTCAATTCCTGCTGCTTCGGATGTGATAAATAAGTTGGCGATTTTTCCTTTGGAAATACTTCCCAGTGAATCACTTATGCCCATAGCATAAGCCGAATTTAATGTTGTTGCATTGATAACTTCTTTAGGCGACATGTTGTATTTAATACATCCCAGCGACGATATAAAACTCATATTTCCGTTGGGTGATGTAATTGGATTATAATCGGAAGCCAGTGCAACAGGCAAACCTTCATCAATCATTTTTCGCACCGGCGACAATGATAAATTCATAAAAAAAGCCGAGCCGGGTAAAACTGTTGGCATGGTTTCCGAATCTTTCAAAAGTGTAATTTCATCCTGCCCCAAATACTCCAGATGATCAACAGATAACGCATTATACTTAACACCAACCTGCACACCACCTGAAAAACCGTGTTGGTTTGCATGTATTTTTGGTTTTAAACCATATTTTATACCTGCCATTAAAATCCTGTCAGCATCCTGCTGCGAAAAAAAGCCTTTGTCGCAAAAAACATCAATAAAATCTGCCAGTTCATCGGCTGCGATTTGTGGAATCAATTCATTGATAATCAAATCGACATATTTTGAAACATTTAATTTGTATTTCTCCGGAATTGCATAAGCGCCCAAAAAAGTTGAACGCACGCAAATTGGTGAATCTTCCCGAATCCTTCTGATTACACGCAGTATTTTAAGCTCATCTTCAACATTCAATCCAAAACCGCTTTTAATTTCTATAGCTCCAGTACCCATTCTCATAACTTCCTCAATACGTCCCATAGTAACGTCGTATAAATCTTCTTCCGAACATTGTTGCAATTGCTTAGCGCAATTCAGAATTTCTCTTCTTATGGTTGCAATCTCGTAAATTCCAAATGTTTTTGTCCTACTCAACAAATCACTTTCGCAAGAATACGGAAAAATCAGATGGGTGTGCGAATCACAAAAACTTGGATAGACAAGTCGGTTTGAGCAATCAATTTCAACCAAAAGATCATCGTCCATGTACTTTTCCTTTAGTTGATCCATTCGTCCAAATTCCTCTATAACCTCATCACGGATGATTAAAAAAGCATTCTGAATAGTTGAAACTGTGCTCATTTCCACTCCTGCCCTAAACGATAATGGCTCTTCAACAACCTGTACCAATTCTTTTATATTTTCAAGTAATATTTTCATTCGAAATTGTTTTAATTCAACATTTTAAAAGTTACGAAATTGATTTTAAAAATCCGATACTGCTTTTCATTTAAAAATAGTTCAATTTTAAATTCCTGAAAAAATGATTTTCAAAAATGTTAATTTGTTACTTTCGGGCATCAAAATACCATTCGATGCTAAAAAAAGTTCCGCACACTTATGTAATTATATTCGGTCTGATAATTTTTTGTGCTGTTTTAACCTGGATAATTCCGGGAGGAGAATTTAAAAGGGAAACTGTTGTTGTAAATGGGATTCCCCGTGAAATAATTCAAAGTCAATCATTTCAATACATTGAAAGCGATTTCCAAACATGGCAAATATTTTCGTCATTTTTTAAGGGGTTTGTCAACACGGCAAATATAATCGCATTTATTTTGATGATTGGCGGAGCATTTTGGATTTTGAATGAAAGCAAATCAATAGATATTGGAATTTATGCGTTTTTGAAATTCTCAAAAAAATGGGAAAAATCGGGAATGCTGAAAAAGATCGGGATCGACAACATAATCTTCACAGGCATAATGTTCATTTTCAGTCTGTTTGGCGCTGTATTTGGGATGAGCGAAGAGACAATTGCGTTTACAATCATTTTTGTGCCACTTGCCATTTCAATGGGTTATGATTCGATAGTTGGTGTTTCTTTGTGTTTTGTTGCAGCAGCCCTTGGTTTTGCTGGTGCTTTTTTAAATCCGTTTACAGTTGGTATTGCACAGGGTTTGTCAAATCTACCTTTATTTTCGGGTATCGAATATCGAATATTTATGTGGTTTGTTATCAGTTTCGTTGGGTTTGCATTCATTTTAAGATATGCCTCAAAAATTCACAAGAATCCTGAAAAATCACTCGTTTATGAAGAAGACAAATACTGGCGGGATCGACATGAATCGACCAACATGGATTTCCAGTTTACTGTCCCCAAAATGGCTTGGTTTTCGTTTGTTGTATTATCTGTTTCCCTTGTTCTTTTTGCTATTTTTTATCCTGTTACAAATTTGAAGATTGGCAACAGTAACTTTCGTTTTCCGGCAGTTCCGGTCAGTAGTGTTATTTTTATAATTGCGGGGATTTTATCGTTGCTAAAAACAGTGCATTACTATATTTTAAACCTATTAACTTTTACAATAGTGTTTCTTATAATTGGTGTAATGGGCTACAATTGGTATGTAATGGAAATTGCCACCTTATTTTTGGCATTGGGAATTTTTACGGGAATTGCAGTTGGAAAAACCGGTAATGAAATTACTAAATCTTTTATTGAAGGAGCAAAAGATATCCTGTCGGCGGCAATGGTGGTGGGTTTGGCAGGAGGAATTATAGTTATACTGAAAGACGGTAAAATCATTGACACCATTTTATATTATGTATCACAATCTATGTCCGATTTGGGTAAAGTTGGTTCTATAAGTATGATGTACCTGATTCAAACCTTTCTGAATATTTTCATACCAAGCGGATCTGGAAAAGCTGCATTGACCATGCCCATGATGTCACAATTTTCAGATTTAGTGGGCATTTCAAGACAGGCAACTGTGGTTGCATTTCAACTTGGAGATGGATTTACAAATATGATTACACCAACTTCAGGGGTATTGATAGGAGTTTTGGGAATTGCAAGAATTCCCTATGAAAAGTGGTTTAAATGGGTAGTTCCATTTATTTTAATCCTATCTGTTTTGGGATTTTTGCTTTTGTTGCCAACCGTTCTGATGGATTTGAACGGATTTTGATTTAGGCTTATTGGCAAAAAAAATGCTGCTTCAAATCAAAGCAGCATTTTTCTTTAAGACTGTAATTTTTACTTGCCATCCATTTCAAGGATTTTAAATTCAGTACGTCGGTTTAGGCGGTGTTCTGCATCACTGCACTCCACCCCATTTCTGCAACTATTTATCAACTGTGTTTCACCGTAACCTTTTGCAATAATCCTGTTTTTACTGATTCCCTTGTTTACGATATAATCTACTGCAGAATCGGAACGCCTCTGGCTTAAATTTTCGTTGTAGGAATCGCTGCCCCTGGCATCCGTATGCGAACCTAACTCTACTTTCCAGCTTGCATTATCGTTCATAATCTCAACAAGTTTATTCAGCTCAATTTCCGATTCAGGTAAAATTTCACTTTTATCATAATCGTAAAATATATTTTCCATTACAAATTTTTGTCCTATTTCCACTTTTTCAACCCAAATTGTATCTCTGATTATCCCATAAGGTTTGCCTACATTAGTAATACGTTTTGAAGCATTTTGATAACCTTCCATTTCAGTATTAACTGTAAGCGTTGAATTTTCGGGCAGGGCTCTTGTTAACAAAACCCCCGACAATATACCTATAACATTGTCGCTGAACTTCACTCTGGGATTAGGAATTGACTGCATCGATTTTTTATCCATAACAACCAGTTCCAGTCCATATTCTCCTTTAAAAGTAACTTTATAAATATCATCATCTCCCAAACCGCCTGCTTTTCTTGAAACGAAGTAACCTGCTTTCCCTTTTGGGTGAATTACCAAACCAAAATCGTCTTCGCCGGTATTTAACATTTCCAATGGTTTAGAAGTACCAAAATTATCACCGGTAATACATATAAATTGTATATCGAAATTTGATTTTTGATTATCACCTTTATTTGTTGAATAAAACAAGACGGAGCCATCGAAAAAGAATGGGAACATTTCATCATTGGCTGAATTTACCTTATTTCCTAAATTTACAGGTTGTCCCCATTTCCCTGCATTTCTGATCGACATGTAAATATCGCTGCCCCCAAAACTATCATTCGGTTTGTTTGAGGAAAAAAACAGTGTATCGCCAGTTACAGAAACTGCCGGGTGGCCGACAGAATATGATGGATCATTAAAAGGCAATTCTTCCGTTAATTTCCATTCTCCGTTAATTTTTTGGGCCACTATTATTTTTAAACGAATATCCGCCTTTCTGTAAACCTTGTTCCTGATTTCCGGATTATCAACATTACTTAATGTAACAAAAAGTTCATTTGTATTGGCACAATAGGAAACCGGGCCAGCATGGTACCCTTTGCTAAGTGCTTCAAATTCAGGAAATTTAGAACCAATAACATTGCCTTCATCATCTGCTTTTATGCTGTAAAGATCATAAAAGATTCCCTTCGGTTCTCCTTTTGAAAGCTTTTCAATTTCCTCACTGGTAAAAGCAGAGAGCCACAATTCATTGTTCACAAAGGCAGGACCAAAATCGCTTTGAGTTGTGTTTAAATTTGTTTTTTCAATTTCAAAACTACGATGTTCAAAAAAATTGCATCCATTTTGACCAGCTAATAACATAGGAAATGCTACAAGCAGAAATAAAAATATTTTTCTCATAATTGATTGATATTAGGATAATTTGTAAAACTTGGGTCAAAATAAGCAAAAAAAATGCCAAACAAACAACCTTGAGATTTTCGTCATGTTAATCAAATTCTTTTCTTCAACAATACCACATTTTCAACATGGTGTGTGTGTGGAAACATATCGACTGGCTGGATTTTCATAACTTCATAATTAGCATCTAACAATGCCAAATCACGGGCTTGAGTTGCAGGATTACAACTTACATAAATAATTTTCAGTGCACCTGATTCAATCATTGATTCGATAACTTCATTATGCATTCCTGCCCTTGGCGGATCTGTAATGATAATATCTGGTTGTCCGTTTGCCAAAATGAAATCATGGTTAAATACAGATTTTATATCTCCTGCATAAAATACTGTATTAGTTATATTATTGATTTTTGAATTTTCCTTTGCATCTTCAATTGCTTCGGGCACATATTCAATTCCCACAACTTTGCGGGCTTTTCTGGCAACAAAATTGGCGATGGTGCCGGTACCGGTATATAAATCATAAACAGTTTCCTTGCCTTTAAAATCAGCAAAATCCCTCACCACTTTATATAAATTATATGCTTGCTCTGAATTGGTTTGATAAAAGCTTTTGGGGCCGATTTTGAATTTCAAATCTTCCATACGTTCGATGATATATTCCCTGCCATGAAAAACCTTAATATCTTGATCAGTAATGGTATCATTCCCTTTTGAATTTATAACATATAATAATGAGGTGATTTCCGGAAATTCATTTTTAATGGAATTCAACAATTCTTCCCGGCATTTCCTGTCTTCATGGTACATATGAAAGAATTACCATTGTTTCGCCGGTTGAACTTGTGCGAATAATTAATGTACGCAAAAATCCCGATTTAGCTTTAATATCAAAAAAACTCAATCCATTTTCAATTGCATAATTGTAAATAAAATTTCTTATTTTATTAGATGGTTCAGGTTGAAGCCAACATTTATTTATATTAATAATTTTATCAAACAATCCCGGAACATGAAACCCAAGTGCATCAAATTGTTTCGTTTCAACCTTCATTTCATCAGCCAAGAGCCAGCGTTTATTTGAAAAAGTGAACTCAAGTTTGTTGCGATAGAAAGTATTTTTTTCCGATTTCAAAATAGGCATCAAATCAGGTATATTTATTCTTCCTATTCGCTGCAACTGGTCTTTTACCTGCTTTTGTTTATAATAAAGTTGTCTCTCGTATGGCAATATTTGCCACTTGCATCCACCACAAATTCCAAAATGTTCGCAGAAGTTTTCTATTCTATCTTCAGAATATTTATGGTATCTGGTAACATTTGCTTCTGCGTATTTTTTACGTTTTTTGGTAACCTGTAAATCGACAATGTCACCCGGAACAGCATAAGTTGTGAATACAACCATTTCACCTGTGCGCGCAATTGCTTTACCTTCAGAACCGATATCTTCAATTTGTAAACCCTCATAAAAAGGTTTTTGTTTTTTTCTGCTCACTGACTTTTTTTGCAAATATAATGTATAAATAAAGATTCGCCGGATAAAATTCATTCCGATTTTCCCATACAAAAACCAATTTTCCCAAATAGAGAAAACAACACCATTTTCACCGGCTTTTCAGATTTTTAACTTCGCCGAGGATTCCTGTAAAACCTTTTTTACCTATCTTTGTTTCGATTTAATGGTTGGTTTTATTTCTACAATAAAACTTAAAAGGGGAAAGTAACTTCTGTATTTATGATTGGTTTTGTGTTTAGGGGTTTGTAAATCATCAATCATCTTCAAAAAGCGTCCATAGTTCTTTCCCCTTCCTTTTTTACCCGCGAGGGTATTTTTTTTGTCCTATTGTCACATCACAACTGCTTCATTTCAATTCATCTTTAATCATTATCTTTGGCCACTTTTATAATAGAAATATGATTTCATTAGATAAAATTAGTTTAAGTTTTGGCGGTTTTGATCTTTTCAAGGATATTAGTTTTTTGATAAACCCAAAAGATCGGATAGGTTTGATTGGGAAAAATGGTGCAGGTAAAACTACTTTATTAAAGGTTATAAAAGGAATTGATTTACCATCGTCAGGGAGTATTGGACTTCCAAAAAATACAACTGTTGGCTATTTGCCTCAGCAAATGAAATTAATTGATTCGCGTTCTTTAAAAGAAGAAGTAACCCTTGCTTTTGAAGAACTAATGAATATTCAACAAAAGATTTCTATCTTAAATATTCAGATTTCAGAAGACGAAGATTATCATTCTGATTCATACCTGAAAAAATTGGATCAAATTCATGAGTTAAATGAACGGTTTAATATGTTGGGCGGTGATAATTACGAAGCCGAGTTGGAACAAACATTGATTGGACTGGGATTTGAACGATCTGATTTTCACAGATTAACGTCAGAATTTAGTGGTGGTTGGCGAATGAGAGTTGAACTTGCTAAACTTCTTTTAAAAAAACCCGATGTGTTTTTACTGGATGAACCTACAAACCACCTTGATATTGAGTCTATTCAATGGCTGGAAGATTTTCTGAAAAATTACAACGGAGCAATAGTGCTTGTTTCTCATGACAAAGCTTTTATTGACGCAGTTTGCAACCGAACAATAGAAATATCGCTGGGAAGAATTACTGATCAGAAAATGAATTATTCAAAATATATTGAATGGAAAAAAGAACAACAGGAAATTCAACTGGCAGCATACAAAAATCAACAAAAGCAAATTGAAGATATTGAAAGTTTTATAGAACGATTTAGGTACAAAGCAACAAAAGCGGTTCAAGTACAATCGAGAATAAAACAACTCGATAAACTTGAACGACTGGAAATTGAAGAGGTTGACAATTCTTCGCTTAAAATTAGTTTTCCGCCGGCACCAAAGTCAGGAAGAGTTGTAGTGGAAGCTGAAAATATAAGTAAAAGTTATGGCAACTTGCTGGTATTAAATGATATTGATTTTAAAATTGAACAAGGAGAAAAAATAGCATTTGTTGGAAGAAATGGTGAAGGAAAAACTACACTCGCACGAATAATAATGCAAGAGTTGGAACACGAAGGCACTCTAAAACTTGGACACAATGTTAAAATCGGGTATTTTGCCCAAAATCAGGCACAGTTATTAAAAGAAGAACTCACAGTTTTTGATACTATTGATGAAATTGCAGTAGGTGATGTTAGAACTAAAATACGCGACATACTTGGGGCTTTTCTTTTTTCAGGAGAAGATGCCGATAAAAAAGTGAAGGTATTGAGTGGAGGCGAAAAAACAAGACTGGCGATGATTAAGTTAATGCTTGAACCTGTTAATTTTCTTGTTCTTGATGAGCCAACAAACCATTTGGATATTCGATCAAAAGAAATATTAAAAAACGCATTGATTAATTTTAACGGCACTGTTCTGGTTGTTTCACATGACAGGGAATTTTTGGATGGACTTGTGAGTTGTGTTTATGAGTTCAGAAATAAAAAAGCAAAACAGCACCTTGGCGGAATTTATGAATTTCTTGAACGGAAGAAAATTGATTCTTTAAAAGAACTCGAAATCAATAATAATTCGAAAAAAGCTGATAAAACAAACGCTACAAAAAATAATGCGACGCAAGAATTAAGCTTTCAGGAACAAAAAGAGATTGGCAGAACAATATCGCGACTTGAAAAACAGGTTGAAAAAATAGAAACGGAAATACAATCTATTGAAGAAGAAAGCGCGAAAATGGATCAGCTTTTATCATCGTCGGTAAAATTGGAGGATCATTCTATTTTCGATAAATATGAAAACCTGAAAAAGAAACTCAAATTGGCTATGGAAGATTGGGAAAAGCAGCATGAAGAGCTGGAAAACTGGAAATTGAAAAAAAACTGGTAATGGAAAAAGACGATTTTATTTTTGGTACGAGAGCCGTTATTGAAGCAATAAATACAGGCAAAAATATTGAAAAAGTATTCATAAAAACAGGTCTAAACAACGATCTTTACCTGCAACTACTTGCATTAATTAAGGAAAATGAAATATCTCATCAGTTTGTTCCCATTGAAAAAATAAACCGTATAACCCGTAAAAACCACCAGGGAGTTTTGGCTTTTATCTCTCCTGTTGAGTTTACTGATATTGAAATGCTGTTACCTGTAATTTTTGAAGCCGGAAAAGATCCACTTCTACTGGTCCTCGACCACATTACGGACGTAAGAAATTTTGGTGCAATATCACGTACAGCAGAATGTGCCGGAGTTGACGCCATTATTATACCCGAAAAAGGAATGGCCAGAATTGGTGCTGATGCAATAAAAACCTCTGCAGGTGCGATTCATCATATCCCGATTTGTAAGGTAAATAATCTTTTAAAGACCATTCAATACCTGCAAAATTCAGGAATCCGGATTTTAGCTGCAACTGAAAAAGCAGAAAAAATTTATACCCAGGGAGATTTTAATTCTCCTGCGGCAATTGTTATGGGATCCGAAGAAAGTGGGATTTCGCAATCAATACTAAATTTAGCCGACCAGAAACTTAAAATTCCATTGTTCGGAAACATTGAGTCACTTAATGTTTCTGTTTCTGCTGCTTTAATGATATACGAAGCAGTTCGTCAGCGGAACTAATCAAGCACCTGGATAGTTCGTTTAAACGATTCTTCAAGTGAAATAAAAGTTTCAGTACTCGAAACTCCGGAAATTTTTTGTATCTGACCACTTAAAATCGATTTTAGGTGTTCGTTATCTTTTGCATATACTTTTATAAAAATAGCGTACTGCCCGGTTGTATAGTGACATTCGACAATTTCAGGTATACTTTTTAAACGCTCAACAACTTCAGTAAATAAGCCACCCTTTTCGAGAAAAATACCGATATATGTGCAAGTTCTGTAATCAACCTTTTTGGGATCAATATGATATCCGGAACCCACAATAACTTCCAGTTCAATCATCCTGTTTACGCGTTGATGAATTGCTGCTCTTGAAATTCCCACTTCATCCGCAACATCTTTAAAAGGTATTCTTGCATTTTTTGTAATTATATCAAGAATTTTTAAATCAATATCATCCAACCTGTTTCTCAGTGTCATATCTTACAAATTTCCAATAAAATTACACTTTTCATGGAATAATATCTATATATGCTCCCTTTTATATTATAATAGTAACAAAATGTAAACATTTGACGGGCATACCAGAAATATTTACTATTTGTTATCAAAAGGTTAATATAAAGCAAATAATATTGTCTTTATTCTATTTTTTATTGCGTTATATTAAATATTGACAATTTTTTCTTAGTTTCGTAGCACAAAGACAGTAATACATTAAAATCACAGATATGAAAAGAACGGTAAGATGGTGGCTTATTTTGGCCCTGCTTATTATTGTTGCGTTATTGGGTGTGTTTATTCCATCAGGAATGGGAGAACAGGATTTAACAAATATTGACTCTGGTGATACTGCCTGGATGTTAACTGCAACCGGACTTGTATTGCTTATGACACCCGGACTTGCATTTTTCTATGGTGGGATGGTTCATCCAAGAAATATCATTTCAACGATGATGCAAAGTTATATTGCAATGGGAATTGTGAGTATTATTTGGGTAGTTGTAGGATTTAGCATTGCGTTTGGCGATAGTATCGGGGCTCAGGGTTATGGACTTTTTGGAAATCCACTTACTTTTTTTATGTTTAGGGGAGTTGGTGCCGGAACAAATCCAGACTTGTCGCCAACATTTCCACTTGCAGTATTTGCCATGTTCCAACTCAAATTTGCGATTATCACACCAGCATTAATAACAGGTTCTTTTGCCGGGAGAGTTCGTTTCAGAGCCTATATGCTTTTTATGTGTTTGTTTGTAATTTTTATTTATGCTCCACTTGCCCATTGGACCTGGCACCCAAATGGATTTTTGCGTAACTGGGGCGTTCTTGACTTTGCAGGAGGAACTGTGGTACACATGTCTGCGGGTTTTGCAGCTTTAGCCGGAGCAATATTTCTGGGTCGAAGAAAGGATGCAAATAAAGAGTTTAAACCTGCCAATATCCCGTACATTTTGTTGGGTGCCGGAATGCTTTGGTTCGGATGGTTTGGATTTAATGCAGGTTCAGCTTTGGCCGCCAACGGAGTTGCAGCTTCTGCATTGGTAAACACAAATACAGCTTCAGCCGCAGCAATGTTGACCTGGATTTTTTATGATGCTGCGAAAGGGAAAAAACCTTCGGCTGTTGGCGCAGCAATTGGATTGGTAGTGGGGCTTGTTGCAATTACTCCCGCGGCAGGTTTTGTGAATGTTGGATCAAGTATTTTTATTGGAGTATTAGCTGCATTTGTAAGCAACTATGCTATTACATTGCGCACGAAATCTACACTTGATGACACACTTGACGTTTTTCCTGCACATGGAATGGGTGGTATAGTAGGTATGTTGTTAACCGCCGTTTTTGCTAATGAAGTTGGGTTAATTCATGGCCATATAACTACTTTTCTTTTTCATTTACTTGCACTTGTAATTGTGTCGATATTTACTTTTGGTGGTTCTCTTTTGATGTACAAAATTACCGACATGATTGTTCCTTTGCGTATATCACCTCATGGTGAAAAAATTGGGCTGGACATCAGTCAACATGACGAATCGTATAATTTTGTATATAAGGAAGATTAAAAAACGGTTAACCGAAATAAACAACAAAACAATAAAGGTTGCTCAGTTTTGAGCAACCTTTATTGTTTTAATTCGACTTGTTCATCAAAGTAACCCGCCTTTTTTTATATTTTTACGCCTTGTTTTTTGATTGAACAATAATAAAATCGAATTAAATAAAATACAAAATGAAACCTACTTTATTGATTTTGGCTGCCGGAATGGGAAGTCGTTTTGGCGGATTAAAACAAGTTGAACCGGTTGGCCCCAATGGCGAAGCAATTATTGATTATTCAATTTACGATGCGATTAGAGCTGGTTTTGGGAAAGTTGTCTTTATTATCCGTGAAAGTTTTGCCGATGCTTTCAAAGAAAAATTCGACAAAAAATTAAAAGGTAAAATTGAAGTTGATTATGTTTTTCAGGAATTGGATATGCTACCCAAAGGTTTTACTTTACCCGAAGGACGCGAAAAACCCTGGGGAACAGCACATGCCATTCTTTGTGCACGAAGCGCTGTAAACGAACCTTTTTGTGCTTTAAATGCCGATGATTTTTATGGCTTTAACGCTTATAAAGCAATGGCAAAATTCCTTACAGAATCAAAAAATCCAACCGAATATGCAATGGTTGGGTACAAATTGAATGATACACTTTCGGAATTTGGTTCAGTTTCACGTGGGATTTGCGATGTGGACCAGGACCTCAACCTTAAAAAAATTGTTGAAACCATTAAAATTGTAAAAAAGGACAACAAAGTTATTTCTATTGAAAGCGATGGAAGCGAAGTTGAACTCACAGGAAACGAAAATGCATCAATGAACAACTGGGGTTTCAAACCTTCAGTTTTCGACGAGCTTGAAAAACGGTTTATCCAATTCCTGAAAACCGAAATCGACAAACCAAAATCAGAAATGTATATACCATCGGTAGTTTTCGATTTAATTGACGATGGAACGGCAACCGCAAAAGTATTGGAAGCTAATTCACCATGGTTTGGCGTAACTTACAAGGAAGACAAACCTTTTGTAATTGAAAAAATAAACGCTTTAATTGCTTCCGGGGCATATCCTGCGAAACTTTGGGAGTAAAGGTGAATGTTGCAGGATGTAAGATGCAGGTTGAGAAAATAATAAATGACAACCCAATATCTGTAATCCAAATTCTGAGTTCCGAAAGCTGTAACTTTTAAAACTTAAAAATGAATACAAATCTAAAAACGATTGCTGGAAATTTCCGCATTGAAGGAGAAGTTGAACAAGTTAAACCTCTTGGCGAAGGTTTTATTAACGATACATTTGTTATCGAAACCAAAGGTGATTCGCCCAATTATATTCTGCAGCGGAAAAACAAAAAGATATTCTCTCCCATTCCGGCAATGATGGACAACATTCAAAAAGTATGTCAACACATTAAAATGAAAGTTGCAAAAGCCGGAGGCGACCCCATGCGGGAAGCAATGACGATTATTCCGGCAACTGATGGTAAACTCTACTTTTTAGATGAAGAAGATGAATACTGGGCAGTTTGCCTTTTTATAGAAGACACAATTGCATACAATGCTGCAGAAACTATAGAACTTGCTTATTCAGGCGGAAAAGGAATCGGTAAATTTCAGTCACTGGTGGCCGATTTGAAGGAACCGCTCACCAATATTTTGCCCGGATTCCATGATATCCGTTACCGCTTTAAACAATGGGATGCAGTTTTAAGTAAAGATCCTGTTGGACGAAAAGCCGAAGTTACTGAAGAAATTTCGTGGATTGAAAGCCGCCGCAATGAAATGCTGAAGTTTTATGAACTTGTTGAAAATGGAACTATTCCAACCCGCATCAGCCATAACGATACAAAGATTAACAACATATTATTCGACAAAAAAGGCGAAGTACTTTGCGTAATTGACCTTGATACAGTTTTGAGCAGTACGGTGCTCAACGATTTTGGCGATGCCATGCGGTTTTACACAAACACCGGTTTGGAAGACGACACAAATCTTAAAAATGTTTCGATGGACATTGAGATTTACGAGGCATTTGCCAGGGGATATCTCGAAGAAGCAAAATCGTTCCTCACCGAAAAAGAGATAGAATATCTTGCTTTCTCTGCCAAATACATTACTTACGAGCAGGTGCTGCGATTTTTAATGGATTACATTGATGGCGACAATTATTATAAAACCAAATCACCGGAGCATAATTTAGTCCGCACCCGTGCACAATATAAATTGCTGCAAAGCATGGAAGAACAGTTTGAAGAAATGAACCTGATAGTGAAGGAATTCTGCAAATAAGGATAAATGTATTTGATGTAAATCTTATTTTTTTCTATTTGAGTTTTCGAAAAATTCAATCGTAAACCTTATATTTTCACTTGGCTGCCGTACGATTGCATTATTTGGCACAACTTAGAAGCATTTTATAAAACGGAAGGGATAAAATCAAGAAATTTCTTTTATAAAACAATGCGATACAATCGCACGTGAGCGGGGTGGCAGCGGTGGTTTTCGGTGGGCATCTTTCCGCTCAATCTCACCTTTGCGTGTAGTTTCCATACGTTATGGGCAAGTTTGTAGTCCCACGAAAAGTAGTAACTTTGTAATTACATTATAAAAATTGACAACATGGAAGTTTCTGTAATAAAAATTGGTAATTCAAAGGGAATCCGGCTTAGCAAGACTTTGCTTGACAAGTACAATATCCAGGACACGGTTGAGATAATTCTCGAAAAGGGACAAATAGTCATAAAACCACTATCAAAACCCCGAAAAGGTTGGGAAAAAGCTTTCAAAAAAATGGCGGAGAATGGCGATGACAGATTGTTGATTAACGATGTGTTTGAGGATGAAAACCTCGAAGAATGGAAATAAATCAATATCAAATCATTCTTGTTAATCTCGACCCGACACTTGGGAGTGAAATAAAAAAAACCAGACCGTGTGTTGTGATTTCTCCTTACGAGATGAATAAATTTTTAAATACTGTTGTAATTGCTCCGATGACAACAAGTTCAAAAAATTATCCGACCAGAATTGAAGTTAGACAAGACAATAAAATTGGATGGATTGTTTTAGACCAAATTCGTACTATCGACAAACAGAGAATAATTAAAGACCTTGGACACTTGACAAAGTCAGAAATAAATGAGCTAAAATCAGTATTAAAAGAAACCTATATTGATTGAAATCCAGCCGCATAACTTCAGTTACCCGGCAAGCACGGCAGCGGTGGTTTTCGGTGGGCATCTTGCCGACTGAAACATGATCTCATTCATTTCCAAAGTTCAAATCTTTGGAAAAGCTAAAACCAAAAATTCTGGCTCTTCAAAGATTTTTATCGGCCCACCGGTTATATCATTCACCGCAGCGTTGATTTCATACGTCATTACGAAAATAGTTTCCGCCATACGGAAGATAAATTCCGCCACACGGAAGCAGTTTCCGACTGTCGGAAATTGCTTCCGTGTGGCGACGAATTGCTTCCACGTTGCGTAAATGTGCGTCTTATACCTGAAAATGTAATTCTATGCTACGGAAAATAGGATTTTAGCTTTTTCAGTTAAAATAACTGTACCGACAGCCTGAATCATTTTAATTGAATTTTTGCTCAAAATGAAGGAAAATGGAATGGGCAAAATTCCGTTTGGAATGATTAAATAGGGGAGGTATTTTATCCGTTTTCGAGTTTGGACAAGCGCCACTCGCAAAGTTGTTTTAGCCGGATCAGAACGTTGGAGGTTACACGGTTGTGAATCGCTTCCCAAATGCGGTTAATAATTTTGGGGGAATTTGGTTTTACCTTTCCATAAAAATTAAAACCTACAGCAGAAATTAGCTGAGAATGTTCCGTTTCCCCGAGTTCAGGAATCGAAGAACGAACATACAGGGAGAAAAACCCAATTGGATAACCTCCGCTACAATCATATAAAAGATAGCGTGCATTATCGAAATCAAATGGATCGGGAGCTTGTTTTATTCTGATGGAATTGAGGTAAAAAAGAGGTATGAGATGAATTCCAAGGAAACTATTCAGGCCAAACGGATATTTGTTCCATCCAAAAGGTAAAATGCGTATTTGTTCAAGACCTCCATCAATTCTATCGACTTTGGCAATATAATTGGGCCAGCATGATGAATCGCCATTCCAGTTTAATAGTTCATTAAATACAAGACTTACCGGGGCTCCCACTCCGATTTTGTGTATATTTAATACCGAGAATTTATCCACATTTAAACCAATTCTTTGTAAAATCCTTTCATTGTATTCAATTCTATTCTCTTCCGTTTCAAACTTAATCAATGTTGGAGTTGTTGGTTTGTTCCACATAAAATTTACGAAGTCGGTAAAAATATTTTTACTTCTTTCGGGAGGCCTGAATTCATTTGTGATCATCTCTTTGGTTTTCATTTTCTGAAATGAATTTATTTAAAGGAAACGATAATAATCATGAAAGTCTTTAAAAATGCATGAAATTCGCGACAATTCAATTGGTTTAAACAAATTGAAAAGGGCATCAAACTTTATCTGACACCCTTTTTGCGAAACAATTCTGATTGTATTATTCTAAAAAGAATTTTTACTTTTTATCGTACACTTGTGTTTCCGACATATCTCCCCATGATGAAGTGGAATTCATATCTATCACCATATTTTCACCATCAATTTTATAAACTTCTGTAACTGAAACTTCTCCTCCATCCTGCACTGGAATTTTTGAAGTTATTTTTAGCGATTTTTTGTCATCTGCCCAAACTGCATTCGATTTTTTTTGTGTGTCCATCATCCCGGGATTTACTGATTCCTTACCGTCGAGTGTAAATTTATCGTTGGTTGTATATTCCTGACCCTGCCATTCAGCATGTCTTTCAACCTTTAGATCATTACCATTTTGCACAATAATAATTTCTTTTGGAGCAAAACTGTACTGATCGCCAAGTTTACTTTTTGAAGTGTTAAGTTTCCAGGCACCTGAAAAATCAACCTGTGCGGAAACAATTACCGAAAACAAAACAGAGACTAATAAGATTAAAGTTTTTTTCATGATAACTTAGTTTTAGATTATAATTTAATTCAGAATGTAAATTTAATTTACCGATTACTGCAAATTAAACTTAGGTAAGATAAGTAATTTTTCTGTTAAAAAAGACTCTCTTTTTAATGCATTTAATCTGTCGGATGAAATAAAAAAAGGTGAATAACACATACCCACCTTTACTGAAAAATAATATCAAACCCTATTATATTTTGATTGCCGCTTTATTCTGTTCCAACCATGTATCAAAATTTAATAATTCAGGATTAAGTTTTTTAGTAGCACCAATATCTCTGGCTCCACAGAATTCTGCTTCAAAATCTGCTTTAAACTGAAACATATTAGCCATATCATCAGCACCGGGGAACCCGAAATTACGATAAACAGAAGCCGGAACGTCATTATATTTAACTTCTGTTCCCAAATGTTTTGTAAAAGCTTCGGCCATTTGAGCGCCGGTTAAATGTTCACCGGCAATGCTAACAGTCTTACCCTGATATTCCGCACCTGATTTAAATATTGAATATGCACATTTACCAATATCACCCGATGAGATACCGGGGAGTTTTTTGTCTCCCATCGGAAATGTAATTGCTAATTTCCCGTCTGGACCTTTTTGTGGTCCCAACCCAAAATAAATGAAGTTTTCCCAATAAAACGAAGTATTTAGCAATGTATATGGTACGCCACTTTTTTCAAAATATTTGTTCGACTCTCCTTTTGCATCAAAATGGGGAACTTTGTATTTGCCTTGCAAAGTGGGCATTCTGTCATCATCAAGGGGAATAAATTTCCGTGTATCTTCCAATGTTGACCAAATAACATGTTTAACACCTGCTTCACTGGCAGCATCTGCCATATTTTTTGCATGAAGGTTTTCTTTTTCAGGTGAGAAATGTTCCCAAAAAAAAGTAACACAATATGCGCCATAAGCACCTTTAAAAGCCTTTACAAGACTTGCTTTGTCTTCAACATCCGCTTCAACAACCTCCGCTCCGCGTTTTGCCAGCTCTTTCGCTTTATCCGATTGTGCATTTCTTGTTATCACGCGCGCTTTAAAATCACCACTCTCATCATTTAAAATGGCATCAACAAGACCTTTACCCTGAGCTCCGGTGCCTCCAACTACTGCAATTATTTTACTTTTTTCCATATTTTGAAATTTAGATGAATATTTCAAGCGAAGTATCTGTAATTGACATATAAAATACCTGCTTGTCCTTTACAAACAAAAATTATTGGGTAAAGTTTGAAAAGTTTATACAGGAGCAACAACAACTTAACATTGATTGTGAAACAATCTGGACAATTTGTCCCAGAATAAGAATCAGGATTACACAGTCGACAATTGTATATTACTGATTTTCAAGCTACTGTATTTTTGGTCTTATAATTGAAACACATTAACTTCGAAGGGGTAGAATTCTTCTTTTACTGATTGGTTTTATGAAGGGGTTTGTAAATTATCAATTGAATCAAAAGCGTCCAAAGAATTCTACCTCTTTTTTCTTTTCATTACTTTAAACAATTATTTTTATTGATTAGACAGGAACTTTTAAAATTCACATTTAGAAGTAAGCACAATTATATGTGTTTAAAATAATATTCAGTCTAACAATTAATTGTACATCAGTGAAACCATTTTATTACCTCTGCGTAGTTTGACTTATAAAAAAGGGTGGAATTTTCTCTTAATGAAAGGTTTTATGTTTAGGGTTTGCAAGTCATAAATCATCTCGAATAGCGTCACAAAATTCTACCCTTTTTTCTTTCTGTTGTATTATCACATCTAACAATATCAATATTTATAAATTACAACCATGATTGTATATTGTCCAATTTTTTAAGTAATAATTTAATTTCTACTGATTAAGGAAATCCCACATAATTTTTAGAATGTCATTTCCAGGATTTGCTCCCCTTCCTGATATACAGTAATTAAAGCTGAAAAACAATTCCTTTTTCATGAATATGAACTATTTAAGGATAAACCTTAAATATTTTTCTGGAATATTAAACAAGCAAAAGAGCAGTAATTTTAAATAAGGAAATACTAAAACATCCATGATATTTTTGCTCCTAACATTTTCGGAGAACCCGGTACAAAAGTAGGAACACCAAATAAACTACCAGTATTTCCTCCACTTGTAACATATTTCTCATTAAGAATATTGGTGGCAAAAACCGAAAGTACAAGTTTTGGTTCGGCTAATTTTAACCCGCCATTTATGCTCAGTAAACCATAAGCATCCTGGTCAAGTCCCTCTGTATTTGCATCCGTAAACCAGATATGTGTTTTGAAAGAATAAGACGGCGAAATAAAAAATTGAATGGATTTGGTAATGTTAAACTGAGCATTAAAGCCGGCAGTAAAACTATGTTCAGGTGCCAGGCTAAATTGATTTCCGGCATATTCCTGAGTGAAGCCATCCGTGTTTGTTGAATCGAAAGCAGAATGCAGCCAAGCATAATTTCCAAAAAGTTCCAACTGTTTTACCACAGCAATATTTACAGATGCCTCCGATCCATACGTGGTTGCTTTTCCACCATCAATTACTATATAATTATTATCCTTCCACGCATTGCTCTGAAAGTTTTTGTATTTCTGGTAAAATCCAACAACATCTACAAAAACACGTTCAAAAAAAGAAGCTTTAAATCCTGCATCGAAGTTATCTAATATTTCGGCATCCAGAATCTGTTTTTCTCCGACGGAAGTAAATTGCAAAACATTGGGTCGGCGACCACGGGAATAGTTTGCAAATATATTTCCATACTCGTTAAATTTGTACTGTAATCCTGCTTTTCCGGTGACTGAAAGTGTGTTTTTGCTGATCTCCTGCAATGCAGATGGTTTAAAAAACAGGTTTGGTGAATTTCCTGTTAAATAACCTAAAACTGAAGGATCACCACTTAAAAATTCTGCTTCATTGTTGAGTTTATACATGTCGAACACACCACGAACACCTCCATTGACAAATAATTTTCGTGTAATTTGATAAGTAACTTCCATAAATGCCTCAGCGGACTGATTTGTTGCAGCACTTCTTGTTTCCTCCTGATGATTCGTTGGAAGTGGCATTCCAGCAAGTTGGCCCAATTGCGGAGAATCAGGCAAAGCCGGAATCACAAGAGGTTGACCGTCTTGATAAACAGGCATTGGGGGTTGAATTAACATTAAACTGGCAAAATGCTGTTCATTGGGCGATAACCAATAGGATTGGTCTGCATTTTCACGCCAGTAGCTTGCACCAAGTGAACCAATCAACCGGCTGTTTTGTGAAAAATTTCCTCGAATTTCCTGGTAAAATTGGTCGGCACCGGAAGTTTCGGCCATGTCAATTGCTTTTGACGCTGTGCCATCTCCATCCCATCGGGCACTTGAGTTTCCTTTTCGGTATGACGTGATTGATGTCCAGGACGTATTTTCGTTGATATAATATTTATAGTTTAATGTAGCGTCAAAAAAATCTTTGCCAGTGCCAAGATTTTCTCCTTGTTCCAATGACGCAACCCCGCTAAAAACATCAGTTATACCATTTGTATTTGGAAACTGTTTGCTCATAAATGCTATCCCGGGCGAATCGTCTTTTTGATAATTTAAAACCAGGTCAATTTTATGATTCCAGGCTGGAAGGAAACGCGCTGAAAGCCGACCTGCCAAAGTATTTTTCCCATTTAAAGTACCGCCAAAAGTATTTTCAACGTAGCCATCTCTGGCACTGTAAATCCCGGCAGCCCTAACAAAAAGTTTATCTTCAATAGCCGGGACATTTATAGCCGCTCGAAATTCCTGTTGATTATAATTCCCTCCACCAATTGTCAAATAACCACCTGCTGTATTTACCGGCGTTTTGCTTATAAAGTGAACTGCCCCGGTTTGGGCACCACGCCCAAAAAGTGTATTTTGGGGGCCTTTCAAAACTTCAACCCGTTCCATATCAAAAAGTTCGACAGATGCACCACTTGCGCGGTTGATAGGAACATTATTATTAAAAACCGAAACACGGGGTTGAGCGCTGGCACTAACTTCTTCACTTGTTAAACCCCTGATTACAAAACCTGGCCGGTTGGCGCCCTGTTCGCGAATATACAAACCGGGCACAAATTCGCTGAGTGTTCCGAGTTCAGTAATATTCAAACGATCTATAGTGTTTGACGTTACAGCTGAAATAGCTGCCGGAACATCCAAAATTTGTTGTTCGCGCTTTTGCGCATTTACAGTAACCGGTTCAAGATTAATATTATCTTTTGTAAGCATAATATCTTTGTAATTTTGACCATTCCGAATTTCCAAATCGGTTGTTTTGGTTGCATAACCTACAAATGACACCCTTATACGAGCTTTTCCTGTAACTATATTTTCAATAATGAATTCACCAAATTCATTTGTATTTACACCTTTTATAGTACCGTCAATGGTAACATTTGCACCGGCAACAGGTTTTTCATCTTCATCATAAACCGCACCTCTTAAGAAAACCACAGGCAATTGTTGTGAAACCTGCTCAACATCACGGTACTTGCGTTTTACCTTACCCCTGGTTTTCGATTGGCTGAAAGAAGTGAATGTTACAATGGAAAGAAGGATAACGATAACAAGTTGTTTCATGGTTTTGCTTTAATGTTTATTTTGAAAATAAACGTGCGATTTAAAAAAAATTGTTTTAAAAATGTGTGATTTTGATTCCGGAATTCTCAAAAGTGATATTTTGTAACAATAGTTTAATGTCGTTTCACTGTGAAAACCGGCATTTTCAACCAAATCGAGAACTCATCCATACTATTTTGGGCAGCCTCCCGACTTTTGCAACTTTTTAATGGAAATGCCGGCTTTTTTGATTTATTCACCAAATAAACTCTAAAATCGCTTTTCACTGATGAATTTGTGCGGTTTGACCAACTTAAAGTATTGTAAACTTTCCGCATTGGCACAAGTGTTAGTCCCTTATATTTTTCAAGAGATTCCCAGTTTCCCCTTTTTAAAAATCCAAATACCATGTAATACGGTTTTATCATCCCTTTATCAGTGTCAATTTCAATTCCCGAATAGGTAAAAAGCAAAAAGGCCGCTAATACAAAACTTGCAATCCCAAAAATCCAGTGATAGATCATAATGAGTATCACTGAAACAACAAAAAATGTTACTCCCATAATTACCAACGGACCGCTAAATGTTTTTTCGATTTTATTGTTAATTAGCATTTTATAGCTGTTTATTCAAGTTTTAAATTCCTCTTTTCTATGTAACCATGCCACAAAATATATGTTACAACAGATTGAAAAGGACTGAATTTTTTCATAAAGTTAATGATTTCTTCTTTTGAAAAAGTGGAAGGTACGAGTTCGAGTTCAAAAACAGATTTTATGGTCGCCAAATCGCCCGGTGGAAAAATATCAGAAAAATGAAGACTCATTATCAGGTACATATCAATTGTCCAGTTTCCTATTCCTTTTAATTTTATTAAAGTTGATCTGATGTCAGTTTCCGGCAAATTGTTCAACTCGATTAAATCAAGTTTACCTGATATGATTTCGCTGGCAAGGTTTTTTGAGTAAATTATTTTTTGCCGGCTAAAATAACAGGCTTTTAATTCGTCGTCATTCAGAGATAAAAGATTTTCAGGAGTTACCAATCCTATTTTTTCAACAAGTTTGGTGTAGGATGCTTTTGCTGAAGCAAGTGACACCTGTTGTTCTAAAATAGTAAGTATCAAAGTGGCAAAACTTGGTTCACGATGCCAAAACGCCGGATAACCAAAACGTGAAATTACGGGTTTCAACTTTGGTTCGATGTGAACACACCAGTCGCATAGTTCAATAAAATGTTCTTTGTTTTGAATTTTGGTCATTCTTCAAAAATAAGAATCAGAAAAACCGGAATCAATAAAACCGAGAATAAAAACACAAAAAAAATAAGAAAGTATTCATGTTAATACTTTCTTATTCTATAAATATCACCTGCATTTCAACTGACAGCAAAGTGAATATCAAACAACAGACAGTTAAATATCAGAATAATCAGTTGGGTTACACATCCATTTATCAATGTGCGAAACAGTATTTTTGTATTCTTCCATTCCGGAAAGTTTTTTCCATTCCGGGTGATCGCGAAAAAGTTTCCAATGGTCTTCGTTTGATGTCATGTTTTCGTAGCTTGTCATGTACATGAGGTTTGGCATTACACTTCCGGAAATTACCTCTCCATAAAATACAGCATTTGCACCAATATTTTTAAAAATTCCTGTTTCTCCACCCTCGTTAAACATTTCCACTTTTTTATGGTGTATTTTTTCGGTGGCACTTTGATAGCTGCGCAACTCAAAAATTTGTTCGTTTTTTGGTGTTGTAAATTTTGGCACAAACAAATCGGGTTGTTTAACAAAAGCTTTAAGTAATATTGATTCAATCCGTTCGTAGGGAGGATTATCAAAAGCCGCATCAATATAATCCTTGGCAGCAGTTTGATATGATTTGTCTTTGGAAAGTGTTGATTCAATTTTTTCAATTTGATCCATCTCTTTCAACGGGATCTAATACAAAAACTTTGGTTCCTGCAGCCGGGTCATCAGCTTTAGGTTTGAAAACTCCCACAGTTTTAACTCCGGCACGGTGCATTGCCGGGATATATGCGTTTTTTAAGTAGTTGTCAATACGCGATTCCTGTTCCGCATTTTTTATTGTATACACTTTTATCTGATAATAATCACGTGCTGAAAGTGATGTACTGATTATTAAAATCAAGAAGAACGCAGAGAGAGATAAAATTCTTTTAAATAATTTTTTTGTTGATTTCATGATAAACTGATTTAGATTATTTTGGTTTAAACTGGTGTGAAAGTAGTGAAATTTTGGTGAAAAAATGTCTTTAACCGGCAGATTAAAATATGAAATTTATACTCTAAATTTAATTTACAGCAATTATTTTCCTTGTAAAATGATTTTTCCTTTGGTTTTAACATCGCTTATGAATTTGAAAATCTGCCTCTTGAACGGAGGGATATAAAACTCGTTGTGCGCCTCGGCCAATAATTTTTTTAAAGGAATTTCTTCAGGCGCTTTTGAGATATCTATTTTTTCGAGGTTTTCTTTAAATGCCTGTTCGCCAGGCAACCAGTGGTTTCGGTCTTCAAACGTTTTGTATCTGTATTTTCCAAAATCACTCATATCATAACACTTCCACAATTTCCGCAATCTCAATATTTCAGGAATATTAATGCCCGATGGATCGTTTTTAAGTTCAAAACCATCATATCCTGAATATGGATCATCATTCAAAAATCCATCTAATTTGAATTTGATATCTTGTTCCTGTTGTGTCCATTTTGATGGAAAAATACCTTTCATTTCATCAAAATGGGTTGCTTTCGTTAATCCGAAAGTAAGCGTGTGAATTGAATCTTTTTGCAAATTAAACCGGGCATTCCACTGAATTGGTGTTAATGGTTTAGTTGCATCTTTTACCTTTTCTGGTGCTTTAAAAAGTTGTCCGCCTTTATCGTTTGGTGAAATTATGAAAACACCCATATCCCGCTCATTTGCAGCTGCAATTGCTTGTTCATTTCTTTGGTTGAAATAGTAATAATGCAGGTTTACAAAATCAAATAACCCGGTTTCAATTGCATTTATTATGGTGTGAAGAGGGGCATGCGTGCTAAATCCAACATGTTTAATGATGCCTTCTTCTTTCATTTTAAGCAATTCTTCAACCGGGCCGCCGGTTTTGCATGCCTGCTGCAGAAGTTCATCGTTGTTCATTCCATGCCAGCCATAAAAATCAAGATAATCGGTTTGCAAATCTTTGATTTGAAGTTCAACTTTTTCTCTCATTTCGCCTGCACTAAAAAAGTGTCCTTTGGTCATTAAATGATACGAACTGCGTGGTATATTCAGCTCTTCATTTAATACCCTGCCATACACAGTTTCACTTTTTTTATATCCCCAGGCTGTTTCTATATGGTTGATTCCTGCATCAAATGCAAGTTTTACAACTTCGCGACATTGGTCAAGAGTTTCTGCCGGAATTTCTCTCCGTGGCTCCTGCCAACCATTTTTAAAACGCATACCACCCAATGTAATTACACTGAGGTGTTTTTCAGTCTTCCCAAAACGGCGGTATTCCATTCCGGGCTTTTTATTTAGAATATTCGACATTCAATAATTTTTTATAATAAAATTGACTTCCAAATTTGGAATATTTGAATTAGTTAAACTAACAGGTGGCATTACTATTTGTTTGTTTTTAACATTTCGATAATACTTTATACTGCCAAATTACAGGTTCAACCCATCATAATGCGCATTCATCACTTTATAATTTCAAAGAACTATGGGCCAGGCTATTTTTGACCCATAAATTAATTAGTCATTTATTAAAAACAAAAAAAGTCATGAAAACAAAAGTTTTAGCATTAACAGCAATTGTTTTATTTTTCCAGTTCAGCGGAAACGCACAGGAAAAGGAAAAACGTTTTGGATTTGAAGTAAGCACAGGAGCTTCGGTAGCCACAAAAAAGTTGGGTGGATCAACATTAAATCCGGGCGTTGGGTTCGAAGGAATTTTTCATTATCGTTTTATGCCACACACAGGAGTATATGGTGGTTGGGGCTGGAACAAATTTGGAGCCGATGAATCGGTTTTTGGAAACAACCGGGATTTTGAGGAAACAGGTTATGTTTTAGGTCTTCAGTTCAAACATCCGATTGGAGAAAGTTCAACTTCCTATTATTTGCGTGCCGGCGGATTGTACAACCACATTGAAGTTGAAGACGAAGGCGATGTTACGCACAACAGCGGTCATGGTTTGGGTTGGCAACTTGCCGGCGGATTCGATTTTCAGCTGGGGAAAAACTGGAGTTTAACACCCGGTTTAAAATTTAATTCATTAAGCCGTGATATTGAAAACGAGGGAGTAAATGTGCCTTTTGATTTGAATTATCTTCAGTTTCGGATTGGGCTTCTTAAAAAATTCTAAAAAACCAAATTATTAAACCGGGTTTTAAGGGAATGCGAAATTCGTGTTCCCTATCACTTTTCAAGCTATTGTAGTATATTTAATGTTTAAAATTTTTGAAATGATTTTTCAGCAAATACACCGTTTGTTCTCGTTTAAAAAATTACTGATTTTATTGCTTTTCCTATCGGTGGCTGTGCAAATAATTGTGATAAGCTACAATAATTACAGTGGATATTATGTACTCGGAAGTGTGCAACATTTCTTTTTGCGTTTGTTGAGAGGAACCATACTTAGTTTATTAGCAAGCTTTTTTATTGCTTACCCCGATTTATTTATGATTCAGTATTTAAATAAAACCTGTCCGTGGGGGCGAAAAATTGTTCAACGCGTAGCAATTCAGTTTGTATTTTCAATCATTTTAGCTGTAACTGTTTCAATTCTCTTTACACTATTCGCACATTCAATAAAAGCTTATGAACGTGATTTAGTGAATGTGCTTGTAAACAATGCTCTTATTTTTTCGGTGGTAAATATATTTGTTATGGCCATTCTCGAAGGATGGATTTATTACAACGAAAGCAGTCAAGCCAAACAAATTGCCGATAATTTACAGACCGAACTTTCACAAATTAAGTTTGAAGTGCTGAAAAGCCAAATTAATCCCCATTTTATGTTTAACAGTTTAAATGTTTTGTCGGGACTGATAAATAAAGATGTTAAAAAAGCACAGCAATTTATCGATGAGTTTTCGCATATCTACCGCTACGTTTTGGAAACCATTGAACAACCTGTTGCTACCGTGGATAAAGAACTCGATTTTACACGTTCATATCTTTTTCTTCAGCAAATTCGTTATGGGAAAGATTTAAGTTACTCAATTAATATCCCAGCTAGTTTGCTCGATTTTTTGCTTCCTCCATTATCGCTTCAGGTAGTTTTGGAAAATGCGACAAAACATAATATAGTAAATGAAACAAAACCACTTCGAATTGAAATATACAATGAAGGACAAATTCTGCTTATTAAAAACAACATTCAACCCAAAATATCAAAAGGAGTTTCAACAGGTTTGGGATTAAAAAACCTGGTGAAGCGGTACGCAATGATCTCAGATAAAGAGCCTGTATTTTTAATAGAAACCAATCATTATATTGCCAAACTACCACTTATTAAACCTGAAAACGATGAACGTACTCATAATTGAAGACGAAAAATTTGCAGCCGAAAAACTGGAAGACATGCTGCATGAAATAGATCCAAAAATTAATGTTATGGCCAAATTGGGATCAATAACTGAATCGACAAAATGGTTACTTCAAAACGCTGCCGATTTAATTTTTCTTGATATTCAGTTGTCTGATGGTATAAGCTTCAGCATTTTTGAACAGGTTTCGGTGAACACTCCTGTTATTTTAACAACGGCTTATGATCAGTATGCAATCCGCGCTTTTCAACTCAACAGTATTTCCTATTTGCTAAAACCAATTCGCATCAGCGATTTAACCGAAAGCCTCAATAAATTTCAATCATTAAAATCTGCATTTAATATCGATTTTGATTCACTTTTATCGATAATACAAGGGAAAGAACCAAGTTTTAAAAAACGATTTTTAATCCAGATTGGAGAAAAAATAAGGAAGGTTGAGGTGACAGAAATTGCCTATTTTTATTCACTCGATAAAGGAATTTATCTGGCGACTTTTGAAGGAAAATCATATCCGGTGGAGTTTACACTCGATAAACTGGAAACACTTGTAAATCCCGAATCATTTTTCCGTATAAACCGCAAATTCCTTGTAAACATGGAATCCATTACAAAAATGGTTGCTTATTCGCGTGGACGGGTAAAACTCGAACTCAAACCAAAGCCGGAAGATGATTTTGATACAATTGTGAGTATCGATCGTTCTGGCGATTTTAAAAAATGGTTATCAGAATAAATGAATATAAATCGATGCATTTTAATAGGGTTTGTTTGATTATTGGAAGAGTGTTCTAAAAACCTGGTAACTAACTTATAAACAACTAAAACAGTATTATATGGCAATTCCAACTACCAGAACAAAGGAAGCTGCAGTAATTTCGGTTAACCAGGAATTATGCACAGGTTGCGGAACCTGTGTAAATATATGCAGCGACTCAGGTTTAACCATCAAGAATAATATTGCGGCTATGAGTGATACTGCAGTTTTTGGCTGTATTGGATGCGGGCATTGTATGTCCGTTTGTCCGGCCGGTGCAATTGCTATTCACGGAAGAGAAATCAGTCCTGATGATATGTTTGATTTGCCTCCCAAAGACAGTGCCGCGGGTTACGAACAAATTTTGTCTTTGTATCAGCGCCGCAGAAGTATTCGTAAATTTAAAAACAGAATTGTTGAGCCTGAACTCATTGAAAAAATTCTTACCGCTGCCAAAACTGCGCCCATGGGTTTGCCGCCATCAGACGTGCATGTTATGGTACTGAACGGAAAAGAACAAAACCGTGCCTTTGCAAAAGATTTCAGCGATTTACTGGAATCGATGAAATGGTTTGTTTCCGGTTGGTTTTTGACATTAATGCGCCCGTTTTGGGGGAAAACATACGACGAAATGTTCAAAGGTTTTGTTCGACCTTTATTTAAAGTTTATCCCGAAAAAATGCGTGAAAATATAAACGTTGTAAATTATGATGCTCCACTAGCCATGTATTTTTATGGTTCGCCCTACACCGATCCTGCCGACCCGGTAATTGCTGCAACTTATGCCATGATTGCAGCTGAATCACTGGGATTGGGAACGTGTATGATCGGGGCAGTGCATCCGCTGATTCAGAACGGGAAAAAAGCTCGAAAATTTCGCGAAAAGTACAGTATAAAACATACTTCAAGAGAAGGATTAATCGTGATTTTTGGTTATCCTGCTGTTCAATTCAGAAAAGGTATAAAACGCACTTTTGCATTTGTCAATTAACATTGAAAAAGAAAATATTTTTTCCTTCAAATGTGATTTTGGAGAATGTCTTACTTTCTGTGAATATTGCCATACATATAAGAATTGCGATAAAGATGATGATAAGTAGTGATTTTCATAAAAAGTAAGATTGATTGTGATTGATTGTGAATTAAAAATTACCGGTTCCAAACTTTTGCAAGTGCTTTGAAACATTCTGCCGATTTGTCCATTCTCTCCTGGCCTTCAGTTCCTTTGTAACTTTTCATAAACCCTTCAGCCGATCCCCACACTGTTTGCACCATTCCCAGATATTTCGGTTTTGTTTCCTTAGTGGCGCCATTAATAAACAGGCGCATCATCTTTTCCTGTTCAATGGCATTTTCGGTATTTCTCCAGGGACAGGTAACCACACCCAATCCTTTTGATGCAAATAAAACGGCAGTTGGATCGGGACGTTCATAATGCCAGTCGCAAATCACAACGTCTTTCGGGATCATATCAATTGCGCGGTGGGTGTTGTTGTAACTGCCCTCCCACAAACCAATTCCGGTGGATTTTCCATCAATCAAACGGTCACCCCAAATCCAGAGTTCGCGATTTTTTTCCTTTAAATGATTCCTGATTTTTGTGACTTCACCTGCAAATAAATCGGCTTTGTCGTGCCCATAACAGCGTGGGCAATTTTCATGACCAATGTAAAAAACCTCATCTAACCCGGCATGATAAGCATCGGTTTCAAAGGCATCACAAATTTCGTCCACCAAATCGAAAACTACTGTATGTACTTCAGGATGAAGCGGACAATAACTTTTGCAGTACAGGCCATCAGAATTTGGCCATTTGTATTCCTCATCTTTAGGAAGCTGAATATCCGGTGTTTCGTCAAATTGAGGATAGACTTCAAGCAATTTGCCCAACTTACCGTGCCATGACTGGTGCCCGAAAAGATTGATTTGTGGCATGAGCCTGATGTTGTTCTCCTTACAAACTTTTACGAGTTTTTTGACATCGGCTTCGGAATACGGATTGCTTCCAACCAGCTCCGGATGCGATTTGAACCGGTACTGGTAATCAATGCGCAAAATAAGCACATTTAATCCTGAAGGAGCCAAATCGGATTCGATGAATTTTACAAATTCATCGACCCCCTTTACCGAAGGGGCAGCAATGCAAAGTCCACGAACAGGATAAGGAGATTCAGCTTTTGAATGTATCGCGAAAATCGAAGTGACAATCATGTATAACAGAATTCGTTTCATGGTGTATTATTTTATTTGATTTTGAAAAACAATTTGCAATTTAATTAACTTTTCCCGTTTTGCGCATTCATTTTATAATTTGTCGTTTTCCACAAAAATTTCGATTTTTTTTATCATTTCCTTTTTTGCTGAATCTTCCAAAAAACTTCCTTCAAATGAATTTTTTGCAAGCTTTACAATATCATTTTTTGACAGATTAAGTGAATCTGCAACATATTTAAAATTTTCGTTTACATAACCACCAAAATATGCTGGATCATCAGAGTTCACTGTAGCCAGCAGACCTTTATCAAGCATTATTTTTAACGGATGCTTTCTCTTACCATTCACTACTTTTAGTTTCATATTCGAAAGTGGACAAACTGTTAAAGGTATTTTCCGTTGAACCAATTCATGAACTAACTTCTCATCATTTAACGAATTAATGCCATGATCGATACGAATTACTTTTAATAAATCGAGTGCTTCCCAAACATATTCTGCTGGTCCTTCCTCTCCCGCATGTGCAACAGTTTTAAAACCAGTGGTTAACGCATATTCAAAAACCCTTTGAAATTTTGATGGAGGATTCCCTTTTTCTGATGAATCGAGCCCAACAGCAATTATTAAATCTTTGTAATCAAGCGCCGTTTCAAGGGTTTTAAATGCATCTTCCTCGCTCAAATGCCGCAGAAAATTCAGGATTAAATTCGAAGTCATTCCCCACCTGTTTTTTGCATCATGTAAAGCCCGTGTAATTCCGTTTATTACGGTTTTGAATTCAATTCCACGACTTGTGTGGGCTTGCGGGTCGAACATAATTTCAGCGTGAAGAACATTTTGCGAATGTGCTTTTTCGAGATAAGCGTAAGTTAAATCGTAAAAATCCTGTTCATTGACCAATACATTTGCTCCCGCATAATAAATATCAAGAAAACTTTGCAGGTTACTAAAGTCATACATCACTTTCAGCTCTTCAACCGAATTGAATTGTAGAGCAATTTTATTTCGATTTGCTATTTTATACATGAGTTCCGGCTCGAAAGTGCCTTCAATGTGAACATGAAGTTCTGCCTTTGGAATTGCTTTTATAAATTCTTCAATGTTTGTCATTTTTTTAAAAGTAAAATTTTTGTTGAAAAAGAATAGCTGACGATGTTTATTTTTTTGGTTTGAGAGCTGGAACTTTTTGAAGGTTCAAAATATGGGAGAGTACAAAATCAAAAAGAAAAAGTACAATTATAAATACAATATTTAAACCCATACTCACGACTATCAAAAAATAAAATCCTGATAAGTATTGATTTATCTGATTGAAAAAAGTTGTTGCAAATTCGCCTATCCACAGCGTACCAATATTAAAAATGAAAAGGAGAATTACAAAATACATAAACCCGTTGAAAGATCCTTTCATATCGGCACTGCTCAATGTAATTGAACTTCCAATTGCGTAGAACAAATAAAAGAAAAGCACCAGTTTCCACCAGGTTGTTTTTGGTCCGGTTAAAATTAAATCGAAATATTGCCAAACTCCGCTACTGATATTTACAATGGCGTTTATAACCGAGTCAAAACTTTTAAAAAGTTCGATGTTAAAAACTACCTGGTACATATCTGCCAATCTGAAAATATCGATATCGAAAAGAAGCCAGGTAACCACAAGTAAAAGGAAAGCTCCCAACAAAATGGGACCCAGCCCAATAAAAAAATTACCCAGTGTTTGATAAGGATTTCCTTTTGTATAGCTGTGTTTTACATGTCCCAGCGACTTTCCCGAACCAGGTGTAAACAATTTTATTTCAGAGATTTTATGGGCAAAAACAATTGCAAAAATGGCATGTCCAAGTTCATGAATTGATGTCCCCAACCAGCCAAAAATATACAGGTAAAATTTTTGACCCATTAATTTGCACCCCATACTTTCATTTTTACGTGAAATTAAATTCATTATAAACGCCAGCAAAATAATCGGGCCAACCAAAATTAGCAAATGCGAAAATGTTGCAATTCCACTGTCAAGTAAATAGTACCATATTTTAAGCAAGATTTCTTTCATTTTTATAATAGTAATCGGCACCCGACTTCTTTTCGGGTGCCGATTTTTGAAGCGTCATTTTTTTTCAAATTGAATTTTAATTTCTTTTCTTAACCAAAATCGTTACTATAATTTAATACGGGAGACAATTGAAGAGCCAATTTTCAAAAAAAACCTTGAAAGAGATTAAACTTCCAAGGCTTATTTTTATAGTCATTACCAATATCAAGTTCGTGTGATGCAATTGCTAAAATTCAATATTGAATTTTCATTATTGTCCCTCTGCTTGCGTGAAGATGGGTGGGCTTCATTTCAAAAATTAGTAAAATCCCATTTTCCACGAATTGGTCGGCTAACCAACATGTTTGCAAAGTCGTCACCATTGAATTTTTCTGTTTTTGGATCCCATAAAAGCGGGCGTTGCAATTCATAGGCAATGTTAACGATGTTGCAAACTGCTGCTGTGCTATGGCCTGTTGCAACATCTGAAATAGGTTTTGAACGTTTTTTCATTGCATCCACCCAATCCTGGTAGTGGTTATCACTGAAATATACACGTTTATCTGTTGATTTCAAATCGGCTTTGGCTAATTTTTCATTAGGGAATGTACGAAGAAATTCACGGCTTACTTCTATTCTTCCTTCAGTACCAATAAACTGAACTCCGTTCCCATCACCTTCGCCACCCCATAATTTATGGTTAATACGAGTACCATTGTCATAAATCATCGTCAAACCATGAGACTGATTTGGTTCTGAAGGTGGAATATACTGAACAGGGGCAGAACCATCTTTGTCCATTGCCCATTGTGCTATGTCAAACATGTGCGCACCCCAGTCTGTAACCAGACCACCACCAAAATCGCGGTATCCGCGCCACCATGCCCAAGGTGATTTATGTGGATCAGCAGGCGCCAAATCTTCATGAAAACCACGGTAAAGCGATGGACCAATCCATTCGTTCCAGTCCAATCCTTCAGGAACGGGTTGTGTTGGAAGATCACACTGTTTTACAGGCTCTCCAACACTTACATTAATTTCTTTAATGTCGCCAATATAACCGTTTCGTACAAGTTCTACTGCATGACGAAAATCACGCCACGAACGTTGCATATTTCCGGTTTGGAAAACACGGTCATATTTGCGTGTTGCATTAACCATTGCACGTCCCTCAGCGACCGTCAATGCCATAGGTTTCTCGCAATAAATGTCTTTTCCGGCTTTGGCAGCATCCACAACAACCTGTGCATGCCAGTGGTCGGGTGTTGCAATAACCACTGCGTCAATATCTTTGCGTTCCAGCAACTCGCGGTAATAATGATATCCATCCACTTTTGCATCAACTCCTTTGTTACCGTTGTTCTTTTTGGCGGCTTCAACAAACATGTCCAATTTTCTTTTGTACACGTCACTTGCAGCAACAGCAACTGTTTCTTTGCATGCACCAATACTGCTTAACAATGTGTAAACCTGTTTACCATTGCCAATATAACCCAGGTTAATTTTGTCGCTGGCAGCAATAAAACCATTTCCACCCAAAACGTGGCGTGGAATTACAGTAACAGCTGCAGCACCAACTGCGGTTTTACCAATAAAATTTCTTCTGTTCATTTTTGTCATTTTTAAAATAGGATTAAATTGATTTATTAATATTTAGTATCAAGTATTTTAGTATCAAGACTTAGGTTACTTCATTAAAATATGAAATTCTTTCATTTGGTTTCTTTAAATTTTAAACTCTGAACTTTAAACTCTTAGCTTCCATCTTTTGCACATCTAAACCCTGTGTTGAACAGCGAAGTTTCATGCGAATTCATAGAACGAAAACTCACTGTTAAACTGTTGTCTCCATATTCATCAAAAAAGAAAGAGCCACTTCGGATTACCTTTATATTTGAATCTTCATCAATCGGCGCCAAACTTCCCGGATATGCTTTATAATTATCGGCACACCACTGCCACACATTTCCGCCCATATCGGTTAGTCCAGCTTCGTTTTCGCCAAAAGCACCAACAGGCGATGTAAACATATATCCATCAGCGACTTCGGGTGCCTGCAAAGTTCCTTGCCAGGAATTTGCAAAGTATTTTCCATTCTCAGCAATCTGATTACCCCAACTAAATTTTTTATTCGAATTTTTACCACTGCGGGCTGCAAATTCCCATTCTGCTTCGGTTGGCAAACGTTTGTCTGCCCATTTTGCGTATGCAACTGCATCGTTCCAGCTTATATGTGTTACAGGGTGGTTATTCCCGGCATCAGGACCCGAGGGTCCAAAAGGTTTTTGCCAAAATGCACCGGGCATCAATTCCCATGACTGGGTATTCATGTTGAAAACACCTGAATCCCCAAACTTTTCGGCTTCAGTTTTATAACCTGTCTCCTTAATAAATTCACTGAACTGCAAAACAGTTACTGGTGATTTATCAATACTGAATGATTTTATGGTTATGGTGTGTGCCGGACTTTCCTGAGGAAGGCCACTATTTGAGCCCATCAAAAAAGTTCCACCTTCAAAAAAAATCATTTCACTTTTGGTTATTTGTTGTTTTTGATTTTCAGAAGTATTTAAACCCTTTTCATTTTCCACCGGAAACGGGTTCACCTGTTTTGGCCGCTTTCCCGAACAGGCTGCAAAAATCAAAACAAGAAAGATTAAATACTTGTACTTCATGTTGCTATATTCTGATTGTAAAAATGGGTGTTTTTATTATTTAATCAAAATGGAAAAAGTTGTGTTTTAGTATTTTTTATCTGGTTTGATTTTTCTGATTATTTTTAAAGAAAAATTTTTGTGCAGAATACCATTCTTTCCATCGATTGTGGAACCCAAAGTTTAAGAGCTTCAATATTTTCTCTGAAAGGCGAAGTTCTCGCTTTGCAGAAAGTTGAATATGAACCCTATACAAGCGTTAAACCAGGATGGGCTGAGCAAAATCCTGAAGTTTACTGGCATGCTTTGAAATCTGCTTGTCAAAACCTGAAAAAGGTGAACCCTGAATATTTCAGTCAGATTGCTGGTGTGGGTTTAACCACCATGCGAGACTCACTGGTAAATGTTGACAAAGACGGAAAAACGCTGCGTCCTGTAATGGTTTGGCTCGACAACCGGAAGGCAAAACCGGTTTACAAACCAGGCATCCTGATGAAATTTGTAATCTGGTTTATAGGGATTGGCGATTCCATTAAAAAAGCACAATGCGATGGAAAATGTAATTGGATCAGCCAAAACCAAACCGAAATTTGGGCAAAAACACACAAAGTACTTCAGGTTTCAGGATTTCTGAATTACAGGTTGACCGGGGAGTTCAAAGATTCCGTGGCATCTCAAATCGGACACATTCCTTTTGATTATAAAAAGCAGAAATGGGGAAATGCAAAAAGTTTACTCACTTTCAGCGCCAAACTTTATCCAATTGAAAAGGAAAAACTGCCCGAATTGGTAAAACCAGGCGAAATTATTGGGTTCATTCATAAAGATTCAGGCATTGCAACCGGATTGCCTGAGTATTTGCCGGTTATTGCCTGTGGTTCCGATAAAGGTTGCGAAACGCTTGGAATGGGCGTTTTAACAAGCGAAACGGCAAGTTTGAGTTTTGGCACAACGGCAACCATTCAAATTACAAGCAAAAAATACCTTGAACCAATCCGGTTTATGCCAGCGTATCCTGCGGTAATCGCCGGTTTTTTTAATCCTGAAATTGAAATATTCCGGGGTTTCTGGATGGTAAGTTGGTTTAAAAATGAGTTTGCTCACAAGGAAATCCAGGAAGCAGAAAAAAGAGGCATTTCTGCCGAAGAAGTCCTCAACGAATTGCTTGTGCCAGTCGCCGCCAGGTGCAATGGGACTAATGGTTCAGCCTTATTGGAGCCCCGGACTTTCGCAGCCTTCGGCCAAAGGTGCAATCATTGGTTTTGGCGACGTTCATAAAAAACCACACATTTATCGCGCTGTAATCGAAGGCTTGGTTTATGCGCTGAGGGAAGGAAAAGAAAAAATTGAAAAAGTTTCAAAAACAAAAATCACCCGGCTGACGGTTTCTGGTGGCGCTTCGCAAAGTGATGAAATTTGCCAGATTACTGCCGACATTTTTAATTTACCAGTTGTTCGTGGAAGGACCTCAGAAACTTCTGGATTGGGTGCGGCTGTGTTAACTGCTTTTGGAACTAGCTCATTCCAATCTCTTGAAGAAGCTGTTCATCAAATGGTTCAAACTAAAAATGAATTCTACCCGAATAAAAACCATGTAAAACTTTACGATCAGCTTTACAAAAATAGTATATAAAAAAATGTACCGGAAACTGGAACCGTTTTATCATGACATCAGGGATATTACGGGGTATCCGGAGTGATTTAACTTATCTGTAAATTTTGTACGAGAATAAAAAATACCATCCGTCGTTTGACGAATGGCTTTTTAAAGAAAAAAATAATTATTAATATTAATTTGGGAAGATTATTTCGGAACTAATTTGTTATTAGATTATTTGGGCGCCTTATACATATGAACTGAATCCATTCTTGCAACGATTGCTTCAAAACTATAATTTGTATGTGTATTTCCGTTTTTGCTTTCATTACGCTGCGCCAGTTCTGTTAATCTCAGCCTGTCTTGCTCACTTCCTCTTTTATCTCCTAATTTATACCTGCATAAAGCACGGGCTTCCAGCAGGGCTGCATCGTATGGCAGGAGCTTGACACCTTTATTTAAGTAATAAATTGCTTTTCTTGGGTTGTTTTTAGTAAACATCCATTTGTTTCCTTTATGTAATAATGAGTTTGCTTCGGAAACAACAAATTCATCAGGACCTAAATAAAAGCTGACTGATATTTCTTTTTCCATGTTTTCATGGATACCATCAATTGAACCAGGAATCCATTTTCCGTTTGTACTTCGCAGCACACGAAGTACTTCTCTGTCGATTTCGCGGCCTAAACTGTTTACAATTTTGAAATCAGTAAGCTTACCTTCGGTTGTGACAAGAAATTTGATAATTTCGGTTCCTTGAATATTCCGGTCAATTGCTACGATTGGATATTCTAAATTGTTATTTAGTAAATCGTTTACCGATTGGTACAATTCACTTTGGAATTTTGCAGCTGTTACTTCTACTTCTACTTCATTGATTTTTTGATTTTGTGCGAACGAAACTGTTGCCATCAAAACACATACTGTTATAATTACTCTTGTTTTCATTGTATTATTTATTTAGTGAAACATTCTTTTTTTAACACTCAATTTTTTGTTGTTTTTCGATAGTGTAAAGTTCCGGCAAAGCGTGTTGCACTACTAATCAATGGTGTTCCCAAAGGTTTAAAGTTTGATGATTGGAGTATAAAACCTGTTGAATGGATAGCAAAATTGTTGCAAGCGATGTTGCAAATGGTGTTTTTGGTTGATTTTTTTGGTTTGAATTATTTGATGTTTTTGATTTAAACCACCCCGTATAAGTCCGCATATTTTGTACAAAATTTATGAATATTGCAGGACTTAGCCACCCCTCCCTGGAAGAAGAAGGAGGGGAGATGTATGCATAAATAATTTTTTTTGAATTTGAAATTCAAACAGAACTACGAACAATTCTCCTCCTCAAGGGAGAAGGGGGAGGTGGTTGAATTAATCTATCTCACCCAACTCCCTCAACAATTCCCCAACCCGCTCGTGTTCTTTTTGGTATTTGGCTTCAACGTCTTTTAAAATTTCCTGAAATTCGGGTTCATTTCGGATGTTGTCGAACATGGGGAAATCTTTTAACCAAATCAACCAGTATAAGGGAATAGTTTCGCGATTTTTGATTTCTTTTAAATAATGAAGGGCTTGTTTCTTTTCTCCCGTTGCAGAATATATTTCAGCCAGATAAAAATGCGACTCAAATCGTTGTGCATTTTTCTGATTTAATTCAATTTCCTTTTTTAACCTTTTAATACTGCCATTAAAATGATAATTCGCTTCATTTTCCAATCCATTCTTTAAACAAACATAACCGTGTTCTGTACAAGGTAGAATAGTGTCTCCTGAATTTATAGTTTCATTATTATATAACTGCAAAATTTCAATTGCTTTACGGTAATTTCTATCATTAATACTGTTTATTATGGCTTTATGTGATAAGTATACCTCAATTGTGGAATCAATTCGATTGATTTTTTCAGTATTTATCAAAGCACCTGTCTATGTTGCCTGTGAAATATTCCACTTCTTCTAAAACAGAATAATAAGTAATCGAATCTTTTGTCTGATTAAGTATTTTTAAAGCATATTTTCTCGCCGTTTCCGGATATCCGGAAGAACACAGTGACCTGATTAAAAATCGTAAATCATTGGCATTTACAATTTCATCCTTTGGTAGCAATTCCTGATATTGATAAAAACTTTTTATACAATTGTAATGGTCTTCAGTGTATACGTAATGCCAAAAATTACGCCAGTGATATTCCCAGTCATTTGGGGTTAGATTTAATAATTCAAAAACTTTTGCCCTGGCTGCCTCTGCTTCTTTTAACATACCTTTTGCTCTATAATACCCATATTTTCTTTGGTAGGCATCTGCGTTATTTTCGTTGTATAACAATGCTTTATTTGCCATCATAAGTCCAGAGTCAAGCAATAGATTTAATTTTTCAGGATTATAAGTTCCAGGCGATGTAATATAAATAAATGCTAAACTTTCATATGCTTCAGAAAATGTTGAATCTTCTTTTATAGCCAGTTGAAAAAAATATTTAGCTTTAAGTATATAATCCCTCATATCTTTGGAATACCAGTTTGGATTAAATACTACCATGTTTTGGGCTTCTTTCCCTTTCAGATAAAGATTGTATGCGACGAGGTTTTGTGTTGGTCTTTTTTCAATTTGCTCTATTTCTTTTGTTGTTAGTGTTGCTTTCAATTCGGATGCAACGGAAATGGCAACATCCTCCTGCAATTCAAAAATATCTTCAATGTCATTCGTATAATCCTCAGACCAAACATGGTTTCCCGAATTAACTTCAATTAGCTGCATGCGTATTTTGATTACATTATTAATTACCTGGCCACTTCCTTCTAAAATGTAATTCACATTTAGTTCTTGCCCCATCTGTTTAATACTCTTTTTACTTTCCCTGTATTTCTCCGAATCAGTTCTGGATTTAATATCGAAATCATTGATTTTTTGAAGTTTATTAAGAATTTCTTCCATCAAACCTTCTATAATGTATGTATTACCTTCTTCCGGACTGTCATCAATAAAAGGCAAAACTGCAATTGTTTTATCCAACTCTTTATGTTGAAATGAAAACGGTTTCACCACAAAAAGAAGAACAGTAATCAAAACCAAAAAAAACATGAAAGAAACAATTACCGCAAATCTTTTTTTATTTGATTTATCTATTACGACGTCAGTTTCAGCTTCATCGCGATTCCCAATTCCACCCGGCGAATAACCATAATAATCGCCAAAACATTTTATAAAATACGAAGGGCTGCTAAAACCAACTTTATACGAAACTTCGGAAACTGTAAACGAAGTTTGCTTTAGCATTTCCATTCCCTTTTTTAAACGAAATTGCCGGATATATTGGTTAGCCGAAATTTTTGATGCCACTATTATTTTCCGGTGGAGATTGGAACGGCTCATGCCCAAAGCTTTGGCCAGTTCTGAAACCCCAAAGTTTTCGTTTTCGAAATTGGCTTCCAGGATTTCAGTCAGCTTATTTGTGAAATGTTCATCCATTTAAGCGATCTAAAACATGCATTTTATTTAACTTATTGATTAGTAGTCAATAATCGTTAATAAAGTTGTAACAAAGTAGGTTCGTTTTGGTTCTTTCGCTTTGATTATTAACATCAATTTTTTTGTTTTCAGATTATCATTTCATTAATCTTGTCATTCATACAAAAACATATTTTATGGGGGTAAATCCAAAAGAATTTGTTTTATTTGAATAAATCTAAATCGAAACAAACCAAATTAAGAAACGAGCATTTAATGAAATTCCAATCGATAGCAAACTGTGCTGAAGTTCCCGATTATTACTTTTAAAAATAACTAATCTAAAACTATATGAAATTAACTGTAATCGACATTGTTATAATTTTTGCATACCTGATTTCCACAGTGGTAATCGGGCTTGTGCTAAAAAAAGTTGCCCAAAAAAGTAAATCAAATTATATGCTTGGTGGCAACAAACTGCCTTGGTACTTGCTCGGTTTGTCAAATGCCTCTGGTATGTTCGATATTTCAGGAACCATGTGGCTGGTTACACTTTTGTTTGTTTATGGATTGAAAAGTATCTGGATTCCCTGGTTGTGGCCTGTTTTTAACCAGGTTTTTTTAATGGTTTTTCTGAGTATCTGGTTGCGTCGTTCGAAAGTTACTACAGGCGCCGAATGGATAAATACTCGTTTTGGGAAGTCGATTGACAGCCGGTTATCACATGGTGTTGTGGTTTTTTTCGCACTGATTTTATGCCTGGGCTACCTTGCCTACGGTTTTATTGGCCTCGGTAAATTTGTGATGATTTTTATACCGTGGGATATGGTACAACCATACATTCCGTTTAATGTTCCGCTTGCTTATGTTCCCCATGTTTATGGGATAACCTTTACCATGTTTGCAGTATTTTATGCTGTTTTGGGCGGAATGGCAAGCATTGTCTGGGCAGATGTTTTGCAGTATTTTATCATGACGATTTCTGCCATATTAATTGGTGTTCTGGCCATGAAAGCAATGACGGTTGAAACTTTAAATGTTCCGGATGCCTGGAGAACGCCATTTTTTGGCCATAACCTTGATTCACTCAACTGGCACGGAATTATTGATGAAGTGAATGCGAAAATTGCAAGTGATGGTTATTCGCTCTTCTCAATATTTTTTATGATGATGCTTTTTAAAGGATTGCTTGTTTCCATTGCCGGACCGGCGCCAACCTACGACATGCAAAAAATCCTTTCTACGAAGTCGCCCAAAGAAGCTGCCAAAATGAGTGGTTTTGTTTCGGTGGTTTTAATGCCAATCCGCTATTTTATGATTGCAGGTTTCGCAATTCTTGGTTTGCTTTATTATGATCGGCTTAATTTAATGGTGGCCGGACAAATTGATTTTGAACAGATTTTACCTTCTGCCATAGCTGAATTTGTGCCAATCGGTTTTATGGGATTGCTGCTTGCCGGATTGCTGGCTGCGTTTAATTCAACATTTGCCGGAACATTAAATGCAGCCCAGGCATACATTGTAAACGACATATACCTGCGATACATAAAACCCGAAGCCAGCAACAACCAAATGAAAAACATGAATTACATAGTTGGTGTTTTGGTAGTAATTGTAAGCATTGTTTTTGGGATTTTCGCGCAGGACGTGAACAGCATGTTGCAATGGATTGTATCCGCACTTTACGGAAGTTATATTGTATCAAACGTTTTGAAATGGTACTGGTGGCGTTTTAATGGTTACGGGTATTTCTGGGGTATGGTAGCTGGTTTAATACCTGCTTTGATTTTCCCGTACATTTTCACTGCAACACTTGATTTATATTACTTTCCATGGCTCTTACTGATTTCGGCAATTGGAGCAATTTTGGGAACTTTGCTTACCAAACCAACAGATGAAGCAACACTAAAGGAATTCTACAAAACCATTAATCCATGGGGATTTTGGGGACCGATAAAACAAAAAGTATTGGCTGAAAACCCTGATTTCGTGCCCAATAAAAATTTTAAAATGGATATGTTTAACGTGGTAATAGGTACAATTGCCCAAACTGCGTTGGTTGCTTTGCCAATTTATATTGTATTAAGAGATACACTTCCAATTTGGATTACAATAATTATTACAATAATTTGCGGTTTTATCCTGAAAAAAACATGGTGGGATAAACTGCCGGAAGATTAGTTCAGCGTTTAGTGTTCAAAGTTTCAAGGTAAAACTTTGAATGCTGAACTTTGAACTTTGAACTTTAAACTCGAAACTAAAGTATATGATACCATCAAAAAAACAATTTGACAAGCGATTGGCGAAACTCAGAAAAGAGCATAAAAAGCTAATCACTAAAAATAACAAACCTGTTGAAAAAGATTTCAACGGAATTTATGTGCGTTATAAGCGCCCAATAATTACGGCAAATCATGTCCCCTTAAACTGGCGGTATGATCTGGATTACGATACCAACCCGTTTTTAATGCAACGCATTGGGGTGAACGCAACTTTCAACAGTGGTGCAATTTATTTGGATGGTCGTTATTTATTAATGGTGCGTACAGAAGGCTGGGACAGGAAATCGTTTTTTGCCGTTGCCGAAAGTCCCAACGGAGTTGACAACTGGCAATTTTGGGATCGCCCTGTAACTTTGCCTCAAACCGATGAACCCGACGACAATGTTTACGATATGCGTCTCGTAAAACATCAGGATGGCTGGATTTACGGTATTTTCTGTTCAGAACGAAAGGACAAATCGGCTCCGGAAGGCGATACTTCACAGGCAACTGCCAGCGGAGGAATTGCCCGCACACGGGATTTGGTAAAATGGGAACGCCTGCCTGATTTTATCTCGCATCACGGTCAACAGCGAAATTTGGTTTTACACCCTGAATTTGTGCAGGGAAAATACGCTTTTTATACCCGTCCGCAGGATGGTTTTATTGAAGTTGGCGGTGGTGGCGGAATTGGCTGGGCATTGGTATCCGACATCACAAATGCCGAAGCACCCGAAGAAAAAATTATCGATGAGAAAATTTACCATACTATAAAAGAACTTAAAAACGGTCAGGGACCAGCACCCATAAAAACCACTGAAGGATGGTTACACCTGGCTCATGGAGTTCGTGGTTGCGCGGCTGGCTTGCGATATGTGCTGTTTATGTTTATGACCGATTTGAAAGATCCTTCAAAACTAATTGCTCGTCCTGGTGGCTACTTTTTAGCGCCCGAAGGTAATGAACGCATAGGTGACGTTTCAAACGTTGTATTTACAAACGGCTGGATTAGAAACGAAAATGATGAAGTGTTTATATATTACGGTTCTTCCGATACGCGGATGCACGTGGCAACCACGACCGTTGAACGTTTGATTGACTACTGCAAAAACACACCGGAAGACAAGTTCAGAACGGCCGAAAGTGTGAAAACAATCAACAAACTGATTGATAAGAATAGAGGGTTGTAGTTTATTGAACGATACTGGATTATTACAATCTGGAAAACAGATTTCTGTAAATATCAGTTTCTAAATTTGTATATTGAAAAATAAGTAAAAATGTAAATTCTTGTCCTCCCCCTCGGGGGAGTTAGAGGGGGCTTCACAATGAAAGACAATTTACCTGTAATACTTTTCGAAACAGAGCAAGACTGGATTGACTGGTTGGAAAAAAATGAAAACGAACCTGGAGTATGGATGCAAATTGCCAAAAAGAACAGCGGTGTGATTTCAATAAACTATCAGCAGGCATTGGAAGTTGCCCTTTGTTTTGGCTGGATTGACGGCTTGAAAAACAAATTTGACGAAAAAACATTTATACAGCGTTTTACTGCAAGAAAGCCCAACAGTAAATGGTCGAAAATAAACCGCGACAAAGCTGAATTGCTTATTGCTGAAGGGAAAATGAGACCATCAGGTTTGGCTGCTATTGAAATGGCAAAACAAAAGGGGATTTGGCAAACTGCCTACGATTCGCAGAAAAACATAACGATTCCTGAAGATTTACAAGCCGAATTGAATAAAAATCCTGAAGCTGCAAAATTCTTTGAATCGCTTGAAAGTGTAAACCGTTACGCAATTTTATACAGGCTGCAAACTACCCGAACTCCTGAATTGCGGGCAAAAAAGCTCAAACAGTTTGTTGAAATGTTATTAAAAAAACAAAAAATATATAATTAATTTGTAATAAAAAGTCCCGCAACAGCGGGATTAGGGGAGCATTTTATGAAAAAATACAATTGGGCAATATTGGGATGCGGCCACATCGTTAATAAATTTTGCAGTGATTTAAAGTTACTGCCCAACGCGAACCTTTATGCAACTTCATCACGTGATTTTCAAAATGCACTTGATTATAAAATTAAATATGGTTTTGAAGTTGCCTATGGAAGTTATTCTGAAATGGTGAACGATCCAAAAGTGGATGTTGTTTACATTGCGACACCACACGCTTTTCATCGCGAACATGCCATACTTTGTATGAATCATAAAAAAGCTGTATTATGTGAAAAAGCTTTCGCCATAAATAAAAAAGAGGTTGAAGAAATGATTTCCTGTGCCATAGGAAACAACACATTTTTGATGGAGGCATTCTGGACCAAATTTCAACCCAGCTTTATAAAGGCTATGGAAATACTAAAATCCGGTGAATTGGGAAAATTACAAATTGTGCGATCTGATTTTGCTTTTAACGCTCCTTTTATTGAAGAAAAAAGATTGTACAATGTTAATCTTGGCGGCGGCTCGTTGCTTGACATAGGATTATATCCGGTTTTTGCCGCATTGACTTCTCTTGGAAAGCCTGATTTTATAAAGACTTTAGCCCATTTTTGTTCAACAGGAACTGAAGAAAGTATCAGCATGATTATTCAAATATGCAGGTGGTGAAATGGCAAATCTCACTTCATCTTTTTCATCCTATTCGCCCACCCAAACCGAATATTGGTGCGAAAAAGGCTACATGATCTTAAATCCGCGCTGGTACATGCCCACAAAAATTACAATGGTGAAAAATGGGGAACAACCGCAGCATTTTATTTCCAATCATTTTGAAGGTACAGGTTACCAATACGAAGCAGCACATGTGATGAAATGCCTCGACGAAGGAAAAATAGAAAGTGAAATCATGACCTGGCAAAACAGCCTCGATTTAATAGAAACATTAGACAGGGTGCGTCAGGATGCCGGGATATTTTTTCCCCGCCATGATAAAATTGATGACAAAATGATGTTCTGTTAATTACAAATCATTTAAAGTAACTTCACCAACTCCTTTCAATCTTTTACAATTCCCCAATTTTTCAAAAATGTTAAAAAATAATTTTTGAAACGGCTGACAAATGTTTAATTTTTTTAACTTAAACACCAAAATTAACTTCACTTTAAACTGAAAAAATATGAAAGTAGTTGTTCTCGGCGCAGGTGTTTCAGGTCACACTGCTGCTGCATTCCTCAAAAAGAAATTAGGTAAAAAGCACGAAGTTGTTGTTGTAACACCAAGCCAGTATTACCAATGGGTTCCATCAAATATCTGGGTTGGCGTAGGTAAGATGACGGTTGACCAGGTACGGTTTAAACTTGAGAAGGTTTACAAACGCTGGGAAATCGAATATAAACAAGCAAAAGCAACGGCAATTTTTCCTGAAGGTAATTCAACCCACGAAAAAGGTTTTGTAGAAATAACTTATACTTCGGAAGCAAAACGTGATGAAACAGAGCAGGTTGAATATGATTTTCTTGTAAATGCCACCGGGCCGAAACTCAATTTTGAAGCTACAGAAGGATTGGGACCGGGTAAGAACACAGTTTCGGTTTGTTCTTTCGACCACGCTGCACATGCCTGGGAAGAACTGCAAAAAAGCATCGAACTGATGAAACAGGGCAAAAAGCAACGTTTCCTGATTGGAACGGGCCACCCTGGCGCTACTTGTCAGGGCGCAGCTTTTGAATATACATTGAACATTGCATTCGAACTGAAACAACGCAATCTATCCCACCTTGCTGAAATTACATGGATTTCCAATGAATATGAAGTTGGCGATTTCGGAATGGGAGGCGCATTTGTAAAACGTGGTGGCTACATAACTTCAACCAAAGTTTTTACAGAATCAGTGTTTGCCGAAAACAACATTAAATGGATAAAACGCGCCGGCGTTAAAAAGGTAGAACCCGGAGTTGCACATTATGAAACCCTTGACGGCGAAATGCACACAGCTGAATTTGATTTTGCAATGCTGATTCCCGCTTTTTCAGGTCATGATATAAAGGCATTTAATAAACTGGGTGAAGATATAACTTCCACCCTTTTTGCTCCGAATAAATTTATGAAAGTGGATGCCGATTACACGCCAAAAGCTTTTGAAGATTGGAGCGTGGCGGACTGGCCACAAACCTACCAAAGTCCGGCATATGAAAACATTTATGCAGCCGGAATTGCCTTTGCACCACCCCACCCCATTTCAAAACCCATGAAAAGCGTGAACGGTACAATCATTTCTCCGGCACCACCGCGCACTGGAATGCCATCGGGAGTTACAGGAAAAATAATAGCACAAAACATTGCAGAATCAATTAAAAGCGGAAAAATTGAACACAACCACAAAGCCAGTATGGGGAAGATGGGTGCAGCTTGTATCGTTTCTGCAGGCTACAGCATGACTAAAGGGTTAGGTGCAACAATGACGGTTTCGCCGGTTGTTCCCGACTGGGAAAAATACCCGGAATGGGGCCGCGACATAAAACAAACTGTAGGCGAAATAGGGTTGGCCGGTCATTGGATAAAATTGTTTTTGCATTATATGTTTTTGCACAAAGCAAAAGGTTATCCGCTTTGGTGGCTGGTACCGGAATAAAAGCCCCACCCAACCTCCCCAAGGGGAGGAGGAAGAAAAGGAAATATCGAAAGCAAAAGGGATGGTACAATAAATTCTAAACGAAAACTTTCTGATTTCTTATTCAGTGTTTTACATTTTTTCAATTTATAAAAATACATCATGGAAAACAAAGTATATAGCGCAAACAAAGACGAGTTTTATCCACCAATACCAACAAAGGGAACAAAACGGAGGCGTACAAATTTCATCATCCAGCTTTTCAACTTTTTTAGGCTGAACCTGAAAATAATGATGATTGTGGTGAAGGGGCATTCATGAAAAATTCGCTTTATTTGAAAGTCGCTTTCCAGTTATATTTGGGAAGTGACTTTTTATTATTGCCATACAATGAATTTATAAACATTAAATAAACATTGCAATTCTAATCCGTCATCCGGCTTCGGGCAGCCTGACTGATAAGAACCAATGAACCATTTTGCCGGATAAATGTCTCATTAACATATTTTGATATCATCATAAAATAAATATCATGAAAAATCTGCTTTTACTATTTTCTGCATTTCTGATAATGAATAGTTCCAATGCGCAAATCAGTGCAAAACTGATGCGATATATGGATGTTTCCGATAATCAAATCACCTTTGTTTATGGTGGCGACATCTGGATAGTTGCAAAAACCGGGGGCACTGCCATTCAAATTACACATTCTCCCGGCGAAGAATCGTGGCCAAAATTCTCGCCCGACGGAAAGGAAATTGCATACACTGCAAACTACAACGGTAATTCAGACATTTTTGTGATTCCTGTAAGCGGTGGTTTACCGGTTCGTGTTACATACAACTCGTTCCCCGACAGGATGATTGACTGGCACCCTGATGGTAAAAAGTTGCTTTTTGCTTCTGCCCGCGAAAATGGAGTGAATCGTTTGAGTCAATTTTATTTGGTCGATAAAAAAGGTGGATTTGCTGAAAAACTTGAAATTCCTTATGGCGAACTTGCATCTTTTTCGGCTGATGGAAATAAACTCGCCTACATTACTAAAATTACTGAAAATTACCCTTTTAAAAGGTATCGGGGAGGATTGACATCGGACATTATAATTTACGATTTCAAAACAAAAAAAACAGAGCGGATTACAACTGATGAATGGAATGACGGAAAACCGGCCTGGGCAGGCGACAAAGTTTTTTTCCTTTCGGACCGGGACGAAAATATGCGGTTGAACGTTTGGGAATATGACACAAAAACAAAAGAACAAAAACAGCTTACAAAATTCAAAGATTTCGATATTTCCTTTCTTTCAGCCGGACCTGAAGATTTGGTTTTTGAAATGGGTGGCGACCTGTTTTTAATGGATTTGGCCAGCCAGCAATATAAAAAGGTGGAAGTTAATGTCATCAGCGATTTATCGGTTGAAATGCCAACTTCGAAAGATGTAAGCAAAAATATTTCGAACATGACTGCCTCGCCGGGCGGGAAACGAATTGTTTTTGAAGCGCGCGGTGAACTTTTCAACGTACCTGTAAAAGAGGGTTTTTCGCTGAATTTAACAAAATCGAGCGGTGCTTTTGACCAATCTCCATCATGGTCGCCCGATGGAAAAACAATAGCTTACTGGAGTGATAAGTCGGGAGAATACGAAATTTATCTGCAAGATAGTGAAGCAAAATCTGATGCAAAAAAACTCACCAATCGAAAAAAAGGTTTTGGGTACAATTTAAATTGGTCGCCCAACAGTAAAATGCTTGCTTTTATTGACGAAACAAATACAATTTATGTAATTGAAGTTGAAAGCGGGAAAATTACAACTGCAGGAAACAACCGATGGAACATTGGACATGGTGGAAGATCAGGATATCCCATTTCATGGTCGCCCGACTCAAAATGGATAACTTTTACCGAGCAGCTTGACAATTCAAATTCGGCAATTTTTGCTTTCAATGTCGATGACAAAAAGAAAAGCCAGATTTCAAGTGGTTTTTATGATGATGGTTACCCTGTTTTCAGTACCGATGGAAAATACCTTTTTTACCTCACAAACAGAAACATGGATGCAGCATATTCCGCTTTAGGTGATGGTACCTGGATTTATCCCAATGCAACACAAATTGCTTCTGTCAGTTTAAAAGCTGAAACCCCTTCATTGTTGGTGACAAAAAATGACACGGTAGCTGTGAAAAAAGAAGATGAGAAAGATAAAGCAGAGAAAAAGGTAAAGACGGAAGAAAAGGAAGATGGAAAAGTAGATAAGAAAAAAGAGGACAAAAAGGAGGATAAAGTAAAAGTTGAAATTGATTTCGATGATATAGAAAGCAGGCTTGTAATTCTACCGCCAAAAGCGGGAAACATCATTGCTCTGTTTCCTTTTGAAGACAAAATAGCGTATTTGCGCCGTCCAAATACTGGTTCTGGCGACGAATCCTCATCGTTGCACTATTTTGATTTAAAGGAACGGGAAGAAAAAGAAATCATGGATAAAATAAGTAATGTTGTTACTACTGCAGATGGAAAATCAATGCTGGTAAGTTCGCAGGGAAAATATGGGATAATTAGTGCCGCCACCGGACAAAAAATTGAAAAACCTATCCCAACAGATGGACTCGAGATGAACCTTGTACCAAAAGAAGAATGGAAGCAAATTTTAACCGATACATGGCGCCGTCACCGCGATTTCTTTTACGACCCCAATATGCAGGGTGTAAATTGGGAAGCAATCCGCACACAATACATGAATTTATTGGACGATGCCCGCACCCGCTGGGACATTACAAATCTTCAACTGAGCATGGTTGCCGAACTGAGTGCCGGTCATACTTATGCAGGGGGAGGTGATGTTGAAAGATCTCCCTCACGCGACAATGGTTTCCTGGGCATCAACTGGGAATTGGACAATAATAAATATAAAATTAAACACATTGTAAAACCGGCGGTTTGGGACACAGAAGTTCGCTCACCGTTTGACATGCCGGGAGTGGAAGTGAAAGAAGGGGACTATATTTTATCAGTAAACGGTGTAAAGCTGGATCCTGAGAAAGATCCTTATGCAGCCTTTGAAGGACTTTCAGGAAAAACAGTTTCATTGCAGGTTTCGTCAAGCGGAAAATCAGACGATGCAAAGGACCTTGTTGTAAAATGTTTAACTGAGCAGGAAGAAAGCCAACTGCGCTATCTGGAACATTTGGAAAACAACCGTAAAATGGTTGACAAGCTTTCAGACGGGCAACTTGGATATATTTATATGAGCAACACTTCGGCACGCGGACAACTTGAATTGGTGCGCATGTTTTACGGTCAGCTGGATAAAAAAGGGTTTATTCTTGATGAACGGTTTAATGCCGGAGGGCAATTGGCCGACCGTTTTCTTGAATTGCTGCAACGCCCTGTTACTTACAATCTGCACTGGCGACATGGGAAAGATCATACCAATCCGGTTAAAACCAACACCGGCCCCGTTGGAATGTTAATAAATGGCTGGGCAGGTTCAGGTGGTGACGGACTTCCCTGGGCATTTCAGGAATTGAAAGCAGGCCCCATTGTAGGCGAACGGACACTGGGCATTTTGGTCGGTCCGGCAACCGGACATCAACTGATTGATGGCGGTTCCATTACAGTTCCCGGGGCACGTTTATATGATAACGATGGCCACTGGTTTTGGGAAGGCGAAGGAGTTCGTCCTGATTTTGAAGTTTGGGACGATCCAAACATAATCATGCAGGGCCGCGACCCGCAAATGGAAAAAGTGGTTGAGGAAGTACTGAAACTTACAAAAGAAAACAAACATATCATGACTCCCGCACCAGCGCTGGAAGACAGATCGTCTAAAGGTTTGGGGAAAAAGAAATAAAGTAAATCATTGAACACTGATAACACTGGTTCTACTGAATTTCATAACTATTTTCAGCACAATCAGTGTTCTTTTTTAATATAAAACCTATTTTAAACTATTTTTGCCACCTCTATTGCGGTTTACCGATAATAATCTGGGTTTTACAATGTTTTAGCTTTGATGGCAACTATTATTACACCTTTTTTGTTTGACGTTATATTTAACTGCAACTTGTTATATAATAAACTGTCAATAAACAGAAAGCAATGAATACGGGAAAACGATCGATATGAAACGACAATGCAGAAAGGCTGTGCAAAAAAGTAATATTCATCCCAAAAGCTATAGGGAAATAGTTACATCGAACACATTCAAAAACCAACTATATTAATGTGATGAAACAAATAATTTTATTTTTCATTATTTTGTTTCTATCACAACAAACTTTTGCGCAAACCGCAACAGTAAGCGGCCACATTAAAGATAGAAAAAACGGGGAGGCACTAATTGGTGCAACCTGTTATTTCCCTGATATTAAGAAGGGTATTACTTCAAATGAATATGGTTATTATTCTGTAACAGTTCCTGTGGGAACATATAAAATCAGCTTCTCATATATTGGCTATGAAACGCAAAACTTCACAATCGACTTAAGCAAATCACAGGTTTTAGATATTTTATTGGCCGATAACAGCAGGCAATTAAGTGATGTAAATGTAATTGCCACCCGCAAAGACCGCAATATTGAAAGTACCGAAATGAGCGTGGAAAAACTCCCTGTAAAACTTGTAAAAAAATTGCCATCGTTTATGGGTGAAGTGGATATTCTGAAAACCATAACCTTATTGCCCGGAATACAAAGTGGCGGCGAAGGAAGTTCAGGATTGTATGTACGTGGTGGCGGACCTGACGAAAATTTGCTGATACTGGACGAAGCTCCGGTTTATAACGCCTCGCATTTACTGGGTTTCTTTTCGGTTTTTAACTCCGATGCCATTAAAGATATACAGGTTTACAAAGGCGGAATTCCAGCAGAATACGGAGGTAAAGCTTCATCTGTAATTGATATCAGAATGAAAGACGGCAATTCACAGCAATTGAGTGGACAGGCCGGAATTGGTAACATTTCGAGCAGGCTTACACTTGAAGGTCCAATTATTAAGGACAAATGGAGTTTTATAGTTTCGGGCCGCAGAACTTATGCTGATGTTGTTGGAAGAATGATCGGGATTGATGAGTTAAAAGACAACCAACTCTACTTTTATGATTTAAATCTCAAAACAAACATCGAATTTTCTCACAAAGACAGGATTTACATTTCGGCATACACCGGCGACGATTATTTTAAACTTGGCGAATCTCTTTACATGCGCTGGGGAAATATTACGGGAACTGCGCGCTGGAACCATATTTTTAACGGGAAACTTTTCTCGAATACTTCGCTGATTTTCTCGAAATACGATTACAGCCTTGGTGTGCCCAGCAATTCAGCCGATCAATTCGACTGGAATTCGCGCATTGAAGACTACAATTTTAAACAGGATTTTACATGGTTTTTAAACACAAATAATAAAATCGATTTTGGACTGAACATCATCAAACATCATTTCGAACCCGGAAATATCGACTCAAATGAAGGTTCTTTTTTCAAACCTATACAACTTACCAACTACAATGCCATCAGCAGTGCCGGCTATCTTTCAAATGAGCAAAAATTTGGAACCTTATTTACTGTAAAATATGGGCTCAGAGTATCAATATTTCAGCAAATTGGAATTGGGAAAGTACGGGAATATGAAAATCCGGGATCTCCTGATACAGATGAAATTGTGAGTGAAAAAACTTATAAAAGTGGTGATAAAATTGGTTCGCCATTTATCAATCTTGAACCACGGATTTCAGCAAAATTATCGGTTAGCGAAACAAGTTCGGTAAAAACATCATACAACCGCATGGCACAAAACCTCCACCTGATTTCAAATACGAACTCACCTACTCCGCTGGACATTTGGCTGCCCAGTAACAAATACATAAAACCCTTGATAGTTAACCAGGTGGCAGCAGGTTATTTTCGAAATTTCTTCAACAACGCCTATGAAACTTCAGTGGAAGTGTATTACAAAGACATGCAAAACGTGTTGGATTACAAAGATGGTGCTGAACTTTTTTTAAACGAAGACCTTGAAACAGAATTACTTACCGGGACAGGATTTTCATATGGTTTGGAACTGATGATAAAAAAGCAGCAGGGGATGGTTACTGGCTGGGCGAGCTACACATTGGCAAAATCGATGCGTGAAATACCTGGAATAAACAATGGCAACCAATATCCCTCTACTTATGATCACACCCACGATTTATCGCTTGTATTAAATTATGATATCAACAAAAAGTTTTCTCTTGCAGCCAGCTGGGTTTTTTCAACCGGAAATCCTGTTACCTATCCCGTTGCAAAATATAACGTCCAGGGAAATACACTTTTTTATTATGCTGAAAGAAACAGCAACAGAATACCAAATTACCACCGGCTCGATTTATCTTTCAACTACAACTTTAAGAAAAATGAACACCGAAGGGTAAAACAATCGCTTAATGTTTCGTTGTACAATGTTTATGCACGCAGAAATGCATATTCAATTTATTTCAGGCCAAACGAAGACAATCCTGCAATTGTTGAAGCAACCCGTTTATCAATTGTTGGTTCTGTAATTCCCTCAGTAACATATAACATCAATTTTTAATGTTGAAGGCAATGAAATTAAAAACAACCATATTATTACTTATTATTTCCGTTTTACTTTATTCCTGCGAAGATATTGTTCAAATTCAACTGAGTGACGAAAATGTTGGTTTGTATGCTGTTGAAGCAAAAATTACTACTGACAACAATCCATACGTTTACCTGTATAAAAGTCAGTTGGTAAGTTCTGATTCCGACTACCCCGGCGTAAGCGGTGCAGAAATTACAATATCAAACAATTCGGAACCTCAGATAAGTGTTAAACTACAGGAAAGTCAGGATATAAAAGGTTTGTACCTCCCAAAAAACGGTACTTATTATTGGGGCGAAAGTGGAAAAGAATACACGCTAACCATCATCGTGGAGGGCGTAACATTGTCGGCTACTGAATTACTGGCACCGGTTGAACCCCTTGATTCTATTCAGGTACGCCCGTCAAATCGTGGCGATTATGCATTTCTGGGAATTCTAACCTATGGAAAAGAAACTCCCGGAATGGGCAATTATTACAAATGGGATATTTATATCAACAAAAGGCTTTTATACCCGTCGGATTTTTTAGTGGTTGCAACTGATGAACTTGTGGATGGAAATTATATTGATGGCTACGAAATTTATACCGATTTCCATGATCCCAATAAGCCGGAAGATCGTTTCCTTAATTTGGGAGACACAATCCAGGTGAAACAAAATTCTATTTCGAAGTTTGCCTATAATTTTTATTATCAAATGTTTAATCAGGGACAAAGCGGTGGTCTTTTCAGCGTTCCAACAGCAAATATAAAAGGGAATATAACTTCAAGCGACGGACGTGAAGTACTCGGTTTATTTACAGCAAACGATGTTTCAGTTTCAAACAAAGTCATTATCGACAATAAGATTGAAATTGGTTTGAAAAAGTAATTTGATATTATTTCATCCTGTTTTACAATCATAACTTTATCCTCAATCTGATTACCAATTCAGTGCATCGTTAAAATTAACAACGTACATTTGTGTGTCACTTAAAATCAGTTTTTGAGATGAAAAAAACCTATATTGAAAATAAAATATTTACTGCGCCTGATTTTCTGAAGAATCCATTTTTAATGGCTGAATATGAAAATTGTAAATTCGTTAACTGTGACTTTTCAAATACGAATATTACCGAAATCATTTTTATTGATTGCCAGTTTACAGATTGTAACCTGAGTTTGAATCAGTTGGCAAAAACAGCTTTTCGCGAGGTAAAATTCAATGGATGCAAAATGCTGGGACTTCATTTTGACGACTGTAACCAATTCGGCATTGAATTTAATTTTGAAAATTGTATTCTTAACCACACTTCATTTTATCAAATGAAAGTCAAATCAACAATTTTTAAAAACTGCCAGTTGATAGAGGCCGACTTTTCTGAGTGCGATTTAACAGGTTCTGTTTTTGAAAACTGCGATTTATCGGGAGCTACTTTCGAAAATACAAATCTTGAAAAAGCAGATTTAAGGACTTCTTTCAATTATGCAATCGACCCCGAAATAAATCGGATTAAAAAGGCAAAATTCGCGCTGCCTGAGGTTTTGGGATTGCTCAGCAAATATGATATTGTAATTGAAAAATAATTTCAAAATGAACCCAGTCATTATAAAAATTGAAGAAAAGAAGTTGGCCGGAAAGAAAATGACTATGTCTCTTTTGGAAAACAAAACCGGCGAGCTTTGGAAATCGTTTATGTTATTTCGCAAAGAGATAAAAAATAATATTGGAAACAATCTTTACTCGATGCAGGTGTATGATCCCTTTTATTTTAAAAACTTTAATCCGGCTACAACATTCGAAAAATGGGCGACAATAGAAGTCAGCGATTTCGATAATCTTCCTGAAAATTTTGAAACCTTTAAATTGCCTGCCGGACTTTATGCAGTTTTCCATCACAAGGGAATGAGTGTAGAAATTTTTAAAACTATTTTTACTGAATGGTTACCAGGTTCGGAATTCATGCTGGATAACAGGCCTCATTTCGAAATTCTTGGAGAAAAATACAAAAACGGAGATCCCGACTCAGAAGAAGAAATATGGATTCCAATCAAAGTAAAAAAATAAATTTAAAATGGAACAGCGAATCACTTTTATCACGCTGGGAGTAGCAGATTTGAATACTTCCATCGATTTTTACGAAAACAAATTTGGCTGGAAACGCTCGGAAATGAGTGCCGGCGATATTGTTTTTTACGAATTAAACGGCATTTCACTTGCATTATATCCACTGCATGAATTGGCAAATGACGCAACTGTTGATGGCAACGGAAGCGGTTTTAAAGGATTTACAATTGCTTACAATGCACGGAGCGAGGAAGAAGTCAACACTTTAATTCAGGACTTTAGAGAAAAAGGTATTCGAATTGTGAAAGAACCACAAAAGGTTTTTTGGGGTGGTTACAGCAGTTACATTTCCGACCCTGATGGAAATTTATGGGAAATTGCTTTTAACCCGTTTATAAAGATCGGGGAATGAGAAAGGCAAATCAGGAAATAACAGAAAAATCTATTATTGAAGAGATATTAAAGCAAGCATACATTTGTCGGCTTGCAATGATTGACAATGGATTACCGTACATTTTACCTTTCAATTTCGGTTATCACGAAAATTGCATTTATATACATTCAGCACCGGCAGGTAAAAAAATAGATATACTCAAAGTAAATCCACTTGTTTGTTTTGAAGTTGAACAAAAAGCTGAAATTATTACCGATGAAATTGCCTGTAAATGGAGCACCTTGTACCGCTCGGTAGTTGGTTACGGTAATGTGGAAATTGTAACTGATTTCGAAGAAAAAATTCGTGGACTTGAAATCATTATGAGACAACATGGCGCTTCAGGAAAATTGTTGTTCGAAATAAAAGAAGTTGAGTTTATTATAATTCTGAAACTTTCAATCTCAACGATGACCGGAAAACAATCCGGTAACTGGAACAAGCTGAACCGGTAAACCAATTGTCATTGCATTTGTTTAATTTGTAGATTGATAATCTGTTTCAGTCAATTATTATTGAAAGAATATTCAATAAAAGCAATATCATGAAACGAGCTTGTAAAAATATTTATACACAAGAATATGATTACAGGCGAGTTACATATGATGCCATAATAAATAAACAATTATAATCATATGAAAACAAGCAGTGAATTTGATTCCATAATGATTTTTGCAGGCACAAGCTGGGAAACCGGTGTTGTGAAAAACCTGTTGGAAAATGCTGATATCAAGACCTTTCTAAAAGATGAAAAAACAGGGACCCTGGAACCCTGGGTTGCAGCGCCTGGTGGTGTTGGATCAGTGAAAGTATTTGTTACAGCTCCCGATGTTAAAAAGGCCATTCAAATAGTTAATGGATTTAAAAAGAATCCAAATCTAAACGGAGAATAACAATGAAAACATTTGCAGACATAAACGAATATATTTCAGAATTTCCGGAAGAAATTAAAGAAATATTGGAACAAATCAGAGAAACAATCCGGCAAGCCGCACCCGAGGCAAAAGAGGCAATAAAATACGGTATGCCAACCTTTGTTTTAAACGGAAACCTTGTTCATTTTGCAGCTTTCAAAAACCACATTGGCTTTTACCCTGCCCCTTCCGGAATCGATGCCTATATAGATGAACTGGCAGCTTACCGCACCGGGAAAGGGACAATCCAGTTTCCTATCAATCAACCAATTCCTTACGACTTGATTGCTAAAGTTGTAAAATTCAGGGTTGAAGAAAATTTGAGAAAACGCAAAGAAAAAGTTATAAAATAATCATTTCAGGATGCAGGTTCAGGTTTCGTCAGAAGTTAATGAAAACTGGACATTAAACGTTCGAAATTGCATATGTATCGGGCAATCCTGGTAACACAAAAACATCCTTAAAGAAACCAATCTTAATAAATTTCAAAATTTATCAGGTTGAAAACCGGTAAAAATGAACAATAAAAAAAAAGTAATTGTAGTAGGTGGTGGATTTGCAGGCATTCAACTGGTGAGAAAATTAGATGGTAAACTTTTCGATATTTATCTGATTGACAAGTTGAATCATCACCAGTTTCAGCCGCTGTTTTATCAGGTTGCTACTTCACAAATTGAACCTTCGAGCATTTCATTCCCGCTGCGAAATGTTTTCAGGAATAATAAGAACGTTTTTATTCGTTTAGCTGAAGTGATGAATGTTGATTCACAAAGCAACACAATCAACACCAGCATTGGCGATTTTAAATACGATTACCTAGTTTTGGCTTTGGGTTGTAAAACCAACTTTTTCGGTAACACTGAGTTGAGTAAAAATACCCTGACACTTAAAACTACTTACGAAGCAATTAGAATCAGAAACCATATATTACAGACATTTGAGAATATAATTTCTGCCAAAGAGGAAGAAAAGGAGAGCCTCCTGAATATGGTAATTGTAGGCGGCGGACCGACAGGAGTTGAACTTGCAGGTGCGTTTTCCGAAATAAAACGAAATGTTTTACCAAAAGACTATCCCAGGTTAGATTTTTCGAAACTTAAAATTATTTTGGTTGAAGGCAGTCCGCATACATTAAACAGTATGAGCGATTTAGCAAAGTCAGCATCAAAAAAATACCTTCAAAAAATGGGTGTAATTGTTTTGATGGAAACGATGGTTAAAAATTATGACGGCGAAACTTTACTGCTTGATAATGGTGACAAAATAAAAACAAAAACTGTAATATGGGCGGCTGGTGTTATAGCAAATACAATCACAGGTATTCCGGAATCATGTTTCACCAGCGGAAACCGGCTAATTGTGGACAGAATAAATAAAGTAGCCGGATTCACCAATATTTTTGCCGTTGGCGATATGGCTTTTATGCAAACACCCAAATATCCAAAAGGTCATCCGCAGTTGGCCAATGTGGCAATTAACCAGGCACGGAACCTTGCTAAAAATCTGAAAAATATGGAAAGAGGCAAAGAACCCGTTCAATATGAATATACCGATTTGGGATCGATGGCAACTCTGGCACGGAACAAAGCAATTGTTGACTTGCCTTTTTTAAGTTTCAAAGGATTTTTTGCCTGGTTGATTTGGATGTTCCTTCACCTGATGCTTATTTTAAGTGTCAGGAATAAACTGATAATATTTATAAACTGGGCATGGGGTTATATTTTTAAAGACACGGCGCTGAGGTTAATTTTAAAAGATAACAAATAAAAAATTCAAATTGAAAGAATGAAAATTGAAGCAAATTCACCTGAGCAATATCTGGAACGGATTCCGGAAGACAGAAAACCTGCAATGAACCGATTGCGACAAACAATTCTTGCTAATATTCCTGATGGTTTTAAGGAAGAAATGAGTTACGGAATGATTGGTTATGTTGTACCACATTCTGTTTATCCACCCGGGTATCATTGTGATCCGAAATTGCCGCTGCCATTTATTAACATTGCGTCACAAAAAAACTTTATTGCCTTTTACCATATGGGAATTTACGCAGAAAAGGAATTACTGAACTGGTTCACAACTGAATACCCAAAACATTCAAAATTGAAACTGGATATGGGTAAAAGTTGCGTCAGGTTCAAAAAACCTGAACAAATTCCGTTTGATTTATTGGGCCAGCTTGTGCAAAAAATTACAATTGAAAAGTGGATTGAGATTTACGAATCGAACTTAAAAAGCAGAAAATGAAAAAAGTAACCGGAATTGGTGGCATTTTTTTTAAATGCAAAGATCCTGAGAAAATGAAGGAATGGTACAAATCAAATCTGGGTCTGCAAACCGATGATTACGGAACAAGTTTCGAATGGCGGCATTCAGATTCCCCCGACAGAAAAGGATATACAGCATGGAGCACCTTCCCGGAAACCACAAATTATCTTGAACCTTCAAAAAAAGATTTCATGATAAATTACCGGGTTGAAAACATTGAAGCTCTTGTGGAAGAACTAAAAAAGGATGGAGTACATGTTGTAGATGAAATTGAAACTTTTGATTATGGAAAATTTGTACACATACTTGATATTGAAGGAAATAAAATAGAACTTTGGGAACCTGACGACAGTGAATACAACAAAATAGTGGATGGCCGCACAAAATAAAATTAATGGGTAAAAAGAAGCACAAACATAAATCGAAATTAGGGCTGGCACCTGGATCGCTGGTGTTTACCGGCATGCAAAAAATGGCCCAGGTTGATATTTCACTTATTCATTATTCTGATGAAAAGTTTGATGAAATAAATCCTAAAAACATGGAAGATATTATTTCATTTATAAAATCTTCAAACGGTGTTACATGGATCAATATTGACGGTCTGCATGATGAAAAATTCATTGAAGAAATCTGCACATTTCTGAGCATCCACAAACTGAGCATGGAAGACATTTTAAGTGTTGGCCAACGCCCGAAACTGGAGGAATACCGCGACTATGTTCAGGCGGTAATAAAAATACTTACAATGGACTCCAACGAAATTAGTATTGATTATGAACAAATAAGTTTCATCCTTAAAGGAAATTTACTTGTTACTTTTCAGGAAAAAACCGGCGATGTGTTTAATAGTGTTAGAACACGTATTAAAGAAAAGAAAGGCTCAATCAGAAGAAAAGGAGCCGACTACTTGCTTTATGCACTTTTGGATACAGTAGTTGACCATTATTTTTTGGTACTCGAAGATTTTGGTGAAAAACTTGAAGATCTGGAAAGCGAACTACTGAATAATCCGGATAAAAACACATTGAATAAATTGCACAGTTTGCGCCGTGAAACACTTTTACTGAGGCGTACAATATATCCGCTTCGTGAAATGGTTGGTAAATTCGAAAAGCTGGAAGAACCAATAATTAACAGCGACATCAAGGTTTTTATCCGCGATTTATACGACCACACTGTTAAGGTAATTGAAAATATCGAGGTACTGCGCGATATGACTACAGGCCTGCTCGACTTGTACATGAACAGCACCTCCAATAAAATGAACGAAATCATGAAAGTGCTGACAATAATGTCGGCTATTTTTATTCCTTTAACTTTTATTGCCGGAGTGTATGGAATGAACTTCATTAACATGCCTGAACTGAAAACCAAAAACGGCTATTTTGTTGTTCTCGGAGTAATGTTTTCCGTATTTATCGGAATGGTAGTTTTTTTAAAAAGGAAAAAGTGGTTTTAAAAAAATGGGTGCCAAAGTTTTTTACTTGTGATATTTGTAGTCATCACCCGACTTCGAGTTGGGAGATGACTTTAGCACAGCAACTTTTAAACCTCAAAGTTTTCCTTAGAAAACATTTTTAAACTTATCCAGATGTTATCAAGAATTACAGCTTGTTCGGAAAGCAAATTCAAACCATCAATAATTTCGGGAGTGAAAAAAGGATATTCATGAGTAACTAAATTCCTTGTTTCGCGAAGTGTAAACCACTCTTTGTGATTTTCGATGAGATTCAATTTCTCCAATCGCGTCAGCAAATCGATAAATGGTTTTCCTTCTATGTCCTCGCCAAGGTTTTGCAGGATTGAAGTAAACAAACGATTCCCCATACTGTCTTGCAATTTTGAAAAACGAAAAATTAATTGGTCCATATAACTCAAATCATCCGAAGTTAAATCCTTATATTTTTCAACGTCAAGTGGAAAGTGTTTTTCAACTTTGTTAAGCGCATAATTCATCCGTTGCGAATGAATCTCACAAATGTGCAAAGCTTCTTTTAACTTGTCCAACATATCTTCCTTTTTCATAATTCAATTGACTGCTGCTTAATGGAATCGTAAAATTGCTTCTTGCTGCGCGTAGATTCTGTGTCAAGGACAACATCTATTTTTTGCTCGCCAATCAATAACTTTAGCTCCACAAGAAAGTTGATTTTTGCTGCCAAAGTTAGATTCTCCTTTTTATTGTTGGTAACAAACAGGTCAATATCACCACCTTTTTTGTGGTCGGCAGTCCTGGAGCCAAATAAAAGTACTTTTGTTCCTTTGCCAAAAATATTGACAGCCAGTTCTTTAATCGATGCTATTTCTTGTTCGCTGATTCGCATATTCAAAAGTAGGAAAAAGAAATTGAATGTCTTTTAAAATAACTAAGGGTTTAATTTGTTTCTGATAGTCATCACCCAACTTGGAGTCGGGGGATGACTAAGCGTTTCAAACTCCTGCAAACGTAAAACTATTCACCCGGTGACTCAAAGTCACCGGGTGAATAGCAAGAAACCTGCTACTTAGAACTAATCTCAGGCGGCCAGCTACTATCAAATCCTTTAAATGAGATTGAAATACGAATAAACCTCCTGATAATCTTTTACTTCCATTAAATCGGCACGCATTTTGGCGGCGCCTTCAAAACTGTTGAGATAGATTTTGTAGAACCGTTTGAGGATATTGAAATTCTTTCGTCCGCTCCACGTTTGCTCAAAAAGTTGGGTATGTTGAATGAGTTGTTCAATCCGCTCCTCTTTTGAAACTTCAGTTCTTTCGGGATTGAAGAACCACGGATTTTGAAAAATGCCACGACCAACCATAACGCCGTCAACACCTGTTTCTGCAATTCGTTGCAAACCTTGCGCATATGAAATTACGTCACCATTTCCATGAAACGGGATGTGTGGTTTGATTTGGTTTTTAAGTTGAACAGCTTTGGCAATTTCATCCCAATTGGCTACTCCGTCGCTTTGCATCCGCTGGGTGCGTCCATGTAAAATTATGGCGGCTGGCTCAACTTCCAATAATGCCGAAATCCATTCTTCAGTTTGATGTTGCTTGATTCCTGTGCGTGTTTTAACGCTCACCGGCAAATTTGTGCCCTCTTTTGTTGCAAGAATTATTTCCTTTGCCAGGTTTGGTTCGCCAATCAGTGCACTGCAGGCACCTTGTTTGAAAACCTTTTTAACAGGGCAGCCCATGTTAATATCCAACCCGTCGAAATCATAATTTTCCGAGATGTATTTGGAAATGTTGTGGTAAATTTCAGGTTTTCGACCCCAGATTTGTGCCACTAATTTTATGTTGAGTTTTTTGAGTTTTTCCTTTTCAGAATCGTTTACAACCAATCTTTCAGAAACCCGCTGCCTGCCAACCGGGTGGTTCATTCCTTCAACAGAAGTAAATTCAGTAAAAACCACATTCAGTTTACCGGGCAAAGTCATTCCCATAACAATCTCGCGGAAAACCGTGTCGGTTACATCTTCCATCGGTGCAAGGGAAAAAACAGGCTTATCAATATTTTGCCAGAAGTTGGTCATACTTTACTGAAATTACAAATTTCAAATCCCAAAAAAACAAATAAATCTCAATTTTCAATTTTTCAAAATCCAAACTTTTTCTAACTGATTATTTTTCAATTACAAAGTTCGTCTTTTATATTTGCTTGTGATTTGATTTTTACAATTTGGAATTTATTTGTGTTTTGTCTTTTGTTTTTTGGTTCTTTGAATATTTATCGATTTTGTTCTTCCCTTATCAACGAAAGACTTTTCCTGTATTTTCTACTGTTTCCAAAACCTATCCGATTTTCAACTGAACGAGCCAAACCGCTTGTTTTTTCATGGGCACATTCGGGTGTACAGCAACCATGATATTTTTCGGCACAAGCCGGACATTGTATAAAAAGAATGTGGCAGCCATGATTGTCGCAGTTGGTGTGCGAATCGCAGGGTATGCCACATTGGTGGCATTTTGAAATAATTTCGCCATTTACACTTTCGCCCAATCGTTCATCGAAAACAAAGTTTTTACCAATGAATTTCGATTCAAGATTGGCAGTTTTTATTTGCCGCGCATATTCCAGGATGCCGCCATGCAATTGGTTTACGTCCTTAAAACCCTGATTTTTCAAATAAGCGCTGGCTTTTTCGCATCGAATTCCACCCGTGCAATACAGCAAAACTTTTTTATCTTTTTTGTCTGACAGTAAATCAGTTACAATTTCCAATTCTTCGCGAAATGTATCGGCTTCAGGGCAAATTGCTCCTTCAAAACGGCCAATTTCGCTTTCATAGTAGTTTCGCATGTCAACTACCACTGAATTCTCCTTTCCAATTTGCTCGTGAAATTCTATACCGGTTAAATGTTTACCAACGTTTGTAACGTCGTAAGTTCCATCGTCAAGCCCATCAGCAACCAATTTTGGACGAACTTTTATGGTGAGTTTGTAGAATGATTTTCCATCGTCTTCAATCGCGTATTTAATGGGAATTCCATCGAGAATTTCATATTTTCTCAGTGTTTCTAGGAAAGTTTCGAAATGATGTTCCGGAACACTCATTTGAGCGTTAATTCCTTCGCGTGCGACATAAATACGGCCAAAACAGTCGAGTTCAAACCAATCATGAAAAATATTATCGCGAAAATCCTGCGGGTTTTCTAAATAATGATATTTGTAAAAAGATATAGTCCTTCGCTGAAAGGTTTCCTTCAGCAACCGTTCTTTTAGTTCTTCCTTATTTATGCGGTTGTATAAAAACATTGTTATTGCTCGTAAAATTTGCGGGGCAAAAGTAGGTTTTTCTTGTTAAAAGACAAAAAGGGATTTTAATTTACAAATTGACGTTGTCAGGTGCAAGCACGCAGACAAGTCGTATTTCCTATTTCAATAATTCATCTACTATTCCCACAATTTCCTCAAACTCTTTTATTGTAAAACCTGTTGACGACACAGCAATTTTTCCTTCTTTATCGATTATAAAATTTCGTGGAATATTTTGATTTGCATATAAGTGAAAAAACCTTCCGCCCCATATCTGGGTAAAATGGCATATTGAATTTATTGTCCGTCTTGAATTTATTGATTTCTTTCCATGAATGCTCGCGGCCAAGAATTATCAATTCGAAATTTGGGTTGCTTTTAAGTTTGTTGTAAACTTCTTTTTGCAGGTGGGGCAATTCTTGCCGGCACGGCGGACACCAGGTGGCAAAAAAGTTTAATCCACACCACTTTTCCTTTCAAATCGGAAAGTTGTTTTGTTTTACCATTTTCCAATTCAATTGTAAAATCAGGTGCTTTATCGCCAACTTTAACCAGAGTTGCTTCGTCCTGTGCAAGTAGGTTTATCGTAAAAAGAAATACGAAAGAGTAAAGAATTAAACTTTTCATTAATTACTTATTATTGCAGGCAAAGTATCAATTTGACTGATGTTCTGACTTTTCCAGTTTATATTTTGTTTTTTAGAAACTCGTTTACCGCCTTTTCAATGCGTGCGGGGATTTCAGAAACATCTGACTTTTTAAATTTATCGCCTGTGATTTTCTCATAAAGCTCAATATAACGGTCGGAAACTGATGCAACAAAATCTTCGTTCATTTCAGGAACAGTCTGCCCGTCTTTTCCCTGGAAACCATTTTCGATGAGCCACTGACGCACAAATTCCTTGGAAAGTTGTTTTTGTTGTTCTCCTGCCGCTAATCGTTTTTCATAACCTTCAGCATAAAAATAGCGCGATGAATCGGGAGTGTGAATTTCATCAATGAGGTAAATTTTACCATCTTTTTTCCCGAATTCATATTTTGTATCCACCAAAATCAAGCCCATTTCGGCAGCCATTTCAGTTCCGCGTTGAAAAAGTTTGCGGGTGTAATCTTCCAACATTTCGTATTCAGCTTTGTCAACCAAACCCTGTGCAATAATTTCTTCGCGCGAAATGTCCTCATCGTGCCCAACAGCAGCTTTTGTGGTTGGTGTGAGGATTGGCTCCGGGAATTTCTGATTTTCCACCATTCCTTCGGGCATGGGTACTCCGCATAACATTCGTTTTCCAGCCTTGTACTCACGGGCAGCGTGGCCGGTTAAATATCCGCGGATTACCATTTCAACTTTATATTGTTCACACATGTGACCAACTGTAACATTTGGATCAGGAACAGCAATTTTCCAATTGGGAACAATATCAGCAGTTGCATCCAGGAATTTTGCTGCAATCTGGTTCAAAACCTGCCCCTTGTAAGGAATTCCTTTTGGCAGTACCACGTCGAATGCTGAAATTCGGTCGGAAACCACCATCACCAAAAAATCGTCGTTGATGTTATATACGTCACGAACTTTTCCTTTGTACAAACTTTTTTGTTTCGGAAAATTAAACTCTGTTTTTGTTAATGCGTTATCCATTGTGAATGATTATTTATTAGTGATTATTTATTAATTTTTATAACCCATTATAATTCTTGACTGGTTTTGGCTTTTAGCCACATTTCGACAACCTTTTCGTCATTAATTTTCTTCCTTACTTTTTACCGTTACCGGAATTTTGCTCTATGCTTTTTGCTCTATTCCATTCCTTCGCTTCTTCCTCCTCCGCCGCTTTTTTCTCATACGCTTCTACAATATCGCGAACCAAACGGTGTCTCACAATATCCTTCTTATCGAATTCAATAACAGAAATCGATTTGATATTGTTGAGGATTTTTAGTGCGTGAATCAATCCCGAATGACTTTTTCGTGGCAAATCAATTTGGGTTATATCGCCGGTTATAATGAATTTTGCATTCAGCCCCATTCGCGTTAGAAACATTTTCAACTGATTAATTGTAGTGTTTTGTGCCTCATCAAGAATTACAAAAGCATTGCTCAGTGTCCGTCCGCGCATAAAAGCAAGCGGGGCAATCTGAATGGTTCCGTCCTTCATAAACTCTTCGAGCTTTTTTGCCGGAATCATATCCTGCAGCGCATCATAAAGTGGTTGCAAATATGGGTCGATTTTTTCCTTTAAATCGCCGGGCAGAAATCCAAGATTTTCGCCGGCCTCCACTGCCGGGCGGCTTAGAATTATTTTTTTGATTTCCTTGTTTTTCAAGGCCCTCACAGCAAGCGCAATCGCAGTGTAGGTTTTTCCTGTTCCAGCCGGGCCAATGGCAAAAAGAAGGTCGTTTTTAATGCTTTCATCAAGCAAAACACGCTGGTTTGGTGTGCGCGCCCGAACAGGTTTTCCGTTGTTTCCAAACACGATAATATCTTTGTCAGCCAGGCCATTTTCCTCAAGCGACGAAATACCGGATGACAGAATTTCGCGGATAATATCGGGTGTGAGTATATTAAACTGCACATAATGGTCGAGAATGAAAGCAAACTTCTTTTCGAAAAGTTTGATTTCGGCATCTTCGCCCTGAATTGTAAGTGAATTACCGCGCGCTATGATTTTAATTTTCGGAAAGAAAGAAGCAATGAGATCGATTTTTAAATTGTTAATGCCAAAAAACTCCAGCGGGTCAATTCCTTCAAGTATTATTTGTTTGTCCAATTGTGTAATTTTATAGTTTAAAACGATTCAAAATTAAAAAATATTACGATTTCACTGATTGTATTAAAGTTACCCTCTCTCTGCACAAATATAATTGGCAAAAAGAGACTAGCTGACACTGAATGGATTAACAATATTTAACCCTTCGATTTGCAAAAAATCTTTTTCATTTCTTGTTATTAATACAAGTTCGTAAACAATTGCAGTGGCAGCAATAATAGCATCTGGTAATTTAATGTTATATATTTTTCGGATTTCTGCTGTTTTAAGTTTAATTGTCTGTTCCAGTTCAAAAACAAAACAGTCGCTGATAAAATCATTCAAAACTTTTAAATCATCGTCAGTTGCAGCTTTCCAGCATAAAAGTTCTATTTCAGTAATTGCAGAAATTGCAACTGGGGATTCTTTAACCAAATTATCAACCAAAATTTCAGCTTTTACAGGAAATTGTTGTTGCAGGTAATAAATTGCGATATTGGAGTCCCACAAATATTTTATTCCCATGATTGTCGAAGTTCATTCAACTGGTGGTCAATATCTTCAATAGCTTGCTTTTTCATTGCACCTTTGTATTTTGCAGTTGAATTCAAGGAAACCTTTTGTTCAACGATGTTTTTCCTAATCCTTATTAGCTTTAAGCCTTCCAGGTCTTTTAATAGGGAAAGTGCTTTTTCGTTAATAATATCTACGGTTACAGTCTGCATAATCGGTTATTAAATTTCTTAATTTTAGTAAAATACATCACTTCAAAGATACAAAATATATGTTTTAGAATTGGTTAAGCAAATTCAAAGCAAAATCAAAAATTGTATCTTTAAAAATTATTTACAAGAATATCAAATAATGCAAAAGAAAATAGCTGCCTTTAAAGAACTACTCCAAATAATGGATGAACTTCGCGAAAAATGCCCGTGGGACAAGGAACAAACACTTGAATCATTGCGAAAGCTAACCATCGAAGAAACCTACGAACTGGCAGATGCTATTCTGCAAAATGATTTGGAAATGATAAAAAAAGAGTTGGGCGATTTAATGCTTCATATTGTTTTTTATTCCAAAATCGGGTCGGAAAAAGGCGCGTTTGATATGGGTGATGTTTTGGAAGGAATCAACAAAAAACTGATTTACCGCCACCCGCATGTTTTTGGAGATATTGATGTTGATGGTTCGGCGCGTAAAGTGGAAGAAAACTGGGAAGCTTTGAAATTGAAAGAAAAAGGTGGTAACAAGCGCGTTTTGGAAGGTGTTCCGGCTGCCATGCCAGCTTTGGTAAAAGCCAACCGAATACAGGAAAAAGCCAGTGGCGTTGGTTTCGACTGGGAATATAAAGAGCAGGTTTGGGATAAAGTGAAAGAGGAAATTAACGAATTGGCGCACGAGATAAACCAGGTTGAAAAAGACAAAATTGAGGCTGAATTTGGTGACTTGTTTTTTGCGATGGTAAATGCTGCACGACTTTATGGTGTTGATCCGGAAGCAGCACTGGAACGCACCAACCTGAAGTTTATAAAACGATTTAATTATCTCGAAAGTCAAACTTTAACAAAAGGAAAAAGCCTGCACGATATGAGTTTGGCTGAAATGGATGTATATTGGGAGGAGGCGAAAAAATTGGAAGCCCCCATCCCAGCCTTCCCCCAAAAGGGGAAGGAGTAAGAACGAATCCTGAAAAGGGTTCAATTTGAATAACCCCGGCTTTCAAGCCGGTACATATTACTCAGACTTAAATGCAAAATTCCTTTTTGAATATAAGAATCGTATATTTGAAAAAAAAAAACATGAATACGATAGAATTAAAAAATAATTTTCATCAGTTAATCGATAGCATAAACAATGATAAAATACTTTATAAGTTTTATGCAGTAATGGCCAGAATCAGCGAAAGAACTGACGAAAAACTTTGGGGAAGACTTTCTCCTGAAGAACAAGAAGAACTTATTGAGGCTGATATAGAATCAAATGATCCTACGAATCTTATCCCTCATTCAGAAATCCAGGAAAAGCATAAAAAATGGCTTTAACCCTTTATTGGTCAACACGGGCAGACAAAAAATTTGATGAAATTATTGAATATGTGTTACAGGAATGGGGAGAAACTGTAACAAAAGCATTTGTAAAAAAGGTTTATGATTTTTTGGATATCTTAATTGAATTCCCCGAGATTGGAAGTATAGAACATGTTGAAAGAAATATTCGTGGTTTTGTAATTGTTAAACAATTAACCGTCTTCTATAAAATAGAAAATGACAAGATTGTACTTTTAAACTTCTTTGATAACAGACAGAATCCAAAACGAAAAAAGTACTAATATAGTTTGGCTTACCATAGCAGCCCGTTTACAGCATTTTTATAGTAGAATGGAGAAGTAAAATCCTGAAAGAATTTGATCTGAATATCCCTCAATTCCGAAATTTTGGAATATGTCGGGGATGTACAGCAACCACAAATCCGCTCTGCAGCAATGAAAAACGGGCTCTTTTTTCTATCTTCGAAAAAATTTAATAAACCAATTCCGATGAAGAAACTTACTATTCTGATTGTCATTTTTTTGATGGCAGCATGCACTTCAAAACCCGCAGCAGATAAAAACCCAAATATTAAAACAACCCTCACCAAAACCGAACTTCAGGATAAAATAAAAGGTGGCTGGGCCGGACAGGTAATTGGCTGCACTTACGGCGGACCAACAGAATTTCGATACAAAGGAGTGATGATTGCTGATTCCATACCTATTCCATGGGATGAAACCCGGTGCTTGTGGTATTTTGAAAACTCTCCGGGTTTGTATGATGATGTTTATATGGATTTAACTTTTGTTGATGTTTTCGAAAAAGAGGGATTGGATGCACCTGCAAAATCACATGCACTTGCTTTTGCCAATGCCGACTATATGTTGTGGCACGCCAATCAGGCCGCACGTTACAATATTTTAAACGGAATTATGCCGCCCGAATCGGGATTTTGGATGAACAATCCGCATGCTGACGATATCGATTTTCAGATTGAAGCCGATTTTGCAGGTTTAATGGCACCCGGAATGGTAAATTCAGCATCAGAAATCTGCGATAAAGTGGGCCATATTATGAATTACGGCGATGGCTGGTATGGCGGGGTTTATGTGGCAGCCATGTATTCACTGGCTTTTGTTTCAAGCGATGTAAATTATGTGGTAACTGAAGCACTAAAAGCTATTCCGGCTGAATCACAATTTTATAAATGCATAAGTGACGTTATCAAATGGCATTCGGAATATCCAACCGACTGGTCGCAAACGTGGAATTTGGTACAGCAAAACTGGTCGCAGGATATTGGCTGCCCCGATGGCGTTTTTACCGATTTTAATATCGATGCAAAAATAAATGCTGCTTATATTGTTGTTGGTTTGCTTTACGGTGAAGGAGATTATACAAAAACGCTTGATGTTTCAACCCGCTGTGGACAGGATTCCGACTGCAACCCCGCCTCGGCGGGTGGTATTTTAGGTACAATGATTGGTTATTCAAAACTTCCGGAAGAATGGAAAAAAGGGGTGATCCCGGTAGAAGACATGGATTTCAAATATACTACAATGTCGTTAAACGATGTTTATGAAATTGGGACGAAACATGCCCTTGAAATGCTCGAAAAAAACGGCGCTAAAATCGAAGGTGAAAATATTGAAATTCAGTTTCAGGATATACAACCTGTTGCTTTGGAAGTAGGTTTTGAAGGACATAATCCGGTTAGCAGAGATGCACTAAACAAAAAACTTGACCAGCAAAATAAAGAAATGGAATTTGAATTTACAGGAATTGGTTTCGCACTTGGAGGTCATGTTAAAAAGTTGGACGAAAACAATCCTGAAGATGCTGTTCTGCAATTGGAAATGACAATTGATGGTGTAACTGCTGAGCAATTTACAATGCCATCGAATTTCAGCAAACGCCGCCACGAGATTGCATGGAAGTATAAGTTAAGCGATGGACCACATAAAGTTAAAATCAGGTTATTAAACTCAACAAAAGGATTTCAGCTTGAAGCAGGGGATTTGATTGTTTACTCATCAGAAAAGGAGTAAATGAAAATGTGAAAATTGTTATTTAAATCCTCCTTATCCCCCTATTCATGCCTGTTTCAGAAGTTCAATGCTGCAGAAAATAAACCATATACCATTCGGAAGCAAGATTATTCCACGTGGAAGGAATATTATTCCATCCGGAATCATAGTAATTCTCTATGGAATGAAAGCAATTCCAAATAGAATATCTATGATTCCATGTGGCAGCAAGTATATTCCATCCGGAATCATAGTAATTCTCTATGGAATGGAAACAATTCCAAATGGAATATCTATGATTCCATGCAGCAGCAAGGCAATTCCATTTGGAATAAGACTTATTCCTGGGCTTATTGGCGGTAATTTTAACAGATTTTAGTGGCAGAAAACTCTTAACAAATAATCATCCGCAGTTATAAACAATTCAGAATAATCACTATTAAACGCGCAGTTGGCTGTAGCTTCGTTTGTCATAATTGTTCCGAGATGTTCGCCTTCGGGAGTAAAAACTAAAACTCCACCGGGGCCACAAGCGAAAATCCATCCGTTTTTGTGGACTTTCATTCCATCGGGTAAACCTTTTAAAGTGGTGGTTTTATCAGTCGCATCAAAAAATACTTTTCCATTTTTAAGCAAACCATTTTCATCAACATCATAAACCATCCAGATTGCTTTTTCGGGATCGGAGTTTGCAACATATAATTTTTTGTAATCAGGAGAAAATGCAATTCCATTGGGGCGCGATAGTTCTTTTGTCAGCAACGTAATCTTTACCGCTTTTATCAACTTTATAAACTCCCTGAAAATCGAGTTCTTTTGCAGGATCGTCTATATTAAATTCCAATCCGTAAGGAGGATCGGTAAAATACAAATTCCCGTTATTGTCAAAAACTGCATCGTTGGGGCTGTTTAACTTTTTACCGTTGTAATTTCCTGCAATGGTTTCGAATTCTGCTTTTGGTGCAGAAACAGGTGCTTTCATTTTTGCCATTCGGCGATCGCCATGCTGACAAAGTATGAGTTCTTTTTTTGAATTGAGTAACAAACCATTTGAACCTGTTTCGCCGCCCCTTTTTGCTTTACCGGTATAACCGGAAGGTTTCAGATAGATTTTTATCCCGCCTTTTTCAGTCCATTCAAAAATTGAATTGTTCGGAATGTCAGAAAAAATGAGTTTGTTTTCCTTTTCCAACCACAACGGTCCTTCTGTCCATTCAAAATTATCAGCAAGTATTTCTATTTGTACAACATTCGGTATAAACTTCTGAAAGTTTTGGGCTGTTCATTATAACAGCAACATCTTCTTTATATTTCTGGCAAAACCCAGTGAAAAGAATCATGAAGAAAGAAAAAGTGAGAATTGATGTTTTCATAATGATGGATTTTTAAATTCAATCTAAAATACAAAAGAATTTTGGATAAAGTAATGGCACTAAACTTGCTGATTGTAATGAAATTTTAAATCAGAAAAAATGAAACGAACATTTATCTTTTTATCAGTAATGGCAATATTTTCTTACGGTTTTGCACAAAACTCTGCGTATAAAAACCACAAAACAATTTTTGAGGATGAGAATGCCACGGCATGGAAATCAGGAGCTTCAGTAAAATTTATTGGGAATGATTTTGTTGTTTTAGACCGCAACGGACTTAGAAAATATGTTCAGCAAGAAGATGGGGAATATACAATTATTGAAATTGACGGAAAAGCCACAGGGTGGAATTCTGATGCTGATTTGCTCGTTGAAAATGAAAATATTATCGTACTCGACAGGAATGGACTTAGAAAATACATTCCGGATTTAAATGGTGGCTACGCGGTAAAACAAATCGATAAGAAAGCTGCTTCATGGAAAGCAAATGCAGATATCGCTTTGATAAAAGGAGATATTTTTGTTTTGGACCGAAATAGTTTACGCCAGTATGTTTCTGATAACTCAGGAAATTACAGCATAAAAGTTATTGACGATAAAGAATCGGGGTGGGATTCGGAAGCTGTAATTGCAGAATCTAATGGAAGGTTAGTAGTTTTAGGGCGTAATAATCTGAAAGTTTATTTATTGGAAAATTAAAAGTATTGATGAAAAAGCCGCTCCACCAATTGGCAGAGCGGCATTCAATATATAGACGGTTTTTTTAAGATTCAGCAATAACTTCTGGTTTTGAAAAATCCATGGCCGACATTCTTTTGTAAGAATTATAACGCCATTTCGCATTTTCTTCAGATGCTGCAAAAAGTTCGTCAGCGGCAGCCGGGAAAGTCTTTTTCAGAGAAGTAAAACGCACTTCGCCGTTTAAAAATTCCTGGAATTTGTTCCAATCCGGTTCTTTTGAATCCAACTGGAACGGATTTTTGCCTTCTTCTTCCAACAGCGGGTTGTAGCGGAAAAGCGACCAGTAACCGGATTCAACAGCTCTTTTTTGTTCTTCCTGTGCTTTACCCATGCTCGCGCGCAAACCGTGGCTAATGCAGGGTGAATATGCAATAATTATTGAAGGGCCTGGATACGCTTCAGCCTCTTTCAAAGCTTTCAGGTATTGCGACTGATTGGCGCCCATGGCAACCTGTGCCACATAAATATATCCGTATGAAATCATCATCGCACCAAGGTCTTTTTTGCGAACACGTTTTCCGGCAGCGGCAAATTTGGCAACTGCACCAACAGGTGTTGATTTTGATGCTTGTCCGCCGGTATTTGAATAAACTTCAGTATCCATCACTAAAACATTGATATCCTGTCCGCTGGCCAAAACATGATCCAAGCCGCCGTAACCAATATCATAAGCCCAGCCGTCGCCACCAAATACCCAAATTGATTTTTTAACCAGGTATTGTTTTAGCTCCATAATTTCTTTGGCATAGCTAATATCACTTTCTGCAATGGCCGCTTTAACTTTTTCTGAAGCAATTACCGAAGCTTCAGCATTATTCATATTGGCCAGCCATTCTGAAAAAGTTTCTTTCATTGGATCGCTTATACCATTGCTCATTGCATCTTTCATTACTTCAGCAATTCGATTGCGCTGGGCCTGAACACCTTCAGCGAAACCAAAACCGTATTCTGCATTGTCTTCGAAAAGTGAGTTGGCCCAAGCTGGTCCATGTCCTGAATCTTTATGCTTGCAATAGGGTGTCGATGGTGCTGAACCTCCATAAATTGATGAACAACCTGTTGCATTGGCAACCATCATTCTTTCGCCGTAAAGCTGCGTAACAAGCTTAATATATGGTGTTTCACCGCAACCAGCACATGCGCCAGAGAATTCGAAAAGTGGTTGGGCAAACTGTGAATTCTTAATGTTTTGGAATTTATCGACTACTTTTTCTTTTAACGAAACTTCTTTTACCATAAAATCCCAACGTTCAATGTCTGATTGCTGAGTTCCAAGTGGTTTCATTTCAAGTGATTTAACTTTTGAAGGACAAACATCGGCACAGTTACCGCAACCTGTACAATCGAGCGGGCTAACCTGAATGCGGAAATTTAAACCGGCAAAAGCTTTGGATGGTGTTGCAACACGCACTTCAGTTCCTGCAGGAGCTGCGTTTACCTCTTCCTCAGTTAAAAGGAAAGGACGAATTGCAGCATGAGGACAAACGTAAGCGCATTGGTTACATTGGATACAGTTTTCAGGAATCCATTCAGGTACATTAACGGCAATTCCCCGTTTTTCATAGGCGGCAGTACCAAGAGGAAAAGTTCCGTCTTCGTTACCCGTAAATGTAGAAACCGGAAGATCATCACCGCGTTGTCCGTTAATTACGTCAACTACTTTGCGAATATATTTTGGACGCGGAGTGTCATCGTTTTCTTCAGCAACAACAATTTTTTTCCATTCTTTAGGAACTTCAACTTTGGTTACATTTTTACCACCAGCATCAACAGCCGCATAGTTCATATTTACAATACGCTCACCTTTTCTGCCATATGATTTTACAATGGCTTTTTTCATTTCATCAACAGCAATACTGTAGGGTATTACTTCGGTGATTTTGAAAAATGCGGATTGCATGATGGTATTTGTGCGGGTTCCCAGTCCCAATTCTTCACCCAACCGCGTGCCATTAATGATATAGAAATTAATCTCATTTTCTGCAAGGTATTTTTTCATGGCATCGGGAAGTTGATTTTTTGTTTCTTCCTCGTCCCAGATGGAATTGAGCAAGAATGAACCACCCTTTTTCAAGCCTTTTAAAACATCATATAAATGAAGGTATGCAGGAACATGGCAAGCCACAAAGTCAGGAGTGGTTACCAAATAGGTTGAACGAATTTGTTTATTGCCAAAACGGAGATGAGAACAGGTAAAACCTCCTGATTTTTTTGAATCATACTGAAAATATCCCTGGCAATATTTATCTGTAGCATCGCCAATAATTTTTATTGAATTTTTATTTGCGCCAACAGTTCCGTCAGAACCCAAACCATAAAATTTGGCCTGATAAGTTCCTTTAGGTGTAATGTCGATTTCTTCTTTTAACGGAAGAGACTTGAAAGTTACGTCATCCACGATACCAATCGTAAAATCGCCTTTGGGCTCATTCATTTCAAGATTTTCGTAAACCGACATAATTTGCGATGGTGTGGTATCTTTCGAACCCAAACCATAACGGCCTCCAACAATTACAGGTGCATCTTTTTTACCATAAAAATATGATCTGATATCAAGGAAAAGTGGCTCACCACCCGCTCCCGGTTCTTTTGCACGGTCTAAAACAGCAATGCGTTTTACCGATTTTGGAAGTGCTTCAGCAAAATATTTAGCCGAGAATGGACGGAACAAATGAACCACAACCAAACCTACTTTTTTACCCTGAGCAGTTAAATAATCAATGGTTTCGCGAATAGTTTCTGTTGCCGAGCCCATTGCAATTATTATATTTTCAGCCTCAGGATCACCATAATAGGTAAACGGACGATATTTTCTTCCTGTTAATTCACTGATTTGATCCATGTATCCGGCAACAATATCAGGCACCGCATCATAAAAACTATTGGAAGCCTCTTTAGCCTGGAAGAAAATATCAGGATTCTGAGCTGTACCGCGTGTTACAGGATTTTCGGGATTTAAGGCACGGTTGCGGAATTCCTGTAAAGCATTCTTGTCAATCATTGGTACAATGTCCTCCATTTCAATGGCTTCAATTTTTTGTACTTCGTGTGAAGTACGGAAACCATCAAAAAAAGCGAGGAAGGGAACTCTGGATTTGATTGTTGCCAAATGTGCCACTCCTGCCAAATCCATCTCTTCCTGTACCGAACCTGCTCCAATCATTGCAAAACCGGTTTGACGTGCAGCATAAATATCACTGTGGTCGCCAAAAATTGAAAGTGCATGACCTGCAAGTGCACGGGCACTAACATGGAATACAGTTGGTAATAACTCACCTGCGATTTTGTACATGTTTGGAATCATAAGAAGCAAACCCTGTGATGCAGTGTAAGTTGTAGTTAATGCACCTGATTGCAATGCACCATGAACTGCACCTGCAGCACCACCTTCACTTTGCATTTCGGCCAGGCGTACCGGTCGGCCAAACATATTCTTTTTTCCAAATGCGGCCCATTCATCAACATATTCGGCCATGGTTGACGAGGGTGTAATGGGGTAAATACAAGCGACTTCGCTAAACATGTAACTCATGTATGCAGCTGAATAGTTACCATCACATGTAATGAATTTTTTCTGCTTTGTCATTTTTTAAATTTATTGATTTTGATATTTATATTTAATTTTCTCTCTAGTACAAAAATCCAAAAAGCCATAATGGAATTTTATTTCCTTCGCCGGTTTCTATTACATCCGAAGCAGCAAAAAAATCGGAACCTGGTTCTAGTTTGCGTCCGCCAACAACAAAATGATATTTATGATTCACACAAAAATCAGCAACTTGTGAACTTTTTACATTACAAATGTAACCTACCTGATTGTAAAAAAAAGTTTGACGCAGGTTTAAACTTTCAGTATTGTTTGGAGCAATAGCGTAAAGCAAATTTGTATTGTGCATATATACTTTGTCTGGCTTTTTCATCTGTTCATCATCGCCATTGGAATATAATAAATTTATTAACCGTGCATTTTTTAAGTAATTCAAATAATTCATTATTGTTGCACGTGAGGTTTCAACCGATGCTGCCAGTTTACTTACATTTGGCGTAAAGGGTGCCTCGGAGGCTATGATGTGCAAAAGTTTTCTGAGTTTCGGCAGGTATTTTAACTCAATTTGATTTATATATGGCACATCAATTTCCAATGCGAGATTAATGTGCATTAACAATCGGTTAACATAGAAATTTGGATCATCGATAAAATAAGGGAAATAACCGCTTTTTAAATATTCATCAAAATAAGCAAGTGGCCTGACTTTCGAAACAATCTCATGTGCAATTTCAACATGTTCAGAAATTAATTCTTCAAAAGTATAGTGCCTGAAAATATTGCCGGTTTGATAATTCAGATATTCCCTGAATGACAATCCCTCCAGGTGATTTATCGTTGCAATACCTTGTAAATCGGGATTTCCTTCCGCAATCCTGAGTACCGGTGATGAACTGAAAATAATTTTTAATTCAGGGATCTCATCTACACATTTTCTTAAATCCGCAGACCATTCGGGATATTTTTGTATTTGATCAAGAACAAGTACTTTACCTCCCCTTTTTGCAAACTCATCGGCAAACGAACTGATTTTTCGTTTTGTGAAATAGAAATTATTCAGGTTAATATATAATACCGAATTATTATCACTATATTTTTCCCTGATGTAATCAAGTAAAAAAGTAGTTTTACCAACTCCCCTAAAACCCTTAATACAAATGAGTTGCTGGCTCCAATCGATACGTTTTGAAAGCCCTCTTTTGATTGTAGGCTTTCTGCTTTCGAGCAACGATCTATGCGTATTTTGAAAAAATTCCAATGTTTAATTTTTGTGCAAAAATAGTCAGAATTGCGTGATTTTTGCTATCTGTGGATAGCAAAATTAATTTTAATGTGTAATTTATAACTAATAAAAATAGTGGTATTCTGAAATCTCTTTTATTTACAAATCTGCAGATCAAAAAATTGTAATATTGCCCAAAATAAAATTAAATGCAAAAAAGGCCCGAACTTCTTTTACCTGCAGGAAATACAGAATCGCTTTTTGCCGCCTTTCAAGCTGGTGCAAACGCAGTTTACCTGGGATTATCGCAATTTAATGCCAGAGCACGGGCAAGTAATTTTAACCATTTCCAATTTATCGCCGTGTTAAGAGAAGCAAGAAAAAGAAAGGTTTTGGTTTATGTTACATTAAATACGGTGATAAAAAACAGCGAAATCGGATCTTTAATTGAATATCTTCATTTTTTAAACGAAGTAGGCGCTGATGGTATTATTGTGCAAGACTGGGGTGTTTATTTTATTGCCAAAAAAGAATTCCCCAAATTAAAAATTCATGCCAGCACACAAATGGGAGTGCACAATTCACTGGGGACGAAATTCCTGAAAGAAAAAGGATTTCAACGAACTGTATTAGCCCGTGAACTTACTTTAAAAGAATTGGAATTGGTTGTTAAAACCTCGTCTATTGAAACTGAAGTTTTTGTGCATGGCGCGTTATGTTATTCATTTTCAGGAATGTGCCTTTTTAGCAGTTATACAGGTGGCAGGGGTGCCAACCGCGGAATGTGTGCGCAACCTTGCCGCCGGGAATATGAGGCAAAAAACAGCAAAAAATATCTATTCAATTTAAAAGATAACCAATTGCTGGAATATATTCCAAAGTTAATGGAAATGGGGGTTTCGAGTTTGAAAATCGAAGGGCGGATGAAATCGGGTGAATATACTTTTCGGGTTGGTTCAGCATACCGGATGGTGCTTGATGATGAATCAAAAATTAACTCTGAGCTTGACAAATTAAAATTGGATTTTGGTCGTGAAAAAACAAGCTATTTTACGGGTAAAAATATAAAAATGGCAGTTTCAGAGGTTGCGTCAACGGGCATATTGTTAGGAAAAGTTGAAAAAGTTACCGGAAATAAAATCATGATTTCTTCGTCAATTCCAGTTGAAGCAAAATTCAGGTTACGCTTTTTGGGAACTGCAAATTCAGAACCAATTTATACAGTGGTAAAGAATCCCGTCAAAGAAGGAAATTATTACTGGGTTGAAAAAGAAAATCAAAAAATTGAAATTCAAAGCCAGGTATTTTTAACCAAGCTACAGGATCAAAAATTTCAGCATAAACTTGAAAACATTTCACAACTTCCTGTAAAACCAATTTCTTTGGAATTTAAAAAATCAATTTTAGATGATCTGCATGAAAAGCATTTGCCAGAAGTTGGTAAACTCTATTTCCGAATTGGTTCGTTGCAATGGTTCAATATTCATCAATTTCAATGAATTGGACGGATTATTTCTTTCACTCACGAAAATATCCTGGAAGAAATTTGATCCTAATGATGAGATTATTCAAAACAACCGTGAAAAGGTTTATATTGAATTGCCAAAATTTATTTCTGAAAACTCAATTGGTTTTTACAAGGATTTAGTGGAAAGAATCATTAAAGCAGGCGTCCGCAATTTTGTGATAAGTCATCTTTCGCAAAAACTTTTAATCCCTGAAAACTGCAGGATTATCACAAATGAGAACGTATATGTTTTTAATGATGCTGCCGTGAAATGTGTTCATAAAGAAGGTGTTGAAAATTTCATTTTTCCGTTTGAAATTGATTTTGAGACACTTGAATCAATAAACTGTAAAAGCGGGATTGTTCCGGTTTATTTTTATCCTGAACTGTTTTATTCCCGAATGCCGGTTCATTTGGAAAACAATGAAGTTTTTGTCGGAGACGATACAAAAACAAAATACAGGAGGTACAGAAGAAATGGCATAACCAGTATTGTTCCCGACCGTGCAGTTTCAATTTTACACCATAAAAACAGACTTTCGAAAATTGGGTTTTGCAACTATTTAATTGATGTCACTTATGATGCTGTTTCGAAAAACCGTTTAAAAACACTTAAAACCAGGTATTTAAAATCTGAACAAATTCAACCTACAACAACTTTCAATTTTACAAAAGGATTAAAATGATCATAAAAAAAGCAAGTCGTATAACTTGCTTTTTTTTAGAATTATATTATTTACTATTATTCATCGTTCATAGATGCTAAGAATTCTTCCATTGAATTGGCGCGCATCAAACGTGTTTTCATAAAATCCATTGCCTCAAGTGAATTCATGCCACCCAGATAGTGACGCAAAATCCACAGTTTGTCGATAATTTGTTTTGAGAAAAGCAAATCCTCACGACGGGTACTCGATGAAGGGATATCTACTGAAGGGAATATCCGTTTATTCGAAAGTTTTCTGTCTAACTGTAACTCCATGTTACCTGTGCCCTTGAATTCCTCAAAAATCACATCATCCATTTTTGAACCGGTTTCAGTAAGTGCAGTTGCGATAATCGTTAGAGAACCGCCTTCTTCAATATTTCTGGCAGCTCCAAAAAACCGTTTTGGTTTGTGCAACGCATTTGCGTCAACACCGCCCGAAAGCACCTTGCCTGAAGCAGGCTGAACTGTATTGTATGCACGTGCCAGGCGTGTTATTGAGTCAAGCAGGATTACAACATCATGACCGCATTCCACCATACGTTTTGCTTTTTCAAGAACGATATTAGCTACCCGCACATGTTTATCAGCAGGTTCATCAAAAGTTGATGCAACCACTTCCGCATTTACACTTCGTGCCATATCTGTAACTTCCTCAGGTCGCTCGTCAATAAGCAGTACAATCATATAAACTTCAGGATGATTTGCTGATATTGCATTGGCTATTTCTTTGAGCAATACAGTTTTACCTGTTTTAGGCTGTGCCACAATCAAACCGCGTTGACCTTTTCCGATTGGTGCAAACATATCTACAATTCTTGTGGATAAGTTATCATGCCCATTTCCTGTCAACTGAAACTTTTCGTTTGGAAAAAGTGGAGTAAGATGATCAAAAGGAACACGATCACGTATATAATCGGGACTCCTGCCATTGATTTCGAGTACTTTTATTAAGGGGAAATATTTCTCACCCTCTTTTGGGGGGCGTATTGTGCCTTTTACCGTATCGCCGGTTTTTAAACCCATCAGTTTTATTTGCGATTGAGATACATAAACGTCATCTGGAGAATTAAGATAGTTGTAATCCGAAGAACGTAAAAATCCATAACCATCAACAAGTATTTCGAGTACACCTGTGTTTGTTATAATTCCTTCAAACTCAAACTGACGGTTTTTTTGTTTGCCATTTTGGTTTTGATTTTCATTTTTTTGTTTATTAGATTTTTTGGGTTCGTTATTTTCATTTTCTTTAAACGAAGGAGCTGCTTCATCAACCTGACTTTCATTGTTTACCGGGATCTCTGCTTCATCATTAACTTCCACATCAAGAGGTTCCCTATTCTGCTGTTTTTCAAACTTAAATTTTTCTGGTTTATTCTCAGGTTTGGAGTGAAAATTCTTTTCCTTTTTATCTTGTTTTGGCTTTAAATCTTCAGTTTGCACTGGTATTTCAGATGCATTTTTATGTTCAGTTTCTTCCATAGCAGGTTTTTCACGACCAAATCCTTTAATAATTGCTTTAATTTGTTCCTGACGCGATTGGACACCAGAAGATTCTTGCTTAGCATGTTTCTTTTTACCAGTTTCAACTTTTTCGCGTTTCAAAACAGGCTCAATCCGTTCCCTTCTGGGCCGGTTACCTCGTAACTCTTCCTGTTGAGTATTACTTTGTTTATCTGAAGAAAAAGGCTTTTTAACCAAAAAAGATTTTATTCCTTTTTCTTCCTTTGCAGGTTCCTTTGACGCATTTTTTCGTTCAGATTTTTCTGCTTCCTGAATCGCCTGCGTATCGAGTATCTTGTACACAAGATCCTGCTTTTTTAATGATTCAATTTTTTTAATATTAAGCTCTTTTGCGATTTCCCTCAGTTCGGGAACAAGCTTTTTGTTCAATTCTAAAATATCGTACATTGTTAAAATATTATGCTTTTTTTGATTTAAGTGTTGAATAATAATTCGGAACAATTGTAATGGGGGAGAGAATTTTATAAATTCGGGTGCAAGTATATTAAAATACTTTATACCAAACAAGAATATAAAACTCTTTTTTAATTTTCTCCTTTTATATTCGCTAATTTACCATTAAAAATCTTACCATACAACAATTCAACCTTCCCGTTTCATATAAAATGTGTAAGAATATATATAAGTGCCTTTTTATACGCATTATTTTTTCAAATGGTTTATAACCTAATATTATATTTTAGTTTCAACCTCACGGCGCTTTCATCCATTACAAATGCATTTGCTGGTTTATTGAAATTCGATGTCCATGCCAGAATAATTTCGTTGCCAGGTTTAACTATCCATTGAAAACGTGCCTGCCAGCCTGCTACATTGCTTGCGTTATCATATTGAAGATAATTGTAAAGAGTAACGTTGGGGCTAAACAAAATATTCGCATTCATCTGGAAAATATTTGCCGTAAATTTTCCATCGGGCAATGTAATATTGTTTTGGGTAACTGATCCACCAATAAAAAACGGCACAGCAATTTTCCAGTTAATCAGCAATTTTAAGTCGTTCCTTTTACCGTTGTAAAAATCGCCAAACCGGTAACTTGCTTCTCCCCATACATTGCGTGCACCCTTTGTTTCCAGTTTTAATTGTTGCTGCCACCATTCGTAAATTCCCTGTGGGATAACAAAATCTTCGAAAATATTAAAGTCTTGGTTTAACGATTCATATTGACTTACAAGTGAATATTTGAATACTTCTCCTGACAAAAAACGTATCCCCACTGGTTGGAATTCATATTCCCGAGTTTCCAAATCATTTGTTTCCAAATTGCTAATGTGGTTAAAACTTCCGCCAAATTCAATTTGCATAATACCCCATTTATTTGGTCGCGGGCCGAACATCAATTCACCATATGACTCATTGATATTTGTACGCGGAACAAAGCCCATACCGGCAACAAAATTCTTACCAATCTGATGATACCCTAAACGCGCTTTAAGGAAATCATTCGGATAAACAACTTGTGTACCCCAAGAAACATCATTTCCCTCCAACTCTTTTGTGTTCGATTTTAAACCAAAAAGAAAAAACGAAACATTTTTGTTCTTTTGAAAGGTTGATGTTGACAAGTTCAAATCTGCACCAACTACAGTATTGGATTCATCGCCAAGTGCATTTCCATAAGTACCAATAATACCGGCCGAGGATTGTTTTCCTATATTGCGAGTTACCCGGGCTACAGAAAAGTTATTGATACCTGTTTCGCGGGCATCATTTATATACATCATCCCTATATTCCAATCGTCAATCTGACCTGTCAGTTTTGCACCTACATTTATTGGAATTGGACCACCCAAAGAATCAAGTCCCATTCTTCGTGAAAAAAATGGTATAATACTTTTTGATACCGGACTGGAGTCATCTGCATCAATACCAAACTTGAAATGACTTGCACCATCCAGAAAGAAATCGCGTTTTTCGGGATAATGAAGGCTAAAACGGGTAAGGTTTATCTGGCGGTCGTCAACTTCAGTTTCAGCGAAATCTGTATTAATGGTAAGTGAAGATTTTAACCCTGGAGTAATCTGATAAAAAAGGTCAACTCCACCTGTAAGCTTCGGGTCAATATCTTCCCCTTTTTTGGTGTTTAATCCGGTTACAAGATACGGTGAAATGTCCAAGCCTATTCCTTGAGTAATATCCTCAATACCATCTAAAATGCCTGCATCGGAAACCTGAAATTTATGTGCATTTAAGTTGGCTACCGGCCAATAGTCTGTCTCAAGACTGTTAACAATATTTCTGATGAATTTTACTCCCCATTGCGTACTTTCCTTGTCAAATCCCATGGTTTTGAAAGGTATGGCCAATTCTGCCTCCCATCCCCAGTCGGTAATTTTTGCCTTTCCTGTCCAAAGTCCATCCCACTCTTTGTTTAAAATATTACCATTTCCACTAACCAAAGCATCGCCAATTGATCCACGTGGGCCAACCTGAAACCAATAGCCATTTCGCTTATCAAGATAAGTATCCAAAATAATCTGAATCCGGTCATCCTTTCCCAAACTCACATCGCGCGCCATTTCCTTAGCTGTAATTTTATCTGGGTCATCCCAACATTTTACGGCAAAATATATATTGTTGGCATCGTAACAGGTAAGGAAAATTGTTTTTTTGGAAACAGGTTTACCTTCAAAAGGTTCCCGTTGATAAAACTCATCTACTGCAAAAGCTTTGTCCCAAACTTCTTCGTTTACATAACCATCAATGGTTGGCGGAGTATCAATCCTGATTGCCTTTATGGTTTTTTGTGCTTTACCAGTTTGAAAACACACAAAAATAATGACAAGTGAAATAAGATATTGTTTCAATTGATTTAGGTATAAAATTTAAAAGGGGCTAATGTAGTAAAAAAATGATGGTTGAAAAATTGCACACAATCGATTAATTGTTATCCATTTAAAAAAGTCCAAAAACATTCACAGAAAGACCTAATTTTCTATATTCAAAATTAAATAGTTATCTTATTTTATACCAACTACTCGAATTAAGGATGCTAAACCCCGATGAAATGTACCTTCATCAAGAATAACTTCAGCTTCTGTTATGGTTAATTTTGACAGTGAAAAAAAATCTATTTCCATCTCTTGTTTTGAAAATAACATATCAATATCTCGCGGTCCGCCAGTTTTGTAGTTAATTTGTTTTTTGGAAAATCCCTCTAAAATCAAAGTCCCTCCGGGTTTTAAAAATGAAATTAACTTTTCATGATACTCTTCCCGCTTTGAAGGATTCATGTGAGCAAAAACCAATACAATACAATCGAATGATTCACAAGGGTATTCAACAAATTCGTAATCGGCGATTCTGTAATCAATAAATACACCTTTTTTCAAAGCCAACAATTCTGCTTTTCTTTTTCCTTCAATACTTGGATCGAAAGCGTTAACCTGCCAGCCCAAAGTTGCTGCATAAACTGCATTTCTTCCTTCACCCTCTGCAGGAAAAAGAATTTTACCAGGGGTAAGTTTTTTTATTTGTTTTTTGTAAAATTGGTTGGGTTCGGTCCCATATATATAATCATTGGATCCGAAGCGCTCGTTCCAGAAATCGTTCATTTCTTTTTTAAATTTGAACACTTCAACAAAAAAAAGACAGGTAGGTTCATTTTGAATATCACAAGATATATTTTTTGGTTTGTTATTCTTTTGTACTGAGATTCTCATTTTTATTCCCTCTCGTCAAGTTGTATTATAAAGACAAACTCTATTTAAATGGGGAAGAACTTTTAATTAAAATCCTGTCTATTTAAAAAGTACTTAAAGCCGCGCTGCAAAAACCCTTGAATGGCAATTTTGAAATATAAAATTTTATTCCCATTGATTTAAATAATTATCTTGGGCAATCAATTTAAGCTTTTGTGGATTCAATATTTATACAATCAATTTTATTAAAATGTCAAAAAGTTTCAGTTTAAATGACGAAATCATTTGTATTAAGGTAGAAAACGCATATACAGTTTGGTTTAAAGCTACCCGAAGTTTTTTACTGATTGAGGAACCTGCCTTTTATATTCTTAAACTATTTCTTAAAAATATTCCTAAAAATGAAATTGCAGATAAATTTTCAATTCGATATAATATACCATTGGCTAAGGTTGAAAAATTTATTTTAGAATTGGAACAAGACTTACATAAATACCTAGTTCAAACGGAAAAAGAACCAATTCACGAAGAACAAATTGATAACAATGAATTAAATGATAAGGGGTTTTATGCTGAAAAAATGTATGCAATTGGCAATCTGTATTTAAAAATTAACTATGGTGATTTTGAATTAGAAAAAGTAATTCACCCGTTAATTTCTCACCATGAAATTGAAAAACCCAGGAACCAATTTCACATGTTTGAACTGTACAGAATTAGGAAGAAGCTGATTTTAAAAGTTGATGGTAATATTATTGAGATGCTTCAAATTACAGATACAGGATATTTAAAAGCTGCGGTATTATTGCAGATTTTAAATATCCTACATGGTATTTCTTCTGAAAACTGGATGATGACAGTGCATGCCGCAGCAGTAACTGATGGTAACACCGCCGTTATATTTCCGGCCAGGGCAGGAAGCGGAAAAAGTACTTTGGCAAGTTTGTTACATGCGTATGGTTTTAATATGTTATCAGATGATTTTCTTGCCATGGATTTAATCAATAAAAGGGTGTATCCGTTGCCAGTTGCTGCTACCATTAAAGAAGGTTCTTTTAATGCTTTAATACCTCATTTTCCAGAATTAAAAGACATTTTACCTGAAAAAGCTTATACCGGAAAACATGTTCGTTATTTGCCAATTAAAAATTTAATAAAGACAGAAAATGGGTTTTTAGCAAAGAATTTTGTATTTATTAGTTATTCCGCCCATAGTTCATGCTTATTTGAAGAAGTACCAAAAAAAATAGCGATGCAGTTATTGTTGCAGGAAACCTGGGTCAACCCAATTTCGCATAATATTGCCGAATTTTTTAACTGGTTCGACAAAACAAAATTCTTTGAATTAAAATATTCCAGAACTGAAGACGTAATTAAGGTTGTAACTAAATTATTCAAATAATGAAAAGCAGTGGGTTATTTGGTTGATATAGAAAATTCATAACCATTTTTATTGCATTGTTACTTGTGCATTTAAAAATTAGCAATTATGGGGAATATATTTTTTTCAACAAAAAGGTTAGGCAAGCTTATCGAGGAGAATTAATTTAAAAGTTAATAACGCTGCTCAATTTAACATACCAATACTTTTTGATTTCACGGTAAATATTTTTGTAAAAAAAACACCGTACTTTTTTTCTTAAATTATCAAAGTACGGTGTTTCTGTTAAAAAGCTTGGTTTACCATGCAGGTGGCGGAGTTGGAATTGATGCAGCCGCTTTGGCTGGCGTTTTCATCAGCAGTAGCATTGATGCAGTTGTTAATGTCATTAAACCTGCTTTTTCAAGAGCTTGTTTTCTTGTCATAACTTTTTTGTCTTCAGATTTCTCCTGCGCGGTGTTGCTATTGTTAATTTTATTCTTTTTCATGTTCAAATTTTAATTTTAACGATTTTAATATTAACCTTTAATTCTCAATGACAAATTTCACAGGCTTATAATTATTTTTATCTTGCACCTTAACAATGTAAATTCCGGGAGTGAAACCGGCAATGGTCAATTGATTGAGATTTTGAGAGGTTGCAGCAAACTGTTTTATTAAACGTCCATCTATAGAATATAGCATAAACTGAGCTTCCTTGCTTACATTCCCTTTAATATATAATTTTTGATTGATTGTATAAACTATTATATCTTCCATTTCAATTTCCTGTAACCTCGTTTGAACTGATGCACCCACGTGTAAATAAAACCGGCCAGCACCGTTTGAGTTTGAAGCTATTTCGGCGATATACAACTCTCCATTTTTAATACTTGTTTGAGTATTGTTAAGTTTGTCCTCAAGCATTAAATCATAGCCTATAGGTAAATTAAGTGTTTGAGCTGAAAATACAACTTCACCACCTTTTATAGCATCAATACCAATAGGAATTACATAACTGTCGGTTGATTTGCCGGGTAACGCTTGTATCGCAAAATCAACTCCGTTATCAACTACTAGTTTGCTGTAAATATCAAAACCATTGCCACTTCTTAAAATTCCTGCATCATATGATGGGTCAAGACCCAATGTCATTTCTTCATTAAACTTAATTTTAGTTGAACCGCTAGTATTTCCAATTTTAGCATTTAAAACAATAAAAGGCGTGGGTAATTTAGCCGATTTAAACAAGGCATTTGTTTGGTGTACCTGCATGGCATTTGTAAAAGTAACATTACCGGTTGAAGCTGCTTTTACAAAAAATCCCTGACCAGATGAAAGATTTGCCTGCCCCTCATCGCTGTTTACAATAGTATAACCTCCAGATCCACCATTTGCTGTAGGATCCCACAAATACAACGCCTTAAAACTAGGATCCAGTATTGCATCATTTACGTTTAGGAATCCATGTACTTCCTGCCTAACATACATTGCTGATGTAAAAGGATTTCCTAAAAGGTTCCAACCAGAATTATTTTTTGTAACCGGTGCATCAATATTTCCATAGGTTAATGTACCTAAAAATGTAATAATGCCATTAGTTCCTCTTCTGACACTATACCCTTTTCCGGAGTTTACTGTTTCAGAAGAAGAATTTGTAAAATAGTTGCTCCAATTATCAGTACTTTCATCATATTCCATCATACCTCTTGATGTAACATCTTTTGTTGGTATTGCTGTATTTGAAGTAAGAAAACCAGCTACAGATTGACCTGACACAGCTGAAGAAACCATATGCCATCCGTCTGCAAGTAAATAACGTCTTGAAGTAACGACACCTGTACCTGAGATATCAGAGGCCACAATAAGTGAGCCTGAACCTGTGGTACCAGAATTTATAGTTAAATTAGAGCCATCTTCTAGTTCCAAACTTCCGCAATACGAACTACCTGCCGCTAAGATACTTGGCCCAGTGATGCCAGAAGGTATAAGAATATCGTGTATTGGTTCCGGTACACCGGCAGGATCCCATGCATCTGGATCATCCCATGATGTTGTTGATAAATCTGTCCATGTTTTTGTAGTGTTTTCTGCACTGGCACGGACAAAAGCTAATCCGGCACTCACGAATTCATTGGTTATTGGCTGATCTGAATTATTTGATACCGTTGCAATTATATTATGATATTCTGTTCCGGTACTGCTGTCCCAAAATCTGAAATACATTTTATGAGATGGTATGAAACCATTATTACTCTCGGACCCATCGTCTGAAGAAGCTTTTATGTTTGGGTAGGTAGTGAAGTCAAGTGGATCTAAGTCCTGTGTCAATAAGGTTACACCTACACATAAATTTCCATCAAATACAGCGATTTCGTCACCTGCTTCCAATTGAGTCGCACCAATAGTAGCACTTACAAAATTAATGTTCATCTGTTCGTATCCATCACCGATAAACCCCTTAACAAAATGTGATTGTGAAAATACAACTGAAACCTGAACTAAAAGGACTAACAATAAGTATAATTTTTTCATAATTATTTGGATTTTTTTGATTACCCGCTAAAAATACATTTTTTTTATTTCATTTCCCATTTAACATTACTTTTTCAACCATTCCGTTCACTCGTATGACATATACACCCGGTGTAACACTGTTGCCTGATGTATCACGTCCATCCCATTTTATTTTCAACTTTCCTTCTGCGCTGCTTTTGTACAATTGCCTTATCCTGCGCGATAATAAATCATAAACTTCAACGGTTAATTCTTCACTTTTTTCCAAATTTATTTCAATGGTCATGAATTCATTAAAAGGATTTGGATAAACCGAAATTTCCAATTTATTTTCTGGTGATAAAACACTTGTACTTATAGGAGCTCCTACCATAGCGAACATTGTTCCATTTTTTTCAAACAGACTGGAAGAGTTATTAACGGGAGTAAATGGCAGTATATATTCGCCACCATTGCGGAAAAGTTTAAGAACAACATCGCCACCTTCTTTAAAACCATTTGTCACTTCGCTGTTGCCATCTGCTGCCGAAGCAATTACATTGAGTATTGTAGAATTTTGATCTGTTACGTTCGCTGAGCCAACACAAATGTTTCCGTAAAATACACCAATCTCATCACCTGCCATAATATCCGATTCGGAGAGATTTACCAGGTGAATGTTCATGTGGTCAACTCCGTTCCCATCAAATACAGGTTTAAAATGGTTAGAAGCGACTGCTTTAACTGGTATTACATCTGATTTTGTTCCACTTTCGTTTACTGTCAGGGTGCTTGCACTTGTTACATTTACTTTATATCCTTCACCAGGTTTGAAATTTCCGATTGAGTTTTGCCAATCTCCAAAAACACCAAAGTCTTCGATAACATTTCCTGATTCATCCATCACTTTTTTAAGTTTTCCGCTATCAATTAACGATTGAAATACCTCCTGTGCATCTTGTTCTTTGGCTGACGGCCATGAAATTAAATTCCAACCGGCATTTAATTCTATGTCGAAAGGAAATGACGCGGCAGAACCCACCAGATTTATAGTTGCTGCCGAATTCATATTTATTTTATACCCCTCTGTTCTTTTCAAATCACCAATTCCATTTTGCCAGCCACCGAACACACCAAAATCTTCGAGTGTGGTGCCTGACTCATCCATCACTTTTTTAAGTTGTCCGTTATCAATCAACGTTTGAAATATATTTTTCATGTTTGCATCCTGGGGCAATACAGTCGATGAGAAAATATTCCATCCAGCATTAAAGGATAGTAATAAAGCATCATTAACCTGAAGGCCAATTTTCTTAGTTGTTATAGTTAAATCAGTCACCAAATCATTTGTGATCTCACAATAATATATGCCTGCATCACTTGATGTCAGACCACTTATTTCAAGCGTCGCAGAGATTTGAGAATCCAATAAAATTCCATTTCTATACCATTGATAATTATTTTGAGTTCCTCCGGTCGTTATTGTGTAATTGAAAGATTCTCCAACATTTTTTGTAAATTCCGAATTTTCACCTATGCTATCCTGTGGAGAATAGGTAAAATTAACATCGGGTATTAAATCCATGTTATATTCTAAATCTTCAAAAGATAATTTATTACCTGAAACCATTAATTCAATCAACATAGTCGGTGCATTTACATCAGGAAGTATATCCAAAAGATTGGATTCCACATCCAAATATTCAAGACTAACCATTAAACTAATTTCTTCAGGTAAAGATCCGGTTAATTGATTTGAGGATAGAAATAACCACTGAAGAAGTGTCAATTGACCTAAAGTGGCAGGAATTGAACCAGTTAAAAAGTTATTATTTAAATACAAAAGCTTAAGCTTTGATAACTGACCCATTTCATCGGGAATATTCCCATTAAATTGATTTACACTTAAATTCAACCATTCCAATTCTGCAAAATCACCTGGGCTAATCGGGATGGTTCCTGTAAAAATGTTATCATTTAAATATAACAGTTTAAGACTATCCAGTTGCTGAAGTCCTGCAGGGAAAGAACCTGTTAATTGGTTTTCACTTAAATTTAACCACTTAAGTTTTGTTAGATTTCCTAAGTTAAACGGAACAGCACCTGTTAGTTGATTGCCATTTAAATACAACTGTTCAATAGCTGATAATTGTTCCAGTTCACCCGGAATTGTACCTGTAAAATCATTTTCACTTAAATTTAACCATCTAAGGGTTGTCTGTTGACCAAGTTCAGTCGGAATACTACCGTTTAAATTATTAATAGCCAGTTCCAGGTATTCAAGTGGTAATGTTGCTAAACCAACCGGAATCGAACCGGACAACTGGTTTCGTTTTAAATTTAACCATTTAAGATTAACGAGTTGCTGCAGTTCTGTTGGTATTGTACCGTCCAACTGATTATCATTTAAATAAAGTAACAACAGTTTGGTCAAATTTCCCAACTCAGCAGGAACTGATCCCGACAATTGATTTCCATTTAAATAAAGATATTTAAGGTTTGTGAGATTTCCCATTTCAACCGGAATGCTTCCACTTAATTGATTGGTATCCAAATCTAAAAATTCAAGACTTACCAAATCACCCAATTCGGAGGGAATATTTCCAGTTAGATTGTTTTGTTTCAATTCAATACGGGTGACATTATCAGATAAAACCGTGATGCCATACCAAGTGTTTATCGGTCCTGTAAGCCAGTTGGTATTTTTGGTCCAGTTATCTCCACCGGTTTCATTATAGAGAGAAACCAAAACCAGGGAGTCAGTTTCACTAATTGCCTCGGCCGCTGCTGCACTCTTAAGCGACTTTTCATTAAATTGAGCATTGTTTGACACCGATTCATTACCTGCAATTTGTTGCTGAATTACTTTATCAACATTGTCTTCAACTTCTTTCTGAATTCGGTCCTGAATTTCAATTTTGAAATTTTCTACAAGTTTTTTTTGATTTTGCTGAGCATTCAAATTAACGCCGGAAAGAAATAAAATAACTAATAACGTTATAAGCGAAATTGGTTTTGAAAATGGTAAAAATTTTTTCATATCAGTAGTTTTTTATGTATATACTATAATAATAAAGTTCAGACGCAAGGAATTGCTAAGTTACTGCTAAAATGGTTTGTAAGCTAAAAATAATGTTTCGGAAATTTCAAAATGAAAACATCATCTACTCATCTTTACTTCATTCCGGATTTTTTATTTTCTGCTGCAAATAAACTCCTTAAATTTAATTCATTTTTTGAATTTTTTAGAAACCTCTGTATTCATCTTAGTCCATATCTTTAAGCGCACAATACGCATATCAATTAATATGCCACTACAATTATTCTACTATTAAACAGCATATTGAGAGATTAAAATGTTTATCACAATGATTTCAATATGGGACAAAGTATCCCGTAAAACTATTTTAATAATATTACTGTTTGTTGCAATATGAGTTCATCAGATTTCAATCTGAGAAAATAAATTCCTGGAGGAACACTTTGTTTATGTGCATTTTTTCCATCCCAGTAAAGTAAATGCAGACCCTTCAGCATTTTTTGTTTAAAAGCAATCATTTTAACTTGCTGTCCCAACTGGTTAAACACTTCAACCTGCACTTCTGCATCTCCCGCCAAATTGAGTTCTATTGTTACTTCTTTTTTAAACGGATTTGGGTAACATATTATATTAAGTGCAGTTGAACTTGATATTTTATCCAAACCAGTTATTTTATCTACCGTTGCGAATAAAGAACTACCTTTTTCAAAAATCGAATTACAATTATTAACAGGTTGTACTGCAAGAGGGTGTTCTTTTCCGTCTCTGAAAAGTTTAAATGAAATAACATTACCTTCAACAAAACCGTTTTTATCGTCGATTCCATCATCAGCAGAAACAGGTATATTTACTGAGTTTAAGTATGTCAATGGATATGGATTGACTATTTTAGCCGAACCAACACAAAGATTTCCGTCAAATACTCCAATTTCATCTCCATCCTTAATACCTGATTCCGTTAGATTTATCAGGTTAATATTCATATGATCAATACCATTGCCAATGTAAGCGGGAATAAAATGTGCTGAAACACTATTGTAAAGAGATAAATTTTCCGATTTTGCAATACTCGCATTTAAGGTTAATGTGCAGTTCTCTGAAACATTTACTTTATATCCTTCGCCTGGTTTGAAATTTCCAATGAAATTCTGCCAGCTGCCAAAGGAACCCCAGTCTTCAATTACATAACCCGATTCATCCATTACCTTGTTTAGTTTTCCCTGAGTGATGAGTTCCTGAAAAACATCAATCCCATTTTGTTCATTCGGCAATGGCCATGAAATTATGTTCCATCCGGCATTTAAAGGTATATCAAACGAAGGTTGAACCGCAACACCATTTACCTGCAGAGTTGAAGCCGAAGCAACATTGACTTTATAACCTTCAGTATTTTGTAACAGCCCAATAGTATTCTGCCAACTACCAAAGCTACCCCAGTCTTCTATAACATTTCCCGATTCATCCATTACCTTTTTCAGAGTTCCCTCATCAATCAAGGGTTGAAGTATATTTAACAGGTTTAAATCATTTGGAGTTAACATGAAAGATATGATATTCCAACCGGGATTTAGAACAATCTGCTGTATATTATTCGTAACAATTGGCTCAAGTTCAAAAACACTTACACCAAAGAATTGCATTTCATCGTATGTGCCACCCCAGGTTATTTTATTAACATTATAATCCCAGGTGTTATGTATATAAATGGTTTCTGATACCAAATCATACCCAATCCCTAAAACCGTATGACCCGCTAAATGTATCATCACCGGCCGACCTTCATTTATTTCATTTTTATAATCACTATAAGTAAAACCATTTTCATTTGAGTTGAAACCATCTATTGTTTGTGTAAACCAACGTGCTACGGTATAACCCCTCGATTCAAAAAACAATTTCATTCCATATGCACCATCATCTTCCTGAGATTCGCTGCTATATTTATATCCATCTGGATTATAATACAACCATGTTTCTCCATCTGCATTATTATATAGAGATTGACTTGTTTTCATAAAATCTGCTGTACAATCAGCATTTTCATGTTGTGTCCAATTATTTGTAATATAAGGGTCGGGATCTTTATTTGTATAATCTATCCAGTAATCTTCAAAATTCCCTCGTTCAGCGCGGCCATCAACACCTTGCATTGTGGCACTTAAAGGACATTTATTATAGATATAACCATTTATGATTACATAACTCCATGATGAATTATCTATAGGACAAATACCGTCATTTGTTGGTCCGGAATACATATTTGGATATCCGGTACGATCGTAGTAACCGGCAAGCATAGCTCCCGTGGTAGGAGTACACCCAAAAGACCAGCTAAAAGAAGGCACCTCTTCAAGAATAAATGCAGTGGGAGGTAATACACTTGAACTTTTTGTTATTTTATTACCTGGAGGCCTTCCTCCTGGTATTTTAATTTTAACCAGGGGTGAACCATTATCTTCAAAAAAAATTGTATCAATAAGTTTTGATTTTATTTCGGGCATTAAATTCCTGTTGATTTGACCTGCGGCATTAATAAAAGTCAGTTCAAGCATTACTAAAAGCAACACAAATGTGAAATTTCTGTAACCAATAAATAATGGATTTTTTATTAATACTGATTGTCTTTTGCTAATAAGCTTTGATTGAAGTTGCAGTTTCATAAAAAGGAAAATTATCTACCATTAAAAATAACTTTGTATGAATTATTATTAACCATAATGAAATACATTCCAGGTGAAACTAATGTATTATTATCAGTCATCCCGTTCCATTTAAATGTGTGACTGTTACTCATAATTCCATTATGAATCGTTCGGATTTTTTGACCGTCGAGATTATAAACCGCTATATTTAAAGGAGTCGAATTTATGCCGGTAACTGTAATATTAACTTCTGTTTTAAAAGAAGTGGGAAAGCATTTCACATTTAATTTGTTTTCTGTATCAGTTAAACCTGTAGAAATATCAACTTTTGCGAATAAAGAACTACCTTTTTCAAACACTGTGCTGCCTGAGTTTAAAGGTGTCAGGACCAAAGGATATTCTTTTCCGTTTCTAAAAAGTTTTAATGTGATGACATTACCTTCAGCAAAACCATTATTTTCTTCGATTCCATCAAGTGCGGAAACGGCTATGCTTACTGAAGTTGGATTTGTAAATGCGTACAGATTGGCGATTTTAACAGAACCCACACAAATTTTTCCGTCAAATACTCCAATTTCATCACTTTCAATAATTCCTGAATCATCAAGGTTTACCAGGTTAATATTCATATGGTCAGCTCCATTTCCCGTGTAGGCGGGGATAAAATGAGTAGAGGATACGTTGGGAAACGTTAAATCTACCGACTTTGCTAAATTTTCGTAAACTGTTAATGTACAATTGCCAGTCACATTTACCTTATAACCTTCGCCTGGTCTAAAGTTTCCAATGGAATTCTGCCAGCCACCAAAGGAACCCCAATCTTCGATTACATTTCCCGATTCATCCATAACCTTTTTTAATTTCCCCAAACTGATCAATGACTGAAAAACATCAATCCCATTTTGTTCATTCTGTGACGGCCACGAGATAATGTTCCAACCGGTATTTAAAGGAATATCATAAGAAAGCTGAACTGTAACACCACGTACCGGGATTGTTGAAGCCGAACCAACATTCACCTTATATCCTTCTGTGTTTTTTAGTAAACCGATTGAATTCTGCCAACCTCCAAAATTACCCCAGTCTTCGATTACATTTCCTGATTCATCCATAACCTTTTTTAAACTACCGGCATCAATCAAGGGTTGAAGAATATTTATCAGATTTAAATCATCTGGGATTAACCAGAAAGATACGATATTCCAGCCTGGAGATAAACTAACTTCCTGATAATACCGGGTAGTGTCAAAATACTCGTAAATTCCAATATCAAAAGCTGAACCTTGTTTAATGGAAGTCCCAAAATAATCCTGGTGACCAGGATTTAAATTAAAAATTGAATTAAGGTCAAGTGCTGAATTAATTACCGGTGAAACATCATTTACTTTATAATCATCGACGGAAAACATTTGTGCAGGATTAGTAATCATTGAATTTCCTGGATTAATTAACATAGGGTTAGCAAACATTCCTACTATTTCCCCGTCTAACTTTTCCTGGTTATTAGACGTTGCCCACTGCTCAAAATCATAATCAATATTTCCTATCCGGAACTGACCATTTAAAGAATACCAACAATTCCCTTGAAAATTCTCCCCATTTATTCCATTATGAACACAGTTTGACTGCGAAACGAAAATATTATTGCGAAAATTGAAACCTGAATTCTTATGATCTAAAAAAGACAAAGCTGGTCCATTAGCATTATAAACAACATTGTTATAAAATTCAAGTCCTTGAAAATTATCACTGATAATTGTTCCGTTCCAAAAATAAACGCTACCGGTAGCAGTAACATTTCCATCATTTTCACTCACACAATACCTAATCGTATTATTTTTCCAATCAGGTGCACCATTATACTGAAAAACTCCATATCCTGCGCCTTCATTGTTGTATGATAAGCAATATTGAATAGTTGAATTGGTAGTTCCTCCATCCAAATCAAATCCTAAACCATCCTGGTTACTTGAAGTTTTATTATCATGGGAAATACAATGCTGAATAATTACACTATCTACTTCGGCTACCCAGATTCCTCCCGGACCATTCCCATTCCAGGGCATATCCGAACCATTATTAAAGGCTTCACAAAATTCAATTAGTATATTATTTGCATTGAAGGCAAATATTCCGCTTCCACTGTGGTTGTTCAATACTGTTGGATCCCCTGGATTATTATTTGCCGAACTGTAACCAATATAAATATCTGAAATTGATGTTTTAGATAAGCCGGAAACATAAATTCCGGCATAACCATTATCGTGTGAGTGGATGTTTTTAATACTAAAATTTTCACCCATACTGTTTATTTTAAGTCCTGAATGTTGAAACCCTGTAACCTCAACACTGTCAATTATTATATCAGAACAATAATTGAAAGTAATGCCGTTACCTGTATTTCCTTCATTCCGACCATCACCTGTAAAATTTAAATTTTTAACACTTACATTGTTACAATCATATGCAATAAAACCCGATCCGGTTTGAGCGTTTATTGTGGCCCTACCTCCTCCATAGGATCCAATTAACACTTCATTACCAGAAATTCCATGATCGTTGGAATTAAAAACAAGTGTTCCGTAAAAGGTTTTATCACCCTCAAATAAAATTTTGTCTCCAGGTCCAAAACCAGTATTATTTACAAGATTAATTGTTTGCCATGCATCCCCCGGTGATGTGCCTGAATTGGAATCATTTCCTAACGGACTTATGTAATAAGTAAAACCTCCGGAAGATTGCGGTTGGGTTACCTGTGGCTCTTTTATCAGAATAACGCTATCAACCCATGCATTTCCCGCCTCAGCACTCTTCCAAATATAAATATTTGGATCATTTCCCGGACTTCCATCTGTAGTGAAAGACCAGGTTTTTGTTTCGTAATTTGTATTTGAAAAATACTTTGTTGAACCCCCTGAACTGTAAACATTGCCAACGCCAAATAAAATATTATCGCCTGAATCACTTTTAATAGTGGCACTAACTGTATAAGTTGTATTAGGCTCTAAACTAATGGGTTGATATAAATATACTTCACCACTGTTTAGTCTTGCACAAAAATTACCTACAAAAACATCTTCCGTTTCAATGACAGCAACTGGAATTGTATTTTTTGGCCAAACATCCCAGTAAGGAGATAATGCACCAGTCTCAAATCCGGAATTTTTTATCAAATTTTGTGCATGGACATATTCAACCGTAAATAAGCAAAGAAAATTACCAAAGAAAAATATCTTTAACATTAATATTCCAAATTTCATAATCCGCTACAAATTAATACGTCCAATTCAAAAAGTAAGGGTAAATAAATCAAAAACAAATTTAAATAAATAATTGAATTAAAGCATATTAAGAATTAAAAATCACCTGCACTTTACTGTTGAAACATATTAATTTACAAATCATTGATATAAATTTTGGACATATCACTGTCAGGATCTGTACTTAACCAGCATTTGAAATTATAATCTGGGTTTAAACTAAACTATTCTTATTTTAGAATATGTTGATAATTTAGATCAAAAAATGTTTCGATTCAGTTGTTATTAATACTCATTTACTTGAAAATTAGATTGTGAAAAACTAACTTTACGAATCATTAAAAAACTAAGCCTAAATTATGAAACTTGAAAATTCTTCAATTAATCGCAGAAAATTTATTGGTGGTGTAAGTACCGCTGCAGTTGGAATAACAGTAATTCCGCGCTATATTTTGGGAGGCAAGGGTTTTGTTGCTCCAAGTGATAAAATCAATGTTGCCTACATTGGTTGTGGAACGCAAGGATTGCGACAGTTGCCCGACATTATCCAACTTCCGGAAGTGCAAATTACAGCAGTTTGTGATCCTCAAAGAAAAGCAATAAATTATTATGACTGGGGACCAACAGGGCTTCGTGACGAAATGCGCGAATTAATTGGAAACCCAAATTGGAACCCTGGCGGTAACAACACCATTCCCGGAGGCTTAAATAACGGAAAGGAAATTGTTGAAGCATATTATGCAAAACAAACTGGTTCAAAAAATAATTGTAAAGCTTATACCGATTTTCGTGAATTATTTGACAAGGAAAAAGACCTCGATGCTGTACAGGTAATGACACCCGACCATTTACATGGCGTTATTTCTGCGACGGCATTAAAACGTGACATTGCAGTTTCGGTGCATAAACCACTATCGAACCGTTTACATGAAGGGAAAAAAGTAGTTGATCTTGCTTTTAATTCAAAGGCAACCACACACCTGTTGCCATGGGATTCGAATGGCGAAGACATGCCTAAAATAATGGAGTGGATTAATAGTGGGGCAATCGGAGAATTAAAGGAAATACACAATTGGTCGTATCGTCCGGTATGGCCCCAATATGCAAAATTACCTGCTGACACACCAAAAGTACCTGAAGGTTTTGAGTGGGATTTATGGTTGGGACCGGAAGCTGCACGACCTTATCACCCTCACTACACAAATATGGTATTCAGGGGATGGTACGACTTTGGTGCAGGTTCAATGGCTGACATGGGTCATTATAGTTTATGGACTGTTTTCGAGGCATTAAAGCTGGGAAAACCAACCATAATAGAGCCCTGTTTCAGCCACGTTTGTGACATCAGTGACCAGGGAGCTGCTTTCAAAATCAATAATGATTTTAGCTTTCCATTTGCCAGTTCAATGCGTTTTAAATATCCGGCAATTGAAGGTCGCCCGGCAATTGATTTGGTTTGGTACGACGGCGGAATGCGTCCACCTGTTCCAAAAGAATTTTATGAGCAGGGCATTGAATTCCCATCAGAAGGGATGATGTTCATAGGTACGAAAGATGTAATTCTGACCCGTGGCTTTTTGGTCGAAAATCCATATCTCTTATCCGAAGGAGTAAAGACAAGCAAAGAGGTTTCGGCAGCCGCAGGTGCTGTAAAAGTTCCTGGTATCAAGCGTTTTATTGACGGTGTCAAAGCAGGAAAACAAATCGAAGGTAGTTTCAGACAGGCCTGGCCAATAACAGAAGCAGTTAATTTATATGGAGCTGCACTGCGTTCTCACAAAACACTGATGTACGATGCCGATGCGATGACAATAACCAATGACGAAAAGGCTAACGAATATTTGGATCGTAGTTATCGCAAAGGCTGGAGTCTGGAGGAAATCTAACGAAGCCCCATCCCGGCCTTCTCCGAAGGGGAAGGTGAAAGAAAAAATTGATACTCTATTAGAAAAACTTAGTACATCAGAAAATTTTATTTAATTGAATTAAACAAAAAGGAGGATAATTGAATTTCCGATTTATGCGGACAAGCTTCCGTCTTCCGAAAAATCATTTAAATATGAAAACCAACAGAAGAAACTTTATTAAAACAACAGGTGCAGCCGGAGCAGCTGCATTGATGACACAAATGCCGTTTGGCTTGATTAGTTGTGCAGCACCAAAATCAAAGGAATTTGGATTCCAGGTTTGGACTATCAAAGATGAATTGATTGCCGATTTCCCCGGAACGTTGAAAAAAATGGCCGGCCTGGGTTACAAACAGGTTGAAATGTGTTCGCCGCTGGGGTATACAAGTTCAGGTTTCGGTCCATTAAACGAAATGAGCGGCACTGAAATGAAAAAAATAATTGATGACTCAGGATTGACTTGTATCAGCTCGCATTACGGAATGGGCGAATTGCGTGAAAGCCTTGACAATCGTATGGAATGGGCTACCCAACTTGGAATGAAACAAATGGTTGCGGCCAGTTTTTGGTTGCCGGAAGGCGCTTCGGTTGACGAATACAGAAAAGCTGCCGATGAGCTTAACAATATTGGCGAAAAAACAAAAGCTGCAGGAATTCAAATGGTTTTTCACAACCACCACATGGAATTTGAAAAACGTGGCGATGAATTGATTTATGACGCACTTCTCGCTCAATTTGATCCTGATTTGGTGAAAATGCAGTTTCAGGTGGCGGTTGTAAATATTGGATACAAAGCTGCCGATTATTTCCGCAAATATCCCGGACGATTCCAATCTGCGCACCTTTCGGATTACTCAACTGAGTTACAAAAGCAAGTTCCTGTCGGAGAAGGAATTGTGGATTGGACCGAATTTTTTGAAGCTGCAAAAGCAGGTGGAGTAAAAAATATTTTTGTTGAAATGGATCCTGAAACATTTGGTCCAAGTGCGGAATATTTGTTGAAAATGTAATAAATATTGTTGTAGAGATGCACCGCAATGCGTCTCTGCAACATAAATATAAATCAAAATCTCCCCACAACAAATTCATATCCATCTGCGCCAACATTTTGGTTTAGTGCGCTCAGGATTTTCTGTTTGTTGTCATGTGGCCCCTCCACATAAAAGGGCTTTCCATTCCAGCCCATTTCAATTTCATCGATATCGTCGTCAACAAGGTTTTCATCCAGCAGGTATTCTGCCAAATAAAAATCTTTTGGAGCTGAGAGCCCAAGTTCTGATGCATAATCCATTGCACCATAAATCATGTTGTGGAAATAGGTTGGCGAAACTTCCTTTATTGGCGAATTGCTCTCCATTTTTTCAATCAAATCTTCAATTTGTTCTGAAGTAAAATTGCAATTCGACATAGAATCTTTTATCCCCAAACAAAGCCTGTCAACCAAAAAACTGCCAAAAGCAAACTTGCCACTTGGCTGTTTACGAATAATAAGGCACATTGTAAAGCCCTGACCTGCATAATTATCCGATATCAGGCATCTGTCAATGGGCAAATGTTTGCCTTTTTCCTTTAAATATTTCTTTGGCGAAAAAGTGTTCTTTTGCATGGGTAATTTTTTTTTCGATTCAACTATATTTTCTCAAACATCCCGCATTCAAAATCACTTTGATTACGTTGATCGTTCCTGTTCAGTAAACAAAGTATGTTTTCTTCCTGGTCTTCGGTTTGGTGTAATTTGCAAATAACACACAACCCTGGCAAAGGAACTGTTTCCGGATCTATCTTCGTCCCATCGTCATTAAACAAGCCATTAACTGAATCGAAATCAAACGCTGAGTAATCGTTTATTTCATGAAAAATAAGCTCTTTCACATGGTTCTCCAACCATGTTTTTTTGAACGAAAACCAATCTTCACGGTAGTGTGAATTATCAATTAAATTTTTAAAATGCCCAAATGGCTTTTTGTGGTTCAGTGCATACATCAATTTTTCCGAAAAACGATCATCATCCAGGCTGATCATAAATTCTTCCATTATGGAAAACGATTCATGCGATTCAAGGGGCTTGAAAACCATACAGTTTTCCCATTTGGGAAAACTCAATCCTTCCAATACTAATGGTTCTCCTGTATTCATTTCAAATTCTTCCGGGTCATCCATTTGTGCTTTGGGAACATCTTCCATTTCCATTGTTTCCGGGTTCAAATAACAAATAAATCCTGCATCTATAGTCTCCGCAATTTTCGGAATGAATTCTAAAAAACGGTGTGGTATTTCATGTTCATCGAATTCGTCGACACAGCTACAGAATTCGCCAAAGGGACAAGTCTCCGGATTTCCTGTGCAAAGTTCCAAATCCATACCTGTAAACGGAAGGAATTGAACTTCATAGTCCCAGTTTGTTGTCAGCACTTCATATAAAATTTCAGGGGGCAAGTCAGGTGGGGCATCAACAAGTTGTACATTTATCGAATCAAGAACTCTGATAATTGCATCGTTTAACCTTTCCCACTGGCCGCCTTCCAATTGTCCGATTTCCGGAAAAACTTCCCGTTTAATACCTGTCCATTCTTCTATACTTTTAAAAGGGACCAAAGCCAATTCAGCTAAATCCGGCCTTCCTTCCATGTGTGGAGGAGTTTCAAATTTGTATGGCGCGGGCGGGTTTTTTGCAGCCTCTTCCAAATCTTCAATCAGTTGTTGAATGTATCGTTCCATTTTAGGTCTGTAATTATTCAGCAGGTGCTCCAAACGACCCAATATTTGTAATCTGATAATCGCTCATCAAAACTTTTTTGTTTGAATTTTTGTCCACTTTTGTAACTTCCATTATTGATTTTTCACCACTCTCTTTGTTTATGGTTGTGGCTTCCATCATGTATCCCCAACCCATTCCGTGTGAATATAAAGCGGTTTTAAAGAGCGTGCCGAAGAAATCCTGCGTGTTCATTTTCAGGTCTTTCGTAATCCAAATATTCGAAACCGTATTTTCATCGGTATATTTGTATTCTTCGCAACTCAACCCGGCAATGGTTTTTGACCTACCGGTTTTCTCTACATTTGGGTTTGCCAGATAAGTTTCCGGTGTTTCAGAAAAATCAATGTCATCCTGGCTACCTGCTGCAGCCGACTCAAAGAGTGTCCCTAATCCATAAACAATTCCTGTTTTTTTCCCGTTTTCTTCTGACAGCATAATGGTAGCACCATTTTTTGCATCAATAATTATAAAACCCATTCCCGGTTGAGCCATATCCCCCGAAATAAATTGGTAGGCCATGCTTTTTGAATCGTTACTGAGATGTGTAATAAATTCTCCATCACTTGTTTTTTTACCTTTTTTATCATAAGATTCGATGTGCATTTGAACAAGGTTATCAAACGAATAGCTGCTTTCGATATCGACAGGTTCGCCAACGCCCATTTTTTTCATCATATTTGTCAACCGCTCCTCACTCCTGCTATTCGATGATTTTTTATTTCCATCAATATCGGTTTCCGCATTTTCTTCATCGTCTTTAAATAAAGCGTCTTCTACCTTGTCAAGCTGTTTGTCTATTTCTTTGTCTGCTTTTTCATTCGCACGCTGTTCGATGCGCTCTTCAATTTTTTGTTGGGTCCGATTTTGTATATTCTTAAGCAATTTCTGGCTTAATACAGGTTGAAACAGAAAAAAAACAAACAAAATTGACAGGTAGAATTTGATTAAATGTTTCATATTTTTAAATTTTATATTTGTGAAAATTAATCTTACTTCCAAAATTCGATTATTTTTTTTTAAAATTCAATACCTCGCAGCTTTTATTTAAAATTTATACAATGAAAGAATTAGATTTTATGAGTATTTAATTTCAGGGTAGAACAGGACACAGATAATTAAAGAAAAGTATTATTTTGGAAAACAAAAAACCATTATGACAAAATCACATTTTCTTGCATTTGATATCGGTGCCTCAAGCGGAAGGGCAATTTTAGGGACATTAGAACAGGGTAAAATTGAGTTGGTTGAAATTCATCGGTTTAAAAATCAAATGTGTAAAATCAACGGAAGTTATTTCTGGAATATTTTCAATTTATTTGACGAGCTAAAAACAGGATTGAAAAAGTGTATTTCAGAGTTTAAAATACAACCCGATTCAGTAGGAGTTGATACCTGGGGAGTTGATTATTCATTGGTTACAGGCGACGGACATTTGGTCGGATTGCCTTTTGCTTACCGCGACCACCGCACAGATAAATCAATGGAAGAGTTTTTTACAATCCTCTCCAAAAAGGAAACCTACCTTTTAACTGGAATTCAGTTTATGCAGTTTAATACACTTTTTCAACTTTTTTCATCTGTTCAGGAAAATTATTCAGGATTAAAAATTGCCGAAAGCCTTTTATTTACGCCAGATACGCTTAATTATTTATTTACAGGAATTAAAAAAAACGAATATACAATTGCCAGTACTTCGCAACTTTTAAAACCCGGTAAAGCTGAATGGGAATCTATACTTTTTGACTCAGCCGGAATTTCGTTGGATTTAACTGAAGAAATTATTCAACCCGGAACTTCAATTGGAAATTTGTTGCCCGAAGTTTTAGAGGAAACAGGAAGTGCCGGGATTCCATGCATTGCAGTTGCGGGGCATGATACTGCCTCTGCCATTGTCTCGGTACCAGCTAGTGGAAAAAATTGGGCTTATTTAAGTTCGGGAACCTGGTCTTTACTGGGAATTGAAAGTCCTGTTCCGCTCGTTTCGGAAAAGACTTTGAAGATGAATTTCACCAACGAAGGTGGCGTGGAAGGAACAACCCGATTCCTGAAAAATATTATGGGAATGTGGCTCATCCAGGAATGTAAACGCATTTGGGATGACGAAGGAGAGTTGAACTGGCAGCAAATTGTGGATTTAAGCATTGCAGCCGAACCTTTTAAATGCCTTATTAATCCAGATGATTCAATGTTTCTGAACCCCGGCAACATGCCAAATGCCATTCAGGAATTTTGTGCCAACACCAATCAGCCGGTTCCTGAAACAAAAGGCCAAATTGCACGCTGCATTTACGACAGCTTGGTTTTGAAATACAAATTCACAATCAAACAAATTGAATCGGTTACTGGAAAAACAATCGAAAAACTACATATAATTGGTGGTGGCGCTCACAACATAATAATGAACCAATTGACAGCAGATGCTATTGGAATTCCTGTTTTTGCAGGACCTACCGAGGCAACTGCCATTGGGAATATCATGTTGCAGGCAAAAGCATTGGGCAAAGTAAAATCACTGTCCGAAATTCGTGAAATCGTCAAAAATTCATTCGAAGTTACTGAATACAGACCTTCACCAAAATTGGATTGGGAGAGTGCTTACAAGAACTTTGAAAATTTGATGAAATGAATTGAATACAGTTGTTTGACGTTATTAGTAGCAATTTCTTCAAACCTGTCAACGTCCATAGGACTTGCCAGTGTTAACACATCAAACAGGATTACAATGGTTGTTTGGAAAAAATAAAAATGTCAGCTATTAAACTTCAAAAAATTATATAATGCCGACTAAAATGTTGATTTTTTTAAACAGATTTTAATTTTACGATACATAAAACTAAACTTCATATTATGAAAGTCTATTTTTTAAGCTTTTTTATTTTGTTCTATACCAATTTTTTGGTTGCACAAAATCTTCCAAAATCAAAAATTAATCCTGATTTATTGTCAAAACAGTGGTCGGCAAGTTGGGTTGCCTATCCAAACGATTCTGGGTTGGATTATGGCGTTTACCATTTTCGGAAAAATTTCAATTTGCCAGAAGTTCCAAATGAGTTTATAATACATGTTTCAGCGGATAACCGTTACAGGCTTTTTGTAAATGGCGAACCTGTTTGTTTTGGCCCGGCGCGTGGCGATTTGATGCACTGGAGATACGAGTCCATTGATATATCCAATTACCTGCAAAAAGGTGAAAACACTATGGCAGCAGTGGTTTGGAACTTTGCTGGCTTAAAACCCTGGGCTCAACATTCACTGCGAACAGCATTTTTAGTCCAGGGGAATTCTGAAAAGGAAATGATAGTGAATACAAATTCAACATGGAAAGCAACAAAAAATCTGGCTTACAAACCGGCCGATGCAAGCCGCGAAAAAACCGGTGGCAGTTTTATCGTTGTTGGTCCGTGTGATGAAATTGATGCATCAAAATACCCATGGAATTGGGAAAAACCTGGGTTTGACGATTCGCACTGGGAAAAGGCAGAAATGTTGGACAATGGGCGGCCAAAAGAAGTAGGATCAGGTATTGCCTGGGGTTTGGAACCACGTGAAATCCCTTTGATGGAAGCCAAAAAGCAACGGTTTGCTGCGATCCGTAAATCAGATAATATAAATGTGGCAGAAACATTTATATCTGGCAGGAAACCACTTTTGATTCCTGCGAATAAAACGGTAGTTATTCTTTTTGATCAAGGTGCATTAACAACGGCTTATCCAGAGTTGTTAGCTTCCGGAGGTGCGGGATCAAAAGTTGAACTTAAATATTCAGAAGCACTTTTTGACAGCAATGGAAACAAGGGAAACCGCGATGAAATTGAAGGTAAAACAATGCGTGGATATATTGATTATTTTTTGCCCGACGGTGGAAATGACAGATTGTTCCGCCCGCTTTGGCTGCGCACCTGGAGATATCTTGAATTGACTATCACTACAAAAGATTCGCCGTTGACCATTAATAACTTCGAAAGTGAATTTACCGGATATCCGTTTGTAGAAACTGCTGAATTTAAAACAAATGACAAGCAATTAACAGAGATTTGGAATGTAGGTTGGCACACCGCCCGGCTTTGTGCCGGCGAAACCTATTACGATTGCCCGTATTACGAGCAAATGCAGTACGTTGGCGATACACGTATTCAGGCATTAATTTCGCTGTATGTTTCGGGAGACGATCGTTTGATGCGAAATGCAATCCAAATGTTTGATGATTCGCGGTTTAGTGAAGGACTTACAATGAGTCGGTATCCCTCGTCGATGCCACAAGTTATACCCCCTTATTCATTGTTTTGGGTCGATATGGTACATGATTACTGGATGCACCGTGATGATCCAGAATTTGTAAAGTCGTTTTTGAACGGGATTGACAATGTACTTTATTTCTTTATTTCTAAAATCGACAAGAAATCGGGAATGCCGGGGAAAACAGGATACTGGAACTTTGTTGATTGGGCAGATGAATGGCCATGGAATAATGAAGCACAATTTGGTGGGGTTCCACAAGGTGGAAACACGGGAAATTCAACTATTTTAAGTTTTCATTTGGCTTATTCAGCGAAACATGCAGCCGAATTACACCGCTGGGCTGGCGATGAAACAAAAGCCATTTATTATGAAAATATCGCCAAAAACTTATTAAAATCGGTAAAAGACAATTGCTGGGATGAATCAAAAAAATATTTCGCAGACTCGCCTGAAAGAGAAGAATTTAGCATGCACTCCCAAATTTTTGCCACATTGACTGGTGCTGTTCCTGAAAATGAAGTAAAAGATTTTGTCACTCGCTTTGAAAATGACAAATCGCTGATTCAACCAACCATGTATTTCAGGTTTTATTTAACGCAGGCATTAAAAGTTGCAGGTTTATCTGACAACTATTTGGAAACGCTTGGTTTGTGGCGCGAAATGCTTGACTTGGGTTTAACAACCTTTGCTGAAAAACCCGATCCAACCCGATCCGATTGCCATGCCTGGAGTGCCAGCCCCAATTACGATTTTCTGGCAACTGTTGCGGGAATTGAACCTGCATCTCCCGGTTTTAAAACAGTTAAAATTGCCCCGCATCCTGGCGGCTTGACAGAAATTGAAGGAAAAATGCCGCATCCTGCCGGAGAAATTTCTTTTAAACTTACACGCATGGGAAATAAAGGAATTGAAGGCGAAATTATTCTTCCGGACAGTTTAAAAGGAAAATTCATTTGGAATGAGAAGGAGATTGAATTGGCAGGAAAAACAAGTATAAAGGTTGATTGAGCTGCGGGATTTAGAATTTGGGAGTTAAAAGGTCGGTGAAGATGTAAAAGACAAAGTCGGGGAGGTTTATAACTTCAATCTCAAAGAAGTTTTCATTGTTGTTTATTTTACTGGTTGAAAGTTTCTTGTTATCATTTCCAGAAAAATATTTTAATCCGATAACAATTAAAATTCTTCCAACACTCTTCTACCCCAAACTATAAATTACTGCGAAAAAGTGCATGATACTTCCGGCAAGTACAAACAAATGCCAGATTCCGTGGCCATATTTCAGGTTTCGTTTTAAATAAAAAATAACACCAACCGAATAAAAAAAACCACCAAGAAAAAGGAAAATGATGCTTGTTAGTGGCAAATTCTTTATCATTGGACCAACAGCAACCACAAACATCCAGCCCATGATAAGATACATGGCAACCATCAATTTCCGGAAACGGGTTAGATAAATCGACCGGATGACTACCCCAACAGCAGCAACTCCCCATATAATTCCAAATAAAACCCAGCCAAAAGTACCACGGAGTGCTGTTAACAAAAAAGGTGTGTAAGTTCCGGCAATCAACAAAAATATGGCAGCATGGTCAAATCGGGCAAACAGGTTTTTTACTTTTTCTTTGGTAAAACTGTGATATAGTGTTGAAGCTAAATACAATAACACCAAGGTGCTACCGTAAATAGAAAAACTTATAACATGCCATGTATTTCCTTTACCAACCGCCGAAACTATAAGAATTACAAGTGCAGCAATACTTAATAAAACGCCAATTCCATGGGTAATGCTGTTGAATATCTCCTCTTTTGCAGTCAGTTTTCTGTATGCAACCTTCTCCTTGAGTTCCTTTTTCATTTCTACTTTTGTATTAAAATTAGAACAGATTCTAAATTTGTTCGAAATTACTAAAAATTAGTGTTATATGAAAGCAGGGTTAATGTTATATAAATATGTAAATTCTGTAAGAACCTTATTAATTGGTTTTTACAGAATTTATATTATTTGATATTTAAATTGGAATTCGGAAATTACAACAAAAGATTATTTAGGAATTACACAATCCTGCAGTGATTCATACATTTTACATAGCCCCTATCAACTCAATAAACGTCCCGTCCGGATCCTGAACAAGAATAAACAACCGGCCCTCGCCTAAATCCGATGGTTTTCCGCTGAGAATTTTAATGTTGTTTTTTTCAATGCGTTGCATAATTGGCTCCAGGTGGTTCACTAAAATCGTAATGTATTGCATTCCTGTATCATCGTGCAAATAATTTGGTTTTTTGTGACCCGGTTTCGTGCCAAAACTCATTAGTTTCCATTCGTTGGCTTGCGGACTGTCTTCGAGTTTCAAAACAGTTACGTCTATTGCGCGGCCATCAGTCAAACCCAATTCTTTGGCTTTTTGCCCATCTACTGAGAACTCACTGGTTTTTGTCATTCCAATAATGTTTGTGTAAAAATCTACTGATTTAGCAAGGTCGGTCACAACTGAACCAACAAAGATTGTTGGATTGCTAAACTCATTTGGAACCGGCGCTTTCTGAGCAGAAGAATTCATTGTAAAACCAACCAAAACACTTAGTAGGAAAAGATTTTTCATGATTTTTAAGATTTAAGATTTAGTGTGGTGAATTTAGGAATAAAACGCTACAATTAAGTAGAGTCAATTGTTTCAAACATGTTTTCTAAAGTATTTGTTCTGTCTGAAATTTTCATGGTTCAAAATTAGCAATTAATGCAATTGTGAATAAATCTCAGTAAAAATTTGACTTCAACTAAATTTACAATAGTTTTGAGAAAAAATTCAGAATGGAACTTCCACAAGTAAGTAACAATAATGTTTCCAACTTTTTGAATCAAACTGACATTGTAAAAGAAACTGCAGAACAAATTATGAAGGATTTTGGCATGTTTGGAGTCGAAATCACTTTTTCGGGCGATACAACCCAGGCATACAATGAATTACATAAGCAGTTAATCGACCAAATTTCGATTTTGCTCGAACGCAATTATGATTTACTCCTTTCGGTACTTTACCAGGTAGATATTACCGAGCGTGAAATTGCACGTGCAGAACGTGAACTTCCACATTATAATCATGTTGAAATTGTTGCCCACCAGGTGATTGTCCGCGATTTGAAAAAAGTGTTGTTGCGCCGCTATTTTAAATCCAAAGATTCACACACAGGCGATTCGCTGGGAATTTTGGATTGATACAATTCTGTCTCTCAATATTATTATTTCCTCAATTGTGATCTTTGCAGGAAACATTTCTAATAAATGTATGTTTGATTGTACTGTTGATCTTGCCAAAACTAGGTGTAAAAGTTCAGCATAAAAAAATGAAATTAAAACGAACGATGATTATACTGTTTACAATTGTTGCCATTCTTGCGGGTGTGGTTTTTGTTTTTTTGAGCCACCCTAAATTTGGGAAATTGCCCACCGGGGAACGATTGACAAAAATTGAAAAATCGCCAAACTATAAAGACGGTTCCTTTTCTAATTTAAATCATACACCTCAAATTACTGCAAAAGGTGGATTTCTAAAGATTATGAAAGATATGCTTACAGCGAAAAATCGGCGGCCTGTTGATGTAATTCCATCAGTAAAAACTAATTTATTGAATTTGGATCGCGACAAAGATATTCTTGTTTGGTTTGGCCACTCATCCTATTTTATACAAATCGATGGAAAACGATTTCTGGTTGATCCAGTTTTTTGTGGAAACGCTTCTCCCTTTTCATTTATGATAAAATCGTTTAAAGGCTCTGATATTTATACTCCGGACGATCTTCCTGAAGTTGATTATCTGATAATTACGCACGATCACTGGGATCATTTGGATTACAAAACGATAAAAGATTTAAAGCCAAAAATCGGAAAAGTTGTAACCGGACTGGGAACCGGTGCACATTTGGAAAGTTGGGGATATGAACCAACAATAATTATTGAAAAAGATTGGTACGACCACGTTGATTTGGGAGGTGGATTTTCACTAGATATAACTCCTGCCCGTCATTTCTCCGGAAGGAGTACAAAACCAAATCAAACCCTTTGGGTGTCATTAGTTCTGCAAACTCCTTCAACCCGAATTTTTATTGGCGGCGATGGTGGTTATGACGAACATTTTGCTGAAATCGGAAATAAATTTGGTGGTTTTGACCTTGTCATATTGGAAAACGGGCAATACAATACAAGTTGGAAATATATTCACCTGATGCCCGAAGAAGTTCTGAAGGCAGCAAAGGATTTAAAAGCAAAAAGGCTGTTTCCTGTCCATTCATCGAAGTTTGCTTTGGCAAACCACAGTTGGGATGCTCCGTTAAAAACAATAACAGAAAAAAATAAATCGGTAAATCAACCATTGATTACACCCATTATTGGTGAAATAGTAAATTTAAAGGACACTGCCCAGGTGTTTTCAGAATGGTGGGCAAATTTGAAATAATCGTTTTTTTTTGTAAAGAAAAAAAGCGCCTTTTAAGCGCTTTTTAACATTAATATTTAAAAGAATTATTTTCCAAAAACATATCGCACATTCAATCCAAAAGAATCTGCCCCAAAACGGGTATCAGTAATCCAAAGGGTAGGTCTCCAGTCGATACCCAAAGCAATTGGTGCACCCATAAAATGATACTCAAGACCAATTTCACCGCTCGCGCCAAATTGAAAATCATCACCAATATATGTTGACGGACCAACTCCCAGGTACCAATAAAATGCTTCGTTACCAAGTGGTTCGTTAAGGAAATCCCAAAGTGCATCTATGCCAACACCGCCTTTGTAAAAACCAACGTCAGCATGAATTCGAGCAAATTCACCAACTCCGAAAATTCCATCAATTGCAGCACCTCCTGCACCGTTAGTCCCTCCAAAACGAACCCCAACTTCCTGCGCATTTGCTGTCAATGCAACTCCTGCAATAATTACAATTGCATAAATTAATTTTTGAAAACCTTTTTTCATAGAATTTGATATTGAATAATTTAAATTAAAGACCATTATTAATTTTTTCAAAAACATCTTTGAAAATAAAATGTTTAATAACCACGCTTTATTTTGTTAACAACAATAACGCAAAACTATACTTATAATTTCAGTCATGAATAAATTTTTCATGGGATAAAACAATTTTTTTCTGGTTTATAAGGCAGTTTTTTAAGAATTTATTTTGGTCTGCTGTACCCTTGCATTTTATATTTTTCAAGCATCATTTTCAATTCATTTACTTTATCAGGATTATCCAGATAAACATTTGTAGTTTCTGAAGGATCGATAGCAATGTTGTAAAGCTGAACTGAATCTTCAGGCACTGTTTCTTTGATTTGCGCAAAACCACCATGTCCATTGGCATCAATATATTTCCAGTTGCCTTTTCTGATTGAAAAATCGCCATTTAACGAATGGTGGATTGTTGCTTCCCGTAAAGGTTTTTCATAAACTACTCCTTTTAATACGGGCAAAAGGCTATAACTGTCCTGAGCTTCGTGGTCGGTCAGATTATGGCCCAGCAAATCTGCAACAGTTGCATACAAATCTGTTGAACATATTACTTCATCTGAGGTAGAGCCGGGTTTTATGCGCTCCGGCCAGGTAACAATAAATGAAACTCTGTGTCCGCCATCATAGGAGTGTGATTTTCGGCCTTTGAAACTATTACTTGTGTTATGATTAAATTCAATTTCCTTCTCGATGGGAAAGCCATGGGGCGAACTTCCATTATCTGATGTGAGGATAATTATTGTATTTTCATACATCCCTTTTTCTTTTAATGCTGCGACAATCCGCTGAACGGTTGCATCACACTCAACAACAAAATCGCCATAAATTCCCGCTTTGCTTTTTCCAATAAATTCATCATTTGGAACAACCGGAGTGTGCGGTGCAGCCCACGGAAAGTATAAAAAGAATGGTTTTTCCGAAGTTTGATTTTGAATGAATTCAACCGCTTTTTGTGTGAGGTCGGGCATAACATTTTTTGCTTTGAAACCCGGTACAGTCGCACCTTCTCTACCGCCTTCCCTTGTTGTTTCTGTTGGTATTCCCTTTGCAAATTGATTTTCAATATATGCATAAGGAGGCATATCCAACGAACTCGCAATACCAAAAAAGAAATCAAATCCAAGCGAATTGGGTCCTGAAAGTATCGGTTTTGAAAAATCAATTTTGGAAATATCAGCTTCCCATTTGTCGGTGAGTTCAACTCCCGGTTCAAGCGTTTGCCAACCCAAGCCCAAATGCCACTTGCCAATGCAGGCAGTGTTGTATCCATTTTCTTTAAGCAATGATGCCACAGTTGGTTCACCTTCCTTTATCAGCAATGGGGAACTTCCCCACAAAACGCCCGATTTCATGCGTGTACGAAAAGCATACGTTCCGGTTAAAATTCCGTAGCGGGTGGGCGAACAAACTGCTGAATTTGTGTGTGCATCGGTAAACATCATACCATCCATGGCAAGTGCATCCATGGCGGGAGTTGGAATTTTTGAATCCGGGTTGTAGCAAGTTAAATCGCCCATTCCCATATCGTCCGCCAGCAGGTAAACTATATTCGGCCTTTCAGGTTTAATCTCTTTTTTTTGTTGACAACCGCTCAAAAGTGCTGCAAATATGGTGATTGCGATAAAAGTGGTTTGTTGTTTCTTCATTTCAAATTGATTTTACATTCCCAGTAAAGCGTTCAAAATTTCGGGTTTAAACTTTGAACTTTAAACCCAAAACTTTGAACCTCCTCAGAGTGGTCTTGCAACCATAATTCCTGTTACTGATTTGCTGTTTAATAAATATTCTTCCAGTGTTTCGTCTGAAACTATCACTTTATTAGCGACTGAAGATGCATTCATCAAATGAATCCTGCCGGTTTTTCGAACCAAAATTCCAACGTGCGAAATATCCAAACCATCAACCCTGCTGGTAATTCCAACAATGTCGCCATCTTTTAATTTAGATTCTATTTCACCAATTTTTTCCTCAGGAATAAAATAAGTTTCACGTGCTGAAATTTCTTTTTCTTTGTCAGCAATTAACTTAACTATTTCCGGGTCGCCTTTCAATTGTGCGTAGCTTTCAGGATGAGTGCTCATAAAATTAAGGGTTTTCGGATAAATCGTTCCGGCGATCTTCTTTGAAACGGATCTGACAGTTTTTGCCCTGTCATTTTCAAAAATCCAATCGCTGAAATAATGATTTCGCGAAGCATAACCATCGATTTTGCCATCACGGTAGCGAATATTTTGTAATTCAGTTGCAAACTTTTCGAATGTTGGATTTCCGCTTTTAATGGTTCGCGAAATAGCCAAAACATTTTCAGCAAAAGTTGTGCAATCCATTTCACGCAAATTGATGACTAATTTTTCTCCATCCGGATTGATTTCCAGTGTCGCTGCTTTGTATGGTGTTTCTTTAAAAAAAGCACCCACTTTTACCATCAAATCCGAAACCGGAGTGTTTTTCTCATCTTTAAAAGTTTCAAAAACGTTTTGAAGTATTTCTTTGTCTTTCGCTTGGAATGCAATATTCTCAACAGATTCCTGTGCTTTGGAAACTGGCGGGAAGAAACTCAAAAAAATAAGGAAGACAAAAAATAAAATAGCCTTGATTTTCATTCTGATTTTGTTTTGTCCTTAAAAATACAAAAAAATGATTTAACGGTAGATTACAAGTTTTTCCAAAAATCTTTCCCCATTTTCCAACTGAAAACCGCAAAAATAAAGACCGTTTTCAAGTTGTGCTGTAAGTATTTGTTTTTCAGAAAAAGTATTTGGCGTAAAAAATACTGTTTCGGTTTGAATTAATTGCCCATGTGTGTTGAACAATACAAATTGTGCTTTTCGCTGACTGGGAAAAGTGAATTTTAATAGTGAAAAGTCTTTTGCCGGGTTTGGAATTAGCTTCAGGGAACCATTTCTTTTATTCAAATCAGGTTTGTTTCCAACAGATTTTGATGCCAATTTGTGATTTGATATCTCATACCAAAGCGTGTTTTTGTTGAGTTGGAATTTTGTTGCCCCCATAGTTTGTTCAATTAAAAGGGAATCGGTGCGACTTCCTCTTTCGTTCAATTTATAAACCATAAAAGAATCGGTGCTGGCCTGTTTAAATTGAACAGTTGCGGCAACCGGTTCACAAATTGCTTTTGTTCCTCCTGCTGAAACAAGCGAAGTTTGTGTCGAATTCCATTTTAAACCCAGATTTTCGAGGCGTGCACTTGTCAACAAAATCATGCGTTTTGAAAGCGGGATAGGCAACGAATCCAATGAAATCAGATGAATAGCAGCAAAATTTAGATTATCGGTTGTGGTAACATTTGAAATTGAAATATCAGTCAATTCAATGTCTTTTTCACCCAAATATCCGGTTGCACCCTGCCAGTAAGGGCTGTTTACAGTGAAAACCCCCTGATTACCGTCCCATTTTAATTCATCGGTTTCCGAAGTAATTACCTTTCCCGGATTTGTCAGTGTTCCTGAAATAAAAGTGCTGTCGGAAGTAAAGCTTGCATGCTCAAACCCGTGTTGCAACAACGAGGTCCCCATTTTTGCATTTTCCACATTTATTTCCTCGTTGCCCTGATAAATTTTTGTGTTATTAAAAACGTCACTTGTTTTGTAATTCCCTTCCACATAAGTTTTTGCCTTTTGCAGGGTTTTCATCCGGTAGGGCAACGACAGCAATTGCTGAGTCATTATTACCGGTTGCATGGCAATATCGAAAAACATGTCCTGATATCGCTGGCTGTAACGATTCATATAATCGTAATAGGCGTGGTACATAATACCATCCAAATCGAAAAACGAACCATAGGCATATAACAATGAGGGCATTTCAGTTTGAAAAATATACGGATATGGGTGGTTGTATTCACTTAAAACATGAGGCATGTTTTTTACCCTTGTTAGTTGCATTTTATTGATCGTTGAGCCTTCAGGGTCAAGCAAAATGGATTTGTTGTTCAATGTAAAATTTATCTCAGACCAACCATTCGGAAAATTTGGATGATTCCAATATTGGTGAAAATCAATATAATCCGCCTGCGACTGTGAATAAACGGATGCCAAACCGAAATAATTATTGGTAAATGTTACCGGACACTTTACATTGAGTTCGTTTTTAAGGTAAGTTGATAATTCATGCGTATATTTTTTTTCAATTTCGAAATAAAACTCAGCATTGTCGCCAACCCGTTGAGCTGAATATTTTCCAATTTGAGTATGTTTTGTACGCTGCACATTTCCCGTTAAAAGAGATTCCCCCTCTTCCAGACCTGTACCATTTGTGGGCGTCACACTCACCGAATCGAGCCAGAAAGTGCCGGTTTGCAAACCCCACTCAAAAGCTACCAAAAGGTTGTTGGAATCAAATGGACTGTTGAAATAAACTTCGTAATATTTCCAGTTTAGTGTGGTTTTATAGGTTGGCCCCATAATCCATTTCCAGGTTTGGTTTTCCATCACTTCAAGCAACAACTCTTTTTCAACATCGGCTTTTGCATAAAATGCGATTTTATAACTTTTCCCTTTTTCAACCTTAAAATCGTTGGTTTTTAACTGTACGTTCCAATTTTGAGTTCCAACTGATTTCACAACCGCTTTCATCGATTTTACGCCATCTTTCCAATTTTCCTGATCGGCAGAAATTGTTCCGGACGCTCCTCCAGTCACCAATGAACTCCAACTTTGCAGGTTTTGTTCGAAAGAACCGTTTTTTACCAGTTCGCTTGTGATTTCACCGTTTGTGCCTTCCCATGCCTGTTCCAAATTTTCATCGGTCTTATATTTTTTTAAAAGAAAATCATTAAAAAGTGAGTCAAGTTGTGCAGCATAAAAAGGTCCGATTCCCCCTGTCTGGTCTGCAAAAAGATTATTAGCTTGCCAACCAAACCAGCCATTGTACAGCGAATTTTCATTAGTCAGTTCAAGTGTTGCCATTGCGGGGTCACCGGCATAAGTTAACCCTGTATAAGGATTTACATGATTGATTGTTTTGTTGGCAAAATCTTTTTGCAAGTCGATTAATTTCTTGTTGAAAAGGGTGACATACTTGCTTTGATCATTTAAAACCGGAGAATCAATTCCGTCGCCTTTTTTAAATATCCGCCCCGATTGTATGCAAAAATTGAAATAAATTCCGCGTTCTTTCAGGCAGTAAATAAAATAGTCCATTTTATCCAATCTATCAGGACTTATTTGCAATGTATTTTGCGCCGAATTTAGAAACAGGCCCGATGAACCTTCAACATCCATTAAATGGATCCGAACCAGGTTAATTCCAAATTTTGCCATACGGGCTGCCAGTATTTTGGCTTGTTCTTTTGTTGGGAAATTGGCAATCGCAACATTTACCACGCCTACGAAATCGTATATTTTCATTGCTGTCTTCAAACCTGAAATGGCCGTCAGGGGTGGTTTTCAGAAAACCATATTTCCCGGCAGGGGCATCCAGATAAGCCGACATGTCCGTTACTGTTTTGGAAGAATCATCCCACGGCAGGTAAAACTCAAACCATTTCGAGCGATCCTGAGCCTGTGACAAAAACGAAAGACACAAAATTTGGAGAACTATTAAAGTATTCTTCATTTAAAATCTTTTTAGAATCTAAATTAAACGGGAAAGGAAAAGAAGGTCTTTAAAATCAATACTGATGAAAAGCATCTGAGATAAATCCCAAAACAACTGGTAAAGATTCGCGCCAGTAAGTCCAGTTGTGCGCACCGTTGCGAACCCGGTATTCATGAGGAATTTCCTTCTTGCGCATTTCAATATGAACAAGTGCATTTCCTTCATACAGAAAATCGTCGTCGCCACAATCTATAAACCAGCGAACCGCTTTTTTCTGATCATCCGGCATGTTTTTCATCATTTCGGGAACGCTGTGGTTTTTAAAGTAAGTTTCAAGCTGTTCTGAAGTTGCATCCTGCATTCCGGGACGCGATTTATATCTTTCCATTTCTTCCATATTCAGCGGCCCGCACGATGCACTTAACGGACAGGCTGACGAGAAAAGTTCAGGATGGCGTAAGGCATAAACAAATGTTCCGCCTCCACCCATCGAAAGACCGGCAACAGCGCGATATCGTTTTTCTGCCCTGATTCGGTAGGTTTTTTCGATATACGGCATGAACTCCTGAAAGAAAAAATCCTCGTATCGCCAATCTCCTTTGATACTATTGAAATAGCCGCGCTGACCTGTATTTGCATCGGGCATTACAATTATCATTGCAGTTGCGCTTCCATCAGCAATTGCTTTGTCGGTAATACGCTGTACTTCGCCAAATTGCACCCAGCCGGTTTGGTCATCACCAGCACCGTGCAATAAATATAAAACCGGGTAACTGCGTTCCGAAGTTTCATATCCGGGAGGAAGGTAAATGGCGTATTTTCTTTCCATTTTAAGTATTTCACTTTTCGTGGAAAGGTTATCGAAAACTTTACTGGATTGGGCAATTGTAAAAACAGGAAAAGCAAGAATCAGAAAAAACAAGATAGAATTTTTCATTTTACTGGATTTAGTTGATAATATGAACAATCAAAATTATCAAATTAAGGCTGAAATCCATCAAAACGGGAAATTATAACTTATTAAATCGCCGGTTCATTTTGTGTTCGCCATCAATGTAGATTTCCATTACATAACGCCCTTCCTTCAGGTGTCCAACATCCATTCCGGTTACCGATTCTTTAATGTTGGTGTACTCGTGTTGTTCAATGTATTCTCCGTCCATGGTTATTCTTATTTTCAGCGTTGAATTTTTATTGGTTGTAGTATAAACCGAAAGATAGTCGGTAACCATTCTCGGAAATATATTTACTGACAGTCGTTCTATTGTGGTATCCACAACAGCTTCATTGTCTGCACGAAAGGCAAAAAACTGGCCATTCCCGCAGTCACTTTCAAATAAATGAATAAGATTTCCCTTTACATCTTTTAATTGCAATCTCCCGTATCCGGCTTTTGGTTGAAACCAAAATTCAAGCCCATCACCAACCGAATCGGTTAACATTAAAAAATAATTTCCTTCCACTAAATCGAGCGTATCAGAATACTTCGTTGCGGGCTCCAAATCTTCCGGGGTTTTCATATAAACCGTGTCATTTGTGCTGTTTACAATAAAAAGTGAATTCTCTTTTGGCTTGTTATTGGTTAGAAAATCAACAACAATTTTTGATGGCAAAGTTGGGATATCATTAAATTCCGATTCCATGTTGTTGTCTCCATCCCACTCGTCTTCAACACCATTCGGTTCAGCCAGAATAACAGAAAATGTGTTTATTCCTGTTTTTGCATCAATTAAACCGGGAAGTGTAATAATTGCCGCCTGATAAAAACCAAGATCTCCTTTCCACTTAAAAGATTTTTGTTTGAACCCAACTGTAGTATAGTAAATCTGTAGTGTCCTTAGGTTTTCGTTTCCAAGGTTTCTGATTTTTATGCGCGGATTAAAACCTGTTGGATTATAACGGTTATAATTATCTGCTTTGTTTGGCGCAATAATCTCTTCAATAGCAACATCATTGCTGTTATTCGGATCGGCAAACTGGAAAAAGTAGGAGGTAATTTGTTCTTTTGGCTGATCAATATTTTTTGCCGTAAAAGGTTCCATGTCAAGATCCAGTGTATGTTTTGATTTTGTTAGCTTAAAATCAATAACATCTGGAACCTGCAAATCGCCGGGACACCAGTAGGCGCGGTCAAAAATCCATGTTCCACCTTGAGGATAAAGTGGATTTTCGCCACAATCTTTCCACATGTTTCGATGGTCTATTACATTACCATCAACAATAAATTCACGCCAGCGACTGCAAAATTCACTGCAACCACTCGGTTCGATCCATTCCATGCCCTGTATGCTGAATCCTGAACCGACCAAAAGAGGCTCCTTTTGCTGTTTTAATTTTTATAGGTGCCAGACTTTTTTCAATGTCATTTTCAGGGTTTCCATATTGAAAATTTCCGTCCCACATTTTTTCAACAGAAATAAATCTGGCAACAGGCGGACCATAAAGAAAATCGAAATCAATTGTTAAATCCCAGCCCAAATCAGGTGATTCATAACCTGAATGGAGATATTCGATTTCTACACTATCGCGCAAAAAAGATTCAAAATCGGTTACATCAATTTGCCAGGTGTAACTCCAGTCTTCTTTAAAATTGCTCCCGTAAGGCGTTAGCATCCTGCCAATTTCATAGTTGATAGTTTTACCTTTTACTCCACCTTTTCTGAGGATTTTTATGCGATCCATATAATCCCAATGCGCAATAGGCCTGTCTGCCGGATATGCAAGCGTAACTTTCATGGTTATCCTGCGGACATCTTTTGTTTTTTCAGGAAAAACACCCCACGCTTTGAAACTCTTTACTCCACTTGAAGGATCAGTGTTAATCAGCAGTTTATTATGAGTTATAATATTTGTTGTTTGGGAAAATACAACTGAAGAAGTTAAAATAAGAACAAAAATTAGAATCAGGTTTCGCATGGCATTTACTATATTTTAATTTAAAACCAATTTGAATTCTTCACTTGAATCATTACCGGTTTTAATATCAAAAGTCTGGTTTACCTTTTCGGCCGGGTTGGAAACTACTGCTTTGTAAATATTATCTTTTTTTAGTTTTATCTTCAGGAAAAGATTCATATCATCCGTTTTTCTGGGAGAATATCCAAAATCAATTACATTATCTCCTTCATAAATGTCAACCCTGCAATCTATTCTCGATTCACTTTTTGACGTGTCTGCATCTTTAAAAACAACAAAATCCGCAATCAATTCATCGTCATTCAATTTGTTGTTTTTTAATGATTCCTGGTATAAATCTATATATCTCTTTGTAACATTTACTCCCCAGATATACGGTTCTTCTTTTTTACGATCGGCTGAACGTGATTTCATTCTTTCAAAACGGCTTTTCATTGGTTCAGGCAAAGTGTTTAAATCAACCACATCAAGCAAGTCATTCGAACTAACACCGGCATAATAGGGCAAGCCTGTGGGTTTGTAAGAAGTGGCGTAAATCCAGTGCAACATGTTGTTTGGGTCGGCTTTTCCGGCATCGGCCAAAAACCATGACTTATTGAGTGTATCAGGATAATATTCAATAAACTGCCATTGGTTGTCAACCCAAACTTCGCTCCAGGTATGGTTTCCTTTAAAGTTGGTCCACATTGCGGTTCCCGCCAGTCTTGACGGAATTCCAACCGAACGGAACGCATCGGTTAAAATAATTGATAAACCGGTGCAGGTTGCCATGTTTTCGGCCATCGCTTCTTTTGGACTTGAATCAACTTTAGAGCGTTTTGTATTGTATTCAACACTAACCTCTTTATTAATTGGGCGTGCAATTGCAAAAATCGCATCAATGATATTGTCCTTATCGTCTACATATTTCGAAAAACGTTCATAGAAATCCTTTCTCCAGGGGTCGCGGGTTTCCGAAATGTTGGCATAAGGCAAAACTTCGTTAAAGAAAATCGAATCAGGAAGTGCCGCGCACCAGGCATATTTTTCGCGTGCTTTATAAGCATATTCCGAATTTTCGAGCAAAAATGCTGCGCTTAAAGAAGTTAAATCACGTTTCGGCATGTAACTGATTATAAATGCCATTCCTTCTTTTTGTTCTTTAGGCGTCTCAGTTAAAGCTTTCTGAATTTCCACTTCATTGTCCCCGGCTTTTACAAAGGCTGAATCTAAAAGTACATGGTATGATTCCGGAACACCCGGATATTTTGACTGACAACTCCAAAAACCAACGGATATAAATAATAACAAAATCAGTTTTTTCATGATTTCAAATTTTTAATCTTTGTAAAATTATTTAACAAGTTCACAAAACTAAAATAAATTATTTAGATTGTGTGGCTTGCTGTTTTGATTTTAAATTTGGAAATAAAATACCGGGTATAATCTATTAATCCAACAACATTCATATTAAAAAGTACGTATATTTGTACTTTATTGAATTAAAAGGAAAATGAAACGACCATTATAAAAATTTTCACACACTGGAGAATGATTATAATAGGAGTTACATCGAATACCTATAAAACAAACAATTATAATGAGATGAAAACAGTAAATTATTCGGAATTAAGGAGCCAGCTAAAAGCAAATCTCGACATGGTTTGCGAAGACCATGAAACCCTGATCGTCCATCGTTCGGGCGGAAAAAGCGTAGTTTTAATGTCATTGGAGGAATACAATTCTCAAAAGGAAACTGAATATTTATTAAGTTCGGAGAAGAATCGAAGCAGGCTGTTAGATTCTATAAGAAATATTGAGGCTGGTAATGTTCAGGAACATGATTTAATTGAACCTTAAATGAAAAAGGTTTGGGTAGATTCTGCCTGGGACGATTATTTGTATTGGCAGAAAACCGATAAAAAGATGCTAAACAAAGTGAACGAACTCATAAAAAGTTGTGAACGAACGCCTTTTGACGGAATCGGAAAACCAGAGCCTTTAAAAGATAATTTGAAAGGTTTTTGGTCAAGAAGAATTGATAATGAGCACAGATTGGTTTATAAAATTGAAGATGAAAAATTAATCATAGCTCAATGCAGATTTCATTATTAATAACGAATATGAAAAACCACCTCACATACGGAAAAATATCACTCCGCCCAATTGAGCCGGAAGATATTGACTTGCTTTACAACTGGGAAAACAACATGGAAATCTGGGAAGTGAGTAACACGCGGGCACCATTTTCAAAATACATTCTTGCTGAATATTTAAAAGAATCGGCAAAAGATATTTACGAAACCAAACAATTGCGCCTGGTTATTCAAAACAAAACCGGTGAAGCAGTTGGCGCGGTTGATTTATTTGATTTCGACCCTTACCACATGCGTGCTGGTATCGGTATTTTAATCCACAAAGTTGAAAACAGAAACCACGGTTACGCATCTGATGCGTTGAACGCCATTTTTGGTTATTCCGCTGAAGTGCTCGGAATAAAACAGTTATTTGCAAACATTTCCGCAAAAAATGAAGCGAGCATCCATTTATTTGAAAAAGAAGGTTTTACAAAATCAGGCTTAAAAAAAAACTGGCTTAAAACTTCCGCTGGTTGGGAGGACGAAATATTCCTGCAGAAAATGCTGGTTTAGAGTTTCAACTAAAACCTTGCCCATCAACCCTGCACCGTTCACAAAATTCAGGTATTTCAGGAAGGTAAGAATAGCTGTTTTTGATATAATCAATTTCGCAGGCGAAATGCTGTAAACCATTTGAAACCACAACCCTTTCAACACGCAGCGACATGTTGTAGCGGACAACCTGATCAAAAGTTTCCTGTGTGATTTTCACATTTGGAGCTTTAAATTCAGCGATTAAATGAGGCTGTCCGTTTCTTAAATAAATCAGCAAATCAAAACGCCGTTGATTTCTATTGACCATAATTTGTTTTTCAACCGCCATCAGCGATTCAGGGTATTTTTTTTCTGTTTTTAAATACCGGATAAAATTCTGGCGAACCCATTCTTCCGGAGTTAAAACCACAAATTTTTTCCTGATCACATCAAAAATCAAAGACTTTTCGGCCTCAATTTTTGTTCTGAAAGCATATTCCGGCAGATTCAATTTTATCATCTCCATAACATTAATTTGACTTCAACCTGTTTTGGCTGAAGAAATGTAAAAATGTACATTTGCAGCCTCACCAAATCAAAAGGTTGTTACTTTTGTTCAAAGGTAAAAAATGGTTTCATGAAGACAAAAAAGGAGATAATTGAGAATTGGCTTCCCCGATACACAGGTAAAAGTCTGGAGGATTTCGGCATGTATATTTTACTGACCAATTTTCAGAGTTATGTTGATAAATTTGCTCATAAATTTGACGTGCCTGTGGATGGTATCGAGAAAAATATGCCAAGTGCAACTGCCGATGGAATTACAATGATAAATTTTGGAATGGGAAGCCCAAATGCTGCAACAATAATGGATTTGCTTGAAGCTCTAAAACCTAAAGCTGTACTTTTTTTGGGAAAATGTGGTGGTTTGAAAAAGAAAAACAAACTGGGTGATTTAATACTTCCGATTGCTGCCATACGCAATGAAGGAACTTCCAGCGATTACATGCCACCTGAAATACCTGCTCTTCCGGCTTTTAATCTGCAACGTGCTGTTTCACATATTTTGAGAAATTCAGAACAGGATTACTGGACAGGAGTTGTTTTCACAACAAATCGCCGGGTTTGGGAATTCGACACAAGGTTTAAAAAATATCTCACCAAAACCCGCGCCATTGCAATTGATATGGAAACTGCAACCTTGTTTACTGTTGGTTTTGCTAACCGCATACCCACGGGAGCATTGCTGCTTGTATCGGATCAACCAATGATTTCAAGCGGGGTAAAAACTGCAGCAAGCGATATAAAAGTTTCGACTGAATTTGTTGACTTGCATATTGACACAGGAATAAAAGCACTTTTGGAAATTAAAAACAACGGACTTTCGGTAAAACACCTAAGATTTTAAAATGGATTTCGACTCAATTATTCAAAACCTTAAAAAGAAGATTATCCACCCCATTTATTTGCTACAGGGTGAAGAACCATATTATATTGATGAAATTTCAAATTATATCGAAAAGAATGTTTTAACAGATGCCGAAAAAGGATTTAACCAAACTGTTTTTTACGGAAAAGATTCGAATGCAATTACGATTGCAGAAAGTTGTCTTCGCTTTCCGATGATGGCGCAGAAACAGGTAATTATTGTAAAAGAAGCACAAAGTCTTGCAAAAATTGAAGTTCTTTCATCTTATGCTGAAAAACCACTTGTATCAACGGTTTTGGTGTTGAACTATAAATATAAAAATCTTGATTCGAGAACCAAATTAGCAAAAGTCATAAAAAAGAACGGTGTAGTTTTTACTTCTGATAAAATAAAGGAATGGAAACTTCCGAACTGGATTGACAGTTATCTTAATGCGCGTGATTTTACAATCACACCTCAGGCTGCACAACTTTTAACTTCATACCTGGGAGCAGATTTAGGAAAAGTAGCCAATGAACTCAACAAACTTATAATTGCAGTTAAAAACACAAATAAAATCACACCTGATCATATCGAAAAAAATATCGGGTTAAGTAAGGAGTACAATTTATTTGAATTGCAGAATGCACTTGGTGAGAAAAATATTTTTAAAGCAAATCAAATAATTCAGTATTTTGGGGCAAACCCGAATACTAATCCTATTCAACGAACAATTCCTACGCTTTTTGGTTTCTTTTCAAATATGTTTGCATACCATTTTTTAAAAGACAAATCAGAAGGAAACGTAGCCGCACAATTGGGAATGCATCCGTTTGCAGCCAAAAATGTTATTACTGCTGCTAAAAAATTCACTCCTACAAAACTTTACGAAATAATTGGCATCCTGCGCGAATATGATATGAAAAGCAAAGGATTCGATACTTCAGGTGCAGTTAGTACCGGTGATTTGCAAAAGGAAATGATTTTTAAAATACTACATTAAATGATTACATATATAATAATAGGTGTTACTGCTCTTGTTTCGTTCATGGCTTTTCAAAATCATGATTTAATGGACAAGTTACAGTTTAATGCAGCTAAAGTTGTTCATCAAAAGCAGTATTACAGACTGATTTCACATGCTTTTATACATGCAAACTGGTCGCATTTACTTGTAAACATGTTTGTTCTGTATTTTTTTGGTAAGGGTATTGAGCAGTATTTCGGTTATTATTTTGGAAACAGGGCAACAGTATATTTTATGTTGCTTTACTTCGGAGGAATCCTTGCTTCCAATCTGTGGAGTTTAATCAAACATCAGAATAACTATTATTACAATGCTGTAGGTGCGTCGGGCGCGGTATCGGCTTTGCTTTTTGCCTTTATATTTTTAAATCCGTGGGAGCCACTTTACTTATTCGGAATAGTTAAAATCCCGGGTATTTTGTTTGGAGTTGGCTATCTTTTCTATTCTTACCAAATGAGCAAGAAAAGCACAGATAATGTTGCCCATGACGCCCACATTTTGGGTGCAATTTTTGGTTTTATTTTCCCGATACTTCTTAAACCACAACTCTTTACACAGTTTATCGATCAGTTGTTTTCATTTTTGTAAAAGATTGTTATGCCCAGATTATGACAACTTAACAAGTTATTTCAAACGTTACTAATGCGGGCACATATGTGAAATCTGTCTTCAACAAAACTTCCAAAACCTTGTTGTTTGATATAAAAACATACATTTGCACACTTTTAAGAATCTCCCTGCGAAATATCCAATCGAATATTTTACTGGAAAAACAAAATTAAAACATGCGATTTGAAGATTTAAATATAATTGAACCCATACTTAAGGCGCTGAAAGAACAAAAATATACAGAGCCAACATTGATTCAGGAAAAAGCAATTCCTGTTGTACTTAACAGAAAAGATGTATTGGGAAGCGCCCAAACCGGCACCGGAAAAACTGCAGCTTTTGCAATTCCAATTTTACAACACTTGTATAACAAACGTCTGGAACACAACAGTTCTCGCAATATAAAAACACTTGTAATTACCCCAACCCGCGAACTTGCCATTCAAATTGGGGAAAGCTTTTCAACCTATGGGAAATTTACAGGAATTCGAAATACAGTAATCTTTGGAGGCGTTAAACAGGCTTCACAAACCAATGCATTACGGCATGGTGTTGATGTTTTGGTGGCAACGCCCGGACGGCTACTCGATTTAATGGATCAGGGTTATGTGAGGTTGAATGATATTGAATATTTTGTATTGGATGAAGCCGACCGAATGCTCGACATGGGTTTTATCCACGATATCAGAAAAATAATTGCAAAGCTTCCTTATAAACGTCAATCATTGTTTTTTTCAGCAACAATGCCGGGGAATATTGTTGAACTATCGAGAAAAATACTGCAAAATCCCGTAAAAATTGAAGCAACACCAAGCGCTACAACCGCAGAAACCGTTCAACAATATTTATATTACACCAACAAATCGAATAAAAAAGATTTGCTGGAGCATATTTTGAATGACCAGCAGATTTCGCAGGTTTTGTTGTTTTCGAAAACCAAACATGGTGCCGACAAAATCACCCGGAATTTAACGCATCACAAAATAAAAGCCGCGGCCATTCATGGCGACAAAGGTCAGAATCAGCGTCAAAAAGTGCTGCAGCAATTTAAAGATGGGGAAATCCGTGTGTTGGTAGCAACCGACATTGCAGCCCGTGGTATTGATATCGACAAACTAAAATATGTTATCAATTATGATATACCTAATATTTCGGAAACTTATGTACATCGAATCGGAAGGGCAGGACGCGCGGGCGAAGAAGGCATTTCAATTTCGATTTGCGAACCTGAAGAAATAGGGTATGTTAAAGACATCGAAAAACTCATTAACCAAAAAATTGATATTGTTACAAAAAACCCTTTCCCTCAAACGGAAAAGCCCATGACAAAAAATGAAAAGGCTGAAGTAGAAAAGGAAAAACTAAAAAGAAAGAAAGAGTTTTTTGCAAACAGAAATAATAAATCGGTTCATACCAAATCATTCAACTATTCCAGACGAGGTTGATGTTCTCAGCAATAAAAAAACCGTTCTTTCACTTAAGAGAACGGTTTTTTTATTGTTATACTGAAATATTCAGGTTCTATTCTTACTCAATAACCTTGTAAATGAACATTTTTCACTGCCCTGCCTGATGGATCTGTATTATTTTGAAACGACGCATCCCAGGCAAGTGCTTCTGCTGTGCTGCAGGCAATTGATGGAACTGAAGGCACACACATTGCCGCCTGATCAGAGGGAAAGTGTTCGCTGAAAATGGTGCGGTAATGATATTCCTCTTTGCTCATGGGCGGATTAATTGGAAAGCGGTATTTTGCATTTTTCATCATTTCATCGGAAACAATTTCGCTTGCAACTTTTTTCAAAGTATCAATCCAGCCATATCCTACTCCATCCGAAAACTGTTCTTTTTGTCTCCAGGCAATGCTTTCAGGAATTTGATTTTCAAAAGCTTTCCGAAGCGGCCATTTTTCCATCCTTCCATTTTTAGCCATTTTTTCTTCCGGGTTAAAACGCATGGCTACATCCATAAATTCCTTGTCAAGAAATGGCACACGTCCCTCGACTCCCCATGCGGCAAGAGTTTTGTTGGCCCGCAAACAATCGTATAAATTTAGTCTTCCCACTTTTCTTACACTTTCTTTATGAAATTCTTCGGCATTTGGTGCTTTGTGGAAATAAAGATAACCCCCAAAAATTTCATCGGCACCTTCCCCCGAAAGGACCATTTTTATGCCCATGGATTTGATAAATCTAGCCAGCAAATACATTGGTGTTGATGCCCGGATGGTAGTAACATCATAGGTTTCGATATGGTAAATTACATCACGTATTGCATCCAGGCCTTCCTGAATTGTATAGTGAATTTCATGATGGATGGTACCAATTTCAACAGCAGCTTTGCGGGCCGCAGCAAGATCCGGCGAACCTTCCAACCCTATTGCAAAAGAATGCAACTGAGGCCACCAGGCTTCTTTCTGATCATTGTCCTCCACCCTTTTTCCTGCAAATTTCTTTGCAAGCGCCGAAGTTATTGTTGAATCCAAACCTCCGGATAATAAAACTCCGTATGGAACATCTGACATTAACTGACGATGAACCGCAGCTTCCAGTGCTTCTGTCAAATCATCAATATTCGCAGGATTGTTCTTAACATTTTCATATTCTGTCCATTCACGGTTATGCCATCTTTTCATTTCACCATCCTTACTATAAAAATAATGAGCAGGTGGAAATTCTTCTATTTTTTTACAATTGCCTTCCAATGCCTTTAATTCCGATGCAACATAGTAATTGCCAAATTCATCCCAACCGTGATAAAGCGGAATTATTCCAATGTGATCGCGGGCAACTAAAAAAGCATCCTCTTCTTCATCGTACAGCGCAAAACCGAAAATACCGTTCATGTCATCAAGAAATTTTTCCTTTTTGTCGCGGTAAAGCGCTAAAATAACCTCACAATCCGAACCTGTCAGGAAATCATATTTTCCTGCATATTGATTTCGAATTTCACGATGGTTGTAAATCTCTCCATTTACTGCCAAAACGAGTTTACCATCTTTACTGTACAAAGGTTGCCCACCTGATTCTGGGTCAACAATTGAAAGCCTTTCGTGAGCCATTACAGCTTTATCACCACAATAAATCCCCGACCAGTCGGGTCCGCGATGCCTGATTTTCTTGGACATTTTCAAAACTTTAGGCCTCAAATCCTGCGCACTTGTCTTTAAATCGAAAACACAAACAATTCCACACATAATTTATATTTATAATCTTTTAAATCTTATTGAATAATTGTGTGGCAAAAATAACCAATATGCTAACACTTCCAAATATTTTCTGTCATATTTCTATAATACTAAGACATTGCATTACAAAAATGAAACTATTTTATAATTTTTCAATCATTTGAATAATATTATATCTATTTAGTCCCCCTTTTTTTCAGCATCCTTTTTAAGATTATATATCTTTTACTAAAAATACCCCCCATATAATAATAGCAAAACTTTAAAATTTTTTGTTTTTCTGATAAAAACAAAAAAGATGTGGCTGTAACAAATGACAAAAAAATTTATCTGAATTTGATAATATTAAATTAACCGAAGTTCGTGTTTCCACAAAAAAAATGACCTCTTTGAATACACTTCCACATTAAATGTTACAAAATCTTCACCATTTGGCCAGATTCACACACAATTCCAATGGTAAACTTTCTGAATTGAGCGGTGGCCAGAAAAGTGTGAAACATCCTTTTCACAAAAAATTAGATTTGATTTTTGATTGGATGTATTCATCCTGGCATTTTAAAACACAACTAAGTCCAAAATGAAATTAATAACCGGCAGCAAAATTTTCCGTTGTGTAACATTTCCCATAAATTATTGTAACTTATAAAACCAATATGAAATCCGACTAAGTTTAGAACACTTTAAAATAAGCATTATGGAAAATCGCAGGAAATTTATCAAAAAAACGGCTACAATCGCGGCATTAAGTTTAGTCGCTGATTGGGCTTCAGCAGTGCCCGATACTGATAAATGGGGAGACATTCTTCCAAAACGTCAACTAATTCGAAATGGGGAGAAAGTAACTTCATTTTGTCTTGGTGGATACCACCTGGGCTTGACTGAGAATCCAAAAGAGGCTGAAAAAATGATTGAACGCGCGATGGAATTGGGAGTTCGTTTTTTTGATAATGCCAGGAGATATAACGATGGCCGTTCAGAAGAATATATTGGAAAATTTTTAACTCCAAAATACCGCGATCAGGTTTTTCTGATGACGAAAGCTCCTGCCAATACCGGGGAGGGTGTAAAAAAACAACTGGAAGAATCATTAAAAGCTCTAAATACCGATTATGTCGATCTTTGGCAAATCCATACTTTTACAACGCCCGAAGACGTTGATTACAGGTTGAAAGCGGGTGTTCTTGATGTTTTTCTTGAGGCAAAGCAACAAGGAAAGGCAAGATACATTGGTTTTACCGGTCACCAAAATCCCAAAACTCATTTGCATTTTCTAAAAAAACTGGATGAATTGGGGATTGAATTAGACACCTGCCAAATGCCGTTAAATGTTTGTGATCCTTCATTTGAATCATTTGAGAAACACGTTCTTCCGGTGCTGCTGGAAAAAGAATATGGGATAATAGCTATGAAAACAATGGCCGGCGGCAGCATGATGGGAGATAGGATTGATACAACTCCCAAGGAAATAAAAACTGAAGATATACCCGATGTTGTTGGTAAAACAGAATTAACATATGCCAATCTGCATCAGTATGTGTATTCTCTTCCTGTATCATCCTTGTGCAGCGGTTGCAAATCTATTAGTGAATTGGAAGATAATATAAAAGTGCTGAAGGAATTAAAAAAGCTTTCGGAATCGGATAAACAAACATTGATAAATTACGCTAAACCTTATGCCGGATTGATTGTGGAAAACTATAAACGTATATTTAGTTAAACATCTAAATCAAAAAACCACACTTAACGATCAGGTTGAGTTTTTTGGGCTTGATACATACATACAAGTACATAATGCAGAATTTTCTTATAAACTTATCAAATTATGAACACAGAAATCAACCGACGTGATGCAATTAAAAGTTTAGGAATGGCAGCTGCTGCTGCCGGAATGGGAATTACAAAACCAATAAGGTCACAGGAGAGCAGAAACACATTTACCGGACTGCCACCTTTAAAAATTACGAAAGTTAAAGCAATTGCAACCTGCCCTGAAGGAATTGAATTAATTGTTGTAAAAGTAGAAACCAGCGAACCGGGTTTGTATGGAATTGGATGTGCCACTTTCAGACAAAGAGCACATGCTGTTGTTACCGCAATTGACAAATCACTAAATGACTTCTGTGTAGGAAAAGAGGTTGACAATATTGAAGACCTCTGGCAATCGACTTACCAAAGTTCGTACTGGCGAAACGGACCTGTTTTGAATAATGCATTGAGTGGTTTGGATCAGGCACTTTGGGATATAAAGGGGAAACGTGCCAACATGCCTGTGTATCAACTGCTGGGAGGCAAATGTCGCTTTGCAGTTGATTGTTATGCCCATGCCAGTGGAAATTCTCCTGAAGCAGTAGCCGATGATGTAACAAAATATATGGAAGAGGGATTCAGGCATGTCCGCATACAACTGGGAGGTTATGGATCCACTGCCCTTATGGAAAGTCCGGATTTTAAGCAAGCAGGTTTTGGACTGGAGCGTGACAATTACATGGATGCATTTACCTACAGAAAAGGCACTATTGATATATTTAATAAAACACGGGAGCAGTGCGGTGAACGAATAGAATTATTGCATGATATGCACGAGCGTTTACAACCCATTGAAGCCATAAATCTTATCAAGGAATTGGAACAGTTTCGTCCGTTTTTTATAGAAGATCCATTTTCTCCCGAAAACAACCGGTATTTTAAAATGCTTCGGGAAAATACTTCTGTGCCAATTGCCATGGGTGAATTGTTTAACAGTCCACATGAATGGATTGACCCTATGAAAAATCAGTGGTTTGATTTTATTCGGATACATATTTCCCAAATAGGTGGTATATCTCCGGCCATGAAAGTGGCACGATTAGGCGAAGCATTCAATATTCGTACGGCCTGGCATGGCCCGGGTGATGTTTCGCCGGTTGGGCATGCTGCCAACGCTCACATTGACCTGGCTGTTTGGAATTTTGGTATCCAGGAAAGGGTAATATTTTCAGATAAACTTAGAGAAATTTTCCCGGGAGCACCTTACATTGAAAATGGATTTATGTATGTAAATGAAGCGCCTGGCCTGGGAGTAGATATAAACGAGGAACTGGCAGCCAAATATCCACTTCCTGATATTCAGATGAACAACTGGACACAGGTGCGTAAAAATGACGGCACCATTGTTCGTCCATGATTATATATAACTAAACTATAGAAAGCAGCTTTAGACGGGAGCAATTTCCATATTTTAAGCCCCAATTGCTCAGGACGTTTAACCAAAAAACGAGGACGCATCGACGTGCTAAGCTGCCACCTTTTATTCTGAAAAGTATTTTTCAGCGCGCGTGAAGTGTAAACCAAATTGTTGTAAGCAAAAAGAGTTTCAGAAACCTTTTCGTTCTGAAACCCTTTATTTTCAGTAGCGAGAGCGAGACTTGAACTCGCGACCTCGTGATTATGAATCA
>CAWDAW010000012.1:0-306024 GCA_963800345.1 uncultured Prolixibacteraceae bacterium | reverse complement strand
ACTTCAAGCAAAGTATTGTTGCTGCTTATTTTTCCTGAAAGCACCGTTTGCCCGGTTATATTGATAACAGAAAAGTTGGCACCGATCAATTTCCCATCGGTTTTTATGGTCAATTGTGTTGTCGTTGGGTTAGGATAGAGTTTCATTTCAAAATTGCTGTTGGCGATTTCGGCAACAGCAGTGTTGGGGCTGCCAATGCGATAAAGCTGGCTCGCAAGATCAGTAAAATACAACGCATTGTTGTAGGCTGTTAATCCTGTTAGTCGGTTCACGTCAACCAACTTGCCCGGGCTATATGATATAAGCTTTGTGTTTGCGGCGGTGCCATCGGTTTCCCAAAGGTCGTTGTTCAAATAATTTGCCCCGCTATTATCATAATTGCACAAAAAATACAATTTGCCATTGGCTTTCTCAAAATTCCTTGGACTGTCGGTACTATTGCCTCCGGATATCAATTTTACCAAACTTCCGCCTCCGGGTTTTCCCTTTGTTTTGTAGAGGGCATAATTATAGGATATTGCATTTTTGCTTACAATTTTACCATAATAAAGCTCCCCGTTGAAAACAGTAATATTCCATCCCACACTATCTTCAAGCATAGTTGTGCCCGCCTCCGTACCATCGGTTGACCAAAGCTTTAGCACCTCGGTTCCTCCATTGTCCAGAAAAAACCCCTTCCCGTCAATTTCTATAATTTTACCCCCACTAAATTTCCCTCCAAGGGCAACATGGGTACCTGCATCGGTACCATCGCTTACCCAAAATTTCACTTCTTGGTGATTATCCTTATAAATGCGTGTGGTAAAATATAATTTTCCATTGAAGACGTTGTGTGTGTATGGTGAACTACTGCCTTCGGGATTAAAATCTTTAAACAATTTTGTTCCTGTTTCTGTACCATCGGTTACCCACATTTCTTCATTCGATTGTTCGCCTCTTGCGATAAAGTACATTTTGTTGTTGTACACCTTTTCGTACGTATTGTACACACCATTTTCAACCCCTGGGTAAATGTCTTTCAATAATTTTGTCCCACCGTCCGTACCATCGCTTACCCATAATTCTTGTCCATGCGCGGCATCGTAGCCCCTGAAATACATTTTGTTATTTAATACGGTCATCAGCATTATATGAGTTGTTTTCGCTGGTTTTAGGTTTTTTACTAAGGTTGTTCCTGCCGCCGTCCCATCGGTAGCCCAAAGCTCAGCATAGTAATCATCACTCTCTGCAACGAAATAGGATTTGCCATTAAACTCAGTAAGGTATGGGCTTCCAGCTAAATTGAGTTCCTTTATCCGTTTTGTACCTTCCGTGGTTCCGTCAGAAATCCACAATCCTTGAGTGTTGGTTTTTATTGTTCCTGCCGCTAAAAATAATTTCCCGTTTGAAACTGCATGAGAATTTACTTTATCCATTACATATTCTGGTGTCTGGGCTTTTGAAAAGCTGATTAAAACAAATAAAGCTGTTGTTAGAAGTAAAAATTTTGATTTCATGTTTCATCCATTTTAAAAGTTGCAATTAATTAAAGAGTTTCATGTCTATTACTATGTCGGTTGGAATTGTAAAATGTCATCATACATTTTTTACAAATTTATGTTGATGACATTTTTCGAGAAATTCCGATATACAATAAACCGCATGATTTTGTTGGGGCGAAGGAATTTTCAGAAAAAATAATTTTAAATGAGAAGGAAGATGAAGGAGAATTTTAAAAACACTTGGTTTTTGCATTTTATGAAGATTGTGTTTTTTGCAATATTCCTGTTTGCACTAAACTCCTCATGTAAGAATGAAGACGAAGAAGAACCCGCCGATGAGTTGCCGGTTTTTGGGACTTGTGATGCAGTTGCAACTACCGGCGGGCTAAGCCAATCGGCAAGCGACAGCAAAATTACTTATGTTACCAGCGGTGGCGGTAAAGTTGTAATCGACAAATTCACTATTACCATATCTCATAAGGATTACGCGAATTTTACCATACAATTTTGGGGCGAGCAACACGAAAACCTGAACGGGAAACACATTAAGGATTGGGAAGGGGAAAAGCGCTCATTTATTTTCCCCGATGGAACCAAACTTACCATGATTTCCAACAAGCCAGATGCGGTAATGCAGTCGGTAACCATTTACGACGGGAATCAATGCCACCACATCAATACCGGCTGCAACACTGTTGAATACAGTTCTGCCAATTCCCCGTTTACAAAGCGCCTGGACGATGCCGAAGCCGATGGCGAAACTGGGACTTTTGAGATCACACAAACTGGTTTGCTCTTTAACAACATTTATAATGAAACCACCCTTGGGCAAAAGGTTGAAAAAGTTGTTCCGCTTGGCGAAATATTCAAAGCGGAACCCACCAGGGTAAATGATTACTATGATGATTCAAGCGTAGGGCACACTTAATATGGTATTAACTCAATAAAAATTTCTTATGTAAATTAAGTTTAAGAGAACAGTGTTTATTCAGTTTTTGTTGTATTTTGCCGCTATGCAACAAAAAGCTTTTAAGGAGGAGACAAAAGTATCGGCACGAATAAACGCCATAAAGGCAAATGACGAGGCTACGCTAAAGCATTTATACGATAACAATTATCATTCAATTGAAAAGTATGTTTTAAAAAATAATGGTAGCACAGAACAGGCTAAAGACATTTATCAGGAAGCTTTTATTGCAATGTGGAGAAATATACAATTGGATAAATTTTATCCTGAAAACGAAAACGCGCTAACTGCTTATTTATATCAGGTTGCACGGAATAAATGGATAGATCATTTGCGTTCCATCCCTTTTCGGAAAAACATACCTATAGATGATTTGAGGCATAAACTGCCGGAAGAAGGCACAGATGAAGAAAATGAAGACAACAGTTTTATTAACGACGTAAAAAGGCACTTTGAAAAACTTGGCGAAAATTGCAAAGAGGTGCTCACGCGGTTTTATTACAAAAAACATTCGATGAAAAAAATTGCAAAACGTTTTGCCTGGACCAATGCAACCGCCCGAAACAACAAGTACCGCTGCTTGCAACGACTTCGAGATTTAATAAAAATACAAAACCGTTGAAAAGAGATTTTGACATATCGCAACAAGAATTGGAAACCATAGAACGATTCATTTTTCAGCAAATGACAGATGAAGAAACAGTGGATTTCGAAAAAAAACTGAGTACCGATTTTGCATTACAACATAAATTGGAAACGGTAAAGTTGTTGTCGATCGGCATACAAGAGGCTGTGTTGGAAAAAAAATTGGATGAATTCCACTTCGGTTTGCTCTCAATAAAAAAAAACAGGATTCATATGCCCTCAAAATCCTTTGCAAAAAAAAATTGGTTAATAGCCGCCTCGGTTGTGCTTATCGTTGCTATGGGTTCATTGTTTTTTTTAAATAACAATACAAAACAGGAAAAACTGTTTGCTGCTTATTTCAATCCCGAACAGGGATTGATCAGCGAAATGGGCACAAGCGATAATTATTTGTTCGACCGCGCGATGGTAGATTACAAAGTTGGCGATTACGGCGCAGCCTTAAAAACTTGGGAAAACTTGCTGGAATCGAAACCAGAAAACGATACGCTGAATTATTTTATTGCTTCGGCCTATTTAATCGAAGGAAAGGAAGAATTTGCCATCGCTCATTTCAAAAAAGTGATAAAAAATGAAAACTCGGCTTTCATTAACGATGCGTTTTGGTACACAGGTTTAGCTCTGCTAAAATTGAACAAAAAAATGGAGGCGCTCAGTTTTATTGAAAAGGCTGAGCATGAAAATAAAGCAGAACTTCTGAAGGAGATTGAGAAATAGTGGCTAAAACGTGGCCTACACAGAAAGCACTTTAATTTCTCCATCAGCTATGCTGACGGCAATAACAGGCTCACAGAATTGTAGCTCTGTTGAGGTAGTTTAAAAATTGTGAATAATATTAAAATAACATGCCAAAACATTTCATCCGGCTTTTTGCAATTTTGTGCTTTTTGTTGTTGAATATTTTTTCAGTTCAGAGCCAAAACAAAAACATTGCTGAAATAAATGGGGCGCTTGCCAAAGGCCAGGTTGACAAGGCCGATTCACTTTTGCAATCATCAATAGAGTATTATATCACTTCCGAACAATTTGATTCACTTGTTAACTGTATTTATTTTCTTGGCAGGATAAACTATGCAAAATCGGGCAGGCAAAGTTCTGAAACAGAGCTTAGTCTCTTCATCGAAAAAATAAAAAAACTATCCCCAAAACCCGCCACTTTGCGGCAAAGCTACATTGAAAGCGGAGAGTTTTATGGCTCGATTGGGCTAAACGAACTGGGCTATCTTCAAAACAAACAAGCTCTCAAATACGCGCTTCTGGTTCCTTCTATAACCGGTGCAGACGTTGGAATCATTGAAAACAACCTTGCAGCGTATTCCCAACGGATGGGCAATTTTGAACAGGCACAAGCACACTCGCGGAAGGCATTGATACAAAACTTGCGCGACAGCATCCCCAATTACGAAATCCTTTATGCAACATACAACGGATTGGGCAGTGCCATGTGGTATGCTTCGAAAACCGACAGTGCAGTTCACTTTTACACACTCGCACTCGAAACCCTTGAAAAAACACCAAAAAATCCACTTAATCAATTCTACCGTCCTGCTATAATCCTTAATAATATTGCGGGGCTTTATCAAATGCAAGGGCAATCAACAAAAGCAATTTCAGCAATGAAAAAGGCGATAGACAATCTCCGGCACTTTCAAAATTCCGATGCGCCAATCAATAAAAAAAACGCGGCAATTTCTTTCCAGTTCGAGGCAATCGACAACCTGGCAGGCATGTACAAAGATTTTGGCGACTTGCAAAAAACGCGGGAACTATTGGAATTCTCATACCAGCAAAAACAAAAAAAATTAACTCAAGACGACCCGGGTATTTTTATTTCGAAAATTCTGCTGGGGCAGCTTTTTTATGCAACCCGCGATTACGAAAAAGCAATTTCGTTTCTCGATTCAGGTTTGAAACAACTGAGGACAACAGGAACCAGTTATTCATTTTGGGAAGCCGATGCCTGCCACACTTTGGCGATGCTTTATGATGATAAAAAACAAGTTGTTCTGGCAAAATATTTCTACGAAAAGGCCGACAGTTTATATGAAGAATCCTTGCAAGGCGAATACGATATCATTTACCTCGGTTTTTTGAGCAATGCGGCCCTTTTTTATGCTGAACAAAATGATGCGAAAACTGCCATAGCAAAAGCACAAAAAGGGTATAATTATATACTGAAAACGCAAGGCCCGCAAACACTTCCTGCTTTTCAACAATTATTAAATCTTTCGGAGGTGTATTATTTGGCGGGTGATTACCGCAAAGCATTGTCTTATGGCGAAAAGGGGCTGAAATCGCTTGCCAAGGTTATGGATTCGGGAAACAACATGTTGGATTCAATACGCATGGAACTGAAAAAACCACAAGCAATTTTGGCGAAATCAAAAGCCCAATACAAACTGCTCAACAAAAAAAATGTTGAACGGCTCACACCGCTTTATGATGATTTAAATGGTGCATTAACTGTTCTGGAACGCCGAAAATCAATGCTTACCAATGTTGAAGATATTGAATTGGTAATGGCCGAACACTCCGGCTTATTGGAATTTGCAAAAAAAATAAGCTACGAACTTTACAAATTAACCGGCGACAAAAAATACCTGGACCGCGTGATGGGCTTGCACGAATCGGGCATTTACAACCGCATTCGTTCGCGGCTCGATAAAAATGATTCGTTGCATTTTGCCAATGTCCCGGTTAAAATTCAAAACAAGGAAAAGGAATTGAAAACAGCCATATCATCGGCACTAAACGGCGATGGTGCGCAAGATGAAAAAATGGAAGGATATTTAAATGCGATTGAAGCATGGACCTTGTTCCTCGAAAAACTCAAGATCGAATACCCCGATTACTTCAATTTACGCTACGCCACAATTTTCAAAAATTTTGACAATGTCCAGCAAACCATCCCAGAAAATACAACTGTTGTCAGGTATTTGTTTATCGACAAAAAACTTTTTGCTTTGGTTGCCGACACAAAGGCAAAGGATATTTTCCCGCTTGAAACCGATTCGTTGGATGAGCGCATTTCATTATTGGCGGAACAGGGTTTAAGTGTTCAGCAAACTTCATCCATTTTATTCGGTTTGCACAAGCAATTGTGGCAGCCTGTTTCAGGTAATATTCAGTACAAAAAAATAATCATTATCCCCGATGGTATTTTGTTCAATCTGAATTTTGAAATCCTTACACCCCAAAAAATAACTTCTTACAAAGAACTTGCAAACAAGAGTTTGCTGGCCGAATGCACAATTTCTTACCAATATAGCATGTTGTTGCTTGGCAGAAGCAATAAATCCGAACACATTGAAAATGATTTTGTAGCATTTGCCCCGGGTTTTTTCGATGAACTTAAAGCGGTATATGGTTCATCACGGAAAGATACAATTGAAATGGACCGGAGCTATTTGTATTTATTGCCCCAACCTTTTTCGTTTTCCCTGGCAAAAAAAATAAAACAACAATTTGGCGGTAATGCATTTTTGAACGATCAATCAACTGAGAATACTTTTAAAACCTATGCCGGAAACCATAAAATTATTCACATTGGCACACATGCCGAATCGAACAATGACAGGCCCGAATTTTCGCGTTTGATATTTGCAAAAAACACTTCCGATGAGGACAATTCACTTTTTGTTGATGAAATTTACAATTGTAACCTTACCTCCAACTTAACCACACTTTCGGCATGTGAAACCGGCAAACCCGGTTTTCAGGAAGGGGAGGGGATGATTTCGCTCGCCCACGCCTTTAACTATGCCGGCAGCGAAAGTATGCTCACAGGTTTATGGAAAGTTGACGAGCAGGCAAGCGCAATATTGTTAGAGGATTTTTACAAAAACCTTAAAAAAGGGCTTGAAAAAGATGAAGCCTTGAGAAAAGCAAAACTAAGGTATCTGCAAAAAACAAACGGAAGAATGCTTGCCCCAAAATATTGGGCAGGCCTTGTAATCATGGGCGATACCTCTCCAATCGACTTGAATGGAAAACCCAATTTTTGGCCGTTTCTGCTGCCCGGAATATTGCTGATTTTTGCTGTCGGTTATTTCTTTTTCAGAAGAAAAATAAAAAGATCAGCAACTTAAAAAAGTGGGAATTAAATGCTCTTTAAACAATAATCGAATAAAGTAGCATTTCTAATTCAAGGAACTTAAGTGGCAAGCAACTGAATTACTTCTTTAATCGAATCAGCAAGTTCATCAGCCTTTTCAATTGAATTTGCTTCGGCATAAATACGGATTATCGGTTCGGTATTCGATTTACGGAGGTGTACCCAGGAATCGGCAAAATCAATTTTCACACCGTCAATATCAGTAACCTGTTCGCTTGAATATTTTTCCTTCATTTTTGCAAGAATTGCATCTACATTAATTTCAGGCGTTAATTCAATCTTGTTTTTCGAAATAAAGTAATCAGGATAAGTTTTTCGCAATTCAGAACATTTCATTCCGCTTTTTGAGAGGTGCGATAAAAACAAAGCTGCACCAACAAGCGAATCCCTTCCGCTGTGACTTGCCGGATAAATAACGCCACCATTTCCTTCACCACCAATCACAGCGTTGGTTTCTTTCATTTTGGCAACTACGTTTACTTCACCCACCGCCGATGAATTGTATACACATCCATGTTTTTCAGTAATATCACGCAAAGCACGGCTTGACGACATATTGGAAACTGTGTTTCCAGGAGTTTGCCCCAAGATATAATCTGCAACTGCAACAAGTGTGTACTCCTCGTTAAACATTGTGCCATCTTCGTTAATAATCACAAGACGGTCAACATCAGGATCAACAACAAAGCAAACATCAACTGCACTCTTTTTTACTATTTCTGAAGTTTCAACAAGATTTTCGGGCAGTGGCTCGGGCGTATGGGCAAAATGTCCGGTTGGTTCGCAATTGATTTTTACAATATTTTTTATTCCCAATGCCGTGAGTAACGCAGGCATTGCAATTCCGCCCACCGAATTTACGGCATCAACTGCAACTGATAAACCAGCTTTTTCAATGGCAGCTTTGTCAACCAATTTCAGGTTTAAAACATGTTGAACATGATATTCAAGGTAATCTTTTTCGGATACCGTACCCAAATCATCAACTTCAGCAAAAACAAAATCTTCGGTTTCGGCAATTTTCAGAATTTTTTCACCTTCTGCTGCATTTAAAAATTCGCCATTTGAACCAAGCAGTTTTAGCGCGTTCCACTGTTTTGGATTGTGACTGGCAGTTAAAATAATTCCACCATCGGCTTTTTCCCCCGTAACTGCCAATTCTGTAGTTGGAGTTGTTGCAAGTCCAATGTTTACAACATCACAACCCATGCCTGCCAAGGTTGAAATTACTATCGAACTCACCATTGGCCCCGAAATACGGGCATCTCGTCCAACTACGATTTTAATTTTTTCTTTGCCTGATTTTTCTTTTGCCCAAGCCGCATAAGAAGCTGTAAACTTTACTACATCCAACGGACTTAAACCTTCACCTGCTTTTCCGCCAATTGTACCACGGATTCCTGAAATTGATTTTATTAAACTCACTTTTCTGATTTTTTTAGTTTAAACAAAGATAACAGGTCGTTTGGAAAAGGTGTTTTGATTACCTGAAATTAATGTTCAATTTCCTGCAACTCCTGTATTGTTTGTTTTCGCAATTTCAATATCATCGGCCACCCAGTCTGTAATTTTATTCCAATCAACATAACCCACACGGTTTGTCCAAAGCGGGTTGATGTTTTGCTTAAGTGCAGTTTTCGTATATTCTTTCCAGGTTTCCAGCGCCTGGTTTAACGCTGTAATGGCTTTATCCTGATGGTTTTTGTCATTTGTTTCGCGGTACAAAGCAAGCTGAGTTGAACCTGAAATTTTGTACGCATAATATTCACCAAGCAATGCCATCGTTTTTATATCGTTCAATGTATAATCCAACTCTTTATTCTTAGGTTGTTCTGTTGAATTCACGAAATCAAGGGCTTTTTGAGCATGTTCATGTAATTGCTGAGCCACTTCTTCCGGCGTTTTAAGTTGGGTAGTTCCTTGTGTTTTTACCATTTTTACAAAATCAGGAATAGATTGAAATCCGGAATTGGGATGCGGTGGCAGATTGATAAAACGGTTTACATCATGAAACCCAGTTTCGTTTTGAGCGTAACCTGAACGGCTTTTACATCCTTCAATGTACCATTGAAAATCGAGTGGACCCCAATGAAATCCTGTGGTTACCGGATATATCATCGATGCTTCCTGCCAGGCATTAAATAGTTTTTCGGCATCGGTTTCAGGAAAATGGTTTTGAAGTATTTGAATAAACCTTTCATCAGTAATATCAGGATTATATCCCAAACGTCCCCACATCATCCAATGGTACCAATGTTTAACAATCTCAATTTGGCGGGGTGATTCGGCTTCTTTCATTGTAAATTCGCGTCCCCAAATCCATTGGTCTGAACCGTAATAGAACCCGCGTGATACTTCGGCAGGGATATTTTTGATGAATTCACGCACAAAATCAGGAGCTCCCCAACGGAAATAGTAATTGTCATCATTTCTAAGTGTCCAAAGGGTTTTCATTCCTTTAATGTCTTTTACAAAATTTTCATGAAATGGCTGAGAAGCGGCACTCATAACATGTGCCTGAGCATATTTAAAACTAAACAGAAACTCAATGTTTTTGTTATCAGTCAGAGGTTTAAATTTTTCAGCAATATCTTTTGCTCCAGCCTGGTGCTGACGATGGATAAATGTAAATTTCCTGCCAGGCATTTCGGCTGCTGCATCTAAAATACCCCGTGCGTAGGTGTCAAATGCCCAATTTTCTTTTGCTTCAACCGAATTTCCATACATGTTTTCTCCGGTAGTAAGACCTATTCCTGCCAAATCGGGATAAGTAACAAACATCTGTTTTACACTTTTTCTGAAATAATCTGTGGTAACAGGGTTATCAATTTTATCTGTTATGCCATATTTCCCATTAGTTCCATTCACGAAAATATTCCATGTCACAACGTAAAAATCAACATTCCGACTTTTTCCATAAGCCATTACTTTTTGCCAGAAAACAATTTTCTCCTCAATTGACATTACTTTTAAAACTTCGGGATTTGCTAAAATTTCCGGATCATCGAATCCTATTCCATTTGTATTGTAATTCTCTTCCCATTCTACAGTTGATCGCTGAACATCATCCAAAGCAACATCTTCGAATCCGGGCACTTTAACCATTGACGGGAAAGGGTGCAAATTCCACAATGATATGTAGTTGTAACGATATCGCGCCAGGTTGTCAATGTATTCTTTCCAGAAATCAAAATTCCACATTTCGGCAATATTTTTCTGAGCGGCATCACACGGATCGGTGTAACTGGGTGTTCGAACATCGAGAGGAATATTGAATTTTGTCCCCCTTTTTTCCATATACGGAGTTTGTGTGGTTTCCTTAACGCCATCAATACCAAATAATTTTATTTGTTCGGCAAGTTCGAATCCACCATACATTGCACCTGCTTCATCTGCTCCGGTAACCTCTATTTTTTTGCCATTTGTAATGGTAAATCCTTCGGCTTTTAAATTATTGTTGTCTGCCAATACACCAATTGAAATATCTGCTTTATCCAGTTCAACCCGTTGCGTCTTAATTCCTTTTTCGTTGAGGGCAGTAATAATTTCTTCGGTTGCAAACTGAATTTTTGCATCGTTTTCGGAATAAATTTTTACAGTTTTATTGTCAGCAGAACAACTGATAAAAAGTATTGAAGCGATAAAAAACTGGCAAATTATGCGCAGGATACTGGTAGTTGTTAAAGTCATGATTTGTTTAGTTTTGATTGAATAACGTATGAGATAATTATTTTGCTTATTTATTTAAGGTTTAAAAGTAGCAAATATATCATTCGGTTTAATGGCGCAGTTTTATTGAATAAGTCATTGCCATTCCCAATTGATGGAATCACCTTTTTGTAAATTATTATTATAACAGGCATAATATTTTCAATTGCTTATTTCAATTTGAAGCAATTGTAAACCTTGAGGAGGTAAATTTGATATATTCGTATAAAATATATTTTAAATGATTTTTGTAACAGGCGGAACAGGATTAGTAGGGGCGCATTTGTTGTACGAACTTACTTCAGCAGGTAAAAATGTGAAAGCTTTAAAACGCGAAACCAGCAATTTGAATCAGGTTTTGAAAACATTTTCCCGTTATTCTGAAACTCCAAAAAAACTTTTTAATCTTATTGAATGGGTGGATGGTGACATTTTAGACTATTTCAGCCTTGAAAATATTTTATCAGGCGTTACCGAAATTTATCATTGCGCGGCAACTGTTTCCTTCGATCCGAAAGAGCGAAAAAAAATGATTGCAAACAATGTGGATGGTACGGCAAATGTTGTAAATGCCGCTATTGAAAATGGCGTGAAAAAAATTTGCCACGTGAGCTCCATTGCAGCTTTGGGACGATTGGAAAATGGGGAATTAATTACAGAAGAAACAAACTGGATACCTTCAAAAAAAATATCGGGTTATTCTGAAAGTAAATTTTTCTCCGAAGCTGAAATCTGGCGTGGAATTGAAGAGGGTTTGGATGCAGTAATTGTCAACCCGTCAATTATTTTTGGCCCAGCCAATTGGGATACAGGAAGCGCCAAAATGTTTAAAACCATTTTAGATGGGATGAAATTTTATGCAAAAGGAATTACAGGTTTTGTAGATGTTTGGGATGTAGTAAAAGCGATGGTTTTATTAATGGACGAAACAAATTTTGAGTTTGCCAAAAACCAACGATTTCTGTTAAATTCCGAAAATTTAAGCTACCAAAATGTTTTCTTTCAAATTGCAGATGCTTTGGAAAAACCGCGGCCCAGGTATTTTGCCTCCGATTTGCTTCTTAATTTTGTTTGGCGGTCAGCAAAACTTGCCAGTATTATAAATGGAAAACCTGCAATGATAACCCGTGAAACTGTAGCAAACTCAAATTCTGTTTATCGGTTCGATGGCAGTAAAATAACCCGGCAATTTAATTTTGAATATCGACCCATTTCTGACACTATTCAGCAAACTGCATCATTTTTGAAAAGCGATATGAGGAACAGGTAATTTAGCAATTCAAGGCTAATATCACTGACTTGTCAGCGTGCGTAGCTCCTGACAACGTCAAAAATCGGGAAAGATAAAGGGGAACTTACTAACCGTGAAAAACCAGCAACGGAGTTTTTGTGTGAAACACCATCCTTTTAGCCAAACTGGGATTGAACAAGCGTGTAATCATATTTCGTTTATGAGTGGTTAATGAAATTATATCGATTTTTGCTTCTTTGATATATTTTTCAATAGATTCCAATATATCCGTGCCCGTTATTAAATTGCATTCAAACTCAGAACCTTTATATTTTTCCTGAAGCACATCCTTCATGCCGTCCAAACGCGCCATGAACCAATCATCACCATCCGTTTGTCCTACATGAATACATTTCAGTTTAATATTAAATGGTTTCAACAACATCATCAGTTTATCTACAGAAATAAAATCCTTTGCATCGAAATTGGTGGCATATAAAACATTTGAAAAATTATCAAGGATATTTTCCGGGGTATCTTCAGGTACAATCATCACCGGCATTGTAGCGTTGTACATAATATCGGCGGCAATACTTCCCAGTGTTCCGTAAGGTGCATTTTTTCCGGCACTTCCCATTACAATTAACTGCGAATGTTGTTTTTGCGCAAATGCCAAAATATCATCTTCTGGATAGCCCGACTTAATAATAAATTCAGGTGATACAGATTTCCATTTTCCTTTTCCGATTTGGTTTGCCATTTTTGTTACAAACTCCTGGAAATCTTTATTGGCATTCTCCTCTGAATACTCCATTCTTGCCAATAATGACGAGTCGTAAGCATATATATCGCTAAATGGTATTGAATGGATCAATGGATTGATGTAGCAATGTATGAGAATCAGTTTTGCATTTAACCTGCCGGCAATGTTTACCGCCATTTTACATGCTTTTTCACTTTGTACTGAAAAATCGATCGGGACAAGTATGTGCTGCTCATTTTTCTCGGCTTTAACTTCTTCCACAAATGGCTTTGCACCAAGCATATCTTCCAGCACAGGCAATGCTTGTTCAATGTCTTTTTCAAGAATTTTAACCCTGACTGACGAACCTGCAGCACCTTCCACTAAATTTATTTCTTCAAGATTACATTCAATTTTTTCCGCTTCAAACCTCATTTTCAATATTTGAGCTTTGGAAAAAGGGAGAGTAACGATTGTGATTAAATTTTCTTCCATAACGCTTGTTTTTAATTTAACTTAGGACTGATTAATTATTCGGGTATCGGTAAAATTTAGTTACAAATTTCAGGCACAAAAAAAGAGCGTTACACTGCTGCAACGCCCTATCTGGTGCATTATTAATATTCCCTCCGGATTAAATTCCGAAAGCTTTTTTTACCTGATCAACATAATCCAGTTTTTCCCAGGTAAAAAGTTCAACTTCCTTTTTAAAAGTTGGGAAATATGGAGATTGAAAAGTTTTGGTTATGGTTTGAGGCTCGCGGCCCATGTGCCCGTACGCTGCTGTTTCTTCATAAATCGGGTTACGCAGTTTCAGCCGTTCTTCAATCGCTTTTGGACGCATATCAAAAATCTCGTCAACTTTTTCAGCAATTTTACTGTCCGAAATTTTTACATTCGATTTTCCGTAAGTATTCACAAAAATATTCATTGGTTTTGCAACACCAATTGCATACGAAACCTGAACCAAAATTTCATCGGCAACACCTGCGGCTACCATATTTTTTGCGATGTGGCGTGCTGCATAAGCCGCCGAGCGGTCAACTTTTGATGGATCTTTTCCTGAAAAAGCACCACCGCCATGGCCACCTTTACCACCATATGTGTCAACAATTATTTTGCGGCCTGTTAAACCTGTATCTCCATGGGGTCCGCCAATCACAAACTTGCCTGTTGGGTTCACATGGTAAATAATATCGTCGTTGAAAAGTGCTTTAACACGGTCGGGTAAAGTTTCCAAAACACGGGGAATCAATATCTTAATCACGTCCTCCTTAATATTTGCAAGCATCACTTCGTCAGCTTTTAATTGAGCTTCAGGTGAGTTATTTTCAGGTTTTGCAAAATCGTCGTGTTGTGTGGAAACTACAATAGTATCAATGCGTGCAGGAATTCCTTCCTCACTGTATTCAATGGTAACCTGCGATTTTGAATCCGGGCGCAAATAAGTCATCACTTTTCCTTCGCGGCGGATTGCAGCAAGTTCCAGCAATAATTTATGTGAAAGTTCAAGCGAAAGAGGCATAAAATTGTCGGTTTCGCGACTTGCGTAACCAAACATCATTCCCTGGTCACCGGCTCCCTGGTTCATGGGATCTTCACGCACAACGCCACGATTAATATCAGGGCTTTGTTCATGAATGGCAGAAAACACACCGCACGAATCACCATCGAAACGATATTCAGCTTTTGTGTAACCGATGCGGTTAATAACTTCGCGCGCTACTTCCTGCACATCAATGTAGGTTTCGGTTTTAATCTCGCCGGCCAAAACAACCTGGCCGGTTGTAACTAAAGTTTCGCAGGCTACCTTCGAATTTGGGTCGAAGGCTAAAATTTTATCCAGAATTGCATCTGAAATCTGGTCGGCAACTTTATCAGGATGTCCCTCTGAAACCGACTCACTTGTAAATAAATAACTCATAATCCCATAATTTTTTTGCTGAAAGAATTCAGCCGTTAAACATTAAAAATAAAACTGCGGGATGCTCGATTGATTTTGAAAAACTCGATTGTTTTAGCGTTTTTTTCATGTGGTTGCAATCAATCTCAAATCTTTCCACGTAGTGGCGGCAAAGGTAATATTCATTTTCGGAATTAAAAAAGAGTTTTTTGAATTATTTTAGTCGTCAAATAGTGATTATTGATACCCAATACTCTTACTGCACTAAATCACAAACAATTGCACTGGTTACCTTAACCAAATCAATAGGGTTGATTTTGATCTGTAACCCACGTTGACCTGCACTTACAAAAATAAAATCGAATAACTGGCAGGATTCATGAAAATATACCGGGTAAGGCTTTTTCATTCCCAAAGGCGAACATCCGCCACGAATATACCCGGTTAACGGGAGTAATTCTTTTTGCAGAACCATGGAACAGTTTTTATTCCCTGATATTTTGGAAGCTTTTTTTAGATCAACTTCAGCATTACCGGGAATTACTGCAACAAAAACACCGGTTTTATCGCCCCGCAAAACAAGTGTTTTGAAAATTTGCTCAATGTTTTGACCTATCTTTTTTGCCAGTGTTGCTGCGCTTAAATCGCTTTCGTCAACTTCATATTCAATCAAGTTGTAACTGATTGATTTGGAATCAAGAATACGGGCGGCGTTGGTTTTTTTCATGAGTATTTGATTTTACACAAGTGGGTTTTCCTTTTCAGTAATAAACTTCAAATAATTTTCCCTTGAAATTATGTCGAACGAAGCTCCGGGATAGTTGGTTGTCCAGGCGCCAGGAGCTTTAATATTTCTGGGCTGGTATTTCATTTCGAATGCAAAAAGGCCGCCGTCACGTTCTTCAATCCAATCAATTTCCTGCTGATCATAGGTGCGCCAGAAGTAGTTGTTTGATGGCCAGGCCTGATAATGCTGTAATTTAATTCGTTCCGAAATAACGTAGTTTTCCCACAATTGCCCAACGTCATTTCGAAGTGAAAGTGTATTGTAATTGGCAACTAATGTATTTCTGATCCCATTGTCCCAAAAGTAGTATCGCGGCGATTTCGAGATTTCTTTGCGCAGATTGCGGCTGTAACCTTCAATGCGATAAATCACAAACACTTTTGTAAGCAAATCGAGATAACGCTCAACGGTGAGTTTATTCAGTCCAACATTTTTTGCCAGTTCGTTTATTGAAACTTCGTTGCCAATCTGAAAAGCCAGTAAACGCAGTATATTTACAAGCTTTGCCGAATTTTTAATGCTATCGAGGGTTAGGATATCTTTCAGCAGGTACGAATTAATAAGTTCCGTCAGGTAGTCAGTTTTTTGCTGATTATCGCCAATATTCAGTATTTCGGGATAACTACCATAAATCAGTCTGTTTTCGAGCAACGATTCAGTTTCAATGGGATTTTCGTAAACCATTAACTCGCACTGTGCAACAGGGTGTAGTTGAAAGGTATATTTTCGTCCGGTCAAAGGTTCGCCTGTGTTATTTGAAATATCGAACGCAGATGAGCCTGTAATGATAATGTGCAAATCATTTATTTCGTCAATCATCAATTTCAGGATTTTCCCTATGTTTTCAATCTTTTGGGCTTCATCAATGACCAGGTATTTATTTTTGCCAATTAAGTTTTTATACTCGTCTAACCCTTTATTCTGAAGTTTTAAGGTTGTGGTGTAATCTTCACCATTCAAATAAAGGTGCGGACCATTGAGGTTTTTCATTATTTCTTTCAGCAAAACCGTTTTACCAGTCCTTCGCGCACCGGCAATAATAATCACTTTCCCGGCTTGTAAACGGCTTTCAATTCTCTTTTGTAAAGTTCGTGCAATTACTGCCATGATATAAAGATTTTTATTTTCCAGCGACAAATTTAATATTAATTTCGTCATTGTAATGACAAAATTAACGTTAATTATGTCATTCAACTGACAAAATATTTAAAGAATTTGACAGTGAAAACAGATTTACAACCCCTTTAATTCAACCCCCGCCCACAAATTACTCACCGATAATTCAACTGCTTTTTGTAGTTTTTCTTTTGCTTCTTTGTTTTTGCCAAGTCCTTTCAAACCAAGCCCGACCAATAAATTTGCATTTGAAATACGATTTTTTGCCGACTCTCTTTCGCCGAATTTGGCAAAGAAATCTATTTCCGATTCATTGTTCATTCGATTGTTCCCTTCCTCAATCAAAGCTTTAAAAAGTTTATCGGCTTTATCATTTTGCCCCAGTTTTTGAAAACTCAAACCCTGATAGTAGCTTATGATCCCTGTTTCATTTAAATTCTGATCTGTTGATTTTTGGAAATATTGTTTTGCCATTTCTTTGTTGCCCAACGCTTCATAATCTGTGGCGATAAAGTAGTTGATTTGTGGGTCGCGTGCCCCCGCCTGTTCATCTTCTGCTTCGCGGTTTATCGCTGCAAGATATTGTTCCAATGCCATTTGATATTGTCCGTTTTTCATGAATTTCAGACCATTTAAAAGTCGTGCATCTACCGTCATGTCGCTAATCCGCGAACTCCCTTCGCGAAAATGGAAGTTGCTGCCTTCGAGATATTGAACTGATTTATCAGCTTGTCCAGTCAGGTTCAAAACCAAAATTTCCCGTACAAATGCATCATCCCGTTTTTTTACAATTTCGTTGGCGGATTCAAACAATTTTGCACGTGTTTTTAGTGGTGAATTATTTCGTTCATATAAAACATCGAGTTCTGCGTAATAAATGGGTTCATCATTTTTCAGTTTAATTGCCTTTTCGTAAGCTGAAATCGATTTTTGAATGTCATTTAGAACATAATTGTAACCCCAACCCAAATTACGCCATGCTATTGCAAGCGAAGGATCAAGTTGAACCGATTTTTCCCAGTATTCTATTGCCCGGTGTGCTTGTTTATCGAACAACAAATTTCCCAAATAGTATTGAGGAATCGCATCTTTCGGACTGTATTCAATCACTTTCAATAATACTTTCTCATCTTCAGCTCTGAAAGGAAAAACATAATCAGTTGAGAGGGAAGAAGCTTTTGCAAAATAATTTTTCGCAACGTTTTTATCATCCTTTAAATCCTGGAAATAACCCAAATAGTACATTACCATTGGATTTTCGTATGGGTAACTCAATAATATGTTTTCAGCTTCGGCAACAAATCCGTCGTTAAGATAACCATTCGCCAGTTCGCGGTAATTTTCAACAAAATAGCGCATGTTTACATTAAGTTCGGCCAGCAACCCGGCACTTTCTTCGGTTTCACCTTCAATATTTTCAAGCAGATAACGTTCGTAACGTGTTCTGAAGTCCAGCGGATCGGATAGAATGAGCGGTTCTAGAATTTGTTTGGCTTCCTCAACGCGCCCCAGTTTTCGCAAAATACCCGCTTTTAAAGCTATGGCTGAATTGTTTACAGTATTTGTTGAAAGCGACTCATTTACCTGTTCAAGTGCTTTTTCAAAATCACCTTTCACAACCGAAATTCGTGCAAGTTCAATATATGCGGCTGAATGCCAGGCATAATCCCAGGTTGCGCGGTAAAGTGTGTCGGTGGCTTCATCAATTAATCCGAGTGCCTTTAATGTTAATCCTTGCAAATAAAGCGCTTCGCAATTGGCCGGACGGGTATAATCTTTTGTCAGCCGATGGATTGCTGTGGCAAAATAACCCCGCGCTTTTTCATATTCCCGGTTTTTCAGATGAACGGTTCCAACAGCTGTGTTGGTGCGGATATCGTTTGGGTCGCGTTTCAGTGCTTCGTTAAAATAATCCATTGCATTTAATGTGGGATTGTGAAATTGCAGGATGCGACTGCCGGTTAGGAATAACTCTTCTACAGTTGCTATTTTTTCCGGTGGTTCAGGTCTTTTTACTTCTTCGGGAAGTTTTTCAGGCTTTTCAATTTGAACTGGTTGGTAGGAAACAAGTAATTCATCGTTTTCGGTATTTGTCATTTCTGTATAAAGTTCGGTCAGTTCAAAGTCACCTTCAATCTGAATATTTTCAGTAAATGATTTTTCAGGAGAAATCGCCACTTGTCTGCTAAAAATTAACCTGGTCATTTTTCTTCAAAACAATATTTGCTTTTTCAATTTTTTGAGTTGAATAATAACCCAAAAAAACCTTGTTGCCTTCTCTTTTTTCAAGGTTGACAGCGCCATTGAGATTTGCATTTTTAAATCCCTGAATATCTTTTACCGGATACCAGTATTGTTTGAATGATTTTACTTCATAAGGGCGAATCCAGCTGTAATCAGGCTGATTATCGGAAAATGCACCCACCATAATTTCAACATACGGACCGTCCTTTTCTGTCAGTCGTCCTTCGGTTGCCTGCCCATGCACGCCGGATCCCCATTCCCAGAGTTTGGCGCCTTTTACAATATTGTGGTCGCCAATATGAACTGTGCCGGTTTCTTTGCCATGGTCATAACCTCCCATAAAATCTTCCTGTAAATCATAGGCGAAATAAGAGTTTTGATGAACAGAATTTTTCCACCAGCTAATATCCACTCCTTTTGTAAAATCTTCACCGTTATAAACTTCTGTAGAAAAGGGCCAGTTTGTAAAACTGTTTTTTGCATGGTAAGTTGCAACTGTTGTACTGGGCGGAAAAATAACCTGGTAATTGCTGTTGGTGTGGGCAGCAACATTTGCCCAATACAAAAAAGTGTTTGTAAGCGGTGTGGGGTTGTGGATTTTTACCTCGGTTTGATAATACGATTTTCCCGGGAACATTGTAATTCCAATTGTCCAGCGCATTTGCTGGCGCGGTTCGGTTTCGCCAATCCAAATGGTTTTGCTGCCGTCTGAATTCTCAACCAACTTGTAATCCACCGGTAACATGGTGGATGCGCGGTGGTGGTGGAGAACACACCATTCAATCCCGCCCGAAACCCAGGCACCTGTCATTCCAATGTTGGCAGGTTTTACCACATTATTTTTATAGACAAAATTGTAGCCTGTGGTTTTGTCGGTAGCGTAATACAGTTTTCCTCCAATTTCAGGAGTTACACATAATTTTATGTATTCGTTTTCCAAAATAAGCGCTTTCCACTCTTTTTCAGTTTTTTCATTTGAAATCATATCGTTCAGCGCATACGGATAAATCACTTTTGAAGCTCCCTGATATGATTCACCTTTAAAAAACATGGGGTTTTTGTCAGGCGGTTCTACCTGGTAAGTTGGAAGTGTCCAGCTTTCTTCAGCAATTTTTACCTGAGCGAATAGAGAATTTGTAAATAAGAGTAGAAAAATGAGTGTGTTAAATGCAAATTGAATTAGGCCAGATTTCTGTTGGTTCATCTTATTTTTTGTTTTATTGGTTAGCTGAATTTTCGAATAATTCATTTCTACCTGAAATTTAGTTTACAGCATTTACTTTAAACCATAAATCACTTTTTCAACTAAAGTTATAACTTCAATCATTTTGAAATGGAAATTTGTACAATGTAAAGATAAAATTCAACCCGTTAAGTTGATAATATTTAAAATGAAATTATCTTTCGAGCGCAATAATGCAATCTTCAGAATAGAATAAAAACCTGAAAGTTGATTAAAGATTTTTCAATAATTTCAGTTACACTGATTATGATTTTTCTAACTATCCGCTATATCTGGCAGTTGGTAAAAAAAGAAATACAACCGGCACTAGCTATGTGGATTATGTTTTCAATAGCGGTTGGGATGAGCCTTGTAACCTATCTTGCCGAAGATAACTTTGGTTTTACTGACAATATTCTGAATACTGTTGATGTGTTTTATGTGGTTACCATTTCGGTGGCAATTGCAATTTTTGGTGGTAAAAGTTCAAAAATTACGCGGTTTGACAAAGGCTGCCTTTTAGTGGTTTTGATGATTGTTGTTTTCTGGATTTTTACCCAAAACCATTTGATAACCAATTTTTTGATTCAAACTATTCTTGTTATTGCCTATTTCCCCGTTATAAAACGTTTGCTCGAAACCCGGCAAAACAGCGAACCTTTTCTTATTTGGTGTGGAATGCTCATCGCCCCGGTTTTGTCGCTGCTATCAAGCAAAGGAATGCTTGCTACTGTTTATTCAGTTCGGGCTATAATTTGTGTTGGTTTACTGTTGCTTTTAATGCTTTGGATTGAAGTTACCGGCAAAAAATCAACTTTGGTTTAAATGGTCATTTTGTTACTTTTGCCACAAATCAGAAAGAACAGATGAACAGTAGTTTTTCGAAAACCAAATACCACCTGCAATCGGTAAAAACAGGTAAATGTTTTGATGATAAAGGCTGGACACTTGATGCACCCGATGAAACGGAACCTACTTTAATAAGGGCTATTTACGATAAAAAACAACTTAAAGTACGCGACAACTCTTTTGGCATATACAAATTTGCCGATTGGTTACCGGTTGGTCGAATGCTGAAAGGATCGTCTGCACCGGCAACTTACAAAAGTGAAGGGCTTGCAAAGGTTTTGAGACTGAACAACCTTTGGATTACTTTCAGTGGTTACTGGCCCGAAAAGGGAGTAAGCATGAAAACCTGTTCGTTTAAAGAAACAGAGGCTTACTCGGTTTGTGGACGGATGACGCCGGAAATGAATAAAATTCTTGTAGTTGCTTCGGCGGGAAACACTGCACGTGCTTTTGCACAGGTTTGTTCTGATAACAAAATTCCACTTTTACTTTGTGTACCCGAAGATAATCTAAGCGCTTTGTGGTTTGATGCCCCATTAAACGATTGTGTCAAATTGGTTTCAAGTAAATCGGGTAGCGATTATTTCGATGCCATTCACTTATCGAATATTGTGGCCGGAATTGACGGGTTTATTGCCGAAGGAGGCGCTAAAAACGTAGCCCGCCGCGATGGAATGGGTACAACAATGCTTTCGGCAACTACCACAATCGGGCAAATTCCGGAATACTACTTTCAGGCGATTGGCAGTGGAACAGGCGCAATTGCTGCCTGGGAAGCCAATTTACGTTTGCTTGAAGATGGCCGTTTTGGAAATACAAAAATGAAACTCATGGTTTCACAAAATTTGCCGTTTGTCCCAATCCACGATGCATGGAAAGCAAACTCACGTGCTATGCTTCCGTTCGATGATGAACTTGCCCGCAGGCAGGTTATAGAAATTGATGCAAAAGTGCTTTCGAACCGAAAACCACCCTACCCAATTTTTGGCGGATTATACGATGCCATGAAAGATGCCGGTGGCGATGTGTTGCTTGCAACAAACAAACAGGCTTTCGAAGCTGCCAAACTTTTCCTTGAAACCGAAGGAAATGATATTCACTGTGCATCGGCAATTGCAACTGCTACATTGATTGCTGCAGCAAAAAATGGCACGATAAACCGTGATTCTTTAGTAATGCTGAACATTACAGGTGGCGGCGAGGAAAAATTAAAAGCCGAAAAGGAACTGCATTTTTTAAAACCAATCCTCGTTTTCGATATGGATCCGGATAGTAAGGAAATACAGGAAAAAGTTGCAGCTTTGTTTGTTTAGTTGTATCACATAATTATTGGATCTGTTGCTGGTTACAGTTTGATTGACGAATGATTGGCACATGATTTAATAGGTATATTTCTTAATTTTATCATCTGAATCATAAAGGACCATATTTTGCAAAACAAAAAAAACATAATCATGAAGAGTAATTTCAAATTTCTGTTTGTAATCCTGTTTTCTGTAGCAATAGCTTCATGCAGCAACTACAAGGATTATTCAAATGTTCCGTTTGTTGATGAAAGTCCCGCACCCTGGCAGGATCCGGAAGTTAATCAAATCAATAAATTACCGGCACATGCCCATTTTATTCCGTATGAAAGTATGGATCAGTTAAATTCAAATGAAAAATGGCAATCTTCTTTGATACAATCCTTGAACGGAATGTGGAAATTTAACCTTGCCCAAAATCCTTCAGAAAGACCTTATTGGTTTTTTAAAGATGATTACGACACACGCAACTGGAAAGAAATAAAAGTGCCTGCCAACTGGGAATTGGAGGGTTATGATTACCCAATTTATGTAAACGTGAAATATCCTCATGCCGCAACACCTCCGCTTATCCAGGAAAATTACAATCCGGTTGGTTCGTACAAGCGCACTTTCTCTATTCCTGATAATTGGAACGGTAAAGAAATTATCATACATTTTGGCGCGGCAAGTTCAATGCTGAATGTATGGGTAAACGAGCAATTTGTTGGTTACAGCGAAGACAGTAAAACTCCTGCTGAATTCAATATTACAAAATTCATTAAACCGGGCGAAAACTCCCTTGCTGTTGAAATTTTCCGCTGGTGCGATGGTTCTTATCTCGAAGATCAGGATTTTTGGCGCATGAGTGGTATTACACGCGATGTTTATCTTTTAGCCCGCGGCGAACAGCAAATTCAGGATTTCAGGGTAACTTCGGGTTTGGATGAAACCTACACAAACGGAATTTTTTCTGTCAATATTGATGTTTTAAATTTGGGCGAAAATGCAGCTTCTACAGTAGTTGAGGCAGTTTTAAATGAAAACGGAAATGCAGTTGAAACATTCTCAAAGGAGTTAACCGCAGGTAAAACCAATGTGGTTTTTGATGCAAATATTCCAAATGTTAAACAGTGGTCGGCCGAAATACCCAATTTGTATGAACTCATCATTACAATAAAAAATGGTGGTAATGTGATTGAAGTTATTAAACAGGATGTAGGTTTCAGAACTTCTGAAATCAAAAATGGCAACCTTCTGATTAACGGAAAATACGTTTATCTGAAAGGCGCAAACATTCACGAACACAACGACAAAACAGGCCACTACCAGGATAAGGAAACAATGTTGCTTGATATCAAAACAATGAAAGCGCACAACCTGAATGCAATTCGTACTTCTCATTATCCCGAGCCCGAATTGTGGTATGAACTCTGCAACAAATATGGTTTATACCTGATTGATGAAGCCAACATCGAATCTCACGGTATGGGTTACGGTCCAAAATCTTTGGCCAAAGATTCTACATGGAAAGCAGCGCACCTTTACCGCACACGCAACATGTTCGAGCGTGATAAAAACCAACCTTCGGTAATTATATGGTCGCTGGGAAATGAAGCCGGAAACGGGATTAATTTTTATGCTACCTACGATTATCTGAAATCGGTCGACAAAACCCGCCCGGTGCAATACGAAGGTGCACGTCTTGATGTAAATACCGACATTTTCTGCCCTATGTATGCCCGTATTCACAACATGGAAGAATATGCTAAAACCAAACCCGAAAGACCATTGATTCAATGCGAATATGCACACGCCATGGGAAACAGTGTTGGAAACCTGCAGGATTACTGGGATGTTATTGAAAAATATCAGGCATTGCAGGGTGGATTTATTTGGGACTGGGTAGATCAGGGATTACTTGCGACAGACTCAGCAGGTGTTGAATACTGGAAATATGGCGGAGATTTTGGTCCTGATACTGTTCCATCTGATGGAAACTTCTGTTTAAACGGTCTTGTAAATCCCGATCGTACACCAAAGCCTCAGCTACTGGAAGTAAAGAAAGTTTACCAGTATATCGGTTTTACACCTGTTAATCTGAAAAATGGAACCATTTCAGTAAAAAATAAATATGCTTTTCTCAACCTTTCATCTTTCAATTTTGAATGGGAAATTATTGGCGACGGAAAAATAATGAATAATGGAAAACTGGATGATTTGAACCTTGAGCCGGAACAATCAATAAATGTAACTATTCCCGTTCAAGTTCAGGCTGAAGCTGGTGTTGAATATTTTCTGAACATAAAAGCAAAACTGAAAAACAACTGGAGCTTGCTCGAAGCCGGAACCGAAATGGCTGCCGAACAATTTGAATTACCTGTTTTTGTTTCAGCCCAAAAAGCTAATAAAGCAGATTTTGCTGATGTTTCGGTACAGGAAAATGAAAATGCTGTTACAGTTTCAGGCGAAGGATTTTCAGTTGCTTTTGATAAAAAGGCCGGTGTTATGACAAGCTTTAAAAAAGGCGAAACCGAAATGTTGTTAAGCGGTCCTGTTCCAAATTTTTGGCGCGCACCCATTGATAATGATTTTGGCAATGGTCTTGACAAACGAAGCCGGGTTTGGCGCACAGCCGGCGAAACACGGAAAGTTGCTGAAGTAACTGTTTCACAAAAAACAAAAAACACAGCCGAAATAATGTTTAATTTCAATCTGGTGAACGATAGCAGCAAGGTAATCGCTAATTATAAATCAACTTATACTGTTTATGGATCTGGCGATGTAGTTGTTGATAATCAGTTTGAAATGACACAGAAAGATTTGCCTGAAATTGTGCGGATGGGAATGAATTTGCTGATGCCCCGCCAGTTTGACCAAATGAGCTGGCTGGGACGCGGACCTCAGGAAAGTTACCAGGACAGAAAAACCGGTGCTTTTGTCGGCCTTTACAAAGGTAGTGTTGCCGACCAGTATTGGGCATATTTGCGTCCGCAGGAAAACGGAAATAAAACCGATGTCCGGTGGCTGACAATTACCGACCAGGCCGGTAACGGATTGTTTTTTGAAGGTATGCCTTTGCTTGAAGTCAGCGCCCACCATAATTTGCTTATCGATTTCGAATCGATGGAACGCACCGACGGCAGACAACGGGATGGTGATTTGGTTGTGAACAGGCACATTAACGATGTAAAACCACGCGACCTCACTTCGGTAAATATCGACTACAAACAAATGGGTGTTGGCGGCGACGACAGTTGGGGCGCACGCACACACGACCAATACCGCTTAACCGACACAAAATATAATTACTCTTTCAGAATGAAGGCCATTACTCCGGATGACAATGCCGCGGAACTGGCAAAAGTGAAATTATAGGAATTGTATTAATCGCAAAGACGCGGAGATGCAGAGTTTTTTTCTGCGTCTCCGCGTTTTTTATTTTTCTTATGCAATAGTGAAGCGTCTGGTGCCGTGCGGGAACATGTTTTAAGTAACTTATGCAGCTAACTCAATTCCAGTTTTTTTGATTTCAGTGACAAATGGATTTCCTGAATTAAAATCCTCGTGAGATATTGGATGTGGTTCAATTCTTGAGTCTATTTTTGCAGCCAACAACATCAACTGAACTTGTACGTCAAATCGTTTTGAATCATCCAGATTTGTAAAAATCAGCGCTAAGTCAATGTCACTATCTTCTGTTGATTTTCCTTTTGCGTATGAACCAAATAAATAAGCGCTCTCAATTTCAGGGAACTTTATCCTTAATCAAATCAAGATATTTGGTTTACCGCTATTATCAATATTTTTATCCATAATCTTAGTTCTTTTAATTTATTAATCCATTCTGACGTAAATTCCGGAGTACACTGCTTCTTGAAACTCTTTTTATGTATCGCATAGATATAAAATTACTTCTTCACATATAATCGTGCGGCAGCGCGGGAGCCATCCCAGCGGGTTTATTTAATAATTGAAATCTTTTGGTTCGTTATTTTTAACTCTTGCCTCCAGAATTTTCTCCCGGTAAAGCTGTACAATAAAGTCTTTGTTATATTCCTTTTTTATTTCTTCCGGCGATTTATCCTTATATAATCCCAGGTCTTTCATCATCAGGTATTCCTCATAAGCAAAGTCGAGTACTTCCGCAATTCTCGTATTTCTGTACTCATTCGCTGCAGCCTCAAGCGCTTTGTCCCATGTCAGGTGGCTTTTCAGATAAATAGGCCGGTCGGCTGACAGCAAATATTTAACCGTCACATTCAGAGCTTCTGAATTGGGATTTTGACGATCCTTGTCCTCGTTATATTTGTTATATTTAAAAAGGGCGCTGAAGTATTTGTCTTTCTCAAAATGCTTTGAGAAATCGAAAATATCTGCTCCGTAACCGCTAAGGTAAGGCAACGGCTGGGGGCTGATCACCGGAGGATTGGCCGGGTTTGTTGTTTTGCGCGAAATGTCCATATAAAAATCTTCCTTTGCTCCTTTGAGGTTGGGCAGGAGCAAAAGCATATCCGTTCCCATTCTCGAATCGTAGAATTCGTACCAGTCGGGCATGTTATCCATATCGCCATACTCATTTTTTTCGGTTATCGAATCGTAATCCTGCCACTCCATGAAAACTGTTTCATCATCATCATCTTTATCGTAACTCGACAGGTATTCCTTCATCAGTTCAACTTCACCGCCGGTTATGTTTGGAATAAATGTGCATGCCGAGATATGCTTTTCCCAGAATTGAAAACCGTATGCAACGTCAATTTCATCGATTTCAAGCTGACCGGCCCGCCAACGCAGTTGCATGTTGAACAATTTTTTCTGAAGAATAAGCTGAAGCATTTCCTCGGCTTGTTTATAATAATGCAGTTCAGAGTTTTCTTTTTCGTGGTACAGTCCCGAATAATATTCGTAGCATTCCAAAAGATGTACTTTCCTTTCGATATACGACTTTATAAAGTTTTCAATACTATCGGGCCGGTACTTTGCGAAATACTCGCTGGCAGCTTCCGAGTTCTTTATCTCATCATAAAATTCTTGTTTGAGTTGCTTTAAGAACTTTAGTCTTTCGCTAACATCTTTTGGCAGCGATGCCCTGTTGTACTTGAAATGATCAAAATTCATCATGACTGTAAATTTAAAAGGTTAATAACGGTTTTTTAATTGTCCTCAATGCTGCCGCACATATCGTGTGGCGTTATTTAAAAGAATAGTATAAACTTGAATGCATAAAATTAATAAATAAGTTTTATAAAATCATGTGATATATTTACGGGGGAAAGGGATAAAATTATCACACTATGGATGGAAGAAGTTTATATCCATTTGTCATTCACACCAGATATGGATATTTTAAAATTCAAATTATTTTTCTGTTTCAAAAACTCAATGATTTCACCGAGTCCTGTTTCACTTGCAAATGGAGATATGTAAATTTCATCAATCAAGTCATTTAAATCAACTTTTATATTCTTGAATGTTGAATTATCATCATTGTCAATTACAGTTATGCATCTTACTTCTGTTTCAAATTCATAATAATTGTGTTTTGTTAAAAATGTGTAAAAAGTATTTCTAGTTCGATAGGTTGGTTTCTCATCATTATAGTATCGAACTTCGCCGATATAGATGCTTTCTTCACAACTATCGAAAGTCTTTTTCAACCTTTCAAAGTTTGATTTTATAGCAATGCCTAATTTGTCTTTTGCATACATCTTCCACATTGCAAATGATTCTGTTTTGTTAGCATTCCAGGAAAGTATAAGAAATTTTTTTCTCAAATTTTTTTCGATAAAACCTTTATAATCTTTAACATGTTTTATACTTCCATATATTTCTTCATCTTCGAGCAACATCTTATATACCTTATCTGGTATTTTGCCTTCATTTTGGTCTCCCAACATTTCTACATTTGGGAAAAATATTTCAGAAGTATTTATTAATTTTAGAAATTTCCATAAATCCATATATCTCCAATATGGTGTATCCTTTGTTTTATCGATAATAAATTCAGTATGTTCTTTATACATAATTTTGAATTAAATTACTACTAACATGTGTCTATTCTCAATTTCAATTATTGGGATTAGCCAACGATGTTATTTGTTTGATTAAAACCGATTTTTAAATATTGTGTGATTTTTCTTTGAGATAGCTTGTTCATTTTGTTTTGGTTAATTGATTGTGTTTCAAATTTAAAAATTAATTGAAACCTATGTTGTTAATTCTTAAACTTTTATTCACCGGGTAACCCGCAGTCACCCGGTGAATTACAAAACAATACAATTTATTCTGCCGGTGCCGCAGTTGGTTCCGGTTCGGGTTCTTCTTCGGTGTGAATCAGCCGGGCGTAGGTTTTACGCAGTTCGTCGAGCTGGTTAAAGAGGTTTTCGAGGGGTTCCGATGGCATAAAGTTGACAGTTTGTTCCAATGCCATGCAAAACTGGTTGTAGCTGTCGGTGGCGGTTGTCCGCAGGCTTGTTGCCGACGGGCCTTCTGCCGATTCCTGCGTGAGCCGGATTTGGTAAACCGTGTCAAAGGCGTTGTTCGATACGGCCAGTCCTTCCAGCATATCAGAAATGTCGATTGTTGAGGCGCTTATTGCCAGCATTTCATTTTCTTCGATCTTTTCCAGCATATCACTGTAAAGCCCTGTCTGGGTGTTCAGTGCCTTTAGGTTTGTATCCCAAAACGGTTCCATAAAATTCTTTAGTTGTTCTGCCGCCGATTTCTTTTCTGCATTGCGGCCTTTCAGCGCGGTAGTTATGTTGCGTTTAATTTCAGCAAAACGGTCCTCGCGGTCGGCGTTCTTTTCGTTTACGAGCGGGGTCAGCGCATTTTTCAAAGCCTTGTTAATCTGCTGTTCCATCGTATGGTGGTCGGTTTTGAATTTGGCAAGAACAGCCAAAAGCATAGCTCCCAGCATTTCCTGCACCGCTTCGGCATACGCGATACTCGATTTAAACAGTGCAAACAAATCGTCAAGTTTTAAACGACTTAGGTACAAAACAGAAAATTCCTTTCTTTCCATAATTTTTACTTTTTAAATTGTTAAACATTTGAGAATATTTGACTTTGCCATTGGCATAGTTTCAGTTTATTTTGATTAAATGCATTTTACGAATGGACCAAAACACGGGTTTTACAACCTTCGCACCCTACAAATTGTATAAATATTCAGTTTTGAAGCTTTCGCGCTCAGCGGAGGGTGTATTTGCCGGGTTTTGGAGCTTTCGCGTTTTGCGAAGCGTATAAATATGCATAATTGCAGCCTTCGCGTTTTGCGAAGCGTATAGATATGCATTTCTGAAGCTTTCGCGCTCAGCGAAGGTTACAATTTTGACTGGCTGGAGCTTTCGCGTTTTGCGAAGCGTATAAATATGCATAATTGTAGCCTTCGCGTTTTGCGAAGCGTATAGATATGCATTTCTGAAGCTTTCGCGCTCAGCGAAGGTTACAGATTTGCCGGTTTGAAGCTTTCGCGCCCGGCGAATGCTCCAATTATTCTGAATTGAAGCCTTCGCGGCCGTCGGAAAGCATAAATATTCAGTGTTGATGCTTTCGCAGCCGGCGAATTGTTCCCTGTTCGATTCACAAAGAGTTCTACTGTCTGAGTTGCCTATTTCAGAATTCGGTTGTTTCGGATGATTTTGTTTCACTGGGTTATTTTGTTCTGTCAGGTTGATATTTTACTGTTGGTTAAACGTGGGTTAAACATAAACATAATTTCAATAAGATGATATTGGTACAGCAATTACTTTTTGCCTAAAACAACGATAATCATATGTTTAACAACATATAATTTGCAACCCCATGAATAAAATATTGTTTCGAAACCCAAACTTTACAGGCTTTATAAAACCTTATTTCAACATTTCTAAACTTTAGTAGCAGGAATGTAAACAGAAATACCAAACCTTATTTGGGGTTTAATAAGGTTGATTTTATTTTTTTCTGATTTTCTATTAAGGTTGATAAGAAATGGAAATAAGGTTAATTTATTTGCCCGGCAATCGCACAATTGTCGCGCGTTGTTTATATTGCCGTCAGTTTCAACTGCCGGATTGCATGAAATATGGGAAGCCGGGCTTTACCCGCATTATAATTGGGCTTAGCCCGGTTCTCTTTTGATGATTCTACCCGTTGACTAAAGTCAACGGCAATGGAAATGTTTGTTAACTTTTTCATTCTTTTAAACATTTGAAAAGATGAAATACAAAACGGAAATGACTCCCAGAATAAAAAAAACACTTTTAGCGCGTATCTATTTTCATCCCGATTTTTCTTCTAATTTTAACCTGAATTCTAAACCAATAACTATGAAATCACTTCTTTTACTATTTGCAATTGTTTGTGCAGTTGCGTGCACGGAGAAAAATCCGGGTAATTTCGATTTGAAAAATATTCAGGAGAAAAACCCTGAAATAAGTGCTATCCAAAATGAAGTTTTAAAAGTAACGCCAACTTCAGATAACCAAAGTCTGACGATTTGGGAAGGAACTGACGCCGAACTTTGGAAAAATGCAAATTACCTTGTTTGCGAGGTATGGCACGAAAATGATTTCAGTGGCATTTTGAATATCGGGTTTTACCGCGATGAAAAAGGACAGAAAATATTAAATGTATGAAGTTGCCAGTGGAAAAGAAAAACCATTTGATGAAGTGATTGAAAAAATTCCATCCATACATTATTAAGAATGAGCTGGGCAACATTCCTAATTACTCATAAATTGATTTTGAAAACAGTGATTTGAGTGTAACTTTGCAAAAAATCAGAAAATGGAATTTCAGAATTATTTGTATCTTTTAATATTGCTGGTTCTGGCTGGGTTTACGTTGTTTTTGTTCATTAAAAAATCGATTGTTTTTATAATGGAATTTAAATACATGTTGCCAGCGATCATATTTTCCGGCTCCATTTTCATCATGTTGAATATCCGTTTTTTACAATCAGGGATTATCAGTTTTAATGAAAATTTCCTGATTGGCAAAAACATTTTAGGTCTGCCCATTGAAGAGTGGCTGTTTCTGTTGATTATTTCGCTTTTTGCTTTTTCGGTGTATGTATTGGTAAACGTCAGGTTCGAAAATTTTGATAAGCCCAACCTGTTTTATATCGTAAGTATTTTATTGCTTATGGGATTTACTTATGAAGCATGGTTTGAACGTCAGAAATTGGTATCGTTTTTTATATTCTTTTTGTTGGTGATCTATTTTGGCTACACCCTTTTTCGGAAAAGGTTTAAGCCCCATTTAACCAAATTCTACATTTCTTATTTTTTCGTTTTGATTCCCTTTTTTCTGATTAAAATAGTATTGAATATGCTTCCAGTAATATTGTATAACAACGATTTTATATTGGGAATCAGGTTGGTTGGGGTACCTGTTGAGCAATTTGCAAACTTGTTTTTGCTGATGCTCATAAACATTACAATTTTTGAATACCTGCGCGATAATCAGTTGTATTAAAACTATTTAATAAGTCAAGAATGACACTATTTTATAAAGCCGGAATAATTATTTATTCGCAGTTAATTCGCCTTTTCTCAGTATTCAACGAAAAAGCGAAATTGTTTGTGCGGGGCAGAAAAAACTGGAAAGAAATTCTAATTTCCCAAATCGATGATCAATCGAAATACATTTGGTTTCATTGCTCATCGCTGGGCGAATTTGAGCAAGGCAGGCCAGTAATAGAAGCGGTAAAAAGTCAGTTTCCGGATTACAAAATTGTACTCACTTTTTTTTCACCTTCAGGGTATGAAATACGCAAAAACTACCCGCTTGCTGATGTGGTTGTGTATTTACCTATGGATACAAAACGAAATGCCAACACTTTTCTGGATATTGTCAAGCCCGAAAAAGCATTTTTTGTGAAATACGAATTCTGGTATTTTTATATTTCAGAATTGAAGCGAAGAAACATACCATTATATATTGTATCAGCAATTTTTAGGGAAAACCAGCAATTTTTTAAAAACACACCCTGGGGAAACTGGTATCGTGAAATTCTTTTTAAGGTTACCCATTTATTTGTTCAAAACGAAAAATCGGGAGAACTGCTAAAATCCATCGGACTTTCTAATTTTTCTGTAACCGGCGACACTCGTTTTGATAGGGTAGCGTCCATTGCAAGGGATTCAAAAAAGTTACCTGTTGTTGAAAAGTTTAAAGGAAATTCGCTTTTAGTTGTAGCCGGAAGTACCTGGAAGCCTGATGAGGAGTTGCTTGCAGCGTTTATCAACCAAAGTGTGAATATAAAGTTTATAATAGCGGCACACGAAGTTTCTGCAGCCAATATTAACAGAATTCATCAGTTGTTGAAAAAACCGGCAATTTCGTTTAGCAAAGTCTCCGAATCGGAAATCGAAAATTTTGATGTATTGATAATTGATTCTGTTGGTTTGCTTTCATCGCTTTACAGGTATGGAAATATCGCGTATATCGGGGGCGGGTTTGGAGTTGGCATTCACAACATTCTCGAAGCAGCAACTTTTGGTTTGCCTGTTATTTTTGGCCCCAATTATAAAAGATTTAAAGAAGCAGTTGATTTAATTTCTGAAGGCGGTGCTCTTTCAATTTCAAATGCTGATGAACTCCGGCAAACACTGAATAAGCTTATCGATGATAAAAATTTGTGCCAGAAAGCCTCACAAATTTGTAGCAATTATGTAGCAAAAAATGTGGGTTCAACTAAACATATCATAAAAAAAGTTTTCAACATTGCACCTGTTTTGAAGTAGAAATTAATAATTGTATTTTTTCCGGTAAAGGAACCCAAACAAACTGAAAATCTGAACAAAGAAATAATTTATTCCATAATAAAGTTTTTACTTTTTGTCAACAATTTGCAGATATTAAAAGGATAAATATCATAAAATCAGCTCACTAACACATAAAAGTTGATAACTTTTGATTTTTTTACTAAAAAAAATGAGCGGATTTTTTGGATTGTGATCTATCTTGCAGCACACAAAACCAGAGTTGAGGAAAAGCAAATTTTCCAACATTATTATCTATTAATTTAAAAAATAACTTAACAAAATGGCACTAAGTGAAGTATCCGAAAAAGTTGCAATTGGCAAAAAAATCTACAATCAGGACGAAGCTGTTCAGGCTTCTTTAAAGTACTTCAAAGGAGATGATCTCGCCGCACGTGTGTGGGTTAATAAATATGCACTGAAAGATTCTTTTGGTAATATTTTCGAGTTAACACCTGACGATATGCACCACAGGTTGGCAAAAGAAATTGCACGGATAGAGCAACGCTATCCAAATCCACTTACTGAAGATGAGATTTATGGTGTGTTGAAAGACTTTAAACACATTGTTCCGCAAGGTGGTCCGATGACTGGTATTGGTAATGATTACCAGATTGCATCACTGTCAAATTGTTTTGTTGTTGGAAACGACGGCAATTCTGATTCGTATGGTGGAATTATGAAAATTGACCAGGAGCAGGTTCAATTGATGAAACGCCGTGGTGGAGTAGGGCATGATTTGTCGCACATTCGTCCCAAAGGCTCACCGGTGAAAAACTCAGCGCTCACTTCAACCGGCATCGTACCATTTATGGAGCGCTATTCAAACTCAACGCGTGAAGTTGCACAAGACGGCCGGCGTGGAGCATTAATGTTGTCAGTTTCAATTAAACACCCCGATTCTGAAAACTTTATTGATGCAAAATTAGAACAGGGAAAAGTTACAGGTGCAAATGTTTCAGTGAAACTACAGGACGATTTTATGCGCGCAGTTGAATCCGGCACGCCTTATACACAACAATATCCAATTGACTCGAAAAGTCCGATATACACAAAAGAAATAGTTGCCGGCGATTTGTGGTCGAAAATTGTAAAAAACGCATGGAAATCAGCCGAACCAGGAATTTTGTTTTGGGATAACATCATCAACGAATCAATTCCGGATTGTTATGCTGATTTAGGTTACCGCACTGTTTCAACAAATCCGTGTGGTGAAATACCACTTTGCCCATATGACAGTTGCCGACTATTGGCAATCAACCTTTATTCTTATGTTGATCAACCGTTTACGAAAGAGGCAAAATTTAATTTCGAACTGTTTAAGGAGCATGTACATTATGCCCAAAGGATAATGGACGATATTATTGATTTGGAATTGGAGAAAATTGATGCTATCCTCGAAAAAGTAAATGATGACCCTGAGGACGAACACATAAAATTTACAGAAAGAAACCTTTGGGAAAATATTAAAAAGAAAGCAAACGAAGGTCGGCGTACAGGTATTGGCATTACAGCCGAAGGCGACATGCTTGCTGCACTTGGCTTGCGTTATGGAAGCGAAATAGCTACAGATTTCTCTGAAGAAATACATAAAACTACTGCTTTGGAATCTTACCGTTCATCGGTTTATCTTGCAAAAGATCGGGGTGCATTTACAATGTACAGTGCCGAAAGAGAAATCAATAACCCGATGATCAACCGCATTAAAGATGCAGACCCTGTTTTATATGAAAAAATGGTAAAATACGGTCGCAGAAATATTGCGTTACTCACAATTGCACCTACGGGAACAACAAGTTTAATGACTCAAACCACATCAGGTATAGAACCGGTTTTTATGCCAGTTTACAAACGTCGCCGTAAAGTTAACCCGGGTGATAAAGATGTACGTGTTGATTTTGTTGATGAATTGGGCGATAATTGGGAAGAATATATTGTTTTCCACCATAAATTTAAAACATGGATGGAAGCAAACGGCCACGAAACAAACCGCGCATATTCTCAGGAAGAGTTAAACGAATTGGTGAAAGTTTCGCCCTATTTTAAAGCAACTTCAAACGATGTTGACTGGCTGGCAAAAGTGAGGATGCAGGGAAGAATCCAAAAATGGGTTGACCATTCAATCAGCGTAACAATTAACCTGCCAGCTGATGCAAAAGAAGAATTGGTTGGTGAGCTTTTCTTTGAAGCATGGAAGTCGGGTTGCAAAGGTGTTACAGTTTACCGCGATGGTTCACGCTCGGGAGTTCTTATTTCAACTGACGAAAAAGAGAAGAAAAAAAGTACAGGATTCCCAACAACACGTCCTGAAAAATTGGAAGCTGATGTTGTCCGTTTTCAAAATAATAAAGACAAATGGATTGCTTTTGTTGGTTTACTTGGTGGAAAACCATACGAAATATTCACAGGTTTTTCTGATGATGAAGACGGCATTTTATTGCCACGTTCAATAACTAAGGGTTTTATTATAAAAAGCCGTGAAGATGAAGAAACTTCACGTTATGATTTTCAATATATTAACTCGCGTGGTTATAAAACTACAATTGAAGGACTTTCTCACAAATTCAACCCGGTTTACTGGAATTATGCAAAACTGATTTCGGGTACATTGCGGCACGGGATGCCAATCCACAAAATTGTTGATTTGGTTACAAGCCTGCAACTCGACAATGAAACAATTAACTCATGGAAAGCCGGTGTAGCGCGCGCCTTGAAAAAATATATTCCCGACGGAACTTTAGCCGAAGATGCCAAATGCGGCGAATGTGGTTCCGACGAAGTAATTTACCAGGAAGGTTGTTTGACTTGTATTTCGTGCGGGTCTTCGAAGTGTGGATGAGAAGCCTTCCCCGACCCCTCCAAAAGAGGGGAGAAAGAATCCCATCCACCTTTTGGCGAATGGGATTCTTTTTTTAGATCAATAACAATTCAGGGATTGAGGTTTAAAACAAGCAATTTTGCTTTTATCTGCACTCAACCAGTTTGGTTGTTATTCATTGGATAAATTATACCACTTTTTTGCATTCAGCGCATAAACTTTACTTACAACTTCTTTAGGTAATTTTAAACCGTTGAATTCACCATCAATTAAATTACTTGTCGTTTTGTGGTCGGTAACCAAATATTCCCAGTCTTTCAACCAGGTTTCGTGCATCCGGTTTTGAAACTGCTCTTTTTCCTGACCCCTATCAATAATGTCAGTTCCGTATAAAAGGCGATCCTGGTATTTGATAAAAAAATTTCTCACCTTTTCCCGATCCGCATGGGTTTGGTAAAAAAGTTGTCCCATTCGGGCCGCCATGTCAACTGCAGTATTTGGGTATTTATCGAGCCAGGCTGCAAGTACATCAACACTCCATTCCAAACTGGCGAGGTGGCATCCAACAAAAACAAGTTTTGGATTTTTATCCAGCATCCGGTCTCGGGCGGCCATTTGTTCTTCGTATGAAGGAAATTCCGGATGAAGATACATGTGGTATTTGGGATTATTTGCAAAATAGTTGCTGTCATTTTTGGTAGTCATTTCTTCCAATGGCAACCAGCAGTTTTTGGGTTCACCCAAATGGCCTGTCAACGGAATTCCTTTTTCGGCAAGGTGTTTGAAAATAGGGTCAAATTTCGGATCATCTATCATTATTAAAACACTGTCTTTGTTGCGAAATTCCATTCCTACATTTTTCCACACTTTTACCGCAACGGCACCATCGGCAATACAACTGTCGAGCCATGAAATGGTATTTTCAACCCAGGTTGAATCGTCCCAGCCATCGAGACAAAATGTTGCGATATAAGCAAAATCAGCAGGATACACTTTAAGCAGTTCTGTAGATTGATTCTGAACATTGGCCACCCGTTCGCATTTATCTGAAAATGTATTGATGGCAAGCAACATAAAATTGTCTTTTTGCGCCTGTTCAATCGAATTGTTTTGGGCAGAATAAATGTGGTAGTGCGCATCAATTTTTTCAACTTTTGCAAAATCTTCCGTCGAATAAAAGTTGCTGCTGCATGAAATAATTAATGTCGCAAATACAGGTAAAATAAAGTTTTTGGTTTTCATGATGTTGGTTTTAAATGAAGTTTTGAAGGTAATAAAATTTGCAATTATTTTAATGTAAACTATTTTTGAAGAAAATTAGAAAACAAAATGATTGATATCATACGCGCACGAAAAAGCATCAGAAAATACATGGCGCAATCGGTTGAAACAGAAAAACTGGATATATTAAAAGAAGCTGTTTTACGTTCACCTTCATCAAAAGGAATTAATCCCTGGATTTTTATTTTTGTTGATGAACCTGAAACAATCCAACTATTAAAAAATTGTAAACCTCATAGTGCCGGTCCATTGGAAACTGCTCCGTTAGCAGTGGTAATTTGTGCTGACGAAACGCTAAACGATACCTGGGTTGAAGATTGTTCGATTGCTTCAATCCTGCTTCAACTAACGGCTCAATCACTGGGTCTTGGAAGTTGCTGGATTCAGGTTCATAAACGCCAGCATTCCGAAACAATTTCCTCAGAAAAATATATACAGGATTTGTTGGAAATTCCGGCACATTTTCGGGTACTCAGCATAATCGCAATTGGATATCCTGTAAGATGGAGGGAGGGCAAAAATTTTGAAGACTTGCAATTTGAAAAAATACGAATCAATAAATTTTAAAAAAACTCATCGGTTTCTTTATTCTTTTTCACATTCTCAACTTCATCGCAATTCAAATCTATATTGAAATAAAGGGGTGCTTTAAAAGTCATATCTTCTGTAATTCCAAGTGTTGAATCGGCCAAAACTTTTTTAAAGAACCAGCCCCAGACGGGAAGTGCGAGGTTTGCTCCCTGCCCCGATGAAAGCGTACGGAAATGGATGCTACGCAAGTCGGCACCAGTCCAAACTCCCGCAGTAAGCGCTGGGGTTGTGCCAATAAACCAGCCGTCGGAATGGTTTTGGGTGGTTCCTGTTTTTCCCGCAATTGGCATTTTGAATTTTCCATATTCACGCGGTCCTCGCAACCTTACACCGGTACCTTCGTTGATTACTCCCTGCAACATATTCAGCATCAGGTACGCGGTTTGTTCGTCAATTGCTTCTTGCCTTTCTGGCTGAAATGAAGCAATCACGTTCCCGTAACGATCTTCAATTCGGGTAACAAAATAGGGTTTCACATAAACCCCGAGATTTGTGTAAGTATTAAATGCACCTACCATTTCATATAAAGTAACATCCGAAGTTCCCAAAAACATTGAATTTACAGGGTCAATCGGGCTGTAAATACCAAGGCGTTTCATTATTTCCACCACCGCTTGCGGACTAAATTGTTTTAGTACCCAGGCTGAAATACGGTTTTTTGAATTGGCAAGGCCCCATTTTAATGTTACCATTTTTCCTTCCATAGGGTCATCCCGTTCCGAATCTTTTGGTTCGTAAATCGAACCATCCGGCTGTTGGAATTGCTGGTTTACAAACGGAACTTTGGTACATGGAGTCAGCCCGTTTTGCATGGCAAGTGTATATAAAAATGGTTTCACGGTGGAACCAACCTGACGTTTCCCGGTTTTTACCATATCATACATAAAATATTTGTAATTAGGACCGCCAACATATGCTTTAACTTTTCCTGACTCAGGTTCCATGGCCATAAACGACGATCTGAAAAAACGCAAATACCATTTTATCGAATCAATTGGCGACATGGTTGTGTCGATTTCCCCATTCCATGAAAAAACTGTCATTTCAACCGGCTGATTAAAATTCTCTTTTATTTCGGCCATGTTTAAACCGCTTTGCCGCAAAATACGATACCGTTCACTTTGTCTAATCGAACGGTCGAGCAAACCTTCAACTTCATCGCTTGTCATATTATTTCCAAATGGCGGATTGCGCAAATCTTTTATACTTCCGTCAAACATGGGCTGAATATCATATCTTAAATGCTTTTCAACTGCTTCAACTGCATATTGTTGCATTCGTGAATCGATGGTGGTATAAATTTTTAACCCATCAGTATATATATTGTAATGCTCGCCGTTGGGTTTAATATTTTTATTACACCAGCCGTAAAGCGGGTTTGTTTCCCATTCACTCAAATCTTCAATATAATTTTGCTTCTGCCACGATGCATATTTATTGGGGTCGGGTTTATTGGCAGTGAGCGTTAATCGCAGATATTCACGTAGATAAGGTGCAGGTCCCGATTTAAAATCAACTTTACTATATTTTAAATCGAGTGGTAAAAGTTTGATAGAATCCCTTTCGCTTTTGGTAATGAATCCGTATTTTTCCATTTGGTTTAAAACTACGTTACGGCGTTCGAGTACCATTTCGGGGCGACGGACAGGATTGAAAAGTGAGGAGTTTTTTGCCATCCCCACCAACATAGCCGACTGGTGCAATTGCAACGAATCGGGTGGTATGCTGAAATAGACCTGCGCTGCCGATTTAATTCCAACCGCGTTATTCAGGTAGTCATATTTATTGAGATACATTAATATGATTTCCTCTTTTGTATAACTGCGCTCCAATTTCACGGCGATTATCCACTCCTTGAATTTACGCAGTACAAGTTTTAACTTCCCCGTATTTTCCTCGCGTGGAAAGAGCATCTTTGCCAATTGCTGACTGATTGTACTTCCTCCGCCCGAACTTGAATTTAAGGTAACTATTCCTTTTAATACCCGCACCAATCCTCGCAAATCAATTCCGGAATGTTTATAAAACCTGATATCTTCGGCAGAAATCAATGCTTCTACCAAATGCGGTGGTATACTTTTGTAATCGACAAATGAACGGTTTTCGCGGATAAAATATTTATCAAGGATTTTGTCATCGGCAGAAAGCATTTCGGAAGCAAGCACACTTTTGGGGTTTTCCAATTCTGCGAAACTTGGCATAAACCCTAATGATCCGTTGGACAATAAGTAGAAAAAAAGGAAGGCTCGCCAGCAACGAAGCAAAAAAAATCCCCCAAAACCAAAAAATATATTTTTTAAAACTGACTTCAGTGTTAGCCATGGAAAATTCAATTTAAATAAGTGGGCAAAGATATACGATTCTGCCAACGCAACAACTAAATAAACGCCTCTGATAATATGAATATTTCGGTATTGAAAAAATAAAATCATCATTTTCAATTAAATAGAAATAAAAAAATAGTGCTGTAAATTTTGAACTTAGCATTTGAATTGCTTTAATTTGCAAAAATTTTCAAAAAAATTATGCACGAAAACCTTGTAATTGTTGAATCGCCTGCAAAGGCAAAGACCATAGAGAAATTTCTTGGCAAAGATTTTTTTGTCACGTCGAGCATGGGGCATATCAGGGATTTAGAGAAAAAAGATTTTGGTATTGACATTGAAAATAAATTTCAACCCAAATACATTGTTACCCCCGATAAAAAGAAAATAGTTACTGAACTGAAAAAACTGTCGAAAGATGCAAAAATGGTTTGGCTCGCTTCTGATGAAGACCGCGAAGGAGAGGCGATTGCCTGGCATTTGAAAGAAGTCTTGAACTTGAAACCTCAAAACACAAAACGCATTGTTTTTCACGAAATCACAAAAGATGCAATTCTTGAGGCTGTCAAAAATCCGCGGGATATTGATGAAAATCTTGTAAATGCGCAGCAGGCAAGGAGGATTCTTGATCGCATTGTTGGTTTCGAAGTTTCTCCTGTACTCTGGAAAAAGGTAAAACCGTCTCTATCTGCTGGTCGTGTTCAATCGGTTGCGGTTCGTTTAATTGTTGAGCGCGAACGCGAAATCATAGGTTTTACAAGTGAAGCTTTTTATCGGGTCATAGGTATTTTCCTTGTTCCCGACAAAGACGGAAATACCACTGAATTGAAAGCTGAACTTTCTACCCGGTATAACACGCACGATGAAGCTTTGGCTTTTCTTGAAAAATGCAAAACAGCGTTGTTTACAATTGACGAAGTGGTTAAAAAACCTGGAAAACGAACACCTGCAAAACCCTTTACCACTTCAACATTGCAACAGGAAGCCAGCCGGAAACTTGGGTTTTCAGTTTCGCAAACCATGAGTGTAGCGCAACGTTTATATGAAAACGGGTTCATTACTTATATGCGTACCGATTCGGTAAACTTGTCGGGATTGGCACTCAGCACTGCAAAACAAAAAATTGTTGAATTACATGGCGAAGAATATGTAAAAATCAGGAATTACAAAACCAACACAAAAGGGGCGCAAGAAGCACACGAGGCAATCCGGCCAACTTATATGACCAATGAAAGCGTTAAAGGTACAAATCAGGAACAACGTTTATATGACCTGATTTGGAAGCGAACAATTGCCTCGCAAATGGCGGATGCAATACTTGAAAAAACAACTGTTTCGATTTCAATATCAAATGATAAAGAAAAGTTTGTAGCAACAGGCGAAGTATTGATATTCGACGGTTTCCTGAGGGTTTACATGGAATCAACGGATGACGAGAGCAATGGAAACGTAAACGGTGATGTGATTATTCCTCCTTTAAAGGCAAAAGACAAACTCGAAATGTCGTCGGTTGTTGCAACAAAGCGGTTTACACAACGACCACCACGTTACACTGAAGCATCATTGGTAAAACGTTTGGAAGAACTTGGTATCGGACGGCCGTCAACTTATGCGCCAACTATCACAACAATCCAAAACCGGAATTATGTGGTAAAAGAAGATCGCCCGGGGGTTGAACGGAGTTTTGATATATTGACATTGAAAAAAGGGAAAATCACTGAAAAGACAAATGTCGAAATCACTGGTGCAGAAAAATCAAAGATGTTCCCCACCGATATTGGAATGGTAGTTACAGATTATCTTGTCGATAATTTCGATGAAATAATGGACTACAATTTTACCGCTAGTGTTGAAGCCGAATTTGACGATATTGCTGAAGGTAAATTGGTTTGGAATGTTATGCTTGATAAATTTTATAAGCCATTTCATCATAAAGTTGAAGATGCCATTCAAAATTCTGAACGCTCAAAAGGAGAACGGATTCTTGGAATCGATCCAAAAACTGGAAAAGAAGTTTCAGTGAAAATTGGCAGATTTGGTCCTTTGGCGCAGTTGGGTGAAGGTTCGGCAGACGGAGAAGGCGAAAAACCACAGTTTTCGAGTTTGCGCTCCGGGCAGCACATTGAAAACATAACACTTGAAGAAGCACTTGAACTGTTCAAACTTCCACGCGATTTGGGCGAATATGAACACAAGAAAGTTACGGTTTCGATAGGCAGGTTTGGTCCATATATCAGGCACGACAATAAATTTGTTTCTCTCGGTAAAGAAGATGATCCTTATGAAGTTTTACTTAGCCGCGCCATAGAGTTGATTGAAGCAAAACGGGAAAAGGATGAAAAAGCAGTAATCTCGGTTTTTGATGAAGAACCTGAACTGCGCGTTTTAAACGGGCGCTGGGGACCATACATTTCTTATAAAAAAGGAAATTACAAAATACCTAAAAAAGTGGAGGCTGAAAAACTGACGCTCGATGATTGTAAGAAAATAATTGCCGAATCACCGGAACCCAAAACAAAAAGAGGAAGAAAAAAATAAAGAAAAAGGCAAATGGATTAGCATTTGCCTTTATTTTTGCAAGCAAAATTTTCAATATGGATGTGCAATATTACTTCAATTCGGTTGATTTCTCAGAGTTTCACAACTCAGGACATTTAAATTGGAAGTATTCGTTGGGAGCTGCCATCGAAAAGAATTCCCAAATTCTTTCAAAGGAAAATATCTCGAAAGTGAACGTTGCAATTGTTGGGGTTCCATTTGATGGTCGTAAATCTGATACAGATTTACCAGAATCGCCAAACAAAATTCGGACTGAACTTTATCAACTTTCCAAATTCGATACCAAATTAAGGATTGCTGATTTTGGCAATTTGAAACCAGCGAGCAGCACAAAAGGCAATTATCAGGCATTGCGTGATATAGTCGATTATTTTGTTGAATTAAAAATAGTTACAGTTGTTATTGGTGGAAGTCAGGATTTGAGCATCGGTGTTTGCAGAGCTTTCAATGGCAATAAATTTTTCTCGTTTACAACAGTTGATGCATTCCTGAATGTAAAAAAAGGAAAGGAACCATTTAATTCAAACAATTATCTTTCCAGATTATTCATCAGCAAGCCTGAACCTTTCCAATTCAATTTAATTGGTTTTCAAAGCCATTATATCACTTCGGAAAGTATCAGTAAAATGCAAAGTGGCGGGAATCACATCAGCCTCGGTAGTTTGCGAGATAATATAGCAATTGCCGAACCAATAATTAGGAACACAGATTTTCTCTCATTTGATATAAATGCAGTAAAATATGCTGATGCACCAGGCACACTGAAGGTAAGTCCAAATGGTTTGAGAAGCGAGGAGGCATGTCAATTGGCAAAATATTCAGGAATGAGCAATCGATTGAAAGTTTTTGGGCTTTTCGATATTGTAATCGAAAAAGATGAAAACGATTTAACAGTGAAACTCGCCGCTCAAATAATTTGGTACTTTTTGGAGGGATTTGTCAACAGAGACACCGAAAAACCTGATTTAAATGAACACTGTGTTATGTTCCGGGTTGAAGTCGAAGGTGTTGATAAGCCCCTGGTTTTCTATAGAAATTCATTAACAAACCAATGGTGGATTGAAATAGAAACCGACGAAAAAGCAAAGTTTCATTTTGCATGTTCTGAAAGTGAATATGTAGTTGCATCCAACAACGAAATACCCGGGATATGGCTCAATTATATCCAAAAAATTGACCAGGTGTTAAAATAATGTACTCATGCTAACGTTCTTTGGATACAATGGTAACAGAAGTTTGTTTCAAATCACAATTTTTTCTTTCTTTAACCGGAATTGAAAAGACTACTTAAGCTGCATCCCATCAAGGAAATGAAAAAAATATTTTCTTTTTTATATTTGGTAATTATAGTTAAATTAGCGGCCTTTAGCCAGCAGGATCCACAGTTTACAAACAACATGTTTTACAAGTTGGGAGTAAATCCGGGATTTGCGGGTGCAGAGGGGAAAATTAATGGTATTATACTAAACCGTTACCAGTGGTCAGGGGGAGAAGGGGCGCCAAAAACATTAATATTTAGTGCCGATGCTGCAATCAATGCATTTGGTTCGCCAGGCGGAATAGGATTAAACATTGTTAGTGACGAACAAGGATTTGAGAAGAATACACAAATAAACGCCAACTATGCTTACAGTAAAGCCCTTGGAAATAAGAAACTTGGAATTGGGTTATCTTTAGGGTTGCTAAATAAAAGCATAAATGGTGAATGGGAAGTACCGGAGGACAATTTTGGAATTTACACACAACCAGGTTCCGACCCGGGAATCCCACAGGGTGATGTTAGCCAAATGGCACTTGATGCGGGATTTGGTTTGTATTTGTCATCAAATCAGTACTTTGTTGGTGCTTCGATAACACATTTAAATCAAGCTTCAATAAAATTTAGTGATTTGGCAAGTACATATTTGGTTCGGCACTACTATTTAATGGGTGGATACAATATTAAATTGTCTGATCCGTTATTTGAGTTGCGACCTTCGTTCTTGTTTAAAACTGATTTGGCCGGTTGGCAATTGGATGTAAACACAAATATTGTTTTTAATGAACGGTTTTGGGGGGGAATAAGCTATCGTGTGCAGGACGCAATGGCACTTTTAATGGGAATGGAAATGGAAAATGGATTGAGGTTTGGTTATTCCTTTGATTTGGTGACTTCTTCATTATCGCATTACGGATATGGGTCACATGAAATATTTGTAAGTTATTCTTTGGATTTAGAAAGAAACAGGAATCAAAAATATAAGAGTATTAGATTTTTATAAAAAAGATGTTTATTAGCAGTGAAACTGACCTTTCTTTATTTTTTTCACGAAAAATGATTTGAAAAAAGTTTCATGTTTTGCTTTAAGATAAAAGACTAGAACAGATGAAAAAACTTATTTTAATTGCATTTGTGCTTTGGAGTGTATTCATTTTTACCGGATGCAGCAAGTCAGGAAATGGTGAGCTGGTTGGGGTACAAAGCAGGCCAAAATGGAGAGAATCCCAACCTTATGGGATGGTGTTTGTGCGAAAAGGTAGTTTCAATATTGGTCCAAGTGATCAGGATCCAAGTACTGCCGGCATTCCTACCAAAACGGTTTCGCAGGAGGCTTTTTGGATGGATGACACTGAAATCACAAACAATGAATACAGGCAATTTGTATATTGGGTAAAGGATTCAATTGCCCGGAAAATGCTCGGCGATCAATATCCTGAATTCCTTACCACAGAAGATAGGGAGGGCAATCCAATTGACCCGCCAACAATAAACTGGCGTGAAAAAATAGATTGGAACGATCCGGATTACCAAATGGCAATGCAGGATTTATATATTCCCGAAAACGAGAGATTCTTCGGGAAAAAAGAAGTTGATCCCCGAAAACTTGTTTATGAATACTGGTGGATTGATTTGCACCAGGCTGCTCAACGAAGTAACAGTTACAATTTCAAAACCCAGCAATATGAGGGAAACGTGTATAATGCAGAAGGAGAATTGGTTCCAATAACAAATCGGTCTTCATTTATCATGCAGGATCAGGTACATGTTTATCCTGATACTTTGGCATGGATACGTGATTTCACCTATTCTTATAATGAACCTTTGGCTACACGTTATTTTTGGCATCCGGGGTTTGATGATTATCCTGTTGTTGGAGTTACCTGGAAACAAGCTCTTGCATTTTGTAACTGGAGAACAAAAATTCAAAATGATTATTTAACTTCCAAAAAAGAAGCAACGCTGCAGGCATACCGTTTACCAACAGAAGTTGAATGGGAATATGCGGCACGCGGTGGAAAAGACTTTTCAATGTATCCCTGGGGTGGTTATTACACTCGTGATGACAAAGGGGTTTTTCTTGCCAACTTTAAGCCTTTGCGTGGTAATTATGTTGAAGACGGAGGTATAGCATCAATGAAAGTAGGTAGTTACGATCCCAATGAATATGGTATTTATGATATGTCGGGAAATGTGGCCGAATGGACAGAAACTGCATATGATGAAGCTGGGTATAATTATTTTGGTGATTTAAATCCAACTTTTACTTACAACGCACGTGCTGATGAGCCGCCAGTAATGAAAAGAAAAGTAATACGCGGCGGATCCTGGAAAGATATTGCATCTTTTATTCAGGTTTCTACAAGAAATTATGAATATCAGGACACTACCAAATCATATATTGGATTCCGGTGTGTCAGATCTACTTTTGGGCAGGATTTCTAAATGAATTTACAAACCTTTTTTGATTAAAGTATATGAATATAGGAGAACTGATTAAATCAAAACGCTGGAAAACTTTCATGGGTTATGTTTATGGATGGGGTGCTGCAATTGTTATGATTGGTGCATTGTTCAAACTTGAGCATTTGAAGTATTCCGGAACATTGCTTGCTATTGGTCTTATAACTGAGGCATTTATTTTCTTCCTTTCAGCATTTGAACCTCCGCTTGAAATACCCGACTGGAGCAAAGTTTACCCGGAATTGAACGAAGAATATGAACTTGAAAACTATGAACAACTAGGTAAGAAAAGCAAAAATGGCATTAGCGATTTATTTGGCAGCAATGAATTAACTCCTGAACTTCTCAGTAATGTTGGCAAAGGGTTAACAAATTTGAGCAATACTGCAAAAGGGATAAGTGATATCTCTTCGGCAACACTTGCTACAGATATGTATGTAAAAAACTTAAGCTCAGCTTCTGAATCAATGAATAATTTTGCCGAAATTAACAACAAGGCTAATGTTACAATCGATAAATCAGTCGGAAATCTTATCGAATCTTATTCATCTTCAGCTAAGAAAATTTCAGAATCAGGGATTGAAGCAATTCAAAGAATGCAAAAAAGCGGCGAAGACTTTTCTTCCATTATTTCTGAAACAACCAAAAAACTTGCAGAAAACTACAATAATGCCGGAAATTCTGTAATGTCAGAAATGGAAAGTATTAAAGATAGTTCAAAACAGTACTCAACAAATATTCAGAAATTGAATGGTAATTTGAGTGCGTTAAATTCAAATTTTGAAAGTCAGTTACAAAGTACTGAGGAACAATTTAAGGCTAATCAGAATTTCAGCAAAGATTTGATGGCTATGAACAGTATTCTGGCTTCTTCGGTTGAAGAATTAAAAAAATACAAGGAAAACGCTGAACAACTTAATAGACATCTTGAATCGTTGAACACCATTTATGGAAACATGCTGGGTGCAATGAGTTATAAAAAATAATTGTAGCAGAATTATGGGTGCAAAAAATTGCCCGGAAACCCCGAGGCAAAAAATGATAAATATGATGTATATAGTGCTGACAGCAATGTTGGCACTAAACGTTGCAGCAGAAGTTCTTGAGGCATTCAGATTAATTGATTCAAGCCTGATACATACTTTAAGCGCTGTTGACATGAAGAATAAACAGATATATTCTTCATTCGAACAGGCATATCTTGAAAATCCTGCCAAAGTTCAGGAATGGAAGCAAAAGGCAGACGAAGTTCAGAATAAAACAAAAGAATTGACAGATTATATATCAAATTTAAAGGAAAATCTTGTTGTATATTCTGGCAGTGAAGCAATAAATGATGAAAATCCATACGAACCAGGTACTTTTATTATAGTTACTTTAAAAGGTGATACTCTTGAAGTTAAAAAACAGGATGATTTAAATGGCACTTCTGAGTACATGATCAAACAGAAAAATGCAGAAGTTTTGAAAGAAAAAATCAACAATTATAAAAATGAGCTGGTTGGATTACTTGATGAAGAAGATGTTGATCTTAAGGAAACAATTTTAAATGCCCTCGAAACTGCTGATCCGGAAAGTAATGCAAAAAAAGGAAATGAGAAAAAAACCTGGGAATCTCTCCATTTTGAAAATACACCAATGGCAGCAATCCTTACTGTACTTTCAAAATTTCAAATTGATGTTAAAAATTCTGAATCAAATGTGCTAAATTATCTCTATTCTCAAATTGATGCAGGATCATTCAAATTTAATAAACTGGGTGCAAGGGTAATTGCCAATTCAAACGTCGTTTTTCAGGGAGAACCTTATGAGGCAGAAGTTTTTCTTGCTGCTGAAGATACTACGCAGCAACCGCAAATTTTTATTAATGGAAATCAGGCAGCGGTAGAAGATGGGAAAGCCATTTATAAAGTTAGTACCAATGAACCCGGTGTTTTTAAATGGAGTGGTTTAATTAAATACAAAACACCTGATGGTATTTTTAAAGATTACAAATTTGAGCAGACCTATCAGGTTACAAAACCTGGGATAACCATGTCGGCAACCCGGATGAACGTTTTTTACAGAGGTTTGGATAACCCTTTTGATATTGCCAGCGGAATTCCAAAAGAAGATTTGCAGGTTGAAATGACAAATGGCAAGGTTACCAAATCAGGGGATAATTATTTAATTCGTCCTACTGAACTCGATGAACAGGGTAAACGGACAAAAGTTAGTGTTTTTGCCAACATCAATGGCACAAGAAAACTAATTGGGACTACTGATTGGCGTGTGAAGAAAGTACCCGATCCGGTCGCCCAGGTTGCCGGTTTATCCGGAGGTGATATCCGAAAGGAAAGATTACAGGTTGAAGATGGTGTATTGGCGGTACTCGAAGATTTCGATTTCGATTTTAAATATAAAGTAACTGAATTTGAAATACAAACAACTATTGCCGGTGGTTATATTGATAGGAAAACCTCAAAATCAAACCGATTCACTGCCGAACAAAAGGAACAGTTAAAAAGGGTACAACCCGGTACTATAGTTTATATAAGTAATATAAAAGCAATTGGAGATGATGGGAGTACCCGCGATCTCGATCCAGTTTCATTCAAAGTAAATTAATTATGAAAAAGTTAGTTGCATATTTAGGAGTATTTGTTTTCATACTGACATTATCAGGAAAACATTCTCAGGCACAAATCGTTAATGGAGCATTTAAACGTACAGATATTATTCAGAAAAAACCAATGCCTTTACCAACGGTTCGCGAAGCTGATGTATTTTGGTCGCAAAAAATTTGGAGGATAATCGATTTAAGGGAAAAAATTAATATTCCGTTGTTTTACCCAACAACAGAAATTGAAGGCAGGATGAATTTAATTTCATTGTTACTGGATGGAATTGAAAATGGACAGATAACTCCATATGATGCCAGTTTGGTGGAAGGTGAATTTAAAGTACCCATGTCCTTTGAACAGGTAAAAGCGTCATTTGGTGCCGAAGCTACTCAGGAAGAAAAAATTGATTTTGATACAGGTGAACGTACGATGGTTACTATTCAGGGTGAAATTAGACCGAATGATATCAAACAATACCTGATTAAGGAAGAATGGTATTTCGACAAAGGAAATTCAACTTTGAATGTACGAATAATTGGGATCTGTCCTATCCGTGAGTTTGTCAGGCCAGGTGATTCACCGGATCAGGTTCAGCGTCAAAAATTATTTTGGATTTACTATCCTGAAGCGAGACCATTATTATCAACAAACCTGGTTTTGAATCCATATAATTCTGCCCAGCAAGTATCATTTGACGACTTATTTATAAAAAGGGCATTTAACAGCTATATTGTTGAAGAAGAAAACGTTTATAACAACCGGGGAATTAGCGCTTATTTAACAGGTAAAAACGCGATGCTGGAATCAAAACGTATAGAAGATAAAATATTTAATTTTGAACAGGACCTTTGGGAATACTAATGCTGTAAAATGAATTCAACCTTATGATTTCATAAGGTTTTTTTTTGAAGTATAACCTGTATCAGACAAAAAGAGAATAGAAAAATGAATTTACGGATTAAAAATGCAATCATATATTTGGGTATTGGAATGGGATTGCTTTTCAATTCGTGCCAAAAGCCTGACAATTATTTGCCCGGAAAATCATCGAATAAAAATGCTCAATGGTTTGAACCTTCTCCCTATGGAATGGCATATATTAAACGAGGTTCATTTAATATTGGTCCTTCCGACGATGAAATCAATGAGTTTACAGGTACCAAAACCGTAACAGTTGAATCATTTTGGATGGACGATACAGAAATTACAAATAATGAATACCGACAATTTGTTTTTTGGGTTCGTGATTCCATTGCCAGAAAATTGTTGGGTGAAACCTATACCGATTTTGTAATAACAGAAGATCAAAATGAAGTTCCGCTTGAAACTCCAATTATAAACTGGCAGGAAAAAATAGATTGGAAAGATGCCGACATGGTTTCGGCAATGGATGAAATTTTCATGCCTGAAAACGAACGTTTTGCATTTTACAAGGAAATTGATTCAAGGAAACTAATTTACGATTATTATAGGGTAGATTATAAGCAAGCTGCAAAACGAAGTAACAGTTATAATTTTGAAACTCTTAAATATGACGGGATGGTTTCAAATAATGATGGCGAGCTAATCCCGATTGAAAACCGTGGGTCATTTATAATGCACGAATCTGTTCCTGTTTACCCCGATACATTGTGCTGGATACGTGATTTTACTTACACTTATAACGAGCCGTTGACGTTGAAATACTTTTCCCATGTGGCTTTTGATGAATATCCGGTAGTTGGTGTTTCGTGGAAACAAGCAAATGCATTTTGTAACTGGCGTACAAATTTAAAGGTAATTTCAAATAAGCGGTCAAATGAAACACCAGCTCATGATTTCAGGCTTCCTACAGAATCAGAGTGGGAAATTGCCGCGAGGGGTGGGTTGGAGAATAGTATATATCCGTGGGGTAGTTATTATACAAGGAGTGTTCAGGGTTGTTTTGTTGCTAACTTTAAACCAAACAGAGGAAATTATGTTGCCGATAGCCCAACTGGTGCAACAACCATGAAAACCGGGGAATTCGATCCAAATCCATATGGATTATATGATATGGCCGGTAATGTAGCAGAGTGGACCAGTACAGCTTTTTTTGAGGGTGGTTATGAAGTTATTAATGACATGAACCCTGAATTGCAATATGATGCAAAAACAGACGATCCTCCGGTTATGAAACGTAAAGTAATTCGCGGTGGTTCATGGAAGGATATGGCATATTTTATTCGAACCTCCACCAGAAGCTATGAATATCAGGATACTACGAAATCATATGTCGGATTTCGTTGTGTGCGTTCCTCTTTCAGAAACGATATGAAAAACAGGTAGTTATTAAGCACAAAAAAGAGCAGAAACCCGCTCTTCTTATAATTTTCATTCGTATTTTTTCCTGGTGCGCGTTCTGTACGCTCGAAATTCAAAAATTTTACAATACCTATTTTGCTGGCTGCCTGAAAATAGCATCGTCAAACTTCTCATTGAATTTGATTTCTTCAATATTTATAACGGCAGTTCCCATCGGAGATTTTGATTCAATTTTCATTGCCATTGTAATTCCGTCAACAGTTTTATAGTCACTCATGATTTGTTCAATATCAACAGTTTGTCCCTGTGCTGAAACCTTGGATTTTACTTTTGATATTAAGTATGTATTGGCATCAATAAAATAATCTTTAGTATTGCCTTCTTTGTCAGTAAGTTTAATGCGGAACATATCTTTCCCCTCTATATTCACTTTTCCCGCCATTTCAGCAGTACTTCCTTTTTTTTCATAGTTGTACAATTCACCTTCCATATTTACCTGTTCCTTTGCCTGTGCCAACTGATCACCTGTCAACTCTTGCGGTTCAGGGCTCATCATTGGAATTATCATCCATCCTTTTTCTCCATCATAAGCTTGTACCATTTTTTGTCCCTGAACTTCGAAATTGATGATAAACATATCAGGTTTCTTTATTCTCATTTCCATTGGCAATTCCATGCCCATTTGGCTTACATTCGCTTTTATAAAAAACGAATGAACAGCAACTAGCTTTTCCTGACCAGTGGCTTTAAAATGTTTCTCAAGTACGTCGTCTACTGATTGTGCATTCACCAAATTTGCAAATGCAAAAACTATTGCTGCAACAATTGCAATTACTGATTTTCTCATTGTGTTTATTTTTGAAATTTAATTTTAACAACTGATTTATAAACTGAATTTTAATAATTACACTGTAAACGGGAACTAAAAATATATTTCAGCCATAATATTTTCAAACCGGATTCCCTTACTTATAAGTAAATCGCGCACTTCAACCACCATCAAAGCCTGACCACAGATAAAGTACTTTACTTCAGGTAATTTCTGTATATCATTCAGATAATCGGTTACGCGTCCTGGAAAAGTGTTGCAGGATGTTTCGGATGAACAACAGCGTACATAATTTTCATTTAAGGCTTCTTCCAACTCGTCTTCAAAGTAAAACTGGTTTAAATGCCGCACGCCATGAATGAGTTTTTTATTATTTGTCAAACCCGATTTAACCATACTGTAAAAGGGAGCAACTCCTGTTCCTGTGGCAATCCACAAATTTTTTCCCTTTGTTCCTGAAAAACTTCCATAAGGTTTCGAAACTAAAATCTTTTCACCTGGAATCATTGACGCAAGTTTTGGTGTTAAGAATCCATCATCTTTAATATTGAAAAGAATTCGAATTTCACTTTCTGAATTACCACTGCAAATACTGTAAATACGGGGAGCGTGACTGTTATCAATGGCAATTTTTACCACCTGCCCCGGCAAAAAATCAAAATCACGCTTAAAAGATATCAAATGAACACCTGGTGAAATTTCAAGGTTATTTGTAAGTTCAAAGGTTTGCAATTTAGATTCGTTGCTGTGTTTGCCTTTTTTTTGCATGATTAAGAACAGTCTACCATTTATAAATTATTCTGATTACTCCATAAATATCAGGTATTTTATTTAATTGGCAATATATCTGATCATAAAATCGAATTCCTATCTTTTATAAACAATTGTTTGAATTTAGCCCTGCTTTTTAAAAAAATTAAAAAGACCCTTGTTTGATAACTACTTTTTTCCGATCTTCGGCCACACAAACTATATGGAAAAACTATTTAAAAATACAGAAACACAGAGTTTTGCGGTAGAATCGAAAAAAACAGGACACAAAAAACAAATCTTACGTATTATCTATTTTAACGGTCCGCTATCCAATTCAGAATTGTCAAAAAGCATTCACTTAAGCACTCCAAAAATTAATAGTCTTTTGGTGGAATTGATTAAGGAAGGTTTAGCTGAAGAATTAGGTAGAGGCGATTCGAGTGGGGGAAGACGTCCCATTATTTATGGTCTGATAAAAGATGGTTTTTATGTGGTAGGGATAACTATTAACATAGCACGGACAATTATTTCTATTTTTAACAGTAATAATGAATTAGTTTGTGGCCCGCACCATTTTCCTATAAAAATGCAATCGGACATAACCATTTTTAACCGCGTAAATGAAATGCTTGAAAAGGTAATTACTGAAAGCAATATTCCATTTAATAAAATTTTGGTTGCGGGAATTGAACTTCCGGGATTGGTGAACTTAAAGCAGGGAATCAATAAAACGTATTTTCCAAAAATCGATAATTTATTTGATGAGCTTCGTAAAATTTTTGGTATTCCGGTTTACTTTAATCATGATTCGAAAGTGAGAACATTTGCTGAGCAACATTTTGGACTGGCAAAAGGAAGGAAAAATGTACTAATGCTACAGGCTGACTGGGGTTTGGGATTGGGGATAATTGTAAATGGTAAATTATATTCAGGCAAATCAGGATATTCCGGTGAGTTTGGCCATCTTCCAATCGTTGACAATGGTGTATTATGTGCTTGTGGGAAACAAGGATGCCTGGAAACAATGGTGTCGGCTGTTGCAATTTCAAGAATGGCAAAAGAAGGAATACAAAAAGGTAATTTGTCGCTGATTAAGGAATTGGTGGAGAACGATTTGGAAAAGATTGACATATCGGTTGTAGTTCAGGCAGCAAATCAGGGCGACCAGTTTGCCATTTCGATTTTTACCGAGGCCGGATATTGGCTGGGAAGGGGAATTGCTTATCTGATTCAGATTTTTGATCCTGAACTTATAATCATTGGAGGCAGGGTTGCTGAAGCCAGCCAGTTTATTCTTGCACCAATTCAGCAGGCAATTAACACTTTCAGCAACCGCGATATTAGCAATAACACTGAAATAAAATTCTCGAATTTGGGGTCAAAGGCTGGTACGGTGGGCGTGGCAGCCTACGCATTGGAAAAATTATCAAATACTAAAAAACAGCATGAAAAGTCTGTTTAGAAATACTTCAATTATTAGCATATTTATTCTCCATATCAATCAGGAGGTTGTTACATACATACAGTCAAGGAAGATATAGAACACATTTTGAAAAAACAATCAATTTTAATGAGATGAAAATAAATTTCACAAATGTTGAAAAAGCTTTTTTTGAAGAAGCAAAAATTAAGAAAATTTCTACAAAAACACCCTATATAACAGTTGAGAGTTTTCCACAACTGGGCTTGCTTTCGGCATTAAGTTTTATCGAGTGGGTTAACGAAAATCCAAACGGAGTGGTGAGTTTACCTGTTGGAAAAACAGCACAGTATTTTATTCACTTTACCCATTTTATTCTCGATAACTGGGATAACGAGCAAGGTAAAACGCTGGTTGAAAAATATAATTTGAAGGGCATTAAAAAACCAGATTTTAAAAATCTACATTTTGTTCAGATGGGTGCTTTTTATCCTATGTACTCTGAGCAGCACAATAGTCTTTATAATTTTACAAAAGTCAATTATATAGATGGTTTTGGTATGAATGAAGACAATGCACTTGTAATAAAATCGGAAGACATAAAACTTGCAGGTGACAGGCATTTCCTTGAGGTCTTTCCGGACTATACCATTGACTTGTCACTTCGTTTTCGCGAGGCAAAAACTGTTCAGGAAAAAATTCAACAGGAATCGATCTTTATGATCGACAACTGGTGTACGAATTATGAGAATAAAATAAGGGAAAAAGGTGGTATTGGGTTTTTTCTGGGTGGAATAGGACCTGACGGGCACATTGCTTTTAACACGCAGGGAACTGATCATTTTTCTTCAACACGATTAACAAAAACTAATTTCGAAACACAGGCTGTACTTGCAACCGATTTGGGAGGGATTGAAGTATCACGAAAAAGGTTGGTAATTACTATCGGACTTGGAACAATAGCGTATAACCTAAAAGCAAAAACAATTGTTTATGCGGCAGGTGAAGCCATTGCCGATACAATTAAAACTGCACTCGAAAGCGTGCCAACCGTTATTTCGCCAGCTACTGCTTTTCAAAAACTCGAAAATAGCCGGTTTTATTTAACAGACGGAGCAGCAGTCAAACTCGATGACAGTATTGAAAATTTTTATACAAGTGGACCATGGACACATCAGAAAACTGAGCGGGCCGTTATGGATCTTTGCAGGAAGATTACCAAGTATGGGCCAAAGTTAGAATTGGAAGATTTAAAAGCAGATAAATATTGTAAACTAATTCCTAAGTTAAATGAGAATACGGTTCAGACTGTAATTGACTCCATTTTGACAAAACTACACAAAGGAATGGAAAAAGAGGTGAACCAGATTTATTATCATACTGGCCCACACCATGATGATATTATGCTGGGCATAATGCCGTCAACCAACCGACAATCGCGCGATGCCAGTAATGAGCTCCATTTTTCAGTTTTAACTTCAGGGTTCACCGCTGTTACCAATCGCTTTCTTCTGGATTTGCTGCTGGACACAAAGGATTTAATGAATGATGGTAAAATTGAAATGGTGAATTATCCCGATTTCTTTAAGGATGGATATAAATACAAGTGGGACAAAGATATTTATCATTATCTCGACAATATTGCGGCACAAAACAACGATGAGAAGCGGCGGGGAGTTTGCCATCGTGCTATTAGGGCAATGGTTTCTATATGGAAAATAAAATCGAAAGATGGACTTCGGGATGTGATTTATGAAATAATTTCTGCTCTGAATAACAGTTATGACGGTGGTAAGAACCCTATAAAAATCCAGAAACTAAAAGGAATGATTCGTGAGTTCGAGGAAGAACTTGTATGGGCACACTATGGAATTATGGTTAAAAATGTGCACCATTTAAGGTTGAGCTTTTACCAGGGAACTTCTACTACCGGCCAGCCCGATTATGAAGGTGATATTTTACCCATTCTCGAAGATTTTAGGAAATATAAACCAACGGTGATCAGTTTGGCAATGGACCCGCAGGGAAGCGGTCCCGACACCCATTATAAAGTATTACAGGCAATTGCCCGTGCAGTTGAAGCCTGGAGTAAAGAAGAAGATTTAAGTAAACTTCGGATTGTTGGTTACCGTAATGTCTGGTTTAAATATAATCCGTGGGATGTTGAGGTGATTGTGCCTGTTTCTTTAAACTCATTGGCAACACTTGAAAAATCATTCTCAGAATGCTATGTAACGCAGGTAAATGCTTCTTTCCCAAGTTATCAGTTGGATGGTAAATTTAGTGAATTAACACAGCGTGTTTGGTATGACCAGCACAAACAAATAGAACTTTTACTGGGGAAAGATTTCTTCTATCAAAACGATTCTGCGCTTTTGAGGGCAACTCATGGAATGGTGTTTCACAGGGATTTAAATGTATCACAGTTTTTGGAAGAAGCATTTAAACTCGAAAAATCAGTAGTTGGTATTTCTTAAACTCAAAGATTAATTTAAACGTTGAAAAATAAGCATGAAAATAGTTATCAATAAAACATACGAAGAAATAAGCGACTGGACAGCCGGGTATATCGTACAGAAAATAACCAGTTTCAATCCGACACCTGAAAAACCTTTTGTATTAGGATTGCCAACCGGTTCATCACCGCTCGGGACATATAAAAAGCTCATCGAATTGAATATTAAAGGTGAAGTCTCATTTAAAAATGTGGTCACTTTTAATATGGATGAATATGTGGGTATTCCGAAAAATCATCCGGAAAGCTACCACAATTTCATGTTCTCGAATTTTTTTGACCACATTGATATCGACAAAAAAAATATCCACATCCTAAATGGCAATGCGAAAGACCTCTCTAAAGAATGTGCCGATTTTGAAGAAAAAATCAGCTCTTTTGGTGGTATCGATCTTTTCCTTGGCGGAATGGGAGCTGACGGGCACATTGCATTCAACGTTCCGGGTTCATCATTAAATTCGCGTACACGTCTTGTTAATTTGAATTACGATACGATAGTTGCCAATTCCCGGTTTTTCGATAATGACCTGAATAAAGTGCCTAAACAAGCGCTCACTGTTGGCGTTCAAACAGTGCTTGATTCAAAGGAAGTAGTAATTATTGTGAACGGGTATAAAAAAGCACGTGCATTGCAAAAAGTGGTTGAAGAAGGCATGAATCACATGTGGACACTTTCAGCTTTGCAAAACCACCCCAACGGAATTATAGTTTGCGACGAAGATGCTACAATGGAACTAAAAGTTGGGACAGTGAAATATTTTAGGGAGACTATGTAGCACAAGAACCCGAAGCCTTTGCTTGGCAGACGGAAATATAACATCTAAAAAGGTAGCTGACATTTGATCTTTCATGTCCAATAATTTATATATTTATTCCGCATATAAATTAAAAGTACAATTATGAAAAAACTGATTATTGTTTTATTTCTTGGAATGTATTGTTTTGCCGGCGTTGCGCAGGAAGCTGACAAAATATTAGGGGTTTGGTGGAATGATGAAAAAACAACAAAAATAAAAGTCGAGAAAAAAGACGGAAAATACATTGGCACAATTGTTTACATGATTCCTGAAAAATATGTAAACGGAAAAGCACCGGTAGATGACAAAAATCCTGATTCAAAATTGCAAAACCGTTCTTTAATAGGATTGCAGATTTTGGAAGGTTTTGTATATAATTCAAAAGAAAAAGAGTGGGAAAATGGTACAATTTACGATCCCAAATCTGGAAAAGTTTACGATTGTTATGCCTGGCTGGAAGGCAATGATTTGTTGAAATTGAAAGGATTTGTTATGGGGATGCGCTGGCTGGGAAAAAGTTCGGAATGGTATCGTACATCTTTATAAATCACCACTTTTATTTGGTAAAGGGAAAAAACTTGATTGCTTCATTAGGAGATAAAATGATTTGTGTTGCGGTAAAGTTTTTTTAATTTTTTAACCGGAAACCTGCACCCTAAAACCTGCATCTTCCACCCTTCCTGCAATTTTGTTTAGATCATCAAGAGAAACTTTTACAAGTGTATCAATTGGTGTATCCCTGTCAATTGTATAAATCATTACCTGTGCTGGTTTTATTTTTTTTAGCAACTCAATCCATGCAAGAGTTTCTTTATTAGTGGTGTTGTCAACGGTTTCTCCCTTGTAAGTTCCTCTCACAAAAAGGGTTTGAATAATTACTTTTCCGCCAAAAGAAGTTAGCTGATCTGTAGTTTTTTTCAGGTTGAAATTTTTATTTGGACAATCGAGTAGTTTTATAGTTTCTTCAAAAGCCGAATCGAGTTTTTGAATATTATCTTCAATCTTCAATAAGGCCTGAAATACATTTTTTTTATGAATCATTGTGGCATTCGAAAGGACTGCAATCCGGGCTTTTGGAGCCAGTTGATTTCTTAGTTCAACAGTGTCGTCAATAATTCCGGCAAATTCCGGATGCAGTGTGGGTTCTCCGTTTCCAGCAAAAGTTATTACATCAGGAAGTAGGTTTCCGGCTTTCATTTCCTCCAATTTTTCCTTCAGTTTCTGCTTTACCACTTCACGATCTGGCAAAACTACTTTTTCTTTATAGTTTTTAGGATTGCGACCACACTCACAATAAATACAATCAAAAGAACAAACCTTTACATCTGTTGGAAGCAAATTGATCCCAAGAGAAACTCCCAATCTTCGACTTCTCACAGGACCGAAAATTATTTTATCAAAAAGAAATGTAGCCACTTTTTCAAACTTTAAAACATTTAACACAGAACTCTAAATTATTTTATACCAGTCTTTTTACCTTGCTGTTTTCAGTTAAATTCATTTTTTTGAAATCAATACCAGTAATCAGATTAATACCTGGTTTTTTACCCACTTCAAAAGTCCCGAAATTATTATCAATTTGCAATGCTTTCGCCCCATTTAAACAAGCCCATCTGAAAAGTTCATCTAAATGTAGATCAGGAAAGTTCATTTGAAGGGTAATCATTTCTGACAAAACAGAAAGTTCATGGTTTGATGCCAAACTATCGGTTCCAAGACAAATAATTAAATTTTCACTCCTGAAAAGTGCAACTGGTGGAAGTTGGTTTTCAATGTAAAGGTTTGAATTTGGACACAGTACGAAAAAAGTATTATCGATTGAGCGCGTTTTTTTCAATTCATCCAAATCTTCTTTTGTTGTATATGTATTGTGCACTAAAAGCAACTGATTTTCTGTAGGCAGAAATTCAAGCACCGAAACCAACGAACTATTTCCTGTAGGTTTCCAATGAGAAATATCGATGCCTGGGTTGTTTTTCAAATGGTTGGCAATTTCGCCGGTTCCGCTTTTAAAAAAATCACTTTCGCTTTTACTTTCCTGGTTATGAAGTGACAATATACTTTTCTGCAACAATGCATTTTCTTTTATTTTTTTGAAAAGTTGTTTCGAAACAGAATATGGAGAATGAGGAACAATACTTGTTGCCAGTCCGGCTTCGGTAAATTGATGCTGAATATACTCCGCATAATCAAAAGCTAGTTCAGCGCGCGAAGGATGAAATCCAAAAGACTCAACAAAAGTATGGTAATAAATTTTACTCTTTATTTTGGTTTTGACAGTCTAGTGTTGAATTTGAAATATCACCAACGGCAGCAGTCCCGGCAGCCCACATTTTGCGATCGGCAACCTGGATTACTTTTTCTGAATTTTCGTCTTCTTTATTTCGCAACTTGTTTATTGTGCCGATAAATCCACCAACTCCGGTTTTCTCTTCAATTTTTCCTTTTAATTGAGAAAGTTCAAGATGACAGTGCGTATTAACAAATCCGGGTACCAAAATTCCACTGTAAAATTCCAGTCCAGGTTTTTCGGTAATATTTTCATGGAAACTGCTGATTTCAATTATAGTACCTTCATCAGAACAAGTTAAAATACCATTTTTTATGGGAGGTTGATTTATGGGAAAAATATATGTAGCCGCAATTTTTCTCACCGTTTGTTACTTGGGAGACTCAAATTTGAGTATGTCATTTTTCCGGCCCGAATATTCCTGCTCGGTTTCACTTAATTTGTTCATTACCTCACGGTACATTTTTTCAAAGTTTTTGGGAACGCTGGCATAGTAAACAAATGACTTTTCGAATACCGAATCGGGAACCTCGTATTTCGCTAAAACAGAATAATAAAAATTTGCAGAAGAACTATTTCTGACTATTGAATCACCGCGCATTTGATTGTAGGTAGCTTCGGCTAAATGGATGTCATATAGCATGTTGATCATTTGCTTTTCGCTGATAAGATGATCGGGTTTTTTTATTACCGAATTATCACATGCGACAAACATGGAAAATAAGGCCAGTATGATTGCAATTCTTTTCATAATAATAATAAGATGGCCAAATTAGTTATTGTTGGGCGGTCAATCAAAAAATCATTGTTAAAAAATTCTATATTGAACTTATAAAAAATTCAACTAAAAATATTTTTGAATACTTCTTCAACCCGTGCTGATTTTATGATTTCGATCTTATATTTTTTGAAATCGAAACTTTTGTTGAATGCAGGTATATAAATCCTTTTGAAACCTAATTTTTCAGCTTCAGAAATACGCTGTTCAACACGGCTGACAGCCCGTATTTCGCCGGTCAACCCAACTTCGCCGGCAAAACAATATTTGTGGTTAATTGAAACATCGATATTCGAAGAAAGTATTGAACAAATTACAGCTAAATCTGTAGCCGGATCATTTATTTTCAGTCCACCTGCAATGTTCAGGAATACATCTTTTTGGATAAGTTTAAAACCTGCTCTTTTTTCAAGTACAGCCAACAACATATTCAGTCGGCGCAAATCGAACCCTGTAGAAGAACGTTGCGGTGTACCGTAAGCAGCAGTGCTTACAAGTGCCTGTATTTCTATTAGGAACGACCGGACACCTTCTATTGTAGATGCAATTGCAGTGCCGCTTACATGGTTATTAACTTTCGAAATGAGCTGTTCCGATGGATTGAGGATTTCGTGTAAACCATCGCTTTCCATTTCAAAAATACCCAGTTCATTTGTTGATCCAAATCGGTTTTTGTTCGAACGTAAAATTCGGTACATATAATTTGTATCACCTTCAAACTGTAGAACCACGTCTACCATGTGTTCCAGAATTTTGGGGCCGGCAAGGCTACCTTCCTTTGTAATGTGCCCGATTAAAAGTACAGCAACTCCGGTTTTCTTTGCATATTTTAAAATGGCCGAAGTACATTCCCTCACCTGCGAAACGGAGCCCGGAGATGATTCAATAGTTTCTGTGGAAATGGTTTGGATTGAATCAATAATCAGTAAATCGGGTTGTATTTGTTCGGTATGTGCTATTAAAATTTCGAGTGAAGTTTCGCTTAAAAACAAGCAGTTGTTGTTGTCGGTTTTTAACCTTTCGGCACGGAGTTTAATTTGCTGGAGACTTTCTTCGCCTGAGGTATATAATATTTTTTGATCTTTAAGGATGAGGGCTAGTTGCAGAGCCAGTGTGGATTTGCCAATCCCGGGGTCGCCACCCAAAAGAATGATTGAACCAGGAACAATACCGCCTCCCAAAACACGGTTAAATTCTTCGATGGGTACTGAAATCCTTTTGTTTTGAAGCGTTTCTATATTATCGAGTGTTAAAGGCTGGTTACCTGAAATTTGAACGGCTAATTTCCCTGAATTTTGTTTTTTACTGACTATTTCTTCAATATAACTGTTCCATTCGTTGCACGACGGGCATTTCCCAATCCATTTTGGCGATTGTGCGCCACAATTCTGACAGGTATAAATGCTTTTGGTTTGTGCCATCAATCAAGTGTTTTTATCTTATCAATTATGTCGCTCGTTGAAATGCCGGCAACTAAATCAAGTGTTTTTACTTTTCCTCCGCTTGCGAGAACAGTGTCGGAACCGGCTATTTCATGAATTTTATATTGATTGCCTTTTACCAAAACATCGGGAAGGATTCGTGCAATTAAATCGGCAGGTGTTTCTTCAGGAAAAACAATTACTGCATCAACAAAACAAAAAGCAGCAAGCACAATTGCCCGCGATTCGGTACTTAAAATCGGACGGTTTCTTCCTTTTAATATTTCTACTGATTCATCTGAATTTAATCCCACTATTAACTTTGTTCCCATTTCAGCCGATTTAACCAATGAGTCAACATGCCCATGGTGTACAATGTCGAAACAGCCATTTGTAAAAACAATAGTTTCTTTATTATTTCTCCATGTGTGCAGGGTATTTTCAAATGATTTGAAATCAGGGAATATTTTTGAATCGATGTTAATCTTCATCAGTTTTGTTCTGGTAAAATTGAGGGCATAAAAGTAGAAATTCCTTGCTTCTAAAAAAACAGAAAAATTGGATATTATCAACTCATTTCCAACAAGGGGAACTTCTCATTTGCAATATACCCTTTTTCTGTTTTTGAAACCGTCACGCACTCGGTATAATAGTCATGTTCGAAAAATAAAATATATCCGTTTTTTACTGCTTCATTCAAAAATAGTTCTTTTTCTTCCATTGCAATTACAGGATATAAATCATATGCGGCCAGCCACAATAGCGGAATATTTACGGAAGTTGGAATTAAATCTGCCATATAAACTATGGTTTTTTCTTTATCTCGAATAAATGGAATCATTTGTCCGGGTGTGTGACCGTCAAAAAACCTCACTGCGATATTATGGAAAAGATCACCCTCTTTTTCCACAAAATTTAATTTTCCGGATTTTAAAAGAAAATCTAAAACCCCATTATGGTATGCCGCTTTTTCGCGGGCATTTGAAATTTTTGAATGTTCCCACTGTGATTTGCTGCACCAGTAATTAGCATTTGGAAATACAGGAAATAATATTCCGTTTCTGTTTTTAACTGCACCCGTGCAGTGATCCCAATGCAGGTGCGTAAAAAGTACATCGGTAATATCTTCAACCGAATAACCATTTTTCTGAAGTGATTCCTCCAAACAATTTTCATTTTCAACTCCATTATTTTGGAGGTGTTTCGTTGGGAAATGATTTCCAATTCCGGCTTCAATCAATACTTTTTGCTCACCAGTATCAATTAAAAGGCAACGCAATGCAAGTTTTGTGAAATTGTTGTCGTCAGCAGGATATAATTTTGACCACATTTTTTTTGGGATAACGCTGAATAGTGCACCACCATCACAATGGAAACTTCCGGCTGAAATAGGAATGAGTTTCATCGTAAATAAATTTTTATCATCAAAATTAATTATAATAGCTATTATTTTAAATCACATTTTTTCTGAAATCCGGAATCTTGTGAGTAGTCCATCACAAATTTTACAACCCCACTGTATTCTTCTATCCCTTTTTTTATTTTGTTGGTTTTAAGGTAAAAATCGTTCACTTTCGAAGCAGCTTCGTCAATTTTTTCGTTGCGCATGCTCATCCAGTGTTCCCTGATAATCTGCAAATCTTTTTTAACCTTTATTATCGAGTTTGGCAATGATGTCGGGGTATTCTTCCAGTTGATAACCCTGATAAAGAAAGTATTGCAGTACATGAAGGTTTGCAGAATATTGCAATAGTTTCGAATTGCTTTTGGTGCAAACCAACCAGGCATAAAAATTGGCTTCGGCTTCGTTCGTTATGCCAAATTGATGTGCTTTTTCATGAGCAAGTATAAACGGGTATTCAACAGGCAAAATGTAGCTGTTTACATGAACTTCATTAAAAAAAGGTCCATAATAACCTGATATTCCAGCTTGTGCAAAAAACCTGCTCACAGTAATCGATTTTGGTTTTCTTTTTCCCGAAGGGTATTTTATTTTTAAAACAGGGGCAAGCTTTCTAAATGATTCCTCAATATTTTGATCTACTGATTCAACATTCCAATTTTCAAAAGAAACCCATGATTTATTTGTGTTTTCCACAATATTTTTAAGTTGGGTAATAAATGCTTTTGTGTTGGCTTCATGTTGCTCCAGATTAAGGCGGGTATTCAAATCCTCGCGAAAATAATTGAACCCCCACAGTAAGTAGAAAAGGATGTACGTTGCAGCTAAAACATTAAGTATGATTTTGCCGGCTTTTGCAAACGAAATCTTTTTGATAATCAGTAAAACTAACAGAATAAGAAAAGTGACAATCAGCAGAATATAAAAAGTATCGTCAATAGAAAATGGGAAGATATTGCTGAACGGGGAAACTAAACGGGCAATAAACGGATACACAAATTGGGAATAAACTTTTTCCGTAACAGAAGGGAAACGGAATGCAAGTACAGTAATTCCATAGGTAAAAATTGCAGCTATAGGCAGAATAAACCATTTTTTCGATCTGTTTTTTTTCATTATATTTTCTGTTTTTCTGCCTTTAAAAATTGAAGTTCAAAATTAATGCTATTCGAACTCATTCGGATAAAATTTAAAAGAAAACTTTTTTGTTAAATTTTTGAATGTTTTGGAATGTGTAATTAGTAAATACAGTAAAAAACAGGTATTTTTTCAAGTATTTCATATTATTGAACCTTAAATACTTTCTGATGCGATGTTCATTTTTAATATTGCTTACATTTTTTGGATTAACGGGATTTGGACAGTCACGTCCAACTGACGACTGGATTGATTTTGGCAGCGATCACATTAATAAATGGCTGCAAATTGCTCCCGGAAAACTCGGCCCAAACGCCTTGCCAGTACCCTTTATGGAGTACGGTTTGCTCGACAGCTTGTCAAATATAGAAACAGGAGTCAATGCACATTTTATGAAAGGAGATCGGGCGATAAATTCTTATTTAAGCTTTTATTGGGCGGTAGTTCCAAAAAGGGTAGTTCTGCAGGTTTGGGGATTTCCGACTGAAACTTTCAGAACACATAATTCGGTTCGCGATGACAGACAAATTTATTACGATGATGCAGGCTGGATGACCAAAACAGGTGATTTATGGTTAACTACTTCTATTCAAATAATTAAAGAAAAAAATAACTGGCCGGATATTACTATAAGTTATTCTGCAAAAACCACGATTGGCGATGCAGTGCAGGGACGTTATACTGATGCTCCGGCTAATAGTTATTACGTTGCATTTGGGAAATCCATCTTTTTAAAAACCGGTTTTATTAACGAAATCAGATTGGGAGTTTTAACAGGGTTTTATGTTTGGCAAACCAATAAAGTTGAGTTGGCGCAGGATGAGGGCGCATTATACGAGTTTGGAGTAGATTTAAAACTCCGGAATTTATCGTGGCGAAACGAGATTGGCGGTTATAACGGTTATGGTGGATATCAGTTTATTGGAGTTGATGACAACAATGATCCATTAATTTTCAGGACAAACTTTACAAGCTCAGGAGAACGTTTTGATTGGAAAATTGAATATCAAACCGGATTTAGAGATTACGATTACCAAACGATTCAGGATGTCTGTTTTTTACAAGTTTGGATTTAAACAAAAGTGGGAATACTAATGTAAAAATTCCCTATTGAGAATTTAAGGGAGCCTAATAATTTTCAAAAAAACAAAACCCAAATTACAAACTTTTATAAAATTTTTTGAATACTGATATATTGAGATTTGGCTTTTATTGGGTAATTTGATTTTGGGATTACGTAAATCGAAATAATCAGCCATTTTCCAGAATCGATTTATTATCATTGCAACTCAATTCAGAAAAATCTTTTAGATGAAAAATTTTATTGTTATTCTTTTGACCGTGGCTGTTACATTTAATGCAGGATATGTTTTTGCAAAAATTCCGGAGAAACGGGTAGCAGAAATACATCAGAGGATATTAACTGTTGATACCCATTGCGATACACCAATGGCTATGCTTGATGATAATTTCGATATCGGTGTAAAAAACAGCCCTCCACAAAGTCGTGTTGATTTTCCGAGAATGAAAGAAGGTGGTTTGGATGCTATGTTTTTTGCAGCTTTTACAAGCCAGCGCGAACGAACAGCCGAAAATACCGAAAACGCTTATAAAACAGCAAACCAAATGATAGATGCTACTTACGCTGCATGCAACAAATACAGTAATTTGGCTGAAGTTGCCACAAAATCTTCGGACGCTGCACGCATAGAAAAAACGGGTAAACGCGCTATTTATATTGGCATGGAAAACGGTTTTCCAATTGGTACAGATTTAAGCAGGGTCAGGGAATTCTATAATAGGGGAGTGCGGTATGTTACGCTGTGCCACTCGTCAAATAATGAAATTTGCGATTCATCAACCGATAAAAAGGGGTCGGAACACAATGGTTTGAGCAATTTTGGTTCAGCGGTGGTAAAAGAAATGAATAAATTGGGAATGATGATCGATGTTTCGCATATTTCAGACAAATCGTTTTACGATGTAATTAAACTGAGCAAAGCCCCTGTAATTGCGTCGCATTCAAGTGTGAGAGCAATTGCTCATCATAACCGGAACATGACTGATGAAATGATTAAAACTCTGGCAAAAAATGGAGGAGTAATTCAAATTTGTTTGTTGGATGATTATATCAAAGATCCGGATACAACGACTGTTTATTATCAAAAAAGAAAGGAACTGAATCAGGTATTCGAGACAAAATACGATACTATGACTGATGAGGAGAAAAAGGCAATCAGAAATGAATGGAAAATATTAAAGGAAAAATATCCGAAAACCTTACCCACAGTTGCTGATTGTGTGGATCATATTGATTATGTAAAAAATCTTGTTGGTATTGATTATGTGGGTATTGGGAGTGATTTTGACGGTGGTGGCGGACTTGACGGTTGCGCTGATGTGAGCCAATTTCCAAATATTACTGCTGAAATGCTTGAACGTGGTTACACAGAAGAAGAAATCAGAAAAGTGTGGGGTGGTAATTTCTTCAGGGTATTTGCAGCGGTTGAAAAAATGGCAAAGCACAATTTATAGTTGTTTAAATTTTGCAATTGTTTAATTTTAAATCTGAATTAAACCATTTACCGTAATGAATTATATCGATATTATACTTGGATTACTGCTGATTTTATCTGCAATCGGTGGTTTTAAAAAGGGTTTGGTTACCGAAGTGGCATCGTTGGCAGCTCTAATACTAGGTATTTGGGGTGCAATACAATTTTCATACATTACAACCGAATTATTAATCAGGTATTTTGATTTAAAAACCGATTATTTGAATGTTATTTCATTTATTGTTACGTTTATTGTAATTGTAATACTGGTGCATATTATTGGAAATGTGGTTAGTAACATGGTTGATACGGTAGGGTTAGGCATTGTCAATAAGTTAGGAGGGATGGTATTTGGACTTGTTCGCGCAATCCTGTTTTTAAGTATCTTATTGATTATTTTCGATAAAATTGACAATGATGTGCAAATCATTCCCGAACAGGCAAAAAAAAGTTCATCAATGTATGAACCAATCAAAAACGTTGCACCATTAATATTTCCTTTTATCGATGATTGGTATGAGATGCACAAACCATTGAAAAGAGATAATAAAAAGGTGGTTTGATAGAAAATTAGCTTATCAACCCTGATCTTTAATAGAATCGTATAAAAAGTTTCAAGGTTACTTTCCCTTTTCAGCTTTTTTATTTCACCCAAAAACGAATAACTATCTTCATTTTATATCTTTGCCCAAATTTTAAAATGGCTTTATGAATTTTGTAGAAGATTTGAAATGGCGCGGAATGTTGCACGATGTGATGCCGGGGTCTGAAGAACAGTTGGCCAAAGAAATGACTGTTGCATATATTGGTTTCGATCCAACATCCGACTCGTTACATGTTGGCAGTTTTGCCCAGATAATGCTTTTGAAACGATTTCAACTTGCCGGCCATAAGCCTGTTGCATTAGTTGGTGGGGCAACTGGAATGATTGGCGATCCATCAGGAAAATCAGATGAAAGAAACCTGCTAAACGAAGAAATTCTCAACAAAAATTTAAATGGTATAAAAGCTCAGCTTTCAAAATTTCTGGCTTTTGATTCGGGCGAAGCAAACTCCGCTGTTATGGTTAACAACTATGATTGGATGAAAGAGTTTTCATTTCTCAGTTTTATCCGGGATATTGGGAAACATATAACTGTAAATTATATGATGTCAAAAGACTCGGTTAAAAAACGTTTGGGAGCCGAGTCGAATGTGGGTATGTCATTCACTGAATTTACATACCAGCTTGTTCAGGGGTATGATTTTTTGTGGTTGTACGAAAACCTGAATTGTAAACTGCAAATGGGAGGCTCCGATCAATGGGGAAATATTACCACCGGAACCGAATTGATTCGCCGTAAAACCGGTGGTGAAGCATTTGCGTTAACAATTCCGTTAATTACAAAAGCTGATGGTGGTAAATTTGGTAAAACTGAACATGGCAATGTTTGGCTCGATCCCGAAAAAACAACCCCCTACCAGTTTTATCAGTTTTGGTTAAATACCTCGGATGAAGATGCTGAAAAGTATATTAAAGTTTTTACGTTCTTGCCACGTGAGGAAATTGTAGATTTGATTGAGCAACACAAAGAAGCACCACACACCCGGATTTTACAGAAAAAACTTGCTGAAGAGATAACAATTATGGTGCATTCAAAAGAAGATTATGCAATGGCTGTTGAAGCGTCACAAATTCTTTTTGGAAACGGAACTGCTGAGCAACTGCGGAAACTAAATGAAAATACATTTCTTTCGGTTTTCGATGGAGTGCCGCAATATACTATTGCAAAAACTGATATTGAAAACGGTGTAAATGTTGTTGATTTACTCGCCGGGAAAACAGCCGTTTTTTCTTCGAAAGGCGAATTGAGAAGGACAATCCAGGGAAATGGATTAAGTATCAATAAAGAAAGAATTGCGAATCCTGATTTAATAATTGACAGTTCGTTTTTAATCAACAATAAATACATTCTTGCACAAAAAGGAAAAAAGAACTACTCTTTAATAATTTTAAGATAATTTTCTTCATATTTCATTTTGTGAAAGTATACTAAAAATATTTTAATTTCGTTGAAAGCAGTGAATTATAACTTAACTTATGAAAAACCGGGGATGAAATGTCCCGGGTGTTCAAGTCTCGTTCGGGATATTTAAAACAATGAATAATTTATATGAATAATTTTTTTGACAACCAACGGATCCTTACTTTGATTTGGAAACGTAAATTTCACTTTATAATTGTTGGAGTGATTGCTGTTTTTCTTGGGGCAGTTTTTTCCGGGCCAACTTTTATAAAACCGAAATACAGATCTACAGCCCGTATATATCCTTCAAATATTGGTGTGATGAGCGAAGAGTCAAGAACAGAGCAAATGCTGGAGATACTGAATTCGAATGATGTTAAAATTAAAATGTTCAATACGTTTGATCTTGGTGAAGCATACGACATTAAAAAAGATGATCCAAAATATTTGACCTACATGTTTGACATTTACAATAAAAACGTAAAAACATCAAAAACTCAATACGAAACGGTTGAAATCGATGTTATGGATTTTATTCCGGAACGTGCAGCCGATATGTGCGATTCAATCATCCATTTTTACAACCAGAAAGTAGCACAAATTCACAAAGCCAAGACCTGGGAAATGGTTCAAATACTAAAAAATCAATTGGATAAAAGGTATGTTGCAATTGATACTGTTGAAACAAAACTGAATCAGGTAAGAGCTGAAACCGGTATAATAGATTTTAAAAACCAGGTGCCCGAAGTAACCCGCGGTTATATGACTGCTCTTGCAACAGGCAGAAGTGCAGCTCCTGATACCAAAGAAATAAAAAAACTATATGATAGCATGATAAAGAAAGGCGCTGATTCATATTGGCTCGAAAAAAGGTATAATTTTTTAATCAATGAAATTGATTCGGTAAATACACTTTACGAAATTAATTTAAGTGAATTTCAAAAGAATATTACCTATAGCCATATAGTAGAATCTCCTTTTCCATCCGACAAAAAGGCATATCCGGTGCGGTGGTTAATCGTCCTTTTTTCTGCATTTTCTGCTGTATTTTTCGCCTTATTGGTTTTCCTTGTACTCGATTACAAAAAAGTAGAATAAATAGCCGGTGTTTCAAAAGGCAAGCATAAAACTGACCCTTTTTTATCTTATTTCAATAAGCTTTGTTTTATTGAATGTGTTTTTTATGGTTAAAAGGGATTTCATGGCGGTGAATGCACTTCCTGTAATTCTTGCTATATTATTGGTAGTTATTTATTCATTCGATAAAATAATATATCTTATTGTACTGTTTGCCCCTCTTTCTTTATCACTTTCAGAAGTGAACCCCGGATTAGGATTTGATATGTTTTTACCGACAGAGCCACTTTTGTTTGGCTTGTTGATTATTTTCATCTTAAAACTTATCTATGAACGCGGATTTGATAAACAAATCCTTACTCATCCGGTTTCTTTGGCGATTTATATTAATTTGGGGTGGATTTTTATTACGTCGTTAACCAGCACAATGCCAGTAGTTTCCTTTAAGTTTTTATTGTCACGTATTTGGTTTGTTGCAGTATTGTATTTTTTAGTGGCGAAATTATTTTCTGAAGGCAAAAATTTGGAGAAATACATTTGGCTTTATTCTATTTCATTGGTGATTGTAATTTTTTACACAGTTAACCGCCATTTGGGATATGGCTTATGGAACAAGGAAGTAGCTAATTTTGTGTGCAATCCATTTTATAAAGACCATACTTCATACGGAGCTGCACTTGCCATGTACATCCCGTTTTTGCTTATGTTTTCATTTGGTAAGCTTGTAACCAGAAATGAGAAAATAGTTTCGTTAGTTGTTTTGGGGATCCTTATCATTGGTTTTATCCTTTCATATACACGTGCAGCATGGTTAAGTTTAATTATTGCTGGTGGTGTGTATATCGTTGTGAAATTCAAAATCAGGTTTAAACCGCTTTTTATAACATTCACAATTGTGCTTGTTTTGTTGATATTGTTTTGGAATCAAATAGAAATGGGACTTGAGCAAAACTCTGAACAATCATCTGCCGATTTCAAGACACACATTTCATCGATGACAAATATTAAAAGTGATGCCTCAAATCTTGAAAGAATAAATCGCTGGAGTTGTGCTATCAGGATGTTTGAAGACAAACCCTTTTTTGGGTTTGGCCCTGGTACTTATATGTTTCAGTATGCATCGTACCAGCTAAATGAAAACAGGACAATTATAAGTACCAATTCTGCCGATGGAGGGAATGCTCATAGTGAATATCTTGGCCCCTTATCGGAATCGGGTGTTTTAGGAATGCTTACTTTTTTGTTGATTATTGGCATTGTTATATATACAGCAATCCATACTTATATGCGTTTGACAGATAAACGTTTAAAATCATTTGTTTTGGCAGCATTGGTAAGTTTGGTAACCTATTATATTCATGGATTTTTAAACAATTTTCTCGATACAGATAAACTTTCGGTTCCATTTTGGGGTTTCACTGCGATGATTGTTGCAATCGATATATATTCGCGAAACCAGATTAAAGCACAAAAAAATCCGGACTGATAATAGCCCGGATTTCCTGAATTATTCTCTAATCATTCATTGTCTTACTCTTTCGCTGTACGACCTGTCGGAAGTACTTACTCTAATAATATCACCTTCGTTGATAAACATTGGTACCATAATTTCAGCACCGGTTTCAACAGTTGCAGGTTTCAATGCATTTGAACTTGCAGTGTTCCCTTTTTCACCATCAATTGTTGAAGTAACAACGAGTTCTACAACCGCCGGCATCTCAGCTGTTAAAGGAATTTCTTCATCAGCATGAAATTGAATCTCAATGATTTGACCTTCTTTCATTAAATCGGCATTGTCGATCATCGATTCAGGTAAAGAAATTTGTTCGAAACTTTGGGTATTCATCACATTTAATCCCTGGTCATCTTTATAAAGATATTGATACTGACGGCGTTCAACGCGAACATCTTCCACTTTTACGCCCGAGTTAAATGTATTGTCAATTACCCTACCTGTTTTTATATTTCTGAGTTTTGTACGTACGAAAGCCGGACCCTTGCCTGGTTTAACATGCAGAAAGCTAACGATAGTGTGGATTTCACCTTTAAACATAAAGCACAATCCATTTCTAAAATCTGAAGTTGAAGCCATGAAATTTTATTTTCTTATTATTTAAGGCGCAAAAATAAATAAAACAGATAGAAATCACCGTTTTCAGCAATTTATTTACAGAAAAAAAATACTCTTTTCAATTGTAAATGGTTCAAAATTATTGAATTCTGTTTGAAGCGTTTTGTTTTTGCATTTTAAAGTACTTTATTTTTCGGTACTGTTGCCACAAAATTTTTCAAATAAAAGGGTTCGAAATAGGCAATGTCCTCATATTGTTTTTTGATGAATTTCCCTTCACGTTATCATTTGCATAAATTCAGCTGAAGTTATTTCCGGTCCACTAAAAACAGCGTTTTCATGTTTTACAATGTTCTTGCACTTTTTAGCTCCATTTCCAAAAAATAATATTTTATGGGTATGGAGTAAATCAATCAAGGAAATGCTCATCAATAATTTCGGCTGAAACTGGTCTAATTTCTTGACCGTTCGAATTGTATAGATGCAGTATAAACTTCCATTCTGCGGGCATCAATCATTGGGCAGTACAATACTTGAGTATCATTTTTTAACAAATTGTATTTTTCAGAATTTTGTGCTGCATAGATTCCCAAAATTTCAAGTGAATTAACTGAAATAAGAGGAATGTTTAAACCATAACATAAACCTTTTGCTACTGAAACACCTATTCTCAATCCGGTGTAAGAACCAGGTCCCTTACTAACTGCAACGGCATCAAGAGTTTTAAGTTGAATGAAATTCTCCTGGAAAAGCTCTTCAATAAAAACTGTCAAAACACGCGAATGGTTAAGTCCTTCAATACTTTCCTTTTTATATAAAGTAAGTCCGTTTTTGGCAATAGAAACTGAACAAACTTCAGTTGATGTTTCGATATTTAGAATTAGCGCCATTTTTGCGATTTAAATTATTAAAGGCAAAAATATTGATTTGTTTTGAATATCCTAAATTGAGTAAAATGTAGGATTTGTGCTGCCGTCACACAGTAAAGTTCAGTTTGTCAGCAAATTGTATTAAAATGGCAGTTCCCAAAAATAAAGTAAAAAGCAATTCCTGCCAAAAAATTGATTCAATGGAAACAAAGAGATTAGATATTAAAAATGTAACCGGAACCACTGCTATAACAAGCATTTCCTGAGAAGTTGCCGGTATAAATATAAAACTTAACATTGAAAAGACAAAAATTACAAAAAGTACCATGTAATATTTCCGTGTACTAACTTTTCGTGTATCGTACTGTTGCATTATTTTAAATGTACCAATAATGGTAAGTAAAATCAGTAATCCTAAAAAAACTTGTAAAGGATAATTGGTTTTGAAGTGATTGACAGGCGAAAAAATATTTCTTTGAAAAACGACAATCGCTGCAGTTAGCTGATCTGTAAAAAATGTGTATGTCAAAGCAAAAGCAACCGGAATAAGAAACCCAATTATAAGAACAAGGAATTCGCGCCATTTCCTTTCACGTCGTAAAATTGAAACAGAAATCAGAAATGCTGGTAAAAGCACAATTAAATTAAAATAAAACAGGGTTCCAACAGCAATAAAAAGCCCGGCATTAAAAATTTCGGGTTGTGGGTTGGTATTGTTAAAAGTTGAAAACAAACTATTTATACCCAGCAGTGTGAAAATTGCAGCAAAATAAACAGGATGAAGTGTGTGCATGGCAGTAAAGCCGCCAATAATAATAATATAAATGGCTGCCGGAAGTTTTGTGCGGGATTTAATTAAAGCAAATCTGCTATTAATCTGTTGAATGAGAAATGCCACAAACAGCACAATTACCAATGAAATAACAACTTGTAAAAGTGGGTATTGAGAAGTTGCGTTATCAATAAAATGGTACAAAATACCATCATTTTCACCCTCAAAAAACTGATATGTATATGGAAATCTAAAACCGATAGTCCAGAATAATACCCCGACAATCAGATAAAGAAAATAGTCCAATGGTTCCCTTGATTTTAATATACGTAAAATCATAATCTATAAGTCGAATCCCAAATCTTTACGATAATATTTATTTTCGAACTGAATGGCTTTTGCATTTTCATAGGAAGTTTGCAGTGCACTTTTGATGTCCTTCCCATATGAGCTGACGGCAATTACGCGTCCACCGGCTGTTACAACTTTGTTATCTTCAGATTTTGTTCCGGCATGAAAAACAATGCTGTCGATAACTCTTTCGAAACCGGTAATAATCTTCCCGTTCTCATATTTTCCCGGATAACCGCCTGCCACTAACATTACTGTGGCCGCGGCACGTTCATCTATTTCAATTGTCTTGGTTTCAAGAGTTCCGGCAGCAGCTCCTTCAAGTAAATCAACAAAATCTGATTTAATCCGAAGCATAACCGCTTCTGTTTCCGGATCGCCCATCCTGACATTGTATTCAATAACGAATGGATTATTGTTTACACTGATTAATCCAAAAAATATGAATCCATTGTATTCAATGTTTTCCTTTTGAAGACCTGAAATTGTTTGTTGAATAATCTGACTTTCAACCTTTTCCATAAAAACGGCATCAGCAAACGGGACTGGTGAAATTGCTCCCATTCCGCCTGTGTTCAAACCTGTGTCGCCTTCTCCAATTCGTTTATAATCCTTTGCCTCCGGCAATATTTTGTAGTTTTTCCCATCTGTAATTACAAAAACTGAAACTTCAATTCCACTCAAAAACTCTTCGATTACAACTTTACGGCTTGCTTCTCCAAATTGTCCGTCCAACATCTCTTTTAACGAATTTTTTGTATCTTCAAGTGAATCAATAATAAGCACGCCTTTACCGGCAGCCAAACCATCAGCTTTTAAAACATATGGGCCTTTCAGAGATTTCAGAAATGCAAATCCTTCATCAAGGTTTTGGTTTGTAACTGTTAAATATTTTGCCGTTGGAATATTATTACGTGTCATAAATTCTTTGGCAAAATCTTTACTTCCTTCTAATTGAGCACCTTCTTTTTTAGGACCAACAACAAGTATTGATTTTAATTCATCGTCAGCGGCAAAAAAATCATGCAAGCCCTCTACCAGCGGAACTTCGGGACCGATTAATACCAGGTTAATTTTATTTTGAAGTGTTAGCGTTTTTATTTTCTGAAAGTCGCTGACATTAGTTTCCAGGTTGGTTCCTATTTGTGAAGTTCCTGCATTTCCGGGTGCAAAAAACAGGTTTTTTACCTTTTTGCTTTGTTTTAATTTCCAGCCAAATGCGTGTTCCCTGCCGCCGGAACCAATAATCAGGATATTCATTTTAATAGTGTTAATGTATTTCGAGCGTGAAGATAGGTTTTTATTCAGTTGTTTTCAAACCTGTGGCTGACTTGAAATCACATAAAAATGCCAGGCTGTTATAAGCAACCTGGCAATTTATATCAAACCCAAACAGCTACTTACATCGAAGTGTATTTTGTGAAATAGGTTTGCATTGCATCTCCAACTTTTTTTGAAAAATCAGTCAGGTTGTTTGCCCTTGCCGACCTTTCCATAATTTGAAGATAGAATATAGAGCGTTGGATTTCTTCGTTAACAGCTTTATCCTGAATGTGCTGTTGGTCGAGCGAGAAATAGTAACTCAAATCTTCATCAAATGATTCAAATGCCTGCTCCAATACCATTTTCCCTTTTTCAGGGGCTCCTGCCCTGAAATAGTTGTTTGCAAGTTCAATTGTAAAGTATCCGGGAGGGGCAATACTTAGAGGAATTAATTCAAAACATCGGTCGATAACTGCGAGTGCCGAATCTTTTTTGCCTTCATCGATTAATGTACTTGCCAAACGGTTGAAACTATTTGTTACATTAGTCATCATCCTCATATTGTTTTCGTCAATATAAACATTTGGATCATTCATGCCGCCCCATTTAAATTTGTTCATGATGTTGTCGTACATAATGTCAGAAGCAACAGTCCCAAATTCTAAACGATCAGGTTTGCTTTCACCTTTTATCGGTACCAACCTGTAGGCAAAACCTTCAACCTGAAAATAATTTTCGAGGTTTAAATATTTGTTTCGGCCCACTGTTATTGCCCAGTAAATAGGTCGCTCCCAGTTGTTCGTTGCAATTAAATCCAGTATCATCATTTCATCTTTCGACAGATAATTTCGATCGGATAAGTCGATTGTCATTGTATCTACTATTTTATCATAATCTTCCGGACGTACGACTTTATTTCTGATAACAGCCTCTTTGTCAATTTTAAAGCTTAATTTTTTCTTCGGAATGTAAGCAGCGTTATCTGCTTGTTGTAGTTTTGTTGCAGGATTATCATCAGCAATAAAATTAATCGCCTCTTTGGCTCCAATAGTTGGACGTGCTATTCTTGGGTTATCCATTAAATAAACCACGTCGCGGGTTCCCTGTAAATATTTGTCTTCCGTAAGTGAAAAGGGCATAGGTGCTGATTCATATGCTTGTCGTCGCATTTGATTGATATACCAATCTGTTTGAAGGTAACTCAAATTGCAAACGCGCACATCGGTACGAACTCCTTCAACTTCCTGGTTGTACCACAATGGGAATGTATCATTATCTCCATTTGTAAAAATAATGCCGTTAGGCTGGCAGGTTTTAAGATAATTGGCTCCAAAATCACGTGCTGTGTACCGGCCTGAACGGTCGTGGTCATCCCAGTTTTGGGCGCCCATGATTCCCGGAACAAGCACAAGAGCTGCTATCCCTGCAATTCCGGCAGATACAGTTTCCGGTAAAAATCTTTTTAATCCTTCAGCTATAGCCATAACTCCAAGTCCTATCCAAATGGCAAATGCGTAAAATGAACCTGCATATGCATAATCCCTTTCGCGAGGTTGATGCGGGTATTGGTTCAGGTAAATTACAATGGCCAAACCTGTCATAAAAAACAACAGGAACACAACCCAAATTCCTTTTTTCCCTTCGGAGCCCTTGTTGTACTGGAAAAATATTCCAAGTAAGCCGAGTAACAATGGCAGAAAATAGTATGTATTGTGAGCTTTGTTATGCGCCAAACTTGCGGGTAAATTATCCTGATCACCCAGTCGCATTTCATCAATAAACTTGATTCCACTAAGCCAATTACCATTAATTACGCCACCATGACCTTGAATGTCGTTTTGTCGTCCAACAAAATTCCACATAAAATATCGCCAATACATGTAGTTTACGTGGTACCTGAGAAAAAACCGCATGTTTTCAGCAAACGTGGGCTTTACAATCACTTCGTTTTCACCCTGTTCATTTTTATGCTGAATTTTTCTGCCTTTTACGCCTCCCCATTGAATATAATCGTCAGCATGAAAGGGCTCCATTGTACTCCACATTCTGGGGAATAGCATATTGAATTTATCATCGTAATTTGGAACAACTTTATGATTTGTAACCACATATTTGTCACCAATGGGTGTGTAAACAGCTTTTCCCTGGCTGTAACGATTTTGCGGGTTTAGGGGTGAGTTGTAAAAAGGGCCATATAAAAGTGGGCGATCACCGTACTGTTCGCGGTTGAGATAACTTAAAAGAGCAAAAGCATTGTTTGGACTGTTTTGATCCATTGGAGGCTGAGCCGATGAGCGTATGATAATAAGTGCAAATGAAGAATATCCAATCAGAATTACTGTAATACCCAGGATAATTGTATTCCAAATCACCATTTGTTTTTTATAGGTGTACCAAATTCCATAAACTACGGCGGCGATAACTAAAAGCATGTAAAAATATAAGCCGGAGTCAAAAGGAAGTCCGAAAGTATTTACAAAAAGCAAATCAAACCATGAACCAATGGTTACAACACCTGGAATAATTCCATACATTATCAGAGCAAGTATAACAATTGAAGTTAAAAAAGCAATAATAATTCCGTTACGTGAAACATCGTATTTTTTGAAATAATAAACGAATACAATTGCGGGGATTGCAAGTAAATTTAATAAGTGTACACCAATAGAAAGACCAATGATATATGATATAAAAATAAGCCAGCGATTTGCATTTGGTTCATTGGCAACATTTTCCCATTTCAGAATTGCCCAAAAAACAATCAGCAGTCATTAATGACGAAGTGGCGTATACTTCTCCTTCAACAGCCGAAAACCAAAAAGTATCAGAAAAAGTATAGGCCAAACCGCCAACAACACCACTCGAAATAATGGCAATTGTTTGACCTGCCGACATTTTCTTACCGTTCCAAACCAATTTTTTTGCAAGATGCGTTATGGTCCAAAATAAAAACATAATGGTGGCTCCACTTGCTATTGCCGACATCGAATTTACAAGTCTGGCTGCATCTTCAGGCCCGCCAAAAAGAGTAAAAAATCGTCCCATTATCATAAAAAGCGGTGCTCCCGGAGGGTGTCCAACTTCAAATTTAAAAGAGGTGGTAATAAATTCACCACAATCCCAAAAACTAACTGTTGGTTCGATGGTCATGAGATAAACCACCGATGAAATAATAAATATAACCCAGCCAAAAACATTGTTATACAGATTGTATTTCTTCATTTTGATGATAATTTCTTGTATTTCAAATTTATCGGAAAAATAATTTGGTTGCGAAGATAATTGTTTTGAACCAAATTGGAAGAATCATATGGTTTTTAAAAGCATTCATTAAATTTCTTTAAGAATTTAAATTTAAGTACAGCCGGATTTTGATTTAATGTTTATTTCGTTTTTTGTGTATTTAATGAAAGTTCGCTCTATTGATTTGAAAAATTTATATTATCGGTTTCAGCCATTTTTATCTGATTATATTTGTGAATAGAGAAAATTCAAAAACATGCAGATTTACGAGGTAAAAGATAAAAAGACACGGCAACAGTTTCATCAGGTTCCCCGAATTGTTTATAAAAACGACCCAAACTGGATTTGTCCTGTTGAAAATATGATAGAAGATATTTTTAACCCCAATAAAAACAAAACTTTCAAAAACGGAAAAGCAATTCGTTGGGTTTTAACAGATGACAATGGGAATTTATTGGGAAGAATTGCAGCATTTATCAACGGCAATTTGGCATACACCTATGAACAGCCAACGGGTGGTTGTGGCTTTTTTGAATGTGTTGACAAACAGGAAGCTGCCGATCTGCTGTTTAAAACCGCTGCTGAATGGAACAAAAAAAACGGAATGGAAGCCATGGACGGCCCAATCAATTTTGGTGAAAATTATGTGAACTGGGGTTTACTTGTTGAGGGATTTTTGCCACAAGGTTACGGAATGCCATATAATTTACCCTATTATGAAACACTTTTTCGCATTTTTGGGTTTGAAGTTTATTTTGAACAATACAGTTATCACCTCGATTATACAGTGCCATTTCCTGAGCGGTTCTGGAAAATTGCGGAATGGATTGCAAAAAAACCACAATACCATTTTAAACATATTAATTTTAAAGAAACTGAAAAATTTGTAAAAGATTTTTGCACTGTTTATGATGCTGCATGGGCGTTTCACGAACATTACAAACCGCTCGATCCTGAAGATATTTACAGCTTTATCGATAACTCAAAAGCTATACTCGATCCGGAAATGATTTGGTTTGCCTATTACGAAACAAAACCGATTGCACTTTTTGTAATGCTTCCTGATATTAACCAAATATTACAGAAACTTAACGGGAAACTTGATTTCTGGGGAATTATTAAATTCTTTTATTATAAATGGAAAAAAACAATGTCAAGGACACGAATAATTATTATGGGAATTGACCCAAAATATCAGAGGTCGGGGGTTGATTCTGCAATATTTTGGCATCAGGAACAACTGATGAAAAAGAAACCCCAGTACAAGGAAGTGGAACTTTCGTGGGCAGGGGATTTTAACCCAAAAATAATAGCTGTTTACGAGGCTACAGGGGCAAAGAAAGTGAAAACTCATTACACGATGCGTTACCTTTTCGATCGCGAAAAACCCTTTACCAGAGCCCCAATAATTGGTCCTGAAATTCTTAACGAAAAAGTTAAAGTGAAAACAGGTAAAATTTAAGTTTTCTTTTTTTGGTTTATAAGGAACAATATTTATCTTTGCAGCCCGATTGAAAAAGGATTAATAACAAACAATGAATGGATTATAGTTTTGAATGTAACCATTCGGTATAAAAAACTTAAAAATGAAAAAAGATATTCATCCGAAAGAATACAGATTGGTAGCGTTCAGAGATATGTCTAACGGGCATACTTTCTTTACAAAATCAACAGTTAATACAAAAGAAACTGAAGTTATTGATGGTGTGGAATACCCCATTTATAAAGTTGAGATTTCAAGTACTTCGCACCCATTTTACACAGGAAAAGTTACACTTGTTGATACCGCCGGACGTGTTGATAAATTTATGAACCGTTACGGAAAGCACATGGAAAACAGAAAAAAATAAGTATTTTATTACAGCATATAAAGCTCCGAACCACGGGGCTTTTTTTTTGAAGTAAAGTGTTATCTTGCCGGCAAAAATTTACAAACCGTTTGAACAATTGTCTGGCTATTGACTTTTCATTTTATGGCACATCAATTGCTCTGCAATATGCCTGAAAAAAAATGGATCTGTTTTAGCCAGATTGTCATAAAATCAATAAAGATGGGGAAAATTAAAAATTCTGGGTTTAATAATATATTTGGGTTAGGATCAATAGGAAGTGAATCGGAATTCATTCCAATAATTGCCGATGGCGATGACCGTGATCTTAAAAATACAGAAGTACCCGATGTTTTGCCAATTCTTCCACTTCGCAATACAGTTCTGTTCCCGGGAGTTGTTTTACCAATTACTGTAGGTCGTGAAACTTCACTTGAGCTTATTCGGGATGTTAACCGTGGAAGCAAACTCCTTGGTACCGTTGCCCAAAAGGACTACACAATTGATCATCCGGGCATATCTGATATTTTTGAAATTGGAACAGTTGCCGAAATCTTAAAAATACTTGAAATGCCTGATGGTTCAACATCGGTTATAATTCAAGGAAAACGCAGGTACAAAATTTCGGGTTTTATTTCTGAAACCCCGTATTTTAAAGCTAAGGTCGAATCGTTAAATGATGTTCTCCCTGAAAACGATAATGAATTTAACGCAATTGTTGGCTCGTTAAAAGACCTTTCAATAAAAATTGCACAGTTCACTGCAAACATTCCACCTGAAGCAACTTTCGCCGTAAAGAACATTGAAAACTCCTCTTTTCTAATAAATTTTATTTGCTCCAATACAGATATTAAAGTCGAAGATAAACAAAAGCTTCTGGAAATTGAAAGCTTGAAAGAGCGAGGTATCCTGGCCATCAGTTTTTTGGTAAGGGAAGTTCAAATGCTCGAGCTTAAGCACGACATCCAGAAAAAGGTGAAAACCGACATCGACAAACAACAGCGGGAGTTTATGCTCAACCAGCAAATGAAAACTATTCAGGATGAATTGGGAGGAAATCCTGTTGAGCAGGAAATAAAAATTTTAAAAACTAAAGCCAAAACCAAAAAGTGGAATGAAGAAGTTTCTAAATTCTTTAAAAAGGAAGTTGAGAAACTTAGTCGGTTAAACCCGGCAGCAGGTGAATATTCGGTTCAGTTCACATTTTGCCAGACTCTACTGGATCTGCCCTGGAATGAATATACAACCGACAACTTCGATCTGAAGAATGCAAGTAAAGTTTTAGATGAGGACCATTACGGACTTGAAAAAGTAAAGGAAAGAATATTGGAACATTTGGCAGTTTTAAAACTGAAAAATGATATGAAATCGCCGATTTTGTGTTTGTATGGACCTCCAGGTGTTGGTAAAACATCTCTCGGTAAATCGGTTGCCCGCGCACTTGACAGAAGTTATGTCAGGGTAAGTTTGGGTGGATTAAACGATGAATCGGAAATCAGGGGTCACCGCAAAACTTATATTGGCGCAATGCCTGGAAGAATTATTCAAAACATAAAAAAGGCAAAATCATCGAACCCCGTATTTATACTGGATGAAATTGATAAAGTATCTAAACATTTTCACGGAGATCCGGCTTCTGCATTGCTCGAAGTGCTTGATCCGGAACAAAATGCTGAATTTCATGACAATTACGTTGAAACCGATTTTGATCTTTCGAAAGTGATGTTTATTGCCACTGCCAACACTTTAAGCACCATTGCACCACCACTGCGTGATCGGTTGGAACTGATTGAAGTAAGCGGTTATCTTGTGGAGGAAAAAATTGAAATCGCAAAACGCCATCTCATCCCCAAACAGTTGGAAAATCACGGTTTGAAAAAATCGGATGTAACTTTTTCGAAAGAAGTAATTGAACTTATAATCGATGGTTACACGCGCGAATCGGGCGTTCGTGAATTGGATAAAAAACTTGCAAAAGTTATTCGGAGAATTGCAAAAAAAATTGCATTTGATGAAACCTACAATAAAAAACTTACAAAAACAGATATACGCGAATATCTTGGCGTAATTGAATTTTCAAAGGAAAAATACCAGGGTAACGAATTTGCAGGTGTAGTAACAGGTTTGGCATGGACCGCAGTAGGCGGCGAAATTTTATATGTTGAAACCAGCCTCAGCAAAGGAAAAGGTGGATTAACTTTGACCGGAAACTTAGGTGATGTGATGAAAGAATCGGCCATGCTTGCCCACGAATATCTAAAATCTCATTCGGAAGAACTGGGGCTTGATCCTGAAAAATTTTATAATTGGAATGTACATGTACATGTGCCGGAGGGTGCTATACCAAAAGATGGCCCTTCAGCGGGGGTTACTATGGTAACATCACTGGCTTCAGCATTTACACAACGAAAAGTAAAAAAGAGCCTTGCAATGACTGGCGAAATTACGCTCCGTGGCAAAGTTTTACCTGTTGGAGGAATTAAAGAAAAAATACTTGCTGCAAAACGTGCGGGGATCACAGAGATTATTCTTTCTGAAGACAACAGGAAAAACCTGGAGGAGATAAAGGTAGATTATTTAAAAGGTATAAAATTTCATTTTGTGAATACAATTATGGATGTGCTTGATATAGCCCTGCTTAAAACAATGGTAGATAAGCCGGTGAAGATTTAAAAAAGGAATTTTATGGGTTGCTTGTTTTATCTGGTTTTTTAATTTTACCATCGAAAAATTTCAAATTAAACAGATGAAAAAAATATTTTATACAATACTGTTGGTTCTGACTTATTCTGTTGGATTTAGCCAAAGTGCAAAAGAGTTTTATAACAGCGGAAATCAGAAGCTGGATAAGGGTCAAAATAAACTGGCCATTAAAGATTATGATGATTCAATTGATTTAGACAATACTTTCCCGGATGTATTTTATAACAGGGCTGTTGCAAAAAACAGGATTAAAGATTACAAAGGTGCAATTGATGACTATTCGAAAACTATAGAACTTGATCCACAAAATGTTTTGGCATACAATAACCGCGGTTTGATTAAGAAGGCTCTTAAGGATTATGAAGGTGCAACTGAAGATTATACAAAAGCAATTGAAATTAATCCGTCGTTTGCCTCAGCATATTTTAACCGGGGTAATATAAGCGTATTAAAAGAGGAGCCCGGAAATGGGTGTGAAGATTTTAGAAAAGCCCTTGATCTGGGGTTGAATAAAGCGCTCGAATATGTTTCAAAATACTGCAAATAGCAGATAATTAATCACAACCGGAAACATTTATTTTAACTTATATCGGAAGCTGCAGGATTTTATTCCGGCAGCTTTTTTTATAATATTTTTATTGATATTGAAGAAAAAACCAGTGATATTATAGTAAGGAACTGGTTGGAATTTCACCAATCGGGTTGGCAAAAAAATTTAATACTATTACATGTAAACTGTACAATCTTTACAGAATCTTTATGTTTCCCTGACAATTCTTTATAAAACGTTTATAAGTTTCTTTGCAATTTTGTATTGAAGGTATAATGAAAGTCATTTTATTATGGAATTCAGGAATTGGTTTATGGAATATTCTGATTTGGAGATTGCAGGAATGATTGGATTGATTTTGATTTTTCTTTTGGTATTTTTTGAGGCTATCTGGCTAATATTTAAATACATGAAGAAATACAAGGATGAAAACTAATCATGCAAACATAACTTACCGGATAGTTTTTAAACAACTTGGGAGTTTAATAATATTGCTGGGTTTTGTGGAGATGGTTCCTTCTGTCTCTTCAGTACTCTTTAAAGAATGGTATTCCGCGGCAGGTTTTGTATTTGTAGGTATTCTTACCTCCGGTTTCGGATTTATGTTACATAAAATTTACCAGCAGGCAGAAGAACCACATTACGATCATGCGCTGATTATTGCCGCTTCTGCCTGGCTTATTCTTCCTTTTATAGGTGGATTACCTTTGTTCGTAATAGCTCATATTACTCCTGTTTCGGTTATGAATAGCTTTATTCCTGCTGATGCAAACTACACATTTTCAAGTTTGGTTTATTTTCAAAATCCAATACATTGTTTTTTCGAGAGTATGAGTGCCTATACTACAACAGGGCTTTCAATGGCTGATCACGAACCTTCTGTTGGGAAGGGAGTATTATTTTACCGAAGCTTTGCTCAATGGGTTGGTGGCGCTGGTTTTATTATCATGTCGTTGGCCATATTTAAAAGACATTCGGGTAGAAGTGCAATGTTATTGTATGGATCAGAATCAAGTAACGAAAAGCTAAAACCAAAAGTACTCGACACTGCCAGGGCAATTTGGAAATCGTATTTGTTCGTTACAATTTTCTCGGTGATTTATTTGATTATTGGTACAAGCATAATATTACCAAACTACCCAATAATCGAAAATATTTTTGACTCGGTAAATCATGCAATGGCTGGCCAATCTACAGGCGGATTTAGTACACTTGATGATAGTATTGCAACTTATAAATCAGCACGAATGGAAATGCTGTATTTATTGCCCATGATATTAGGGAGTTTCTCTCTTCCATTCTACTATAAAATAATTTTTAAACGAAAGTTAAATGAAATATGGAAGGATATCCAAACCCGGACATTGATCTTCGCATTTATTGCAGGGAGTATTATTCAGTCTTTTTTATTGTTTCAGGCCAATAATGTTTCAAGTCCTATAAGGGAAGGCGTATTCCAGTTTGTTAGCGGAATGTCAACAACAGGTTGGCAAACTTCCAATATTGGAGACTGGGATTGGAAGCCCGTTCTTTTTCTAATTGCTACGGGAATGTTTATTGGTGGTGCTTCCGGCGCAACTGTTGGAGGTATAAAAATGATTCGGGCAATAATTATTACAAAGGGTTTACAGTGGCAAATAACAAAATTACTTTTATCCGAGAATGCAGTTAAAACGATAAAAATTAACCGAAAGTCATTATTATCAGGTGAAATGTATGAGGAATTTACAAATGCATCAACAATTGCGATTTTATTCTTTATAGTCATCTTGGTTTCTGCGTTTGCAACTACATACTTCGCCGGTAGTTCCTTCGACTTTGCTGATGCTTTATTTGAATCCACATCGGCACAGGCTACTGTTGGCCTTTCTTCCGGAATTACAAATCCATCAATGTCACCGGTTTTAGAATCGATATATATTTTTCAAATGTGGGCAGGCAGGTTGGAAATATTAACTGTTTTTGCCTTTATCCGCTCTTTCTTTAAATAAAATTGATGATAAGCAGCAACATAAAATAATTTATTCAACAGGTTTCTCCTTTTTCCTCAATTTCATGTTTATCATTTCTACCATTACCGAAAAGAAAAGTGCAAAATAAATATAGCCTTTGGGTATTTCAAAATGGAATCCGTCCAAAATAAGCATGAACCCGATTAAAATTAAAAATGAAAGTGCCAATACCTGGAAAGTGGGATGTTTATTGATGAAACGACTGATAATCTCAACAAAATAAATCATAACTATCATTGCGATTATTATTGCTGTAATCATTATTGGTAATTGCTTGGAAAGCCCGATTGCAGTTAAAATTGAATCAAAAGAAAAAACAATATCAAGCATTAATATCTGAAAGATTACATATCCAAACGAATGTTTTTTTGCTGAAACTTTTTGTTCGTGGCCACCCTCAACTTTTTCGTGAATTTCAGAAACACTTTTTGCTAACAGAAAAGTTCCGCCCATAAATAAAATTAAGTCACGCACAGAAAACGGGTGTCCTACAACCGTAAAAAGCGGTTCTTTCATTTGAATTATATAAGTAATAAGCGAAAGCAAAATAATCCGCATTACCAATGCCAGTAATAAGCCAATTGTTCGTGTGCGTTTTTGGCTTTCCTGGGGTAGCCGATCGGTTATTATTGAAATAAATATAATATTGTCGATTCCAAGTATAATCTCCAAAAACGTAAGTGTCACTAGGAGTAATTGCCAGAAAATCTCCGGCACAGCCAATGACTGGTTGAAAATCATCAACTGCAACAAATTGAATGTTTGGTTTTTGGTAAAGAATAAGAGCCTGTTTCCAGGCTCCTATTCTTTATTTATAAAAGTTTTTTAAAAACTTCATTATTTATTTTCTCAATGCTTTGTAACGACCTATCATTTTGTTTTGGTCGCTGATTATAATCATATACATTCCAACGGGTTGATTATCCAATGAGATAGTTTCAACACTGTTTTGAACACTGATGTCACGCACAGCTGCTCCCAATGAGTTATACACCTGAATTCGGTATCCAGCTTTTACTCCACTAACATTAATTTTTCCGTTTGTAGGATTCGGGTATAAATCAATTCCGTTTGCCTCATAAGTGCGCGTTGAAGTCAATGTGCCGAAGGTGTAGTATACCATTATTTTGCCATCGGCAGAAGTAACCTGAACCATATCGGTTCTGTCAATATCTCCCGAATTTTTAACCATTCCATCTTTATCTACCACAACAGCACTAGCACCCAGCGAAGCTTTTATATTTGTCAGGAATGTAGAAATTAATTCTGTTCCTGAAACGCCATCAATTGTGTATGCAACCTGATCTATACCATAAGCAGATGACTGAATGTAGGCTAGATAAGTTGTTTCAAGAATGTACTGTGTGCGAAGGAAAGAAATAAAATAAGCCCTCGAATTTAATGCATTAGCAGACGTAACAACAATTTTATCGTCAGCGACAACAATACCAGTCTTTCTTTCATGGCCCAGTTTGTCAACCAATTTTATTGATGCTCCGGCAGAAGGTACAATGTTAGCGAGCAAACTACTGACACTAGTCCCTCGTGGTATATATTCTATTAATAAATCTTTCTGTACAACAGTATAAACATCTGATGTAACAAATGCATCATTTTCAGAAGCACTTGGCACTAACTGGTAAATAATTTCAGTTATTCCATTTTCAGCAACCACATCAAAATAGATATTATCGTTAACTGTCACATTTACATATGCCGTATCATAATTCAACCTTTTTAATGGTACATAGGCACCACTGCCATCAATAATATCTAAAGTTGCTCCGGTAGGGACAGTGATGTTGGCAATTATTGTTTTCAAAGAAGTACCGTAGTCGAATCCTCTGATATCTGCTATACCTGCATCATCATTTCCAGCACTTTTGGGATTGGTTAAAATACTAATGTTGTATCTGGTTGATGTTAAAACTGCGTTTGCACTTAATCCTTCATCAGAAACATTAATGACATATTTTGTTGTATTTGTGCTATCGGCAGAGATTACAACAAGTGTGTCGTTCAAATTCACGATTGCATCCATTGCCAGCTCAGAACCGTCGTCCAAAGCTTTTAGTTTTAACGTTTGACCTTCATCGGCTTTTACAACACCCGCAAGAAATTCGGAAACTGAAGTACCTGTTTTTACTCCAAGAATTGATTCTTTCATAGAATATCCCTTGCTTAGTTTATAAACAGTTGAAGTAACCGTTGATTTGTATGAAGTAATTTCATACATAAAATGCTTCCCTACATCTAATGTAACCCAAAGTCTCCTGTTTGGCCATCCTGCATTTAATGCATTCCAGTAAGCTTCACTTTGCCTAATCCATTGACTGTCATCCATATTCGTTCCCCATGATTCTTTGGGGACCGCCGTGGCTTTATAATATTCAGGTTTTCTCATATAGTTAAAAACCTGATTTGCAAGTTCTCCACCAATTAACCATCTTGAGCCGTCACCCATACCCCAGTTTTCCAATAATTCAAAATCCTGAGGATCGTTTGCTGGTTTTAGTCCCATTTTAACAGAATCATTAAGAATTTTGAACATGAAGAAATTATTATTGTACCAAATAGCACCTTTGTTCACAGTTTCACCCCAAGGGTTGTAGGCTGTTTGGAAAATGATATCGCTTTCTTTGCTTGCCCACCAGGGGTATCCTGACAATGAAGTGCTTATAAGATCGGTCATGACAAATACATCGCCTGGCATCACAATTGGATTTACATTTAAATCCTGTTCAAGTATTCCGGGATTAGCAGCCCAACTGGCTTCATTTAACCATTTGTAACCCGGAATATATTTGTTGTACCTAACCAACCAATTGTCAGTACCTGAACTACCCGCAATCGCAGCAGCCGGATCAGACGTCCCTCCCCAATAGAACATGTAATTACTTAAATCTAAAGGTTGATTGCCGGGGTTGCAAATTTCCCAAAAATTGTTGGCAAAATTATCGCGAAAAACTACTTCCGACAAAAATGGTTCAGCAACAAACGGTTGTACATTTTTAATGTCTTTCTCTTTTTCCAATTGCACATTGTAAACATTTGTGGTAAAACCATCTTCAGCAATTACTGTAAATGTTACTGTTTTTTGTTCTGGTGTACCATAAAGGTTTGTAGCACGTTTAACTTCAACTTTTGAGTTTAAAACTTCTGTTTTTGCTACCAGTCCCGGAATTCCTTCAACATCAATAGGCACTTGTAATTTGTAGTTGTATGTTGTATTGCCAAAACCCGGGATTGTGTCACCAGTCCAGCCATAAATACCTTTATAATATTCAGGTATATCGGGCCAGGTAATTGAACTCAAATATGCATTGTGATTAGGCACGTATCCATTTACTTTAATAAAATATTCTTTTACATCTCCGTTTTCAGCAGTAACTTTCAATATGTCACCATTTTTAACCGAGGTACGTTCTACTCCATCAACCCAAACGAATTCCCACTTGGCTTTTGGCGCTTTCTCCAAATATTTTGTTAAAGTATCAACCTCCGTTGCAAACCCAATCCCAAAGAAATCATTGCTTATCGTATCCATGCCAGGGGCATTTTCACTTACCTCATACGCTTCACCTATTCCTGAATTTATTCCAATGCCATAAAAGCCATCAGCATCTGTCCTGAATTTTGGTAAAACAACATTGGCATCGGCAGTAGGTTCTGCTACTATAATATTAAATGTCCCCACGTCAAGGTCGCTTCCACAAGCATAAACGGTTAATATATCACCAGTTCGTGCTGAATTGTATGCTGAATCTTCCCTAGCTAAAGACAAATCATAATGCCACGCCAAACCCGGTTTTTGTTTAAAATTGAACATAAAATCATCGTTATTTCTAACACCCCATGGTGCAGTTATCGTTTTGTTGGCCCAATCCACTTCAAGCACATCCGATTCAAGTGTATTTTCGTCAAGATTATAATCCCCGTGATTTCCTACAGTCCAAAAAAGTTTGCGATATAATTCGTAACCATCTCCATAAAGATTTGGAATTGGCATCCACTCTGAGTCTGTGAGTCCAACACCTCTTGACTCGGCAAAATTTGTATTTCCCGTTTTAACGTCAAATCTTCTTACGAGCACGGTTAAGTTAGTTGCATCTGTAACACCAGCAACATCGTAGGCTTTATCGTAATTAGTACCACCTTCTTCATCAAAAACACCACCTACCTGGTCAACTACAACCGAATCGCCATTTTCAAAATGTTGTTCAATATACCAGCAATCGCGTCCATTCCAAACAGTTAAAGCGTTCGCTGTAGCAGAAACGCTGTCCTTTATAGCCGGATTTAACTGGCTGTTGGCATCTGCCATATGTATTTGCATATCTGCCAATGTCCACCAGTCCTCTTTTGTTAGCCTTCTGCCGAAATTGTCAGGATCTACAAAATGTTGTTGTTCAATAAAATCAAAAAAGGCAGCGATTGTATAACTTTCTCCAGGTTGGAGAAGTTTTTCCGGTAACATAAAATAATTACCCTGCGTCGAAGCCCATGGAACTGTCCAGGCATCAATTTTTCCAAACTCAAAGTCTGCCATTTGTATCGGCTCTGTTCCAACATTTGTGAGCTCAACGTAAGCTTGTTCCTGTCTGTTCAGTTTAGCTTCAGTAATAATGAAAGTGCGTATAGTATCTTGTGCACTTACAATTCCACCAGCTAATAATAGAAAAAAAAGTAAAAATTTTAATTTCATAATTCTTATTTTTTTGGTTTATAATATTGTAACAATATATATCTAATTATTGAGAATACTAAGCGAACAGAAATTTAATATGATATAATTTTCTTAAAAATCAGAGTACCCCTGCTTATATTTTTATATTCTGATGCAGAGGCAGATGAAAACTATATAATTGGCTTTTTACATAGCACTAAAGTAGATATCCAGAGTGATACCTTGAATAAAATGTAGTTTGAACTGACTTTTTATCCTGAACAAAAAATGTAAATAGGTTTATTAAATAAGTATTGTATTTATTACCGCAACATGAAATAATTTATTCAACAGGTTTCTCCTTTTTCCTCAATTTCATGTTTATCATTTCTACCATTACCGAAAAGAAAAGTGCAAAATAAATATAGCCTTTGGGTATTTCAAAATGGAATCCGTCCAAAATAAGCATGAACCCGATTAAAATTAAAAATGAAAGTGCCAATACCTGGAAAGTGGGATGTTTATTGATGAAACGACTGATAATCTCAACAAAATAAATCATAACTATCATTGCGATTATTATTGCTGTAATCATTATTGGTAATTGTTTGGAAAGCCCGATTGCAGTTAAAATTGAATCAAAAGAAAAAACAATATCAAGCATTAATATCTGAAAGATTACATATCCAAACGAATGTTTTTTTGCTGAAACTTTTTGTTCGTGGCCACCCTCAACTTTTTCGTGAATTTCAGAAACACTTTTTGCTAACAGAAAAGTTCCGCCCATAAATAAAATTAAGTCACGCACAGAAAACGGGTGTCCTACAACCGTAAAAAGCGGTTCTTTCATTTGAATTATATATGTAATAAGCGAAAGCAAAATAATCCGCATTACCAATGCCAGTAATAAGCCAATTGTTCGTGTGCGTTTTTGGCTTTCCTGGGGTAGCCGATCAGTTATTATTGAAATAAATATAATATTGTCGATACCTAGTATAATCTCCAAAAACGTAAGTGTCACTAGCGAGACATAAGTTTCGGGTTGAAGTAAAAATTCCATATTATAATTTTTATATGATGCAAGATAAGTGAATTTTTGAAATTTTAACTCACCATAATTGTTACCAAACTACCAAAAATCACTGCCATCTGATCTGCATTAATTTTCGGGTTTATCGGATTTTATGCCATCCTGTAGGAATTTATAATTATCCTGTATAGCAAAAGTATTGTCCTGTATGTATTTTGAACGTTCCTGTATAGTATTTTATGTGTCCTGTACTATATTTTTGTCATCCTGTATGATTAAATGTGCATCCTGTTATACAGGAAGGCAAAAAACACATACAGGATAAGGTTTAACTTATACAGGACGACAAAAAAGATATACAGGACGATAAAAAAGATATACAGGACGACAAAAAAGATATACAGGAGGATAAAAAATATAAACAGGACGAACAATGAACAATACCCGCCAGGATTTTCCGGCTGATTTTTTGTTTGTCTTTCCGCTTATTAAGCACATCTACCCACAACCTGTTTCAACTGAAAAAAAGTCAACACGGTAAACGAATCAGTGGGGTCAGTGGCTAAAACATTTTATTCAGGTTTTTACTCAAATTTCAATATCTTTATTCCCAAACCGTAATCAAAATGAACTGTTTAAAATTACCAGCTGTTAACTTTTTCTTATTGTTTGCAGTACCTGTTTTTGTAGGTTTTTCTTGCCACAATTCCAAAAGCCAGGTTACTGTTACTGATTTAAAATGCGAATATCTTATCAACCCAATTGGAATTGACTCACCATCACCGCGTTTTGTTTGGCAAATTGCGACAGAAAAGCAAGGTAAAAGCCAAACAGCATATGAAATTATTGTCAGCACCGATTCGCTGACAGTAGCAAAAGGCAAAGGAACGAATTGGGATTCAGGAAAAATAACTTCCACACTTTCGTTAACTAATTATGATGGTAACTTATTGAACCCTTTCACAAAATATTTTTGGTGTGTAAAAATTTGGGATGAAAAAGGAATTCCTTCAAGATGGTCACCAATCTCAGTTTTTGAAACCGGAATGATGAACGTTGGAAACTGGCAGGGCGACTGGATTAGCGATTCACGCGATATTGATTTAAAACCTGCTCCATGGTTCCGAAAGGAATTTACTTCTCCAAAAAGCATTCTGTCAGCCCATGCTTATATCGCAGTTGGAGGCCTGTATGAATTGTATATTAATGGCGAAAAAGTGGGCAATCACCGGCTTGACCCGATGTATACACGATTTGACAGACGAATATTATATGTTGCACACGACGTTACAAAAATGCTTCATGAAGGCGAAAATGCAGTAGGCGTTTTGCTCGGGAATGGCTGGTATAATCATCAATCTACAGCTGTTTGGTATTTCGATGAAGCGCCCTGGCGTGCCCGGCCAAAATTTTGTATCGATTTACACATTACTTATTCCGATAGCACAAAACAAATTATTTCAAGTGGAACTGATTGGAAAACTGCATTAAGCGATGTCGTCTTCAATAGCATCTACACAGCAGAACATCAGGATGCCCGCCTAAAACAAACTGGCTGGAATAAACCGGGTTTTGATGATTCAGGATGGACAGAGGCAATTCCAGTAAGTTCGCCATCAAATAATATTGTTGCGCAAAACCTGTATCCAATCCGAAATGTAATGGAAATTCCTGTAAAGGAAATGGTCAAATTCAGCAGTACCAATTATCTGTTTGATTTTGGAAGGAATATTTCAGGAGTTACAAAATTGAAAATAAAAGGCGATGCAGGAACTGAAGTCAGATTAATCCATGCTGAACGTTTAGGGGAAAATGGCAAAGTCGATCTTTCAAACATCGATGTTCATTATCGCCCTACGGATGATTCCGATCCATTTGCAACCGACATTTACAATTTAAGCGGTGGGGAAGATGAATTTATGCCTCATTTCAATTACAAAGGTTTTCAGTATGTTGAAGTAAAAAGCAGCAAACCCATCGAACTGACAGAGGAAAGTTTGACTGCATATTTCATGCACAGCGATATTCCTGTTGCGGGTAACATCAATTCATCGAACCCAACACTGAACAAAATCTGGGAAGCAACCAACAATTCCTATCTGTCGAATTTATTTGGTTACCCCACCGATTGTCCGCAACGTGAAAAAAATGGCTGGACAGGTGATGCACACATTGCCATTGAAACAGGTTTGTATAATTTTGATGGGATAACCATTTACGAAAAATGGCTGGCCGATCACCGTGACGAACAGCAACCCAATGGAGTGTTACCCGCAATTATTCCAACAAGCGGTTGGGGCTATACCTGGGCAAACGGTCCCGACTGGACAAGTACAATCGCAATTATTCCCTGGAATATTTATCTTTTTTATGGCGATTCGAGGTTGCTGAATCAATGCTATGAAAATATAAAACTGTATGTCGATCACATCAATTCTGAAAGTCCTGAAGGATTGACAGAATGGGGGCTGGGAGACTGGGTTCCTGTAAATTCAATAACTCCAAAAGAGTTTACTTCTTCTGTATATTATTATACTGATGTTGCTATTTTAGCAAAGGCTGCCCAACTTTTCAGTCATCAATCCGATTTTGAGAAATATACCCGATTAAAGGAAAAAATAAGAAATGCCATTAACAATAAATATCTGAATAAGGAAACCGGTATTTACGGGAGTGGTTTGCAAACTGAATTAAGTGTGGCTTTGTATTGGGGAATTGTTCCCGATAGCTTAAAAAGTAAGGTTGCTGAAAATCTTGCAACCCGTGTAATTCAGGATAACAAACACATTGATGTAGGATTGCTGGGCACAAAAGCCGTTTTGAATGCTTTGAGTGAAAATGGATTTGCCGAACTGGCGTATGAAGTTGCTTTACAGGAAACCTACCCGTCGTGGGGATGGTGGATTGTAAACGGTGCAACTACACTTTACGAAAACTGGAACATCGAATCAGACAGGGATTTGTCGATGAACCACATTATGTTTGGCGAAATTGGCGCCTGGTTTTACAAGGGGCTGGGCGGCATTTTTCCCGATCCCGAAAATCCGGGGTTTAAAAACATTATATTGAAACCAAATTTCATTTCTTCTTTAGAATATTTTGAATCGAGCCATAACTGTCCATACGGGAAAATAATTTCGAAATGGAAGAGGGAAAGTAACAATATTATTTACACTGTATCTGTCCCTCCAAACAGCTCTGCAACACTGTTTTTATTAACAGATGAAATTTTAAATCCAAAAGAAATTACAAATTTAAAAGGGGCAAAAATCGTTGAAGTATTGAAAAATTATACCAAAATAAATCTTGAACCGGGGAATTATACTTTTAATATTGATTGATTTGAACTAAATTCAGGATTTTATTTTAGTACCAATGAAACTTGCTGTTATAGACCTTGGAACCAATACCTGTAATTTGCTTGTTGCTGAAACTAACAATGAAGGGTTTACTATTTTGCACCAAAGCAAACAACTGGTAAAACTGGGCGATAATAAAATTCGGGACAACGAAATCAGTACCGAAGCTACTTCCAGGGTTATCGATGCTTTTCAAATTCAAAAAAAAATAATCAGCGAATTTCAACCGGATAAAATCAGGGTAATTGCTACTTCGGCTATTCGTTCTGCTGAAAATAAAATCCAGTTTCTTGAAACTGTTGGTGAAAATTCGGGCTGGATAATAAAAGTAGTATCCGGAGAAAAGGAAGCCGAACTCATATTTAAAGGAGTTTTGCTGGCATTTAACGAGTTTAAAAATCCGGCTGTAATTCTTGATATTGGCGGGGGCAGTAATGAACTGATTCTGGCCCGCAACAAAGAAATGCTCTGGAAAGAAAGCCAACCCACAGGAATGGCACGGGTTATCAATAAATTCAATCTTTCCAACCCCATTCAACCTATTGAAATTGAAGAATTAAAAAACTTTTTTACCGAAGCTCATCAAAATGCTTTCGAAAAATGCAAAACCGAAAACATAAAAACGCTGGTAGGCTGTTCCGGCGCTTTTGATACCATTGCCGATATGATTGACTCGGTGAATCCGGGTGAAAAACTGCGGAAATCCCAGGTAATATCCATAACTGATTTTTACAGCATTTTTGAAAAGCTGGTTAAATCAACCCGGGAAGAAAGATTAACAATGAAAGGGATGGATTACGTGCGGGTTGATTTAATAGTTCCGGCAGTAATTTTAATTGAACAACTCATTTCTGAAACCGGCATCACCCAAATCATTCAAACCGATTTTGCCTTACGGGAAGGAGTGTTGGTTGAGTTGATGAAACCGGGACATGGACTTTCCTAAGTCCATGATTCAACAACAACAAAATGATTCTGTTTTAAAAATCTTTGAGTTAGGAAACTCAAAGTCCCGGGACATGGACTTTCCTAAGTCCATGAGTTGGGAAACTCAAAGTCCCTGAAAACATTTATTTCAAGCCAACGATATACCCCATATTTAGGTTGTATTCCCCACTTATTTTACCAAAATGGTTAAAATGCGTGATTTACATAAATATAAAACTGCGTGATTTACGCATATAAAATTGCGTAAATCACGCTTGTTTAGTTTTAAAACAATTCTCTACTTTACGCTTTATAAACATAAAACCAAAAAGCAATGAACCACGAAGGGCCATAAAAATTACCATTATACTATACCGTAACAAGATTGCGGCAAAGGTTGCACCCCGCCAACACAACGAACCCATTTAAGCGCTCAAACGGATAACCCCGGTTACCCGGATACGAAAAATGAAAAACATAACCGGAATGATGCCGGTTAACAAAAAAAAATCAAAAAAATGAAATCAAAAATTTTAAAACTATGCACGGTGGTTTTGCTTTTCCTGTTTTTAGGAGCAAGCTGCCAAAAAGACGAAGAAATTCCTGATCCTACTATCGATTTTGAATTTAAATTACTAGATGAAAAAGGAGAACAATCTTTAATATTTGATGAAGGGGAAAACTTTACATTTCATTTTAAAATAACTACCAACGATGCAATCTGGAAATTTGACGAATTTGTCAACCGGGATTCCAATTTTTTTCGCGTATATAGAGTGGAGGATGGAAAACAAATTGATGTTGGCACCCCTTTTAAAAGTTATTGGTGTTTAGCTATTGAGTATGTCTGCGGACAAAACAATCCCTTTTTATTCGAGTTGCCCTGGGTAACCGGAATCGGGGAAAATGAAATACCTGATCAATCTATTTTTCCTCCTTTTTGTATGTTTAAAGAAACTACATTATTACCCAAAGGAAACTATGTTACATTTTTTGACGATCAGCTTAAGTTTGTCAGATGTGGTGAAATAGTTGATTCCAATTATGAACAGTTTTTTTATACAACCGAGTTAATGCATTTTAAAATTGAATTTACAATAAAATAAAAAATCATGAGAACTATAATATTCTTTTTACTTATTTTAGTTGCTGTTAAAGGCAATGCACAAATTGAAACAACTTATTATTTTGACGTTCCAAAACCATCTAAATTTGACGCTACACACGAAGACTATGGGGAAAAATCCTATAATACTTTTTATGTTGTTCCTGAAAATATTGAAAGTAATAACAATGGACCTGTTAAATATGGTGATGTTATTCCTGTTGAAATTAACCTAAAAAAATCAGGTAAATGGTATAATAACAAAACATGGAAGCTATTAATAGTATCTCCAAATGCAAAAACAATTGATCTGGTTTTTGATAATATTATTCTGCCAAAGGGAGCGGAAATAAATGTATATGATATTAACAGGAATGTAGTATTTGGCCCTATAATAGATGAGAATATAGTTAAAGGTTATCCTGTGTCAACAGATATTATTTTAGGCGACTCAATTATTATCCAACTTGATTTGGATGAAAATATTACGATAGAGGGGGTTGATTTTTCTATTGTTAAAATTATTCATGGCTTTAAAGATATTCTTGGAATTGAAAATAAACTGAAATCAGCAGCATCTTGTCAGGTAGATGTTGAGTGTACTGCTGGAGATGGATGGGAAACTGAAACAGAGGGAAGTGCAAGAATTTATGGGAATGGTTATTATGGATCATGCTCGCTATTAAATAACACGGCACAAAATTTTGCTTCGTACATTTTGACTGCGAAACATATGATTGATGTTATTGGAATTAATAATGTTTCGGTTCGTTTTAATTATAAAGCTACAACATGCAATGGTAGTACTGCTGCAAATGGAATTACCATTTCAGGTTTCAATCTTAGGGCTTCTGATGCTGTTTGTGACTTAGCGCTAATTGAAGGAACTCAGAATTTAAGCAGCCAGTCATCTATTGCATTTTTAGGATGGAATAGAAATCCAAATCCAACATCCGTAGTTTGTTTGCACCATCCTGGTGCCGATTTTATGTCAATTTCTAAAGAAAGCAGTTCAATATCTTTAGTATCATCGGTTTGGGTTAGAGTAAGCAATTGGGATATTGGATCAATTGAGCCAGGTTCATCTGGTTCACCTTTATTTGATCAGGATAAGCGGGTTATTGCAGCAACGAGTTATATAAATTCCGTTGACTATGTTTGCACTCCATCGTTGGAATCAGGTCATGGCAAATTAAGTTATTTTTGGCCCTTAATTAGCTCTTATTTGGATCCTTGTAGTACAGGAGCTACTAAAATTAATACAATAAAAGTAAACAGTACGCTCTATACTGTATCTGGAAGTAACTATGTATGTCAATCAGGATCATCATTTACTTTTAGTCATACTTTGGGAGATGCACCTGTCACTTGGAATGTTACACCAACATCCCTTTTTAATTCCCCTACTTCCGGATCAGGATCAAATCCAACGATTTATGCAAATAATAATTCCAATTCAGGTTCTGGACAGATTATTTTTCATGTTGGTTATAGTAATTATTCAAAATCTGTTTGGGTTGGAAGTCCGGACAATCCAGTAATAGAAGGTAGTACATCAATTACGTGCGATAATGAATTATTTACTGAAGATAATGCCAAGTCAGTTAGCTGGTCGGTATATGGGCCAATGCAAATTGTTGGTCAAAACTATGGATACAGGTGTACAATTCAGGGTACTGGTAATGGGTACGGCTGGGTTTATGCAACCGCCGCCAATGGTTGTGATACAATAACAAGTGAATTGTTTGTAGAAGTTAATTGCGGGTACTTTCTTATTTTTACACCCAACCCTGTCAGCGGAGAAGCTGTTGTGGCAATTGAATCGACATCAGAAGAAAAAGTTGTTGATGAAGCTGAAATCTGGGAACTTGAAGTTTACGATAATGTACAAAACCTGAAATTGAAAAATACAAAAGTAAATGGTAAAGAATACAAGTTTAATACATCGGGCTGGAAAGAGGGCGTTTACATTGTGCGTGTAAAATACAAAGATGAAATTTTAACCGGCAAATTAGTGGTAAAGCAGTAATTGGATTGGTTAATTCTTCCGGAGACTTGCAGTCTCCGGGAGAATTTTCAGTGTGAGAATTACCTGAAAAGATACCTAATGCTTGCAAAAGCTTTCGGCAACTGACAAAAGTATAAACACGGCCACGCAGAGGCTTCGTCAACTGACGACGGGGTAAACACGGCCACTCAGAAGCTTCGTCAACTGACAACGGGGTAAAAATGATCACGCAAAGCTTTCGTCAACGGACGACGGGGTAAAAACGCCCACGCAAAGCTTTCGTCAACGGACGACGGGGTAAAAACGCCCACGCAGAGCTTTCGTCAACTGACGAAGCGATGAAAAAGACTTAAAACATCGATATTAACATCACTTATTTAAAATAATTATTAACTAATTTTAAAATGCTACTATGAACATTATGAATTTAAAATCAGGAAGACTCCGAAACGAAGAGCACTTCCAGTTTCAAACCGAATTTACAGGGCTGGTTGTACGGTTTACGCCATCCGCACTGGGAATTGATGCGTCTTATGCCATCTACGAGCCTTTGCGTGTAAGCGAAGCCGACGCGATTGATGTAATTCGCAAAAGCGCAGTTACCGACGAGATTACCAATGCCGACAACAAACGCGACAACACCTTTAGCGGACTGCGAAACACTGTTGAGGGAGCAACGAGCCATTTTATACCGAAAAAACGCGAAGCTGCCAATCGCATACAAATTGTACTCGACCACTTTGGCAACATCAACGCCAAAACCTATAACGAGCAAACCGCCGCTGTTAAAACAATGATTACCGATTTGAACAACGATTATTCGGCAGATGTGGCAACTCTGGATTTACAGGATTGGATTACCGAACTGCAGGCAAACAACAACGCTTTTGAGGAGCTGATGAGCGATCGCTACTCGGAAGCCGCCGGAAAAACCCAGTTGAAAATGAAAGAGGTACGCCGTGATGTTGACAAGGCTTACCGGGCAATAACCACCCGTATTGAAGCCCTTGTTGTGGTGAACGGACCCGAAGCCTATACTCCGTTTATAAACGAGCTAAACATCCGCATCGAAAAATACAACAATATATTGGCACAGCGCCAGGGCCGCAATGAAAAACCTGACGAACCTGTGGATTAATTTTGAACTGATTTAGTCATGCTGTCGCTTTATGTGATAGCATGACTACATTAATAACAATTCAACAATTTTAAACTAAATTGATTCGAAAAAAACTTTGAGTTGGGAAACTCAAAGTCCCGGGACATGGACTTTCCTAAGTCCATGATTTGAGAAACTCAAAGTGCCGGGATATGGACTTTCCTAAGTCCATGATTTGAGAAACTCAAAGTGCCGGGATATGGACTTTCCAAAGTCCATGATTTAAACCCTCAGCAACGCATCTCCTATCAGAAAAAACATCATAAAAAGGTAAAGCATATTGAGCTTAAAAAATGCAGGTCGAACAGCAAATTCATCCTGTGTAAATACTGCAATTGAAAGTGAGAACAGTAAATAAAACGTATAAAACAAAAGCAGGAACATGATTATCTGGTTAGTAAACACAAAAAAGATGACCAAAAGCGCTGAGGCAATTGTTGTCAATATCCAGGTGTAGGTAATTCTTTTTAATTGGACATTGTTGAAAATCTGGTTTAAACTTGGCATTCCGGCAAGTTTATATTGATCTCCAAACATCATCAAAAGCAGCCAAAAATGAGGTATTTGGCCTATAAAAAAGAAAGTTGCCACCAATAAAATAACTTCGGAAGTTAAACTCCCCCCGGCTCCTGCCCAGCCAATCATCGGCGGCAAAGCACCTACCATGGATCCCGGGATTACTGCAAACGCTGATACTTTTTTAAGTGGTGTATAAACAAGATTGTAAAAGAAAAGTGTAACCCAACTTAGTATTAACGCGATAACCGGATTGGTCAGCAATAGTATAACTGAACCAATTAAAGCAAAACCTGCAGCAACTGCAAGTGCCCCGATCCGGCTGATTTTACCCGAAGGAACAGGCCGGTTCTTTGTGCGTGGCATGAGGGCATCTGTTTCACTTTCCTGCCAGTGGTTGAGTGCACCTGAACTGCACGACATAAAAAAAACACCAAGAGCCAACAGCCAGGCTTGTTCGTTTAAAACACCAGTGAACATTACAAAACCAGTTAGTGCAGATAAAGCAACGGGCAAAGAAATACGTACTTTGCCCAGTTCAAATATTACTTTTATAAATGATTTCAATTTATTTTTTTCAGAATATTAGTTTTAAAAGCATGGTTGGAAATATTGTCCATTGCTTACTTTAATTTCTATCCATTAATCACGGTTCGGAAACCAAGTCTGCCAAAAGGTAGGCGCAACACCCTACTTTGGTCTTCCGTCTTCGGACTTCCGACTTTCTTCCCTACTTCACCGTTTTCAGGTATTCAATAATACTTCGCAATGTCGTCTTCTGAGAGTTGTCCTTTATATGAAACCATTAAGCCTTTCATAAAACCTTCAACCACATCGGCATTTGGGTCGTAAATTGAACGTTGAATATATTCTTCGTCAACTGTAACTTTTCGGGTTTCATTTCCTGTTACAACTGTTTGTTCTTCGCCCCAAATGCCTTTAAAACTTGGGCCAACAAGTTTAGTTCCGTCAATGGTGTGGCAGGCAAAACAGCCAATGTTTTGCATTATCTTTTTACCTGTAGCTCCCGGATTATCAGCTGATGCAACTGCAGCAAGCTGGGTGGTATCGGTCATCCAGGACTGGAATAAACTATCTTCCAAAACTTTAACACTCGAATACATATAAGAATGTTGCAGTCCGCAATATTCGGCACAAAAGACTTCAAATGTACCGGCACGTTGCGGAATGAACCACATAAAATTGTCTTTTTTATTTGGAACCATATCTTGTTTTACACGAAAAGCCGGGATATAAAAACTGTGGAGAACATCCATTGCTTTCAGATTTAATTTCACCGGCTGATCTTTTGGAAGGTACAGGGTATCCGTTTGCCTGCCATTACTGTATACATAACTGAAATTCCACATCCGGCCAATTACAGTTACCTCCATGGCATCTTTAGGTGGTTTCGACATGTTATTCCATCCTGCCCAACCATAGTAAAACATTACCATTGTAATGATAAACGGAATAACTGTCCATGTAATTTCAAGGGTTGTACTACCATGAATCTGAGTTGCAACGGGATGTTTTTTATTGTTGTATTTAAATATGAAATAAATCATTACACCCGTTAATGCAATCAGGAAAAAGAATGAAATTCCCAAAGTTACAAGAAAAGCTTTGTCAACTCCCTGTACAAAATTCGATGCTTGCGTAAGTTCTGGACTAAACATATTTGTTATCTCTCTAAATAATCTAAAAATGTAATAAATATCATTATAAAGAAAATGACAAATACAAATGCAACCATTACTGCAATGTATTTTTTGTCATATTTTAAGTGCATAAAATAAGTTAATACAAGAAAGGACTTGATACATGCAAAAATTAATGCACCAACAACTGTGTATGCTCCCAATTCGATTTTTGTAATTTCGATTGATGAAAAAGTTAACGCTACAAGTGCCAAAAGGACAATTATATAAACCCTGTATGGCACAACATGGTGTTTTTCTTCTGACATATTATTTAGGATATTAAGTTATTAAATAAAATAAAGGGAAAAGGAAAATCCATATCAAGTCAACTAAATGCCAATACAAACCGGCGTTTTCAAGTAAGGCAGCACGGTTTTCGTTGACAGTGCCTTTTTGTATTCGGACAACAGCAAATAATATAAATATCAAACCGATAATTATATGCAGGGCATGTAGTCCTGTCATTACAAAATAAAGCCCAAAAAACAGAATTTCACCTTGACTGAAATCGTTCAGTAAATGTTCCGATCCCGGCCAAATACCATGTTCGAACTTTACTCCCCACTCGAAGTATTTATTGATAAGAAATACAATGCCAATGATGATAGTTACTGCAAGCAAACCAATTGTTGCACCTTTCTTTTTCAGTTGAAGTGTAGTTGTTGACATTGCAATCGTCATGCTACTTACCAAAAGCAGGATTGTATTTATAGCTCCAATCGTCCGGTTCAGTTCATGTGCCGCCAAATGAAATGCTTCCGGGTTCAAGTAACGGTAAATTGTATAAATAAGGAATAACCCTCCAAAAAGCATCAATTCGGTAAAAATAAACAGCCACATTCCTATTTTTGAAGCTTCAGCATCATAGTGCGTATCTGCGGTGTGTGCATTTTGTTCCATAGATTCAGTTTTGCTTATTTATAATTGTAAGGTCCGTCGTCTTCGGCAATTACAGGAATTTCATCGAAATTTTCCAACGAAGGTGGGGAAGATACAGTCCACTCAAGTGTCTTTCCATGCCAGGGATCCATTTCAGCTTTTGGACCTTTTCTGGCTGAGCGGATTAGATTAATAAAAATAATTATAAATCCGGTTACCATAATCCACGAACCAAAAGTGCTCAGTATATTTCCACTGTGAAATTCTTCCATATAATCATAATAACGCCGGGGCATCCCCATCATTCCCAAATAAAACATAGGGGTGTATAATGCGAGGAAACCTATAAAGAAAATCAGCCAGCCTGTATTTGCCCAGGTTTTGTCATACATGCGACCATAAATTTTTGGAAACCAGTAGTGGATAGCTGCAAAGAAGGCAAAACCAGTACCGCCAAAAACTATGTAGTGGAAATGTGCCACTACAAATGCCGTATCATGCACGTGCACATCGGCGGCAAGCGAACCAAGAACCAAACCACTTAAACCTCCAATCAGGAAAACAAAAATAAATGAAGCTGCCCAATACAAAGGTGTTTGCACATTTATTGCACCCTTGTACATTGTCGAAATCCAGTTAAATACTTTTATCGCACTTGGGATTGCAACAATGAAAGTGAGCAAAGAGAAATAATATTGAGCTTTTCCGCTCATTCCGGCGGTAAACATGTGGTGACCCCAAACCAAATAACCTACAAAAGCAATTGCCATTGTTGAAGCAATTAATGCTTTGTAACCAAAAATCTGTTTTTGGGAGAAGGTTGGAATGATTTCAGATATTACTCCCATTGCAGGTAAAATCATGATATACACTGCCGGGTGGGAATATATCCAAAACAAATGCTGGTAAAGTATTGGGTCACCGCCAAGTGCAGGGTCGAACACCCCTACACCAAAAAGTCGTTCAAGCGCTATAAGCACAAGTGTAATCCCAATTACAGGGGTTGCCAGTAATTGTATCCAGGCTGTGCCGTATAAAGTCCATACAAACAAAGGCAATTTTGACCATTTCATTCCCGGACAACGTAAACGGTGGATTGTAACAAGGAAATTCAGCCCGGTTAAAATTGATGAAAAACCCAGCACAAAAGCACCGAACACGGCCGGGAGAAGATTTGCCCCGGTTTTAAAACTGTATGGCGCGTAAAATGTCCAACCTGTATCGGGTGTTCCATTTCCAAACAACACTGCAGAGACAACCAAAACAACTCCAACAACATATAACCACCATGAAAGGAGGTTTAATTTTGGGAATGCCACATCTTTTGCACCAATCATAATGGGCATTAAGAAATTACCAAAAACCGCAGGTACACCTGGTATAACTACCATGAATATCATAATAACACCGTGAACAGTAAATGTAGCGTTGTAGGTTTTTGCTTCCATAATGGTTTTGCCTGGAGCAAGCAATTCAAATTTCATTGCCAGTCCCAATAAAACTCCTATAGAAAACATGGTCATAATAGAATATAAATAGAGCAAACCGATCCGTTTATGGTCGGTGGATAAGATCCAGCCTAGCAAACCTTTGTGTTTCCCTTGATAACTAAGGTAGTTTGCTTCGTTGGCAGCATGTACATTTTGCATAAAATTCAAATTAAATTTTTCTTTTTCTTAGATTTAAAAATTAACACCAACAAAAGCACAACGGCAAAAAACAGGATTAAAGTGCCGCTTACTTTGGTAACGTTCATTACGTAAGTTTGTCCTTCAGGGTCATATGAAAAACAGTAATTTAGTACTTTATTCAATGTTGGCCCCGAGTGTCCCTTTGAAGCTTCAACTATTGCCATTTTCCATTCAAAGGGTAAAAAATACAACCCGTTCAGGTATCTGGTGATTTTTCCATTCTGGCTTACCACTGTTAATGATGCCGCGTGTAAATAATCGTTTCCTGTTCGTTTGTATTTAAATCCGGTTGCATTTGTTGCCCTGGCAATACTGGAACTGTCACTGGTAAAAAACAGCCAGCCTTTTTTTGCCTCTTCAACTTTATTTGTCATTAGATTCAGGTAATTCGATTTTTTGCGGATTCCTAAATCTATGGTTTCATTGGGATCGAAACTTATGGTTAAAACCTGATAATCCTTTCCCGGCACCAAATCCGACTTATCCATAACACTGGCAACTGCTTCCATTAAAGGGCTGCAAATTCCAGGGCAACGATAATAAACAAAGTTAATCACTGTAGGTTTGTCAATTACATCAGAAAGCCATACCTGATCGCCATTTTCATTTATTAAAGAAATACTGTCGGGCAAAAATTCATCAAGATGCTCCACAACACCAATTTCAACATCATTATTATCAGCTACCGGATTAACCACTTTTTGTGCATACATTAAAGCGGGAATCACAATAAACACCAATAACATGTTGAATTTCAATATTTTATTTTTGGTTTTTATATTTAAGTAATTCATATTCAACAAATATACCGAAAAGCCTGTAAAGTTTTCATTCTAAAAAACCACAAACAAGGATTAATGTTTAATAAATATCGGTTTTCAAGCATTTTTTTTTGAATTTAAAATTCAGGTAGTAGTATTAAACATGATTTTATACCTGAAAATAATTTATTGATTTTAATATTTATGAAATGCAATTCAAATAAAAACTGTTTGATTTTTATTTTTTGAAATCTGTCGCGCAAACAATTTTAACTTTTGAATTCCAGGTATTTCAAAATATCAATACTTAAAGGTTGAAAGGCATACTAATTATAAATACAAATTCTGTAATCCGCTCATAATAAGAAAATAAACACCTGTTTGTCTTTAATTATCGTTTTTAAAAATTGCTTGCAACTTTCATTAGAATAATTAATTTCGTGCGAATAATTCAAGTTCAGGGAAGCAATCAATTCTTCAAAATAAACGAATCAAATGGAGAGAAATACACGAAGAAATTTTATGAAAACACTTGGCGCATCAGTAGGTGTAGCAGGTGTTATTGGAGGTTCAAGTTTATTAAATTCATGTGCAAAAATTGAAGCAAATACAGGCGACAAAATCAAACTTTTAACTTCAAGCGGTGAGCTTGTTGAAGTTGATAAAGCACAACTAAAACCTGCTGATTTGCCTTCACTTACAGAGAATCAAAAGCGCGGGAGACAAGGATTACCAGGTAAAAGCTGGGTTATGGTTATTGACCTTTCAAAATGCCGGAATGCCCGTCAATGTATGAAAGCCTGTCAAAATCATCATCAGTTAAGGCCCGAACAACACCATATTAATGTTTTGCAAATGCAGGATGCGGAACACACCGCACCTTATTACATGCCAAAACCATGTCAGCATTGCGATAATCCACCTTGTACAAAAGTCTGTCCGGTAAATGCTACTTTCAAACGTGATGATGGGATTGTTTTAATTGACAATGAAAGGTGCATCGGTTGCCGATTTTGTATTGCCGCTTGTCCATATTCGGCAAGGGTTTTTAATTGGTTCGAACCGCGTGATGCCGAAAAATATGCTGGAGTAACCTATAATATTGAGGCAAACGTTCCGCAAAAAAGAGGTACCATTTCAAAATGCCTTTTCAGCGCCGATCGTTTGAGGGACGGAAAACTTCCTTCCTGTGTTTCAGCTTGCCCTAATGGTGTGTACTGGTTTGGTGACCGAAATGAAGATGCTGTAACAAATGGAACAACAAAAGAAACAACACGTTTTAGTGAATTGATTGAAAAGAACGCTGCATATACACTTATGGAAGAACTTGGAACCAAACCAAGGGTTTACTATCTGCCACCAAAAGACAGGGCTTTCCCTTTTCAGGGAGAAATTGAACCTGACCATAAATCATAACCAGTAAAACATCTTAAATATGGATAAAATTGAATCAGCCGCAGATTCGCGGAAATTGTTAGACAAAATTACCTTCGACTTAACACGGTCGATAGTTAAAAAGGACGAATTAACACGGATGTGGTTTTTCATTTTAATTATGTTTGCCATTGTCGGCCTTTGGGGCTGGATAATACAAATAAGAACCGGTCTTGGAGTTACAGGAATGCGTGATTATGTTTCGTGGGGAATGTACATTGCCAACTTTGTATTTTTTGTAGCTGTAAGTTTAATCGGTTTTCTGATTAGTTCAGCCCTTCATCTTTTGAAAATTAGCTGGTCAAAACCAATTTCCCGCGTTGCGGAACAGGTTGCCATTGCATTTGTTGCTTTGGCAGGTATTATTATTGTTATGGATATGGGCCGTCCCGACAGGTTTATGAATATTTTTCTTCACGGAAGATTTGCTTCGCCAATAATTTGGGATGTTACAGTAATTACAACTTATTTAACCATTTCAGCCTTGCTTTTTTATATACCATTAATTCCTGACCTGGCCTTAATGCGGGACAGGATGGGACATGAACTCCCAAAATGGCAGTTAAAATTGTACACAATTCTGGCGTTAGGTTGGAAAGGAAATGCAGATCAATATAAAACAATATACCATGCCATGCGGGTTTTAATGTTGTTGATTATTCCGGTAGGATTGTCGATTCACACTGTTACTTCCTGGCTGTTTGCGGCAACCTTGCGCTCTGGTTGGGATACTGCCATTTTGGGGCCTTATTTTGTGGCCGGCGCTTTTGTTGCCGGAACTGCAGCTGTGGTATTGGTGATGTATATTTATAGATTAAGATTTGGGTTGAAAGAATATTTTGAAGATTACCATTTTGATCAAATGGGAAAACTCCTTGTTTTTGTTTGCCTTGTTTATCTATATTTCAATATCAATGAATATCTGGTTCCAGGTTATAAAATGAAGGCTGCTGACGGAATACATTTAAAAGAATTATTTAAAGGAAATTTTTCAGGAATGTTCTGGCTCGCTCAGGGAGCGGGCTTAGTACTCCCGATTATTTTGCTTTTATTCAGCTATTTCCGCAGGCCGCTTCCCATAGCAATAATTTCGTTTATTGTGCTCATTTCTGCCTGGCTTAAAAGATATATTATTGTAATCCCAACACTTGAGCATCCATTTTTGCCGGTTCAAAACGTGCCGGAAAATTTCCATAACTACGCTCCAACCAGCATAGAAATTATGATTACCATATTTTCTTTTGTTTCGGCATTCATTATTATTTCGATTTTGGCGAAACTTTTCCCGGTAATAACCATTTGGGAATATGCTGAAGAAAAAGGAATCGATAAAAAATACCTTTCCGAGAAACCCGAAATTTAATTAACCATGAGAAAAAAGATAAACCTATTCATTTCGGCAATAATGCTCCTTGTAATACAGGTAAATGCGCAGGAGTGGGAAGTACCGGCCGACCAAAAAGAAATTAAAAATCCATTGGAATATAATCTTTCAAACGTTAAAAAAGGGAAAGACCTGTTTTATCAGAATTGCAAATCCTGTCATGGCGATCCGGGGAAAAATAATGTGTTACCGCTTGTTCCTCCGCCTGTTGATATTGCATCAGAAAAAATGCAAAAAAATACAGAAGGAGAAATATTTTATAAGATTTCAACCGGTCGTGCAGGAATGCCGCAATTTAAGGCAACTATTTCCGATGATGACAAATGGAGGATTGTGAATTTTATAATGAATTTCAATCCAAACAGGCAACCACTTTTAATTGATGCACCAAAAGCAAAAGCAAAAATTCTGGCATCGGTTAATGAACAGGAAAAGAAAGTTGAAGTATTTGCGGAATATGAAGTTAATGGAGCCTTTACAATTTTGCCAAATGCACCGATAACTATAAGCTCAAAAAAATATTTCGGAAATATCGAAATTGGAAAAGTGAATACGGATATTAATGGCAGGGCAGAATTTAAAATACCGGAATCAGTTATTGGCGATGAAGAAGGATTTGTAAATATAGTTGTAGCGCTCGACGAAAATTATGTTGCAGAAGCCGTTTCGCTGGATAAAGCAAAAGTTGGGCAAAACAAACAGGTTCAAAAACTTATACAGCCCGGAATACTATGGTCAACAAATGAAAATATACAATTGTGGTTGCTCCTTTCATACTTGGGCGCAGTTGGTGCAGCCTGGGCTGCCATTGGATATGTTATTTTTCAGCTTTTTAAAATTAAAAGATTAAGCAAAAACTAATCAGCAAAAATATAAATGAACATTTTTTATCTGTTAATAGGAGTAAGTTTATTTGCCGCACTTATTTTTTTGGGCGCATTTATTTGGGCTGTCAAAAACGGGCAGTTCGATGACAACAAAACTCCCTCGATCCGGATTTTATTTGACGATGATACCGTTGCAGGCGAGGAAACAGATAGCAATAAAAATCAAACGAAATAAAGCGAAACTTATGGAAAATCAAAAATTCTTTTACGACAATAAAATTGTAAGACTATTTGTTCTGGCAACTCTCGTTTGGGGAATTGTGGGGGTTATTGTCGGTTTGCTGATTGCACTTCAACTTGCATTTCCAGTTTTTAACTTAGGTCTTGAATATACTACATTTGGCCGGATGCGGCCACTCCATACAAATGCTATCATTTTTGCCTTTGTCGGAAACGCCATTTTTGCAGGAGTTTACTATTCTTTGCAAAAACTGTTAAAAGCCAGAATGTTTAGCGATGTATTGAGTGCAATAAATTTCTGGGGCTGGCAGCTTATTATTGTATTGGCTGCTTTATCTTTTGTTTTTGGAATTTCGACAGCAAAAGAATACGCTGAACTGGAATGGCCTATCGATATTTTAATTGCCGTTGTATGGGTTGTTTTTGGGTGGAATATGATTGGTACAATTGTGGTTCGCAGGGTACAGCATATTTATGCAGCAATATGGTGGTATCTGGCCACTTTTTTGGGAGTCGCTATTTTACATGTAGTTAACTCATTCGCGATACCTGTTTCGTTAACAAAAAGTTATACAATATATGCCGGGGCACAGGATGCCGTAGTTCAATGGTGGTATGGGCACAATGCAGTTGCTTTTTTCCTGACTACTCCGTTTCTTGGATTAATGTATTACTATCTTCCAAAAGCTGCTAACCGCCCAATTTATTCCTATAAATTATCAATAATCCACTTTTGGTCTTTGATTTTTCTTTACATGTGGGCTGGTCCGCACCATTTATTATACCAGGCTCTACCTGAATGGGCACAAGCACTCGGAGTAACTTTCTCAATTATGTTGATTGCCCCGTCCTGGGGAGGAATGATTAACGGACTTCTAACCTTACGGGGAGCATGGGACAGGGTTCGTGACAGTGCGGCTTTAAAATTTATGGTAGTTGCAGTAACCGCTTATGGTATGTCAACTTTTGAAGGGCCAATGATGTCATTAAAATCAGTAAATCAAATTACCCATTTTACCGACTGGACAATCGGTCACGTACACATTGCAGCTATGGGCTGGAATGGCGGGCTTGTGTTCGGAATGCTTTACTGGATGATACCGAAACTTTTCCGGACAAAATTGTTCTCCGAAAAACTGGCAAATATTCATTTTTGGGTGTCAACTCTTGCAATTCTGCTTTATGCAATTCCTTTGTACTGGGCAGCAGTTACACAATGGCTGATGTGGAGAGAATATACACCTGAAGGATTTTTAGCTTATCCCAACTTCCTCGAAACCCTGACCCAGATTTTACCAATGTATTCAATCCGAATCATTGGAGGAGTATTGTTTGTAGTTGGTTTTATTATCATGATGTATAATCTTTTTAAAACTATGTCTGCCGGCACCTTTGAAAATAACGAAGCTGCCGAAGCACCGGCCCTGGTTTTGCATGGAGCACGTAATCCGGCATTGGAAACTCCACATCGTTGGTTAGAAAGAAAAGGTGTACGTTTTTCAATCGTTGCATTTATTGTTTTAGCGATAGGCGGCGCAGTTGAAATTATTCCGATGATTTTCATCAAATCAAATATACCAACTATTGACTCTGTAAAACCATACACTCCACTTGAACTTGCAGGAAGGGATATTTATGTTTCTGAAGGTTGTTACACCTGTCACTCGCAAGTGGTAAGACCGTTTAGATGGGAAACTGATCGTTACGGCGAATATTCAAAGATTGGAGAGTTTGTTTATGATCATCCTTTTCAGTGGGGATCACGCAGGACAGGACCCGATTTGGCACGCGCAGGAGTAATTGGCGGACCAATGTACAAAAATGCAGCATGGCATTACAACCATTTTATGGACCCGCAAAAAATGAATGAACAATCCATTATGCCAAATTATGCATGGTTTGCCAAAAAAGACATAGATGTCAAAATCATTCCGGCTAAAATTCGCGTTATGCAAACATTGGGCGTTCCATATCCTGAAGATTATGATAAAATCGCTGTTGCTGACCTGATGAAACAGGCTCAAACAATTGTGGATGATTTAAAAGCATCAAACATTGAAATTGAAGCGACAAAACAAATGGTGGCAATGATTGCCTATATGCATAAATTAGGAAAGGATATAACACCGCCTCCTTCAGCACCAGTTGAAATAATTCCTGTTTCTGCTGATTCAGCTGGAGTAACTATTTTGCATAATTCAAAAGAAGTTGTGTTATTAACAAGTGAGGAAGATTTGGCAGCGGCAAAGGCAATTTTCTCTACGGTTTGTGCAGTTTGTCATGGACCTGAAGGGAAAGGAATTCCGCCAGCTTTTCCAAACCTGACAGATGATGAATGGATTCACGGAAATTCGCCCGCGCAAATCTATCATCAAATTTCAGAAGGAAACATTGCAAAAGGAATGATTTCTTATAAAAACCAGTATTCTGAAAAACAGATTACACAATTAACAAGTTATATTTTGACGGTTATAAACAAAAAGTAAAATGAAGATTGTAAGTAACTTACTCGAAAATATCGAAGGAATTCAAATTTATTACATTGTTGGTTTGCTCATATTTGTAACACTGTTTATTGTTATTTCAATAAAAACATACAGAATGCCAAACAAAGAGGCCGACATTATAAAAAATTCAATATTAAATGATAATGAACCGGGAAATTCTTTCCCATCATAATTAAAAAATAGGAAGAAATGGCTACAGAAAATAACCACAGTGAGCTGTATGATGAAAAACTCATGGATCACGATTACGATGGAATTAAAGAATTAGACAACCCGCCTCCTCGTTGGATTATGGCGCTTTTTTATATAACCATCGGGTTTTCGATTATTTATGGCGCTTACTATTTTTGGTTGAAACAAGGCGATCATCAGGATGCGGAATACGCCAGAAAATCGGCAATGCACGATACTGAATATAAAATCGCCAATAAATCAACAGAGGATTTGATCCTTCTCACCGATGCGAATTCGATTGAAGAGGGAAATGCCATATATAAAGAGATGAATTGTTTTGCCTGCCATGGTTTAAATGGCGAAGGAAATGCAATAGGACCCAACATGACTGATGAATACTTTATACATGGTTGTAAATTTCAGGATGTGTTCAATACTATAAAAAATGGGGTTCCAGCCAAAGGAATGACTGCTTTTAAAGGACAAATGAGTGATGAAAAAATCCAGAAAGTAGCCAGTTATGTATTGTCACTGAAAGGAAGTAACCCACCAAACGCAAAGGCAGCACAAGGTGAGAAGTGTGAATAGGAATCTCAAAGCCTCTCCCTCCCAATAATTATGGGGACTTCAAAGGAGAGGAGAAAGAACGTTCATGTTGAACATCTGTTTCAGTAAAATACTAAACGATTTTAATAAGATTTTCAAAATTTAACAGAATTCTTAAAACTCCCCCCTCGGGGGATTTAGGGGGCATATATGTCAGAAGAACTTACTTTCAGGGATCGTCCTATAAACATAAATGAAAAAGGGGCAAGGAAATGGGTTTATGCCAAAAAACCTTCAGGGAAATGGTACACCCGCCGTACAATTGTAAGTTGGATTTTACTGCTTTTTTTTGTTGGTGTCCCATTTATAAGGGTTAACGGGCATCCACTAATTTTGCTGGATATCGCAAACCGGAAATTTATAATTTTTGGTGCTATTTTTTGGGCTCAGGATACTTTTATTCTTGCACTTTTAATGCTCTCTTTTGTTCTTTTTGTAGTTCTGTTTACTGTTACTTTTGGCCGGTTGTGGTGCGGCTGGGCATGTCCTCAAACCATATTTCTTGAAATGGTTTTTCGAAAAATAGAATTCCTGATAGAAGGCGATTACAAAGAAAGGTACAAGCGCGATAACGGAACCTGGACAACTGAAAAAATCTACAAAAAAACACTAAAACACGCCATTTTTATATTGATTGCCATTTCTATAACCAACACTTTTTTAATGTGGTTTATTGGTTCTGAAAAATGGTTTCAGCTTATTCAGGAGCCAATCATCAAAAACTTTTCCGGGTTTATTGTCATGCTAATTGTTTCCGGTGTTTTTTACTGGATATATTCATTTTTTCGCGAGCAAATATGTACTATGGTTTGCCCATACGGACGAATGCAGGGAGTTTTACTCGATTCGAAATCAATAATGGTTACATACGATTATGTGCGAGGCGAACCTCGTGGAGCAAAAAGTACAGGAGATTGTATCGACTGCCACCAATGTGTTTCTGTATGCCCAACGGGAATTGACATACGGAATGGAACCCAGTTGGAATGTATCAACTGTACGGCTTGCATCGACCAGTGCAACAAAATAATGCACATAACAAAAAAACCTCCCGGATTAATTCGTTTCGATTCGGAAGAAGGAATTAAAAACAGACGTAAAACCATTTGGAATGGTCGAAACAAAGCGTATTCTGCAGTCTTGCTTGTGCTGTTTTCGTTTTTTGTTTACACTCTTGTTTCACGACCGGCAGTTGAAACTACAATATTACGAACACCGGGATTACTTTTTCAGGAAAATGTGGATAACACAATATCGAATGTTTACAACATTAAAATTGTAAATAAAACACACGATGAGATTCCGCTGGAAATACGCATACTTTCACACAAAGGAGAGATAAAAATGGCCGGAAGTACGATGGATGTTAAAGATCAGGCTATGTTTGAATCAACTTTTATTTTGTTTATTCCGAAGGAGGAATTGAAAAGTGACAAAACTGAAGTGGAATTTGGAATTTTCAGCAACAACAAGTTGATTGAAACTTATAAAACTACCTTTGTCGGACCAACGAAATAAAATTATTCATTAACATGAAATTCAATTGGGGAACTGGGATTCTAATTTTTTTGATACTGTTTTTGCTGGCTTGTGCGGCGTTTATCACTTTTGCCATGCGGCAGGATGTAAACCTTGTTCATAAAGATTATTACGAAAAAGGAGTTGATTACACTGAGCAAATGAGTGTTGATGAACGATCTCAACCATTTAAAAATGATTTTAAAGTTACCAACCAAAATGATTTCCTTGTGGTTAATATTGAAGAGTCGTTATCAGCAAAAATCGATTCCGGAAAAGTCCTAATGTTCCGCCCTTCAAATAGCAAGCAAGATATCTTGTATGATTTGAAAGCAAAAAGCAACACAATAAGTCTTCCCAAAGAAAACCTAATTTCAGGCCGCTATATTTTAAAAATTTATTGGTATTCTAACGGTTTGAAATACGAAGTCGATCAAGCGGTAAATGTTGAATAAATTGCGAGGGGAGTTTATCAAAAAACCACAAGCTTGAAACACTTTATAATGAATTAAAATCATAAAGAACAAAACCATTAAAAACTTTTTAAACAAATATGGTACCGACTTTTTATAGATACCATTCATCCTGATTTCAAAGATTTCGTTATAAATCAACTTATTGAAAGGTTTAATAAGGAGTCGATTCATCCTGATAGTTTAGAAAACACTATAAATAATCTGAATGGGAAATTTGATATTGAACTGTTTTATATTGTAGCGAAAAAAAAATGGGGTTATTCAAATAAGACTGAAAAGTCTTGTATTGACCTTCAGTTCCAATTTAGTAAATGGGCAAAATGGAGCAATCGGGATAAATTGGAAAATATAAAATTGCCGGGTATTTATTGTATTGCCGTTTCAAATTCGAACATCGAAGGCTCTGCATTTTCATGGTTAAAAGAAATTAATTACGTAGGAATGACAAATTCCATTAATGGACTAAAGGGAAGACTTAAACAATTTGATAATACAATAAAAGGAAAGATGGGTCATGGTTGTGCCGATAGGTTTATGAATGAATACAATAGTTATGATACTGATGTTGATAATATTTATGTTGCTATAGACACTTTTCATTGTGACGTAAAAAGCAATGAGCCAGAATACCTAATAATTATGGGAGACGTAGCAAAACAGGAATATGTTTGTATTGCAGAATATGTCAAACGAATTGGGAAATTACCAAAGTTTAATGACAAGAATTCTCCTAAATATAGCGCAGAAATAAAGAGGAAGATGAATATTATTAGTAGCTAATGATTCTTATAGAGTTTCATAAAAAGGAATTTCGGTGCAGCAATTGCGGACTATAACATTATTTTATAAATTTGAACAACAATAAAAAACAACTCAAATAATGAAAACAGCTTTGCAAATAGATATTACGTTTGAACAAATCCTTTCAATGGTTAAACAACTTCCAAGGCAACAAAAAATTCAGTTGACAAAAGAATTGGAAAAAGAAGCTATTGATACAAAATTGTCTCGTTTGTTAATGACATTTAAAGCAAAAGACCTTGATCTGAAAACTATAAATGAAGAAGTGGAAAGTGTAAGACAAGAAATCTATGAAAAACAAGGTCGTTAAAGTAATCTTTGACACAAATGTTTGGATTAGTTTCCTAATTGGCAAGCGTTTAGCAAAAATAAAGCAATACATTTCGGAGGGAAGTATAACAATTGTCATTACCGAGCAATTGCTGACGGAAATCAAAATGGTTACCAATCGCGAAAAATTAAAAAAATACTTTCCCAAAGAAAGTGTAAAGGAATTGTTGGAACTTTTAGAAACCATTGCAAAAAAGGTTGAAATAAAACCGATACATTTTATTAACCGGGATCCCAAAGACAATTTCCTGTTAGACTTGATTGATTTTTCAAAAGCTGATTATTTAGTAACTGGCGATAAGGACTTATTGGAGCATAATCCGTTTAAAACAGCAAAAATTATATCACCGACAGAATTTGAAAAAGAACTTAAAAAAGAAAGCCAGAACCTATAAAAAAGTGCATATTTTAGCTAGGGTCGGAGCAGTTTTTAACAGAGCATATTAGCATCGCCATTCTGTCGATCAGAAAACTTTCCGAAATCCGTTGCACAACATGCAACAACCATTAGAAAAAACAAGCACAAAGGGCTGGCAAGATTATAGAGATGGAATTACAACAGAAAATCTAAACAAACAATGGCAATTCTAATATCAGCTTTAGTCCTCGGTTTAATGGGAAGTTTCCATTGTGCCGGAATGTGCGGCCCAATTGCAATTGCTCTGCCACTTCATGGGAATACGGTTCCCCAAAAAATTTTTGGTGGTACACTTTATAATGTTGGACGAACGATTACCTACGGAATAATGGGCGTCATTTTCGGGTTGCTCGGACAAGGAATTCAAATGATCGGTGTTCAGCAAAGGATATCTGTAATAATGGGTGTTGTGATGATTATTTCAGTGTTGTTTCCGGCACTTTTCAAAAACCAGTACCGAATGGATAAAAGTATGTTTTCGTTTGTAGGGAAACTTAAAAAACGGATTGGAGAAATGTTTTCAATCCGCTCGTTTTCGAGCCTGTTTTTTATTGGTATGTTAAATGGTTTGTTGCCTTGCGGCCTTGTTTATATGGCCCTTGCAGGTGCAATTGGAACCGGAAATGCCGCTGAGGGAACACTTTATATGGTACTTTTTGGTCTTGGAACAATTCCGATGTTACTTACCATTTCGCTGGCCGGAAATATCATGAGTCAGGCAATCAGAAGAAAAATAAACAAACTCATTCCGGTTATGGTGGTTGTGGTTGGCCTGCTTTTCATTCTTCGTGGCTTAAGTTTGGGAATTCCATACTTAAGTCCCGAAAAACAAAAAATTGAGCAGAAATTCGAAAAGAGTCTTGAAAAAAATACTTCAAGTCTGATTCAGGAGCCAAAAGGAGATTGTTGTTCGAAGAAATGAAAGTCGATAAGCAAGGAAATAACTGTATCCACTGTGGCGCCAATTGCGGGAAAACCCCTGTGATTTGGAACGAAAAACATTTTTGCTGCAATGGCTGCCTTACGGTTTACCAGTTGTTGCATGAAAATAAATTATACAATTACTATAAACTTGAAGAAACGCCAGGCGTAAAACTGGAAACCACAACCGAATTTGGCAACAAATATGCTTTTCTCGATAACGCGGAAGTAAAGGAAAAACTCATCACTTTTCGCGAAAGCAATATCTTAAAGGTTAAGTTTTTTATTCCGGTTATTCACTGTGCATCGTGCATTTGGTTGCTCGAAAATCTTGAAAAACTAAATAAAGGTATCAGGTATTCGTTTGTAAACTTCACAAAAAAGGAAGTGGATATCACTTTTGATGAATCAGTAATTACTTTACGTCAACTGGTTGAGTTGCTTTCGTCAATCCATTATATTCCCGATTTGTCGCAAAGTCTGTCCGACAAAAAAGAGGACACCCAATCTTACAAAAAACTGCTTGTATAAAATAGGTGTTGCCGGTTTTGTTTTTATCAATGTGATGACTTACAGTTTGCCGGCCTATTTTAATGGCGAACCGCTGAATGATAAATTGCAGTCGGTTTTTAGTATTTTGAGTTATATACTTGTAATTCCGGTAGTTTTTTACAGCGGCAGCGACTATTACATTTCAGCAATAAAAAATCTGCTGAAAAAAAATATCAGCATTGATTTACCAATTGCACTCGGAATAATTGTTTTGTTTTTGGTAACAACATATGAAATATTTCAAACAGGTGGATCTGGCTATTGTGACAGCCTTTCCGGATTGATTTTTTTTCTGCTTGTAGGTAAATGGTACCAAAGTAAAACCTATGAAGCCCTCTCATTCGAACGTAATTATAAATCCTATTTTCCTATTGCAGTTACAAAAATCAACCAACAAATTGAGGAGAGTATTTTGCTTGAAAAAATTGTTGTTGACGATGAATTGATTATTCGAAACAAAGAATTGGTACCGGCAGATTCTGTTTTAACTGAAGGAGAAGGGCAAATTGATTACAGTTTTGTAACCGGTGAATCAAGTCCGGTTATTAAAAAATCAGGCGATTTTATTTATGCCGGCGGCCGGCAAATGGGAGGAATCATCAAAATCAAGGTACAAAAGGAAGTCAACCAAAGCCACCTTACCAAACTTTGGAATCAGGATAAAACTTACGAAAAACCTGCCGATTCGCTTAAATCTCTTTCCGACAAAATCAGTAAATATTTTACTTTAATTATAATTGTTATCGCAACTGCCGGATTTGGATTTTGGATGATAAAAGGCGATTTGCACACTGCCATTTTTGTTTTTACTGCGGTTTTAATCGTGGCTTGTCCTTGTGCGCTGGCGCTTTCAATACCGTTTACTTTTGGAAATACAATGCGCATTTTTGGGAAAGCCGGTATATATATAAAAAACACCGACGTTATTGAAAAGCTGTCTCATATCTCAACAATTGTTTTTGACAAAACGGGTACGCTGACAAAGCCCAATGAAAACAAAATTATTTTTACAGGAAAAGAACTTTCACAAATCGAAATAAACGCACTTTATTCGCTGGCAAAGCAATCGACTCACCCTTTGAGTACTGCAATTGTAAATCATTTTTCTGATGCAAAATATATCAATCCCGAACATTTTGTTGAAGTTTCGGGGCGCGGGATTTTTGGAAAGGTTAACGGTTTTGAAATCCGTTTGGGTTCAGAAGAATATGTCACCAATACAAAAAATTTAATCCAACAAAAGTCATCGGTTGTTTTTGTGTCTTTCAATGGTGAAAATGCAGGATATTTTACTGTAAGCAACCAATATCGCGAAGGTTTCGAAAATGTTTTGAATTCATTGAAAAAGGATTTTGAAATTTACCTGGTTTCGGGCGATAATAATTCCGAAGTGAAAAACCTTTCTGAATTTTTTGAAACCGGGAACATGCTTTTCAACCAAAAACCGGGGGACAAAGCCGATTTCATAAAAAAACTTCAAAAACAAAAACATACGGTTTTAATGACAGGCGACGGACTGAACGATGCCGGAGCATTAATGCAAAGCGACGTAGCGCTAACAATTGCAAACAAAGTTTATCATTTTTCCCCGGCGAGCGATGCAGTGCTTGAATCGGCTAAATTTGAAAAACTGGCACGGTTTATTCAGTTCACAAAAACTTCGCTGAATATTGTAAAACTGAGCTTTACCATTTCATTCCTGTATAATATAATCGGTATTTACTTTGCGATTACAGGAAATCTTTCTCCAATTGTTGCGGCCATTTTAATGCCAATTAGTTCGGTTTCGGTGGTGGCATTTTCCACATTTGCAACGCGTTTCATGGGAAAAATAAAACTCTGAAAAGATGAGGTGTTCAAATATTTATTCTGGATGAACCAAATCATTTGGAGTAGTTGATTTCAACAAATGTTTGTCAACCAAACAGAATAATAAAACTTAATGAGTTTACCGAAAAATTATTTTATTTTTGACACTCTTAAAAAAAACAATACAAAAATGAATACTGAAGAAGATCAGATTTTCAAAGATCAATTTGAAAAATCAAGTGATTTTAAGTTTGATGCAAATGTAGTCAGGGTTTTCGACAATATGGTAACACGGTCGGTACCGTTTTACCTCGAAATCCATCGCATGATTAGCGAAATTGCCCGTGATTATACAAAACCTGAAACAGCGCTTTACGATTTAGGATGTTCAACAGGCACAACCTTTCTGGCGTTAAATACAATGCTTGATCAGTCAATCCCGTTTGTGGGTATCGACAATTCAAAGGAGATGCTCGAAAAATGCAGGGTAAATCTTGAACGCAACTCATTTACTCGTCCGTTGACACTTGTTGAGGGCGATTTGGACAAGGAAGTAAAAATTGAAAATGCGTCAACAGTAGTTCTTTGCCTTACTTTGCAGTTTGTTCGGCCCAAAAACCGTCAAAAATTAATCCAATCGGTTTACGACCAACTTAATCCGGGAGGCGCTTTAATTCTAATCGAAAAGGTTCTGGCTGAAAGTACTGTGTTCAATCGCGAATTCATAAAATATTACTACGACTTTAAACGGCGTAACAATTATGATGAAATGGAAATTTCGCAAAAACGGGAGATGCTTGAGAATGTGCTAATTCCTTATAAAGTGAGCGAGAATCTTGAAATGCTTACCGAAGCCGGTTTTCATTCATGCGAAACTTTTTTCAAATGGTATAATTTTGCCGGAATGGTGGCACTCAAATAATACAACAATAATTATGATCGTAAAAATCGGAAACTTCTTTTTCCACTACCGCAATTTCTTTTTCCCTGTATTATATGCAACACTATTTATTCCAACACCCGTTGTGTTTGCAAATGAAACTCTGGCTTTGATAATAGGTTTGGCAATTATTATTTTTGGAATTACAACCCGTTGCACAACAATTGGTCTTGAATACATTGTTCGTGGTGGTAGAAACCGTACAATTTATGCCGAAAAATTGGTAACCGAAGGAATTTACAGCATTTGCCGTAACCCCATGTATTTGGGTAATTTGTCAATTTTACTGGGATTTGGAATTTTTGCAAACTCTGCTTTGTTTACATTTATTATTTTCCCGTTTTACCTTTTTATTTACTACGCAATCATTAAAGCCGAAGAGGATTTTCTTTTTGGAAAATTTGGCGAAGAATTTAATGTTTTTCGCAAAAATGTACATGCACTTATTCCAAATCTACCAAAACTGGGTTCAGCTTTTAAAGGTTATAGTTTTAACTGGGGAAAAGTTGTGATGAAAGAATACAACTCACTTTTCATTTATTTTGTTGGATTACTTGCCATTTCATTATACCGTGAGCTCATAAGTTTTAACCTGTTTTTGTACCTGGTTATTCCCATTTCAATTTTGTATATAATGGTAAAACTGATAAAGAAAAGCCAAAACGCAAAAAGAAGAAAACTCGAAAAGCAACAATAAATATTGTACTTCATCAGCTAATAATCAATAAAACATGATCAATAACAAAAAGGTGGTAGTGGTACTACCCGCCTACAACGCAGCAAAAACACTCGAAATTACCTATAACGAAATCGATTTTAATATTGTTGATGAGGTAATTCTTGTTGACGATTTGAGCAAGGACAATACTGTTGAGGTTGGAAAAAAATTGGGCATACAACATATTGTTGTACATGAGTTTAACAAGGGTTATGGCGGCAACCAGAAATCATGTTACAACAAAGCGCTCGAAATTGGTGCCGACATCGTTATTATGCTTCACCCCGATTACCAGTACACACCAAAGTTAATACCGGCCATGGCTAACTTGCTTGGCAGCGGATTATATCATGTGGTTTTGGGGTCAAGGATTCTTGGAAAAGGAGCCTTAAAAGGCGGAATGCCATTAATAAAATACATTGCCAACAGAGGGCTTACGATGTTCCAGAACATATTAATGAATGCAAAACTTTCTGAATACCATACCGGATACCGCGCATTTACACGTGAGGTTCTTGAAGCTGTAAATTACAACGCCAACTCCGATAATTTTGTGTTCGACAACCAAATGTTAGCTCAAATCTGGTATGCTGGTTTCGAAATTGCCGAAATTACCTGCCCCACAAAATATTTCGACGATGCATCGAGCATTAACATGAAAAACAGCAGCATTTATGGAATTGGTGTAATGAAAACTTCAATACAATATCGGTTGCAGAGATGGGGACTGAGAAAATTCAGATATTTTCAAAATAACTAAATAATTAATTTCCTTTAATTTACGTTTATTTTTTTCTAATTTTTATCGTTACAAACATCGATAACTGCTTTGAAATTGCTGGTAATAATTTATCGATAGTCCGGAAAAACGGATAAAAAAAGTTTGGAAAAACCTGTTTAAAGGAAACTCCCCCGCTAATCAAATACATAAATGGAGTATGGTAAGTAATTTCCTCCACTTGAAAACCGGGAAAATCACTTTTTAATTTTTCAGAATCACGTTCAAAAACTATCCAGGGAAGGGCTCCGTTTGCCCCGCTTAACGGACCAGAATTGGGAATTTCCCAATTACCCTTCGGGTCAAACGGTTCATGATGAAAATTTTGATAAATAAACCGGCCCCATAATGAATTTGCCGGTTCAATCATTACAATCATTCCATTTTTCTTTAAAACCCTTTTTGCTTCAGACAAAAAAAGTGTGGAATCAGGAATATGATGAAAAGTGTCAATCATAAAAATTGCACTGAGTTCATTATCGCCAAATGGCATTTCCAAAGCTGAAAAAGTCAGATCGTTGGATGGTAATTCCAAAATATCGGTACATAAAACTGACGGCATGATATCTTTTAAAAAACCGCCCCCCGAACCGAGTTCAATCATTTTACCAACGGGTAACTGCGACTGAACGCCGGTAAAAACATCGTACCACTCTTCATATAATTTCCGCAGAAAATATTTCTCCCAGATTATCTTTTGATGTGCAATGGTTCTTTCCGGTGAATCCAGATCGAAAGGAATATTATACTTGATTGACATTTAATAAATTCAAAAGTTCTTATGATTGATAATTATTACTATTTAAATTTTATTTTGAACAACGCAAACCACCACATTTTAAGAAGTAACAACCCATGTTTAAATCTTGAAATATTTGTATCGCCATAAATTCGTTCCTGGTAGCGAATGGGCATATCAATTATTTTCAGGTTTAGTTTAAAGGCTCCAAAAAGCAAATCAAAATCTCCAAACGGATCGAAATTGCCGAAATATTGGCGATTAGCCACCAGTTTCAGGTAATCTTTGCGGAACATTACTTTTGTTCCACAAAGCGTGTCTTTAATTGGTTGTTCGAGTAACCAGCTAAAAGCCATGCTGAAAAATTTGTTTCCAATTGTATTTAAAAAGCGCATGGCATTTTTTTCCATTGGATAAATCAAGCGGGTGCCATTAATAAACCCTCCCTTATTTTGCACAATTGCATTATAAAATTTGGGAAGTTGTTCAGGGGGAACTGTTAAATCAGCATCTAGAATCATTAAAATATCGCCGGTTGCAATTGCATACCCGGCCCGTACTGCGTCACCCTTCCCTTTCCCAGGTTGTTGAATTATTTTAATATCGTGCGTTTTCGCATATTTCACTTGAATTTCCTGTATTTTTTCCCATGTATCGTCAGTTGAGTTGCCTTCAACAAAAAGAATTTCTATGTGTTTCCCGAATTCGGGTAAACGCAAAATTGCATTTTCAATATTACCGCTTTCGTTTCGGGCAGGAATTAAAACAGTTGTAGAATATTTTGTATTGATCTCCTGTTCATCAATTTGGACAATTGGTTGTGCAAAAGTATATTGGTTCAAAGCAAACCAGTTAAAAACAGGAAGCCTTGAAATAAATTTATTCATGAATGCGGAAAACAAGGGAATGTAAAAAGGGAATAGCATCGATGAATTTTGTTTATAAGTTTCGAATCCTGCCAGGTACAACAGGTTCGATAAATCTTTGGTGGAAAGCCAGCTTTGTTGCGGCCCCTTCTTTTTTATCCCAATAAACTCGGCAAACTTTATTAGCGGCTCCCAAAAGATATTATAATATGTAATAATGATTTTTGTTTCGTCGTGGCTAACTTTTCTCAACTCCTCAAAAACATGCTGGATATCGAGTAAATATCCAACCAGGTTGGAAAGAATAATTACATCGTACTTTTTTTCAAGTTTGATTTCTTCGGCGGACATGCAAAGAAATTCGAGGGTTGGAAATTGTCTTTTTGCTTCATCAATCATCGTCTCGCTAAAATCAATCCCGGTTTTCTCCTTACCATTGATTTGGGCAATTAATTCGCCTGTTCCACATCCGATTTCAAGAACCGATGAATCTGGCTGAATAAAGAAATTACAATAGTCGGTTATGCTGTCCCAGTAGTAATGTTTGGTTTTCCTGTATTTTATTCTAGTCCCGGCGATGTTGTCAAAGTATGCTTTAATTTTTTGTTTCTTCTCTTTATAAATATCCATTTTAAAAGTTATTCGGTTTTTTTGTATTTAAATCCCTCGTTTTGGTCTAATGCCATTTTATTCTCCCTAAAAAACAGACCAAAAATAACATTACTTTTATAATTTTGCCTGCCATTTGGAATGTTTAGAATGTGTAGCCATATTTATTTACAAACTAATCTAATTGAATTATAAGATGGATTTTTCCCGATTTGAAAAAAACCAAAAATTTTTACTTTTCTTAATTCCGTTTCTTTATTTGGTTGCCGGAATTTATTTCAGATTTTTATTGGGTAATTTGTCATTGCGATCGGTAGATCCTGATTATGTTTATTTTATAAGCGGATTAAGTATTTCAGAAGGCTTTTTTAAAGTTGGACACATTGACCATCCCGGAACTCCACTGCAAATTTTGATTGCGGTTTTGTTTCGGATTATTTTTCTGTTTAGAGGGAGTAATGTCAGTTACATTGAAGATGTGTTTTTACATCCCGATTTGTACCTCTCCATCGCCAACTTGTTAATAACTGTAATGACCACCGGATTACTCATTTATGCAGGACGTAAAATTTTTGAAACCACTAAATCAGTATTTTATGCTGTTTTGGTTCAAACAGCTCCATTTTTACCTGTCATTTGGTACGATCTCATCGGAAGGATAACGCCTGAATTAATGATGCCATTCCCGATTATTTTGCTGACAGTTTTAATCATCACAATTTATTATACTGAAAATTCCGTTTCATATAAAACAGTAATTCTTCTGGCTCTCATTTCGGCTTTCGGTCTTTCAATAAAGCTTACCTATATTCTCCTTTGGATGATTCCTTTTTTAATGATTGAAACCTGGAAAAAACGATTTGTTTTTGTGGGTCTTTCTTTTATTCTGTTTTTTATTTTTGCCATTCCCGTAACACTACAACTAAATGTATTTTGGGGCTGGGTGAAAAACCTGTTTATGCACAGTGGCACGTATGGTGGCGGCGAATCGAATATTATCAACTTTGCCTCGCTCAGAACCAATTTAAAAGATTTATATGGTTACGAAAAAAGGTTTTTCTATGTTTATTTTGGTCTGATTGCAGTGTTTTCAGGATATCTGATTTATTTCAGAAAGAAAGTTGATAAAAAGATTGTTCTGCTCGCTATAGCCGTAATTTTAACAATTGCAGCGCAATTGCTGATGATTGGTAAACATTACGCTCATCGTTACTTTATACCCGTTTTGATGATTTCTCCATTAATGATTTTCATAATTGCGGAGATGATTAAAAAAGTTTATCCGAAGAAAATTACAACATATATTATAAATATTGGAATAGTTGGTTTTTTGTTTTGGAATGTCCAGTTTAACCGGCACTGGCTTCCCATTAAAACCGAAGCAATGGGAACCGATATGGAAAACCGCATGCAAACCTGGCATGTGGCTCAATCATTGGAAAAAGACAGTTACAAAATCATTGCATCGCAAAATTACGGGTGTCCGTTTATTGAGTATGCATTGATGTACAGCACAGTATGGGCCAATCACGCAAAAAGAGAAGAATATGCATCCATTCTGGGAAAATTATATCCAACTACTTACAACTTTTTTACCTTTGATAACACTTTTAGATTTTGGGGAGAAAAGTTTAATGCTAATAATATTATTGATTCAGGGAAAAAAACCTATCTCTATCTGGAACGAAATGAGGAAGAACTATACGATAGATCTATCAATAAATTAATTGAAGAAAATATTGACACATTTGAAATTGAAAGAGAGTTGATTTATTTGAATGATAAGACTACCGAAATAATTTACCAGCTTACTTTTAGCCACGATATAACAAATAAACCTGAATAGTTATTTTAGATGAAAAACCTGATTATCTGGGCATATTTATGAGATAAAATGAACTCCCAAAATTTGAAGTTCATGCATTTTATTAGTTGATTGTATTTTTGTTTCTTTGTGAAAATTGCCATTCTATGGTTTTTAGCAGCATTCTGTTTTTGTATGTTTTTCTGCCGGTTTTTCTACTTGTTTACCATGTTGCTGGTACTAAGCAAAAAAACTATGTAATATTGGGTGCCAGCATATTTTTTTATGCGTGGGGAGCTCCTGCTTTTATCTTTTTAGTCCTCGCGTCGTTAATTATCAACTTTTATATTGTCAAACAACTTTATCAAAACCGAAATCAAAAAGGCTACCTTATTCTTTCGGTAATTATAAATCTTGGATTACTTGGCTATTTCAAGTATGCAAATTTCTTTATCGATAATGTAAACTTTCTTATTGAAAGTTTTGGTGCGCAACCGGTAAGCTGGACAAAAGTAGTGCTGCCAATTGGAATTTCCTTTTTTACTTTCCAGTCACTTACCTACACTGTTGATGTGTACCGAAATGTGCACAAACCGTTTGACAAACTCAGTAATTATCTGCTTTACATTTTAATGTTCCCCCAGTTAATTGCCGGACCAATTGTTCGGTTTAACACCATTGCCGACGATATAAAAGACCGGAAATCAAACGAAAATCTGGAGAATAAACTTCTTGGAATATACCGTTTTACCATTGGGCTTTCTAAAAAAATACTGATTGCCAATGTTTTGGGTGAACAGGTTGATATTATTTATGCCATGCCACCTGACCAGGTGAATTCTAGTCTGGCTTGGATTGCCGTAATTGCTTATTCATTTCAGATTTATTTCGATTTTAGCGGTTATTCCGACATGGCTATTGGTTTAGGTAAAATAATCGGGTTTAACTTCCCCGAAAACTTTAACAATCCATATAATTCGCAAAGCATAACCGAATTTTGGAAACGCTGGCACATTACATTGGGCGAGTTTATGAAATATTACCTGTATATTCCGCTTGGCGGGAATCGGGTTGACACAAAAAGCCGGCTTTATTTTAACCTGGCAGTTGTATTTTTGCTATCGGGTTTGTGGCACGGAGCCTCGTGGAATTTTGTGATTTGGGGTGCATGGCACGGTCTTTTCCTGATTCTCGACAGGGTTTTTCTCATCAAACTTCTTAGTTTTACGGGCAAACTACCCCGCGTTTTTGTTACTTACATTATTGTGCTTGTGGGTTGGGTATTTTTCAGGATTGAAAATTTTAACCAAGCATTTTTCTATCTTAAAAAGATGTTTTCTGTTGATTTTACAAACTCGTTTCAATCATTCTCAAAAGAGTTTAATGTGACGCTGATTATTGGTTTTATTTTTTCATTTGTTGTATTGTTTAAGTTTGGAAAATGGCTTGAAAACAAAGTATTCTATGCAAATTTAGATACAAAAAAACATGTTCTGTATTTCACAATGTCAATAATGTTTTTAATCATTTGCACAGGTTACATCACTTCATCAGGTTTTAATCCGTTTATTTATTTTAGATTTTAACATGAAAGGAAGTAAAATTAAAATAGCACTTCTCATCATTGCTAGCGTTCTGCTAACACTTCCTTTGGTTTTATCGTTTACCAGGTTAAATCGTGTAATACCTTTAAAAGGTGATGTACAATTAACCCAAAAGCCTGAATTAAATGGTAAAAGTTGGTTAGACGGAAGTTTTCAGGGACGATTTGAGAAATATGTTAACGACAATATTGGTTTCAGACCCTGGTTTGTAAGAGTTCGAAATCAAATTACATATAGTTTGTACGGAAAATTAAATGCTGCTTATGTAATTCGCGGAAAGGAAGATTATTTTTATGAGATAAATTATATAAAAGCGTACAACGGTACCGATTTTATTGGAAAAGATACCATTACTAAAAGATCCGTACAAATTAAATTATTGCAGGATTCGTTGCAAAAAATTGACAAAACACTTATTATTTGCATTGCACCGGGCAAAGGTTCTTTTTACCCTGAATATTTTCCCGATGAATACAAAATGCCGCATACCGATTTAACAAACTACCATTTGTATAAAACAACTTTTGATAGTTTGGGTGTAAACTGTATTGATTACAACGGTTGGTTTAAGGCAATGAAAGATACTTCAAGGTATATTTTATATCCTAAATACGGTATTCATTGGAGCAATTACGGAATGCTTTTAGCTACCGACAGCCTGGTTTCGTATATCGAAAACAATCGCCAAATTGATTTGCCCGATTTGAAACTAAAAAATTTCAAACTTTCAAAACATCTTAACAATTCAGATTACGACATTGCAGATGGGCTGAACCTTGTTTTTAAATTGCCAATCGACCCACTTTGTTATCCTGAAATTTCATGGGAGGACACCACGAAAAAAGATCAACCAAAAGTTATTGTTATTGCCGACAGTTTTTACTGGAGCATGTTTGGTACCGAAGTTTGGTACAAAAGTTTCAGCCCCGGCGGATTTTGGTATTACAACAAACAAATTTATCCTGAAAGTTTTTCGCAGGAATTGCTTGTTGAAAATATTAACCTAAGGGAAGCAATTGATGCAAATGATGTGTTTGTGATTATGGCCAACGAAGCCAATCTTCCGCTTTTCCCGTGGGGAGCTGTTGCCAGTTTCAGGAGTACTTTTGAACCGGGCTATGAGAATAGCATAGAACAGAAAAAAGCTGATACACTTAATGAAAAGCTTGAAATCGAAAGAAATATTGCAATTATGAAAGCCGATGAAAACTGGATGAAAGATATCAAAGAGAAGGCTGAAAAAAATGGGATTTCTGTTGATTCGATGTTATATCTCGATGCAAAATGGCTTATCGACACCAAGAAAGAGCAGAATAATTAACTATCAATTTATAACCCTATTTATATTAGCATTTTTCAAAGATGTAGGTTAGAACTAAATCTTATTCCGGCGATTTAATTCCCTGCAAATCATAAACCCAAATATTTTTGTATTCACCCAATTTATTCAAAATAAAAGGTTGAATTTCCGGATTGTGCAGAATTGTGGTGTCATTTACAACCAGATATTTTGCCCCGTCATTAATGCGTGTATAAAAACCTTCAGGTTTCGAAAAATCACTTCCAAACTGAGTGTATCCCTTTCTATTCATAAAATAAAGCGAACCATTAATTGTAAAATCCGGCAGCGAAATAACCTTATCTTCCTGCCCCAGCCCTATCTGTTCGAAAAAAGGTTCAATTTCTTTTAATGAGGCAAATTGTTTCGTATACATATCGTTCATCCAACTGTTATAACGTACATGTATTCTCTCTTTACAGGTAAAAACATTCCAGGTAAAAAATGCTACCCCCAAAAGATAAAACACAGGATTTGAAAAATATTTCCATTTTCTAATCTGGTAAAATAAAATGGCCCAAACTGCCACAAAAGTTGCCAGCAGATTTATTGTATAATAATCATGTCCTTCGAGCACCTGGAACCATAAAAGCATTTGCATAACAAACCCCGCTGTCAAAACCAGGAAGAAGAATCTGAATACGGGTTTCTGACGTTTTATTGTAATTAGCAAAAACAACCAGATTGCAAACGTTAAATATTGGGTGAACGGAAGGAAAAGCTCTTTAAAGTATATTTTATTAAGTGCATCAATTATTCGCATATATTGTTCCTGCGTCATTGTCCATACCGGCCAAATACCATGATATGAAAAATGGCCATGATGCAGACTGTTGTAATGTTCGACATATAAATACCAGGCAAAAATGACAAAAACGGTTGTCAAGAATGGGATGAAATGTCTCCAGTTGAAATTAAAAATTCTGTTTTCTCTTTTTTGAAATATCAATTCAAAGACAATCCAACCTCCAAAAGTAATAAACGAAAGTCCTGAGGTAATTTTCAAAAGCATCGACAAGCTAAAGAATAAAGCAGAAAGCCACAGAGAAGCCATTTTTCGTTCTTTTATAAACCTCATTATAAAGTACCAGGCAATAAAAACAAAACCCAAACCAGGACCGTCGGGTAAAAAGTTAGGGCCATAAAACACCACCATTGGCGCGGTAAAAAGCAACAGACTTGCAAAACCCGCCCAAAACCAGTTTTTAAATAGATTGGTATAAAACCTGAAACAGACACCATAAACCAGCAAAAAGAATTAAGGTATTAACCAACCTGAAAATCCATTCCTGGGGCCCCGTAATTTTCCAGATTTTTGCCACAATATAATAGATTATTGGAAACTCACCGACAGCTTTTCCCGATTGGCCGTTATCACAAAACTGATTGTGCATTTCAGGTTCAAAAAATGGTAAATCATACTGGTAATAATTTAGAGCAAGCGATGAACTGTTGGTTTGACGCCATATATGAACTGATTGCGGCGGCTCAAAAAATGTATGGTTTAGGTTGAAATGTAAAAAAAAGAATTATAAATACAGTTGTAAAAACTACAGAAGCAATTAGATTGCTATCTCCTCTTTTTAAGAATTTTAAGTTGCATGTCAGCGATTTCGTTAAGTTAATATTCTTTTTCCCCTCTTAATGCCTTTTCATAATCCGGCACTTTAATCATTTTGTCGTAACCTTCGGGCCAGGTTTTTTTGCCAAAAATTCCCCAATAAGCTTCCTTTGTCATGCTGTCCCAATGTAAAAGTGAGGTACGGTACTGGTTCATCTGAAACTGATTTAACCATATAAAACCAAGCAGCAAAACTGCTGCAATACTTTTTAAACGAATTTTACCGACTCAGCATCTTTTCAAGAAATGCTGCCATCGGAATGGCCATAATTCCATACATATCAATCATTGGGCGCGAACCGTAACTTCCACCGTACCACCAGCACCACCAGCTGTAAACCATATAAATGTTGATGACAGTAAAAATCAGAATCGGTAAAAATAAATTTGACGCATATTTTCGCAACCAGAAAAAACCAAAAATGGCTAAAATCATAACAGGTGTGTAAATCAACCAACCTTTTCGGTAACTAAACAATCCGTTAATAATCTGTGGTTTAAGGAAAAAGAATTTTCCCTGGTCCATGTAGGAATTAAATAATAAAATGCCCGGTTTGCGCTTTCCAATACAGCAGTTGTGGGAGTATTACAAGAAATGCTGCAGTTCCTGCAAGAAAAATCAATATCCAGTTTTGTCGGATTCGGTTAAAAAAAACTGAAAAAGAGGTGACTACCAATAAGTGCAGGAAAAAGAAGTACTATAATATTTACCGGACGGATTAATACAATTATTCCGGCCAAAAGACCTAATAATATTGAATAGACGAAAGGCTTAATCTGTTTGTGTCCGGATTTTTTTTCACTGTTGATTTCAATTATATCTATCCATTTTAGGGAAAGGTAAATAAATGTTGTAATCAAACCAAAGTTGTAAACATGGGTCATTCCGGGTTCTGCGATTACATAAAACATCATGTTTGTAGCCATCACAACTATAATTAGAACAATTGCGGTTGTTATATCCGAAAAATAACGGAGTAATAATTTCCGTAAAAAAAACAATCCTAAAAACAGATAAAAAAGTGTTGCCAGAAATATTGAAAAACTGTAAGGCCATGAATAACCAAGCGTTGAAACACCAAGTAAATGGGCCATTGCGTGAGCACCTAAAAAGAATGGAATCCACAAAATGGCCATCCCCATTGTCATGCGTAAAATTGGTTTTCCGGTTGGTGAGGTCTGCAACCAAATTTGCCCTTCAAAGTCGGCAGGAAGTTTTGTTGTAAATTCAAAGTTTAAATCGTTGAAAATAAAAGTCGCCGGTAAATAGGCATAATACATGATCACATCATTCTGTATTACTTTATTTTTCCCCCATGTATCAAGATTTTTACCATACCACGCACAAATCAGCAACACCAATACAATTGCCAGTTTCGAAATATACGATTTACCCATTTTTGCCATTTTGAGTTATGGTTTTATACCAACCTGTATAACTGAAAGTCCAACTATTTTTTGTGTAAAAAAATCGAACACTTTCCAAAGTGGAACCAATTCATTGTATAATTTCATTTGTCCGGTTGGTATATTTTTTTTCCGCAGAATATTACCTGAAAAAAACCAGCCAAGAATTCCGATTAAATTAAAATATTGCCTGTGAATCACCTGGAACCCATTTCCTTCGAGCAATGTAAGTAACGATTTTTGAGTATAACGGCGCTGGTGGTCAAGCTGTTTGTCGAAACCATTGTAAAGCCACTGAAATGCAGGGACCAGAATTATTACTTTACCTCCTTTACGCAACATTTTCAGCGCGTTTTTCATTGCCTGTTCGTGGTCGGGAATATGCTCCACCACGTTTAAAGCAAAAATAGTATCGAATGCTTCTATCAACTCAGGGTGTTTTTTTTCAAGATTTTTATCCGAAAGATCGAGCAATTTGATGCCTTGCAAATTCTTATTTTCGCCAAATTTTTCTTTTAAAAGTGGGAAATAGCTTGTTTCGATATCGCTCAATGTAATTTCGGCGCCTTCTTTTACAAAAAACTGGGAAATATTACCAATTCCACTTCCAATTTCCAGAATTTTGCCGCTGCAATGAGGTTTTATCGTTTCATACATCCAGCGGTTAAATTTGTCGGCACCTGCAATCAAGGTTAAAGTATCCGTCCCGTATTTTGAATTCCCTTTTATTTCAACCATAGTTTTTGTCTTATCCAAACCATTATTACATTTCGATTTTCTATTTACTGAAAACATTGTATTTCAAAATGCACCAAAATGCCCTGAAACCATCACGCCAACCTATTTTTTTCCCTTCTTCGTAAGTGCGGCCGTAATAAGAAATCCCGACTTCGTAAATCCTGATTTTCGGTATTCGCGAAATCTTTGCTGTTATTTCCGGCTCGAAACCAAAACGGTTTTCCTGTAGTTTTATGTTTTTAATGATATCAGCTCTGAACATTTTGTAGCAGGTTTCCATGTCACTCAGGTTCAGATTTGTGAATATGTTGGAAACGGTTGTAAGCAATTTATTTCCAATTGAATGCCAGAAAAACAATATCCGATGCGGATGTCCGCCCATAAAACGTGAACCGTAAACTACGTCGGCACCGGCTTCAACATAGGGTTTTAAAATATCGTTGTATTCCCGCGGGTCGTATTCAAGATCGGCATCCTGAATAACAATGCATTCGCCGGTGGCTTCAGCAATTCCGCGGCGTAGTGCAGCGCCTTTTCCCATATTCACAGGCTGGTGGAAAAGTTTCATGTTGGCAGCAGAATGATTGCGGATATAATTGTCAATTACTTCGCCTGAATTATCGGTTGAAAAATCGTTTACAAGGATGATTTCCTTTTCAAATCCATAATTTAACTCAACTTCCAAAACCCTGTTTAATATTTCATGAATGGTTTTTGCCTCGTTATAAACGGGGATAACAATTGAAAGTTTCTTCTGATTTTCCATTTAAAATGCTGAATATTAAATAATGCGCAAAGATATAATTACTGTAAAAACGAACGCATTGAAATTATGTTTTATTCTTTGTTTTTCATCCATTAAATTTTCACACTGGTAACAGAAAGGCAATAAACTAATTTTGCATATCGTTTTTGTAAATGCTTTTTTAGCTTAATTTTGAAAAAAAAACAGCAAAATGCAAAAAATTGCCATTTTCCCTGGTTCTTTCGATCCTTTTACCATTGGACACGAATCCGTTGTTAACCGCGCAGTATCTATGTTCGACAAGATCATTATCATGATTGGTTACAATGCCAACAAAAAATCTTTTTTTCCAATCGAAAAAAGAATTAGATGGATAAACCAGGTATTTAAGGATGTTGACAAAGTGGAGGTGAGGTTGCATGACGGCCTGACAGTTGATTTCTGCAAGGAAGTTGGTGCAAAATATATTCTTCGCGGCTTGCGTACTTCGGCTGATTTCGAATATGAACGTGCAATTGCACAAATCAACAAAAAAATGCACCCCGAAATTGAAACTGTTTTCCTGCTTACCTTGCCGGAACACACTCCCGTAAATGCCACAATTATCCGCGACATTGTTTTTCATGGTGGCGATGCAAGCCAGTTTCTTCCGAAAGGCCTCGATATGGAAGAGTTCAAAATGAACAGTAAAAATTCAAACAGTTAAAATGCGCGTAGTATTATCGCTTTTCTTTTTATTTCTCTTTTCTGTTTCGAGCTTTGCTGCTGTTACAATTCAATGTAACAATGACAAATATGCTGGACAAAAACTTGAATTTTACAGTTATTCTGACCCTGTTTCATTGACAACAAAATTGGTTTTCACACTTGATTTTGATAACACAGGGAAGTGTACAAAAACCATTGAAACGCAAATTACCGATTTTGTTTTTTGCGATTTTGGAATTTACCGCGGAATGCTATTTATTGAACCGAATGAAACAATAAAACTGCAGCTACCCCCGGTGAGAGAGAAATCTTTTGCCGACAAAAAAAACCCATATTTCGAACCTGTTTCGTTTTGGTTCGCCACCGATAACAAACAACAACTTAACAACCAGATATCAGAATTTACTATACAGCTGAATCGTTTAACCGACAAGTATTTTGACCAGCTTTATTTTCGGCAATCGCATATAATTTACGACTCGCTTGTTTATTTTATTGATAAAAAATTTGGTACGATTAAAAACCAAACTTTTGTGAACCATAAAATGCTTTCCTTAAAAATGGTCGAAGTTGATGCTTTCCGCTTGAAACCCGAAGATTATGCGACAATTTTTTCTGGTGTGAAACAGCAATTTTGGCTTCACCCGGCTTTTATTGAACTATTCGACAAAACTTTTAACGGACAGTTGAGTTTCGAGGTGAAATCGGTAAAAGGCGATGAAATACGCAAAGCTGTTAACCAGGGAAATATATTGTTTTTGGTTGATTTCACGAAAGCTAAATACAAAGTAGCCAACGATATATTGGATTTAGTTCTGCTTAAAATGTTGCACGATGCTTATTATTCGGGTGATTTTAATAAAAGTTCAATACAGCAAATGGTGAAGTCACAAAGGTTTGCTAATCATAAAAATCAAATTATCAGGGATGCAGCAATCAATATTTCAGAAAAAATAACTTTTTTACAACCCGGAAATGTTGCCCCAGCCATTTGTTTGAAAAATTTGGAAGGGCAAAAAACCTGCACCAATCAAAATAGCAAGAAATACAAATACATCATTTTTGCCGATACCGAAATGGCTGTTTGCCGCGAGCATTTAAAATACCTGCCAACCATTCAGCAGAAATTTGAAAAGTACCTGGAAATTTATATCGTTCTGCGAAAAACCGATTTTTCACAAATGAAAAAATTCCTTACCGAAAATAAAGTTCCGGGAATAAAACTGATTGACGAGAACAATGAATTTATTGATGAATATAAAGTTCGTTCGTTTCCGCAATGCTACCTGCTTGATGAAAATCATAAAGTAAAATTTGCTGCTGCCAAAGCGCCGCTCGATGGATTTGAGCAACAGTTTGGGGCTTTTATTCAGCAGGAACTTATGGAAAAACAACGCAAATCAGGAAAATAGAAAATCAGGATTTCATCTTATTCAAAATGATGTTATTAATCGCTGATAGTTATTTTATGCTATTTCTATTCCGTATTTCTTAATCTCAGTCAGGAAATCCGCATCATCGAAATCCTTCTCTATTAAAATGGGTTCAATTCTGTCATCAATTTGTCTGCGTAATTTCCAAAGCAATGGATTGATTGAGAAAAAATCTCCTTCAATCCGTTTTACTACAACTGCAACATCAATATCACTATCCTCTCTGTTGGTGTTATTGGCATATGATCCAAACAAATAAACATTCTCCAATTGAAAATAATCTTTCAATAATAACCGGTACGCTTTTACTTTTGTTATAGCCTCACTTTTATCCATAGTTGCAATTCTTTAGTTTTTTGAATAATTTCAAAACATTTTGTATCTGTTAAACTTTTCATTATCCGTTCTTTATGCGAAGGGTAACGAGCTTCAATATTTAAAGGCTCAATCTGGTCAATAAATTCTTTCTGTTCTTCTGATAAAGAATCATAAAAATCACCTCTTTTTGCAAGAAATGATAAACTATGAGTAAATGGAGCTGTTTCTGATTTAACTTTTGTAAAATATGCTTTAAAAGCTTTTTCTATTGTTTGATGACACATGAATCCAACGTATAAATACCTTTTACTTTGAAGCATAGCTTCTGCAGTTTCTAAGTCATAATCAGAAATGTCTATCCAATATTTTATTTTACTTTCCATTTCGATATTTTGATTCAAAGATAAAAAAATAGAATTCATCTGTGTAACGGGCTTTCTCACAAATTGTCAAACTTGCTTTCCGGCTGTTATTCCTCTGCGATTTTGTGCGCATTGCAAAATTCGAATTTGTTACATGATTTAGGCCATTTCAGGAACAGAGCGTTTTACATAGCTGCGTTAGTAAAGGAACAAGGGAATACTGTGAAATAACTTTGGAACATTATCTTTGCCGCCTGATTTTTAAAATTCACAGATGATTTCAATTGACGGGCTGGCGGTAGAATTTAGCGGAACAATACTTTTTAAGGATATTAACTTTGTAGTAAATGACAAAGACCGAATTGCTCTGATGGGCAAGAACGGAGCTGGAAAATCAACTTTGCTAAAAATAATAGCAGGTGCTCAAAAACCGACTTCCGGAAAAATTTCTGCGCCAAATGATGCAGTAATTGCGTATTTACCACAACATTTAATGGTTGATAATCAACGCAATCTTTTCGAAGAAGCTTCTCAGGCTTTTGCAGAAATTCTGAATATGCAAACTTTGCTGGATGTACTGAATGAACAGCTTACAATCCGCACCGATTATGAATCAGATGAATACAGCAAAATCATTGAACAAGTTTCGGAATTGAGCGAGAAGTTGTACAGCCAGGGGGAAATTAATTTTGATGCCGAAGTTGAAAAAATTCTACTAGGGCTTGGTTTCGAACGCGATGATTTTCAGCGGCCAACCAGCGAATTTAGCGGTGGCTGGCGCATGAGAATCGAACTGGCAAAAATCCTGCTGAAAAAACCCGACCTCATTTTATTGGACGAACCAACCAACCACCTCGATATTGAATCGGTGCAGTGGCTTGAAGATTTTTTGGTGAACGAAGCAAAAGCTGTGATTGTAATTTCGCACGACCGTGCTTTTGTTGACAACATTACAACCCGCACCATTGAAGTTACAATGGGCCGCATTTATGATTACAAGGTAAACTATTCGAAATACCTCGAATTGAGGAAAGAACGCCGTGAACAGCAACAAAAGGCATTCGGGGAACAACAAAAAATGATTGGCGAAACTGAGCAGTTTATCGAGCGTTTTAAGGGAACATATTCAAAAACACTGCAGGTACAATCGCGGGTAAAAATGCTCGAAAAACTGCAAATACTCGAAGTTGATGAAGTGGATACTTCGCATTTGCGTTTGCGTTTTCCACCGTCGCCGCGCTCGGGAAGTTACCCGGTAATTGCCGACCAGGTTGGGAAATCTTATGGCCAACATTTGGTGTTTTCTGATGCAACTTTTAGTATTTCGCGGGGTGAGAAAGTAGCGTTCGTGGGCAAAAATGGTGAAGGTAAAACTACACTTGTAAAAGCAATTATGGGTGGAATTGATTACGAAGGAACATTGTCGCTCGGGCACAATTCGTTAATTGGTTACTTTTCGCAAAACGAAGCTTCGCTGTTGGATGAAAAGCTCACGGTTTTCCAAACTATTGATGACGTTGCAAAAGGGGATATCCGAACTAAAATAAAAGATATTCTGGGTGCATTTATGTTTGGTGGTGATGATTGGGACAAATATGTTGGTGTACTTTCCGGCGGCGAACGAACAAGGCTTGCAATGATAAAACTGCTGCTCGAACCTGTTAATCTTTTGATTCTTGATGAACCCACCAATCACCTCGATATTCGAACAAAAGATATTTTAAAACAAGCTTTGATGGAGTTCGACGGAACTTTAATCCTTGTTTCGCATGACCGTGATTTTCTTGATGGGTTGGTACACAAAATTTACGAATTCGGTAATAAACGTGTAAAAGAACACGATGAGGGAATCCGCGAATTTCTGGAACGTAAAAAAATGGAGCATTTGCGGGAGATAGAAGGAAAACGATAATGTCGATAAAATTTCCTGCCTGATAATTTTAACTTTGTTATTGCGTTATTAACAAAAACCATATCAATAACTCAAACTGTAAACAAAATGAAATTTTCAGTTATTCCCTTTATTTTTTTCGTGTTTCTTTCTTTCAGCGCCAAAAGTCAGACAGAAGAACCCAAACCAAAAAAGTTCTCCTTTGGGGTTAATTTCTCGCCGGATTATTCTTACCGAAGTTTGCATTCAAACAATCCAGACTATGATTTTGTAAGCAATCAATTAGACGATTGGGAAGTTCCGGCATTTGGATTTACAACCGGTCTTTCCGTTCGGTATTTGGCAAATGAAAAATTTGAATTTGAATCAGGCCTTCAGTTCTCTGACAAAACATATAATTTTGATGTTAACAAAGATGATTACGAAATCCCGGATAACAGCCCGTACCAACCAAATGACCCCGCAATTCCGGATAGGTCTATCACCAAAAATCATTTTTATTATCTTTCAGTTCCAATCAAACTGAATTACTATTTACTGCAGAAACGAATCAGAATGTATGTATCGGCGGGAGTTTCGACAGATTTTCTTTTGGATGACAAAAGCAAGAGTTTCATGAAATTCAGTGACGGAACCGAAATCCACGAAAATTTCGAAAATGATTATGACTACAATAAAATAAGTCTTACAGGGCTGGCTGGATTCGGAGCTGAAACCAAATTATCTCAGCATTTTGGAATTCGTGTTGAACCTGTTTTCAGATACACTTTTACTCCACTTCTCAATGAATTGATGAAAATTAATCTGTATTCAGCCGGATTGAATGTGATTTTTTTCTACCAATAGTCAATCTTGTGAGGTAAATTTTTGTATTACTGCAAATCCGCAATAATTTTTACTAAAGCATTATGAATTTCAGGACGTGCAATCAGCAAATGTGAGTGCGTTCCATCCCAGGGATTTCCCTTCCAGTCGGTAAAAATGCAACCGGCTTCCTGTGCAATTACCATTCCGGCGGCAAAATCCCAAAGTTCATCGCCCGAGCAGATAAACCCGTCAACTGAGCCGGATGCAATATAACAGAGTTCAACAGCTGTGGTTCCAAGTTTTAAAATGTTAAAATCTGATGCCAGCCGTTTTGAAAGTTCCTTGAATTTAGCACGGTCAACTTCAGCATAACCGTGATTTAAAAAGAGCATTGGAATATAATCCGTATCGAATTTTGACTGAATGATTTTTTCACCGTTACAAAATGCGCCACCACCTTTAACTGCATAATATTCCTTGTTGTTTACCGGATCGATAATCACGCCAAGCAACGATTCGTTTCCATCCATCAAACCAATTGAAACTGCAAAAAGTGGAATTGACCGGGCAAAATTGTTGGTTCCATCCAATGGATCGACAACCCATTTCGGGCTCATACTTTTTTGCAGTAACCCGCTCTCTTCGCTAATAATTCCGTAATTTGATTTTGATGAAAGAATTTCAAGAATCACTTTTTCAGCCTTAATATCGGTTTCGGTTACCAATCCTTTAGCATCGCATTTAACCCGCGAATTTACCGACTTTTCAAAAGCTTCAAGAATAACTTGAACTGCGGCACGCGCCGCTTCAAGGGCAATATTAAGATCATTCGTGAAATCATTCATTTTAAGTCAGTATAAATCAAAAATGTATTGGGAAAAGTATCCTTTTCCTGTCCCTCCCCCTGGGGAGGTTAGGAGGGGCTTTATATCTCCTTCGCATTCTTTAACAAATACTCCTCCGCTTCCACATTCCACAAACCTTTTGTTTTGCCAACTAATTTTGCAAGTTCTGCATAAAACGGTTCGGTTTTTCCCATTTCTTCAAAATCGGAAATTGCTGTTAAGGGAAGGTTTTTATGTGTATAAATCAGTTTCTTTCCTCCCGGAATTTTAGGCAAATTAAGAGTTGTTTCAATTACAGAATTAAGGCCTCCAACGTGTGTAATCAATCCGGCTGGGTCAAGCCCTTTGCTCATACAATCCAGTGCTTCCACCATATCGTCGTTATTTCCGCCCGAAGTTCCAACAATATGTGTATATGCATAATGCACATTGTAAAAATTCAGTTTTGCCGAGAAATCGGTATTTGAAGGGCCGGCAAAAAAGTTGAGGCAACCATCATGAGCAAGTATCTTATCTCCTTGTTCAACTACTGGGCTTACCGGCGCAAAAACAAAAACATCATCATAACCGGTTCCACCCGAAACTTCCATTAGTTTTTCTACCGGATTTTCAACATTTCCTGTATTCAGATAAATCAGTTCGATGCCTTTTTCTTTTGCCCATTCTACAGGGAAAATTTCCGCAGAACGATCCAAACGATCCTGGGCAATATCAGTTACTACCAAAAGTGATGGTTTCCGGTCTTCGCGGCTGACTACGTAATTAATTGCCGCTAAACCCATTGGGCCAACACCTGCGAGAATTGCCATTTTTCCGCCTTGCACAATTTCCATTTGATGAATATACGAACCCGGTTTTGTGTGATAATTTGCATGCATTGCACCGATTACGCAACTCAGTGGTTCGGCAAGCGAAGCCGGATAAAACCCGGGACCGTTATAAGCCAAAAGACAATCCTGCTCAAGCACGTCTTTCGGAATTATGACATAAGTTGCATCGCCGCCAATGTGTGGGTATGTATAACCGGGCGCACTCAAAACGCCCAACGGTGCAGCTTCATAATAAATAGCCGGCTGAATTGAATATTTCTGTCCCGGTTTGAATTTGTGCTGCCATTTGGCACCCACTTCCACAATCTCTCCCGCAAATTCGTGTCCGATAATTATCGGATTTTCAGCCACATCATTTGGCACCCGTTTATGGTCGGGACCTTGTGTTGCTGCTTTGTAGCTCGACATGCAAATGCTGTCACTCACCACTTTTGCCAAAATCTCATCCTCTTTAATCTGCGGAAGTTCAAACTCTTCAAGGCGTAAATCACTTTTTCCGTATAGTCTTACTGCTTTTGTGGAAGAGCCTCCCTTAATCCCTTCGAAGGAGTGAGATTTGGAAGTATTATCAATAATATTCATATAGTTTTCTTTAATAATTAACATTTGTTTTTCTTAACTCCTCTTCTTTGGAGGGGCAGGGGGAGGCTTCTACCTCAACATATTTTGTCCACCAGTCACCGGTACTGCCTGTCCTGTTTCGTATTCCTGTTCGATGACGTAGAAAATGGCTTTGGCAACATCTTCGGCAGTGCAACCTCTTCCGGCAGGGACTTGTGCTTCATAAAACGCTTTTACATCGGCAATAGTTTTGGCTCCGGGCACTTTTCCTGCTTTCAAATACTGGACAAACAGCCCATTTTCCGGATCGCTCCACAATGGACCATCAAAAAAATTGCCCGGGCAAATGCTGTTTACTTTAATATTGAACGGCATTAATTCCAACGCAAAAGATTGTGTCAAACCAATTCCGCCAAACTTTCCTCCTGCATATGCAAAATTTTTGTTACTCCCTTTCAACCCCGATTTTGAATTGATTTGAATGATATCGGTAAAATATCTCTGTTTGATTTTATTTTGCATTTTCATAACCGGTTGCGCGAATTTTGCACAAAGGAAATATCCCGTGTAATTTACTTTCGTCATCAGTTCAAAAGTTGCCTGGTCCATTTCGTCGAGACTTCCGGCGCGTAAAATCCCGGCGTTTGAAATCATCACGTCAAGACCGCCAAAATGAAGCACTGTTCTATCAATCAAAGCTTTTACCGAAGCCGATTCAGCAACATTTACTGAAATAAAATGAGCTTTGTTTTTTGTCTTTTTTGAGTTGAGTTGGTTGGCAAATTCTGTCCCTTTTTCTTCGTTTAAATCGGCAACTACAATATTTGCACCTTCGTTAGTGAAGAATTTCCGCTATACCGGCACCAAAACCTTGTGCCGCGCCGGTTACTATCACGATTTTATTTTCCAGTCTTCCCAAAGGTTTTCCACCCAACGAAACTTTTTTGCGGTAGTTTTCCACTTCCCAATTTTCGATAAAAGCCGCTTGTTCAGGAGTAAGCGGGTGCGGTCCGCCAAAATTTTCAGAGAGTTTACTTATCTGACAAAAATCATTTACAATATCTTTTAAATAAGCAACTGAAACAGGGGAATCTTCGGCGACAATGGCACCTTCATTCTGAATAAAAATGACTTTCGGAACAGCACCTTTCCGGGTTTTGAAATCAGCTATTTTTGTTTTGGCCTCTTCAATAATTGTATCAACTGAATTGCTATTTTCAATAAACAGGTACTCCGACATGCAATACACCATTTGGTCGGGGTTGAATGGTTTTTCAATACCTTTTGCGAATGCATTTTTATCGGAAATAAAACTACTAAGCCATGAACTGTTAAAAGCAGTTGCAACTTTCAGTTTTTCATCGGAAAGCAACATTCGCACAGCAGGCAGAACTTCAACCATTTTCTCAGAAACAGACATTTCTTTTTCAACAGGAAATTCATCAAAAGCAGCAATTAATTTAGCTTTTACGTCAGCATAAATTGTTTTGATTTCTTCTATAGAATTGGCGGCAACAAAAATCCCGTGGTTTTGGAGCAAAACAACTTTTGGGTCGGCGTTGTATTTTGCCTTGTATTTTTTAATTTCTTTTTCAACGGCGATAAACAAAATGTAGCCGGGGTCGGTGTAAGGAATATATAAAACTTCTTCGCCAAAAATCTCAGCTGTTTTTTCTGCAACCTTGTTACTGCACATTAATCCGTTTACTAAAGTTGAGTGCGTGTGCACAACAAAACTGGATTCGAATAAATTGTGTAACGACGTTTCAACCGACGGACGTAACCCAGAATCTGGGTCAATCCGGCTGTTTAGAAGCGCATTTTTTACTTCTTCTTCGCGTTTATCCGAATCAGCAGAAAATTTTTGATTGGGAATTTCTGCAAGCTTTTTCCTGTCGAGCACACAAAATCCATTTTCGGTAATGTCACCAAGATTTATCCCGCTTGCTTTTATCCAAAGGTGTTTGTCATCTTTGTAAGAAGTGTTTCCACCACCGGCAATTACGTACTCTTTTTTCTGACCGTAATACTGCGAAATTTCTATTAATTGTTGTACTCCTGTATTCATGTTTGTCATTTAATTTGTTAACCCATCAAGGTTTTGAAAGTATGAAATAACTGCTTTGCCCAACTCAATAAAATTGGCTTTTTCGTTTGTTTTGGCTATGCCGTTTTTCAGATACCCTTCTTTGCCGTTTGCAATTAAATATTGATGAGCAGCAATTACAGCAGTTCCTTCATAATTAATTTGTTTCAGTTCACCATCCAAATCAATTCCACCGCCGCAACTGATTTTCATGGGGTCGAGTTGTGGAGTGTTGTGTTCCGTACCGAATGTAATTACAAAGCCATTTTCGTTGAAGTACTGAACAAATTCTTTCAAAATATTGAATTTGTTTCGTCCCGGTATTAGTTCAATGCTGTTTATATTTTTGCTTTTCAATGTTTTCATGAGAGTAACTTTATCGGCTTCGTAATCGGTAAAATTGCCGTTCCCAAAATCGAGAAGTACCGGATAACAAGGTATTCCGCCTGCATCAATAATTATTTCCCTGACTTCTTCTAGCGAGAGAAAAGCTTTTGGATCTTCGGGAACAAATGCTGCGCCGCCTGCTTTTAAAAGGTTTCCGCGTATTTCATTTTCCAACCCGGCAACATTATTCATTTCTGATTTTGGTTCTTTACCCGAAAATATTTGTGTGAAAAGTTCTTTTCTTTCCTTTTCCGTTTTCACTTTTTCAAAAACCGCAATCCGAATTGCCTGAGCAATATGCCGTTCGCGGAAGAGGTTTTTTGCCAAACGATTTTGAACTTCAGCAGCATCAAATTGAATATCGATACCATTTTCAACAAAAAAAGCGTTGAGTTTGTCCACCATTTCAAATGTCTGGCGGTTACTTTCCATCTGCAAATCTTTTACCTTGTTAAATGACGATTCACTCATTTCTGCAGGTTGTCGCAATCCTTTTCCACTGAAATAGGTTCGTCCCGGATTGCTTGGGTCGTTTACACGAATTCCGGCTGCCTGCAAATCGTTTTGCAAAGCCATGAATTCGATATTGAATAATGGGAAAATGTTGTGTTTTTGAGCAAGTTCAGCAAATTCATCATACCCGTTGGTAGTGTAAAAATCGTTGATGCCCAACACAGAAACACCTTCGCTTTTCGCCAATTGAAATGCCTGTTCGATACTAGAAAATGCACTGAAAGAATGGGGTGTGTGAATGTGCCCGTTAATATTTGGAACTTCGTTTTTTTGTTGGTTTTTATACCATTTCAATAATTCCTGCGTTTCAGGGAAACCAGTAAATATGCTTTTGATTGCGGTCATTTTATTTCGTTTCTAATTAAGCTGCAAATTAACAAAAGCGATTGGTTTGGGCTGTCCTTTGGTATCCTGTTTTTACGGAACCCAGTTATTGCACATATTTTATAAAACATAGAATGAATTTAATTGTTAATCAAACAGAACTTAAAAAGATAATATGAGCAAGCCAATTTTAATGACAGCCTCTGTTTTACTTACACTAGCAGTTGCAATTGGCGCATTTGGCGCGCATGGTTTAAAAGCACACCTTTCTACTGAAATGTTGCAAACGTACAAAACAGGAGTGGAATACCATTTTTACCATGCACTGGGATTACTTTTAATTGGCATTCTTTCAGTTTCTTTTCCTTCTGGTTTGTTGAACTGGTCAGCTGTTTTGTTGACTGTTGGAATAATTTTGTTTTCAGGGAGTTTATATGTTTTGGCTATTACAGGAATAAAATGGTTGGGTGCAATCACTCCGCTGGGAGGACTTAGTTTTATTGCGGGCTGGGTTTTAGTTTTTGTGGCTGTATGGAAGAAAATACCAATTCAGTAGATCTCTAAAATGTTAATGTTTACCAAACAAGTTGTTATCGTGATTCAAAACTCAAAATAAGTGTATCGCTCTTGAGGAAAAATTGTTAGCATTGCAAGTTTTAAAAATCAAAATGTTTTGTATTTTGTAGCACCAAAAAATATTTGAATGCAAAAGACGATACTATTAACTTGCTTTTCTCTGGCGTTAATGCTGTTTTCGGCAAAAGCACAATATATAAATACCGACTCATTAATTGTTATAAAAGGCATCGAAATGGGATGTTTAATTTCTGAATTGGACTCTATGGAAATCTATTCTCCTGAATTATTGCCAGATAATCTGGCCCGGGAATCCTTAACTTCGGGTTATCTTCTTTCCTTGTTTTCAATGCCTGGTTCGGGTCATGTAATCAGCCGGTTTGGTCCACGATCAGGCAGGATGCATACTGGAACTGATATTAAAATGAGCAAAGGAGACACAATATATGCGGCTTTTGACGGGATTGTTACACGGAGACAATATTATCATGGCTATGGAAATATGGTTGTATTAGATCATGGCAACAATATCGAAACATATTATGCGCATCTTTCCGGATACCTTGTTAAAGACGGAGCATCTGTTGAAATGGGTGAACCAATAGGATTGGCTGGTTCCTCGGGAAGGGCAACTACAAGCCACCTTCATTTCGAAATCAGGGAAAATGGCAAACCGTATGATTCGGAATTGGTTTTTGATTTTGAATATGGTAAAACGAGGGGCAAGGTAGCCACAGTGGAATGTTTGGCCGATCTGCAAAAAGAACTAACACCCAAAGGATATTCAGTTAACCAACCTGTTTCGCAAAAATATGTTGTACGTTCCGGCGATTCGCTCTATAAAATCTCAAAAAAAACCAGAACCACAATTAAATCACTTTGTATGCTTAATTCGCTAAAGGAAACTTCAGTTTTGCAAATAGGTCAGATTTTAAATGTTTACTGAAATACAGATGATTCATATAAATATTAATATTAAGGATTTGCCGGGCAGATCCTTTTTTTTGTTTTAAACCCAACGTTTGTTTATTAAAATAATTGGTTGGTTGTAAATTTGGGAACATAAAAATATTTTTGAAAAAAGTAGTTTTTAGGTTTTCTCAGTTCGAGTGCGGCTTTCATGAAAATGTGTTTTTTTTGGAATGATATTTGCTAATTTTTAAGTTTTTATTTCAGGTAATTCATAAATTGCAGATTGAAATTAGACATCTTATAAATTTTAACATGATGAAAAAATTAATTTATCTCATTATTATTTTAGCTTTTGTTTCTTGTCAATCGGGAACTAAAAATAAAACAGAAGAAAAATCGACAATTGAATCAACTCAGGTTGTTGAATCAACCATAAATATAGGGGGGATGACTTGTGACATGTGTGTTGCTTCGGTTGAAAAAGGTGTTAAAGAACTTGACGGGATTGTTTCGGTTGCAGTCAGTTTGAATGATTCGAACGCAGTGGTTTCGTATGATGCTTCAAAAGTTAACAAGAATCAAATTGAAAAAGCAATTGAAGCAAGAGGTTACTCCATAAAATCTGGAATGTAGGCATTAACTAAAAGTCAGAAACATTTTATACAGAAAACAATGAGCAGAAAAGTTAACCAGGACAAATTTCTTAAAAAAGAAACAGGACCTATTTGGAGCGTTAGGGTAGGTGTATATTCGCATCTTCTTGAAGGCTCGCATGTCAGGGATTTAAAAATCAGACGTTGGAAAATCAAAGAGATTTTGAACTGAAGATAAAACGAAATTTAAACGAAGAACCATTTTTTGTAAGGAGAATGGTTCTTTGTTTTTATGGAAGTATTTTAACTTTTCTGGAATGAACCAAAACAATTCTTGCAATACATCTGAAAAGAAAAACAAAAATTCAAGCTTCAGAATTCAAATAAAAATCAGGATCAAATATCAATTACTGAAAAATTTTTAAATAGTTGAGTTTTGTCATTTGTAATTTTAAAATCACGAAGGTTTTCCAACCAAAACTATTCTTGTTGGAGATTGAAACCCATATTTTAAGGCTGCATTTTTAAATTCTTTAACTTGTGGCTTAAAAATTTCATATTCCGGGCGACCTTTTATTTTTTCAAGATGCAGTTTCATTTTCTCCATCCTTTTTTCTAGATCGTCTGAATTATCATTTGAAATTGGTTCAATAGTATTTTCGAAATCAAATAGAACCACAATTCCAGCAGCTTTTACGATATCCTTTATTTCTTCTTTTTTAAACGTTTCATTATGGCTTACACCTGTTAAACGATCAATTTTGCTACGGAAATGATGAAGCATTTTGTGAACTTCCTCTGCGGGGCTAAGGTTGTCACTAAAAAGTTCGTTTACAATAATCCAACCTCCTGGTTTTACAACGCGCTGTATTTCTTTCAAAGCTTTTTGAATGTCGGGCAAATGGTGCAAAGCCATTGAAATACTTGCTAAATCGAATGAATTGTCAGCAAATTCAAGTTTTTCAGCGCTCATTTCTGCAAATAGCAGTTCTGGATATGCTTTTGCTGCTTCATATAGCGAATCAGTATTTGGATCGATACCAATTATTTCAGCTTTTGGAAACACATCTTGTAAAATAGTTATAAAATCACCGGTTCCAGTTCCTGCATCTAAAATCTTCGATACTTTTTTATCTGCAAAAAAATCTTTTAGTTGTTTCATATCCTTTAAATTAACAGTAAAAATGCCGACAATGCGGTTATAATAAAAACAAATGTACGATATAGTTTATCGGAGAATTTTTTAACCAGCCAAATTCCCAGAAATGCACCTGCCGTTATTCCCGGCAGCAATAATATATCGAGGGTCAAAGTATTCCAGGAAATGGTTTTCCAAATAAAAATATGGAGCGGGAACTTTGTAAAATTGATGATCAGGAAAAACCATGCGCCGGTACCTATAAAACTGTTTTTTGGAAGGTGCATTGCTAAAAGATAAATGGCAAAAATAGGTCCGGCAACATTTCCTATCATTGTAGCAAAACCTCCTAAAACACCCATTGCTGCTGCAAGCCACCAAGTATCGGGGAAAATGTTTTTGTTTTTGTTGCGGTCTTTCAAAAGCATCAGGCCGATGCAAATAAAAACCAAAATTGAAATAATATTTTTAAACCAGTTGTCGTTTACGATTTCGCCAACCCAAAGCGCAATCGCAACGCCAATAAATGCCCAGGGCAGCAATTTCCAAAGGTATTTCCATTCGGCATGACGGTGGTAATAGCTAACGCCAAAAATGTCGGCCATCATTAACATTGGCAGTAACACTCCGGTTGACGCTTTCCCTCCAAAAATAATTGCCAAAATTGGCACCACAATCAATGAAACACCCGGAACACCAACTTTCGACATGCCAATAAAGATGGCACACACATAGAATAGCAACCATTGAAGTATCGAAAAGTCAAATTCAAACATTCAGTTGTTTATATGGTTAAAATATTTTTTCCTCAAGTTCAATGATTTCATTTTCATCGATTTCGCTGAACCACTCGGTGATTTTCTTTTGTGCATTTTCTTTTACTTCAGGTGTTATGGCCGAAGAAATTTGTTTCAAGGCAAAAAGCAAAACACCGAGATCATCAGAATAACCAATAATGGGTGTGAAATCGAAAATGGCATCTGTTGGAAGTATAAAATATCCGAGCGCAGCGGCAATAAAAACTTTTGTTTTTATACTTACCTTGTTGTCAATCATGGCATAATACAGAAGTAAAACTGCATACACAACTTTTGTACCTGCAGCTTTCGAAAACTTCTTTATTTTTTCCCAAAGTGATTCTTCTGAATAATATTTTGAGTACTGATTGTTCATTACGCTAAATTTTAGTTTGAATAATCTAAATGGTAACTACCAAATTCTTTAACAATTTGATTAAGAATTTCGTTTGCTTCATCGCCGGTTTCGGCACGAAGTAATTTAATTTTAAGCTCACGAAAATTGGGCAAGCCAGGAAAATATTTTGCAAAATGACGGCGCAACATTAAAATCCCTGTGTGTTCATTATCTTTCCATTCCAGATTCAGGCTGATTTGTTCCCTTAAAATTTCAACGACTTCGGCAACATTTGGAGGAGCCAGTAATTCACCTGTTTCAAGATAATGTTTTACTTCGCTAAACAGCCATGGCCGGCCAATTGCACCGCGACCAATCATTAATGCATCAACACCGGTTTGTTCCAGAAGTTGTTTTGCCTTTTGGGCACTATTAATGTCGCCATTTCCTATGATTGGGATAGTTATTTTTGGGTTGTTTTTCACTTCTCCAATCATCGTCCAATCCGCTTTACCTGTATACAATTGATCCCGTGTACGCCCATGAATTGCAAGTGCTGTAATTCCCGCATCCTGTAATCGTTCGGCTATTTCCAAAATAGGTTTGTCAGATTCTGTCCAGCCCAATCGTGTTTTTGCAGTTACAGGCAAGTTCACTGCTTTAACTATTTCGGCTGCCATTTGCTGCATTTTTGGTAAATCCTGCAACATTGCAGCCCCGGCACCATGTCTGACTATTTTTTTCATGGGGCAACCAAAATTGATATCGATAAAATCTGGGTTTGATTCTGCTGCAACCTGCGCTGCGCGTACCATTGAACTGATATTATGTCCATAAATCTGAATGGCAACGGGGCGATCGAAATCATAAAGAACCATTTTTTCCCTGGTTTTTTTAATATCGCGGACAAGCGCTTCTGATGAAACAAATTCGGTATACATTACATCAGCGCCAAATTTCTTGCACATCCATCGAAAAGATTTGTAGGTGACATCTTCCATGGGTGCCAGAAAAAGTGGTGTGCCATTTAATTCAACGTTGCCAATTTTCATTATTAATTTAAATAAAAAGTACAAATTTAACCAATCACGCAACCAAATGGTATTTTTATGAATCTATTCTTAAATTTAATTATGATACCGGATTCGATCAATTTGAATGGGTTTCATCTTTTACATTTAAAAATTGTAATTTTAAAAATATGAAAACATTATCTGTTTTATTTGCTTTATTGGCAATTTCACTGGCATCCTGCGACAATGAAACAATTTCAGATTCATTTAGTTTGGGTTTGGAAAATGAATTTAAAATAAACGGAGAATATCATTCTACTGATAATTACTTAAATTTTTCGGTTACCGAAATCAACGATTCACGCTGCCCAAGTGATGTTGTTTGTGTTTGGCAGGGGAAAGCTGACGTTAAAATAGAGGTTAAAAATCCGGTTTCCGGTTCAATAATTCTCAATACTTTTGACAATCGTATTGATACTGTCGGAAATTATTCGTTTGAGTTGAAAGAAGTGTCACCTTACCCGGTGTCAACAAGTGTTATTAAACTTGAAGAGTATGAAGTGACACTAAAAATAGTTGAACTGACCGAATAGTGAACCTGGTTTTTAAAACCAAATATGTTCAACTAAAATTTTAATGCCCATTGCTATCAGGATAATACCACCCACAATAATGGATTGATGGCTTCTTCTTGCGGGAACATTTTTCCCGAAAAGCATACCCAGCATAGACGCAATAAAAGTAACACCCCCAATGACAATTACAGGAAACAGAATTGGTAAATCAAGGAATCCAAAACTCAATCCAACAACAAGTGCATCAATACTTGTGGCAACCGACAACCCCAGCAAAACCCTTAACCTGAAAGGATTGAAACTTTTAAGCTGACCTTCGGTTTTAGCACCTTCAACAATCATTTTTATGCCAATAATTGCCAACAAACCAAAAGCAATCCAATGATCGACCGATACGATTAAATAATTGAATTTTAACCCCAGATACCATCCGATAACAGGGAAAAGCGCTTGGAAGATTGCAAGTGATGAAGCAACAAAAACTGCCTGTTTGAATTTTATTTCCTTGCGCATTAAACCACACGATACCGAAACAGCAAACGAATCGAAACTTAACCCGATACCTATAAAAAGGAAAGTGATGAATTGTGTAAACGTCATTTTTTGCAAAAAGCTGTAAAAATAAAGATTTCTGTGAACTTGAAGACATGAATGTTTGAAAGCGACAATGAATCAATTAAAAAAAAATACTGAATAGCCAATTAATTTTAAATACATCAATAAATCATTATAAAAAGGAATAAATTGTTATAAAATGAAAACTCAATCGTCAATAAAATCAAATGACCGCAGAAGAGTTTAAAAAATTGGTAATTCCGTACTCGGTAAAATTGTATCCGATGATATTCAGGATACTAAAAAACGAGGAAGAAACCCGCGATGCATTGCAGGACTTGATGGTAAAACTTTGGAATAAACGGGGCGATTTGAAACAGTGTACAAACCTTTCAGCATATATAATTACAGTTGCCAAAAACTACTAGTTTTGATGTGTTAAAAAAGAAACGACCGGTGGTTGTTGGTGAAAATGATGAATTCAGGTTAATAAATATTGAAGAAAAAAGTTTCGACCCTGACAAAAGAGAGAAATTTGAATATATACATAAAACTATAGAGCAACTGCCTGATAAGTATAAAACTGTAATAAAACTCCGGGATATCGACGGTTTTACTTTTGAAGAAATTAAGGAATTTACCGGATTTGAAATAACTCACATCCGGGTTATTTTATCAAGAGCAAGATTAAAGGTGAAAAAGGAAATTGAAAAAATTTACAATTATGATGAAACAAAAAGATTTGTTAGATAAGTATTACCGTGGTGAAACCTCACTTGAAGAAGAAAAGTTACTTAAATCAATATTTACAGATTCTGAAATTGATTCAGCAGAAAAGAACATGTTTAATTATTTTCAAAACGAAAGTAAAGTGCCTGGCAATCTGGAGGAATCAGTTTATGTGGATTTATCGGAAAAAATACATAAACCGCGAAAACTGAAAATCATCCTTATAAGTATAAGTTCGGCGGCGGCAATTGTTTTCATTCTCCTGAATATTTATTTCAACATTCAAGCTGAGAAAAAAGCAGAAATGGAAACCAGTTTCCTTGCACTCGAAAAGGCGCTTTTTCAAGTGTCTGAAAGTATTCAGCCTGAAGAACAGCAGGAAATGATGGTGCTTTGGGTTGACAATGACGTGGAAATAATAATCAATTAAATAATTAAAAACAAAAACTATGAAACAGTTAATTTTTTTTATTGCGGCAGTAATTTTTTCAACACCATTATTTGCGCAACAAACGCCAACACTTTTTAATCAGTTAACCGAAAAGTACGCTGACACGGATGGGTTCAGTGCCAGTTTGTTAACAAGTGATATGTTTGATCTTTATTTAAAGAAAAAAAATCTTGAAGAAAATTCGCCAGTGTTCGATGCACTAAAAAATCTTGACAGAATTATTGTCGTTTCACAAAGTAAATTTTTAAAGGGAAATACAACTGCTGTCTCTGCAACTACCTCCAATCCAGAGGAGAATAAACTGCATGAAACCATACTGGATTTCTACAAAAAAAATAACTACACTCTTTTTAAAACCGAAAAACGGATGGGTGAAGATATAAAGGTTTTTTTGAACAAAAATCAAGACAAAATAGTGTCATTAGTTTTGGTTACCAACTCCGAGGCTGCTACAAACCTTGTTGAATTGCAGGGCGATATAGATTTAAAAACCGTTGCCGAACTAAACAAAGCGCTCAATTTAAAGGGACTGGAAAATTTATATAAGCTTGATAACGGCAGCTCGTATTATGGTTTTCCTTCAATAGCTGCTTATTCTCCTGAACGGATTGATGAACTGGTATCAAGGCAACGCGAGTTAATAGAAAGACAGCACAGTTTAACGGATGAACAGCGAATTAAAATTGAAGCACGTGCCATGGAAATGGCAGAAAGGCAGAATCAAATGGCAGAAAGATACCGTGAAATGGCTGAAAAATATCAGCGCGAACCTATTTTCTTAAATTACCCGGGCGATACAAATACAGTATATTATATTGACGGTAAAAAAGTAAAAGCCAAAGAAATTAAAGAACTCGACAAAGAAAAGATTGAAAGTATAGAAGTTAAGAAACCAGAGAAAAAGGATGATAAAACGACAATTAAGATTAAAACAAAATAGAAAACGGATTAATAAAAATGAAAAAGTGGATGTCCATTACTTAATGGACATCCACTTTTTATTATATCATATATTTTCAACGCAGTTTATTCCCAATTTTAACCGGAACTATTAAGACACCTGCTAATTTGTATATTTTGAATAGGTTACAATCAATTTAATACCGGTTTTACTTGTGCTCCCCTTTAAAACAACACGGTTTGCCTGATCGTTCTTTCGCGCAGGAGTAAGGTAAAACCCATTATTCGCTGCATTTCCATCAATTATCTCCTGCAAATGCTGGGTTATTGTAAAATGGTAAGTATAATCAGAACGTAATCCACCCCCATAATACGATGGATTGAAAACATAATCTTTCGGAAGATATTCATTGCCATTTTCAGCAACAACCGTAAATAACATTTGCAAAGGAGGTTGGTATTTATGAACTTGTGAAGCAATTGTATCGATCTGAAAAATCAATTCGGCTTTGTTTATGGCATATGGGAAAGTGTCAGTTCCTACAACTGTAATCGAATCTTTCCAACTTGTAAGATTGTCAATCAATATCCTTGATTTCAAACCTCCGGTTGCCTGCACATAAATAAGCGAATCTTCAACAGTCTCGCTATTTAATTTATTATAAAATGTAGTTTGTGAATAATCGTGTTCAATATTGTTTACCCTTGCGCTAAATGGCGAAATAGTGTAAGGCATAATCAAAACTGAATCGCCGCTTATTTTGCTTTTTAATGAATCGTTGTGGTAAAACAAAGCCAGCGCCGAACCATCAAAAGTACCTTGCCTTAGCGTCTCCAATGAGAGAATAGCTCCTCCCTGAGTCGTTGATTTTTCAGTTTCTACATACAATCCTTTAAAATACTCCAAAAATACATCAGCATTAACCATATCCAAAGAGTCTGCATTTATCAGTTTTTCGCCCAATGAAATATCAAGTGGAATAATCAGTGACTGGAAGTATGCCGTATCTCCAAGCGAATCTAACCTGACTCTTGCTTTGTATTCATATTCTCCAAGTAGTTTGTCATTAGCCATTGATTTTAAATCTGCTTTTTGAGTGTATTTGGCATCGTAGTCTAATGGTGATTCAAGTTCATAAACCTTGAGTTTTTGCTTTGTTAGCGTGTCTCCGTAAATGATTCTGTAATATAAGTATAGTTTGATTGAATCAGCTTGAGCATTTTTACTAAAATCCGGGAATTCATTTAACCTAAATTGAGCTGCAAAACTAATTGTGGTATTCCCAAAAATCGAATCGGTAAAACTTCCCAAAAGGCTTTTGGCGGACTCATCTGTTCTTATTGAATCTTCAGAAAAAGTATATGATCTTGTGTCCTGGATTGTGTTTCTAATTGAAATTAAATCACCGCCAGGCAGAACTTCAACTCCGATGCTGCTCTGATCTTCGCAACTTGTTAGTGCAGCTACTGCAAAAACCATAAATACGATTAATTGATTGAAATGATTGTTTCTCACTAATTTTCTGATTTTATTATGCTAACGTTTAACCTGCTTTTCGAAAAAAAATTATACAAACGTATTAAAAATGTATAGACCCCGCATTTTTAACATCATCAATTTTTAATCTTTTATATAATAATTTGATTTTTTAACAACCCTTGATTAGAGTAACTTTTCGTAAAAATCATTATAGGCATCAATGTAAGTTTCCAAGGGTTGATTTTCAAGAAAAGGTTTGCCCGTTGAATGAATATAATTTTCCAATTCCACATTAATTTTGTTGGTGCCTTTTATCACTGCATCCGAAAAGTTAATACCAAGTTTACTGACATTTACAAATGTTGGAACTTTTATTACATCAACATTCTCTTTATCCACGCCTTCCAATCTAAGTTTTTCGCTAAACTTAGGGTTTAAAGTATTTGTAAATTCATCATTATAAACCGAGTAAACTACTTTAGAATTTCGAAAAAGCGGATTGTTGTAGTAATACTTTTTGATATAGAGCGGCACAAGTGAAGTAAGCCAGCCATGACAATGAATTATATCAGGAGCCCATCGCAATTTTATTACAGTTTCCAGTACTCCACGGGCAAAAAACACTGCACGTTCATCATTGTCCGGAAATTCATTCCCTTCTTCATCAGAAAGAACACATTTCCGTTGAAAATAATCTTCGTTATCAATAAAATATACCTGCATACGAGCAGTTTGTATAGAAGCCACCTTTATAATCAAGGGGTGATCTGTATCATTTATAACAAGATTCATTCCCGAGAGGCGAATTACTTCGTGTAACTGATTGCGACGTTCGTTTACGCAACCATAACGGGGCATAAAAGTACGAATCTCTCTTCCCCTCTCCTGGACTCCTTGTGGTAAATATCTTGAAATTTCAGACATTTCGCTTTCAGGTAAATAGGGGAAAATTTCTTGTGAAATATATAGGATTTTTTTCTTTTCCATTCTTGATTGAACGCAGTTTATAACAGGCCGCAAAGGTAATAAAAATATCCTGAATATTCAATTTAAGGAAGTTATGCATGTTAAATCGTGTTTATACCTGAAGTTTGATTCTGTAATTTCCGGATTTAATTTATTTACTTTACACCGTAAAATTTAATGACTATTATGTTAGTGCTTGATAGCGTATCCGGGTTGCACGAAAAGTTAAAATCTTTTGGAAACTCTGCTCATATTGGGTTTGTGCCTACAATGGGAGCACTGCACGATGGGCATTTGTCACTTGTTAAACAGGCGCTTGCTGAAACCGACATCGTTATAGTCAGTATTTTTGTAAACCCCACACAGTTCAACGATCCGAAAGATCTGGAACGCTATCCTCGCAATTTGGAAGTTGATTTGCAACTACTCGAAAAAACTGGTTGCCATGTCGTTTTTGCTCCTGGAGTAAATGAAATTTACCCGGAACCCGATACCCGCAAATTTAATTTTGGGGCTTTGGAAACTGTAATGGAAGGCGAACACAGGCCAGGTCATTTTAATGGTGTGGCTCAGGTTGTAAGTAAGTTGTTCGATATTGTAAAACCAAACAAAGCATATTTTGGGTTAAAGGATTTTCAGCAATTGGCAATAATTAAAAGCATGGTAGCACAGTTGAATTTGCCGGTTCAAATTGTTTCATGCCCCATTATACGGGAAGAAAGCGGACTTGCAATGAGTTCGAGGAATGAATTGCTTTCTGCTGATGAGCGCAAAAATGCAGCAGTAATTTCTGAAACTCTCTTTAAATCGAAACAACTTGCAATTGAGAAATCCGTAAACGAGCTAAAAAATTGGATTGTTGAAACCATCAACAAAAACAAATATTTAACTGTTGAATATGTTGACATTGTTGATGACATGCAACTTCAGCCTGTAAAAAGCTGGGACGAAAAATCAGTAAAAGTTTGTTGTGTGGCTGTTTTCTGCGGAAAAGTTAGATTAATTGACAACATTGTTTTTAACTAAAAAGCAAAGAGATGCAAATTGAAGTTTGTAAATCGAAAATACATAAAGTAACGGTTACCGAAGCCAACCTGCAATATGTGGGAAGCATTACAATTGACCAGGATTTAATGGATGCCGCCAACCTGATTGAAAACGAAAAAGTTCAGGTGGTGAATATCAATAACGGCGAACGCCTTGAAACATATGTTATCAAAGGGGAAAGGGCATCGGGAACAATTTGTTTGAATGGGCCGGCTGCCCGGAAAGTTGCTGTTGGTGATGTTGTAATTATAATTTCGTATGCACATATGGATTTCGAGGAGGCAAAATCTTTTAAACCGTGGTTGGTTTTTCCTGATACCGAAACCAATTCAATCGTTTAATACCAAAATTATCCAACCCTTAGCCTGGTAATTCCAAGTTTCATAATTTTTCGGCGTTGTTACTGGTTTTTAACTGCGGCAAGGTTACTGTAGCTGGAATTTGCTGTCACAATTAATTATGATGAAACCTGCAACAAAAAATTACTGGTATTTCCGTAAATCGAAATAAAATCGCCAAAAGAATTGCTTTTACAAATTTTAAAAAACCGGAGTAATTTTCTGTTCAAAGCCAAAAAATCAGTATTAGAAATCGCGACTTCTTGTGGTTAAATTGTCATAGGAATGGGTTTAACCGGGATGTATATAATTCTTGTGCTTTCTATTTTTTAGCTATTTTTAGCTGAAAATCTTTTCTTGATCAGCATTATTTAATTTAAATGAATAATAAAAAAACCATTTCACTTCTTCCCCTCGGAAAATCAATTGTAGTTAATTCAGGCACTCCATTAAAAGATATTTTGCACGAATTTGGTGTTGAATTTCCATGCGGAGGAAAAGGAACATGTGGAAGTTGCAAAGTCAAATTACTAAAAGGCGAACTTGAAATCGATGCTGTTCAGAAACAAAAATTGAACAAGTTGAAACTGTCAGAAAATTGGCGACTGGCCTGTTATTGCAATGTTGATACTGATATTACACTTGAAATCTCCCAATTCGAAAATATTATTCTTGCGGACAATTCAACTTTTGATTTTCGACCGCAAGCCGGATTTGGAATGGCAGTTGATTTGGGAACAACCACTATTGTAGTTCAGTTGGTTAATCTCGAAGGTGGGCATGTTTTAGATTCAACTTCCGATGTAAATCCACAGGCACGTTTTGGTGGCGATCTTATTTCACGTGTTCAAAGCTGTTTGGATGGAAATTTTGAAGAATTACAAAACCTTGTCAGAACAAAAATTGAGAAATTGATGCAATCCATTCTTCAAAAACACCCTGTTGAAGTTTCGAAAGTTGCAATTGTTGGAAACACTGTTATGCATCATATTTTTTCGGGATTACCGGTAAATACGCTTTCATTTTATCCATTTCATTCACCCGATTTGGGAGTTCAGAAATTTGTTCCAAAAGACTTGAATTGGAATATTTCTGGATCAGCCAGGATTGAGTTTTTCCCATCAATTGGAAGTTTTGTGGGGAGTGATATTTTAGCCGGAATTGCAGCAACAAAAATGTCGCAGCGAAAAGAATATTCAGTTTTAATAGATTTAGGTACCAACGGCGAAATTGTTGTTGGAAACTGTGATAAAATTATTTGTGCATCAACTGCTGCAGGACCGGCTTTTGAAGGAGCAAAAATCAGCCAGGGAATGCGTGCAACTACCGGCGCAATTTCATCGGTAAATTTCGAAAACGATGAATTTGAAACACGTGTTATTGGAAATATTTCTGCAAAAGGAATTTGTGGCAGCGGGTTGATTGATGTGATGGCAATACTTATCAACCATGAAAAAATAGGCATGTTTGGGGAAATAAACAGTGGCGAAGAATCGATTCAGCTTTCAGGCAAAATTTCGGTAACACAGCAGGATATTCGCGAGTTTCAACTGGCAAAAGCCGCGATTGCTGCCGGAATCCAGATTTTACTAAATCAATTAAAAATTTCTTATAATGAAGTTGAAAAAGTTTTTATTGCCGGTGGATTTGGAAATTTTTTAAATATCAAAAATGTAATTCGCACGGGATTAATTGAGTGTGAAGAGGAGAAAATTGTAAAATTGGGAAACACCGCCTTGATTGGAGCTAAAATGTTCTTGTTTGAAAATGATGCATTTATTCAGAAAATTCTTTCAAAAACAACTCACGTTAACCTCGAAGCCGATCCAAGTTTTCAGGATATTTATATTGAGAAGATGTTATTGGTTTGAAAGTTTATTTGTCATTGGTCATAAGTCATTGGAATAACTAAATCCCATTTCCCAATGACTAATGACCAATGACCAATTCTTTTGTCGATAACAAGCCACAAGCAGCATAAATATCCTGGCCACGCGATGCGCGAATGGTCGTCAATATTCCTTTTTGGTTGAGTTTTTCCTTAAAATCCAGAATAGCCTTTTCATCGGGACTTTTAAGTGGCGTGCCCGGCACAGGATGAAAACGGATGAGATTTATCCTGCATTTCAATCCATCTAAAATGCGTACCATTTCTTTTATGTGTGCCGGTGTATCGTTTAAATCTTCGAATAAAATGTACTCAAAAGATACACGTCGCTGACGGCCAAAATCCCAGCTTTTAATTTCATTCACTACATCTTCAATCGGATAGGCAACCTGCACCGGCATTAGTTTTTGCCGCTCTTCGTGAAAAGGTGTGTGCAAACTAACCGCCAGATGTGCTTCACTTTTTTCGAGGAAAGTGACCATTCCGGGAATAATGCCAATTGTTGAAACGGTAATCCTGCGCGGACTCATTGCAAAACCCCAGTCGGAAGTAAGGATTTCGATACTTTTAAGTACTTCTTCCAGGTTGTCGAATGGTTCGCCCATTCCCATGTAAACGATATTTGAAACTTCCTCAGTTTCATCGATGCTGCGAATTTGGTTTACAATTTCACCGGCAGTTAACTGTCCCTGAAAACCTTGTTTTGCGGTGAAACAAAACAGACAGCCCATTTTACAACCAACCTGAGAACTTACACATACAGTGCGTCGATCGCCTTCAGGAATCATTGCCGTTTCAATAAATTTATTTTGGGTTGTTGGAAAAAGATACTTTTTTGTACCGTCAATACTTTGCTGAACTTTTGTGTGCGCTGTTAAACCGAATTCGAATTTTTCGTTTAATCCTTCACGGAATTTCATCGAAAGATTTGTCATTTCGTCAATCGACGAAACTGGTTTTTTATATAGCCAATCTGCAATTTGTTTGGCTGTGAATTTTGGCATTCCCAATGCTGCAACCAAATCTTGCAATTCTTTCAATGTTTTCCCGAACAGCTTTTCCTTCATCACTTTCATTTGCCACAAAGATAAAAAAAGAAACTTTGACATATGAAATTCAATTTCAGGTTATATGGTCAGGGACATTTCCATCGTCATTGATTGGAAGAACGTTGAATTCCAATAGGATTTATACCATCAACGACTGGATGAAACCCGGCGCCTTTCGATGTTTGGAAGCTTGTTCAAAACTAAAGGCAATTTTCAATAAAGTGGGTTCGCTCCAGGCTTTTCCGAAAAAGGAAATTCCAACTGGTAAACCATGTACATATCCCATGGGAACAGTAACATTTGGATAACCGGAAATAGCAGCCGGAGAGGAACTTCCTCCACTGAAATGATCGCCATTTACCCAGTCAATCGTCCACGCCGGCCCATTTGTTTGGGCAATTAATGCGTCCAGGTTGTGTTCTTTCATTACCGTATCGATTCCCTCTTTTCCGGCATAACGTTTTGAATCGTATAAGGCTTTTAAATACTCTTCGCTTCCTAAATTGTCCTTATCCTGTGCTTTCAGAAAAATTTCCTGATCAAACCAGGGCATTTCTTTGTCGGCATTTTTTCTGTTGAATTCTATAATTTCCTCCATTGATTTAACAGGTGCTTTGGGATGTTCGGCGAGGTATTTGTTTAGATCGGCTTTAAATTCATAAAGTAAAACCTGATATGATGGATCGCCCCATTTTCTGTTGTTTTCAAATTTAATATCGTCAATAATTTCAGCTCCTTTAGATTTTAAAACTTCAACAGCTTTTTTAAAAACTTCATCCACTTTTCCATTAAAACCAATCATTTGAGAAGCGATACCAATTCTCATTCCACTTAAATCTTCTGTATTTAAGAATTGGGTGTAATCGCTGAATATTTCCCCATTTTCGATATGTGTTTCAGCATCATTTGGATCGAATTCGGCCAGGGAACCCAGTAAAATTGCGGCATCTTTCACAGTTCTAGCCATTGGCCCTGCTGTATCCTGGCTGTGTGCAATTGGAATAATCCCGCTTCGGCTCCACAATCCTAAGGTTGGTTTTATACCAACCAACCCGTTTACTCCTGATGGACAGACTATCGAACCGTTGGTTTCTGTACCTATACCAACCACACATAAATTTGCTGAAACCGCTGCACCGGTGCCTGAGCTTGATCCGCACGGACTGCGGTCTAAACAAAACGGATTGCGCACCTGACCGCCACGACCACTCCATCCACTTGAAGAATTGTCGGAACGGAAATTTGCCCATTCGCTTAAATTTGTTTTCCCCAAAAGTACGGCTCCTGCTTCGCGTAATTTTTTAATTATGAAAGCATCATTGGGAGCAATATTTCCTTCCAAAGCCAGAGAGCCGGCTGTGGTTTGCATTCTGTCGCCTGTATCGATATTGTCTTTAAAAAGTACCGGAATGCCATGAAGAGGACCCCGGATCTTTCCGGATTTTCGTTCATCGTCCAATTGTTTGGCAATTTCCAGTGCATCGGGATTTAATTCGATAACCGACTTTAAAGTTGAGTCTACTAATTTTATTCTATCTAAATATTTCTGACAAATATCAACCGACGTTAATTCTCCGTTTTTCATTTTTTGTTGCAATTCATCAATTGTAATTTCGTTGAACCCGAATTCAGTGAAGTTAGGTTCAGCTTCCTGTACAGTGTTCTCATTACATGCTGCAATTCCTGAAAATGCTATAACAGAGCTGCTTAGTGCGGTTGTTTTGAAAAAAGTGCGGCGTTTCATTTATTTAGATGTTTAGATTGTTGAAAATGAATAATTTGCCAGTGAAATTATCAAAAATATTTATTGTTTGTACTTTTTGCAGTTTATAGGTTACAAAAATGAAAAAAGCAATGAATCAAAAATACTCTTGATTTATTGCTTTTTTTGAAGTAACCATCTTCAAAATTTAAAACTTTGGAAATAGTTGGAAGTCAGTCGTGGTTTAATCCCTGCTGGCCAACTTCGATAACAGTCTTAATATTTCGAGATACAGCCAAATCAAAGTTACCATCAAACCAAATGCGCCATACCATTCCATATATTTTGGGGCGCCCTGTTCTGCAGCGTTTTCGATAAAGGAAAAGTCAAGCACTAAATTAAATGCCGCAATGGCAACAACCAAAAGGCTAAACCCAATGCTAAAATTGCTGTTTCCGTGCAGGAATGAAAATTCCATACCGAAAAACCCACCTATAAAACTTACCAGGTAAACCACTGCAATTCCGGCTGTAGCTGCAAAAATTCCCATTTTTAGTTTTTCGGTGACTTTAATAATACCGGAGCGGTATAAAAACAGCATCGCCAAAAAAACAGCCAGGGTAAGTGCAACCGCCCGCATTACAATTCCTGTGTACATTGATTCGAAAATGGCTGAAATTCCGCCAAGTAAAAGTCCTTCAAAAACTGCATAAATGGGCGCCGATATACCGGAACTTTGTGGACGGAAAGCGGTTACAAGCGCTGTTATCAATCCTCCAATTCCACCTACAATAACCCAAGGCATAACAGCTGCAGCGCCACCTTCAGGATTTACAGCAATTGCTGCGAAAAATTTGTTCCATGTAAAAATTGCTGCTGCCATTACAATCAATAGCATTAGCCCGGTTTTATTCATCGTCCCATTAATCGTCATAGCCTCCGAAGAATAAGAGAAATCTTTGTGAAAAATATTCTCTTTAAGTGCCGGATTTGAAGATTTTGTCAAATTTATCATTTCATATAAAATTAATTGTTCAACATTAAATTTCTAAAATTGAGTTATGGCTTAAACAAAAAACTTGCCGTTTAAGTTTGCATGACAAGATTTCAGATTGAGTTACAATTTCTAAAAAGCTAAAACAAATAAAACTTAAAACCTGCAATTTAATCTCGAAAACTTAACTTCATTACAGATTGAATTTAAAGCAGTTTTGAAATTGAAATTAAAATGCCAGTCCAAAAAGTAGAATTAGAAATATGCTTTTTGCATTTTCCTTATCTCAGGTTACATTTTAAAGCTTCCAGAAAATAATCGGTGGAAAGTTCATTGAAAAGCTCTTCGCCTAATTTTGCAGCATTATCCGAATCGCTTAACTGCAGGGTTCGGGTGAGTTCCAAGGTTTGTTGGTGCATAAATTCCGACCGTTTTCCCAATGCCAAAGTAGTGCGGTAAAAGACTGTATTCAACGTGCTGTCTTTTGCCAAAGTTGGCAGTTCTTCAAAAAAAGGTTCGAACATTTCATCTATGGATAATTTGTCGGTCAATGCAAGCCTTCCAATTAAATGAATTCCTGTGAATCGAACAACATGCTTTTTACCCCTGCACCATTCCATCGCTTTAATAAATGCAAATTTCGATTTTACCCAAAGATTTGCCGAAGCCTGCTCCGCAATTTCGGTGTTTTCAAAGGTTTTTGTCCAGAAATCAATTTGCTCTTCTGTAACTTGATTTGGTTCGTCAATCAGCGTTGCCAAAATCATTGTTTCGCGCCATTGTTTGTTCCACAGTTTCAACGCGAGTAAATGATCGGGTTCAAATTGTTTGGCGATATCACGCAATTCGATAATCGAAACACCCCAATTCGTTTTATATTGAATCCCTTTTTGTTTTAATAAATCAGCTACTTCACCACTTTTTCGCAATTTTATGAGTGATAAAATTTGCTGAAATTTCTTTTCTGTTTCCTTGTTATCGAGAATAAAATCCATTTTTCACATTTTGAGATTGTTAGATCCGATAATAATCGGGTTGAGTTTCATTTATTACGCCTGTTATATAATAAATTCAACAAATGCAAAAATAGCCAAAATAGCGAAAGAGTAAATTGTATAAATTTTTATCGGAAGATATTCAGATAAACTTACATTCAATTTTCTTTTAACCTCAATAGAAAGATATATTTTTTCCAGCAGGTAAGCGACAAAAGTGGCATAAGCAATCCCATTAATTCCAAAAAACCGAACCAATATTAAGCTGAGCGAAACATTTACAATCAATTCTAAAAGTGCTGCAGTCATTATTGGTTTCGTGATTTGTAAGCCGTTTAACAAAGTTTGTGGTAACAACAATCTACTGATAATGATTAAAAGATAGATATTAAAAATAGTAGCGCTTTCTGCAAATTTTGGATTAAAAATAATTGGGAAAAAAGGGTGCGTTGTTAAAAGCAGTATTGCAGTTACAGGGAAGAGAAAGTGAGAAAGTCTCGTCACACTGTGTTTTAATTTTTGAAGATTTAAGTTTAGTTGGTCTTTTTTTGCAAAATCGGGTAACATAGCAGTACTTAAGGCATTTGCAAGCAACATAGCAAGTGGCAATTCACGGGCGCCGTATCGGAAAATGGCAAATGTACCTTCATCAAAATATGATGTAACAATAAATCCATCTACAAATTGTGCTGATCCGCTTAAGAAAGTTGCCAAAATCAGAGGTCCACCAAGTTTCAGATGTTCTTTTACAAATGACTGTGAAAAGTTTATTTCATTTTTTGAAATAAGGATTATCAACAACCAAAAGTATCTTAAACCAGAGGAGAGTGCCAGTCCTTTTAAAGCCATTGAAATCCCATAACCCAAAATTACAGGCAAAGTGACAAGTAAAAGTTGAAGCGAAAATGAAACTATACTGTAAATTACAATTGCACGATTTTGCTTTTTAATAATGTATACATACTCAACCAGATTTGCTGGAACGCCAAACACAATAAAGGCAAGGAGCAACCAAATTTCAGGAACATTTTTCCCATTTAAAAGAAAATTTGAAAACAGCGGCTGTAACAGATACAGGAAAACAGCGGCAACAATGCTAAAAAACTGAAGAATTACGAATGCACTAAATAAATGTGACTTTATTTCTTTATTGCTTGCTGTTAAAGGCAACAGCGCTTTTTGTAGTCCGTTTAGCCAAAAAAAACTTACTGCCCCGGCAATAAAAATAAAGGTTTCATATTCTCCGATTTCGGTTTGGGTGATGGCCGTTTTTGTAAAAATAACACCAATTAAAATTAATGTTGCATAACGCACCAACTGGTAAAACTGAAAAGCCGAAACTGAATTTAATTTGTATTTCACCTTTGATTTTGAAAGTTGTAAAATTAGAAAAAATTGTTTCCTTTTTGTTGCATTAAAAGTTTACCGGGAAATGGTTCAGTAGATTAAATTGGTCACATAAAAATGCAAAAAGGTGATGGCAATATCAATAAAAATGGAACATCGAACAAAAAGTTAAAATTCAATTTTTTTAGTTCAAACATTATGAATTTTTTAAATAGGTTGTTTTATTATCTAATTTAATAATGAGATTATTTCATAAAATCAACATGTTAGTATGTTTGTTTATGTGATTAATCTAAACATTTGTATGCAATTCGTTAATGCAATTTTTTAATGATTGTTTTGCGATTAAAGGGAAACAATATTTTCTGGTTTTTTTTGCCTAAATTGAGAAACCTTTTACTTACAACAGTTGTTAAAAGATTGTTTTCATAAAAAACCTTTGTGTTTATTACTAATCTGAACAGTATGATAGAATTTTTTCGGAGGAAAGTTAATCTAAAAAGCAAGTCGAAATTTATTTTTATTATAATTTTTATTTCCTGTTTTGCCTTTGTCACCAGTTTGCTGGCGCAAGATACGATACCTGTAGATTCAGGTAAAATCATAACTGAAGGATTGCCTGATACAAATGAAGTAACTGTCAGTGACAGTGGTTTATTGGAAAAATCCGAAGAACATACTGTAGTTTCCAATGGTCATTCGCATGATGAAATAAATCGTGGTGAACGCATTTTTATGGGTTTGTTACCTTTCGACAGAGAATATGAATCTTGCGTTTCATGTCACAATTTAAAACAAGTTGATACTTTAAACTGGAACCCATCAGCGATTGATATTGCATTAAAATATTTAGAGAAAGATTTTGCATCATTTCAGCAGGTTGTAATGGAGCCATCAGGCAAAAAAATGGAAGATTCTCATAAAAATTTTAATATTGATGAAGAAAATTTAAAAGAGGTAAAGGCATATCTTGATAACCTGGCTCTAACAGGAACAAGCCCTGTAAAACCAAACATTGACCATCTGCTTTTATTTTTATTTTTGGGATTGCTGGTTACCTGGGCATTGATAGAACTTATTTTTCTGAGAAAGATAAAATGGAAATTTATTCCTGTAATTATTCTTTTGGGAGCTTTTGGCTGGCAGGTTAAAATGATTTCAACCGATGCAATGAGACTTGGAAGACAGGAGGATTATGCACCCGATCAACCGGTAAAATTCTCGCATAAAGTGCATGTTGGCGAAAACGGTATTGATTGCAAATATTGCCATACAACAGTGGGGTATAGCAAGTCGGCAGGAATACCTGCAACAAATCTTTGTATGAATTGCCATGTTATTATTCGTGAAGGAACCTACAGTGGGAAATTTGAAATCGCCAAACTAGTTGATGCCGTTGAAAAAAGAAAACCAATTGAATGGGTTCGTATACATAATTTGCCGGAACATGTTTTCTTTAGTCATGCAGTTCATGTAAGCTCCGGGAAAATAGATTGTACACAATGTCACGGACAGGTAAAAGAAATGGATATCATGAAACAAGAAAGTGACCTTTCCATGGGATGGTGCGTCAATTGTCATCGCGATACAAAAGTTCAATTTGCTGAAAACCCTTATTATGATCAGTTTATTAAATTACATGAGGATTTGAAAACAGGTAAAATTGACTCAATTACTGCAGAACAAATTGGAGCAAACGATTGTATGAGATGCCATTATTAAGTTTAAAGTTTCGAGTTTATAGTTGAATGTTTAAAGTTCAAGGATTGAAAATCATGTTATGACAAAATATTGGAGAAGTATTGAAGAATTAAAAGATCCGGTGAGTTTCAGGAAAGCAGAGATGCGGTTGGAGGTTGATGCAAAACGTGCCGGGATACAAAATCAACCGGCATCACGCCGGGATTTTCTTAAAACATTTGGTTTTAGTGTTGCTGCCGCAAGCCTTGTAGCAAGTTGCACCAAACCTGTACACAAGGCAATTCCCTATCTTATAAAACCTGAAGAAGTTACGACAGGAATGGCTAACTATTATGCTTCTTCGTATTTCGAGGGAAATGAATATTGTAGTGTTCTGGTAAAAGTTCGTGACGGACGGCCTATAAAAATCGAAGGAAACGGTCTTTCACCGATTTCACAGCAGGGAACTTCTGCTCGTGTACAGGCATCAATTTTAAATTTATACGACGATGCCCGTTTTAAAACACCTGTAAAAAGAGGCGAAGCAACAACCTGGGAAGAAGTTGATGATTATATAAGGAATAAAGTAGGTCAGTTAAAGCGCGACAACAAAAAACTTGTTTTACTCACGTCTACAATTATTTCTCCTTCTACCAAAGCTGTTATTGATAATTTTCTGGGCCAAAACCCTAATGCACAATGGTTGCAGTATGATGCTGTTTCGGCAACAGGTATTTTAAAAGCCAACGAATTGAGTTTTGGAAAAGCTTTTATCCCTGATTACCGTTTTGAAAAAGCTAAAGTCATAGTAAGTTTTGGCGCTGATTTTTTGGGTACCTGGCTTTCAAATGTTGAATACACAAAAGGTTACGCAGCCGGAAGAAAATTACTACATGCCGGAGACCAAATGAGCCGCCACTATCAGTTTGAAAGTGGAATGTCAATTACCGGTTCGAATGCTGACGTTCGCATCCCTGTAAAACCATCCGAAGAAGGATTACTCCTGGTTAATCTTTACAATGAACTCTTGAAAGCAAAGGGACTTGCTTCAATAAGTGTTTCAGCTTCAGCGTACGATTTAAGCGGACTGGTTGATGATCTTCTCGAAAATGGAGGAAAATCATTAGTGGTTTCCGGAAGTAACGATGTTAATTATCAGTTGGTAATTAATGCAATAAACAATTTACTGGGAAATTACGGGAATACAGTTTTAACAGGTAGAACATTAAATACACATCAGGGAAATGATTCGGAATTTGAAACTTTCATTTCTGAATTGAAAAATAAATCCATTGCAGGTGTAATGTGCTGGGGAGTAAATCCGGTTTACAATCATCCTGCCGGTACCGAAATCAGACAGGCATTTGAAGGTCTGGAACTTTCAGTTTCTTTTGCCGAAAAAGATGACGAAACAACACAAACCTGCCATTGGATTTGTCCGGCTCCCAATTATCTTGAAGCCTGGAGCGATGCCGAACCAAAAACAGGAAGTTTTAGTTTGGCTCAACCCACGATTTCTAAATTATTCAACAGTCGTCATGTTCAGGAATCACTCATGAAATGGGGAGGTTTGGAAGAAATCGATTTCTATTCATTTGTAAAAAAATATTGGATAGATAATTTCAAAGGTCAGCAATCTGAAATTACAGATGATCGTATGTTTTGGAACAGTACCTTGCAAATTGGAGTTTTTGAACCTGCAAACTCACAATTTTCGGAATTAACATATTCTGAGAAAGGTTTATCAGATTCAATTTCACAAATAAAACCTGCTTCTGATGGTTGGGAAGTTGTGCTTTATGAAAGTGTTGCCTTAAGCAATGGAAATGCTGCCAACAACCCATGGTTACAGGAATTGCCTGATCCGATTGCCAAAGTGAGCTGGGATAATTTTGCTGCCGTTCCTGTAAAATGGGCTGAAGAAAACGGCATTCAAAACGAATCAGTAATCACTGTAAATGGAATAGAATTGCCGGTGATAGTTCAACCAGGACAAGCTGCCAATACAATATCTGTTGCAGTAGGTTATGGTCGGCAAATTTCCGGAAAAGTTGGTGATGGAGTTGGGAAAAATATGTTCCCGATGGTAGCAATTGAAAATGGTGCTAAAAAATGGTGGCTGTCAGGCGCAACCATTCAAAAAACTGAAAAGAGATATGAACTTGCCATTTCTCAAACACATCATTCAATGGAAGGCCGTCCGATTGTGCTCGAAACTAATTTTGAAGAATGGAAAAAAAATTCAGCAGCAGGAAACAAACTTCCCGAAGAGCACGATATAGACGCTGTTACTTTGTACCCCGAAGTTGAATTTAAGGGACACCACTGGGGAATGGCAGTTGACCTTTCATCTTGCACAGGTTGTGGTAATTGTACGGTTTCTTGTCAGGCTGAAAATAATATACAGGTGATAGGGAAAGAACAGGTTCGGAACCGCCGAATTATGCACTGGATTCGAATAGACCGCTATTTCTCGAACGACACAGAAAATCCTGAGGTATTTCATCAACCGATCATGTGCCAACATTGTGACAATGCACCTTGTGAAAATGTGTGTCCTGTGTCGGCGACTACTCACAGCGAAGAAGGTTTAAACCAAATGGCCTACAACCGTTGCGTGGGTACGAAGTATTGTGTGAATAACTGTCCATATAAAGTACGCAGGTTTAACTGGTTTCAATATGTTCAAAACGATGAATTTGATTTTGCATCGAACAGCGATTTGGGGCGAATGGTGCTGAATCCTGATGTTACAGTGCGTTCGCGTGGTGTTGTTGAAAAATGTACATTCTGTGTACAACGTATCCAGGAGAAAAGAATTAAAGCAAAAGTTGAAGGTCGCCAGCTCGAAGACGGTGAAATTCAAACTGCATGTGTTCAGTCGTGCCCTGCCAATGCACTGGTTTTCGGTGACTTGAAAAATCCTGAAAGCAAAATCTCGAAATACATGAAGAACGAGAGGAATTATCATCTTTTGGAAGAATTGCACACTCTGCCATCGGTTGGATATTTAACTAAAGTAAGAAATAAAAAAGTATAAAAGCCTATGTATAATTCAGAGGTAAGGGGAAGATTAATTACCGGAGATAAAAGCCTGGGGCAGATTTCAAGGGAAATTATAGCACCAATCCATGCTAAAACACCAATTTGGTGGTACTTGGCTGTTCTTGTGGGATTGGTAATGTTGGGAATCGGCGGCTATTCACTTTTTCTGACTTTAACTAAAGGAATAGGAATGTGGGGAGTTAACAATTCAGTGGCCTGGGGCTGGGCAATTATCAACTTTGTTTGGTGGATTGGAATAGGCCATGCAGGAACTGCATTTTCTATCTTCCTTTTAATATTGCGTCAAAAATGGCGTACTGCCATTAATCGTGCAGCCGAGGCGATGACTGTGGTTGCTGTTATTTGTGCCAGTTTGTTTCCACTAATGCATATGGGACGGCCGTGGTTGTTTTTTTACATTTTCCCATATCCAAACACACGTGGTCCACTTTGGGTGAATTTTAACTCACCTCTTTTTTGGGATTTTGTGGCTATTTCAGCTTATTTTCTTATTTCGGCAAGTTTCTGGTATTTTGGTATGTTGCCCGATTTTGCTACCATCCGCGATACTGCAAAATCAAAAATCAAAAAAGCCGTTTATGGCGTATTTGCGTTTGGATGGACTGGATCAAGCAGGGAGTGGCTGCGTTTCGAAGGTTTGAGTTTTATTTTGGGTGGAATTGCAGCTGTTCTTGTAGTTTCGGTTCACTCCATTGTATCCACCGACTTTGCCGTTTCAGTTGAAGTTGGCTGGCATACAACAATTTTTCCCCCTTATTTTGTTGTTGGAGCGATTTTCTCGGGTTTTGCAATGGTATTAACGTTGGTTGTTACAATGCGTGGCTTATATAAAATGAACGATTTTATTACCGATTCTCATATCGATGCAATTTGCCGGGTTTTGATTTTTATTTCGTTAATTATGGGTACAGCATACATGACAGAAATTTTTATGGCATGGTATTCAGGTTCACAATATGAAATGTACATGTTTTTCCACAACCGGATTTTTGGTGAATATTCCTTTCAGTTTTGGGCAATGTTCATTTCAAATGCCGTTATCCCGCAATTGTTTTGGTTCAAGGCAATGCGCCATAGAATGTGGGTTGTATTTATAATTTCTATCATTATTAATATCGGTATGTGGTTCGAACGATTTAATATCGTTGTAACCTCACTCAGCCGCGACTATTTGCCATCGAGCTGGGTTTCATATTCACCATCCTGGGTTGAAATAGGATTTTTTACCGGCACTCTCGGGATATTTATCACCGGTGTTTTGTTATTCTTCCGGTTTGTACCAATGATTGCAATCTCAGAATTAAAAAGTGTAGCCAAATTTGATAAACCACGCAATGAACATCTAAAACGCAACGATCATGAATAAAGATTATATTCTCGGTGTTTTTAAAGACGAGGGAAGTTTGGTTTCAGCGTTTGACAAGATTAAGGGAAAAGGGATTCTTCCGGTTGAAGTTTACACACCATATCCTGTTCACGAGATTCTTGAAGGAATGGGAAATAAAACACGCATAACACATGCTGCATTTTTCTATGGATTGTTTGCTGTAATTGGAATTCTTTCTTTTTTAACTTATGCTGCTTCTATTAGCTGGCCTTTGAACTATGGAGGAAAACCCTATAATTCATTCCCGTCGTTTATCGTTGTAACAATTGTAGCAACAATACTTGCGATAACAATACTTACTCTTTTTACTTTTTCAATGCGTGCAAAAATATTCCCTGGTAAAGTTCCTGAAATCTTTCATGAAAGGGCAACTGACGACAGGTTTGTTATGGTAATCGATAAAAAAAGTATGGGAAATAATACTGAAGCAATCAATTCAATAATAACTGAATATGGTGAAATTGAATAAAACTGAATTTTTTAGAATGAAAAGTATGAAGTTTGAAATACAAAATAGCGATTCTCACATTTCCTATTTAAAAAAGGCTGTTAAATTAATCGCATTTATTGGTTTTGTTACATTCTTCCTGTCATCTTGTGATTATAGCCGCCGCACAACTGGTTGGGATTATGCAGGAGACCTGATTGATTCACGTGCTTACGAATCTTATACTGAAAATCCGGTTTTTGATAATGGAAGAACTATGCAACCTCCGGTTGAAGGTACGATTCCAATAGGTTTTATGCCATATCCATATCAAAAAACTGATGAAGACAGAGCGCTTGCTGCAAAAACACTTGTTAATGATTTGGCTGGAACAATGGAAAATTTAGAGCGCGGTAAGGTTGAATACGGAATATATTGCATGCAATGTCATGGTGAAAAGGGCGATGGACAGGGATCATTGTATGTAAACAAGAAATATAACTATCCTCCGGGAAATTTACTTAGTGAGAAAATGAGAGCAAATCCTGAGGCGGATATCTACCATGTGATTACAGTAGGTTGGGGAATTATGGGAGAACATGGCTCTTTGATTTTACCTGCCGACAGGTGGAGAATTGCAATGTATATAAAACAGGAATTACAGAAATAAAAATCGAAAGGACTTCAAAAAAATATTAACGGTTATGAAAGACCAAATCTCGATATCAAAAAATTACAAACTACTGATTTACATTTTAATTGGCATTGGTGTGGTTTCATTTGCACTGGGTTTTGTGTTCGATGCAAAACGTACCTGGGCAAATTACCTGCTAAACAATTATTATTTTTTGTCGATAGCTGTTGGTGCGGCATTTTTTGGTGCTATACAGTATATCACTAATTCGGGTTGGTCGGCAGCTTTTAAAAGGATTCCTGAAGCTATGGCCGCGTACATTCCGTTTGCAGGTGTTTTCTTTCTGATAATGTATTTTGGAATGCATTCAATTTTCGAATGGACACACGAAGAAGTATTGCAGCATGATGAACTTATTCAGCATAAATCCCCTTATTTGAATGTACCGTTCTTTTTTATCAGAGTAATCGTTTTTTTTGCAGTCTGGACAATTCTTTCAAAATTACTCCGAAAATTTTCGTTAAAAGAAGACGAAGTAGGTGGGTTACATTATTTTGAAAAATCTGAATTATATTCAAAAATATTCATTTTTATTATAGCAATCACTTTTACACTTTTTGCAGTTGATATGCTTCTTTCGCTCGATCCACACTGGTTCAGTACCTTGTTTGCTGCCAAAAGTTTTATTGCAGCCTTTTTGCATGGCTCCTCAATAATAACACTCATTGTAATTATTTTAAACCGAACGGGAAATTTTGATATTTTAAACCGTAGCCATTTGCACGATTTTACCCGGTATATTTTTATGACAAGCATTGTTTGGGGCTATTTTAATTTTGCTGAGTTTATGCTAATCTGGTACGGAAATATTCCTGAAGAAACAATTTGGTATGTTGAACGCTGGTATGGTGCTTATAAAGTTTTGTTTTTTGTAAACATTATTTTGAACTGGTTTATACCTTTTATGGTTTTGATGCCAAGGAAAACATCACGAAGCAAATTAATTATTTTCCCGGTTATCATTGTGTTAATGGTTGGTCAATATACTGAATTGTATTACATCATATGGCCAAACGTTGTACATGAAGCTAAATTCGGTCTTCTCGAAATTGGTACATTTCTTGGGTATGCAGGGATTTTTTCACTTGTTGTTACAAACTGGCTGGCAAAAGCAAGTTTGGTTCCTAAAAATCATCCTTATTTACAAGAGAGTTTGCATCATCATTTTTAAAATTTGGGAGCATTCACAGTTCCTGACTAAGTCGAAATTTTACACAACATTTTGAATTTCGGCTTTAAAAAATGCTGTTCAACATAATTCGTAAAAAAGTAAGGTATTGGTGGATTTAAGGTTTTGATAGTTCTGTTTATTGATATACATTTATAGCCTTAACTTTAGAACCTTTCCTATGCTAATCAATGCAATTCTTCCCAATTGGACCGAAGTGGGAATTTTCGAGCAGGTTTTTTGGATAATCACAATCCCAGCTACTGTAATTTTCTTGATTTTATTGGCGTTAACGATATTTGGTGGTGATGCTGATACTGGCATTGATACTGATGTTGACCCGGATATAGCAAATGGAGATTCAATTCCATTCCAATTTCTTTCATTAAAAAATATAGTTGCATTTTTTGCAGTTTTTGGCTGGTCGGGGATAGGTTTTGTCAATGCAGGTTTTTCATCATTGCTTGTCATCTTTTTGGCATCTGTTTGCGGATTAATGATGATGATTTTAATGGCTTCGCTATTCTATTTTATGTCGAAACTGGCAGAAGACGGAACATTAAATATGAAAAATGCTGTGGGCAAACTGGGTGAAGTTTATCTGCCGGTTCCCGGAAATCGTGCCGGATTGGGTAAAATACAGCTAAATGTGCAGGGTTCGTTGCGCACACTTGATGCAATTACAAATGATATTGAAAACATACCAACATCCTCCATAATTGAAGTACTTGAGGTAATCGATGACCAAATTCTTTTGGTAAAAAAACAAGGTCGATGATTGTCATGTATGATTTATCAGGAACTTAATTTCGGGAACCAGAATCCAGTATCAATAAATTAAAAAATCTAAATAATATGAACGACTACTTTGTAATTCTAATTAGTATTGCTGCACTTTTTGTGTTTATCATTATTGTTGCCATGATGCGGCGCTATAAACGATGTCCCTCAGACCGTATTCTTGTAGTTTATGGAAAAATTGGTAAAGGTGCAGATCGTGAATCACGTTCCGCCAAATGTATTCACGGAGGTGCTGCATTTATCTGGCCAATTATTCATTCCTACGCATTCCTTGATTTGACGCCAATTTCAATTGAAATAAATTTGCGAAGTGCCTTGAGTAAACAAAATATCAGGGTTGACGTTCCGTCTCGTTTTACCGTTGGTATTTCAACCGAACCCAACATTATGAACAATGCGGCTGAACGTCTTTTGGGTTTGTCTCAGGAATCCATAAGTAACCTTGCAAAAGACATTATTTTCGGACAATTACGTTTGGTTGTAGCAACAATGGATATCGAGGAAATCAATAGTAACCGCGATAAGTTTCTGGCGGCGGTTTCTTCAAATGTTGAAGCTGAATTGAAAAAAATCGGTTTAAAACTGATAAATGTAAACGTAACCGACATCAACGATGAATCAGGTTATATTGATGCTTTGGGAAAAGAGGCTGCAGCAAAGGCAATTAACGACGCCAAAAAAAGTGTGGCTGAAAAAATGCGTGATGGTGAAATCGGACAGGCGAATGCACACCGCGAGCAGCGTGTTCAGGTTGCCAGTGCCGATGCAACAGCGGTAGAGGGAGAAAACGTTGCTAAAGTGACTATCGCAAATTCTGATGCCGACCGCCGCGAACGCGAAGCAGAAGCAAACCGCCGTGCCGTTGCAGCCGAAAAAGTTACTGATGCACAAGCCCTCCAGGAAGCATATGCAGCCGAAAAACTTGCCGAGCAAGTGCGTGCCGACAGAGACAAAGCAACACAAACTGCCAATATTGTTGTTCCTGCTGAAATCGATAAACAAAAAATTGAAATCAATGCTGAAGCAATTGCCGAACAAACCAGGCGGATTGCAAAAGGTGAAGCTGATGCGATTTTTATGAAAATGGCAGCTGAAGGAAAAGGTATTTACGAAATCCTGAGCAAACAAGCCGAAGGTTTTGACCATCTGGTGAAAGCCGCTGGAAATGATGCACAAAAAGCTGTTTTGATGATGATTGCCGACAAATTACCTGAATTGGTAAAAACCCAGGTGGAAGCCATTAAAAATATTAAAATCGATAAAGTAACAGTTTGGGAAACCGGAAACGGGAAAGACGGAAAAACTTCTACTGCCAATTTTTTACAGGGAATGCTGGGGTCATTACCTCCGCTTGACGATATTTTTAAATCAGCCGGAATGGAATTGCCGAATTATTTGAAGGGTAAACCGATAGATGAGGTTAAAATTGAAATGGAGCCCAAATCTCCAAAACAAGCGGCTGAATAGAAAAAGAAAGACATTTGTTGTGAATAATTGTTTCAATTTCTAAAAGTTAATATACCGGTTTTCTGAAAAAGAGCCGGTATTTTAATTTTTACTTCTGCATGAGTTTTATAAAATCATGTAATTTGAAATATTATTTTTATACCGAATATCAAAATTCAATTCTATGGAAATTTTCAGTGCCCGGAGTGTAAACAAAGTCTTTACTGATACAAAAGCGTTAACCAACGTCAGCATTTCGGTAAAAGAACAAAGTATCTTTGGCTTGCTTGGCCCAAACGGTGCAGGTAAAACAACTTTAATCCGCATCATCAATCAAATAACTGCCCCCGATAGTGGTGAAGTTTTTCTTTCAGGAAGAAAAATGACGCGCGCTGATATTGGACTAATTGGTTATTTGCCCGAAGAACGCGGTCTTTACAAAAAAATGAAAATCGGAGATCAGGCAATTTATCTTGCACAATTGAAAGGAATGAGTCGCCACGACGCCATTCAAAACCTTAAAGTGTGGTTCGAAAGATTTGAAATAATGGCCTGGTGGAATAAAAGAATTGAGGAACTTTCAAAGGGAATGCAACAAAAAGTTCAGTTTATTACAACAATTGTGCACAAACCCAAACTGTTGATTTTCGATGAACCGTTTAGCGGGTTCGACCCAATAAATGCCAATCTATTGAAACAGGAAATCCTTCAATTACGCAATGAAGGGGCAACAATTATTTTTTCAACCCACAACATGGGTTCAGTGGAGGAATTATGTGACCACATCGCGCTCATTAACAAATCAGTAAAAATCGAAGACGGGCCAACCGTTGAAATCCGTGAAAAATACAAATCGAATATTTTCGAAATAAAATATAAAGGAGATTTTAACTCGGTTACCCGGGTTTTAGATCATCAATTTAAATTACTCGACCACGTTGAAAACATACACGAAAACCAAATAACTGTTCAACAAATTACCGGAAAATCAAATAATGATTTGATTGCAGCACTTTTGCCTGCTGCCGAAATACTTTCGTTCGAAGAAAAAATACCTAGCATGAACGAAGTATTTATAAAAGTGGTTGGGGAATCGAATAGGAAAGCCCCCTCCAACTCCCCCGAAGGGGGAGAGGAAGAATTAAAAACAAAATCTTAAAATAACTTAAGTTACAATTGAAGATGGTTTGACAAAAGTTTGGAATATTTTACTTCCAACTTAAGTCTTCAGTCTTCTAACTATTTTAAACATGAATAAAACTTTAATCATATTAAAAAACGAATACCTGAAACGGGTAAAAAAGAAATCGTTTATCATCCTCACTTTGTTGGTTCCATTCTTGTTTGCGGGAATGTTTGCGCTTATTATCTTTCTATCGGTTAAAAACGATAATAAAGAGCGAACGATTGCAGTTTTTGATGAATCCAGTTTGTTTCTTAGTCAGTTTGATCAGGAAGGAATGACGAAATATAAATTCATTCCTAAAGAAGAATATGAAAAGTTAAAAAGCAATTTGAAGGGGAGTGAATTCTACGCATTGCTTTATATTCCGCAGGATATATATTCAAATAATTTGGCTCAGTTGATTTCTGAAAAACAAGTGCCGTTTGAAGTTAATGAGCAAATTGAGCGAAAATTGAGCCAATTTATTGAAAAAGATAAACGACAAAAGGTAATTGATGAAACCGGTATTCCGGATTTGGATGAACGGCTTGCAAACACAAAAACCAGAATCAGGCTAAGTACTTTAAAAATATCAGAATCGGGTGAGGCGCAAAAAAGCTCGTCAGCTGTTGCTTTTATTGCGAGTTATGCAATGGGTATTATCATCTACTTTTTTGTTTTCATGTATGGTGCTATGGTAATGCGCGGTGTTATGGAGGAGAAAAAAAGCCGCATTATTGAAGTCATTATTTCTTCGGTAAAACCTTTTGAACTGATGGCAGGCAAAATTATTGGGACAGCTATGGTGGGTTTAACGCAAGTAGCGATTTGGGTTGTACTTGGATTTATTGTCCTGATTGGGGTACAGGGTTTTTACTCTCCTGAATCGGCACAACAAATGGGGCAAAGCATAATGGAAAGCCAGCAGCAAATGAATTCGGCAATGTCACAGGCTGCCGAACCAAATAAAGTTTTGGAAGTGATGGAAATGATTGGGAATTTGAACATTCCGCTGATCCTGTTTTGTTTTGTATTCTATTTTCTTGTAGGATATTTAATGTATAGTTCGCTTTTGGGCGCAGTAGGAGCGGCGGTTGACAATGAGGAAGATTCACAGCAAATGGTATTTCCTGTAACTTTTCCGCTGATACTTTCTATAATGGTGCTTTTCCCGATTGCACGAAATCCGGAAGGTCCGGTTGCATTTTGGTTTTCAATTATTCCGCTTACTTCACCTGTAGCAATGATGGCACGAATTCCATACGGTATTCCCACCTGGGAATTATTACTTTCCATGTTGTTGTTGGTTTTAATGACAATTGGCGCCATTGCTGCTGCCGCAAAGATTTACCGGATTGGACTTTTAATGTATGGGAAAAAGGTAAATCTGAAAGAGTTATTCAAATGGCTGAGGTATAAAAATTAAGGTTTTTAAAAACAATTTAAAATCAACGTTGTTTATCTTTTTGATTTTAACTGGAAACCACAAAGTTTTTTATGAAAACTACAATGATAAATAACTGTATGTGTTGCTGTTTCTGCATCAAGCAGGAAAGCGTTTTTCCAATTGTTTAAGTGAAAATATTTAATAACTAAATAAGTGAAAGGCTTTCCTAGGATAGGGGAGCCTTTTTATTTCAACCGATTTTAAAATTTAATTATGAGAGCAAAGAACATTTTAGAGACCATTGGCAACACGCCGCATGTTAGACTTAATCGTCTGTATCCTGCTGATTATGAAGTTTGGGTGAAAATTGAAAAAACAAATCCGGGAGGAAGTATTAAGGATAGGATTGCACTTTCGATGGTGGAAGATGCTGAGAAAAAGGGGATAATAAAAGAAGGTTCTGTAATAATTGAGCCAACTTCAGGAAATACAGGAATTGGACTTGCGCTTGTTGCTGCAGTAAAAGGTTACCGCCTGATTTTAACGATGCCTGAATCAATGAGTATCGAACGCCGTAAAGTATTGTCGGCCCTGGGAGCAGAATTGGAACTTACTCCGCGCGAAAAAGGGATGAAAGGTTCGATTGCCAGAGCAGAAGAACTTGCCGCAGAAATCGAAAATTCATGGATTCCGCTGCAATTTGATAACCCTGCAAATGTTGATGTTCACAGAAATTTTACTGCTCAGGAAATTCTAAATGATTTTCCCGAAGGTTTTGATTACCTGATTACTGGCGTTGGAACCGGAGGCCATATCACAGGTGTTGCAGAAGTATTGAAAAAGCAATTCCCAAATATTAAAGTGTTTGCCGTTGAACCTGAAACAAGCCCGGTAATTGGTGGCGGACAACCAGGGCCACACTCTATTCAGGGAATTGGAGCTGGGTTTATTCCAAAAAATCTAAATACAGAAATACTTGACGGGACAATAGAAGTTGGCAAAGATGAGGCGTTTGAATATGCACAAAAAGCTGCAAAACTTGAAGGTTTATTCGTAGGTATTTCATCGGGAGCTTCATTGGCAGCAGTTGCAAAAAAAATAAAAGAATTACCCAAAGGTTCGCGGATTCTTACTTTTACGTATGACCACGGCGAAAGATATTTATCGATTGACGGGTTGTATTAATGAACTAAAGTATTAGTGAGGGTTTCACTTGAAGTGAAGCCCTCACTGTTTATAGGAATCTATTATTTTCTGAATTTTGTTCTTGAAGTCTTGTAAATCTTCAGTAATTGTATTCCAAATAACCGCAAACTTTATCATTTTATTTGCGACAAAATCCTCAAAATGCATATTGGCAGTGAAATCAAAAATATTATCGATTGATTCGATGATATGATTTAATCTTTCTTTATCCCTAATCTTTTCTCTCATAAATTAAAATTTTGTCTTTCTCAAAACTACTTTTGGCAAAATTCTTAAGCTGTCCTTCTTCAACTAAATCAACTTTCTTCCCTGTAAGTTCTTCGAGTTTGTTTTTTAAATTGAGATAATAAAAAAGAGTTATTTTTTGATTTTTTGAAAATTGTACAAGTAAATCAATATCACTGTTTTCATTTTCTTCATTACGTGAGAATGAACCAAAAACCCAGGCTTTGTCAATATACTCATGGCTTAGGTAAGCATTGATTTTTTGAAATAGTGAATTATCCATAATTCAAAAGTACGAATAATTTAAAATTATAGTATTTGAATATTTAAATGCTTTAAAAATGATTCTTGATATAAGTTCTGAGGATTACTGATTGGAATAGATTTATTACGAGAAATTCATACCCTGACTCAAAGTCAGGGTATGAATAATATTAAGTTTTCTGTTTTCTTTTATTTAAATTCTACCGCAATTATATATTTTACTTTAACAGGTTTCCCTCTCTGTGCACCGGGTTTCCAATCAGGTAATTCTTCAATAATTTCCATAGCAGCTTTGCCAATTTTAATATTGCCAGCATCAACCACTTTCACATCAACCACTTTACCCTTTTGATTAACAGTAAAACCAATATTTGCTTTCCCTTTAAGATCATAATTTTTAGTCATATTCTGAATATGTTTCGAGAGCGCATCACCACCGCCCGGAAATTGCGGCATGTCTTCCACAATATAAAAGACTTCCTTTTCTCCTTTCGAGGATTTTGGCACTTCTACCACTTTTGGAGGTGGTGGTGGAGATACTTCCACAATTTTTGTTTTTGCAGCAGGAGGTGGTGGCGGAGCTTTTGTTTCGGGAAACATTGCATTTGCATAAATTACATCCTCTTTCATTTTGAAAGTCTCATTTAATACTCCATTTCCTTTTTCCAGTTGTTTCTTGCTTGCTCCCAATTGTGTTTCTCTGGTTTGAAGTCCAACAAAAGAAATTACGATATTTGTATACAGTACATCTTCATTTTCTATTTTCGGATTTGGATCTACCAAAGTAAATGTTCCATCTACATCCGAAACCGTTCCAATAGTTGTTCCTTTAATAACAATTGATGCTCCGGGCAATGGTTCTCCAGTTTTTTCATCCACAACTTTACCATGTAAAGTAAGTCCTTTTCCCCCTTTTTGAACGACAGAAACCGAACTTTCATTTTGAACTTCTCTTACCTTATAACTCGGTTCGGCAAAAGCAAAAAGCATCAGCGCAATTGCGGGCAAAGCCAGCGCAAATTTTGTCCGTCGTCTGACGGGCGTTTTCTTTTTCGTCATCATTTTTAATCGATTTGTGTTAAGCGCAAAATTCAGGTTGTTGGTAATTCCAATAATCTGCATGCCCATTAACTGGTTAATTAATAGTGCCTGATACCTGCCCGCACTGTGTCCCTGCGCAAGGACACCTTTGTCGGCCAGGTATTCATGATTTTGTTTGATAGAATGTTCAAAGAACCAAATAAATGGGTTGAACCAAAAGATGACTGTTAACAGTTCTATAAAAAGCAGGTCGAACCAGTGCCGCTCACGAATGTGCACTTTTTCGTGAGCCAGAATCTCCGGCAGGTCGTTCTGTTTGTGAAACTTCGGATTGATAAATACAATGTTGAAAAACGTAAATGGCAAACCATACTTTTCATTTTCCACAACTCGGATTCCATTAAATGATTTTATCCGGTATTTTAAAATTAATCGAATTAATATAAACGTTTGTGTCAGCAACCTCAACAAAAACAGGCTTGCTCCCGTGAGATACACAAACAAAATTGCCTGTTGCCAGTTAAATTGTTCTTCCGGCAATTCCGATGCTGAAACAACAGGGATATTTTTAAAAGTATCTGATATCGATTTGAAAACTGTTTTATTGTTCTCCGGATCAACCAAAATTGAGTACTGAACCGGGAAAAGGGGCAGAAAAATAGCCACGACCAACGCAATTAACAAAAACCAGCGGTTTGCTGAGTAAAATGTTTCATTCCGCAGAAAGAACCAATAAACAAGGTAAAAAAGTACAATTCCTGACGAGGCTTTTAACAGTAATGAAAAAATTGTTTCCATGGCATTTATTTGATATCGTCTTTGTTTAATTCACTTTCCGTGATTTTAAGCATCTCTTCCAATTCAGTAATACTCAAATTATTTTCTTTTGCAAAAAAGGTTGCCATTTTCGGGAAAGAGCCATTAAAATAATCGCTCAGTAAAGTTTTAAACTGAAAACCCGTGTATTCCTTTTTGCTGATTTCAGGGAAAAACAAATTTACATTCCCAACCTTTTTACGCCGAACGAAACCTTTTTTCTCTAAAACAGAAAGAACTGTGGCAACTGTTGTATAAGCCGGCCTCGGCTCATCGAAACCTTCAACAACGTCTTTTACAACTCCTTCCTTTAAATTCCAGAGTATTTGCATTACTTGTTCTTCAGCTTTGGTTAATGATATTATATTTTTCATTTTCAATATATTTTCCAAAAAGATTTGGGTAAAAAATCATACTACAAAAAAATCTACTACAAACATAGTAATTGTATTTTAAAGTTGCAACTATTTTTATAATAATATTACTATATATATAGTAATTCTATTTTTTGGCCAAAAAAAGCTGTCCGAAAAATCAGACAGCTTTCACTATAAAAATAGTTCAGATTAATTAGTTCCCCAGGTAATTTCCGATTCTCCAACTGAAATTTCCTGAACGTTATATGAAGCATTTGAACTGTTTGCCTCTGCATCATTAGTGTATGCATTTATTTGAAGCAGATAAGTTTGGCCTTCAACGGCGGCTTCGCTCCAGTATCCGGAGTTGGTTGAACCGGTTATTGTATATTTAAGAACGTTTGATGCTACGTTATATCCCGAAAAAATGAGCTTACCACTTGTATTAAACATTTTAATAAAATAACCATCAGTTTCAGGAATTGCAGCCCATTCAGTTTCAAGTGTTACAGTGGTGCCACTGAAATTAATTTTGGTAAAATGTGGAACAGCTAACCCATCGTAACTCAATATGTCCGTCACTACTTGTGTTTCGCCATTCATGTCTTTAATTGTAAAAACATAATTGCCTTCAACCGGAGCTGTTGTTTTAAAATCCGAGTCAGAAGGTTCTTTTCCCAGCGTGAAATTTGAACCGGGTTGGCTTTCAAGCTCAACATTTCCCCCGTTATTTGGCTGTGCCACAGTTCCACTCATTAAATTTTTATTGGCATAAGCATAAAAGGCATTTGCCGTTTTGACTTCACCGTCAAAATCCTTGTTAATTACATAAACATCTGTTAATACTTCCAGTTTTTCTTCAACATCATTGCACGAAACGGCAGTAAAACATGCTAAAATCAAGAAAATAGAATTCTTTAAAAATCTTTTTGTTTTCATTTTATTGTTATTAATCATTTAAAAAAAAATGGCATTGTGGAATTAAAACGTTAAAACCACCAAAACCAATATTGATAAGATTGAGAAAAATTGTAATGGTTGCGTGTCAATATAAAAAATGAATTAAAAAATGAGGTTCAATCCAACTCAAAGATTAATTTTTCAGTTGTCTTTTATGTACTGAATTATCTCCTTAAGCAAGTAATCAGCGGTTTCAACATTAAATATATTTTGAAATGTGAGGGTGAGTTTATAGTTTGTTTCTTTGAGTTTACCATTTCCGGTTTTTTGAATATATTGTACAATCTTCATGAAATCGGCTGACTGATAGAACTTTGATTGCTGGTCGGAAACAAAGTAACATATCATGTTTTTGTTTTTCAGTATGATTTTTTCCATACTCAATTCGATGGCTTTCCAACGCAGGCGCACAACTTCGAGCAATTCATTACTTTCCTGCGGCATTTTTCCAAACCTGTCGATCAAACCGGTTTTGAACAATTCAAGTTGCTGTTCATTTTCGATGTTGTCGAGTTCGCGGTAAAGCAGCATCCTTTCCGAAGTACCTTTAATGTAATCTTCGGGGAAAAGCAATTCGAGGTCGGTATCAATCTGGCAATCGTTAACAAAATTGAGTTTCAGAAAAGCCTGAGTTTGTTGGCGGCTATCTTCATCGTCGAACAATCCGGCAAACTCTTCCTGTTTAAGTTCCTGCACAGCTTCGTTTAAAATGCGGTGGTAAGTATCAAATCCAATGTCGGCAATAAAACCGCTTTGTTCGGCACCAAGCATATTTCCCGCTCCGCGAATATCGAGATCCTGCATGGCAATATTAAAACCACTTCCTAAATCCGAAAACTCTTCAATGGCTTTTAACCGGCGGCGTGCATCAGCATTAACAGTTGCCAGTGGTGGTGTAATCAGGTAGCAAAACGCCTTTTTATTCGAGCGGCCCACCCTTCCGCGAAGTTGATGTAAATCGCTCAACCCAAAGTTTTCGGCATGGTTTATAATGATTGTGTTTGCGTTAGGTATATCCAGCCCCGATTCGATAATGGTTGTTGCAATCAGTACATCGAAGTTCCCGTTTATAAAATCGAGCATTACTTTTTCCAGTTTTGGCCCGTCCATTTGCCCATGTCCAACACCGGTTTTTATTCCGGGAACAATTTTTTTCAGCGTGGCTTCAACTTCATAAATATTTGAAACCCGGTTGTGGATAAAGAAAACCTGACCGTTTCGCTCAATTTCAAATGTAATCGCATCACGAATCATCTGTTCGTTAAATCCATGCACTTCGGTATTGATGGGGTAACGATTGGGTGGCGCTGTTTGAATAATCGACAAATCACGGGCTCCCATCAGCGAAAACTGCAAAGTACGTGGAATAGGTGTTGCCGTTAATGTCAAAGTATCGACATTTATTTTGAACTGTTTTAGTTTTTCCTTTACTGAAACGCCAAATTTTTGTTCTTCATCAATTACGAGCAACCCCAGGTTTTTAAACTTCACATCTTTACTCACAACGCGGTGTGTTCCGATAATTATATCAATTTTTCCTTCCGACAAATCCTTTAAGGTTTCCTTAATTTCTGATGCAGTTTTTAATCTGCTGACGTATTCAATTCTGACTGGAAAATCATTTAGCCGCTCCGAAAATGTTTTATAATGTTGAAGTGCCAAAATAGTTGTCGGCACCAAAACTACAACTTGTTTACTGTCGGCAACTGCTTTAAATGCTGCACGAATCGCTACTTCTGTTTTTCCAAAACCTACATCACCGCACACTAATCTGTCCATTGGGATTAGTTTTTCCATGTCCTGTTTTACTGCAATCGTGGCTTTTTCCTGGTCGGGTGTGTCTTCGTAAATAAAAGATGCTTCAAGTTCAGTTTGCATATAAGTGTCGGGTGAAAATGCAAACCCTTCTTCACTCCGACGCTTTGCATAAAGTGAAATCAGTTCTTTGGCAATATCTTTAACTTTGGCTTTTGTGCGGCTTTTCATTTTTTGCCATGCACCGGTTCCAAGTTTATTTATATGGGGTTCAGTTCCCTCTTTTCCTTTAAATTTTGAAATCCTGTGCAGCGAGTGAATGCTTACCAGCAGCGAATCATTGTCTTTGTAAACCAAGCGGATTGCTTCCTGCATTTTTCCGTTTACCTCTGTTCTTACAAGGCCGGCAAATTTTCCGATTCCGTGGTCTATATGCACCACATAATCGCCCTGATGCAGCATATTCAGTTCTTTCAGCGTAATGGCTTCGCGTTCGGCTTTGCGGCTTTTTAGTTTGAAACGATGGTAACGTTCAAAAATCTGATGGTCGGTATAGCAGCAAACTTTTAGGTCGTGTTCTATAAAACCTTCGTGTAAAATAAAATTAACCGGGTTAAATTTTACACTCACTTTTGTGTCTTCAAATATCGATTGTAAGCGTTCAATCTGTTTTTCCTGGTTCGAAAGAATAAAAATTTGGTAACCGTTTTTGCTATATTCAAAAAGGTTTTCACCCAGCAATTCGAAGTTTTTGTTGAAAACGGGTTGTTTTGAATTTGAATATTCAAAGCGGGTTGTTGGTTCAAATGCCACATCAGAATCAAATTCAAAAACAGTATTTTTCGACATTTCTGTTTTTAAAACCTGACCTGAAACAATTTCGTATTGTATGTTTTTCTCGCTTGCTTTATCCACAATTGTTTGCCTGTGGATATCGGTAACATGAGCAAAAAACTGGTTCATATTATTTCCAAACCAAATATTTTCTTCTTTAAAGAAGCCAACAAAGGAAATGCGTGAGCTTTCTATTTCTCTATCCTGAATATTTGGGACGATCGTAATATTCTCAAGTGCTTCTTTCGAAATCTGGTTGTCTATATTAAAACTCCGGATTGATTCAATTTCATCACCAAAAAAATCGAGGCGATAGGGATCTTCATTCGAAAATGAAAAAACATCTACAATACTTCCACGCACCGAAAACTGACCCGGTTCATAAACAAACTCAACCCGTTCGAAACCATATTCATACAAAAATTCATTCAGGAAATCTGTTGAAATCTTATCGCCTTTTTTTACCCAAAGCGTATTGGTTTTCAGTCCGGCCTGCGAAATAACGGTTTCAACAAGTGCCTCAGGATACGAGACAATAATGTATGGTTTGTCATTCAGCCAGATTTTATTCAGAACTTCAGTTCGCTGTACAATATTTTCCTGCTCAGTTTGTCCGTAATGAATTGAACGTTTAAAGGAAGAAGGGAAAAAGAGTGTATATTCAGCTAATCCAAGATTATTTAAATCATCATAAAAATAAGCTGCTTCCTCCCTGTCGTTCAGCAGGATAGTAAATGTTTTTGATGTTTTTAAGAAAAGATTGGCGAGTAATATGGTTTTAGCAGAGCCAATAAGTCCCTTCAGATGAATTTTTTCACCCGGGGGGGCATTCAATATTTCAATTATTTTTTTGAAATTTTTCTGCCCCTGAAAGTATTTTAGAAACTGCCCCGTCTGCAAGTATTAAATTTTGGGCAAAGATAAAGAAATAATGGATTCAGTAAATTCGGTTCCGGATGCTGGATGTTGGATTCAGGGATACGGAGTTTCCAACTCCGATTCCAGATACTTGATTCTCAAAATAAACTCAACTTTGAACCTACCCCACTTTATAGTTCAGGCGGGCTTTAAACTTTGAACTTTAAAATCGAAAACCGCAACTTTTAACATTTAACTTTGAACCCGGAACTTATTCCACCCCATTCAAAAATCCCAGTACCATTTCAGCATCTTTCGCTGCATCGACCTGTTCATTTTTGTAGGCTATTTTTCCTTCTTTGTCAATAATAAAAGTCCAGCGACTGGCAGTAGTTCCACGCATGAGGTTAACGGTTTGTCCATTAATTTCTTTTGTAACTGTTCCACCATCACGGGTTGGTACGCCAAATTTCCCGGCTATATCACCCGATTCATCAGAAAGGAGTGCGAAATTGAGATTTTCAGCTTGTTTAAATATTTTTAAGCCTTCAACATTGTCACCGCTAATTCCAACCACAACTGCATTTGCCGATTCGATTGCAGGTTGTGCATCGCGGTAAGCACAGGCTTGTTTTGTGCAACCACCTGTCATTGCTGCCGGGTAAAAATAAACCACGATGTATTTTTTACCCTTGTAATCGTTCAAATTCCAGGTGCTGCCATCATCGGCAGTGGCTTTAAAACCGGGAGCTTTGTCTCCAACTGAAAGAACTTTTGAGTTTTGACCCTGAGTAATTCCAACACTTATCAGAATCGCAAAAAGTGAAAATAATATTTGTTTCATTTTTATATGTTTTGTTTCACAATGAGAACACCCGGCTTACTAAAAAGTTTCAGTTTCAGTTTCAAATTGAAATAATTGTGTTAACTCTATTTAACGGGTTTGAAACATTTTAACTAACTTTAAGCCAACTTGTTGAATTATGGGACATGCTTATAAATACAGATGTGGTAACTGTGGCTACGAAGAACAGTTTAACCAGGGACATGGTTTCAAGGTACACTCACAACCTTTGAACGAATATTTGAAACAGAGAAAAAAATTGTTTCATTACAAGACTCATATTGTGCTGGAAAAACTTTCAAAAAATGACGATAATCTTTATTTGAAAACTGGATTTCAAATTTATAAATGTCCGAAATGCAAAATTTTACAAGACAAAACTGAAGTAACCGTTTTTAAGGATGAAAAAGTAATTCACAAAAGTGAATTTCGTTGCCGTAGTTGTCGGATGAGGTTAAAACTCACAAATATTCACAGGTTGAAAAAGGCGATCTGCCCCAATTGCAGTGAACGGATGTTTCAGATGGATTATCAAAATTCTAATTTATGGGATTAAACTCGTCAGTGTTAACAACATTCGAAAAATTAAAATTTAGTATTTAGTCCGCAAGCAAGTTCCTTAAACAAAGGGTTTTCAGGAAATCGAAGAGAAAGTACTTTAAAATGTTCCTGTCCTTTTTCAGGTTGTTTTTCCACCTTTGTATAAATCCTGCCTAAAAAATAATGCGCCATAGTTGACAAAATCAAATCATCGTTTTGGCTGTATTTTTCAAGGTCTGAAAGTGATTGTAAATATTTGTCTGATTTACTGCCAAACGAAAAGGGATTCAGGCTTTCATCGAAATAATCAAAAAGTGTCAGGTAAAAATCGAACAAATTTCTTCTTTCGCCCAAAAAGGAGAGGTCTTCTTTTTTTATGAGTACAATTTGTTTTCGCACTTCAGAACGAATTAGAAATGCACCCACAAGATTATATCTTTTTATGTCATATCGCATTTCATAGGACAAGCTGATCAATTTATTGATTTTGGTTTCCCGTGAGTTTTGAGCTGAGTTGTCAAATTCCTGCAAAACTGCGTTCAATACTTTTGCATCTTGTTTCGATTGCGATAAGCTATATTTCCACCAAAATAAATCGAGTTTGAGAATGTTGTGGTAAAATGGGTCTATTTGATTTTTGTTTCTGTTCAATACATTTTCTGCTTCTGTAAATTGCTGGTTATAAATCAAATTAAAAATTTGCTGAACCATTATATCCTTCTCACTTGACATACAAGAGGAATAAAATGGTATAAAAATAATCGCTATAAATACAATCCTTAATAACATGGAACTTTTATTCAAAAAATGTAACGCTTAAGATATTAAATCCTGTTAGTAAAGAATTTATTTCCGAGGGAAAATCATTTTATTTTAATTGAAAAATTATGATTTTCTTGGTCTATTAAATAGTTTTGTCTTATTAAACCAAATCAAAAATGATTCTAAGAAATTTTTTTATTACAACAGCTGCCTTTTTAATGGGATTTACAATTCATTTATCAGCAAGCAATTATTACGTAAATTCCATTTCTGGCAACAACTCATTCAACGGTAAAACTGTTGGTACAGCTAAAAAAACACTGGCATGGTTTTCATGGAGTACCACTTTTTTAAAACCCGGAGATACCATTTTTGTGATGAATGGAACTTATACCGGAGAGAATGCATTTGCTGTTTTAGCTCTGAGAGCCTCTGGTTCCGGAGGAAATCCAATCGTAATTACAAACTTTCCAGGTGACAAACCTTTATTGAAACTGAATGAATTTAAATGGGCAGGAATACACATTGCCGATGGAGTACATGACATTGTAATTAACGGATTAACAATTCAGGGATACAATCAAAACCTGAACCTGCAGGAAGCACTTACACAACCAGGTGGTTGTCAGGACCCTCAAGGGAAAGTGGAACCAAAATTTAATGGTAATGGAATTGCATTGGAAGGGAGAAATAATGGATTACATGTGCATCACATAACCATTACAAATTGCGAAATTTTTGAATGTGCGGGTGGAGTAGCAGGTTTGGAAGCTGATTATTTACGGTATGAAAATAATGTCATTTACAATAATTGCTGGTACACGATTTATGGCGGTAGTGGAATTTCAAATTTAAATTCATGGAACTATGATGATCACAATTCCACTGAATATTCTATGATAATAAAGAACAATATTCTTTTTGGAAATCAACTTTTTGTGCCTTGGGTAGGACCGTGTAAAATTTATGATGGTAATGGAATTATCATCGATTCTGAATCAAATGAAGGCAAAAATTTTTCAGCTTATTCCGGGAAGACGTTAATTGAAAATAATGTGGTATACAACAACGGAGGCCGAGGAATTCATGTTTATAAAAGTGCAAATGTTGATATTATCAACAACACAAGTTACTTTAATTGCAAAAGCCCTGAAATATCCGATGGTGAAATTACAATTCAAAATGCTTCAAATATTCGGGTTTTCAATAATATTATGGTTGCCCGTGATAATCAGCGAGCCAATAACCGATACCAGTCACCTGCGAATATTTTCTTTGGGAACAACCTCATTTACAATGCAACATCCAGTAAAATTGGTTTTACAAATGAAACGGATATAGTTGGAGAAAATCCGGAATTTGTTAATCCCGACCCCGACGATCCCAATTTGACCTTAAAAGAGGACAGTCCGGCCCGAAATGCAGGAATTAAAATTGATGGTAACTTTATTGAATTTGACATCAACGGAATTTCCCGCTTTTCAGGAGGAAATCCTGACATTGGTGCTTACGAATTTGAAGAGGAAATTGTTAAAACTTCTGCAGAAAATAATAGAAACAATAATCTTTTGGTTTATCCAAATCCCGCAAACCAAAAAATATTTGTACGGCTAACCGAAGACTTAAAAGTAGAAAAACTTAATTATTCCATAATTAATATTGATGGTAAAATAGTTTTAAAAGGCAAGCTTGACAGGACAAATGGGAACTCATATTATATTAACCTTCACGATCAAATTGAGGGGATTTATTTTTTTAAGATTTGGAATGATGAAATTTTGTACACTGAAAAAGTAATTATATCAAAAAGATAAAGTAGGAAATGTCTACTTAACTTATTGATAAACCTGAAATGAAAAGTCAAAACGCAAAAAAATATTCCATAAAAACAGCATTCAAAATTGGTGTTGAATGCTTATCGTTGATTTAATGTCAGATAGAAATCAATACAAACTTGATGTTTATAAACTTAAACTTGATGGAAGCGGTGAAACAGAAAGACTGGCCGATTTTTCTACACGTTTTCCCGGTGTCTTACGTTCAGATAATCCTGTTGTTTCAAACGAGGGAAAATTCATTGCTTTACAATATGGAATTATGGCCGGAACCGGCAATGGTATAGTTATTTTCCTGTTCGACATTGAGAAATACGAAAAATCAAAAAAATAATTTTTTACTTTAAAAAGAATAAACGAAAGAAAATTGTTTTTAACGCATACTAATCAGTCAATTGAAAAAGCATCCCAAAATGCGGAATTCCATCTTCAAGGTACTCATCAGTAATTACTTTAAAACCCAAATTTTCGTAAAATTTTCGAAGATATTTTTGTGCACTGACTTTGATACAGGTTGCTTTCCATTCGTTTAAAATATATTTCATTGCTTCGTTCATCATTTCAATTCCAAGACCTGTACGACGCTCAGAATGTTTTACAACTACACGCCCGATAGAACATTCCGGAAAACGGGTGCCGGGTTTGAGTATGCGGGAATAAGCAACTATTTTACCATTCTTTTTTAAAAACTGATGAACTGCCAGGTTATCCAGCCCATCCAAATCGTTATAAACACAGTTTTGTTCAACCACAAATATTTCAGCGCGAAGTTGAAGGATATCATACATTTCGTCATTACTGAGTTCGGCAAAAAATTTAAATTCAAATTTCATAAGTTATCGTTTTAACATCCAATTCAGAGTTCTGAATATCCAAATTTCAATTTATTAGTTTAAGTCAAAATATGGATATTGAGTATTGAATATTCTTTATTGGATATTCTTCATTTTAAAAAAACAGGCTCGCCAACAATGTAAATGCCAGACCACAAACAGCAATTATCGATTCCATAACCGTCCAGGATTGAAGGGTTTGCTTTTCTGTCATTCCAAAGTATTTGCCTACTAACCAGAAACCACTATCGTTAACATGCGAAAGTAATGTAGCGCCCGACGCAATTGCCAAAACAACAAGTGCGCGTTGTGGATCGTTTAATCCAAATTCTCCCAGAACTGGCGCTATAATTCCGGCAGCAGTAATCATTGCAACAGTTGCCGACCCTTGTGTAACGCGTACAACAGCTGCCAGTAACCAGGCCAGCAAAATGGGAGGTAAAGCAGAATCGGCCATCGATTCGGCCATAATTTTACCAATACCGCTGTCGATTAAAACCTGTTTTAAAACGCCTCCGGCACCGGTAATTAAAATGATAATCCCGGCAGGTCCCAAAGCTTTAGTGCTCAATTCGAGTACTTTTTGTTTGTCCATTCCACGTTTGATGCACAAAAAGTAGGAGGCAATTAATGTGGCGATTATCAGTGCCGAAAATGGGTGACCAATAAATTCTAACATGTCGGTAAAAATTGATTTATCGATAATCCCTTTATTAACCGCCAGACCAGTAAACGTATTTAATAGAATCAAAACTAGTGGAATAGAAATAATCAGAGCGATAATTGAAAAAGCAGGAAGGTTGTTCTCATCGTATTCCTTTGATTCAGGATTGTACAATTCTGTTGGTGCTTCAATATAAATTTTTTTTGAAATGTAACTTCCCCAAACCGGTCCGGCAATTATAGCAATTGGAAAACCGATGATTACACCCAGAAAAATAACCCAACCCAATTGAACATTAATGATGTCGGCGACAGCAACTGGTCCGGGCGTAGGCGGGACAAAACTGTGGGTAACAGCCAAACCGGCCAGCAAAGGTATTCCATAATAAAGTAAAGATTTTTTTGAATCGCGGGCGAGTGCATAAATTATCGGCACCAGAATTATAAAACCAACATCCAGAAAAACAGGGATTGCAACAATAAATCCGGTTATCACCATAGCCCAGGGAGCGCGTTTCGTGCCAAACTTTTTAAGTAATGATCTTGCAAGTGATTCAGCACCCCCTGAACTTTCAAGCATTTGCCCGAAAATTGCACCCAATCCAACAACTGTTGCCACAAATCCTAGTGTTCCGGCCATTCCATCCTGTATGGCTTTTGTTACGTTTTTCAACGGCATCCCGGCAATAATACCCACGTAAATGGCGGTAATCAACAATGAAATGAATGCACTGATTTTCAGTTTCAGCACCATGAAAAGTAACAGTGCAACTGCTGAAATTACAATGAATATGAGAAATGGTGTGGACATTTTGTTTGATTTAGCATGAAAGGATAAAGTTAAAATAAAATAAATGGAACACAGAAAACGCTGATTTTATAGATTTAATGCCCTGTTTTTATTGTGAAAATCAGCTTCATCAGCGCTCCAATTTAGTTGCTATTTTTTTATTTTCTCCCAATTTCCCGATTGCCGGTTCCTTTTTCCAACCCTACATTTAAATCACCCAGTTCTTCACGGGCTGCTTCAACCAGTTGCATGATTTCAGCTGCCTTTTCAGGATAGTAATCAATAACATTGAATTGTTCTCCGGGATCCCGCATCATATTATACAATTCCGGTTTTTCAACTTTCATACTGATTCTTTTACCACCGTAACCATCTTTGCCCGGTTCTGTATTGTATGATTGCCAGGTGTGTGGTAAAACCAATTTCCAGTTTCCTTTGCGCACGCCATTCAGGTTATTTTTTCCATAATAAAATAAAATATTGTCCCGGGGTTCGGCATCGTTATTTCCTTTCCACAGTTCAGTAATATCAACGCCGTCAATTTTTAGAGGTGGCAAACTGGCACCGGCAATTTTTGCGAAACTTGGCAAAATATCCACTGCACAGCCCAGTTTGTTGCAAATGGTTCCGGCAGGTGTTTTTCCCGGCCATTTTATAATGAAAGGAACACGTTGTCCACCTTCCCAACTTGTGGTTTTTCCCTCACGTAATCCGCCAGCTGATCCGGCATGATTTCCAAAATTTAACCATGGACCATTGTCAGTTGTGAAAATGAAAATTGTATTTTCGGAAATCCCGTTTGCTTCAAGTGCATTTTCAATTTCACCAACACTCCAGTCGATTTCCATCATTACGTCGCCATAAAAACCCTGTTCGCTTTTACCCCTGAATTTATCTGAAACTCCCAACGGAATATGCCCCATTGAGTGAGGAACATACAGGAAGAATGGTTTATCCGCATTCCGGTTTATAAAATCAACAGCTTTTTCAGTGTAAAGTGTTGTTAATTTATCCTGACCTTTTAAGTCGGAGATCAGTTCTTTTGTTTGATTCCCTTCGATTAATGGCAATTCAGGATAGTTATCGCGACCTTCTCCGGGTTGGTAATGCGTTCCGTCAACATGCACAGGCCACATATCATTCGAATAGGGAAGACCCAGATATTCATCGAAACCATTTTGTAAAGGCAAAAATTGCTCAAGACATCCCAAATGCCACTTTCCAAAAATAGCTGTTGTATAGCCTTTTTCCTTGAGCATTTCAGCAATTGTTGTTTCGTTTGAATTAATCCCTACTGTATCCTGCGGGAAAAGCGCTCCTGAAATTCCAATTCGATTTGGATAACAACCCGTTAACAATCCGGCGCGTGATGCACTGCAAACAGGTTGTGCCGAATAAAAGTTGGTAAATCGCATTCCTTCTGCAGCCATTTTGTCAAGGTTAGGAGTTGTCCATCCGGTTGCGCCCTGTGTGCCAATATCACCATAACCCATGTCGTCAATAAAAACTACAACGAAGTTGGGCTGCTGATTTGTGTTTTTCTTTTCAGTTGTTTTAGTCGAACAAGAAATTGAGATTACAAAAATCGCTAAAAGGGAAAAATTCAAAATAGGTTTCATATTAAATTGGTTTAAGTGAACAGTTACAGCAACAAAAATAGTGATATGATTTAAAGATGAATAAAATTGCCGGAATTTAAGTTCCACAATGGAGGAAAACGTAAATAGTAACAAACAATGGGTTTCCAATTTAAACGCTACAAATTTTAAAATATATTTTTTGAAATTACGTAGTTGAATAAAGTGGCAATTGAAATTCAAATCTTGTCCCCTGGTTTAATTTGCTAAAAACCTCAATATTAGATTTATGTAAATCTAAAATCTTTTTTACAATTGCCAATCCAAGTCCAGTGCTGTTTGAATTTTTCGTTTTTGTTCCTTTGTAGTAACGCGTAAAAATAAATGGTAATTCTTCTTCAGAAATACCTTTTCCTGTATCCGAAATCTTAACTTTTACAGCATCTTTTAGCAATTCAAGTTCAATGGTAATTACATCATTCGGATTACAATATTTGATTGCATTGTCGAGTATATTTTGAAAAACGCGATCAGTCATTTGAATATCAGCAAAAACCAACGGAAGGTTTTTGGAATAAATGGTGTTAATACTGATGTTTTTTTCTTTGGCTATAATTTGAAATTTATCCGAAACATCCTGAACCAATTCAGCAACCTGAACCGGTTCCTGCTTAATCATTTGCGGGTTCGATTCAAGTTTCGACAATTCAAAAAGATCGTTTACCAGTTTGCTGAGATTTTCTGAATTCTGTAAAATAATTCCGAGGTATTTTTTGCGTTCTGACTCAGTTAAATCTTTTTCCTTTAAAAGAATGGTTTCAGTAAAACCCTGTATGGATGCAATGGGGCTGCGGAGGTCGTGTGAAATATTGGCTATTAATTCTTTTCGCAGTTCTTCAACACTCTTCAACTGGATAATATTTTGTTCAATGGTTTCGGCCATACTGTTGAAAGTATTGGCAACCTGTGCCAATTCACCGCCAGTTTTCATTTTAATTCGGGTTGAATGATCCCCATCCTTAAATTTGCGCACCGCAAATATTATTTTATTCAGGTTTCGTGTAATTATCCAAATGGCGAACAGACCTAAAATTGAAGTAAAAAGAAGGGCAATCAATAAACTTCTCACTCCCAGTTTCAAAATAAAACTATTTTCCAACGCTGCCATTGTAGAAGTATATTCGCCGCTGGCAAGTATAATGTACATGTATCCTTTTAGTTGTCCATCCTCAATTATTTTCGTTGCCGAGAATATTTTTGGTGCTCCCGGGTTTCGCGGATCATCACCTTTTATTGTTTTATCGTTTTTCCGTTCTAAAAAATTCTTAATAGGTTCCAAAGAAACACTTTCTGCTTTTACTTCAATTCCTGGAACAACGTAAGTAAGAATTCTTCCTTCGGGATTGAGTAAATATACCTCAATGCTGGGATGCGCAACCATCATGGAGTGCATTAAGTCTTTAATTGCAGCCTCGTTCACTTGTCCATCAATAAATATTGGTGACACAATTTCAAGTGCGCTTTTGGCAATACCACCATTTATTTTTTGCTGAGCTTCCTGGTTGAATTCCTCAGAAAATTTTACTGAAATAAAAATGAAAACTATTGTAAGGACAATTGTAAAAACCAGGAAAATTCCTGATATTTTCCAATACAGGCTGTTAAATATTTTCTTGTTTGTTTGCATAATTATATTTCATCATTGAATTTATACCCAATCCCCCAACTCGTTAAAACATATTTTGGATTGTTAATGTCGGGTTCGATTTTCGAACGCAGACGGTTGATGTGTGAGTTTACAGTATGTTCGTATCCGCTAAAGTTATAACCCCAAACCAAATCGAGTAAATCTGTCCGACTATAAACTTTACCTGGCTTAGTGGCCAAAAGCGTTAATAAATCAAACTCTTTCGGGGTAAGTTCAAGAATTTGACCATCCAAAATAACTTTTCGTTTAACCAGGTCAATAGAAAGATTTTCAATGGTTAGCTGATCTTTACTTTTTGTAACAGATTCATTGTTAAGTGACTGTATACGCCTCAAAACCGATTTTACCCGTGCAATAAATTCTCTTATGCTGAAAGGTTTTGTCAGGTAATCATCGGCACCGATTTCCAGGCCAAGCACTTTATCAATTTCTTCTGAACGGGCTGTTAACATTAGAATATGAGTATGGATGCGGTCGGCGCGTAATTGTCGGCACACTTCCAACCCATTCATTCCCGGAAGCATAATGTCAAGAACAATCAGATCATATTTCCCTGAACTGGCCTTCTCGTACCCTTCTCTGCCGTCAGCTGAAGTTTCAACTTCACAATTTAAATCTTTTAAATGAATACTTACCAGTTCGGCAATGTGGGGATCGTCCTCTATCAACAGGATTTTTTCCATTACTATTGTTCATTATTAAATGTACAACAGTAACAAGAAAGTATCACGAAAAGGTCATGAAAAGTATGTTTTTCTGTAAAATAGTTTCAGATTATGCAGTTTACGGGAAAATTTAAAGATTTTACGGATGAATTTTATTTACACGAGGCCAGCTGTTTTCAGCAATACCTGCATTTCCCGTTGAACATCTTTAGCAGCAACTCCGGCTTTTTCTGCAAAATCTTCGTCAGATGAAGCATAAATAATAGCCCTGGAGGAATTTACAAGCAATCCACATTTGTTGTTCATTCCGTATTTTGCAACCTCCTGCAAACTTCCACCTTGTGCACCAATTCCAGGTACCAAAAGAAAATGATTGGGAACGATTTCTCTGATTTCTTTTAATTTCTCAGCTTTTGTTGCACCAACTACATACATCATATTTTCTTCGGTTCCCCAGTTTTGAGAGGTTTTTAAAACCGATTCAAAAAGCTGGTCGCCGGTTTTTTCGTCTTTTAACAACTGAAAATCGAAAGCACCTTTGTTTGATGTCAGTGCGAGCAGGATAACCCATTTGTCGAGGTAAGTCATAAATGGTTTAACCGAATCTTCGCCCATGTATGGCGCGACTGTAACAGCGTCAAAATCCATGTGTTCAAAAAATGTGCGGGCGTACAAATTTGAGGTATTTCCAATATCGCCGCGTTTTGCATCAGCAATCAGGAACAAATCAGGGTATTTTTCGCGAAGATAATGCACTGTTTTTTCAAGGCTTTCCAACCCTTTTGAACCCAGGCTTTCATAAAAAGCAAGGTTGGGTTTGTAAGCAACAGAAAATTCTGCCGTAGCATCAATTATTTCTTTGTTGAATGTAAAAATCGGATCCGAAGTATCCAGCAAATATTTTGGAATTTTCAGAATATCTGTGTCCAACCCAACGCAAAGGAAACTGCGTTTTTTTTGTATCTGTTCGAAAAGTTGTTGTTGGTTCATAATAGAAGTCCCCTTTAATTCCCCCAAAGGGGAAAGATTTGTACTAAAAATGTTTTGTGGGATTTGCTTATGCGTTCAATACCCATAACGACCTTCCATAATTCCTGTTACAGTTAGGTCTTCGTCAAGATCTGGCCAATGCAAACCAGTTCCTCCACAAATAATTTCGATATTGTTTCTCTGTTTCTCTGTTGCATTTTTGAGTTTTCTGTTTTCATCAACTGGGAAACGAATTTCTTTATTGTCCGACATTAACATACAGATCATCCCGTTTTCATACCATGCTTTATTCGCGGTAAAAATCAATTCAGCTACCATGTACTTCATTCCAACTTGTTTTAATTAGTTCGACATGTTCTTTAATCAACTCCTCTGCCAACTTCAATTCATTTACTTTCATTCCCTGAGAGAATTCAAGTTCAATTGGTTCCATCCAATACTTTGCAAAGCCTCCCGCTTTTCGAACATGAATGTGCATCGGTTCATTTCCTTCATTGGCATAAAAGAAAAATACAAAACCTAATTTTCGAAAAACTTCAGGCATATTTTGTGATTTTTTTTCAAAGTTAAGAATTCAGCCCCAAAAGAAAAAAGTAAAATCAATAACATAATAATGTTTGATTTTTAAATCTCCGCCTCTTTCAGTTTTTCCGCGTTCTCTTCAATACTCAGTTTTTCAATTATTTCATCGATATCACCGTTAACGATTGCCTGTAAGTTGTATAAAGTTAAGTTGATACGGTGGTCGGTAACCCGTCCCTGAGGCCAGTTGTAAGTACGTATCTTTGCTGAACGGTCGCCGGTTGAAACCATTGTTTTTCTTTTTGATGAAATTTCATCCAAATATTTTTGGTGTTCCAAGGCATAAATCCTTGAACGCAACTCAATCATTGCCTTGGCCAGGTTTTTCAACTGCGACTTTTGATCCTGACAGGTAACAACAATTCCGGTAGGAATGTGAGTTAACCTTATCGCAGAATAAGTAGTATTTACCGATTGACCTCCAGGTCCCGAAGAACAGTAAGTATCTTTTCTTATGTCAGTTTCTCTCAAATCAATATCAAATTCTTCGGCTTCGGGCAAAACCGCAACTGTAGCTGCTGAAGTGTGAACACGGCCCTGCGTTTCGGTTTGAGGAACCCGCTGCACCCTATGAACACCCGATTCGTATTTCATTACACCGTAAACATTTTCTCCTGAAATGGTTGCCACAATTTCCTTGTAACCACCGGAAGTCCCCTCGTTCATATTGGTAACCTCAAGTCGCCAACCTTTTTGTTCGCAAAATTTTGAATACATTTTAAACAGGTCACCCGCAAATATACTGGCTTCATCGCCCCCGGTACCGGCACGAATTTCGAGGATACAGTTTTTGCTGTCTTCAGGATCAGCTGGTACCAAAAGAAACTTTATTTCCTTTTCTTTTTCAGGAATCATCTTTTCAGCCATTTCTATTTCTTCCCAGGCCATTTCCCGCAATTCTTTATCGGTTTCCTGATCGAGTATTTCTTTGCCCGATTCAATATTGTCAACCATGTTTTTGTATTCACGGAAAACTGTCACCAATTTTTCCAGGTTTTTATATTCCTGGTTCAGTTTAACATACCGCTTCATGTCGTTCATAATTGAAGGATCAGTAATTTGTTGCTGAACCTCTTCAAATCGGTGTCTTATCGATTCGTATTTTTCGAGTAATTCGTATTGTGCCATTTTTATTCTTCTAAAAGCTTTTCAACCTCTGTTTTTAAGGTTGGCAAATTATTTATTATTATTTCCCAAATTTGGGCATTCTCAATTTCATCGTAACCGTGGATTATTTTGTTTCTCGCATCAACTAAATGTTACGCTCCACTGCATCCTGTAACATTGGGTTTTTATTGTAGTTTTCGAATGTCTTTTCAGCACCCAAATAATCATCAATATTTTTTAAAGCTGAAAGAATATCAAACAAGAGTTTTTTAATTCTGTTCTCCATAAATCAACGCTTTAGTTTCATTCAATTCTTTAATGAAATATGGATTTTTCAGGGAATTTTCAGTAACAATATCAATTTCCCTGTTTAATAATTCGCGGAGTTTATCATGTAAATTCCACCACAACTCTCCTTTTTCCAATGGATTTATTCCGGGTTTGAATTTTATTAAAAAGTCAAGATCGCTTTTCTCATTGAAATCATCGGTCAATGCAGAACCAAAAATATAAGCTTTTTCAATCCTGTGATTGCGAAAAACTTCTTTCAGCATTTTGATATTTGACGAAATTATATTCTGCATATTATTCCTTTTAATTTTGAAATTAAAATTACTTTATAAAGCACGAATTCAACAAAAATAATTAATATTTAAATGTTCCTTTATCCGTCTTAATTGTAAGCTTTTTACCCTCAAAATGTTCAACTCTTCCAATGATTTGTGCATCGATGTTAAACGAATGTGAAATAGCAATAATTTCATTGGCAAATTCCGGTTTTGTATAAATTTCAAAACGATGTCCCATATTAAAAACTTTGTACATCTCTTTCCAGTCAGTTTTTGATTGCTCTTGGATAATCCTGAAAAGCGGAGGGACAGGGAACATATTGTCTTTTATAACATGCACATCGTCAACAAAATGCAGCACTTTTGTTTGTGCACCGCCCGAGCAATGTATCATGCCAGTTATTTGATTGCGGAATTTATCAAGAACTTTTTTAATCACCGGAGCATAAGTGCGGGTTGGCGACAAAACCATTTTTCCGGCATCAATTCCAAGCTCATCAATTTTATCGGTGAGTTTGAAATTGCCCGAATAAACCAAATCTTCAGGAACTGCGGAATCAAAACTTTCAGGATATTTTTCTGCGAGATATTTTGCAAAAACATCATGTCTGGCAGAAGTCAGTCCGTTGCTCCCCATGCCCCCATTATATTCAGATTCGTAAGTTGCCTTTCCGGAAGATGAAAGTCCAACTATTACATTTCCAGCCGAAATACGGTCGGCAGAAATTACATCATCCCGTTTCATGCGGCAGGTAACTGTTGAGTCAACTATAATAGTGCGCACTAAATCACCAACATCGGCAGTTTCTCCACCCGTAGAATAAATGCTTATTCCCAGTTCGCGTAGTTTTGCAAGTAGCTCTTCGGTGCCGTTTATAATTGTTGAAATTACTTCGCCCGGAATATTGTTTTTATTTCTTCCGATAGTTGACGAAACAAGGATATTTTCAGTTGCACCCACGCAAAGCAAGTCGTCAACATTCATAATCAGTGCATCTTGCGCAATCCCTTCCCAAACCGAAAGGTCGCCGGTTTCTTTCCAATAAAGATAAGCCAATGAAGATTTTGTGCCAGCTCCATCGGCGTGCATTATGTTGCACCAATTGCCGGGTCGCCTCCTAAAATATCGGGCACAATTTTGCAAAATGCCTTTGGGAAAATCCCTTTATCCACATTTTTAATTGCCTCGTGCACATCTTCTTTCGATGCCGAAACTCCCCTTGCACTATATCTTGATTCTGTAACCATTAAACCTTTTTTACGATTGCAAAATTAACAATTTCCATCAACTTTCGTTTTCCTTTAAAAATCCTATATAAAACAACCGGTTAAATAAAAGGTCTTTTTGTCCCATATAAATAAATTCCATTCTGGCAAATAATTTAACATATATTAACATTATATTTTTTTTTTGTGTTTTTTGCTTCATAACTTTGATTGTGTTTTGTTAACCATTTGTTTAATTAAAATCTTCTAACCATGAAAAAGATTTATTTACTAATCATGTTTTGTGCAGGATAGATTATTGCCGTTGCACAATAATAAACGGAACCTTTGAAGTGAAAACAGGCTCTACACTGGAAGTGAAATAAACTACACCATTTAAAATAAATACAAGTATGAAAACAACTACAACATCCTTTATTTTATTCTTGAGTCTTTTATTGACTCAAACCAGCAGATGTAATGCTGCATCGAACGAACAGTTAATAAAATTGGACAGCATCGTTGTATCCGATTTTACCAGATATGAATATTCGTATAATCAACAGGGGCAATTGATCAGTGAGAAATTTTTTGTAGCGAAAGACAGTATTCACATGATTTATGATTTAATGCATCTCGTTGAGCATAATTACGAAAACGGGAAAAGAGTTTCTTCGGTCAATTCTCATGATATTGTAGGGACTTTGGCGGTTAATGACAGAACTGTTTATGAATACGATGGAGAAAAACTGTCGGTCGAAAGACATGAATATTATCTTGGCAGTCAATGGGCCAGTAACAAAAAGTCTGTTTATTCATACGGAGATGACGGGTTGCTGTTGAGAATAGAATATTACGTTTTTACAAACGATGATTTTTTATTGACCGAACGGACCCTGTACGATTATGATGAACAAAGTAAAGAGCTTCTGAGTATTGTCGATCAAATACTTGTGCCTGAAAATCAATGGTCAGACAAAACCAAAACGGAATTTGATTATGAGGCGGGAAATTTGATTTACCAGATAGAATATAGCTGGAATGACACCATCAGCGACTGGAAAGCAAAGGTAAAGAAAGAATATATATATGATGGATCGGATCAAAGCCAGGTGATTTATAGGGAGTCGAATTATTCCGGGGATATTGTCGTTATAACCCTTGAAAAAGAAATCATTTTAGATCGTACTTCCCCGGCAGAAAATCTCATATTGCCTTATGAAAACAATTTACCATACAAGGTGGAGAATGAGCATAATATCCATGCTCAAAAATCTTCAAGTTATTATTATTCCTCGTTGACAACATCCGTGGTAAATTATTTGTATGATGCTGCCGGTGTTTTTATATATCCGAATCCGGCGAAAGATGTTCTTAATATCCGGTCAAATCAACGAATTGATGCTGCTGATATTTTTGATATTTCGGGCAGATTGAGGGCAGTTTATGCCGGTCAGGCTGATAAATTCGATATCTCAGGTCTGGCTCAGGGTGCCTATTACGTAAGAATAAACAGCGGCGGACGATATACAACCTTAAAATTTATCAAAAGATTTTAACTGAACAGAACAGCCGTTTAAATTTTGTTTTTGGTGTTATTACTTTGACAGGGGAGTTATGATAGTACTGATGCAACCGAAGGTTTAACCGCAGATAAAGCAAAAATAAATTTATACAAATGAAACCGTTATCAGATAGTAATTTTGAAATGCAGTTAAATTAAGGATTCCATCTTCTTCAAGACTTGTCATAAAGATGGAATCCATCTCCCATACCTTTACCGTTCACCTTTTACCGTTTACTTTTTTACCATACTCTGAACCCTAAACTCTGAACTCCGAACAGCATTCTTGATACTCAATACTCTGTACTCAGTACTCATATCAAATTAAGCATATAAAAACCGCTTAATCTTCTTTGTCGGTGTTTTTTCAAAAGGATCCAATTGCAGCACAACTTGCTGAATCCTTGAAAACTTGTTTACCTCTTCGTTTACTTTTTTATGGATTTCTTTTAATATTTCTTCAGATTTTTCGTGGATATATTGCTGAGCCTCAGCTTTAAGGTGCTGGAAATTGTTTTCTATTTCTTCCTTGTTCAAATGGATCATCGCAACTAACTTCCCTTTTTTCTCCACCACCAACGATTCAAGCACAAAGCGCATTTTATTGATTACCGATTCAATTTCTTCGGGATAAATATTTTCGCCGCTTGCACCCACGATCATGGTTTTGATCCGGCCTTTGATGTGCAACATGTTTTGTTTGTCGAAGCACCCGCGGTCGCCCGTGCGGAACCAGCCATCTTCGGTAAAAACCTCGTTTGTAATTTCGGGGGCTTTGTAGTAACCGCGCATCACGTTTTCGCCTTTGGCCTGGATTTCGCCTTCGCCGGTAATTGGGTCGGCATTGGCAATACGCAGCTGAACACCTTCCATTGCAACGCCGGTCGATCCGATTTTTGTTTTTCCGGGTGTTGCACCTGCTAAAACGGCGAAGTTTCAGTTAACCCGTATCCAATTGCATAAGGGAAACCGCCTTCATATAAAAACCGCTCGACAGTTGGGTCGAGTTTAGCCCCGCCAACTCCAAAAAACCGGAGTTGACCACCAAAGGTTTTGTACAGTTTCTTTGCCGCAACTTTATGCAATAATTTCCGTGTTGGAGCCACTGAATACAAAAACCGTGTAACAGCACTTTTTTGAAAAGCTGGATATATTTTCGATTTGAAAACTTTTTCGATAATTAATGGTACAACGAGCATAATCGTAGGCTTCACAACTTCCAATGCAGGTAAAAGGACTGATGGAACCGGCGGTTTGCGAAGGTAATGGACAGATGCGCCATATTTTACCGGAAGCAAAAACCCGACTGTGTTTTCAAGCGTATGCGACAACGGAAGCAACGAAATAAACCTGTCGCTGGGTTTTATTTCCTGCAAAGTGTAGCATTGCTGAGTAGTCCATGCGAGGTTTTTGTGGGTCAGCATCACGCCTTTTGAATTGCCCGTGGTTCCTGAGGTATAAATAATAGAAGCCAAATCGTCTTCTTCAACTTCCACTTGATCAAAAGCACTGGGAGTTGACTGGAGAGATGATTTTAATTCCTCCAACTCGTTCGTCAAAGTATCTTTTGGTACAAGTGCAAAGTTTTCAACAAGTATGATTTGTTCGAGCTTTTGTTTTGTTTCCGCTGTCAAACTTCCATACAAACTTTTTGAAACAAACATTATTTGTGCTTCGGAATGTTCGATAATGGTTTTGATTTCATTCTCATGAAAATCTGGCAAAATCGGGACAACAACCGCCCCAACTAACGAAATAGCAAAAAATGCCACGCCCCAATTGGGCATGTTGGTGCTTAAAATGGCAACTTTATCACCTTTGGAAACCTTTAAATTTGATAGTAAGGTAGCCACGAGTTTGGCATCTGCACCCAATTGCTGATAAGTATAATTTTCTTCGCCTACAAAAACCAATGATTTTTGGGATGAATAATTTCTCACGGATTCATTGAAAAGTGCCGGGATTGTAAGTTTTGAAGATTTTGTCATTTTATTTTGGTCGATTTTGTTTTCCAAATACTAACAATTAGAATTTTCTATTCTTAACCGACACAAAATTAGAAAAAAAACTTTCTGCACAATACGCATAATTTACAGGTGTCAGTGAGTATAAGCCTGCCATATAGTAAGTTGTGGTTTTGAAATTGCTTTGATTTATCTTTTTTTATACATTGGCACAAGATTAAAATAAATAATTTTAGACTATTATGGTCAATATATCAGAAATTGAAGTGGTTAATTGTACTGAAAACTATATAAAGAACACGTTTGAAAACGAAGGGTCCGGGCATGACTGGTGGCACATTCACAGAGTACGAAACCTGGCTTTAAAAATTGCCAAATCTGAGGGCGGAAATCATTTTATTATTCAAATGGCTGCACTTTTACACGATATTGATGACTGGAAAATAAACGGGGACATGCATACTACAAATGCAAAATCATGGTTAAAAGTGATGAAACTGAATGAACCTGATATAAAAAAAATACTTGATATTATTGAGCAGGTTTCGTTTAAAGGAGCCGGTGTTGAAACAATTGCAACTACAATTGAAGCCATGATTGTACAGGATGCTGATAGATTGGATGCCGTTGGCGCTATTGGAATTGCCCGGACTTTTGCATATGGTGGAAATAAAGGGCGGCAAATTTATAATCCCGGTATTAAACCTGAATTGCACACTGATTTTGAAAGTTACAAAAAATCTACAGCACCAACGATTAATCATTTTTACGAAAAACTGCTTTTGTTAAGAAATCGGCTAAATACACAAACAGCTATTGAAATAGCAGAAAAACGACATATATTTATGGAACAGTTTTTAGAACAATTTTTTTTGGAATGGGATGGTATCAAATAATTATTGTGTAATTCATGCTATTGAGAAAAATCCTGTAATAAATATTCACTTTTCAAGTTTTTACAATTATGAAGATTGATCACATTGCCATATGGACCCGCAACCTCGAAGGTTTGCGTAACTTTTACATACATTATTTCGATGCTTCAAGTACCGAAATTTATTATAACCATTCAAAGGAGTTCCGCTCTTATTTCCTTTCTTTTGATGGCGATTGCAAATTGGAAATAATGGAAATGCCACGAATACCGTCGACAAAAAATGATATTATCAAACAGTTTATCGGAATCATCCATTTTGCAATAAATGTAAGTTCGAGAGAAAAAGTTGATGTGTTAACAGAATCTTTAAAAAAGGACGGTTACAAGGTGATTAACGAACCGCGTACAACCGGCGATGGATATTACGAAAGTGTAGTTTTGGATCCGGATGGAAACAGAGTGGAGATTATGAATTAACAGAATTCTGAATCAGTTGTAAAAATAAAATACTAACAAAGACCAATTAAAACCATTTTTATGAAACGCAAATTCTATGTTTATTTCCCCGTTTTATGCGCATTTCTACTGACATTTTGCATTTTATTTTCAGGTTGTGCTGAAAAAATCCCTGAGGAATTGCCAAATATTTTATGGCTGACCAGCGAAGATAACAGTCCGTTCTTAGGTTGTTACGGCGACACATTTGCCACAACTCCCAATCTCGACAAACTTGCATCAGAAGGTTTTTTATACACCCATGCCTATGCAAATGCGCCTGTTTGCGCACCAACCAGAAATACTATACTCACGGGTGTTTATGCCTGTTCAGGAGGAAATGAAAATATGCGGAGTTTTTATCCAAAGTCGGATATTGTGAAAACGTACCCTGAATACTTGCGTCAGGCTGGTTACTATTGCACCAACAATGTTAAAACCGATTACAATCTCGGTAACTTCGATGACAAAAGTATTTGGGACGATTGCAGCAACAAGGCGCATTACAAAAACCGACCTCAAGGAAAACCATTTTTTGCTGTTTTCAATACTACCATTTCGCATGAAAGTTCAATCCATAAATGGATTCCAAATGAGCAGCTAAGACATAGCCCCGATGAAGTCCCGCTTCCGCCATATCATCCGGCGACAGCCGAAATGAAACACGACTGGGCGCAGTATTATGACAAAGTGGAAGATATGGACTCATGGGTGGGAGAGAAGCTAAAAGAATTGGAAGAAGCCGGATTACTTGAAAATACAATTGTTTTTTACTATGGCGATCATGGTGGCGTTGTTGCCCGAAGCAAACGATATGTTTACGAATCAGGAACACGTGTGCCATTTATAATACGAATTCCCGAAAAATACAAATACCTTTTCCCGGAGAATAAAGTTGGATCGAAGGTTGACCGTTTAATAAGTTTTGTGGATTTGGTACCAACACTTTTAAGTATTGCCGGAGTTCAAATCCCTGAATATTTGCAAGGAAACGCATTTCTTGGAAAACAAAAAACACAGGATCCGGAATATGCTTTTATGTTTCGTGGCCGGATGGATGAACGTTTTGATATGAGCCGTGCAGTGCGCGACCAACGTTTCCGATACATAAGGAATTATATGCCTTACCGAATTTACGGGCAGCATTTGGAGTACTTGTGGAAAGCACCTTCGATTGGTTCGTGGGAAAAGGCTTTTTTAAACGGTGAATGTAATGAAACACAAAGTGCTTTTTGGAAAACAAAACCTGTGGAAGAACTATACGACACAGAAAATGACCCGTGGGAAGTGAATAATCTGGCAGCCGATTTAAATTATGTAGATGTTTTGGAGCGCATGCGTGCAGCAAATAAGGATTGGGTTACTAAAATTTACGACGCCGGTTTTATTCCGGAGGCTGACCGTGTTGATCGTGCCGGAGAAATGCCTGTATATGATTATATGCGTTCAGGAAAAGTAAATATTGATGAAATAATGAATGCTGCCGAGATCGCAACTTTGGGCGAAATCTCAAATATAGAAACTTTAAAAGGTTTCTTGAAAAGTGACGATAGTGCAGTAAGATATTGGGGTGCAACAGGTTTGTTAATTCTTGACGATGAGGCAAAACCTGCAATTGAAGAATTAAAAGCAGCCACTTCCGATGAATCAGCAAATGTTGTTGCTGTTGCTGCAGAAGCGTTATACAATTTGGGAGAAAAGGAAATAGCTAAAAATGCTTTGCTTTCGGTTTTGAAGAATCCCAATGAAATGGCACGATGTCATGCTTTAAATGTAATTGATTGCATTGGTGAAAAAAGCCCCGAAATGGTTGAAGGTGTTGCTGAAATGGTAAAAAACGCAGAAAAACTCTCGCGTGAACAGTATGATTTACGCGGTGCAAAATGGCTTTTTGATAAGTGGAATTTGGATCCTGTCTAAATATCAAATTGAATTTAACTGGTAAAAATTGTGTTTACTTTTTATCTGAATTTACCAGATATTCAGCTGCTATTTCAACTTCGCTGTACCACTCTTTACCGTATTTACGAATAAGTGGTTCTTTCAGAAATTTATAAAGTGGCAATTTTGCCGATTTTCCACATGCTTTTCCGGGTTTGCAAATGGCAAGTTCCTGGTAATTTACGGCATCAAAACGCTTGTATTCGGTAATCCTGATGGGGAAAAGATGGCAGGAAACAGGTTTTCGGAATTTGGTTTTTCCTTCCAAAAAAGCTTTTTCGATAGCACATTTCAAAATTCCCCTTTCATCTGTAAAAGTATAAACACATTGGCGGTTATTTAGCAGTGGGGTAACCAAATCGCCGTCACTGTCAATTACAGAAAATCCTTGTTTTTCAATTTCATGTTTGTGCTTACCGGGCAAATATTCGCTGAAATTCGGATATTCCCGTTCAATAATTTCAGCTTCTTCTTTTGTTAGTGGCGCTCCCGAATCGCCTTCCTCGCAACATGCACCTTTGCATTTCAACAAATCACACAGAAATTGTTCTTCAAAAATATCGCGGCTGATTATTGTGCGGCCAATTTCAATCATAAAGCCCTCCTAACTCTCCCCGAAGGGGGGATTAAAGAACGGCTAATATTTTCTTTATATTTCAAAATCAAAAATTTCACAATATTGGTTTTTATATTGAAACTCAAATAGACAGGCAAAACGAGTGGCTGTTCTTGCTCCCTCTCCCCCGGAGAGGGCTGGGGAGAGGCTGTGGGGCTTTCTATTTTATCAAATTTTTCCCAGTCATATCCTTTGGAACTTCCAGCCCCATTACATTCAATAAGGTTGGAGCAACGTCGGCTAAAATACCGTTTTGCAGGCTGATTCCTTTCCTGTCCGAAATAAAAATACATGGAACAGGATTGAGTGAATGTGCTGTATTTTCCGAACCATCTTCGTTTACTGCATTATCGGCATTTCCGTGGTCGGCAATAATCATTATATTAAAACCACCTTCCAATGCAGCTTCCACAACTTCTTTGGCACATTGATCAACTGCTGTAATTGCTTTGTAAATGGCTTCGTAAACGCCGGTGTGTCCTACCATATCGCCGTTTGCAAAGTTTAGACAAACAAAATCGGCTTCCCCGTTTCTAAGTTTCGGTACAATTGCATCTTTTACAAGTGGCGCCGACATTTCGGGTTGTAAATCGTAGGTTGGTACTTTTGGCGATTGAATCAAAAGACGACTTTCACCCGGAAATTCATCTTCCCGGCCTCCGCTAAAAAAGAAAGTAACGTGTGCATATTTTTCAGTTTCAGCAATACGGATTTGTTTTAGTCCTGCATTCGAAACAACTTCACCCATAGTGTTTGTTACGTTGTCTTTGTCGAAAATCACATTAATCCCTTTAAAGTCAGCTTTATAGTTTGTCATGGTGTACCATTGCAAATTCATGGTGTGCATGCCAAATTCAGGCAAATCTTTTTGTGTGAAAGCAATTGTTGTCTGGCGCAAACGGTCGGTTCGAAAGTTAAAACAGATTACCACATCATCTTCCTCGATTATCCCTCGCGGGGTATTGTTTTCGTCAACCATTACGATGGGTTGCATAAATTCATCGGTAACCCCGGCATCATATGATGCTTTCACTGTGGCAAGCAAATCTGTTGATTTTTCGCCTTTTCCTGTGGTGTATAAATCGTATGCAAGTTTTAAACGATCATAATTTTTATCGCGATCCATTCCGAAATAACGGCCAATTATGCTTGCAAATTTGCCATTTGTACTTTCAAGTGCTTTCAAATCGGTTTCCAAAAAACCATAACCTGAACGTGGATCGGTGTCGCGGCCGTCCATTAAGCCATGCACAAACACGTCATTTAAACCCATATCGGTGGCAATCTGGCAAAGCGCAACCATGTGAGTACTCAATGCATGAACTCCACCGGGACCGATCAACCCGATGAGGTGTACCTTTTTTTTATTTTCCTTAGCGTAATTGTAAGCTTTCAGGATTTGTGGATTTTCCCATAATGATTTGTCGCGGATTGCTTTGGTGATTTTTACCATGTCCTGGTAAAGTACACGTCCCGCACCAATGCTAAGGTGACCAACTTCAGAATTTCCCATTTGACCTTCCGGCAAACCAACGTCTTCTCCACAAGCAAGCAATTGTGAGTGAGGATATTTCTCCATCAAAGAATCCATGAAAGGAGTTGGAGCCGTTGAAATGATATCAGCTTTCGAACCGTCGCCAATTCCCCATCCGTCCAGGATCATCAATAATGTTTTTTGAATTTTTGCCATTGTATTTATTGTGTTATATGTTTTGACTCAATACTTGATACTTAATACTTGATACTCAAATCTGTCAGGCGACAAAAGTATCCTTTTTTAAGTCATTAAAAGAATAACTATCAAAAGTGGGGATTGATTTAACAAATTTCTAAGGAGGGAAGTCGGACTTTCTTTAGGGAGTTGGACTTTCCAAGTCCAACATGATAAACACTCCGGACTTGGAAAGTCCGGCTCCCAAACCCACACCCACGTTTCATCCTTAAAATTTAACACTTCGGTAAACTACTTTTTCTAAACGGATGTTTTCGCTGCAACTTTGGGTTATTAAAATCTGAAGTCATGAAAACATTTTTTACCATTTTATTGCTGTACATTTCAATCAGCTCTTTTTCTCAAATTACAATCTCGGGCAAAGCACAAACTGAAAAAGGAGAACCGTTACCCGGAGTAAATATTTTTATCGAAAACAGTTATGATGGTGCGAGCACCGATGCGGATGGGAACTTCATGTTTAAAACTTCAGAAACTGGAAATCGAACATTAAAAGCAACTTTTATAGGTTATAAAACGTGGCAAATGGGGATTTTTATTTCAGAAAATACAAAAGTACAGATTGAAATGAAGGAAAGCGTAAATACTCTGGATGCAGTTACTATAACTGCCGGAAGTTTTGCCGCTGCCGATGAATCACGGGCTTCGATAATGAAACCGCTCGATATTTATACAACACCCAGTGCCAATGGCGATGTAATGGCTGCAATGCGCACCATGCCCGGAACACAGGCTGCCGCCGATGATGGTCGTTTGATGGTTCGCGGTGGTGATGTTTACGAAACAAAAACATATATCGACGGGCTGATTGCAGCAAAACCCTATTATTCGAAAACGCCTGATATTGCAACCAGGGGACGTTTTACACCTTCGCTTTTTAGTGGTGTAATGTTCAACTCCGGCGGTTATTCGGCTGAGTATGGACAGGCGCTTTCATCAGTGTTGGTGCTTAATTCCAACGATCTTGCCACAGAAGATGTAACAGGGATTTCATTATTAACGATAGGTGGTGAAGCATCAACAACACAGCGCATGAAAAATTCCTCCGTAAGTTTAAGCGGAAGTTATACAAATTTATCGCTCTACGATAAGCTTTTTAACAGTACAATTGACTGGCAAAAACCTGTTAAAGCCATTAACGGAACCGCAGTGTATCGATACAAAACCAAGAAAAATGGCATGTTAAAAGGTTACGTAACATCCGATTACGGCAACCTTTCATACTATGTTCCAACGGCAATTGAAAATCAAAATATGCTGATTTCCAGCAAAGGGTTAACCACCTATTCAAATTTTTCTTACAAAGATTGTTTTTCGGAAAAGTCGTGTTATAAAATTGGCGTTTCCTCCACTTCCCAAAACAACAGGATTGGCTTGGGAGATAATTCAGTGGAAACAACAGACTTGAATATTGAAACCCGTTTTACTGTAGTTCACGATATTTCGGAAGGTGTGAAATTGACCTGGGGTGCCAACGAAACTTACAATAAATTGAATGAAGATTATCTTGAAATAACCGGGCAGACTTATAATTTAGGTTACACAGATAATTTGATTGGCGGGTTTATTGAAAGCGAAATCAAATTCACAAAAAACCTGGCAATTCGCCCCGGTTTGCGTTCGGAATACACAACTGTTTTAAATAAATGGAATTTAGCTCCCCGGTTTGCAATTGCACTGAAAACCGGAAAAGATGCCCAATTGTCGGCAGCCTGGGGATTGTATCATCAAACTCCGCAATCGGAATATTTAAAAATTGATACGAATCTTGATTTTGAGAAGGCAACACATTACGTTTTAAGTTACCAGTTTGGTGAGGTTTCGAAGCGACTCTTCAGGGTGGAAACTTATTATAAAACCTACAACGATTTAATTACCTGGCAAACCAGCGGCTTCAATCTGCCGACAAATTTGAAAAACAATGGCAGCGGATATGCCGGTGGACTGGATATTTTCTGGCGCGATCAAAAAAGCATAAAAGGATTTGATTACTGGATTACCTATTCTTTTATCGATACCAAACGGAAATATATGGATTACCCTGAAAAAGTTTCTCCCGATTTTATATCGAATCACACGTTTTCAGTGGTTGGAAAATACTGGTTGCATAAGATTAATACGCAAGTCGGACTTTCGTTTACAGCTGCCAGTGGACGACCTTTTAATGATCCAAACGCTGCGGATTTTATGAAAGAGAAAACAAAACCATATTCAGATTTGAGCCTGAATTTCAGTCATATTTTCTATATCGGTAACCAGTATTCTGTTCTTTATTTTTCAATGAACAATGTTTTGGGAAACGAAAATGTGCTGAGTTATCGTCCATCAGGAATTGCAGATGCGCAAGGGAATTATTCGCTGATTCCGGTAAAACGTGATTTAAAAAGGTTTGTTTTTATTGGTTTGTTTTTGAATTTTTAAAAAGGAAACGGACTCTCCAAGGCCAGTTTTTCTATCACGGACTTTGGAAAGTCCGTGTCCCGACAGTTCATCGCAAAAATTCAACAATTCAGTAACAAACAATTTCAAACATGGTTTTTATGCGGCAATTTTGAATCAGAATTATAAATCATTTAAAATAAAAAGAGTCATGAAAAAAGTTTTAATCATCACAGTTTTAATGGCAGCTTTTTCTGCCAGTGTTTTCTCCGCCAGTTACGAAGAAACAATGACTACCAACATTCAAAAAATGTACAAAGCATCATCGGTTGCCGAATTTACTGGATTAGCCAACCAGTTTGAGCGAATTGCAAATGCAGAAAAGGAAAAATGGCAACCCGCTTATTATGCTGCTTATTGCTATTTAATGGCTAGCATAACCAACGAAATGTCAGCCGAAGAAAAACATAAATTGCTTGATTCAGCACAGGCACAACTGGATGTTTTAATGAAGTCGTTTAATACTGAATCTGAAATTTATGCTTTGCAGGCATTTGTTTATCAAATTCGCATAACCGACATGATGAAAGGAATGAAATATTCAAGTCTGTCAAACGAAGCTTTAGCCCAGGCTGAAAAGCTTAATCCGAATAATCCCAGGGTTTATTATCTGAAAGGAACCAATACTTTCCACACACCAAAGGCTTTTGGAGGTGGAAAAGAAAAGGCAAAACCAATGTTCGAAAAAGCTGCAGGACTGTTTTCAAGTCAAAAACCAGCCAATTTCCTTGAGCCAGCCTGGGGAGCTGAACACAATAAACAAATGCTTGTCATGTGCAATGCAAAAGAAGAATAAAAGTAAATTTGCATCAACTGACTTTAATCAACCAAAATCAAAATGCATATTTAAAACGATTTTCGATGAACAAAAGGAGAATTTATGCAATTTCAGGGGCTGCTGTCATTTCTATTGTTATAGGTGTTGTTACCAATATTTTAATGGGAGGGTCTTTAAACAGGCCACTGATATCTTACTTATGGAGTGCGGGTTATTCAATATCGCTTGGGTTGCCTTTGTTTGGAAATGGCTTGTTATTCGAGTTTTATGCCAAACGTTTTATCGATTGGATAAATCGGCCGTATAAAAGCATTTTAATAGCACTTACAATTCACCTGGTCTATTCCAGTTTTGTAATTTTTGTGGTTAACTGGTTTTGGTTTGTGTATTTAAGGGGCAGCAGTTGGGATAATTTTTGGATGCAGAAAAAGGCTACTATCATTTCGGAATATATTATTTTTATTATTGTTGCTTCGATTATTTATGCTGTAAATTTCTTTAAAGCCTGGCGACATCAACTGCAGGAAACCGAAAAAATGAAAAGTGAAACACTGGCTTTAAAGTATAAAGTTTTGCAAGACCAGATTAATCCACATTTTCTTTTCAACAGTCTTAATATTTTGGGGAGTTTGATTGATTTGAATGCGGACAAGGCAAAAGATATTTACACGGGAGCTTTCGTTGTTTTATCGTGATGTACTTCAATTTAAGGATCGCGACATTATAACCCTAAAGGAAGAAATTGACTTTGTGAAAAAGTACATTTATCTTCAGCAAATACGATTTGGCGATGCACTTGAAGTTGAAATTATTGCAAACGAAAAAATGAACGGAAATGTAATTCCATTATCATTGCAAGCTTTGGTTGAAAATGCGATTAAACACAACGAAATATCAAAGGCTAACCCGTTGAAAATTATAATAGCTATTTCCGATGAACATAAATTGATAGTTGAAAATAACCTTCAACCAAAGAATGCAATTGAGCCAGGCAGCAAAACGGGACTGGAAAATTTGGCCGGACGATATGAATTTTTGACGGGTAAAAAAGTGGAGATTGTTAAAAACGGTGATTATTTTAGGGTGAGTTTACCCCTGATAAAATTAGATAATCAATGAAAATACTAATTGTTGAAGACGAACCGTTGGCAGCAGCGCAGTTGGCAGCCAACATCTCTGCATTGAAACCTAATGCACAAGTAGTTGCGGTTTGCGATACAGTGAAAGCAACAGTTGAGTGGCTTAAAAATAACGATGCTCCTGATTTGGCTTTTTTCGATATCCATTTGGGCGACGGTTTGAGTTTTGAAATTTATGCACAATTTGATTTTAAACAACCTGTAATTTTTGTTACTGCTTATGAACAGTATGCAATTCAGGCGTTTAAAGTAAATAGCATCGACTATTTGTTAAAACCAATCGACCGCAATGAATTACAAAAAGCATTAACTAAATTCGATAATTTCAATTCTCCAAAACCAACAAATATTACTCCTGATATTTTAGCAGAAATCATTTCATCACTCCAAAAGCAAAATTATAAAGAGCGGTTTTTGGTAAAAGTGGGAACACACTTAAAAGTGGTCGAAACTGCCGATATACTTTATTTCTACAGTTTCGAGAAAGGAACCTACGCAAAACTGAATGACGGAAAAGATTACCTTCTCGATTTCAGTTTGGATTTGGTGGAAGGAATGATAGACCCCACGGTTTTTTTCAGGATCAACCGAAAGTATCTGGTGGCGCTTAAAAGTATTTCTGACGTAATTTCGTATAGCAATTCTCGCCTGAAACTTAAAGTGCAGCATCCGTTTGACGATGATTTCCTGGTTGCCCGTGAAAAGGTTACACAATTCAAAAGTTGGTTGGAGGGGGAAAAGGGAACTTAAAGTATTAAGGTTCAAATTTTAAAGTTGCAGGAGAGTTCAAAATTGTAAGTACATTTCAAAGTATTGAAACAACCTTCATTTTTATTTCAGTTGAACAAGTATTTTGTTTAGCATATTTTCGGTAAAGTCAAAATAGGTTTCCACCTCTTCGCGGCCTGGCACAAAATATCGTGGTCCAGGATAGCGATCGGTTTCGTAGTAATCACTGATAACAATTAAATCATCGATAATTTCATCTTCAATTTCTAAATTATCTTTCACAAAATTAAATAGAATTGGCAAAGAATGAGTTCTGGGAATAACATGACCGTAATATGCAAAAACAGCCTTGAAGGCTTTTTCCAAAGTTTGTTGTATTTCGATTGCAATGCTATCTGTGAAATGATTCTCCCGAATCAAAATTCTTGCAGTTTCAAGATTTTTATTTGCAAGTTCAATCCATTCAAGAGCATAGGTTTTATTGGGCATAAAGCACTTTCCCTTTATTGTAAATTTCAGAATAAAATAAATCTCCCATTGCAATTCTTTGTTTTATACGGTCTTCACTATCCACCAGAATATCAAATTCCTTATTTTCACTACCCATTTTTTCCCAAAGTATTTTTTTTAGTTGAATTCTAAAATCACGTGTTTTATTTTCAGGAATGTTTTTAACAGCGAGTAGGTCAATGTCGCTATCCAAAGTGGGATTACCTTTCGCGTAAGAACCGAAAAGAATTAGTTTTTCAACACCTTGAAGTTTAAGTAAAGCTACAATCTCATCAATCAATGCTTCTGTTGGCATATTTTCTTTTTTTGTAAAAATACGAAATAAATCAAAGAGTCAGTTCAAGGGCTTTTCGAAAGTCTACGTCGGGCATTTTCAGAGCCTAAAGTTCAAGTTCCGAACTCAAAGTCAAGTTTAACTTCAACATACATTATCCATTATCAGGCAACAAGTTTAACAACTCCATCCCAAATCAGCCAAACCGCAAATAAGGTCAAAAACACAGCACATGTTCCTACTAAAAAACGATAGATTTTATTGCTGAAAAACTTTCTTCCTTTTCCAACCACAATGGAAATTGCCGAATACCAAACCAAATCGCCCAAAATATGACCAATAAAAAAGAAGGTGATTCCTGTAAAACCTAATTCTTTTGAAACCAATATATAACCGAACCCAATTGTTGCCCACCAGATTATCCAGTATGGATTGGCAAGGCTCATCAGTATTCCGGCCAGATATAAATTCATGGGTTTGTTCAAGGTTGTTTCGGTTTTAATTTCCAGGGTTGGCAGTGAGCGGAACATACTTTGAGCCATCCAAATCATTATCAATCCGCCTACAATAGCCACGATTACAAAAAATAATTTGTTATTAAACAATGGTGCCAGCCCGTAAAACAAGGCAAACAAAAGTGCGATTTCCAAAACTGCGTGACCGGCAATCATTTTTGGCCCTACCCATGGGCCGCTTTTGGCACTTTCGCCGATGGTCATTGTCATAAATGGCCCCGGCATCATTGCTCCGCTAAAGGCAATGAAAAACGAAGTAGTAAATATGGTTAGCAAAGCAAGCATGGTTCAAAAGTAAAATTATTTGATAAAATATAACCGGGAAATCCTTTCAATCCTTGTTTGGAATTATTCTCACCTTCAACTTCAAATAAATTTACAGTATTCCGTACTCACTTCTCTTCCAACTTCATGCTCAGTACTTCATGCTTCCAACATTATTCAACTATCTTTGCGCTAAAAACAAATATGGCATTTACAGCTTTTCGTGATATGAAACCCCTTTCACAGCTCATGTTTTCAATATTTGTAGTTATTGCAAGTTTCCTTGCATTTTTGGTTATTGCCCTGGTAATTGCCATTCCACTTTTTGGGCTCGAATCTATGTTAAACATTCCTTCAATCAATGATTTAAATAATCCGGAGAGTATCAGGTTTTTGAAATATTTTCAGGTTGTTCAGTCAATAGGAGTTTTTATCATACCTCCTTTTATTTTGGGCTGGTTGTTTCATGGAAATATTGCTGATTATTTACACCTGAACAAAAAAGTAACTTTTGCTTCTGTGCTTTTAGTTTTGCTTATGAGTTTTTCTGCTTCACCTTTTATCAATTTTATAGGGGAATTGAATGCAAACATGCAGTTGCCCGATTGGTTATCGGGGGTTGAAAACTGGATGAAATCAGCAGAAGAGAATGCTGCTGAAATAACTGAGGCTTTTTTAAAAGTTGACACTTTGGGCGGATTGTTATTCAACATTTTCATGGTTGCTTTTTTACCGGCCATTGGCGAAGAGTTACTGTTTCGTGGAGTTTTGCAACGCATTTTCACCAACTGGACAAAAAATATTCATTGGGGAATTTGGATTACCGCAATCCTTTTTAGTGCAATGCACATGCAGTTTTATGGCTTTATACCGCGTATGTTCCTTGGTGTTTTATTTGGATATTTGCTGGTTTGGAGTGGCTCAATTTGGTTACCGGTTATTGCACATTTCATAAACAATGGAGTTGCAGTTGTTGCCATGTATATGATAGATAAAAAGCTATTGACACCGGATATTGAAGAAATTGGCTCTACCTCCGACAGCTATTATATGGCTGTGGTCAGTGTTGTACTTATTATTGTTTTCATGCTGATGATAAAACGGCAAAATAATCAATAAGATTCAGGAAAACATGTATTCCCAATAAACCTGCTTTTGGAAAATGTTTTTATGCAAAATCAAAAAGTAAATCGCGCTGAAGTTCTTTATCGGTAAGTTTTTTCTTTTCTTTTCTCCGGAAGATATATACAATTCCATACTCCTGAGCAACCTGGCGTTTATGTTTTGGATTGTCAGTTTTAATGCCATCTTCAATTTCATTCCACAACTGACTTATAAAATCGTTTGTTGTTTTACGCAATTCCTGCATTGCATTGTAAGTGCGGGTAGTGTTCTTTTTCAGGTTTTGCTGGAATATTGCAGCATCTCTAAATTCTTCAACTTTAATACGAACCATTGCAATTGAAGGGTTATAAATTGCACTGCCACCGCTTTGAATGCGTTTTTGTTCACCTTCAACAACTTTTGCACCCCAAAACAATATTTCCTCTTCAGTGTTTAATGGTGGAATTTTACCTTCATATTCGCCTAAACCATAATACTTAATTCCTCCGTTTATTTCGCCACGTTCAGAAGTGAGGTATAAAACCTGGATAAAATGCGCCACATACATACGTGCTTTATCCATTGCTGCTTTATACTCATGGTTTTTATCTGCCTGAATCTGGATATTCATTTCATAATGTTTCAGCAAATTCTCGAATTTACTTTTTACGATTTGAAGATCTTCGATTGATTTAGCTGAAATAGCTACTTTGCCGTTTTTGAATTCCACTTTTTGTAAGGCAGCTTCCAACGCCCTTGTCCTTGCTTTGTCAGTTGTCGGTAATCTTCTGTATGGCATAATTCTGTATTGTTTTCTGCGAAGTTAATGAATCGGCAACAGGATTTTATTTGTTCGCTTACTTACTTATTCACAATTTAATGTGAATTAATTGACAAAAAAAACCTTCGGGTCAGTTGACACAAAGGCTTTTTTGAATATATTTTGAATTATCCAAAGTTCCGAAAACAGGATAAGCTTTTTTATTCCGACATTTTTGCGACTAAATATTCCCTGTTTAGCCGCGCAATATTTACAATAGAAATACTTTTTGGACATTCTGCTTCACAGGCTCCTGTATTTGTACAAGCGCCAAAACCAAGTTCATCCATTTTGGCAACCATGTTTCTGGCCCGGTTTTTCGCTTCAACTCTTCCCTGGGGTAATTTGGCCAAATGCGAAACTTTCGCCGATACAAATAACATGGCTGACGAGTTTTTACAAGCCGCAACACATGCGCCGCATCCAATACATGCTGCCGCATCCATTGCCTCTTCAGCATCTTCATACGCAACCGGAATTGTATTTGCATCAGGAACACCACCAGTATTTACAGAAACATAACCTCCTGCCTGGAGTATTTTTTCAAATGCCGAGCGGTCAACAATTAAATCTTTGATAACTGGAAAAGCCCTTGCACGCCATGGTTCAATGGTAATTGTTTCACCGTCTTTAAATTTGCGCATGTGTAACTGGCAAGTGGTAACTTCAGTGTCTGGTCCATGTGGGCGACCGTTAATAAACAAACTGCAGGTTCCGCAAATACCTTCACGGCAATCGTGGTCAAAAGCTATTGGGTCTATACCTTTTTGGATGAGTTCATTGTTCAGGATGTCCATCATTTCGAGGAATGATGAGCCTGTTGAAATATTCTCGATGGTGTAGTTTTCGAATTTACCCTTTTCTGAAGCCCTGTTTTGCCTCCACACTTTTATATTGAGTTTTTTAAGAATTTTATCAGCCATTTCTTTTAGATTTTTAAGATTAATAGATTTGGGTATCAAGTATTGCGATGTTAATCTTGTAGCTTGATACTGTTAATCTTGATACTCCATTATTTGTAACTTCTCTGTGACAGCTTAATGTTCTCAAATTTCAGCGTTTCCTTATGCAACTCGGGTTCAATTCCTTCGCCCTTGTATTCCCAACATGAAACATATGTAAACAGTTCATCATTACGTTTTGCTTCGCCTTCTTCGGTGGCCGATTCTTCGCGAAAATGACCGCCGCATGATTCATTTCTGTCCAGTGCATCACGTGCCATTAGCTCACCAATATCAATAAAATCGGCAACACGGCCGGCTTTTTCCAATTCAGGGTTCAGGTTGTCTAATTCGCCGGGTACTTTTACGTCATTCCAGAATTCAGCACGTATTTCCTTAATTTCGGCAATGGCTTTTTTCAAACCTTCTGCATTACGCGCCATTCCAACATAATCCCACATTATCTGTCCCAATTTCTTATGAAAATAATCAACTGTTTTCGAACCTTTTATATTGAAAAGTTTTTCTATACGTCCGGTTACAGCTTTTTCTGCTTCAATAAATTCGGGTTTGTTTGTATCTATTTTTGGGGTCATTATTTCATCGGCCAGATAGTCACCAATGGTATAAGGTAAAATGAAAGTATCCATCGGCCAATCCCTGCATCAAAGCCGATGCACCCAAACGATTTGCGCCGTGATCGGAGAAGTTGGCCTCACCAATTGAATATAAGCCGGGAACCGTTGTCATTAAGTTATAATCAACCCATGTTCCGCCCATTGCGTAGTGGATAGCAGGGTAAATCATCATCGGTTCCTTATACGGGTCGACATCTGTAATTTTTTCGTACATCTGGAACAGATTGCCATAACGTGCTTCAATTACCTTTTTCCCTAATCGTTCTATTGAATATTTAAAATCCAGGAAGACAGCTTTTCCTTCACCATTTACACCAAAACCTTCGTCACAACGTTCTTTTGCTGCACGTGAAGCAACATCGCGGGGAACAAGGTTTCCATATGACGGATATCTTCTCTCCAGATAAAAATCACGATCTTCATCTTTTATATCACCCGGACCAATTTCTCCTTTTTGCAATTTCACGGCATCCTCTTTTTTCTTTGGAACCCAAACACGGCCATCATTTCGCAAGGATTCCGACATTAAAGTCAGTTTCGACTGCTGGTCGCCATGAACAGGAATGCACGTTGGGTGTATTTGCACAAAACAAGGATTCGACATAAATGCGCCGTGTTTGTAACATTGCCATGCTGCGGATCCGTTACTTCCCATTGCATTGGTAGAGAGGAAGAATACATTTCCATAACCTCCTGTCGCAATAACAACGGCGTGAGCACCAAATCTTTTTATTTTGCCGGTAACCAAATCGCGGGCAATAATTCCACGCGCTTTGCCATCTATTTTTACAACATCAAGCATTTCATGCCGACTGTACATTTCAACGTTTCCCTTGGCAATCTGGCGGTTTAAAGCCTGATATGCACCAATCAACAATTGCTGACCGGTTTGGCCACGAGCATAAAAAGTACGGCTGACCAGTACTCCACCAAAGGAGCGGTTGTCCAGCAAGCCGCCATATTCGCGGCCAAATGGAACACCTTGTGCAACACACTGGTCAATTATATTGGGTGATACTTCGGCTAATCGGTAAACATTTGCTTCGCGTGAACGATAATCTCCACCTTTAATCGTATCATAAAACAAGCGATGAACAGAGTCGTTATCATTTTGATAGTTTTTTGCTGCATTTATACCACCCTGTGCAGCAATGGAATGCGCACGTCGCGGACTATCCTGGTAGCAAAAGGCTTTTACTTTATATCCAAGTTCGCCTAAAGAGGCAGCGGCAGAAGCACCACCCAGACCAGTTCCCACAACAATAATTTCAAGTTTTCTTTTGTTGGCAGGGCTCACAACTTTGATGGCACCTTTGTGTTTGTTCCATTTTTCAGCGAGGGGGCCTTCCGGTATTTTTGAATTTAATATGCTCATAACCAAGTTCCTTATTTATATAAACCTAACATGAAATATAACGGGATGATTGAAAACCCAACTGCAATTATAATTGCATAAAGTTTACCAATAAATTGTAAACGTTTTAGCCAGTTCTTGTTGCTCAGTCCCAATGTTTGAAATGCAGACCAAAATCCATGTGCAAGATGAAATCCCAACAATATTCCACCCAATATATAAAACAAGCTATATACAATGTTTTCTTTAAATAAACTGGCAACAAGTGTGTATGTATCTTCCAAACCTTCAGCATTTTTTGGCATCGTATACGGATTAAATTTAATCACCCAAAAGAAATCAATTATGTGCATCACCAAAAAAACGAGTACCAATGCACCCAAAACAAGCATATTTCGGGATGCCCAGGAACTTGATCCACTCATATTCTTTGCTGCATATTTTACCGGGCGTGCTTTCCAGTTATTGTATTCCAGGTAAAACGACCAAATAATGTGAATAATGAATCCAAGTCCCAAAATAGGTTCCATTATTCTAATCAGTGGATTTGTGGCCATGAATTCTGCTCCCAGATTGAAAAGGTCACCACTGTTGTCAAAAATTAACAGCAGGTTAACGGTTAAATGAACACCGATAAACATTACCAAAAATAGCCCTGTGATGCTCATCAGGAATTTTTGGCCAATTGATGTCATTAAGAATTTACTCATTGAAGTTCTATTTTAATATGATTTATTATTTTTAAAATTGCAAAAGTAGATCAACAGCTTGTTTCCCCCAACTGCAAGGCCCCTAAAATAGCTAATTTATATTCGTTCTACGAACAATTTAATTATTGATTAACTTAAAAATTTGGGAAGCTAAAAATATCAATTTGGGAATTGCAATTTCCATCATACTTTCAGGTAAGAATTCCAAATAACTCTATTCAAACGGCGGTTATGAAATCGTCGTATTTTTCAGATTTCTTTAAACGCATTATTCCACTCCTTCAGGGTAAACTGGTCAGATAGTGCAACAATTTCGGTTGGATGAAAAGCATTTTCAATTTCAATAATTTCAACAGAATCGAAGGTGCATTGAATAGCCGCTGTTTTTCCCTCTTTCAGGTTTACAAATCCTTTAATACGGTATGCTTTTGTGGCCCATTTTTTTAAAAACATTTCCAACGACTGGCGTGAGATTTTACGACCACTTTTAATTACCATTGAATTTATATCGGGGCGGGGCATTGTTTTAACCTCGCCAAAATAGTATTTATTAATGGCTGAATTCCCCAATTCAAAATCTATATTGCAAAATGTGCTTTCCCTGATTTCAGCAAATGGATTTGATTTCTCAATCTCCGACGTGAATTTTTTCAAGTCCGTTTTCAAGCAAATCGGTTTTGTTGATGACCACAACATCCGCCATTCGGATTTGATGCGAAACCCGTTGTTTCATCAATCCAGCTTTTGCAAAATTTTGTGCATCAACAACACACCAGTTGGAAGCCAGGTATATTTTTTCAGAAAGTGTTCCAGATGAAACTACTTCAGAAATTGATGTTGTATCTGATAGCCCGGATGCCTCAATTATAACAATATCAGGTTTATATTCATCTATGAAATTTTCGAGAGACCGGACAAAATTGCCCAGCAAGCAAACACAAAATACAGAACCGTTGTTAATTTCGAGCAGAGAGAAATCTTTTCCTGACTTTTTAAGTTCAGCACCATCGATATTGGCAGGTGCAAATTCATTTTGTATTATACCGATTTTTTCTTCATCGGAATATTTTTCAATAATACGTTTTAGAAAAGTGGTTTTGCCGCTTCCCAAAAAACCGGAAATGATATGGAATGGAATTTTATTCAATTTTATCCACTTCTTCACGAACCCTGCAAATATGATCGGGTGTAGTGCCACAGCAACCGCCAACAATATTAGCACCGGCTGCAACAATCTTTGGAACCAAAACTGACATTTCATCGGGCGTTTCAGGGAAAACTGTTTGCCCATCGTGATAATGAGGCATTCCGGCATTAGCGTGAATAAGAATCGGAATCTCCGTGTTGGCTTTTCGTATTTCCTCAACAATACCAATCATATCAGCAATCCCGTTTCCACAGTTGGCACCAATCAATTCGGCACCCGCATCAATTAAAGTGTTTACCATGTCAGTTGGCGAAATTCCCATCATTGAGCGAAATTCGCCCTGAATGGTTTTTTCGAAGGTCATTGTGCAAAAAACTTCGCACTTTGTATTTTCTTTCGCTGCCCTGATTGCCAACCGTGCTTCGTCAAGGTCGGTCATCGTTTCTATCATAATTGCATCCGCTCCTCCAGCTTCCAATCCTTGAACCTGCGTTTTGAAAGCTTCGTAAAGTTCTTCTTCGGTGACATCGCCCATCATCAGAATTTTGCCGGTTGGACCAACCGATCCAAGCACAAATTTATCTCCTGCCGCTTTTCGGCTGATTTCGGCGGCTGCTTTGTTCAGTTCAAAAACTTTGTCGGCTAACCCATATTTTTCAACTTTAAAAATGGTACCGCCAAAACTGTTTGTTTCAATCATATCGGCACCGGCATCTATATAACTTTTGGCGATACCAAAAACTTCATCGGGATGAGTGACATTCCATTCTTCCGGACACTCGCCGGGTTTCATCCCTTTTTGTTGCAGAAAAGTTCCCCATGCACCATCGGAAACCAATACTTTTCCGGTTTTTATTTGATCGATTATTTTTCCCATTCTTTAATTATTTTAATTCTTTCAATTAATTAAGTGATTGCAAAAATAGTTTTTCAACATTTTCTTTATCAAATTCAACAAATGCATCGTAATCTGCCATCAGGCGATATTCATATGCTTTGCGAATAACTTTACCAAATTTGGATTCTATTTTCCCGGTGGCAACAAAATTTTTGTTGAACCATCCAATCAATTGAGAATGTTTGGAAGTTTTATATTCATACTTTAACCCAGCCGCCAACAAACAATAGAATACTGCGTAATACATTCGGTTTAAGGCAGTAGGAAAGTTTTGCAGATTAATTAATACTTCGGCGATTTTAATTGATTCAGTAGCTTGATTAAGTCTGTAATTAATTAAATGATTTTTTTCTTCGCTAGATAAAGTCATGCTCTGATTCCTTTTTCCAATGCTGTTTGAAAAATGGGTTGTTTCCCTCGAAGCGTATTGAGTTCTTCTTCGCCCAAAATATGTATATCAAGAAACGTTTCGTATTTCAAATCCAAATCATAGCAATAATCCGAGATTTTATTTCGAAGTTTCCAATCTGGTTTTTTAGCAAGGATTATCAAAAAGTCATAATCAGAATTGACATGTGCCCCACCATAAGCCTGAGAACCAAAAAGGATTATCTCCTTTAGGTTATCACCAAGTTTATCAGAGAGAATACTTTTTAATTCATTCAGTATTTGATACTTGTCTTCCATTTTGTTTTTGTTGTGTAACAAAATTACGAAAAATTCTTATAACTCTTTTATCCATTCTTTTATCACATCGAGCGAAGGATCAGTTCCGTCAGATTTCAGTTTGTAACTCACTGAAACCACCGCAGGTCCTTTTACAACGCCAAAACCTGCCATTTGTGCTTTATCGGAAATTATTTTCACATCCACGTCTTTCCCAAGTTCGGTTGTAGCCCGCTGTATTTTTGCATTTAGTGTTTTACAATCGTTTTTATCTTCACAAAGAATAAGTATTTCACTTCGTTTTGATTTGATTTTAAGTTTCAGTTTTTCGTTAACTCTCTTTTGAATTGCAGCAATCAAATCGCCTTTTGGCGGTATCTGCGAAACGAAAGCAATCTTCCCATCGATACAAATAGTAGGTATATTTTTTACCATCAGGGATGACATAAAAGTTACAGCGTCCATTTTTTTAATGGCATGTTCGCGCCATTCTACCACACCTTCAAATTGTGGTGCTACTTTTTTTACGGCCTCAACCATGTACTGACAGGGAGCACAAGATTCCGAATCAAGTGTTATGATATCAACAATTACTTTATCGGCCTGACCGTAATCTTTCATGTTGAAAATTTCGAGTGTACTTTCTTTTTTATCCAGAGCCCGCACAACGTCTTGTTTATAACGATCGTGCACCAATTCGGAAACTGCTTTTATGTTTTCCGGTGGTGTATTCATTGGCAAATCGCAACCTGGAGCAAGTATGAATCCTGTTTTTCCTGCCATATCCAAACATTCCAAGGCATTTTCACGTGCATCTTCTTCGTTTCCCATTAGCAGTACTACTGTCAGTTTCATATTTCCGCCAAAACTGATTCCTTTTTTCAAAGCAATTTCTTTTACAAAATCCAGCGGAATGTTTTCATCGATAGAAACATTGTCGGGACGGCAATCGCACATGGCCTCGATATTCTGCTGAGCATGGCCGCAAACAAAAAAGGAACTGAGTTTTTGATTTTCGCGAACAAACGAGAAAATTTCAGAAACATAGGGAGTAACAAAAGTTTCAAAAGTGAGCGGATCGATTTGACTTGTCATCGGATCGACAACTGCAATGATATCGCAACCTGCATCCATAAAATATTCGGCCATTTTTTTGCCCACTTTTGTGCAAAACTGCATCACTTGCATCACCTCTTCCGGAGCTTCAAAAAGTTTCATAAAAATATCAGTTCCCATCAAATGAAGCGCCAACGTGAATGGTCCTGTAATTAATCCGTACAAAGCAATTTCAGGATGCATTAAACGCAGTTGTTTAGTGGCTTCAACTGCAACAGCAATTCTTCCATCGGTTTCGGATGGAACTTTTAACTCTGAAAGCAAAACTCCTTCAGCCAGCGGATGTGAAATTACTGCGGGCGGATTATGTGGGGCCCATTGCAGTTTACAACCCAATATTTCTGCTTCAATCTGTAAATCAAAAACAACAGGAATTCCATCAGGATTATATGCTTCAATGGCTTTGTTTATTCCATTTACTATTTCGTTGGGCGATTTTAAATATGTTTCTGCATCAACACCGGTTAAAAACCCACCATGGACACCCACAAACGGAACCCATGGAACTCTTTCTACAGGTTGAAGTGCAATTGTTTTTTTTATTAATTCCAGCCCTTTCATATCAATAGATTTAAGATTGAAAAATATCAAGTCAAAAAAAATTAAGTTTTGTATTGAAATCCTGGTTCTTTCATTTTGATTCTTTACAAATAATTATTGCAGACCAATTCCATCTCAGGAAAATAAACCTTTCCCAATCAAAAAATTTCAAAAGAAATGAATGGAATTCTGTTGTATATCAGATATGAAAGATGTAGCTTTTTTTGGCTTTTATACCTGATGCTCTCAATTTTTGAATTATAAGTTTGAATTTAAATATTCTACCAAACCCTGAGGGTCAGCAGCATAAGCATCTGCGCCAATTTTTGCCCGGAAATCATCTGTAACAGGAGCTCCCCCAACAGCAACCTTTGCGCCCGGAACTGCTTCTTTTACAGCTTTTGTAATTTTTTCCATGTTTACCATTGTTGTTGTAAGTAAAGCCGACAATCCTACAACAGCATTTTCGTTTTCTTTGATAGCAGCCACAAATTGTTCGGCTTTTACATCGGTGCCAAGGTCAACTACTTTCCATCCGTTTCCTTCTACCATCATTGAAACAAGGTTTTTCCCGATGTCATGTAAATCGCCTTCAACAGTTCCGATAATAAAAGTTCCTTTTTGTTTCACTTCCCCCGAAAGGAAATAGGGTTTTAGGTGAATCATTGCGGTGCTCATGGCTTTTGCCGACATTAATACTTGCGGCACGAAGACTTTGTTTTCACGGAATTTGATACCCACTTTTTCCATTCCCACCATTAATCCTTCGGTAAGAATTCTTTGTGCATTAACTCCTTCTTCCAGAGCTTGTTTTGTGATTTCATCGGCACCATCTTCTCCCTTCAACTGAGGCGGATATGGCGCAGCTTTATTTATTTTTCCGAATTCGATGCAATTTGCCAGTTTTTGTAATAGTTCACTCATGGTGTCAATTTAAGTTTTATGATATCTGTCAAAAGTATTGTTCATATATCTCATAAAAAATAGTATTTTCTTTGAAAAAGATGGAATATATTACTTTTGTAATTTTAAAATGACTATTTGTTTTCAGTAATGATAACAGAATGAAAAATTTAAAGGAACATGACAAAAGAAATCAGGTATTTTAAGGTTCCACTGCCACTAATCGAAGAACAGAAAATCAATCCGCTGACAAATGCTTTATATTTTACCGAAATTGGGGAGGTTGAAATTGAGCAGGGAACAATTTGGAGTTTGGCAGAAAAACTGGAAAATAATATGCTTGGCTATTGCACAAAAGGAAGCGGAATTGTAGTGATTGCAGGCGAACAGATATTGGTTTCCAACGATCAGTTTTTTATCATTCCCAAAGGCGATGAATTTAAATATTATTCGGTTATAAGTGAAAAATCAAAGCTATTTGTTGTTCAGTTTAACGGTCATAATGCTGATTTATTAGGGAAAGAATTTTCTGTGGTCAGAAATTTAATTCCATCGGTAAACAATATGGTGGCCAACCGTGAAATGTTGTTCGATGAGATTTTTAATAATTTATCCAAAGGTTTCCATGATGAAAATTTGCAGTATGTGAATTTTTGTTTCGGGCATTTACTGGCCACTTTTGTATATGCCAACAAAACTTTAGACGATATGTCGGATGAATCGAATCCTGCTGTCAGGCGTTCAATTGAATATCTGAATAAAAATCTGCATTTAAAACTCACTTTGAATCTGATAGCAGATGAAGCAGGTTATTCTCCTACTTATTTTACAACACTTTTCAAAAAAGAAACCGGTTATTCGCCACTAAGTTATTTTTCGCATCTGAAAATATTGAAAGCCACAGAATTTTTGGATTACACAAAACACAAAATCAAGGAAATTTCCTTTTCACTTGGATATGCCGATCCTTATTATTTCACAAAGGATTTTACAAAAAGAATGGGGCTTTCGCCGAGGCAATATCGGAATAGGGTAGGGAGATAAAAATTTGGGGAGAAAGTAAAATAACCAATTACGAATTATGAATATCGAATATGGAATAAGAAAGAGGAAATAAGATTGAATTTTCTTATTTTACCTTCCTTATTTCTTATTCCGTATTTAATTCTTTGTTCTTTCTCCCCTCCATTTTGGAGGGGATGGAGGAGGCTTTTATTTCATCGCGGCCTTCAGTCCTTCGGTGGTTGTATAATATTTTACAATCATATTTGGAACTTCCCATTCAGGTAGTTTGCCATCGATTAAATATTTGAGGTATTTTTCGGTAACCTGTCCGAAATGAGATTCGTGGCCTGTATTATAGCTTTCAGGAATTAGCAAAGTCCAGGTTTTATCGTTAATTTTTTCCAGCGAAATTCCCGGATATTTTGATGTTAATCCATCAACGGCATTGTACAAACTGCCTACAAACTCTTTAATATCACCTGTTGTAGTAGCTTCAACATACAATTTTGGTTTATATCCTTCTTTTTCACCCTGTTGAATTGTGAGGTTGCATTTTGTGCCACGCATAATTGAATAATGCGTATCAGCAGCACCCTCGGGTGCCTGAAAATTCCAGATTACCGAGGCTTTGGCATGAATGCCTTTTAGTTTGTAATTGATTTCGCCGTTGCAGTAAACTTTTAATACACCATCAACCACATCTTTTTGAAGGTAATCCGGATATTCTTCCAAAGAAGTAACTTTGTTGAACATTTCGGGAGTAAGGTCAGTTGTCCAACGTTTTGCAGAAACAATTTCGACATCCGATTTTGATAAAATAACACCTGGGAAAGCTTCCCACTGAATTAGATCTACCAAATGTGTATTCACATCCACAATTCCTTCGCCTTGTTGTTTTGTGTCGAAAAACCACGCCGGACGTTTCAGAGGATTGCCCGATACATATTTGAAAAAATGGTGCACACTTTCTTTTGTTATTGCCGGATTTTCCTCGGTTCCAACTTGTAACTCGCCAAAAACTTCACGGCTTTGCGATAGCTCACGTTGAAGAATCGTTGTTATTTCATGGCGTTCGGTCATTATATCATAAAGTAAAACACCTTTTTCGGCTGCAACCTGAAAAGCCTTTTCCAGTTTTGGAAATTCATCAGGTGTTATAACCATCGGTTTATCGGCCAGAACATTAATTCCGGCTTCAACGGTTTTTAAAATGTATTCCGTTTTTTTTGCATTATTACCTGCTGTAACCATTACATTTCCCGGTTTTTCCTCAAGCATTTTTTCAAAAAAATCAGGTCCCGTATATACTTTCTCTTCCCATGAAGTAGGCATTTCAACCCGGGTATTATAATTGTTGATTAAAGCGAGATGACCCTGCAAATCCGGACCTTCAGGTGCATATACATACACTGTGGAATCAACTTGATCATACATTGATTTTTGAACCAAAGCTGCATGAAAATGCCCCGGATCCAGAGTCATAAGCTTGACTTCTCCTTTTGCTCCTGTAAACATATTTTGTTTTTCTTCGTTTGAATTTGATTTTTGACCACCGGTACATGCTGTCAAAGCCACAGAAATTGAGAATGCTGCAAATAGTACTTTATTCATTTTTGTTAATTTTAAGAATTTTCAATCAGGTGCACAAAATTACATTTTTTAATTTGACGTTTAACTGATTGTTATGATAAAAAGCTGCTCTGTTCCATCCCCCGCGATACCTTGCACAAGTATTTGGTTATTCTCCCGATTCCATCTGGGAGCCGAATCAATTCGCACATCTCCCGAATATGCTCCTTTGTCAATTCCTTCCGATCTTGTCCATTCGCCATCATTTAACCGGACAATATTGTAGTAATTTTTGCCATTTTGGGCATAACCGTTTACAAACCAATTGCCATCGGGCGACAAACTAATATCGCCTTCAGGATCGGGTATTGATTCTGGCGTTCCAATTGTTCCAACTATTTTCTCCTGAATAATATCGAAAATCACTTGTTTGTCATCGATCCTGCCTATCATTTGTTGGCCTATTCCCCATTCTGGATGCCCGCCAATAAACTGGCGATCAACAAATAAATTTGTTCCATCGGAATTTATGGTACAGAATACATTGGTTCGAATATCATTCTTGTTATTTGAATCTTTCCACCCTGCCCTTACGAAAAAACATAAGAGATTTCCATCACGGTTCCATAGCGTGTGATTGATAAATAGCGATTCTCCCCCAGTGTCAAACCCTTTTTTCACAAGTTCAGCTTGTAATTTTTCAAACGAAACCAATAATTTCTTTTTACCCGATTCGATATCAATGATAAAAATGCCATCATTTTTAGGTGCAGCAATACTTTCAGTCCAGTCAGTTGCACCTTTGTAGCCAGTAACAGCCCGAAGTCGCGCCATTCTTGCATAATTGATTGCCAAAAACGATTTCCCTTCCGGGCAAACCCCACTGTTTCCAACAGGTGTGTCATCAAATTTATATTCATTAACGCGGCTGCCCTTGTCAATATCATAAAGAACAGTAAAAACTTTGCCTGTTTTTTTATCCCTGTCGTTAAAGAAAAACTGTGTTGCAGGATTGTCAGGGTTCCAGTAAAACATAGTTCCTTGCTGTGGGTTCCAGCCCAAAGATTCATCCAATTTTTCCACTTTTAAAAATTGACCATCGGGTTTGTCAAGATGGACGAGGCAAACTCCTGCCGGTTCATTTCCATCGGGCAGGTGGTCGATAAATGGCGAACTTAAAGTAAGCAACCGTTTGCCTGTTGAATTCCACGGAATTGTAAGAGATTGACCAATATACCCAAATAAATGATGGTGCGGCCCAGATGTAATTTGCCGGATTTTTGATGTGAACCCATTTTTTGGATAAAGGCTAAACCCGGGAAAACCAACTACTGCCAAACTTCCCAATGCCGTTGTACCAATAAATTTCCTTCGTTTCATCATTTTGAAATTTTACAAAAAGAAAAACTCCTTCCCGCTAACTTTCATAAATTGCGGGGAGGAGTTGATTATAGAAAGGTAAATCATTATGCGTTGCCAATCATTTTATTAAAAACTTCCAATTGTTCTTTCATTGCAGCAATTCGATCGGCGGGTTCTGTGCGCGCTTCCAGTAAAATCCAACCGTCATAATTCATTTTAACAAAAAGATTCATCAAATCCTGGTATGGGTAATCTCCCACATTTAATTCCCGGATATGGACTGTGTCGCCAAAGTACTTTTTAACCGAGTTGAAATTGGCTTCCAATCCGGGAGGCAGCAAATCCTGATCATTGCAATTCCAGCACATTTTTACATTTTTCTCGTTTACCTGTTCAAAAATGGCCTTAATATTGGGTATTTCCTGGGTTAAATTACCATGAACTTCAACCCTTACAAGCTGCCCTAAATCTTTGGCATATTTACCAATTTCATTAAAGGATGCAGCTATTTGTGCAATTGTTTTTTCTCTTGAAACTTCTTTAGGAAGGTTGTTGGGTTTTACTTTAATACCTGAAGCTCCAATATCTTTGCAAAGTTGCAGGTATTCTTTAGTCCCTTCAATATTTTTCCGAACTTCATCAGGATTAGTACTATGATATTCAAAATTTGACCCATAACCAATACAAGTAACCGGACTATCGGCAAAGCGCTTTTTAACATCGGCACGTTGGCTGGCCGTGAGATTAGTTTCCACACCATGGGCATGTTCAGTGCGCAGTTCAACACCAAGTAAACCTGTTTTTTCGCAGTTGGCAATTAAAGTGGGCAAATCCCAGTCTTTCCCCCATTGGTAAGTAACAAGTCCCATTTTCATTTTTGACTTTTTCATCATCGCCTGCGCTGAAAATGGATCGATAATTGCCAGTCCGGCACCTGCAATCAGACTTTTTTGTATAAAACTTCTTCGTGAGTGATATAGATTCATGTTGTTTAAATTTTAAGTACGGCGTAATTTACAGATTTTTTTATAGAATATCTGAGTCACTGGTTAATTTAGTGTCAAGTAAAACTTATTTCCGCACAATTTTTCAAGTCATACTCATATGTATGTACGTTTTGCTTCGTAAGTACATATTTTATTGCTTCAGTAAATTGTATTTCTTTATATTTAAGTGTATTTTACACTTCAAAATAAAGATGTTAAACATGAAGATATTTCAAAAATCTAAACCAATTAAAAATTAAATGACATGACACAAAGAAGGGATTTTATTAAAAAAAGTATTCTGGGTTCTGCCGGAATAACAATCGGGGGAATGGGATTTAGTGCCAAATCGTATGCTTCCATTCTAGGTGCCAACGACCGTTTTCGCATGGCAGTTTGTGGCGTTAATGGCCGTGGGAAAAGCCATATTGGTGGTTTCGGAGGAATCGACAACCTTGAAATTGCGTACCTTGTTGAACCGGACAGCCATGTACTTGAAAGCCGTGTAGCTGAATTGCGCGGCAAAGGCGGACTCAGTTCAAATGTAAAAGGAGTGGCAGATGTTCGCCGTGTGCTTGACGACAAAGATATTGATGCCATAAGTGTGGCAACTCCCAACAGTTGGCATTCTCAAATGGTAATTTGGGCTGCCCAGTCGAAAAAACACTGTTATGTTGAAAAGCCTGCAAGCCACGATATTTATGAAGGAAGAGTAGCGCTTGCTGCTGCTGAAAAATATGGAATTGTTGTTCAGCATGGTACACAGCGAAGGAGCGAGCCCGGTTGGGCGCGTCAGGTTTCAGATATCCGTTCCGGGAAATATGGTAAAATGATTGTTTCACATGGTTTTGCATGTAAACCGCGTGAAGGGATTGGCTTTGAAACAAACTCAAATCCACCGGATTATTTAAACTGGAATATATGGAAAGGTCCGGCAGTAATTGACAGCTACAACAAAAACCTTGTACACTACAACTGGCACTGGAATTGGGCTACGGGAAATGGCGAATTAAACAATCAGGGTACACATCAGCTTGATGTTGCATACTGGGCACTTGACCCGGAAGTTGAAAATACACATCCCGTTCGGGTTATGGCAATTGGCGGTCGATTTGTTTGGGAGGATCAGGGTGAAACGCCCAATACAATGTTTGCCGTAGCTCAATTTAAAAACGGACAATATGTATTTTTCAATGTTCGGAACGTGAACCATGAAGGTTATGTAAAAGAGGTAACTAACCGTTTTTACTTCGAAGATGGTGGAAAATTGGATGAAGGTGAATATATTTCACACAATGGCAGCCAGCCAAGGAATGTTCCAGTTACCGATGTGCGCCAAACTCCCGGTGGAAACTGGGGTAGTTTTGTTACTGCCTGCCGAGCCAACGACCCAAAAATGGCCAACGGAAATATGTATGATGCGCACTACAGTTGTGCGCTTGGGCATTTAATGAATACCTCATACAGGTTGGGGCAAAAAGTTCCTTTTAATGAAAAGGCCGGACGATTTGGAGACAATGCGTTGGCTTACGAAGAATTTATGAAAATTCATGCGATTGCCCGCGATGGTATGGGAGTGCCTGAAAATAAGGCTGAGTACGTAGTTGGTCCATGGCTCGAATTTGATGGTGAAGCCGAACATTTTGTTGGCGATCACTCACGCGAAGCTAATCGAATACTTGAAGATCCACGTAATTCGGGATATTACCTCCCATCTCCAAAATCGGTATAAAAGATTTAAACTACCCCGCTTTTTTTCGGTGGGGTAGTTTTTTTATACAACATTTTTCGATTATTCGGTGAGTTAAGGATTGACTTTTTAGAAGTAATTTTATCATTTAAGGAAAAATCGGGAAAATCTCAATTTGGCGGATTATCAATTATCGAACTGATATCAATCAAATACATTTGCCGACCCTTACCTTCGTGTGACGAATCGATGGAAACTAATTTTCCATCAGGCGAAAATCTTGGGTGCAAATCAACCCTGAAAATACCTGGATTAGCAGTGTATATCTGGCCTCCCAATTTAAAAGCCAATTTACCCAATGGCACAAATTTTTTGGTTGGGATATGGTACATGTACAAATAAATGTACCCATCCATGTTGTATGTATCTGTTAAAATCCAGTCCCCGTTTTTGTGGAGTGTGATATGGCCATTTGGTGCATCGAAATATTTTTCTTTTGCTTCGCCAGTTCCATCGTCAATAAACCTGAAATATCCGCGTACCTGTTCGCCTGTAATTGGATCTTTGTGAAATCCATTGTCCATTATTTCATTGTCGTTTAACCAGAAATGGTGGCTTGGTTCTCGGTACAAATATTTAATATCGGTACCATCAAGATTCATTGAAAAACCTTCTGTTCTGGCTTTGGTTTGTCCTGGTTCTGTTTCGCGCGCATCTTTTATAAAAGCGATGAAGCGGTTCCCCGACGGATTGAATCCTTCCCTGAAAAAATACAAAGTCCCGTTTAAAGTATCGGATGGTAATTCATTGGGATAAAGAATGTGCGCCATTTCCCGCACTGACAAAAGCATTTCAATTTTTTCAGTTTCCATGTCCATTTTCCAGATTCCTATTTTATCCGGCGCCCACTGGTTTTCGTAAGGATCTTTAATACCAACATAACTGCATCCACCATGAACAATCCGCTCAAAATTAACAGTTAAAGCAGTTTTTCCATCAGGAGAAATGGTATAAACAGTAATGGGTAAAATTCGTGTCGTTTTTGTATTGATGTTATAAATTTTGCTGATCAAACGCTTGCCGTCTGGAGTTCTGTCATTCCAGATAATATCATCCGAAGAACCTGGAATCCATTGCAGCCGGCATCCCTGTTGCCAGTTCCAGGCTGTGGTTTCACCAATTTTTGTCCATTTATTTTTATTTTGAAGATCGAAATAACCGATTTCGGCTTTGTCGTTTGGCTGAACTTTCCGGCCCTCAATAAAAACTTTCATGCCAAGCATGTAACGCCCTGAGGTATCAAACTGGTACAATTCGTTTTGAGAGCAGTTATAAAAGAAAAAACCGTGGTACATTGGTTTCTTTTTGCTCCCTATTGGTGAAATGCGAACAGGATCAAAATATTTTGCGTCTTTGGCATAAAGTAATTCTTCAAAACTATTGTAAACGGAGTATTTGTTTTCTACTTTTTCTGTTAGTTTATTTGTTATGCCAGTTTCCTCAGCACCAGTGGAATAAGAAGTAATATAAGTGGTAGCAATTAATAAGAGTATTCGTGTTTTTATAAATTGTGCCATTGTATAGATATCTAAATTATGAACAAGATAATTGTATTTTATGAATTTGAATTTGAAAAACTAATTCATTTAGTTTTGATTATCCTGTCCGGCAGGCAAGGTATAAAAAACAAACTCACCCGTTGAAGCAAATCAACGGGTGAGAATTAATATGGAGTATTTTTTTATTCTCCTCCTTCAACAGCTTCTTGCGGGTCGGTATTTGGTTTACCTGCCGGTTGAACAACATGTATCAGTGGTTCAATGTTATTCTCAGCACCATCGTAACCGGTTGTCTGGTTTAATATTGCTCCAACATTACCAATAAGATAGTCTTCAAATACCGGCCAGAAAACATGTTTCGGGTCCATGGTATATTTTGTGGTAGGATAGGTTGACCATGCAGTATTATCCCTGAAGAAACTATTTTTCTCCATTATCCTGTCGTAATAGAAATTGTTGGCTGACAGCGATTTTTCCAAGTCATTGCCATCCCAGGTATAAGTCTTTCCATTGTAGCATGGTTTTCCTGATTTGGCAAAGATTACTGAAATGCGCACCAGTTCCTGGTGGCGGTATTCTTCGGCATACAATTCACGGGCACGTTCATCCAGTATTGCCCCGATTCCCATAGTCTGTAAATCTCCGGCAGTATACATCTCCTTGGCATTGGCACGTTCACGGATGACATTCAAATCATCGGCTGCGCCAGCGAATTTGTCTTGCCAGAAACGGGCTTCGGCCCTTAGAAGGTAGGCATGTGCCACACGCAAAATATACATACTCTGTTTGCCACCATCCTGGCGATTTACCTGTTCCTCATAATTATGTGCAAACATTTTGTATAACGGGTAACCAAACCAGCAACGGATGGAATCTTCACACAACAATACACCATTATACCAGAGCATTGCCGGTTTGCCAAACCATGCGCTCGCCTCAGCATCTTTTTTCACAGCCGGGCCGTCATAAACAAACATATCCATGTCTAACCAGTTCCCTCTTTTATGACGGTAATCCTGGTTGTCCATTTCTCCTCCTTTAAACTGCCAGAGTTCATATTGCCCGTAATTGGTTGTGCGTGTAAATCCCTGGCCACGGCCAAACTTCATCATCTGTTTCGATTTTGTATCCTGATCAGTATTCATCCCGGTTATTGTACCCGTGGGCGGAGCTTTTATACCCTTGTTGGTACTTACAATGTTAGGACCCCATGCCCGGGCACGGGCTGACCTACCCTGGCTTCCATCGATAAACGGTTGGTTTACAATGGTGAAAATACCTTCAGGGTTATCCATCTTCTGGCTGTTTTCTTCAGAGAACAGTAAATTTACCGGGTCGGCAGTCTGCTCACAATCAAACCCATCCAGCAACTCGCCGTTATTTGGATTGTAGTTGTTGCCTACCATCACCGTTTTTACGCCCGATGCATCAACATCGGCCTGGGTAAACAAACGCGACTCTCCGCCGTTGATTACCTTGTCCATCATTTTTTCTGCATCCGAAAAACGAAGGTTCATCATGTAGTATTTGGCCAGAATAATCCTAACGGCATCTACCGGAGGCTGTCCAATAGGAAGTTGGCTCTTGGGTTTTACCCATTGTTCCGCCCATTCCAGGTCGGTGATCATCTGGTCAAAGATACCCTGCATGTGAAACGCTTTAAAATCCTGCTTTGCTTCAGTTACCACGTTTAAGGGGAAAGCTACGTTTCCATAACCCATGGTCAGCTGGAGGTAGAAAAAGGCACGGCAGAAATAGGCCCTTCCAAGCAAATCGTTCCTTTCCGGATCATTTGCCCCACCGGCCCAGTCCGGGATATCAATGTTATCGATTACCGTGTTCGCATTCTTTATCTGTTGATAATCCTGGTCGTAAATGCGACGCATACCGCGCATCTCACCAGTGTAGTCAGTCTGCGGGGTGCAATAAAGCCTCATGTCAACAGATGGCATACTGGGATTATCCGTTTTGCCAGTTGTTATGTTATCGCCCATCGAAGCGTCAAACTGCAGGTCTCCGCTATCACCATTCCACTGATTAAAAATCCCTTTTAACGATGCATCAACGGCCGTTTGCAAACCGGTGGCATCAACAAATGTATTTTCCGGACTTAATGTCGATAACGGTTTTTGATCAAGAAAGTTATCATTACATGACATGTTAAATACCAACAATAAGGCTAGAACCAGTCCTGCTATATTCTTTATTTTTTTCATTTCTATCTTTTTTTCAGTTAAACTTTCTTTACTTATCACAATGAAAAGTTCACGCTAAAGGAAAAAACCCTTGGCATCTCTCTTGTAGATTCCGGGTCTCCCTCAATCCATTTCGTAAACACAGCCGCATTATCAACTGTAAAAGCTATACGGGCCCTTGTCACTTTTATACTTTCCAGTATATCTGTCGGGATGGTATATCCCAGCGAGATGTTCTGAATACGGAGGTAGTCCTTCGACTGCCATACCGTGGCGCTTGCAAGGTTGATTGAATTTATCCTTGCTGCTGTGTTGATCTGGTTGTTGGGTGTCCAGTAAGGCAAATTATACCAGTTGTGGTTTTTAATGTATGACTGGGCGTTGTTAAACGGCTGAGTGGTTCCACCGTAATAACCCAGTTTGGCCAGCAGGATAACACCCAGATCAAATCCTTTGTATTCAAAATCATTGGTCAAAGTCATGTACCAAGGCGGAGAGGTTAGTCCCTGGAATTTCCTGTCATCAACATTAATTTTTCCATCTCCATTCTGATCCACATATTTAAAGTCCCCGGGATACAAACCATACTTGGCTGCTTCGGTTTCTTCACCTAACTGGTAAATACCATCAAGCTCCCAATCCCAGATAACATCCTTGTTTTCCCCAATAAACCAGCCGTTGGATATATCGTCAGGCTCTTTTAAGACCGTATTGCCATTCGCATCTATCATTTCTATTTTTTCACCTGTCAGCGATACAATCTTATTCGTGCTGTAGCTTAAATTAAAGTTACTGGTCCAACGGAAATTGTTATTTTCGATATTTACTGTGTTAAGTGATAAATCCACACCGCCATTTTGTAAACTTCCCACGTTGGTGGTTATCTGGCTAAAACCGGTTAATATCGGGAGTTTCTTATCCAGGAGCATGTCATTGGTTTTCGATGAATAAACATCTATCGAGCCCCTGACTTTTCCGTCCCAGAGACCATAGTCGATTCCAAGGTTGTAGGCCTGGTTTTTCTCCCATGCCAGGTTCGGGTTGGCCATCCGGTTGATGTACAGGTAAGGTGCAATAATATAACCATTGTTGTAATTCAGGTATTTGTTCTGGCTTAACGTTGCATACGCTGCATACGAGCCTATCCCGCTACTGTTCCCGTTTACACCCCAACTTGCGCGTAGTTTCAGGAAGGTTAACCAATCGGGGCGGTCAGCCATAAAACCTTCGTTGCTCAGGTTCCATGCTGCTGATACTGAAGGGAAAGTCGCATGTTTTTTGTTCGCACCGAAGCGTGAATACCCGTCCTGGCGCATAGAAACCGACAAATTGTAGCGATTGCCATATGAATAATTGATACGACCCATTAAAGCGTCCCTGGTGACGATTTCATCGGTGGATGTAGCCGTCGGGACAAGACCAAAAGCCAGGGCATGGTACCCGAGGGCTTCTGTCGGTGACATTTTCAAAGCTGTAGCCTGAGTGTACCATGTATTGTTCTGTTCCCGGTTCAAAAGGCCCGTTACATCAAAGCGGTGCTCGCCAAAGTCCTTGCCCCAGTTTAAGATATTATCCAACTGGTATTCTGAGGTCCGGTCGTTTTGTCTCCTGGCATAACCGCCGTGAGTCCATGTCGGGTTGGCGCTGTCTTCGTAATACAATCTTTGCCTGAAATCAAAGCGTGTTGTATATCTTGATGTTAATGTAATACCAAACGGCAAAGTCAGTTTCGCATATATGGTCGGGAATATCCTGTAACGGTCATACTTACGTGTTATGTATGCCGGGTTCAGGAACGGGTTACCACGATTTGAACCGGACCCGACAGTTTTCAGATATTCACGCGGGTAACGGTTCGGTAACCTACCGATGGTTGGGATATTCTCATTATAAACTATATTTTCCCACGGCGAATCATAGGGTGAAGAGGAATTGTAACCATCGTTATCGATGGGTTCATCTCCTTCATCCTGGTAAGCAAAGTTGGCATTAAGTCCCACGTTCAGAAAACTCGTTGCCTGTACATCCAGGTTTAACCGGGAAGTAATCTGTGAAAAACTTTCTCCTACCTGAACCGACTCACTGTCCTCATAACCCATTGACCAGTAATAGGATACATAATTACTCCGGCCTGATACGCTCACATCGTAATTTTGGCGGATGCCGGTGTGGAACATTAATTCATCCCAGCTGAATTCCCTGCCCTTAAGGTAATTTTCCGTTTCGGTGGGATCAAATCCAAGGGTATTCAGCCATGCTGTGGTAATGGCAGTAGGATCGGTAGCCCCGGGGATACCACTGGCTGTAAGCCAGTCGGGCTGGTACTGAGAAGGTACATTTTCGTATTTTTCAAATTTTGACCAGGGATTCGCGCTTAAGCTGTTAATGGATTCAAATACATCAGTCAGCCAGGTCATAACTTCGTCCCCTGCTTTGAATGCTTCCAGATGTTTGCCGCGCGTGACTAATCCCGTCTTTACACTTGCCGAAATGACGGGTTTTCCTGTTGCACCTTTTTTCGTGGTAAATACAATTACCCCGTTTGATGCACGCGAACCGTAGATTGCCGCTGCGCTGGCATCCTTTAACACATCAACAGTTTCAATGTCGTTTACATTAATTTCAGCGATATCCCCGTTAAAAATTACACCATCAAGCACTATCAGAGGTGCGTTGGCAATAGCTTCCTCATCAATATCATCATTAACATCAGCCTTAATGGTATTGTCACCACGAATCTCAAAACCAGGTGAGTTTTTAGCATTGGTACTATAGCCTACTTTTAAACCGGGAACAGACGAACGAAGCATATCCTGCACGTTGGCCGGCTGGTACTTGAGCATCTGCTCTGCATTCACTGATGATACTGCACCTGTAAGGTCTTTTTTCTTGGCAGTACCATAACCAATCGCAACCACCTCATCCAAACCAATCGCGTCGGTCATCATGGTAACTTTTATGGTGGTTTGGTCTCCAACAACAATTTCCTGTGTTCTTAATCCAACAAATGAAAACTGGAGGGTAGCCTTAGCCGGAACACTAATCGTAAAATTACCATCAACATCGCTTACTGTTCCTGTGGTGGTTCCTTTTTCAATAATTGTTACACCGGGAATTGGCTTACCATCTTCTCCAACGATAGTTCCGGTTACAGTTTTGTGATCTTGCTGGGCGATAGCCCCAAGTTGGGAAATGATAAAAATCCCAATCAAAATTGACTTTGCAAAGGGTAGCATATACCCTTTAAGCAAAGAACAATGTGTTGTCTTTTTTTTCATACGTTTTAGTTAAAGATTTAAAAATGTTTGATTAAAAAAAGTAGTGATAACTTTTTTCTGAGGAATGATTCCCCAATGAATTGCTTTGTTACATAGGCATTTATGTTTTGTTTAGTTATTAGTTAATAGTTTATTGAAAGCTTTTTGCCATTTTATTAATTTCTTCATCTGTCAAATCGCCGCCAATTACAATTTCATGTTTAAACACAATTTGTTGCCCGGGTTTTAAATCAACTTTTACCGGATCGGCATTTTTATCGAAACTTTGTCCGCCCAGGTTATTTGTGGCAAACAATCCGTAACCGCGGGCATGTGACCAGGCCGGATAATTTACATTATTTTTATTGTCAATGATTACAATGGTTATTATCTCGCCTTCTTTATCTGCACGCAGCGCAACCCATGGGCTTCTTTTCCCCCAAACATCGCCGCCCTTTACTCCATCGGCATTGCGGTAAACCCCATTTACCCCTTCGTTGTTCATCAGTGGTACTTCTGTAACAATACCATTGGCGTCCAAAAATTTCTCGGGTTTGTTTGAAGGTTCTTCAAAGGCACGGTCGAGCCGCATTCCAATCAGGCCTTCCTTGTTTCCGTTAAAAGTTACCTCTTTCACAGCAGTCAGTTTACTCGTCCTTTTAATAGTGCGAAGGTTTTCATCTCCCGAAAAAATGAATGTGGTTTCCTCGTTTAACAGTACATTGCCATCATTGTCCACCCATTCAGAACTAGTAACCAGTTCTCCTTTTTTTGGATTTTCGGAAACTATTTTTTTGAACTTAATGGAACCATATTTCGGTTTGTCTTCGGGTTTAATCGCAAATGAATTGTTCCAGAAATCAAGTCCGTTAACATCGCCAAAGTTCAGCCACAAACCTACATGATGAGGATGATCTGTACGCTCAAATGGCCGTGGGTTCATTGGGTAACCGCGTGTTATGGTCTTACCGGAGGCACTCACTATCGGATAAAGTGTTTGCTTTTCCATGTCATCGGGATAAATAAAGGCGGTAAAAAATTTACCATCAATATATACTTCCACTTTATTATTGCTCTTGTCGTTTTTAAACTCAACTTTTTGATTTCCGGCAAAACAAGCAGCAGAAATGATAAATGTAAAAACTGAAAATAATATAAATTTCATGTTCGATAGAATGTTAAATTATACTTAAATAAATTTTTCGTTAACGTAAACGGACTTAAAAATAAATTAAAATTATTAAAACGCAATCATTCTGTTGAAATGTTTTTTAACATTTTTTTGATATTTTGGTTTTCAGGTTTAAGATGCATAAAATGTTCAGGCTAAAATGTTCAGGTGAAAAAGCAGAATTTGTCTGTCTTTGAACAAAATTCAGTTGAAACAGGATAACTCAAAAATAATTAACAGATAGTTTTATCAGGGATTATATATAAGCACAATTAAATAATTATAAAATTAAAGCGCCACCCGTTTTCAGGATGGCGCTTCTTTAACTTTACCAAACTTAGTATTTCTAACTAAAACTATTCTATGATTCCTTCCCCCTCACCATCTTTCCATGTTAATGGTGGAATATTGCTTTCAGCACCAGGATAGCCTTTATTTTGATTGATGTGGCCAAGACTGTTGGCATTTATTGCATCTGCTGGTACAGGCCAGATTACAATGTGGGGCGCGATTTTGTAGTTGTAATGAGGCGCCCTGATTTGTTCCCGATAGAATACGTTTTTATCCATAATCCTGTCATACCAGAAATTCTTTTGTTCAAAGTTGTTCATGCTGTATGTTCCAGCCCTTATAATCAGCTTTTCCGGTTTTTGCAAAAATAAAAGCCATGCGGGTAAGTTCAACATTACGGAACTCTTCGCAATACAATTCACGGGCACGTTCATCGAGGATTGTACCAATGTCAACTGTAGAATAAGGATCGCAACCTGCCCTGGTGCGGACTGCATTTACATCGGCAGTTGCAGTAGCGTAATTTCCTTTCCACCAGTATGCTTCAGCACGCAACAAATAAGTTTCTGCCAAACGGTAAGCATACCAATCAGCATATCCACCAGCAGCTTGAGAAGCCGATGGATCGGCAACATACAATTTATAGTGAGGCCAGTTGAACCAGCTTCTTATTGTATCGGTGCAAAGAATACCGCCATCAGCGCCATATTTCTGCATGTTTTTACCATACCATGGATCTCCGTCAGCTTTAAGGTTTGGATGGTTGTACACCAATTGTTCCATTGTCATTCGGTTGGTTGAATTATGGCGCTGATGTTTTGGGTAGTCCCATATGCCATACTTCAAATACGATGTAGCATGTAGACCTCCGATTCCCCATACATACAAATCAGTTTTAACTTACTTTCCACTTTCATAACGCTTTTTGTATGCGTTCCATGTGTTTATTGATTTTGTTAGTGCCACTTCACAGTCTTGTTTAATATCATAACACTGAAGTCCGAACAGTCCTTCGTACCCGTTGTCTTTTGCCAGTTTCACCAGCTTCCAGGTATCAAATGTACCTTCTCCCAGCGGCTGAATTAGCTTATCCCAGTTCATCTCTTTGGTATTTCCTGAATCTGCACCATTTATAGAAATCATATATAAATAAGGCAAAGCATCAATCAGCTTATGTTCCCATCCTTCTTCTCCTTCAACCTTAAGTAAATGGCAAGTATTAAAAATGGCGCCAACATTTGGGCGGTTTGTCATTTTTGCCATGCGAACTGAGTGTTCCAGTGTTTCGCAATAGTTTCCGAAATGGGGATAAATGGCAATTTTAACTCCATAAGGCGCTGCAAAATCTGCCAGTTCACCAATGGCTTTGGCAAGAAGCGGATCGCCCTCTTCTTTATTGTTCATGAAGTATTTTACATTCGAAAAAAGTGCAACAACTAAATTACGATCCTCCGAATCTTTAATTATCTCCTTCAATTCTTCTTTGTAAGCAATTTGACCAATGCTGTCCATTTCAATTCCCCAGTAAATTTCGGGCATTTTAAGTCCTGTCTTATCTAGCGCAGCTCTACGCGGAAAATAATCGTCATTGGTATGGCCCGAAAACCCGTCAAAGCCAAGTCTTTTAATCAATTGAGCCTGTGCATCCATCCCTTCGGGAGCATTTGGCATTCGCATCGAATTATTAAATGCATAGAAGGTATTATCAAGTTCTTTTTTTTGAGAAGATGTACATCCAAAAAACAGGATGATAAGTGCAGCTAATAGTAATTTTTTCATTTGACTTTATTTTAAATCATATTCCTGAAATTTATTCATCCAGTCAAACACATTCTTATCTATCCATTTTTCGCGGAACGGATGGGAAAGCATTGCATTGGCTGCATTATCGTTTACAAATTGCCCGGCTTTCTGATCCCAGGTCAGTTTCGAACCCAGGGTAATTGAAATGAGCCCCATCATGGTTAAAAGATAAACATTGTACCCAACTTCAAGTGGTTCAAGGGTTGGTTTCCCGGTTTCAATTCCTCTTAAAAAATCGGCTTTATCAGTGAGGGTGTCTTTCAGCAAAACATCGTTTTTACCCGGTTCGAATTTCAGAATGGAATCGTTGCTGGCCGTTAATTTATCGGGATATTCAACCCGAACCCATCCGTCTTTTCCAATAAATTTCACAAACGGAACATCAATTTTGTATTTCAGTTTCATTCCGTCGGAAAACGTGTAATTTACATTGAAGGCACTAATAGTATTCCAGATTCCCTTGTCAAAATTTCCATTCCCCTCAATAGTTACCGGATTTTCGTACTCTTTTTTCATTCCCCAAAGCGCAATGTCATTCAGGTGGGCTCCCCAGTTGGTAATCATTCCGTTGCAATAATTTGAAATGCGTAGCCAGCCCGGACGCGATTCAATAGTGCCAGGTTCGTGTACCCGTTGCATGGTGTAAGGTGCCGGAAACGCCGGCCCCAGCCACATGTCGTAATTCAGTTCTTTTGGAACGGGCATAGTAGGTTGGGGACCAAGAGCACTGCCATTCAACTCACCGGGAACACCAACTTCCACTTCCACCAAATCGCCGATAACTTTGTTATGTACCAATTCCACAGCGCGGTTCATTTCACGGATTGAACGAAACTCACTGTCTAACCGGCCGGTAACACCTTTTTCCTTAACAGCTTCAACTACTGCTTTTCCCCACGCTGGTGCAAGAGTAAACGCTTTTTCCATCGAAACATGTTTGCCTGCCAGGGCCGCTGCAATGGTTGCCGGGGCATGCCAGTGGTCGGGGGTGGAAACCATTACTGCATCCACATCTTTATTGGCAATCAGATCGCGGTAATCATCGTACTTTTTAACGCCCGAATAGCTTTTACCTGCCTTTGAATAGGAATTATTAATTATTTTTTCAGCGTTGGCCATCCGCCATGAATCGACATCGTTTATGGCAATTACACGACATTTATCCAATTTCAAAAAACCATTTTTCAGATTTGCATTAACCGCCTGCCGACCGGTTGCAATCATTCCAACATTAATTTGATTACTAGGAGCAGTTTTCCCAAATACATTTGACGGAACAATAGTCGGAATAATCATTGCTCCTGCTGCAAATGCCGTCGATTTTTTCAGAAAGTCGCGGCGGGTGTTGTTTTGATTGTTCATGATTTTGGTAAATATTTAATTATTTATGTAATGAAAAACACTGGATGCCAGAGGCATCAAATGTTTATTGAAAAATTACTCATATCTACTAATTACCTAATTCAATACTTTTATCCAATTTCTCTAAGCGCTTCAGAGCAACAATTATCCAACCGAAATTGGTCTTTTAGAAACGATATTAGTTTTATTGTTCATTCTGCTGTAAATTTAATGATTTCACCATTCTACCAATAGAAAAAAGCGCCTCCCGTTGCCAAATGACGCTTTTTAATTTTATCTAACTAAACAACATTACTAAAATAGGAACAAGGAGAAAAATCTCCCTATTCCTATTTTCACTATATTAAATTCTCTGATAATTTATTTCTTGCAGATTATTTATATCCCGGATTTTGAGGAAAATCAGCATCAATGTTAAGGTCGATTTGACTTTGTGGGATTGGTAACAGAACATGATAATCCTGCACGTTTAGTCCCGGAAATTTCGGATTATTATTGAATTTTTTAATCCTTTCAATCAGTTTCCCGGTGCGGCGCAAGGTTATTTGTCTTTGTTCTTCACCCCAAAGTTCCCTTACGCGTTCGTCGAGCATGAAATCAATTGTAGCCTCTGCCGCTGTTATTGGTGAAGCATTCGAACGTTCTCTGATTACGTTAATATCCTGTGCCGCTTTATCTTTCTGCCCCAGATTAATATATGCTTCAGCGCGCAATAAATAGGTTTCGGCCAGACGCAATCCATAATTGTCTTTATGGTTGTTACCTCCTCCTGACCGGCCAGGATCAGTAAAGTGGTTCAACGGATCTGCAAATTTCATAAAATATGGATAAATATACTGGCAGGTATCTTTAATTGGATCCCTTCCCGCACTGGCAGGATAAAGGCTAAAGTCAACCTTTTGTTTGTAAAAGGACGATTCCGGATTGTCCCAAAAGAAATCTCGTTTAATCTGATGTTTTGCATTTCTATAGTCGTTGTCCCAATCGCTTTGCCAGATTATATTTTCAGAGTACCATGTAGGTCTTATCCATGCAACCGGGCGACCAAGGGTGTCGGAATATCCGGTGTAAGAACCATTATACAATTCACCCAAAAATGACTTTTTCCCATCGGGCGTATTTCCCATCCTGTAATAAGCACAGCCAAATCCCCTTTCTCCAAGAGTGTTAGAACCACCTTCAAGTAAGGGTTCGTATTGCACTACCCAAATAGCTTCTGTGTTTTCCGGAAGATTTTGGTTCCCATAAGCGTGTATATCGAGGTATACATCACCGCTTCCAAAGGCATCAATAGTACTTCCAAAACGTTCGGTCATAATTGCATATCCATAGTCGTTTATCACATGGCTGGCAGCATCTACAGCCTCCTGGTTTTTTCCTTCTGCCAAATAGGTTTCTGCTAAAAAGTGCCATGCTGCCCCTTGGGTAATCCTGCCCGGATCCTCTTCTTCTCCGCGCACAGGAAGATTGGTAGTGCCAAACTTCAGGTCGCTTTCCATAGCAGCATAAACATCGGCAACAGGAGCCCTTACAAAGTCAGTTTTAGGTGCATTTATCACTTCGTTTACAATTGGCACATCACCAAATGACGATACTAACTCCCGATATGCATAAGCCCTGAAAAACATGGCTTCAGCCTTATATGCATCTTGTTGATTTTCATTTTCCCACATTTCAGGATCAGATGCATCTATGGCTGCAATTAACACATTGGCATTTTGAATCAATTTATAGTTACGTGTCCAGGAATCACGACTTATATAATTGGTAGGAGTAAAGAAGGAGACAAAATCGCAGGGAAATTTAGTACTGGCAGGATCTTCTCCATGATAAGCTATATCAGTGCTCAATCCTCTTCTCCATGCAAAATATTCTTGTGACGCTGCATCACGGAAAATAAATTCACGAGTATAAGCATGAAGTCCTGAAATTCCTTGTCGCGCTCCGGCTACACTGCTGTATGCATTTTTAGGTGCTAAAAAATCTAACGGTGTCTCTTCCAATATTTTATCGCTATCGCATGATATCCCAATCAATGGAATAATCAATACTGCTAAAATGTAAGTTCTGATTATTCTAAATATTTTTTGTTTCATTTTTTTAAATTTATAGGTTTCTAATCTCCTTAACTAATTATAACGCAAGTTTTAGCCCAACTGTAAAACTTCGCATTAATGGGGTATTACTTGTGCCTGTTTCAGGATCCCAACCCGACCATTTTGTCCAGGTATATAAATTTTTACCTGAAACGTACACTTGTAAATTATTTAGTTTCAATCGGTTTATCACCGAATTATCGAATTTATATGACAAAGAAAGATCCTGGAGCCTGATAAAACCCCTGCTTTCATAAATTCCACTTGAAACAGCAGGAGAATTGTAAATACCGGTTGCATTGTTTACTCCGTTATCCGGAGTCCAGTATGGGCGCACTGCCGACATGTTTGTACGATATACATCATCGGATCTCCACTTCGTGTTAAGAACACCGGCATTTTCCATTATGTAATAACCATTTCCTCCGGTTATTGAGTTTAAAAGGAAATTTAAGGTGAAATTTTTGTACGTCATTGAGTTGTTGATACTGAACCGGAAATTTGGGTCTTCGTAGCCAATTACTTTCCTGTCGTTTGTTGATTCGATTACACCATCATTATTCTGATCGACATATTTAAATTGCCCCGGATACCATCCAGCGAGGGTTTGCCCGCTATAAAGTTCTTCTTCAGTCCAAAGACCTCCCGCCATTTCATAATCATATTGTGCGCTAATTGATTCACCCACAAACCATTCGTTTCCAATATCTGCATCGTTTTCACCTCCATAAAGTTTCGTAATTTTATTTCGGTTCAAACTGAAGGTGAAGTTTGAGGTCCAATTAAAATCATGTCGTTGCACGTTGTTAGTGTTTAACATTAGTTCAACCCCTTTGTTGTTGATTCCTCCAATGTTAGTGAAAACATTTTCATATCCTGCTGTAGGAGGTAAAGCCCTCTGCACAAGAACATCTGTTGTATTTGCATTATATAAATCCAAAGAACCTGATATTCTTTGATCCATGAATGCAAAATCGACCCCAAAATTCAGTGATGCTGTTTTTTCCCATTTTAAGTCATCATTACCGAGACTACCACTTGGATAAACACCAATACTTGTTTCAGCGCCATAAATGTATGAGCGTGTATCCATTGTTGAGAAACTTTTATATCGGCCCAGCCCCTGGTTTCCATTTATACCATATGATGCGCGTATTTTTAGATATGGGAAATTTGCACCACTGGTAAAAGACTCTTCAGAAAGTACCCATCCCAAGGACACGGATGGGAAATTGGCAAATTTATTGTTTGCCCCAAAGCCTGAGTACCCATCTCGCCTTACAGTACCTGTCAGGTAGTAACGGTTTTTAAAGGAGTAGCTAATTCTTCCCATGTATGATATCCCATCTTCTTCCCAGGTACCACCATTTGCTGTGGTTGACACGGTGGATATGGTTCCCAGTCCAAGTCCGTTGTATCCTAAGCCCTGATTCTCAAATCCTTGTGCTTCCAAACGCGAAGTGTTTTGCTGCGAATGTTCACGACTGTAGAGGAAAGTTGCATTTACATTATGGTCGCCAAAATTGCGCAAGTAGTTTGCGATGTTATTTTGAATCCAGCTTCTTTGTTCAATATGGTCCTTACGGCCTCTGCCATTGTTCCCAGAGCCATCGGGGTGGGTAGATGGCCAAAAGGAAAAATTATTCCTGGTTTCATAGGTATTTGAGTAGTTAATATCTAAACTTAATCCCTCTATCCATGGGAGTTTTATTTGTGCGCTACCTACCATAAACAGGTTGTTTCTGATGTCGCTGTTATCAGCATAAAGATTAACCAGGGGGTATGGCATATACGCTTCACCTGTTAAGAACATGTCGTAATCGGGTTGGCCTATTTTATTATCTGCAAGCGGGCTGGCATTTCTTGCATCTGCGAGAATTGTGTTACCGTCGAGATCTTCTGATAAACCTGAATAGTCGCGGTAAGAATAGGCTGTATTTACTCCTAAAGTAAGCCATTCACTAATTTCGCTTTCAATATTTGAACGTAAGGTAAATCTCGAAAATTTATCATTTTTCAATACTCCTTCTTCATTGGCGTATGATCCTGATACATAGTAGTTGGTACCTTTTGTTTTTCCCGAATAGCTGAGGTTATAGTTTTGTATCGGAGCCCTTTGCATAACTTCGTCAACCCAGTTAATTTCATTTCCCGCAAGATAGTTGTCTTTCTCTTCTTGCGTACGAAGCGTTGTAGCAACAACATTTCTATCTGTTATGTCTGGTCTTACCGGTTTACCTGCATCACTTGTAGGATGTTTTTTATACCAGGTGTATAAATCTTGCTGGTAGTAATAGTCAGTTAACCTTATTGCATACTGCTCTGCATTCATCACCTTCATTGGTGTGTTGGTAATGTTTTGGAAACCGTAATACATATTAAAGTTTACCTGAGGTTTTTCGCTATTTCCCTGTTTAGTTGTAATTAAAATTACCCCATTTGCCGATCTCGAACCGTAAACGGCTGCAGCACTGGCATCCTTTAATATGTCAACTGATTTAACGTCACTAACATTAATATCGGCAATGGCACCGTTGTAGATAATTCCATCCAGAACGATCAAAGGTTTGTCGGAGGCAGACAAAGAGGTTTTTCCCCTGATTGAAAAATCAGGATCTCCCCCTGCTGCACCAGTTTGTTGAACGTTAATTCCTGCCGATGCCCCTGACAAGGTTTGTAAGATGTTCATATTTGACTGAAGCGATTTATCATCAAATGACACCCTCGCAACTGCTCCGGTAAGGTCACTTTTTTTCATGGTTCCGTACCCGATTGCAACAACTTCTTCCAACCCAATTACATCGGGCATTAAAACAACATTGATTGTGTTTTGGGTACCAATTTCGATTTCCTGTGTTTTCATCCCAATAAAAGAATACACAAGAGTTTTAGCATTTGCCGGAACATTAAGTGTGTAATTACCATCGATATTGGTAACTGTCCCAATGGTTGTTCCTTTAACCACCACCGTTACCCCAGGTAGCGGTGCATCTTCAGCAGTTACAGTTCCTGTAACCGTTTTTTGTGCCATTGTACTACTGATAGTAACAACGAACACCATCACGAGAAATAGTAGTTTTCGCATAATTAAAATTTAATAGGTTAAAAAAAATAAATTGATTTTGAATATTTTTCAAATCGAACCTGTACTGTTTTTGAACAGGCGCAATTTAAGATGCGTCCTTTTATTGTGTGAAAAAACAGTTGGAAAAATTAGTTAAATTTTCCTTTCATAATTTAAGTTGTTTGTTATTGATTAGTAGTTCATTTTAGTTATTTCACAGAAAAGTTGAGCTTATAGTAACCAGTATTATTTAGTCTTGCTTTTCGTTTATATTTAGAGGCCTAATCTAAATAATACAGATGAATTAATATTGTCCCGGTTTTGCAAAATTTGATATTATTTTTGCAACTGATTAGATTTAACATTGATGGTATAGTTTTTATGATTGTCCACATCATTCTATAATTGGTTTTGAATGGAAAGGTATTTTTCCATTCCTTTGCTGTAAATATTCCTGTAATGTTACAAGAGCAAATAAGTAGTTGAAATAAACTTGAAAATGAATGACATAGAAAATACAAAGCCAGAAAAGAAAGATATAATTAAACGCTTGTTCCGCCTTTTTTTTAAAATCGCAATTTGGTTTGTTGGCTTGTCGTTTTTTTTTGTTATTCTTTTTAAATGGGTTCCGGTTCCGGTTACGCCATTAATGTTGATCAGAACAGGACAGCAATTGATAAATGGAAAAGAGATAAAATTAAAACACGATTGGGTTTCGATGAAAAATATTTCACCGCATATGCAACTGGCGGCGGTTTGCAGCGAGGATCAGAATTTTTTCACTCACCACGGGATTGATTTTGGTGCCATGAAAAAGGCCATCAGCGAATCGAAAAAGAAGAACGGGAAATTGCGCGGGGCAAGTACTATTTCGCAGCAAACGGCAAAAAATGTATTTCTATGGCCACAGCGGAGTTGGGTGCGAAAAGGTTTGGAAGTTTGGTTCACAGGTTTGATTGAACTTATCTGGGGCAAAAAAAGAATTCTTGAAGTTTACCTGAACAGCATAGAAATGGGTAACGGAATTTATGGCGCGGAAGCAGCTTCAAAATTTTACTTCAATGTAAAAGCTTCGGAACTGACCAAATATCAGGCAACATCAATTGTTGCGATATTCCCAAGCCCGATAAAATGGAATGCCCGCAATCCGGGACCATATGTAAAAACGCGCATTGAATGGATTAACCGGCAAATGAAACTTCACAGTCCACTGCCGTATAAACAGAATTGAAAAAATTCCAAAAAGCAAATTCCAAAAAACAAATAATTACCAAATTCTTAAAATTTCAATTTTCAAAACCTGATTCTTAAAAGTTTTGGATGTCCTGAATTTGATTATTGATATTAATTTGAGATTTGTTTTTTTGTTTTTTGGAATTTATAAACTACAGTTACAATTATCTTTTTACATAATCAGTCCCATATGGATAGCGTTGCGGACGACTAAGCATTGAGTTGGCCAAATCATTATCGATAAATCTTTCGGTATTGGGATTCCACTTTAATACGCCGGGAACATGCATTGCAATGTGACTTACAAGGCAAACCGAACATGCACGGTGGCCAATTTCAACAGGAGAAATTGGTGCTTTGCGCGATTTGATGCAATCGAGCCAGTTGCCATGTTGTTCTTCACTCACATACAAATGAATTTCATTTTCGCCGATAACCGATTTTAAAATATCCTCGCTGCTTGCATCGAGTGCTTTTGTTGAACCGGCAGGAATTGGATCAGTAGGTGTTGCACGGTAGTCGCCGCGGGTTACAAAAATCCAGCCGTCAGTTCCTTCGTAGCGGATTCCGTTGGGAAAACCTCCGCTTGTATAAACAGTAATTCCGTTTGCATATTCCTGTTTCACCATAAAATCGCCATGAACATTCCAGCTACCGGATTTTGGAAACTCAGCAACTGATTCAACTGAGATCGGTCCGGTAAATTCTGTATCCATTCCCCATGCAGCCGAATCGTAATGGTGTTGGCCCCAACCTGTAATCATTCCGGCGCCGTAATTTTCGTGGCGCAACCAACCCGGACGGTCATACCCTTTTTGCGGGTGTACAAGTTGTTCTGTGTATTCTATTTCAGGTGTTGAACCCAGCCACATATCAAAGTTCAGTGCAGCCGGAATGGGCATTTTTTCAAAAAGAGGACCAGAAGGATCGCCGGGCAAACCAATTTTTACCGTATGCACTTTTCCAATTCTACCATTGCGAACCAATTCTGCTGCTCTTCTGAATTGAGTTGAAGAACGTTGCTGTGTTCCAACCTGCAGAATTGACCCGGTTTTGTGAACGATATCGCTTAGTAAACGTCCTTCAGCAATTGTCAATGAAGTTGGTTTTTGAAGGTAAATGTCTTTCCCTGCCAGTGCCGCTTCTATTGCCGGTTGCGAATGCCAGTGGTCGGGTGTACTTATTGCCACTGCATCAATGTCTTTATTTAAAAGCAATTCCCTGTAGTCGCCATACATTTTTACATCTACTGCATTGTTGCTGCCCGTTTTTTTGTTGTAGGTATCTTCTACAAGTTTTTTCCCGTCTTCAAGCCGGTTTTTATCCAAATCACAAACCGCGATATAACGAGCCTGATCGTATTTTAACAATTCATACATATCATGTGTACGGGCAATTCGTCCACAGCCAATCTGTCCGATATTGATTTTGTTACTGGGTGCGCTTGCGCCAAATACTGATGATGGAACTATGGTTGGGACAATAATTGCCCCGGCAGTTGCTGCAGTGGCATTTTTTAAGAAAACTCTTCGTTTCATGTTGTATTTTGTTTATGTTTTTATTTATTGATTTTTTAATTTTTTACAGGTGAATCATCACACTCCAAATCCCCAAGAACATATTGGGCGCCATTAAGATAATATTTTAGCAATCGTGCATCCTCGTAACTCTGTGCATTGTGCGAAGGCGACACATAAAAAACATGTCCTTTCCCAAACCTTTTTATCCACGAAACATACTTAATTTTTTCATCGATTGGTTTTGGTTTATTGGTTAAGTTTATCTGTGTCCATATAAAGTAGCGGCCTGAAGTTTTTTTCTATATAGGCATTGTTAAATAAATAGGGTTCGTCAACATGAACAAATGGTTTACCTTCAAAAGCTGCAAGCAGCGGATGCCCTGGCTCTGCCATTTCAAGTGTAATTTCCTGCTGTGGCGGGTGATAATCAAAACTGCCGCCAACCATTGTACTAAATGACAGCGAATTATTTTGCATCACAATTGCCCCGTGAACAATCATTAATCCCCCTCCTTTTTTCACATAATTGATGAGGTTATTTTCGAGTTCGGCAGCTTTTTTAATTTTTTGTTCTTCAGTCAAACTTTTGTCTTCATCCAGCATATCGAGAATTTGGTTTCTGCGTGGACCAATCGAGCAATTGTTGTTTAAAACAACTGCATCATACTTTTTTAAAGTTTTGGTTTCAAAAAATGAGAGGTCTTTGGTTACATCGACAGTATAAGCACCACTTTTTTCTCCTAACACCCGAATTACCGCAGTAGCGTGAGGTATAACCCAGTGATTAAAGCCGGTAAATTTGTCGAATATCAAAATCTTTCTCTCCTTTTTTGGTTGCACTGCCGGTTTCGCGGGTGCAATTTTTTCTATTTTCTGCACCCATTCCGGGGTACAGGCAAATTCTTTGAGTTGTGCATTTACTATTAGCACGCTCAAAAATGCCATAAAACTTATTGCAATCTTCTTCATTTTATTAGTATAAATTTTAAAATTATTTGTATTCTATTTGCTATTTTTTTTTGCCGCAGATTCTATACTTATTTCTTGCCACAGATTCACAGATTTTTAAAGAAGTGGATTATTTATTATTAATCTGTGAATCAGTCGCATTCGTTTTATTTTTCGTTACAGTTTCATTGTTTAAAGAATTATCCTATTTGTTTTGAGTGAATCTTCTCCAAAATTTACAATTAAACCCAATTTGATTGAACTCGTATTCAAGTGCATCTTTATAAACAATTTCCAGAAATCCTTTCCCTAAAATTCGATGAACTTCCATACAAATTCTAATTATCTCATAACTTTCATTTTGCAGCGGATACTTTTTATCATCAAAGATTGAATTCATTTTCTTGTAATTGATCGCCACAAATGCACAGATTAGAGAATAAAAAATCTGTGAATCTGTGGCATTAATTTTCATTTTATCATTTCAATCTGTGGATTTGCCGCAAAACTATTCCAGTACATTTCAGCAGTTTTTGCTTCAATTTTTCCATCGAATATAATCATTCTGTATTTCAAAGTATAATTCTGTTTTGGTTTAAGTTTCCACTCCTCATGACGAATCGGGACAAACTCGAAATACATGTCGCCGCGACCGGCATTTGCATCCAGCGGCCAAACACGCATCGGTTCAGGGTGCATCCGGTTTGACGGGTGGCTCATGAAACAGAATTCCTGAGCGGCCTTCTTTTGTTGCCGATTCGCCTTCAACGACACACCATTTTGCAAAAGAACCATCGGCATCGATCCTCGTTTTATTATCGGAAGTCAAAACCGTACAATTGTCTTTTTTCCATTTTTCGGTAGCACGGAAACCAATTCCACCGCCGTAACGGTAGGCATCGAGCAAAATACCATTTTCCAGCGGACTGTTAATTGAGGTTGTATAATCCACCATCCAAACTCCTTCGCCAATATTCCATGCCCGCACATCCAGTATTTCGTTCATGGCAACCTTATCTTCGCCTTTAGCGCCGAAATCAATGTGTTGTTGTAATGCTTCAAACCCGCTGTAAATTGCGCCTTCTTCTTCAGTAAGAAATCCTGCGAATTTTACTGTTCCCTGTCCTTCGCCCAGGTTCCAGAAATCAACCTGCCTGTCGCCAATATGCGTGTGAGTCCACGGCCCCCAAATGCCGTAATGATGGTAATGGTCGGGTGCCTGAATGCGTGTTAAAACCTCGCCTTCGGGAGAATATAGCGGATGAATAAATCCTGACCGTTTGAAAATCGGATCAATGTCTTCGGGCGGATAAGTAACTGCATAACGGTAACTCAGGATTGGTTTGTCGTTCATCACCAAACTCATATCTCTGTAATCCTTTGTAAGCGTGATTTTGGATTGATCAACAGTTGATTTTTCTTCGAGCTTCAACACAAATTGTCGTTCCGTGTTTTTTGCTGAAACTCCATTCAACACAAACCAAAGCCGGGCTGAATAACCAGTTTCAAGCTGACTGGGAACAGCTTTTTCACCCGATGAAGTAATTTCATAAAGTGCAAGATTTCCTTTGTCGGTATTGTAATTTAAATCATCAAGCGAAACCGAAACTGGAGTGTCTATCCGATCTTCCCCAATTTGAATTTTGAATTTTGCCACTTGCTGTGCAGTAAGTTGTTGAGTGAAAAGTATCACAACAAAAAGAAGCCTCCTAAATCCCTCAAAAGTGGACTTTTTGTTTCTCACATACGGCTGTTTCAGATTATATATATTTTTCATTTATAATTTTTTATCCAATTTTCTTTCCTTTCTCCTCCCCTTTGGGGAGGTTGGGAGGGGCCTTAGGCTTTTTCATCTATGACTTCCTTAAACGCCAAAATATTTTCAGTGGTTACGTCGGGTGGCATACCGCCACCGCACGACCAGATTACCCGGTTTTTGTCACCAAATTCTTCTACCATTTTCCTGGTTTCTTCACGCACAACATCAGGAGATTTCATTGCTAGCACGTCACGTGGAGGCAGGTTTCCTATTAATGCAATTTCAGGTCCGGCCAATTCTCTGATTTCTTTCATAGAATGTTCAAAACTAAAATTGAAAAGATGAACACCCATTTCTTTTAAATAGGGCGTTGAAACCAATCCCTGTGCATCGTTGTGGAAAAAATTCAATTTCGATTCGAATGCTTCAAAAATTCTTTTGATATAGGGTACAGCATATTCTTTACATTCATCATCGCCAATAAAACCAACAATATCATCTAAAACAAGGATTCCTTCAATGCTGGGAAACATTTCTTTTTGATGTTGAATCCAGTTAATCGAAAACTGTGTAATAGTTTCCAGCAAACGGTGGCTGTTTTCAGGGTCCATCATAAAACCCATCATCAATTCGGTTGTACCCATTAAAAATGACGCAATATTTAATGGTCCGCGGGCAACGGCAAATTTAATTTCATGACCCATTTCCTGCATTGGTTTCTGATAATTTACCAGTCGCTGAATAATAAATGGTAAAAGCCCGTCGGTTTTAGGGTTTGGTATTTTTAGTGAACCAGCTTGCGAAACATCGCTTAGAATTTTATCGGCATGAGGTAAGTTGAATTCATTCCATACCAATTTTGCCCCAAATGCCGAAGGTTCGGTGCACATGCCAAACTCCGACCAAAACCCGGGAAGGAAAATTATATCAGGAAAGGTTTCGATTACTTTTTTATTGGTTTGAAACCATATTTCTTCAGAAGAATAAAATTGCAAGGTTGAAACTTCTGCCCAACCCGGAATCCAGGGACTGTCGATAATAAATGCGGTAACAGGTTTTTCAGGTATTTTCCCATGAACAGTATCTAGAAGTAAGTTCCACTGGTCGATTGTCATGTTATTGATTTAAGTTTGCTCACAAATTTAGTCTTCTAAAGTATAATTAACCAGTATTTTTTTTGCAATGGTTTGTACTTTATTAACTGTTTTGCTATTATTGAATCATGAAAATAATGCAAGAACAAATTGACTTCCCCGGGCGATCGCCGGTAAAAATTAAGATACGGGAAATGCCATATTTTACTTATCCATGGCATTTTCATCCTGAACTTGAAATTTTATATGTAATTGAAGGCACCGGGACAAGATTTGTAGCCGACAGTATCGAAGATTTCAGTTCCGGCGATTTGGCTTTTATTGGTAGCAACTTGCCCCATTTTTGGAGGAGCGATGAAATCTATTTGAAAAGTGGTGGTAACCTGAAGATAAAATACATTGTAATTCAGTTTTCTTATAACTTTTTAAAAGAGGAGATTGCCAGTTATCCTGAATATCATTCTATTGGAGAACTTTTTGAACGTGCAGCAAAGGGAATAAGGTTTTTTCCCTGGTTTTGTACAGAAAATATCAAAAAAGCTGGTTAAAATATCAAAAAGTAGCGGGTTCGATCGAATAATTTTATTGCAGGAACTGTTGCAGGAACTGGCAAAAACCAAAGAGTACAAATTGCTGGCAGGAGAGTTGTATCAGCATAATGGGCATAATTTCAGTGATTTAAGGTTGTCGAAAGTATTGCAGTTTTTAAACACAAATTACCAGCGGAAAATTGAATTGGGCAAGGTAGCAGAAATTGCCAATATGCACCCTGCAGCTTTTTGCCGTTTTTTTAAAGAGAAAACAGGCAAATCGCTTTCCGGTTATATTAATGATATGCGAATCGGATACGCTTGTCGCTTGATTTTCGATGGTAAACTTTCTATTTCACAAATTTCTTTCGAAAGCGGTTTCAACAACCTTTCCAACTTTAACCGTACCTTTAAAAAACATACAGGTTTTACCCCAACCGATTATCTTGGGGAGTTTAATAAAGGGATTTGATTTGGGACTTTGAGTTTCCAACTCAAAGTTTCTGAAGAATTATGGACTTGGAAAGTCCATGTCCCTGCACGGACTTTGGAAAGTCCATGTCCCAAAGAAAATTCCCATTTTCTTTTTAGATTTGCGATAAACAATAAAACCAACAACAATGAGCCGGTTTTTACTTTTCATCGTTTTATTTTTTTCGATTTCGCTTAAAACTTTTTCACAGGTTGAGGTTGAATTTCTTCCCACCGATTGGGAAAACCCTGCAGTTTTTGAAAAAGGGCAAACTGCGCCACATGCTTTTCACATTCCGTTTTCGACAAAAGATGCGGCTATATTGAATAGGGTAAACAAAAACGACAATTTCCAGTTGTTAAACGGTCAATGGAAATTCAAACTGGTTGAAACACCTGATTTGATTCCCGAAGAATTTTGGAAACCAAAATACGATGTAAAAGATTGGGATGAAATAAAAGTACCGGCAAACTGGCAAATGGAAGGTTTCGACTATCCAAAATTCAGAAATGTAAAGCTTACTTTTGAAAGCGACCCGCCCAATATTCCTGATTATTATAATCCAACCGGGTGCTATAAATGCAAATTTACTGTACCGAAAACATGGTCAGATAAAGAAATTATTCTTCGATTTGAAGGGATAAAATCAGCATCGTATGTTTGGGTGAATGGCAAACGTGTGGGCTATAACCAGGGCGGGTTCGAACCTGCGGAGTTCAATATCACACAGTTTATTGAAAAGGGCGAAAATGATTTGGCTGTTGAAGTAATTCGTTTTTGTGATGGTTCGTATTTGGAAAACCAGGATATGTGGAGGCTTTCAGGCATTTACAGGGATGTGAAATTATTGGCACTTCCCAAAACGTATATCCGGGATTTTTATGTGGTTACAGATTTGGACAAAAATTATGAAGATGCTACGCTGGTAGTTGAAACCGACATTCAAAATGCACTTTCCGATACAGCGGTTTGCGCTATCGAAATTGACGTTTTCGATTCTGAGGAACGTTCCATTTTACGCGATGGAATACAATCAATGAATTTCAATGTAGTTCCCGATTCATCAAGAAAAATAACGATTTCAACACTGGTTGTAGATCCCCCAAAATGGTCTGCTGAGCATCCCAATCTGTTTACACTCCTTGTTCACCTGAAAGATAAAAACGGGGCTACACTTGAAGCATTCACAAAAAAAATAGGTTTTCGCGAGGTCGAATACAAAAATAAAATTCTAACGGTTAACGGGGTTCCGGTAAAATTGAATGGAGTTAACAGCCACATGCACGATCCGGAACACGGGCAGGCGGTTCCACTTGAAACACTCCGAAAAGATTTGGTGATTATGAAGCAGTTTAATATCAACTGTGTGCGTACCTGCCATTACCCGCCAACGCCAGAATACATAGAAATGGCGGATGAGTTGGGAATATATATTTTTGATGAGGTTGGCGATGAATCACACATGAACGAATATTTGTCGGAAGACCCAAAATGGACAGAAATGTACCGCGATCGCAGCCGGAAATTGGTGTATCGCGATCGGAATCACCCTTCAGTAATTGTGTGGAGCGCAGGAAACGAATCAGGCAGCGGTTTCAATATCAACGAAGTAATTAAAACAGGGAAGGCAATCGACCCAAGCCGACCCGCGTGGATGTACGGTGGAAACACTTTTTATATTCCTTTTGAAGATATTGTTGGGCCGCGTTACTGGAATCCTATTGATTATAAAAATCTGGCTGAAGGAAAAGTACTTCCCGAAAATGATAATCGGGCTTCGTTTATGGATGAATATCTTGCTGCCACAGGAAATGGTTTGGGCGGTCTCGATGAGTACTGGGAATACATTTGGAAATATCCCCGATTAACAGGTGGTGCCATTTGGGACTGGATCAGTCCGGGAGTAAAAACTCCACGCTGGATTGTCAGGGATTTGTCGCCAGCCAAAAATGACGGGCAAATTATGGGAAGACCTGTTTTTACAGAAGGGAAAAATGGTCGTGGACTTGAATTTTCAGGTCATGACGATTGGGTGGAGTTTTATCGTGATCCAAGTTTGGATATTTCGGGCAATAAGCTTTCCATTGGGTTTTGGGTAAAACCTTCAAGGATTCCGCAACCCAACACTTTTATCACAAAAGGAAAACATCAATTTGGAATTATCATGGAAAATCCTGAAACGCTTGAATTTTATGTATATAGTGATAAACGGATTTCGGCCAAAGCAAAAGTGGGAAATGATTTTTATGAAAACTGGCACCATGTTGCCGGAATTTATGACGGAAACAAACTTCAGCTTTATATTGATGAAAAACCTGTAGCACAAACCAACTTCAACGGGAAAATCAATGTTACACCTTTCCCGCTGTGTATTGGCCGTGAAGCGGAAACACAAGATCAGGGAGAATATTCAGGTCGACTGTCGAAAATGATTATCGACGATGTGAAAATATTTGACAAAGCTGTTTCAATTAACGATTTGAAAAACGATACAACAAATGCTGTTCTTGCTCTTAATTTTGAGAATGATGAAAAGGAGAGTGATTTTTATGCGGTTGGTTTGGGCGGCAGGACTTACGGGATTGTTTGGCCTGACAGGGAAATTCAGCCTGAAATATACCAGATAAAAAAATCGGGGCAGCCAGTAAAAATAGAACCTATTGATGTTGAACATGGTAAAGTGAAAATTACAAACCGCCATCAATTTATAAATTTGAACGAATTGCAAGGTGTGTGGCAGGTAAGCGTAAATGGCGATACGATTCAACGTGGTTTTTTCACAATCGATTTGCCTGCCGGAAAAACAACAATCGATTCAATCCCTTTCAGAATGCCAACCATTGAAAGTGGTTCGGAATGTATACTTATCTGTTTCTTTTCTTTTAAAAGAAGATACAAAATGGGCAAAAAAGGGCCATGAAATTGCATGGGATGAAATGCCTGTGCAAACTCCTGTTATACAGATGGAAAAAACAGATTTGAGAGAAAAAGTTTCTTTTTCAGAAAATGACAAAGTGTTGACAATTTCAGGCGCAAAATTCGAATATATTATTGATAAGAAAACCGGAAGTTTTAATTCATTGAAATACAATGACACAGAATATTTGGAAGGCGGACCGGTTTTTAATGTGTGGCGGGCACCACTTGCAAATGATAATGATCCCTGGGGGAGCCAGCAATTTCAGGATCGCAATTTTACACCAGGTTTAGGTCGCAGTATCGACAACCAGTTGCGAACGTTGGGGATGCGTGATTTGGTTCAGCAGGTGGATGAAGTTGAGATGATTCAAAATACTGGTTCAAAACTTATAATCAGAATTAAAGCTTTTTCCTGTACCAGTCAGCCGGCAAACTCCAAATTGAATGGGTGGACTGGAGTTTCAGGGTTTCAGCGCAAAGAAATATGGACTTTTATGTCGGACGGAACCATAGAACTGGAGCAGGAAATTATACCCCACGGCCCAATGCCGGATATGTTACAAAAAATTGGCATGCAGTTTCAACTTCCGAAGCAGTTTAGCAATGTTGAATGGTATGGCCGCGGACCGTTTGAAAACTACCCCGACAGAAAAACGGGTGCCAAAGTGGGGCACTATTTTTCTAATACGAATGAAATGTATGTACCGTATATTTTTCCACAGGAATATGGAAACCGTTCGGATGTGCGCTGGCTGAAAGTGCAGAATGCAGACGGGAAAGGTTTGATGATTAGTGGAGATGATTTACTGAACTTCAGTCTTCACAAATTTACAACCGACAACCTTGACCGTGCAGTTTACTCATATCAGTTAAAGGAAGCGTCAAATACTATTTTAAATGTAGATTTTGAAGTTACAGGTGTTGGCGGCACTGCAATCCGGCAATTGCAGCGTTACAGGGTTATGCCACATGCGGGGAATTACAGGTTGACAATAAAACCGTTTTAAATTCTCAAGAACTACAAATCAGGCAGGGTTTGATAAAACGTGATTATCCCTGAAACCTTTTCACCGCCAATGCTTAATTTTTATTGGCTATTTCATCCACCAACAAAAAAGTAAAATCACAAATGCGTTTCATTTTGTGGTAATCAATTTTGTCAAAGTCATCGAAGGGTGGTGGTAGTCTTCATGAAGTCCGGTGGAAACGCCAATGACAGGTATTCCGTTTTTGTAGAAATTGTACTGATCGCTGCTGTTCATAAACTCATCGCTTAAAGCATCGCTTGGAACCAGGCCTAGCTTGTTGCTGATTTTGTTGCTGATTTCTTTTAGTTCCGGATTTTTATCGCCTGTAATAATGTAGATCCCATTTGGTCCGGCTAAACTTTTTTGGGTATTTTCAACTTTTTCCAATTCCTTTTCTGCAGAGCGCCCAACCATATCAAGATTGATATTTGCAACAGTTTTATCAAGCGGGAAAACAGGATTCATTGTATAATATTCAGAACCTACCAACCCTTTTTCCTCTGCGGTTACCCATGCAAAAATAATACTCCGCCTGGGTTTCTTTTTCATTTCTGAAAAAGCTTCTGCTACTTCGAGTAATGCCACAGTCCCTGACCCGTTGTCATCGGCGCCATTGTTGATTTCGCCCTTTCCATTTATTCCAACATGGTCGTAATGGGCTGTCAGCACAACACATTCATTTTTCAAAACCGGGTCACTGCCCTCCACAATCGCAATTATATTTTCACCGTAAACCTCTTTTAATTTTTTTGTTACCTGAATTTCAGTGGTAACATTCTCTATTTCAAAAGAATTAGGTTTTCCGGCAGTATTTATTTCCTGTTGAATATCCTCAAGTGTTTTCCCGGTTTCTCTCAAAATTTCATTTGCAGTTTCGTTATTGGCAAGGATAATATTATTTCCGGGCATCTTCTCCTGCACTGAACCTTCAACCTGCCATGTTCCCTGAATTGCATAATCTTTTACCATCTCAAACCAGGTATTATCGTTGTTCAGCGGATCGGGAGTGAAGATGATTGCCTTTGCTCCCGACATAACAATGTGCACCAGCTTTGCCATTTCCAGGTTTGTCAAATCTTCATTATTTAAGGTGTCGTTGGCAATTTCAGGATTGCGTGTCATTATCAATACTGCTTTATCTTTTAGGTCGACACCGTCAAAATCGTTATATCCGTTATCCGTGTTTTTAAATCCATATCCTGCAAAAACTATTTTGGCACTGATTGTATCGTTTTTAAGCGAACCCGGGAATGTGAGGATTTCATCACTCTTAAAAATTGTTTCACCGTTTGTGCTTTTCAATTTGATAAATGTATTTTCTTTTTCAGATTGAATGGCCTCCATTTTTACTGATTGCGTAAAATTTTCTCCTCCCGGTTTCAATCCCATTTGCAAACACTGTGATTTCAGGTATTCTGCAGTTATTTGCAATCCGGGGATTTGAGTTCCAAAATCACGTCCTTGCATGTAGTCGCTGGCTATAAATTCCAAATGCGCTTTGAGTTCATTTTCGGTTATAGTTTTCAACTCCTTTTTCTGCGAAAAACCAACAATTACAAAAGAAATTATTTGAAGGGCAATTAGTATTCCTGATTTCATCCAATTAAAATTGAAAGTTTTCAAGGGCATCGGATTTAATTCCCTTATTTTAATTATGCTTGATTGTGAAGCATTTCTGCAAGATCGTTTCATGTGATTTCTGATTGATATTTTATTTTACAGGGGATTTAATTTTTTTGTGATTGGCAATTTCAAGTCCAACTAAAAAACAAAGATTTGCAACCTGCTTCATTTTGTCGAAATTAATACGCCAAACATCATCGGTAACTTTATGATAATCTGCATGATAGCCAGTGGCATAATTCAATATTGGCACTCCGTTTTTATGAAACGAAAAGTGGTCACTGCTGCGCAGAAAATTAGAAGGAAGCGAATATTCGGGAATCAACCCGAGGGTTTTGCATTTGTCGCTGTTTATCTTTTTTAATTCAGGCCAAAAGTCGTTTGTCAAGGTGTAAAGTCCGTTAAAACCTTTTACCATTTTAGGCGATTTATTCCAAACTGTGTCGCGCTGTTCAAAAACCCGCCCGTCCATGTCAACGTTTATGCATGCAACTGTTTTTTCCAGCGGAAACAAAGGATGTTCTGTGTAATATTGTGACCCAAGCATCCCAATTTCTTCACCGGTGACCCATAAAAAAACAATACTTCGTTTGGGTTTTTTGTCCAAACCGGCAAATGCTTTGGCAACTTCCAAAAGTGTTACAGTTCCTGAACCGTTGTCATCGGCACCATTAAAAACTTCGCCATTTTCATCCATTCCCAAATGGTCGTAATGTGCCATAAAAACAACACATTCATTTTTCAAAACTGGGTCGCTTCCCTCAACAAAACCGATTACATTTTTGCCTTGAAAATGTTCTTTTTCGCATTTTACTTTAATATTGACCCGAATTCCTTCAATGATAAAAGAATTGGGTTTTTTATCTGATGAAATTTTAGAAAGCAAGTTTTTGAGTTTTCCTTTTTTACCAAAAATTGCGTCGGCCTGAGATGAAGTTGTAAGTATAAAGGGATTTTTAGAACCCTTTTTTTCCGTTGTTTCCAAATTGAAATCAGTCCGGTTTATCCATTTTTGAATTCGCTTATATATATTGTTTTCTGTATCAAGCGGACTATTGATTAAAATTACCCCAACAGCACCCGCATTATAAGCCGCTATAACTTTACTTGTTTCCAATTCATTATTCCAATGCGGTAATTCATCATTTTGAAACCAAATGGGTTTACCAATTGAAAACATAGCAACTTTTCCGCTTAGTTTCAATCCATCAAAATCATCGTATCCTGTTTTTTGATCTTTATAACCAAAACCTGCAAATACTATTTCAGCATTCGAAATATCAAAATCGCTTTTCTGGGGAATTCCTATTATTGAATCAGTTTTAAAGATCACTTTTAATCCTGTATCTATTATTTCAAGAAATGTATTGTCAATATCAGGGTTAGAAGATTCAATCGGAACAATTTGGAAGATAATCATCAGCGTCTGCTTTTAAGTCCAATATTTTTTGCGTTTGTTTTCAGATAACTGGCTGCAATATCCAATCCTTTAATCGGTGTTCCAAACGCCCTTCCCTGCAAACTGTCAGATGATAAGAAAGTAAGGTGGCGTTTTAATTCATCGACATTGATTTGTTGTAAACCAGGCTTTTGCCCATAACAAGTTGATTGGAAGACCAGTAGAAAGAGTAAATATTTAACCGATTTTAAAAACGACATTTTTAATTAAAAAGAATTGATTTTCTGAAACCTGCAAAGTTACTAATGCTATCCTTTGCCATATTGGCAAAAATGCAAATTAATATTATCCTTTGCTGACTTGTAGGTAGTTTTTGTTTCCGTAAATTCTATATAAAACTTAAATTATTTCAGATTCAGCCCTGTAGTAGTGTGAATAGTTTAGAAAATGTGCAGGAATCCAATAAGAATAACACGAACGAAAATACCAGGATAAAAGTTCTACCAACAGTGCTATTCCCGCAATAGTAGCGGAGCGGGACTTCCCGCCTGACAGTGAAGTCGGGCAGGGAACCCGATGAAGATAATGTTCATTGGATTTATGAAACAAATAAAAAAGCCTTCCGATAAAATATCGAAAGGCTATAATGAGAGCGGGAAACGAGACTCGAACTCGCGACCCCGACCTTGGCATCCCGCCACAGGCGGGACTACCAACTGAGCTATTCCCGCAGTTGGTACCCTTTGCGCGACTTCCCGCCTGACAGTGAAGTCGGGCAGGGAACCCGATGAAGATAATGTTCATTGGATTTATGAAACAAATAAAAAAGCCTTCCGATAAAATATCGAAAGGCTATAATGAGAGCGGGAAACGAGACTCGAACTCGCGACCCCGACCTTGGCATCCCGCCACAGGCGGGACTACCAACTGAGCTATTCCCGCAGTTGGTACCCTTTGCGCGACTTCCCAGCCTGACAGTGAAGTCGGGCAGGGAACCCGATGAAGATAATGTTCATTGGATTTATGAAACAAATAAAAAAGCCTTCCGATAAAATATCGAAAGGCTATAATGAGAGCGGGAAACGAGACTCGAACTCGCGACCCCGACCTTGGCAAGGTCGTGCTCTACCAACTGAGCTATTCCCGCAATTGGTACCCGGGGCGGGACTTGAATTTTAAAATATTTACGTCTGATTATCAGAATATTACAAACAAATTAATCTCGTTAAGTAACGGATTAGTAACGATTCAAATTGTTCCTAATATGTCTCATAATGTCATAGAACTTTCTGTTGTAGCTTATGGCCTCAAAAGTACAAAAAATAACTTATTAAAAAGCACTTTGGAATTAAAAACACAAAGTGAAAGGAGAAGATTTCAGTTATCTGAAATAAATCCGAAGAGTATTATCCTTAAAATCAGATCAAAAAACATAAACACAACTGACTCATAATCTTTGCAATATGAAATTGCAGCAAAAAAAATCATACCCAACTTGGTAACAACTTGTCAAATAAGAATTTTCCATTGCCTCATTTTTGCTAAAACAAAATTTAGGAAATATGGAATTGATAACATTCGAAAGCAAAGCATACCACGAACTTGTTGGTAAAATCGATAAAATAGCAGGATACATCGCTAAATGTGAAACATCTGCTTCAATTGAGGAGAAGGAAATTTGGCTGGACAGTAATGAGTTGGCTGAATTGCTAAAAATAAGTACAAGGACACTTCAACGCCTCCGCAAGGATAACCTGATCAGTTATTCTATCCTGCGGGGAAAATGCCTTTACCGATTGTCGGATATCGAAGAATCCCTGCGGGAAAGGTTAATCCCAAGTGACCCGAAAACACTGGAAGATTTCCGTAAAAAATATATGCTCCATAGTAACAAACAATTTTAAAATCCCACATCATGCTGTACATAGACAAAAATACATTTGAAGCTTGGATGGAGCGAATTCTGGAAAGGATTGAGATGCTGAACAAAAAAATTGAGAAACTCAACAATACCAAAAATCAATTGAATGGCGACACCCTTCTTGACAATCAGGATTTATGCTTATTGCTTAAAGTGAGCAAACGCACGCTTCAACGCTACCGGAGTTCAGGAATCCTTCCTTACAAACGCATCCAACAAAAAACCTATTATTTGGAATCTGACGTCCATAAGTTTATCAGCCAGGAGTTTGTATATAGGAAGAGAAATTAGAGAGGGGTAATCCTCTCTTTTTTCGACAAAAGAATTCAACCAACTTTTATCCTCTGTTCCATTACCGGATTGCCATTTGATTGAACCTTTTCATTTTCACCCTTTTCAGGTTGTTTATCACTCAACGAAAGCTGGATTTTTCTTTCCAATGCCGACAATTCCGATTTGAGCTGTTTTAGTTTGTCTTCCTTTTTCCAGGAACTATTTACTACTTCCTCTAAAACAGGAAGGTCTTTCGCCGTTTTTTCCGCAACCATTTTATGATTATCAATTAGTGATGGTATCCGTTCCAGGGCTTTTAAGAAATTAAGGGCTGCAAGTGTTGGGTCTTTGGCAATATGACCATTGTTGTAGGTGTATTTGATTTTACTTTCCCCTTCAACAAAAAAACGGTTTTCCTTAAAATCAAAACCATCTTTCATGCTGGCTTCTGTTTTTACAAGGATATTAAAACCGTAAAGCGTTCCTATTTTTTTGTATTCCTCGTTGGTTCGGACATTTTCATTCATCTCGTTTAATTTTAGTCCGATTGCTTTCGGGTTGGAGCCATTTACTCCATTGATTTGAATTAGATTTAAGATATTTCCGGAATCGTCTTTTTGAACACGGTTCATCAGAGAATTCCAATCATTTTGCATGCGCGAAACCATTTTATTATTCCCTTCAATACTTTGTTGAATATCTTCCAACCTGAAACGAGCCGAAGATTTACTTCGGTTAAATGCTTGTCGCTCGCTTTCCAATGTCGTGATTTGTTTTTCCAGTTTGGCTTTCTCCAATAAATCGGTATTGCCGGAAAGGATTGCTACATATTCCGAAAAATTCATCCCCGATTTTTCATCCAGACTTCCTTCATCAATGGTTCGTTTTCCCAAGATTATTGGTTTTTAACTGTTGGATAAAAAGTTGTTTGTTATGCAACAAATTGAATTTATAGGAATCGAGGCTTTTTTCAACTGCGTAAATAATTACATCCACTTTATTGTCCGCACAAAATTTGGCAATCTCATTGCCCTTACGGATTGCCCTGCCTTCCCTTTGTTCCAAATCAGAAGGCCGCCAGGGGGAATCCAAATGATGAAGTGCAACTGCCCTTTTTTGTGCATTTACTCCAGTTCCCAACATATCAGTTGAACCAAACAAAACCCTTATCCGCCCTTCGTTCATCGCCGCAATCATCGATTTTCTTGACTGTTCCGTTTTTGCTTCCTGGATAAACCGTATTTCATGGGCCGGGATATTATGGTCTTCAACCAACTTCCGTTTTATTTCACTGTAAGGAGTCCATTCACCGGGTTTGTATGTTCCCAAGTCAGAGAATACAAACTGTGTCCCTTTGTATTCATTGTACTTTTTATAGTATTCGGATATTTGGGCAGCACAATGCGAGGCTTTGTTATCAATATGGTCATCGTAATGTGGGCTTATCATCCGCATGTCCAGGGACATTTTTCGGGCGTAGTTTGTTGCAATCAACATCTTTGCTTTTTCTTCCTGCTCCGAAAGAGGTGCCCTTCCCAACAGTGTTGCATCTCCATTTTTGGCAAAGGCAACCAGTTTCTGAATAAATTCTTCCTGTTGTGGCGTTGGTGGAATATTGTACAGAATTTCATTCTTTTCCGGCCGGTCGATACCTATATGTTTCGCCGTCCTGAAATCCGTAATTTCATTATAAAATGCTGCCAGTTCGGGGACTTTAATAAAATATCGGAAACGTTCTTTCTGAACAATTTCATTGGTTACCGAAAACTCATAATCGGTAGTTTTCTTGGCATAAACTGCTGCCCAGGCATCAAATGTTTTTATTTGTTGACGCTCCATTTCTTTTGGTCGCAGATATTTAAACAACAGGAATAACTCCGTAAGAGAATTGGAAATGGTTGTCCCTGACAAAAAGGTTGCACCCAAATCTTTTCCTGTTCTTTCCTGAATGGTTCGGATGGCAAAAAGCATGTTTAATGCCCTTTGGCTTCCCAGTGGGTTTCCCATTCCTGCAACCCTATCGTGCCGGGTATTGAACATCAGGTTTTTAAAACGATGGCTTTCATCCACAAAAAGATGGTCGATTCCCAACATTTTAAAATCTACCACGTCATCTTTTCGGTTATCCATTTCATGGGCTATGGTTTTGAGTTTTACTTCCAAATTTTGCTGCCGTTTGAGCAATCCCTTTAACATGCCACGCGAAACGTCCCCTCCCTGTTGACGGACAACCTGAAGGTTTTCTTCCACGCTGTCCAATTCAGCTTGTAAAATCTTTTTCTGAATTTCAGGGGATTGCGGTATCATTCCAAATTGTTCGTGAGTCAATATCACTGCATCCCAGGAGTTGTTTTTAATGTCGTGGAAAATTTTCATCCGCTTGGCAGGGGTAAAATCCTGCTTGCCCGGATAAAGAATATTAGCATATGGATAAGCTGCCCTGAAAGTCTGGGCAATTTCGTGGATATTGGCTTTTAAACCGACAATCATAGGTTTGTTTGCCAGTTTTAAACGTTTCATTTCATAAGCTCCGCAACACATTATCAAAGTTTTTCCCGAACCAACTTCATGGTCGCAAATGCCGCCCCCGTTTTGTTTCAACATCCAAACCGCATCTTTCTGGCTTGAATACAAATTGGGTATCCCCAACGCTTTTAAATCAAGTCCGGGCAAAGTTTGGTGTGAACCATCATATTTGGGGCGCACATAGCAATTGTAAGTTGAATTGTAAAGATTGGTTAGCCGGTCTTTAAATTGTGGCGTTTGCTCTCTTAGCCAGTCGGAAAATCCATTCCTGATTTCATCAATTTTGCTGTTTGCCAGTTGAATGGCTTCTGCATCCCTAACTTTCACTTCCTTATCATCAACAATTATGGTTTTTGTAATATTTGGCGTGGTGTTGACCAAAGCGTGTTTCATTAAAGCCACCCCGTCGAACAACCTGCTTTGCGATTTTATGGCGTATTTCTCATAAATATTGGCATTGGTAAACTGTGCTTTTACGGAAAATTCATCCGCCGATGGCGAGAAGTGGATGGTTGTATCGGTTTTGAATAAATGCGAAGCATACTGACTGTAGATGTTTGCCGGAATCCATCTTTCCCCGAAATTGAAATCCAAATCATCAAAAGGGATGGGTTGCGGTTTTGCATTTTGCAATGCTTTTAATGATTCTTGTGCCGGAATATCGTCGGGATGTGTTTTTAAGTAGGCATCAATCCTGTCCGCTTTTTCCACCACATTCCCGGCTACAAACTTGTCGGCAACTTCATAATTTTGAACCAGCGGGTTATAATAAATCCGTCCATGAAGTTCTTCAACCAATTCTTCCCGGCTTTTCCCATCCAATAGCGATAACATGTAGGCAGTATTTACCTCCCCAAATTTATTTAGCGAGGCGGCCAAAGCTTCTTCTGAGTTTTCAACATGTTCCAGGTGATTGGGGTTAAATGCAACCGGATGATTAAAAATATCGGCTTTATGCAGTTCCCCGTTGATGCCCCTTTCCAATGCAAGGATTTCATTTGAACCGGAATCCATTTTTACCAACCCGAGGTTTTTTGCATCGTTCAGGTGACCATACTTTGCGACGAAACTGTCGTAATATGTATTCAGGGATTTACGGTTAACCGTATCTTCCTGAAGGTCGCCGGCTTCGTTATTGTATAGTTTGTGATATGTGTCCCTGACATCAATATAAAGTTGTGCCTTTGACTTTTGAAGTGGGTTTAATTTCAATTGGTTGAAGATTGCCTCATCTTTATCTACCTCTTTTAAGAAGCCCAACTGCCCGTTGTCCGAAACCAAACTTCCAGCTTTGTGAAAAGCCTCTAAAATCCCACTAAACTTCCTTTGCTCCGGGAGTTGAGAAATTTCCTCTTTCGTTTCTTTGCCATTTGTGTTTCCTGAGTGGGAAAATAAGTTCAACTGTTTTCCATTTGATTTTTGTGGTTGGCGTTTTCCAATTGGTTTGTGTTGCGTCCGTTCTTCCGAACTAAAACCAAACAAATCATACAGTGAAAGCAAGGGTTGTTTGTGTTTTCAGTGCTTGGTATTACAGTCTTTTCTGTTGAATGAAGTTGTTCGTTTAACGGCTTATTTTGTGGAAATAAATTCGGGTTAAGGTTTTTACCCAAATCTGCCTGGAGCATTTTTTTGAGGTCGGATGCTATTTCTTGTATTCCACCGTTATGGAGAAAAATTTGTGCAGGTTTCCCATAGGGATCGGTACCGAGATACGCCTTTGTTTGAACTGTTCGCTCCAAATCCCGAAAGTAATCACTAACTAAAATTCCATCTTTTTGGTTACGGCTGTGAATAAAGTCCTCTTCTTCAGAACTGATTGATACTTTATAGGGATCCTTTTGTAAAATAATTAAGTCGCTCCCAACTTCTGTCCCGGCGTAATCGCTAAACAGGTTATTGGGCAGGCGGATGGCTGAAACGAGGTTACATTCACCCATCAACCAGTTACGGACAGGCTGGTTATTTGGGGAATTCATTAAACCTTGTGACGTGATAAAAGCGAGCACTCCTCCGTCACGAAGAACATCAACTGCTTTAACAAAGAAGTAGTTGTGGATGGATTGTGTTGAATATTTTTTTGCTATCAAAGTAGAAGATTGAAACTCCGGGTCAAACACTGCCACATCACCAAAAGGGATATTGGACGAAACAACATCGAAATGATTGTTGTAACGGGTTTCAATTTCTTCAAAACCCATTGTCCTCATTTTATCGTTGGGGAATAAATGTGAGAGGATTTTTCCAGTAAGTAAATCCTTTTCAATTCCAGTTATTTGGACCGCTTCATTTTGATTCTTAAATGCCGAAACAAATTCTCCCAATCCAGCAGATGGGTCAAGGAATTTTGTTGGTGAAATGCCGTTTTCCTGCAACGTTTCTGCCAAAACCTGAACTACTTCGGGAGGCGTATAAAAAGCGGACATTATGGAGTTCTTCAGGCTGCCGAGGTACTGTTTGTATTGTTGTTCCGATTTTGAATTATTCTTTAGGATGTTGTGCAACTCGGCAACTAATGGGAAAAGTTCAACTTCCGAATTTGGCCAATGGGCGATATCCGAAAGTTCCTTTACCGGGTTCAGGATACATTTTAAAGCCCCGAAACCTGAATACTGTTTCAGGGCTTTTGTTTCTTCCAGTGTTGGACTTCGTATTCTCTTTTTCCAAACGGAAACAGAGTTTTATGGCCTCAATATTTGCCTTGATGTGTTTCTCTTTATTGAAGCTCATTTTCTTCGAGGTCAAATTGAAAGGGCTCCGGTTAATTCAGAATACAAGCCATTAAAATCGGTGCTATAATGCAAACTCATCGTTTAATGGGTATTTGGAAAATACTGGGTTCCATTTTTGGAAGAATCTGATTGCATACTCCTTTGCCTACGCCCATATCAATTTTTCCTGAAAACTCGTTCCAAATAATGGTTACCAGCGTGTCGTGTTTTGAAAAATGAAGCCCTTTATAAAGTACTTCGTGCGCCAATTCTTCGGCTTCGTAGTGATTGTAACCGTTTGATATAGCTTCTGAATAAGTTTCAGCAGCAAGGTCGCCGCGGCTGTTAATCAAGTTTGCATCTTCGGTTAATTCCGGGTGGCTTTCGTAAAGGAAATGGAGCAGGGAGAGTTTAAACCATGATAGTTCTTTTTGCGTGTTTTTCATGACTATGGATTTTTTGTATGAATGATTTTGTTTATTAGTGGATAAGAATGGCGTCCGGGAATCACACCCGGACGCCGACAATGGGATGAAGTATTGTTTTCCCATTGGCAAATCTGTAATTCCGGATTACATGGAATGTGCTTTTGAACGGTTACGTTGTGTGGTTTGCTGCTGTTCTGATGGTTGCAACTGTTCTTTTGCCAAAGGTTCTTTTACATCTTTGGTTGCCTCATTTGTTTTTCCTCCTGAATTGACTGCCACCTGTGTTTCGCTTTTGTTGTCCGGTTTTACCTCTGCACCTTTCGTTTGGGCTTTATCGGGATTCCACTTGTAAAAATCGAGCTTGCCTTTTTCATCGTTTATTTTAACGTATGCATTGAAATCCTGTCCCTTTTTGTCTTTCATTCCGGTCACATAAATTGTTTCACGCTTTTCAAGTTTTTGTTGCTGTTCTGCGTTCAAATCTTTTCCAAGCAAGGAATTCGGAATCAGTACCGGTTTCTGTTCAATGGTTTTCTCTTCATGTTTTTGTTGTTGTTCAAAACGAAAACCGAGGCCACGTTTATCTGCATCAATTTGCAGATGCGCACTGAACTCATTCCCACTTTTTGCTTTCATTCCTTCCACATAAACGGACTTACCTTCCGCCAATTCTTTCTTTTGCTTTTCATCCAACTGAACACCTTTAATATTATCCGGTATAATTATTTTATCAGCTCTTGCTGCCACAAGTTCATTGGTCAATTTATCAATGGAAAGATAAACCGGTGTTGATTCGCCTTCTTTGTATTGTGGATGGATAATCCGTCCGGCATTGCCCGTTTTAAGGAGGTTGTTTTTGTCTTCATCGGTTAGGGTTACACCAAAATATGGTTTGTCCAGTTCCGGTTTGTTGCGGACTGCGTAAACAGCAACTTTATAGTTATCATCGGCATCTTTTCGGAAAGCAAGTCGGGCATCGGTGTGAATAGTGATATCATTCGTTTTTAAAGTGATAGGTATTAATCCCGGAGATTTCTGATAGTTCAGCATGGCATCCAGATTTTTGGTATCCTTCAGAAAATCCTTTGAAACGCCCAACTGTTCCAATTGCTTCCAGTCGATTTTACTTTCGTCAATCAGGTTGCCTTTTTCCTGTTTTTCTTCCTTCTTCAAAAACTGTTCGGGCTGAACTTTGTGTTTTTCCAGCATTTCTTTGTTTGAAGAAACTTCCGGATTCTTTAGCATCTTATCCAATACAACTGCTGTTTTCTCTACTAAATTGGCCGGCACCACAAAAAACTGAAAATCCGTAGGGTTTTTATACTGCCGCTGGAAATTTGTAAAGAAGTTTTCCAAAGGATTTCCGTTCCTGTCGATTTTCAGAAAACTCTCCGAATTGGCTTGTTTCGGAGCTTCTGTTTTTAATTTCCCGTCTTCCCCAAAACCGGTTACAACATTTAGCTTACTCTCGCTTTTTTCTTTGACCAGTAATACATTTTGGTCACTCATTTTTTGTTCCATAATACATTTGTTTTAATGTTAAAAACTTAAATGTATCGGAGTTTTTTCTTAAAATATTGGTTTTCAAGGGAAGTGGAAGTGTTTGGCTTGATGACCGTAGTATCTGTCTAAAAAAACATAAAAATTAGCCTGTAATTAAATATGTATTTTTCAATTTTTTCATTAATTTGTTGGCAAAGAAACTAAAAAGTTAAAGTTGCATATGTCTATCATTAAAAGAAATTAAGTTTAATTATTCGGCTAAATATTTCTTTCGAAAAATTCTTAATTGGGACAATTTTAAACAATAAATGGTATAAACATTGTGCGATTTTTTCTTCAAATTATTTGTGCTCCTTCTGTCGATTTATGGTTGTGATAACTGACACTTAACCTATTTATCAATACAGGCTATTCTATAGATTTTTAACAAAATCCTTTATAATTAGTGATTTATAAATTTTTAAATAAGATTCAAACCCAACGGCTTAATGAGAAAACTCACGGATATGAGATTTTTTCAGGTTCTGAAGTATTCTTCAGAATCCAGAGCCGATATGCAAAAAATCGAGGAATACTATGAGGAATTTATTGAGGTCTTATTCCAGGAGAGTAAAAACCCCAAAAACCTTTTTGATTTTTTCAACCAGCAATGCTACATACGTGTTGAACTAAAGGAGTTGATTGCTAACATTGATTATATCGACGAACAACTTATAAAAAATAAGTGCATAAAAAAGGCTCTTGAACTTTTGGAGTTTCAAATAAATTTAACTGAAAAAAGATTAAAGGTAACCTTTGAAAACCCCAGCCAGCATATCACAACCAAAAATCTTGTGGAGCCCAAAATACGTTGGACCGGTTCAATTATTGAATTGGTTGAATTGGGTTATGCATTATTGGCCTCTAAAAGTATCAACGATGGCTATGTAGATATTAAAGAGTTGATGGAATTTTTGTCTGAGATGTTCGATTTTGATGTAAAGGGTTACTATCATGCTTATCACAGTATCAAACAACGCGCGGGAGACCGGACACTTTATCTTGACAAGCTAAAAGATAGGTTAATGAACAAAATGGATAGTGACGACAATAAATAAATTGTTCCGTTTAATCCTTATGCTTTTTCATCAAATGCGCCAACTCAGGGTTATTCTTAATCCTGTCCATTTCAACAGCAACAATTTGTTTAGTTTCATCTTTTATGCGGAGGTAATTAACTTCAATTTGTTCTTTCATCTGGTTGTTGCCAAACTCGTCGGTAAAATTTGTAATTACCGGTATCTCTTTGTATGTTCTGGTTTCTTTGGCAACTTTATCATTATCAACCACAATCTCTGCATGAAATATCTTTTGCTCAATCCGTTCATCGAAATTGTCGGAGACTGCGCCTACAAAAGTCCCCTGGGTAAGGTTGCTGATTTTGGAACCGGGAATCAGAAGGTCCATTTGGGTATTAATTGAGGTTGATTTATCCTGCCTGTTAATGGTCATAGATTGCCGTTTCTGCAACACTTTCCCAAAACGTTCAGATAGTGTTTTAGCTGTTTCGCCAACCACCTGACCGCTAAAAATATTACCAACAGTATTCATTACTACCTTGGCTTCTTTGTCGCCATAATCTCGGTTTAGTTGTGAAAAATCCTGAAATCCCAAACAAACTGCAACTTTGTTACTCCGTGCCGTGGCAATCAGGTTATCCAATCCACGAAAGTAGATTGTTGGGAGTTCATCAATAATCACAGAACTTTTCAATTGGCTCTTTTTATTTATCAGTTTTACTATCCGTGAATTGTAAAGACCCAGGGCGGCAGAATAAATGTTTTGTCGGTCGGGATTATTGCCGACACAAAGTATTTTCGGTTCGTTTGGATTATTAATATCCAAAGTAAAATCGTTTCCCGACATTACCCAATATAATTGAGGGGAAATCATCCTTGAAAGCGGGATTTTGGCGCTCGCAATCTGTCCCTGCAACTGGTCTTGCGCACCACCTTCCCATGCATCCATAAATGGGGAGAGGTAGTTCTCCAATTCGGAATAAGAAGCAAGGATGGTGAAAATGTCGGCGTACTTTTTATTTAAAAACTCAATGGCATGAGGGAAGGTGCAGTATTTACCACCTTGATATATTTTCAGGTACCAGATAATGGCGGCCAAAAGAATTATTGGCGATTCAACAAAAAAATCGCCCTGCTTTTGAATCCATGTTTTATTCAGGTTCAACATAATTGTATATGCCGATTCGTAAGCATCCGAAATATCGGTCATAAACTCCTGTGCAATCGGATTACACCTGTGGCTTCGTTCAGGATTGTCAAAATTAATGACGTAAAATTTGGGGGCGACTATATACTTATCGATGTTTTTTAGCAAAGTATTGTAGGCAATTACGCTAAGGTCGTCATACTTGTAATCGTAAATGTACATGCTAAAACCTTTACAGATTTGCTGCTTGATATAGCTGTTAACTATGGCATAGGATTTTCCGCTTCCAGGAGTTCCCAATACAATGCTTGCCCGAAACGGGTTGACCACATTTATCCAGCCGTCATGGATTTTGCCTTTATATTGAAAACGTGTGGGCATATTTATGGAATATTCATTTTCCATCAATCGGGTTTCCTGCATAAAACTTTCGTTTTCATTGTTAAAAACATCTTCCATCAGGTTGTTTTTGAGCAAGCGGCTCATCCATAATCCTGCTTTCAAAAGAAAGATGTACCCGAGCGAAAGAATAAAAACATATAATGCCGTTCGGTTCATTAATGGAAGTGATAACTTCAGAATCCATCCGTTAAAGAAGAATAAAATAATCCCCGTAATAAGAAATACATTAATCCTTGTCCAGGTAATTTTTTCTTCTTTTACTCCTCTTGTACCCAAACAGGATAGTGCGATAAAAAGAACGCAAGTGAATTTTGTCCAAAGTGGATTCGAAAACAATCCGGTGGTCCTTTGAAAATTCAAAAGGATTTTATTCACCACCTCCACATTTATATCAGTAACTTGAAATGCCTCATAACAGAACCAGTAATTATGGATAATTACAATTAGGATACTTACTGCCCTTAGTAATTCCATAATCTTTGCAAGACTTCTTACATCATCTTCATTTTGCATAGTTTTATATATTTCGTTTACGTTTTTCCTTTCTGTTCATTCTCCGGATAAATGCCTCCTCTTCATAATTTTCGCCCTGATTTTCAATGCCCAATAATCCTGAAAGGTTTTCAAAAGAAGAAGTGTGGTCGTATGTGGATTGAGGTTGTTTTTGTTCAGATAAAGGTGTTTCGTCCTTAGTTTGTTCCGGTCGATTAAATTTTTCTTGTAATACATTGGCAGAAAAATCTTTGCCTAATCGAGAACCATTAAAAACAAATTTCTGTTTGTGGTCTATAAATGTTACACCGTAAATACGCCCTGAATCATTTCTCCGAAACAAAACAGAAATTCCATTTTTCAAAAGTTGCTTTTCAAAATATTTCTGATTGTTACAGTTTTGGATGGCCTTAGTAATTATTGCTTTAGGGCGTTCTTTAATTTTCCTGTTTTTGAAGAGCTTCTGAGATTTTTCCATCTGCTTTTGAAGAGCAGTGCTACCAACTATTTTTCCAATTTTTGAGGATTTAATGGGTATCCCGCTAACTTCGCCTTTTTCATCCTGTATGGCATAAACAATTCCGGTGTAGGGCTTGCCTTGAAATTCTCCCTTTACTTCAGAAACATGCACATTATAAATTGAGAGCAAAGCTTTGTATTCATTAAAGGTTTGAAAATGCCATGACCGGGATACCGGGGAAACTACATTTGAAATTTGATGCTTGATATTTCCTTTTTTGAAATCTACTTTTTTAAGCTCGTATCCTTCCGATTTTTGTTTTTCATTGGCAGGGATTAAAGCGTGTTTCTTTTCCAACTCCCGACAAATGCGCATGGATAAACGGTGCTGAAAATTGTCACGAATCATTTTGCCGGTTTCATCCACTTTTATGGATACAATGTGGATGTGGTGACGGTCAATATCTTCGTGTTTATAAACGATAAATGGCTGATTGCCGTAACCCAATTTTTGCATGTACTCTTGAGCAATTTCAGAAAACTGTTCATCATTTAATTTATCTTTTGGGTCGGGGTTTAATGATATATGGATTACTGGATTTTCAGTCCTTTTATTGGCAAGAAGATAAGGTTCAAAAGAATTCGTGCAAATCCCAATTCCAAAATTACCATTGGGCGGCTCCATCATATTATTGACCAATAAAACTTTTGCATTACCCTCTTTTACCTTCTGGTGGTTATATGCCAATGCACTGTAAAGCGAACTTCCTGAACCTATTTTTGCAACCATTGTTCCTCAAATTCTTTGGTTAAATCCATGATTTGTTTGTTGATTGCAACCATTTCAAAGGTTGCTTTTTCGAGTTGATACAAGAATGCCAATGCTTTTTTTTCGGTAAATGTGTTTTTTATGGCTTTTGTAACTTGGTTATAATTCACTCCAATTGCCCGGAATTGAGAATAAAATGAGGTAAGGCGCATGTAATAATCCACTGTTCCTTTATCAATTTTTACCACTTTAACTGGTTTTTCAAATAGGCTCGCTGTAATAAAATGTGCTTTTATCTCCATTCCCGATGATTCAAAAAGGGAAAGAAACCGGGCATTTTCTACATCGTTTAAACTGATTGCGTAGCGATGTTTACAGGGGTCTTTTTTGGGTTTCCGCCCTCCTTTGTGTTTTCGTCTGTTTTCTGTTGTCATGTTATCCAATTTTTTCGGCATTAAACGTTATCGAAATTCTCATCAAAAATCCCCGACTTCGGAGGGCGATTTTCCCCAGAGGGGCAAGTGGTTCCGAGTTGCTCGGAACGTTTTGAGTAACTCAAAACACAACTTGCCGTGTGCCAATGCACACCGTTGTTATCATTGATTATTTGTAATGCTTGCCTTAACATTTTTGAGTGCTCATATTTCTTCTTAAAATTCTTCATAGGGCAAAGTTACAGGGAGGTTTTGATTAGTAATTATGCTGAAATCAGCCAAAAGCAGACAGTTGAAGTCAAGTAATTCCAGGTAGTTGAAAAATAGGTTTGAACATGGTTTTTCTCCGTTCATTTGCAGAACATATCGCTTGATTATTTGAGAAAACAAGGAATTGATTATTTGAGTGAATGAATAAATAAGTATCCAATTAATGGAATGAACGAGCAAACAAATGAATAGGCATTTAATAGCTCAATTGCATGGATGATAAAACAATATAACGCTTGAGCAATAAAACAATAAAATGCTTAAACGTTAAAACGCTTAAACAATTAAACAGGCACTTAATCATGCTAATGTGCAGGTGTATGGTTGAGCAATTGATTAAATGTTCGGGCAAATAATCGAATAAGAAATAAAATGTATGTACAACTATAAAATAATGAAAGATGAAAAAAGAGACTTTATTTATTGCTTTCAGCACCCAAAAAGGAGGTGTGGGTAAAACAGCATTTACTGTTTTAATGTCGAGTTATTTGCACTACGTTAAAGGTTTGGAAATTGCCGTTATCGATTGCGACTACCCGCAGCACAGTATTGTTGAAATGCGGCAACGCGATATGGAATTAGTGATGAAAGACGACTTTTACAAACAAATGGCTTACGAGCAATTTACTTCGCTTAACCTGAAAGCTTACCGGGTTGAAAAGAGCCAACCCGAAGAAGCCATTTCAACAGCAGAAAAAATAATCGGGCAAGCCGATAAAGAACCGGACCTTATCTTTTTCGACCTGCCCGGCACTCTCAACAGCAAAGGGGTTGTAAAAACCCTGGTTTCAATGGATTATATTTTTTCTCCCGTAAGCGCCGACCGTGTGGTGTTGGAAAGCACCCTAAAATTTGCCACCATGCTCAACGAAAACTTGATAAGCGTGGGCAAGGGCAACATTAAGGGCTTGCACCTTATTTGGAACATGGTGGATGGCCGTGAAAAAAACGAACTTTATGAGGTTTACGAAAATGTGATTGGTGAATTGGGTTTAAGTATTCTCAAAACTTTTGTCCCCGATTCAAAACGGTTCCGCCATGAACTTTCCGCGAGGCACAAACCGGTATTCCGGTCCACCTTGTTTCCTGCACACAAAAGCGTATTAAAAGGCAGCAACCTTGACGTTCTGGCAAAAGAAATCCTGCAAACAATAAAACAATAAATACCATGGTACGAAAAAAAATTAATGCGGAAGATATTGATGAAGAATTCCTTATATCCACAATTAATAACGACAAACAGGCATCGGAACATACCAGGGAAATAGGAAAACCACAGCAACCGGCAAAAAAGAACCGGCTGCAAAAAGAGTATCTGTCTTTGTTTATCCATCAATCCGAAAGTAAAGCAAGGTCGGGAAAACTGGTGCCTGTCCGTCCGGAATACCACGAAAGGATCCTAAAAATAGTCAGGATAATTGCCGGAGATGAAATCTCAATTTTCAACTATATCGACAATATACTGACCCATCATTTTGAGGAGTTCCAGGAGGAGATTATCAAAAATTACGAGGAAAAAAACAAGGATATTTTTTAAATGAAAACGAATTGCCATGATTGAGATATTAGCTGTTGCAGCATTACTTTTATTATTCCTGCTTTTAAATAGGCCAAAGAATAAAAAGAAAGGTTTTGTTGCTGATGAAAAAGAAAATGGTTCAAAGAAACAGCATATTACAAGCATTGTTGGGGCGAGTCGGTTTGTTTTGGATTCCGTAACTCAAAGACCTACCAAAGTTAATGAACCACAAGCTGACTTCGCCGGGAAACTGGATATTGAAATCCCGCTGGACTATGAACCAAATAACACTGATTTATTGGAAGAGCAGGAAGAACTGGAAAGGCTTGGTTTGCAAACCGGCTATTCCTCAAACATAACGTTCGATGAAATGATGGCAGTGGTAAATGAAGTTGGAAATACACAAAGTGAAGCCACCTCTAAAACCGGAGAACTGCTATACGAAAATGAAAATACTGATTGGGTGGAACAACTGGCATCTTCTAACGAAACCAGCGCAAAGCGAATTGCTTCTTTGATTGATTTGCATTTGGGGAGGTTGGTACAACCTGAAAAACTAATCCAACCCAATAACGACGGGTTGAGGGGGTTTGATATTGGGGAGTATGTGAGGTAAAATTGGGTTTATTGAAAATCTAATATTTGCCAAAATAAAATATTACTGGCATTTATTAGATTTCTAATATTTGCCAATATTTTGTATATTTGGCAAAAATTGAAATTGAAATGCCAAAAATTATTGAAAATAAGTTGATAAAAGAATTCAAGGATAAAGGCTCGTTTACAAGAACAGAGCTTTTTGATTTCTTCAGACAGTTTGAGCCGGACCTAAAAGAAGGGACATTGGCATGGAGAATCTATGACCTAAAAAACAGGAATGTTATAAAACCGCTTATGCGAGGACTTTATTCAGTTTCATTCAAACCAAAGTACAATCCCGAAATATCGCAGGAGCTTTATAAAATTGCAGGTAAAATAAGTACCCAATTTGCGGATATTAAGTATTGTATATGGGAAACAGATTGGTTAAACGAATTCTCACAGCATCAATCGGGCAAAAAGATGATTTTGGTAGAAGTGGAAAAAGATTTTGTTGAATCTATTTTTTATGAACTAAAAGATAATTTCAAAAACGACATTTATTTGAATCCTGACGAAAAGGCGATTAATTTTTATGTTTCGGAAAGCAACCAGCCTGTGGTAATCAAAAATTTAATAACACGGTCACCAATCGGTAAACAGATTGAGGGGAAAGTAGAAATTTACACCCCTTTGCTTGAGAAAATACTGGTTGACCTTTTTGCCGAAGAAAAGCTTTTTTATCCCTATCAGGGAAGCGAGCTTGTCCATATTTTCGAAAACGCATTCAAAGCTTATGCAATAAACTTTACCAAGTTATTTAGTTATGCAAAAAGACGGGAAAAGGACATTGAAATAAAAACATTTTTAACCGACAATATCCCTCACATTGTAAAAGACATTATTAATGATTAAAGAAAAGTGCTTTACTGAAGAATGGCTTGATTCATTCAAAACGCAAGCTGCCCATAAACGAATTGACAAAATCATACTCGAAAAAATGATTTATGCCTTGCACCTATTGGAGCAACTCAAAATCAACGGACTGAACTTTACTTTCAAGGGAGGCACAAGTTTGGTTTTGTTATTAGAGGGAGCAAGTCGATTTTCAATCGATATCGATATTATTTGCAGTTTAAAAAGGGAGGGGCTCGAAGGCATATTGGCTAAAGTTGTTGAGACTTCAAAATTCAAATCGTTTGAGTTGGATGATTACAGAAGCTACAAACCTGGAGTTCCTAAAGCACATTATATTTTTGATTATGATTCGGCCTCAAAAACCAAATATTCCGGGAAAATATTGCTTGATATTCTTATCGAAGATTCCATTTATCCGGAAACGGTTGAAAAACCGATAAAAACAAAATGGATTGAAACAGAATCGAAAACAATGGTAACAATGCCCTCAGTAGATTCAATTACCGGGGATAAACTGACTGCATTTGCGCCAAATACCGTCGGAATTCCATACATGAAAGGGAAACAATCCTTTGCCATGGAGATTTGCAAACAATTGTTCGACTTAAACAAATTATTTGACAACATCGAAAATATCGAAGTTGTTGCTGAAAGTTTTAGCCGTTTTGCCAAACAGGAAATTGAGTACCGCAAAACAGAACATCCCGATTTAACAGTGGAACAAGTATTGAAAGATACAATTGATACTTGCTCGATTATTGCCAAACGTGGCAGGGGCAACGAAACGGAAAAAGCAAATTATGCCCAACTTCAAAAAGGGGTTGTTGCGTTTGGTACCGGCTTTTTAATGTCGGGCAACTTTCGTATCGACGATGCTGTTGTTGCATCCGCAAAAGTTGCATACCTAGCATCCAAATTACTTGTACCCGATTTAACACCAATTGAATATTACAAAGGCGAAGATATTAAACCACTGAATATTGAATACCCGGATTGGAACTTTTTAAACCCTTTAAAAAGAGCATCGGATAAATCAGCGTTTTATTATTGGTGGAAAACAGTGGAATTATTAACGACCGGAAAAGAATAATGTGCAGATTACAACATAAACAGCTTTGCCTATTCCAATTCATTCTTTTGCTTTTCATCCAATTGAACACCTTTAATGATTTCAAAGAATTAGCACCAAAACAGCATCTCCCAAAAGATTAATTTTCTAAATTGTGCCTTCTTAAAAAATCAGCAAAAACATGAGCCTCTTTCAAAAATCGGTCGAGAAAAAATACTTAGACGAGCTAAATTCAGTTTTGATTGACGAGAAGTTTGCCCTCTTTCAAAACTACTTTGGAAACCCGGAAATTCAGGAAAACATTAGGAATTCAAAAGAAGAACAGTTTCAGGAAGGATTTTTACGGGAGTTGTTTGTTTCGATTTTGGGTTATACTTTAAACCCGCACCCTAATTTCAACCTGACAACAGAATTAAAAAACATTGTAAACAGCAAAAAGGCCGACGGGGCAATTTTGAAAGGTGAAGATGCAACAGCGGTTATCGAATTAAAGGGAACCGACACAACTGATTTAGATAAAATTGAAACACAAGCTTTCGGGTATAAAAACCACCACCCGAAATGCAAATATGTAATTACCTCGAATTTTGAGAAACTCCGTTTTTACATTCAAAATGCAGTTGACCACGTTGATTTTGATTTGTTCAACCTTTCAAAAGAGCAGTTTGCCTTGCTTTGGCTTTGTTTGGCAAAAGACAATTTATTAAGTGATTTACCTCTAAAAATTAAAGAATCATCGGTTTTACAAGAAGAAAATATTACGAAAAAACTGTATGCCGATTACTCGAAATTCCGTGAGGCGATTTACAATAACCTTGTACAAAATAATCCTGAAACCGATAAACTGCTTCTTTTCAAGAAAACACAAAAATTGCTCGACCGATTTCTGTTTATCTTTTTTGCTGAAGACAGGTTGTTACTCCCGCCAAACTCAATCAGCGAGATTGTAAAACAGTGGACAACTTTAAAAGATGAACTCGATGAATATTTCCCGTTATATTCGCGTTTCAAAAAGTATTTCGGATATATGAATACGGGTTTCAAAGGCAAAAAATATGATATATATGCCTACAACGGCGGGCTTTTTAAACCCGACGAAATACTGGATATCGTTGCCATTGGCGATGATATTCTTTACGAACACACTTTAAAATTAAGCTCTTACGATTTTGAAACAGATGTTGACGTAAATATCCTCGGACATATTTTTGAACATTCATTGGGCGAAATTGAAAACGTGCAGGCCGAAATAAAAGGCGAAAAAGTTGATAGCCAGAAAACAAAGCGCAAAAAAGACGGCATCTTTTACACCCCAAAATACATTACCAAATACATTGTTGAAAATACGGTGGGCAAACTTTGTGATGAAAAGCGCGCAGAACTCGAAATTGTTGACGAAGAATACGCAAAAGGACGAAAAAACCGAAAAAAAGAATTAATAAAAACGCTGGATAAAAAGTTAGACGATTACCGGAATTGGTTGTTGAGTTTAACAATTCTGGACCCCGCTTGCGGTTCGGGGGCTTTTTTAAACCAGGCTTTGGAGTTTTTGATTAACGAACACCGGAAAATTGATGAGTTGCGCGGGCAATTGCTCGGTGGTGCAATCCTGTTTTCCGACATTACAAACGATATTCTCGAAAAAAACATTTATGGCGTTGACCTCAACGAAGAATCGGTTGAAATTGCAAAACTCTCGCTTTGGCTGCGTACCGCACAAAAAGGGAGAAAACTGAACACACTCAGCAACAACATAAAATGTGGGAATTCTGTATTGAAAGAGAAATTTGATTGGAATCTTGAATTTCCTGAAATTATTAAAAATGGAGGTTTTGATGCAATCATAGGAAATCCGCCATATATTAAAGAAGCTACAAATAGAAATGCATTTGATGGTTTGCATAACGACAAATGTTATCAAGGGAAAATGGATTTGTGGTATTTTTTTGGTGCATTGGCGTTGGACATTGTTAAAAATGAAATTGGTCTAATTGGATATATTGCTCCAAATAACTGGATAACAAATGATGGTGCATCAAAACTTCGTGATATAGTTTTAAATAAAGGAAAACTTGTTGAATTTATAGATTTTGGAGATTTTAAAGTGTTTGATTCTGCGGGTATTCAGACTATGATTTACATTATGAAAAAAGCACAAAATAATGAAGCCTATAATCTCAAGTACTCAAAAGTTTTAGATAAAAAAATTAGCCATGAAGAAGCGAAATTATTTCTTGAAAAAAATCAAGATAATAGATTTGAATATTTCCGAACAGAAATAATTAAAGACCGTTATTTGGGAAAAACTATCAATTTCATAAATTCTGAATTAAGTATTTTGATTAATAAAATTGGGTCATCCAAAAACTTTACTTTAGAATCAGAAGAAATTGCTTCTGGAATTGATTTATTGCAAGATTTTGTTAACAAAAAGCATAAAGATGTGATTGAGAATGTAGAAGTAGGTGATGGAATTTTCAATTTAAGTCAAAGGGAATATGAAGAATTAAATCTTTCTATGAAAGAAAAGGAAATTGTTAAACCCTTTTATACAACAAAAGAGCTTCTACGATTTTATGGCAATAATGAACATAAGTTTTGGGTTATTTATACTAACTCAGAATTTAAAGATGAAGATAAAATTGAACCTTTTCCGAACATTAAAAATCATTTAAATAAATTTATCCCAGTTCTAACTTCAGTTAATAAACCCTATGGACTTCACCGAGCACGAGATGAAAAATACTTCAAGGGTGAAAAAATATTTTCTTTAAGGAAATGTTCTGGGAAACCAACTTTTACCTACACCAATTTTGATGCTTATGTTAATCGGACATTCTTAATAATAAAAACAGTAAGGATTAATCAAAAATATTTAACTGCACTACTTAATTCTTCTGTAATTGCATTCTGGCTTAAATTAAAGGGTAAAATGCAAGGAAATAACTACCAGATTGATAAAAATCCATTATTAGAATTACCACTCATTTTACCTAATGAAATTAAACAGGAAGAAATTTCTAATATGGTAATGGTAATAATTGAAAATAATCAAAAAATCACTGATTATAATCAACTGCTTCATTCTTCAAAAAAGAAAAATGAATTTGACAGAGAAATTCAACTTGTAAAAGAATTAAATAAATTAAAGGTTGAAATCAATAATGTTGAAGCTACCATTAATCAAATGGTTTATGAATTGTACGGTTTGACGGAGGATGAAATCGCCATAGTAGAAAACTCACTTCAGAGATAAATTTTGGTCATGGCGATTCGCGAACACCCAAAAATGAAAATATTCTGTGAGCAAATCAGGATTGTAGAAACAAGCATAAGTTGAAAAAATAAATAGTACCCCAGTGCTTTTTTTATTGAATTTCGCTTTGATATAAACTGAGAAAAGTTGTATTTTTATTCATCGTTTTATCGATATTCACTTTTCACGATAATTTTTCTAATTTTTTCATTTAATGGCATCCTTTCCGTTTTGGGTTGGATGCCATTTTTTGCAGTTTCCATTTCATCGCGCAGCTTAGTTTCTTCTTAGTCTCTTTCGGATTAAAAAAACGAGACTAAGACGGCTATTTTGTTAATCTGTAGCTGTTTATCTTAGGTTATGTATTAGAGGGGAAAAATGTTATAAAAATCTAAATTTTGCCGGAATTCTAATTTACTGGCATTTATTAGATTAATTACTTTCTATTGTGGTTCTTCCACAACTGTACTATTTATTTCTTTCCCCTAAATATCTATTTTTAACACCGGAAACACCCAATACTTGAAACGATAATTTTAAATCATAAAAATCAAAATCATCATGGTAATCGATTTTATAATTAGCGCCACGACAAGGGAAAATACCTAAATTCCAATGGCGATGACCCGGGCGAAGCAATTTGGCACAGGCTGAACGAAAGTGCCAGTATCTATAAAGACCATGAGAACTACCAATATTTATTGGCCCAAGCCAAAAGCCAGCGTTTCCAGGCTGAATGGTTGATGGAAGAATTGCACAATACATTGGTTTTGCCTACCGACTTTGCCATGGGTTTGCAACGGCTCGATGCGATTTACCCACGCAGTTTTACCGCAAAGAACAAAATTGGCGAAGCCATAATCGCCGTATTGGAATCGGGCGATTTGTGTTTGCTGCTTTACGAACGTACATGGGTGGGCACCGAAAAGTTGAGTTTGAGTTTCGAATTGTGCCATCTGGAACACAGGCTAACGCTGCAAGGTAAATTCTCAGCCGGAAAGATTTATTAATTTATTGGGCTTTTGAAATTAATCTGAACTGTTGTCGTCCATCCCTTTAATTGAATTTAACTTCTCAATTGTATTTTTATCGATTGCATTTTCAATCGAATTGCTTCTGTTTTTAAATTCCTTTGCGTGCCTGTCGGTTTCATTTTCTTCAATGGCGGTTCTCGAAAGAATTTCTTCAATTTCGTGTGCAAAATCCCATTTTAACAGCAATGTTTTATTCAGATTATTCGCCTTCAGTATTTCGCAATGAATTAAATCTCCATGTTCAAAGTTCTTTACAGCCTCTTTAACAAACCTCCTTTTTTTTCGGTATAGTGCTGCTTTAGTTGGTAACACACCACTATACTTTTCATTCACAAGATAACTTTTACTGCCATCCTTCATTATCACAACCTTAACAGGTAATATCTCGCCAATCAGTTTATTTATATCTCCATTCAGCCATTCTTCTCCAATAGTTTCGTCCCCAAAAATAGGTTGTCCATTTTTGTTATTTTCCATGTAGAAAAACGCGATTGTTTCGCCAATGGCTATTTGGTCGAATACCTCAATTGATGTAAAATTAGATTTGTGTACCATACCTACAATAGACCCACAGTTCCAATTAAAATGAAAACCAATATCGATAAATGCCCCCCATTTTGTTTTATTGATAATTATCCCTTTGTACCTTTCGTTTTTGTTTAATTCGGGGATTTTGAATTGGGGGATTTCGCCATTTAGGATTAGCGATATCGGTGCTTTGCAAAACTGATGTACCCTCCCAAAAAATATTTTCCCTTTAATTGCAGGGTAAATTGCTTTCCAAGTTTTAATGTTCTCATATTTCCAGGGCATGTGGTTAAAGGAAATGAACCCTATTATACCGGAAGCTTTTATTAAAAAACCTTTTGTCTTTAATCCTATAATTTTGTAGGCAATATTTTCGTCTTGTTCAATTAATCCTTCAAAGTCCGTAACGAGTTTTGTTAAGTACCTTTTTTCGTTTTGAATATTGAGTATTTTCTTCAAGTCTAATGTAAGGGTATTCCAATTAATCATTTTTTTATTTTTAATAAGAACTTCAGTTGCATTCTCAATATACCAAATTATATTACAGTTTGTTTATAATAGCAAGTAAGGTATTCCATTCTTCTTTTTGCCCTTCTGCTTCTTTAATGCCTGCTTTTGTAATGGTATAGATTCTTTTGGGTCTATCAATAATTGGTTGTTCCCAATCAGATTTAATCCAACCCATTTTTTCCAACTTCTTTAATAATGGATACAAGGTAGCAGCAGTTCTGGTAACTATTCCATTTGTTGCCTCTTCTATTTTTTTTTGTAATTCATATCCATAGGAAGGATTATTTTTCAACTGCAGCAATACCAATGTTTCAGTAACAGCAGCAGAAAATGATTTTGAAAGTTTTTTCATTTCTATATATTTTAGGACAATTCTTTTTCAGTTCCTTCTTTGTTATTCAACACTAAAGTAGCTATCTTATGTTTATAAAACAACATAATTTATAGTCTAAATCCAAGCAAGTCGGATAAGGATGCAATTGAGTCCAACATTAACCGGACAATGTTTCTGGCAGATAAAAGTGTTTATACCTACTACAAGGACCTGATTGAGAATGGCTATTTCAACCGGGTGATATCAGGGAACATTAACCAGACTTTACAGGTGGATAGCGTGGTGATTGATTTTATGAACTACCCCTATTCTGCTTCCACGTATGCCCGGCAGATTATTGTTCGCGAAGGATAAGGTTTATCTTATTGTCGATGCTTACCGAACGGCCTTTAAGTTGCATTAAAACTGTTTTGGTTTCTTTCTTGCCATAAAAGCGGATAATCTCCTGCATTTCCTGCTCGTTACCTCGCTCAAATATGCGTTTGATAATACTTGTTTTATTCTTTTCCCAGTTAATAGTTTTAATATCGGTATCCCAAAACAAAACAGGGCGAAGTTTCGATAAGTCAGGTTGATTTTGAATCCCTTGTTTTTTCCTTTCCTGTTCAATATCGAAATAAGCTTGTAACACCGAGAAGAAACTTTCTTCTAATCCAAGGGCATTACCCAATCTAATTGACAAAGAGGGATTAATACGACGCTTTCCTTTTGTAATGTCTCCCAAAAGTTGAGGGAACTCACTAATCAAAATAGCAAGTTGGCGTTTGGGGAGTTTTCTTTTTTCTAACTCCCTGTTGAGGATAATTCCGGGGTGAATTCCTTTAATAAGTTCAATATTTTTATCTAAGCTGCTCATAACAAATTCTACTGCAAATATAAACAAATTTGTTTACACTTACATTAAAGTAAAAACTCCAAATTTACCAACTCCAAACGCCAAACCCAGCCACCCACTTCCACTTAAACCCCTTTTAATTTGGCCGTAATTTAAGCCTTTACATTTGGTTCAAAAGCAACTAAAAGTCTGCTTTAGTATGAACCAAATTGTAAAGGAATGAAAGAAAAAGAATACGGGTAAACCAAAGAATTATTCCCCACTGTGGTTTCTCAACAACACGTTAAAATCCATTTTAAAAATTAGTAAAAAATGCTTTCCTGAATATCTGATTCAGGGGGCTAAAAAAATATCGTTATGAAAAAAATCAATTCGTTAAAAACAACATTCACACTTTTCTTTTCACTGTTCGCCACAGCATTATTTGCCCAGGGCGACGGCTCTGCCGGAATAACAGAAGCAACCAGCATGGTAACCTCGTATTTCGAACCCGCCACTAATCTGATTTATGCCATCGGTGCAATTGTAGGTTTAATCGGCGGCGTAAAAGTTTACAGCAAATTCTCCAGTGGCGACCCCGATACCGGTAAAACGGCTGCTTCATGGTTTGGGGCTTGTATTTTCCTGATTGTATCTGCCACCATTTTACGCTCTTTCTTTTTATAAAAATTATGGCAAGTTATTCAATCAATAAAGGGGTAAACAAACCCGCTGAGTTCAAAGGCCTGCACAGCCAATACCTGTTCATTTTTGCAGGTGGCTTGCTGGGCTCGTTTGTGCTGTTCATTGTTTTGTACATGGCCGGAGTGAACCAGTGGGTTTGTATTTTTTTTGGCGTTAAATTGGCTTCACTTGTAATTTGGCTCACAATTTCCCTGAACAAAAAGTATGGTCAGTTTGGCTTGATGAAGTTACAAGCAACCAAAAATTTTCCTCGCAGGATTCTTAACCGCAGGAGTATTCCAAAACTGTTCACCCAAAAAAGAAAGGAGCTGGTATGCGAAACACATTAAAGGCTGCTACCCTTGAGAGTAAATTTCCTTTACTTTCTGTTGAACAGGGATGTATACTGAGCAAAGATGCGGATATAACCATTGCTTTTCAGGTGGCGTTACCGGAACTGTTCACGGTCACTTCGGAAGAATATGAGGCAATCCATTCGGTTTGGAACAAAGCTGTTAAAGTATTGCCCGATTATTCAATCGTATATAAACAGGATTGGTACATTAAAGAGAATTATAGCCCTGAGAATCAGGAAACGGATTTAAGTTTTTTAAGCTCTTCTTTCGAACGTCATTTTAATGAACGGCCTTACCTGAACCACAGCTGCTATCTTTTTCTTACAAAAACGACCAAAGAGAGAAGCCGTCAGCGAAGTAATTTTAATTCGCTGAGCCGTGGATTTATTATTCCCAAAGAGATAAAGAATAAGGAAACCATTCTCAGGTTTGTGGAGGCCGTGAACCAGTTTCAGCAAATAATAAACGATAGCGAGTTTATACAACTCACCCGTTTATCGACTGATGAAATTATTGGTACAAACAACAATCCTGGAATCGTGGAAAAGTATTTTTCACTTTCACAGGAACAAACTAACTGTTTGCAGGACATAACCATAAATCCCGGTGAAATAAAAATAGGGGACAACACCCTGATACTTCATACCCTTTCCGATTTGGATGACCTACCTTCAACGGTGGCAACGGAGAGCAGATACGACAAGCTCTCGACAGACAAGAGTTCTTGCTTGCTTTCTTATGCCGCCCCGGTTGGTTTGCTATTGCCTTGCAACCACATTTACAATCAGTATTTGTTTATCGATAACCATTCAGACAATCTTAGCCGATTTGAAAAGATGGCCCGGAACATGCACTCTTTGTCGAGGTACAGCCGTGCTAACCAGATTAACAAACAATGGCTGGAAGAGTACCTGAATGAGGCACACAGCAAAGGGTTGATTTCTGTTCGTGTTCATTGCAACGTGCTGGCATGGAGCGATAATCCGGAGGAACTTCTGCGGATAAAAAATGATGTGGGTTCGCAACTTGCCATTATGGAATGCAAACCGCGTTACAATACCGTGGATATTCCTGCCCTGTTTTGGGCAGGAATCCCTGGTAATGCTGCCGACTTTCCTTCCGAAGAATCATTTTATACGTTTACAGAACAGGCGTTGTGCTTTTTCGCTGGCGAAACTAACTACAAAAGTTCATTGTCGCCCGTGGGCATAAAAATGGTAGACCGTTTAACTGGCAAACCGCTGCATCTCGATATTTCCGATTTGCCTATGAGAAAGGGAATCATTACCAACCGGAACAAGTTTATTCTTGGTCCGTCAGGAAGTGGAAAATCCTTTTTTACTAACCACATGGTACGGCAGTATTACGAACAGGGAACACATGTTTTGCTGGTTGACACCGGGAACAGCTACAAAGGGTTATGTGATTTAATCAATTATAAAACAAGGGGCGAAGACGGGGTTTATTTTACCTATACCGAGGATAATCCGATTGCGTTTAATCCGTTTTACACCGAGGATGGTATCTTCGACATAGAAAAGAGGGAAAGCATCAAAACACTTATCCTGACTCTCTGGAAAAGTGAGGATGAAGCTCCCGCACGTTCAGAGGAAGTAGCGTTGTCGAATGCGGTTAATCAGTATATCGAAAGGTTAAAATTGGATGGTGGAATGGCTCCGTCTTTTAATACATTTTATGAGTTTGTCCGCGATGTATACACCGAAACGCTTATCTCAAAAAAGGTACGCGAAAAGGATTTTGATGTCGCTAATTTTCTTAATGTTCTTGAACCGTATTACGTGGGTGGTGAATACGATTACCTGCTGAATTCAAAAAAACAAATGGACCTGTTGAACAAACGGTTTATCGTTTTCGAGTTGGATAATATCAAGGATAACAAAGTATTGTTTCCCATTGTCACCATCATTATTATGGAAGCTTTTATCAACAAAATGAGGCGGTTAAAAGGTATCCGTAAGATGATATTGATTGAGGAGGCCTGGAAAGCAATTGCCAGGGAAGGCATGGCCGAATATATCAAATACCTGTTTAAAACCGTCCGTAAATATTTTGGTGAAGCCATTGTGGTTACCCAGGAAGTAGATGATATTATTGCTTCGGAAATTGTAAAAGAGAGTATCATCAATAACTCCGATTGCAAAATCCTTCTCGACCAACGCAAATACATCAATAAGTTTGATTCTATCCAGGAACTGCTTGGATTGACCGAAAAAGAAAAAGCCCAGATTCTTTCCATCAACCTTGCCAACCATCCCCGGCGCTTATACAAAGAGGTTTGGATTGGTTTGGGTGGTGTGCAATCTGCGGTTTACGCTACCGAAGTTTCATTGGAGGAATACTACACTTACACCACCGAAGAAACGGAGAAACTCGAACTTATCCAGCTGACCGAAAAGTTGGACGGGAATATTGAAATGGCCATTAAACAACTGGCTGCAAGCAAGCGGAATGCTTAATTCAAATTTTAAAATCAAATAAAAAATGAAAACAAAACTATTAATAGCCGGGCTGATAATTATGCTCGGCACGTTCAACCTAAAAGCGCAATTTGTGGTAACCGACCCCTTAAATATTGCAACGAGCATTATTAATACTGCCACTGAAGTCATCCATACATCGAGTACGGTTTCGAATGTGATTAAGAACTTTCAGGAAGTGAAAAAAGTGTACGACCAGGGCAAAAAATATTATGATGCCTTGAAAGCTGTAAACGACCTGGTAAAAGATGCCCGAAAAGTTCAGCAAACCATTTTGATGGTCGGCGAAATTGGGGATACCTACATTAACGCCTATCAGTTGATGTTGCAGGACGATAACTATACTTTGGAAGAGCTGGGGGCAATCGCCTTTGGTTATTCAAAATTGCTGGAAGAGAGCGCAGGGTTGATTCTGGATTTAAAAGATATTGTAAATCCAAGCACCCTTTCTATGTCCGACAAAGAGCGGATGGATATCATCGACAGGGTTTATAATTCAGTAAAACACTACCGGAACCTCGTGGGATATTACACCAATAAGAACATTTCAATTTCTTATCTGAGGGCACAGAAAAAGGGCGATACCGAACGTGTTTTGGCATTGTATGGGAACTCAAGCGAAAGGTACTGGTAATGGATTTCGATAATTTACACCAGATACTCCGCTCGCTCTATTTGGAGATGACCCCACTTTGCAGCGATATGGCAGGGGTGGCAAAAGGGATAGCAGGTTTGGGGGCATTAATTTATGTGGCTTCCCGTGTGTGGCAGTCATTGGCACGGACAGAACCCATTGACGTTTACCCGCTTTTGCGCCCTTTCGCCATTGGCCTGTGCATCATGTTTTTCCCATCGTTTGTTTTGGGAACAATCAACATGGTTTTAAGTCCGGTAGTAAGAGGGACAAACCAGATGCTGGAAACCCAAACCTTTGATATGGAAAAATACCGGGAGTTGAAAGATGAGTTGGAATACGAAGCCATGAAACGGAATCCTGAAACCGCCTATCTGGTCAGCAACGAAGAATTCGACAAGCAACTGGAAGAATTGGGATGGAGCCCAACAGACCTGGCTACCATGTCGGGAATGTATATTGAACGGAGTTTGTACAACATGAAAAAGAACATCCGCGATTTCTTTCGGGAGATTCTGGAATTGCTTTTTCAGGCAGCGGCTTTGGTGATTGATACCATCCGAACTTTCTTTTTGATTGTGCTTTCCATCCTTGGACCCATTGCTTTTGCCATCAGTGTTTATGATGGATTTCAATCTACCTTGACACAATGGTTTTCTCGCTATATCAGTGTTTATATGTGGCTTCCGGTTTCCGATTTGTTTAGTTCCATTCTTGCACGGATTCAGGTGCTAATGCTGCAAAACGATATCGACAAACTACAAGCTGACCCCAATTTCTCAATAGAAGCTTCCAACGGGGTTTATATCGTGTTTATGATTATCGGCATCATCGGGTATTTCACAATCCCAACAGTTGCAGGATGGATAATCATGGCAGGTGGAATGGGCAATTATGGGAAGAACGTCAACTCAACTGCTGGCAAAGCAGGTTCTGTTACGGCAGGCATGGCGGGTGCTTTGGCAGGAAATATCACAGGACAATTATTAAAGAAATAGAAGCCCCTCCTGACCTCCCGAGGAAAAGGAAAGGAGACTAAAACATAATTAATTAAAAAACAAAGTGCTATGGAATTTAAATCATTAAAAAATATTGAAACGAGCTTTCGACAAATTCGTTTTTTTGGGATAGTTTTTATTATCCTCTGTGCAGGTATTACCGGATATTCGGTGTTCAGTGCCTATCAGTTTGCTGAAAAACAACGTCAGAAAATTTATGTACTCGACAAAGGAAAATCTTTGATTCTTGCCCTTTCGCAGGATTTGGCACAAAACCGGCCAGTGGAAGCACGTGAGCATATCAAACGTTTTCATGAACTGTTCTTCACGCTTTCGCCGGATAAGGATGCCATTGAATCCAATGTCAACCGGGCAATGTTTTTGGCTGATAAAAGTGTTTACACTTATTACAAGGACCTAATTGAAAAAGGGTATTTCAATCGGGTGATTTCAGGGAACATTAACCAGACTTTGCAAGTGGATAGCGTACTGATTGACTTTATGAACTATCCCTATTCTGCTTCAACTTATGCCAAACAGGTAATTATCCGTGAAAGCAATATTACGCAGCGGAGTTTGATAACAAAATGCACACTCATCAATTCTGTTCGGAGCGATAACAATCCACATGGTTTTACCGTGGAGAATTTCGAGGTATTGGAGAACAGGGACATTCAAACCGTAAAACGATAATCTTATGAAAGAAAAAATAACCGGATTGCATCAATCCATCGACAAGAAAATTAGAAACGCTTGTGAAAAGATTCCGCCCAAAAAACGGAAAATCATTGTATCCATTTCATGCCTACTTTTTATGGCCTTCTTCACTTTTACACTTCAGGATGCATTTCGCGCGATGAATGTAAAAGAAATGATAAAAATTGAGCATATCACACCGCTTGATTTACCACAAGACACAATCATTCAAAAATTTAAAGATTTTAAAAATGGAAAATAACAATAAAAAAAGCCTGAAATTGGAACAGAAGCAACAGCTAAAAAAATATGCTGTTTTTACTTTAATGTTCCTGGTTTTTGCCGGAAGTATGTGGCTCATTTTTAAGCCATCGGGAAAAGACAAGATAATTATTGGTGGTTTGGGTTTAAACACCGAACTGCCGATGCCACAAGAAAAAGGCATGATACAGGATAAAATCAGCGCCTTTGAACAAGATAAACTTTTTCAGGAAGAGCCGGTGCGTTCTTTGGAATCGTTTAGCTCTTTGATTGGAAAAGATGAACCTGCAAAAACAGATTTATCGTTTAATGAAGACAAATCAGAAAAGCAAAGTGTTAGTAAGAGTTATTCGGGGAGCAAGCAACCTCAGAAGGCAATTCAGAGTTCTGCAACTGCATATAAAGGGATTAATAAAACTTTGGGTAATTTTTACGAAGAACCAAAAACCAATCCCGAAGATGAGAAACTCCGAAATGAGATTGAAGAGTTAAAAGCTCAGCTTTCCGAAACGCAAAAAACAAGCAGCATAGATGAGCAACTTCTGTTAATGGAAAAATCCTATCAGTTGGCTGCGAAGTATATGCCGGAATCGTCCAAACAAATCCCGGTTGAAGCTTCCGGTACAAAGGTTCACTTGCCTGTTGAAAAGAAAAAGAATACAGTTTCAATTGAACAGGTTAAGTCGGTAAACGAACAAATAACATCAGCGTTGAAACAGGACATCAGTGATTCTGCATTTGTTTGGCAGATAAGTCAGCCCCGGAATTATTCTTTCATAACCGCAGATAAAAAAGAATTGCATAAAGACAAAAACACCATTTGGGCTTGTGTGGATTCCAACCAAAAACTGATTAACGGACAAAGCGTAAAGCTGCGTTTGCTTGAACCTGTTGAAACCGGAGGTCTGGTTTTCCCCATAAATGCAGTTGTTACCGGGATTGCACAGATTCAGAACGAACGGCTGCACATCACTATCAATTCATTGGAACATGATGGCAATATCATCCCGGTTCAGCTCGTCGCTTACGATACCGATGGGCAACAGGGCTTGTTTATTCCCGGTTCAACGGACGTAAATGCCACTAAAGAAATTACCGCTGCAATGGGGCGGGATGCAGGGACAAGTATCAATATTTCGCAAGGTACGACAGCCGGGCAGCAATTAGCTGCCGATGTGGGGCGCAGTTTTATTCAGGGGTCTTCGCAGTTTGTGTCTAAAAAAATACGAAGCTCAAAAGTTTATTTGAAAGCCGGACACAGGATTCTTGTTAATGGCTGACAATCAATATTAATCACACTTAAAATTCAAAAAAAATGAAACAATTAATAATCATATCAATTCTTATTTCGTTGCTATCAATCTCCCTTAAAGCACAAAATGACCATACAAAAGTTATCTCAAATGACCGTGTTATTCCATCCTATTATTTGGAAGTGACTTACGACAAAACGGTTCATCTGATTTTCCCATCTTCCATTTCTTATATCGACTTGGGCTCTTCCAACATTATTGCCGGAAAAGCTGATGGTGCAGAAAATGTTGTTCGGGTAAAAGCGGCGGTTAAAGATTTTAAAGAAGAAACGAACTTCTCGGTCATTACAGATGAAGGAAGTTTTTACTCATTTATCGTTAACTATTCAGAAAATCCAAGTAAACTAAACATTGAAATGAAGGATTTTATCCACGATGGGAAACTGGTCAACCGTCCCAATAATTCAATGGAAATTTATCTTTCCGAACTGGGCGATGAATCTCCCAAATCCATTCAATTGGCTATGGCAGAAATCTATAAATCCAACCGAAAAACCGTAAAACATGTAAAAAGCAAACAGTTTGGGATTGAATTCCTGCTTCGGGGAATATTCAGCCACAACGGAATGTTATACCTGCACACCGAAATTGAAAACACCACTGATATCCCTTTCGACATTGACTTTATCGTTTTTAAAATAGTAGATAAAAAAGTGGCTAAACGGACTGCTATTCAGGAAACAATTATTAAACCAGTGCGGGCTTATAATTACATGACTTGTATTTCCGGGAAAACCTCGGAATGCACTGTTTTTGCTTTTGAGACTTTTACCATCCCCGACAAAAAACAACTAGTTGTTGAACTCTTTGAAAAGAATGGCGGGAGGCATCAAAGGTTTGTGATTAAAAATGGGGATTTGGCGAAGGCGAGGACAATTGGGAAATTATAATCCGATTATTTTTTAATCAGAACAAAACTTCATTTATAAAAGGCAACTCAAGGGTTGCCTTTTCCATTTTTTAACAAAATATTTTGGATTTATGATTTTACCTACAGATAAAATTTGATTATATACTACTTGTCGGGTTCAAGTAAGTTTGGCTGAGTAGTATTTCTTAAACCACACGGGATATAAGGATTTATCCAAATCATCCCAAATTTTGTTCCCTTCCGGATCAACTTTAAAGTGGGCAAACATGGTATGGTTACTTCCATCAACCGAGTTGTCAAAAAAATATGCCTGGTAACAATATTGTGCTGCCTCAAACATCAAATTCATTGAGCGGTAGTACCGACTTCTTATTTTCCCTTCCTCAACGTCATGCCCGTTATTGGGAACGCGTACTTTCTTTACACGGTAAACGTTTATTTCGGGGTGTTCGGTTGATACAAAATACAGGTAAACTTTATATCCTTCTGTTTGCGCCCTTTTAATAATATCGACTTTGCTTTCATGAGAAAACACCGTTTCAAAAGAAAACTTTTTCCCGGATTCTAATAATTTTTTTCTGAAATAATCACTAAGTATCTGGGCAATCCGTTCATAAGGCAAGTCGCTTTTCATATCAGCGGCTGTTTTATTCACTTTGATTAAATCACCTGAAACCAGCAAACATTCATCCAATCGATTAAGGCTGAAATCACTGTTTATAAGACCTGATTTATTTGCAACTTCAAGAATATCCAACTTAGAAGCGCTTACTTCAAAAGCAGATATTTTACAGCCTTTACCGTTTAGCGAAACTGCAATATCATCAGCATTCACATATACGCCAAAATCCAGTTTTCTACCTTGTCTTAATTTGGTATTTAAAACGCTTTTTATTATTGAACTCTTGCCTGAACCATTAGGGCCGGCAAATACCCTCATTCTTTTTGACATCCTTAATCAAGTAGTACTTCAGTGTTTAAATCCACTACATCAAGTTTGTGAAGTCTTTCGATTCTACCATCAGAAAACTCTTTTACTACCCATCCGTCTTTAGCTACAACCACATATCCATTTTCTTCCATGGCTTTATCTGCAGCTTTTTTAAAAGCTCTTTTTGAACCGCGCGCGACAAGTCTTTTACTCACATATTCAAGGTTATCCTTTTTCATGCTTGCAAGATACAAAAAAACAAGTAATCCATATTAAGCCTTCTGGTTTGTCTAAAACAAAATTGTTAATCGCTCAACTCTCGACATTAAAAGGTTAACGGCCAAAAAATATTGCCAAAGAAATACCGATAAGCAAAACAATCCCAAGATAACAACAATCATGTACTTTGCAATTTCAATAAGAAATAGAATTTCTATGTAGGCCAAAGCAACACCCAAAAATCAATTCAGGGATAGATTTTTTTTAATGAATAAATCATTATCCATTTTTAATACAGCTAACACTAACAGTTTTAAAATGGTAAAATAAATATTACGATGTTCTTCATCGGTATCGCCATTTGTTCCATGAACGTATCTATTTCTAAGGTCTAAACCGTTAGTAAATTCAGATTTATTCAGATAGTAATTAAAATATTTTTGCTCTGGCTCTGAAAATAAAGTATTCCCAAAACGAATAAGACCATCCTTTTTCATTTCATCTATCACAACCTTAATCTCATCAGGTAAAATCCAGTAGTTTACTACTTCATCTTTATTTAACATCCCAATTACAAATGTGGTAATCTTCTTTTTTATTTTTACAAATTTCTCTCCAACAACTTCTAAATAACCCGCATTAATTAACTGATTAATTGAAGGTTTTTGATAGTCCTCAAAATCTTCAAGTCTGACATTTTCGTTTAACAATAAACTATAAAGATTCTGATATTTTTTATCGTTAAAAGCCTTGACGAACCAAAGCATGCTTTGGTCAGAAAAGAAATAATGTTTTAATTCCTCGAACTCACTACCTTTCCCATACAAATATTTTTTTTCAACCAAACTTGGTATGTCCTTGAATCGTAACGGAGATGAGCTAATCTGAAGTAATTCGCGGTCGATTTCTCCCTTGGTACTGTATAGTTTGAACTGCTTGAGAATTGATTCCAGTTCAGGAACCAACATTCTAATTTTTTCAAGATAGGTGGAATTTTTTGAAGGAAAATTTATTTTAAAATTTTCTAACCCATAAGAATTTTTAAAATAGTTTTGTATTACAAAAGTTAATATACCTTCTATATTCCTACCTTTCTCTTTCAAATAATGGTCATATACAACAATTTGCAAATGTGACAGATTACTTTTACGATGAAATGCATACCCCGTTTTATAGTTATTTTTTGAACGCATTAATACATGCTCCAACACATCCATCTCGATGCCTTTACTAACTAAATTAATATTGCCGTAGGTATCCGTATATTCAAATAAAAGCGAGAAGTTATAAAATAATGAATACGTGTCTGTTATAGAATCAAGCCACGAAGTACTATACGTTATTTTCTGAATATTCTCTTCCCAATTTACATTGACAGGCTCTTCTTGTGTGTCTGAAAGCCCGACTTGATTACCGGATTGCCAAACATGTCCTGATTCCAAAATTTCCTCATTTTTAACTCTTTCAACCTTTGTCGCTTTTAATCTGGTTTCCGGTGAAAACTTTAATTCTTTCGCATTAATTATTAATCTCACATAATTTAGATTTGCATCTGGATTATCCAAATAATCGTTTATTATTAACTCTATATCATTGATTCCAAGATTATTTGGAAAGAACAAATCATTATATCGATTTGTGTGTTCTTCTTCAAAATGGGTCAAAAGTAGTTCAGCAGATTTTTCATACCCTAAAAGAAAACTTCTTAACGCTGAACTGAAATATTTCACGAGTCTCTTTTGTTGCAATATATTTATAATCCAAAAATTTTCACTCCTCAATAAAATAGAAAAGGTCGTTTCCTCTATTTTCTTAAATATTTGAAGTTGCTCTGTTAATACCCAAAAATCTCTGCGAAATTCAAATTCAACCTGATTATATAAACCAATAAATGAATTATCATCGATGCTAATCCAGAAATTGCAAACTATTTTCCACATTTTTTCTGAAGTTTCTCTATAGTCTGCTATGATTTCTGCAGACCAATCGGATAAATATAAACCATTATCGAAGTATTGTTTTATCTGAAACAATTCAACAATATCATTTATATCATAATTCTTCTTTAAGTCAAAATCTTGTAATATGGGTTCCGCTAGTTTCAGTTTAATAGGTCCAGCCATATCTTCTTTTGAAAAAAATAATACTCGGTTGCGGTTATCGGTCTTCATCACTTAATGTTGGTTTATTATTATTAATGATTCGGATTGCAGCACTTCTACTCCTCCTCCACAATCCCAATTTCCTCCTCAGCCACCCCATACAACTCATAAACCATCCGGTCTATTTCTTTATCGGTTTTGGCAATTTCTGATTTTAGGGTTTGGGCTTTTTGTTTTTCGAGGGTAAAATACTCTTCCCATTCCGCCTCTTCGGAAAGGCTTAATTTCACTTTCAGTTTACTTAGTTCCTTTATAAACCCGGCATACGAAAGCAAATACCAATCCTGCAATTTGCCAGTCATTTTTTCGAAATTGAATTTCCGCTGAATGGTGCGCACGAATTTGGAAGTTAGTGTTTGCATATCCGCGGTAAACCAGATTCGCTCCTTTGCCAATTTTTCGAGCTTTGCAGTTTGTTCTTCGTTGGCTTGCGGAACAGGAAAATGCTCGAAATAGACTTTGCGTATTTCCCGTGTGCCGCCCTGCAATTCAGGACAGTTGTACCAAATCCAAAGTTTTGCCAACGATGAATTGAATACAGCCATGAGGAAAAATAGCGAAATCGAATCGTCGATGGCAGTGAAAATAAAACCTTTATTGTTACAAAATTCCGCTTTCATCGTCATAAACGGGAAAAACGCAAGTTATGTTCGGGATATATGATTTTTGGTTTGGCAAATTCCTCTAAATACGCACAATTACGCATATTGTATGGTGTATCACCTTTGTCTCCTTGTTTTTCCCAACTTCGCCGGTAAAATGTGTCCAAATAATTCTTTATCGCCAGATAATCATTTATTGCTATTGGAGGCAATGGAGGATTTTTGTCTTTTAACCCGTTGGATGTGCTGATTAAAAATTCGCCTCCCGAAATACCAAAAGCCACAATATCTCTCCCACGCACCATTGGTTTTATGAGTTCTGCACTTCGGCATCTGCTTAATCAGTTTCTGTCGTGTTTCTTCATCAATATAAAATGCTTCGTTGTAACCTGTTTTTATTCCCTAGTTAATGGAAATTGGTAAATCTTTCAATTCAGTACCATTCAATTTCATTTGCTCCAACTTTCGCGAATCGTTGAAGGGCTGAATACTCCATTCGTTTTCGCCAAATCCTGCGGCAGGAGAATCGTATAAATTTCCTCCACTTCAGTGAGAAAGTCACCATGATAAGTTTTCCGGTTAAACGACAAAACTTTTACTTTTTCCTTTGGCCCACTTTTTTCTGTCACGAAAATGCAAACATAAGTTGTAGCCTCCTGGAAAAATTGCACGTCGCCAAAGTTCAAAATTTGTCGTAATCCAGTTTTCGACAGAAATTTTCGCAAAGGTTTGCCATACGCCACTAACATCCATTTGTTGGGCATGATGAATGATTGTATCCCACCATTTTTAACAATTTATAATCCTCTTTCGGTAAAAATGCAATACAAGTCTGCTCCCTTATCGAAGGTTTCGTAACCGCAATTTTTGAGTGTATCGCTCATTTCGCCCATACTTTGGAGTTGCACGTAGGGCGGGTTTCCAATCACCACATCAAAACCACCATTGGCAAATATTTCAGGGAATTCATTGTGCCAGTTAAAAGCTTTTTCGCCTGCAACTTCGGGATTGTCGATTAGTGAGTTCCCACATTTAATGTTACTGCTAAGTGAATTTAGTTTTCGCCCTTTTTGCGCTGTACGCAACCACAAGCGAGAGCTTGGCAATTTCAACCGATTCTTCGTTCAAGTCAACGCCGTAAATATTTTTTTCAAGAATATCGGCGGTAATATCAGAGAATACAATTGCGCCACCCAAAAGCTGTGCCTTGAGTTCATCAATCTTTTTATGCTCGGTAATCAGAAATTCGAGTGCCTGGTTTAAAAAAGCGCCCGAACCACAAGCCGGGTCTAATATGGTTAGGCTTAAAAGCCAGTTTCGGTAATCGTCGAGTTTTTTGTCGAGCACACGAACAATGTCTTTTTTCCGGTTCTTCCGTCCCTTGGCATATTCTTCATCAATAAGTTGCAGCTCGTTGCGTTTTTCATCGCAAAGTGTACCAATCGTATTTTCAACAATGTATTTGGTAATGTATTTTGGCGTGTAAAAAATACCATCCTTCTTTCGTTTGGTTTTCTGGCTGTCAACTTTCTCTCCTTTTATTTCGGCTTGCACAATTTCTATTTCGCCCAACGAATGCTCGAAAATATGCCCCAATATATTTACATCGACATCGGTTTCAAAATCATATTCGCTAAGTCGTAATGTATGGGTTGCCAATAATTCATCGTCAATTGAAATGTTATCTAAAACTTCGTCGGGTTGAAATAAGCCACCGTTGTAGGCAAATATTTCTTCCCGTTCGCCACGTTTGGGACGCCCGGTATTCAACACCCGAAAGTAGCTTTTAAAGGTTTCGTACAATGGTTTTGCATCGCCAAAAGCTTCGTCGTCTTTCCACTTTTCAATAATTTGCGTTATTGAGTTTGGCGGGACCAACAAACGGTCTTCGGCAAAAAAGATAAACAGAAAACGGTCGAGCAGTTTTTGTGTTTTTTTAAACAGCAGCAGTTTATCAGTTTCGGGATTATTTTTTACAAGGTTGTTGTAAATGGCAGCCCTAAAATCCGAATAATCGGCGTAAAGTTTTTTGGTTATGTTTTCTTCCTGTAAAACCGATGCGTTTTTAATTTTCAGCGGAACATTGTTTAGCAGATTTTCTTTTGCCAAACAAAGCCACATTAACTCAAATTGCGGGCGTGTAAGCGTAAATAAATCGAAGTCGATATGGTCAACAGCATTTTGTATGTAAAAACGTAATTTTTCGAAATTTGAGGTAATTACATAAACACATTTGGGATGATGGTTTTTATATCCAAATGCCTGGGTTTCTATTTTATCGAGGTCGGTGGTTATGGTCGATTTTAGTTCGATAACAGCAAGTGCATCGCCGTTTTTTAAAATTGCACCATCTGCTTTTTTACTGTTGCTAATGTTTTTAAGTTCGGTGGTGAGGTTAAAATTTGGCTCGGGATTTAATGTGTAACCAAAAATAGCCACAAAAAGCTCGCGCAAAAATCCTTCCTGAAACTGTTCTTCTTTTGCACTGCGAATGTTTTCCTGTATTTCGGGATTTCCAAAATAGTTTTGAAAAAGTGCAAACTTCTCGTCAATTAATGCAGCATTAAGTTCATTTAAGTATTTTTTCTCTACTGACTTTTGAAAGAGGCTCATGTTTTTGGTTTGTAAGCGTGTTCGTCAAAAAAAATAAAGGACTAAAGTACAAATTTTATTGAGGAATTGAATTTCTGTTTACCAATTCAATAATCCCTTTTTTTTTATTATTCAAAAAAATCAAATATGAAATATAACAAGTATCAAAGACTCAAATTTGATGGGAAACAATTGAGCTGTCATTTTTATTTTTTTGATGAATATTGCTTTATTTCTCCTTTATTAATTGTATTTATCAAGTTCTGTAACAATCAAAAAATGTAACCCGTCATGTTTTTTCCTATCGAAATTTTTCATTATTCTTTTTTCCCTAATTTGTTGACCAATCTTATGTGATACAGACCATTCATCAGAACAAGGATGAATTATCGGCTTTATTAGTTTAGTAGAATTT
>CAWDAW010000011.1:0-96277 GCA_963800345.1 uncultured Prolixibacteraceae bacterium | reverse complement strand
AAATCGACCTTGTTTTTTGGATATAAATTACTTAACGAGAAAGACTTTACCATTAAAATTGCCGAACCGGAAAAGGTAATCCTCGACTATTTTTACATCAATAAAATAAACAGTTTTGAAGAAATTGAAGCATTGCGCTTAAATGAAATAGTTGCAAAGGAAATTATCAGTTTTGATAAACTTAGGATTTACCAAAAGGTGTTTAGCTCAAAAATATTAGACAACAGAATACGAATGTTAATTAAAACAATCAATGCTTAGTTTAAAAGAATTAAAACCATATTACCCGAAACCGTTGCATGATTATGAACGGTTTATTATCAGGGAATATCTTCAATATAAAATTTTGGAAATTATTTTCGAAAGCCCGTATGAAAATAAGCTGGCTTTCCTTGGCGGAACCTGTTTGCGCATTGTGCACAATAATAACCGTTTTTCGGAAGATCTCGATTTTGATAATTTCGACCTGACCATGAATGATTTTAACGGCATTACCGATATCGTAAAAACGGAGCTTGAACGATTGGGTTATGAAGTTGAAATGCGGAATGTAAAAAAAGGTGCGTACCATTGTTATATAAGGTTTCCTGAAATATTGTTCAACGAAGGACTGACACAGCACAAGGAAGAAAAAATATTAATCCAGTTAGATACTGAAGCACATAATTTTACTTATAAACCAGACCAGCCGATATTAAATAAGTTCGATGTTTTTACACAGATAAATGCAACACCCAGGGATATTTTGCTTGCCCAAAAATTTTATGCAGTTGTAAACCGCAAAAGAAATAAAGGGAGGGATTTTTTCGACATCGTTTTTCTTTTAAGCCAGGAACAAACCCCCAATTACGGGTATTTGTTTGCAAAACTCGGAATCGATTCCCCTGAAATGTTAAGACATCGGATTATTGAAAAATGCGAGCAAATAGATATGAAAGAAATGGCGCAAGATATACGTCCTTTTCTTTTTAATAAAAAGGATGAAAAAAAAGTATTGCTGTTTTCAAAATATATGGAGCAGGTTAAGCTGAGTTAATGCGATTTCAAATTTTTCCTCGCCTTTTAAATTTTCTGTTATCAGCGTCCTCCATTTTTTCCATTAGCTTTTCTTTCAGTCTGTTAAGGTAAATTGTTCGATCCCCGGCCCGTTGTCTGATTGTTGTGTAAGCGCGATAATATTTTTTAACCTTAAAATCAAAAAAACTGCTCAGAAATTTCATCAATTCTTTAATATCTACCTCGCCATTATTAATGCTTTTTGTTGCAAGGATTGCATATCCGGGTTCAACCAATTCATCTGAAGTTCAGTTCCGGCAAAACATAGTTGATTGTAAAAGGCAGTTAAATTATTTGTGTTTTCACTTTCAAAAAATAGGGAGGTAATAAATTCGTCTTAAGCAGTTTTAAGTATTGGCAAATCGGGATTAGATCGGGAAATATATTCCGATAAATGAAAAAATCTCATTTCTGTGAATTTTCTCATGCCGTTTGGTGAAATTGTTTTTATTATTAAAAATATATTGCACTTCTAATGAAAGGTTTATTACTGGTTTTTGGAAGTGCCAAGGCACAGAAAATATATTCAGTAAAATACGAAAGTCAGGCAGACGTTAAGATTTTTGTAGTAAAATATGAAAGTCAGGCAGATTTAAAAGTATTTAAAGTAAAGTACGAAAGTCAGGCTGGGGATAATGACGGCAAATGGTTCTTTGTTGATTACGAAAATAAAGCCAAAAAGAAAATCTTTTTTGTTGATTACGAAAGTCAGGCAGATTTAAAGGTCTATTTTGTTGAATACGAAAGTAAAGCAGGATGGATAGATAATTCAAAAAAACATTTGATGTATTAACCCTACCCACCACAAAGATTTAAACATTGGCGATTTTCTGGTCGATGACCGCACAAAAAATGGTGCCGGTGAATTTAAGGGAGAACTTATTCAATTTGGAACCGAAAAGTTTCCGGATTGGGCTACGGTAAAGAAATATTTGATGGAAAATAAATAAAACCATTGAAAATGATTGATTTTAGTGATTCCTTCCGACTGATTCAGCGAGTATTTCAAGGTTAGTTGTTTTGAGAAAGAAATTGCTTTAAAAATCCATAGAGTTTAAAATAGATAGTTTTACATTATAAAGCAATATTTCGTATTCTGTGACCGATAAACTGATGATATTCATGAAAAGTACATTTTATAGTTGCCATATTGAAAGGTACTTACTACTAATAGTACAAATAGATTGTTCGTCAGTGCTAATCTAACTGCTATACTGTAATTATCGCATGAAATAAAACAGACAGGAAGCTGTATTTTCTATACTTCAACCATATTTCAACTTCTTTTTTATTAGATTTGGTTTTTTTAAAACAAAACCAAAAGGATGATATTATTTAACCTGTCTAAACCAAATAATGTAATATACTTCTTCTTTAATAGTGTAACCCAACGTAAACATAACTCATAATTAATAAAGTGACTTTTAAATCAAGTATTTATAAAAAACATTTTTCATGCCTATTCAACCAGGTCAGATAGTTAAAAATCTTGTTCCAAACGAACCGGTAACCATAAATCAGGTACAACCTTTAGGGAACATGGTATCCTTAAAATTTACAGGTGTTAATACCAACAAATCAAATACAAAAGTTATAACTGTTTCAGATTTTGAACAGTTGGAGGTACTAGCCGAAGAAGGGTCTTTCAATTTTAAAGGCGACCCTACCAGGTTTGCGCTGTTTGCTGAAGCTGAACGAATCAACTCAGCCTACCAGTTCGACCCTTTGTTTGCTGTCAATTGTAGCATAATTGACCCATTGCCACATCAGGTTGAGGCTGTTTACAAATTTTTGCTGCCATTACCCAAAATTAGGTTTTTGTTGGCCGATGATACCGGGGCTGGTAAAACAATTATGACTGGTTTGCTCATCAAAGAAATGATGATGCGCAGCCTGGTTGAAAGAATTTTAATTGTTACACCAGGAGGATTAACAAAGCAATGGCAGGAGGATGAAATGGGTCTTAAATTTAATATCCCCTTTACTCTTGTCAACCGAAGTATCTTTTCATCTGACCCGAATGTATTTCATACCGCACATCGAATTGTTACTTCGATTGATTTCATTTCCCGGGAGGACGTGTTAAATGTTGCCAGTAATTCGCATTGGGATTTAATTGTATTTGATGAATGTCATAAGTTATCAGCTTATGATTATGGCAGCAAGCAATATTTGTCGCAGCGATATAAAGCTGGCCAGGTTTTATCTCAGCAATGTGAGCATTTATTATTACTTACCGCAACACCTCACCGGGGTAGAACTGATACCTTTAAAAAGTTATTGCAACTTTTAGACGAAGACATTTTCGCAACCGACGAGATTGCTTCAACCCGAATAAAAGAGTTGGAACATAACGGTATAAATAAATTCTTTATCCGCAGGTTGAAAGAAGACATGAAGGATTGGCAAGGACAGCCTTTATTTAAGAATAGATACACCAAAACAGTTGCTTATAAATTAACTCAGGAAGAGAAAGAACTATATGATGATGTCACAAGGTATTTAAGCCAGAAAAAAGAAGAAGCATCAGAATCAAGAAATATTCATGTTTCATTAGCCTTAACCGTGATGCAGAGAAGGCTCGTAAGTTCTATTTTTGCCATTAAAAACACCTTGGAGAGAAGATGGAAAGCATTGCAGGGTATTGTTGATGAGGTAAATAAGAATCCAAATCTGTGGAACCAAAGACACAAGCTAGACGGTTTTAATGTTGAAAATATAGAAGATTTTGAAGAGCTGGAAGATGATGAAAGAGATGCATTGGAAAATATACTTTCTGACCCACGCAAATTCCGATTATTTACCACGGCCAAGAGTTTGCAGGAAATCCAGCAAGAAACCAGAGAAGTAAAAAAATTATTTGAACTGGCACAAACACTTTATAATCGCCAACAGGAAGAAAAGAAATTTCAGGAATTACAATCATTACTTAAATCACAAGGAGTTCTGGATAATGGAGAAAAGCTTGTAATATTTACCGAGCATAAAGACACTTTATTGTACCTCGAAGAAAGATTAACCAAGTCTGGTGGGTATAAAGTAGCTACCATTCATGGTGGTAAAACTGTTGATGAACGCAGACAGGCACAGTGGGATTTTGCTGCACCGCATACACAAATATTAATTGGTACTGATGCCGCCGGTGAAGGAATCAATTTGCAATTCTGCCGGTTACTTATCAACTGGGATATTCCATGGAATCCGAACCGACTGGAACAGCGAATGGGCCGCATTCATCGTTATGGCCAAAAACAGGATGTATTGGTTTTTAATATGGTAGCTAACAATACAAAAGAAGGGAAAGTGCTTGAAAGGCTACTTACAAAATTAGACATTATAAGGGAAGGTATTGGAGATGACCGTGTATATGATGTTATTCAGGACGTATTGGAAAATGTAAACCTGGAAGCTATAATTAACTCTATATTTAACGGAAAAGAAACTGCACTGGATGAGTTTCTTGCTCAGGATGATGAACAGTTAAAAGTAAAATTCAAACAGAAAATTCAGGAGCAAAAGAAAAAATTAGCCCATAGCACAGTCGACTTTAAAGATGCCCGAATTCTAAAAGAAAACTCCGATGAGAAAAGACTGCAACCCATTTATATCCGTCTGTTTTTTGAAAAAGCATTCCAATACCTCGGTGGCGAATTCACTGAGTTACGAAAATCAATATATCGCATTGACAAGCTTCCTGAAGAAGTAATTCAAACCCTTCGAAATGACTACAATATTTTTGCAGATACCATTCGTCAGATTCAATTTTGTTTCGATAAAGATGTATTCCTCGATTATCAAAACATTGGTGACTTAGGAAAAGTGCATTACATTAATCCTGGTAATCCATTGTTTGATAGCCTTGTTAAGGTGGTAAGAAACAAATTCAGGGAAGATATGCTAAAGGGTACAATACTTATTTCTCCTGATGACAAAGAAGATTATTTTGCATTTTTTGTAAAGTCGCAAATTGTCGATAACAGGGAAAGCAAAAAAGACGATAGTATTGCAGATGAAAGACTGGTGATGGTTTATAAAAAAAAGGATGAGGATTTTCAGCTTACATCACCAGCCAAATTTATCGATTTACATCCACCAACAGAATTTGTTAAACCCATCGAACCACCTCCGGTAATAAGCAATGATGAAGTCGTGCAGTGGAGCTTCATGAATATTACTCAAAAGCAATTTGATGACACAAAGGTCCATGTGCAAAAAGATTCCTCAGATAGAAAATATTATTTGGAGTCAGCTTTTACACAAGTAATAATGGACCTTCAAGTGCAAATCCAGGAACTTCAAGGTAAAGTCTTGTTGGGTGATACTCGGGTACAGGAAAAAATAATACACAAACAGAAACGAATTACCGAACTAATAGATAAGAAACATACCCGATTGGAAAATCTGGAGTTAATGGCACAACTTAGCCCAAAGGCTCCTGAAGTATTAGGTTGTGCTTATGTTGTTCCTCTAACTCAGATTGAATACCATGGACATTATGGTATGAGTCGTGATGATGAGGCTGAAGCCATTGCAATGAAAACTGCCATGGATTTTGAAATAGAAGAGGGATGGCAACCTACTGATGTTAGTGCAAATAATGAAGGATATGATATTCGGAGTATTAGTCCCGATGATTTAAAACGATACATAGAGGTAAAAGGTCGCAGTGGTGCCGATGGTAGTGTAATGCTAAGTGAAAATGAAATGAATCGTTTAGCACAGCTGGGTGATGCTGCCTGGTTGTACATTGTGATGAATTGTAAAAGTTCACCAGACCTTAATCCTATTCAAAATCCTGCAAAAGCATTAAAGTTTAAATTAATATCGAAAGGAGTTCAATACTTTCTTCCGATGGAAGAATGGAAGTCAAAAATAATAGAATAACAATGGTTTCTAAAAATGTTTACACTACTTCTTTATCTGGAGATTCCAGACAAGATTTAAGTATTTCCCTAAATAAACATGCTAAAGGTGGTAAAACTGCTCTTTTGGGTGCTGTTCCGTCTGGAGATTCCAGAAATGGACATAGTACTGTTGTAGTTCAAAGACTATATGCTATTTATCCTATTAGAAATAAAGATTAAAAATATGGATGTATTCATTGAAAGGATAATGCTTAATTTGTTAGTTTTACACATGCAATAAACCCCGAAAAAAAGGGTATATTGCATGTGATATTTCAAATGATATGAATGCTGCTATTAAACATACAAGTGATTTTCTAAGAACTGTTAGAAGTAACGGTAGATATGCTTTTACAATTGATGAATTACTTACTGTTATTCCTAAATCCATCAGGAATATCAGAAAGGATTTAGACAGATTAAAAAGAAAGGGCGAAATCGTCAATATCAGAAGAGGATTCTATACAATTCTTCCTCCTGAATATCAAAATATGGGGGTAATTCCTGTTGATTTTTATATTGACGAACTAATGAAATACATTTCAAAAATTTATTATGTTGGTTTATATAGTGCTGCGATGTATCATGGGGCAGCGCATCAGCAACCTCAGGAATTTTATGTGATTACTCAATCGCCAAAACCAAGAAAAATTAAAAACGATGTTTTTCTGATTAACTTTTCAGAAAAAAAGAATTTTCCCCAGTACGGTATCGAAGAAAAGAAAACAGAAACAGGCTACTTTAAGATTTCAAATAAGGAATTAACCTTTCTTGATTTAATATATTTTGAACAATCTATTGGAGGATACAGCCGTATAGTTGCAATTTTGGAAGAGTTAACAGAATCGCTGAATCTCGTTAAAATGAGAGAAGTTGTAAGAAATGATTTTCCAATAAGTACTTTTCAGCGGGCTGGATTTATTGCTGAAAATATATTATACAACGAAAAGTTGGCTGCTATTTTTGAAAATAAGTTAGCGAAGTTAAACCCTAAAACAGTTTTATTAAAGTCATCAGGCGAGAAAATTGGCGAGAGGGATGATAAATGGAAAGTTATAATCAACATTCAAATTGATAGCGATATATGATTCCAAGAGCACACATTATTGAATGGCAGCAAAATGCTCCCTGGAAAACAAATGCGCAGATTGAACAAGACCTCGTAATTTGTCGGGCATTGATATCCATTTTCTCCGACGATTTTTTGGCTTCCAGCCTTGCATTCAGAGGTGGAACCGCATTACACAAACTGTTTCTGCAACCACAACCCAGGTATTCAGAGGATATTGACCTTGTGCAAATCAGGCAAGAACCTATAAAGAAAACAGTGCAAAGGTTACAGAAAGCACTGGAATTTTTGGGTAAAGCATCGGTTGAACCGAGAAAAGACGGAATCAGGTTACTTTTCCGGTTTGAATCAGAATTTCCACCTGTACAAAAATTAAAACTAAAAGTTGAAGCCAATACCCGTGAGCATTTTACGGTGCTTGGCTATCAAAAATTCCCGTTTAAAGTTCAATCGCAATGGTATAGCGGAAGTTGTGAACTTACAACATACCGGATTGAAGAATTACTTGGAACCAAGTTAAGAGCCTTGTACCAGCGCAGAAAAGGACGGGACCTTTTTGATTTGTACAGGGCAATTACAGTGATTCCTGAACTGGATTTATCAGCAATATTAAGCTGTTACAAAGAATACATGCAATTTTCGGTTGAAAAACCACCGACAAGAAAACAGTACTTACAGAATATGGAATTAAAGATGACCGACCCCGAATTTCTGGGTGATACTAAGGCTTTATTAAGACCAGAGATAAGTTTTGATAATGACATTGCTTATACTGTGGTTAAAAAAGAATTGATAGAAAAACTATAAAATGAATCAACCCAAAAAACTTATTGAAGTAGCCATGCCGATTAAAGAAATTTCGGCTGAAAGTGTACAAAATAACTAAAACTATGAAATTTTATCTCGCTGTTACCGACAACAACTGGTATAACTTTTTGAGTGAATTAAATCCCGAGGATGTAAATTTTTGGCAACCTTCAGGAACCGTAAATTTCAAGGTTTTGATACCGGGAGCACCTTTTTTATTTAAATTAAAACATCCAATTAATGCAATTGGCGGCATTGGATTTTTCTCAAGCCATTCTTTCCTCCCTCTTAATATTGCTTGGGACGCATTCAGAAATCGAAATGGGTGCTCAACTTTTATGGAACTTCAAAACATGATATTGAACTATCGAAAAGATAAAACAAATCAAAATCCAACAATAGGATGTATCATTCTTACGAATCCTATATTTTTTGACAAAAATGACTGGATTGAAACTCCCAAGAATTGGGGGAAAAGTATTGTTCAAGGTAAATCATATTTTTCGGATGACGCTGTTGGTATTGGATTATGGGCAAAAGTTGAACTTTTATTAAGTAAATATCTAAATAAAAATAATTATGATGGTAATAAAAGTCAACTTATTTTGGAAGAGCCTGAGTCTCCTCAGTATGGGAAAGATATTTTAACTAAAGTTAGGTTAGGACAAGGTGCATTCAGAATTTTGGTAACAGATGCTTATAATCGAAGATGTTCAATTTCTGGTGAAAAAACTTTACCTGTTTTAGAAGCTGCCCATATAAAACCATATTCTGAATCTGGACCACATTTCATCTCGAATGGTTTATTGCTTCGTTCAGATTTGCACAAACTTTTTGACAGTGGCTATTTAACAATTACATCCAGTTTTAAAATTGAAGTCAGTAAAAAAATAAAAGAAGAGTTTCATAACGGAAGGGAATATTATCAATTTCACGGTAAGAATCTTTCATTTTTGCCATTTCGAGATATAGATAAACCAGATTTAAACTTTGTCGATTGGCATAATTGCAATGTTTATAAAGGTTAATTCAAAATCAAGTCAACGGAAAGCAGCCCAATTGATGAAAGCAAACAGCAATATAAATCAGCGAAGGAAGCTGCTAAGCAACTTGGGTTGGATTTTGAGGAGGAATAATCAATAGGGAGATTTAGGGATTATGAAAATAAACGAATCCTTAATTTTATCCGAACTGCATCAATAAAAAAACGAGTATGCTTTTAATAAACCGTTGAATCAATAAAACTTAAAATATGTATTATCCAATATTTCAAAATTTACAGTGCAGTAAAATGATAAAATTATACTCATAATATGGATGGAAAGCCACATCCAACCCAAATAACGCCAAGTACTTCCACTTCCCATGTAAACCAATATTTTAATATAAAACTCCTATACATTTAAGTTTTAATCATTAAAACAAATGTATTATGGAACAAAAAATGAAAGACCAGGATGTACTTCTGGTAAAAGAAAAAAACGAGAGTAAATTAAAAGCAGTTACCGGTTTTGGCGAAGACGGCAAGTTAAAAACTGAACCTCCAAAACAAGCCAACGCAGAAAGTTTTTTGAAAATCGACAAGTTTGGAAATCCTTTGGAAAATTTCTTTACTAATTTCCAGAGGCAGTATAAAAATCCAACCGATTTTCAGTTTTTCAAAGTACCTGCCACTTTGGTGGAAAAAACGGCACTGGTGCTTGACAAAATGCTAAAGATTCAGGACATTCCTTCCAACAAAGAAATGCTGGATAAGCACGAGGTAAAACCTGAACAATTTTCTAAAAAAGAAGACAACAAGCAAGAGAAAGGAAACCTGATTGACGAAAGCAAAATTGACTGGAAACAACTGGAACAGTTGGGCGTTTCAAAAGATTATTTGAAGAACACGAAAAACCTGGATGCCATGCTCAATTACCAAAAATCGCCGGGGTTGATTCCCATAACTTTAAAAACAGATGACATTACCATCCGCACTGATGCAAGGCTGGCTTTCCGTCAGGATTCAGACGATAATTTTAAAGTGGTTGTCCATGCAGTTCGCAACAAACCTGAAATTAGACCGTCCTTATTTTGGTGTAACCCTTACCGAAGACGACAAAAACAACCTCCTAAAAACCGGAAATGCCGGACGGATTATCCATCCACAGTACAAAGAAGGAGAAACTACACCGGTATTTCTTTCCATCGACAAACTGACCAATGAATTGGTTGCTGCACGGGCAGACAAGATTAACATCCCCGATAATATAAAAGGAGTTCGGTTGGATGAAAACCAAAAGAAAGAACTGGCAGAGGGTAAATCTGTTTTTGTGGAAGGAATGACTGCTAAAAGCGGGAAAGAATTCAGTGCGCATTTACAAGTTGATGCAGATAAACGGGGCATTGGATTTCGTTTTGACCCGCAACAGGAACAAGGGCAGAAAGCAGGCGAACAAAGACAAGTTCGTATTCCCAGATTCCTTGCTTGGAAAAGACTTGACAGAAGACCAGCAGCAAAAACTGGAAAAACGGGAAACCATTTATGTAACCGGGATGAAGGATAAAAAAGGTGAGGATTTCAATGCTTACATTAAGGTAAACGATGAAAAGGGTAAACTCGATTTCTATAAATGGAACCCTGATAAAGCCCAAACCAAAGGGGCAGAAGTTATCCCCGATAATAAAAGCAAAACACAAGTTGCTGTAAATTCAGAGGGAAAAACCAACGAGGCCACCAAAGACCTCAAAGAGCCACTTGCAAAAGAACAGGTAAAACCATCGGAGCAGCAACATACAGAAAAACGAAACCGATCGAAGGCGCATTCATTGTAATTCGTTAAACATTCATTTATCGCAGTAGTATAGCAGAAGCGTTCGGGTGAAAAACCCGGACGCTTTTTCATCCTATTTTTCATCAATTTTTTTCAATTATTAAAATCCAAAGTCATGAACAATAATCAAAAAGAACTATCATGGTTTAAACTTTCCCTGCTCCATTTCTTATACGAGAGCCACCCCGAATTAACGGAAGATACCAAACTGATAAACTCCCGTGGCGACCTGGCCGCTGAAACATATTCCGAAGCAATAACTAACGGGCACAATCAAACTGAAGCCGAAGAACTGGCACACAATATACTTTACAAAGGGCTGCATTTTTCAAAACACGATACGCTTGTAACCGTTATTTGGAACGAGTTTTCAGGAGAAATTCCAATGGGTGAAGCAAAAGAGTTTGCAATTAAACTCCTTCCAAAAATGGAAGCCGTTTTTTCCAAATACCCGTTAAACGATAATTTGCTTACAGCACCGGTTTCACAAGTCTTAACACAGAACTGACAGGAATTCTCTCAATTTGGATAGAAGAAAATGAGCTTCAATAAAGAAAAACACCTCAGCGCAAGTAAAAATCGTTTTCTTTTGATTTCATTTGGCAAATGATTTTGAAAGGAAACCCTTTAACTACAGATAAATTTTCGGATTAAATAAAATGTAACATTTTGGATTTTATTTCTTTACGGTTTTATTTCTTTTTCATATTATAGTTCCAGGCTTCTTCTTCAATTTCATGTACCGATTTGCGAGCATTTTTGAGCAACCATTTATTTAACTTTTCAATATCGAAAAAGATAACCTTACCATTAGGTTTTGAAAATGGAATTACACCCGACGAAGTTAATTTGTATAAATAACTTCGGGAAATACCTGTATACTCACAAGTCTCGTCAAATGTTAATACCTTTTTGTTTGAAATAATAAGTCGTTCTATTCGGTCGAGTCGTTCTTCAATATTTAATTCGTTCATTTTTTCTATTTTAATATTATGCATTGAATGAAAGCCGCTTTCGTTTTCTTTTTATAACTCTTTTTAGATATCTGAAAGCAAACTTAACTAATAAGAAGTTGAGAGTTATATGTATGGTAGTGTATGGCTATGCTTGGGTTATGTATGACTTAGGTATGTGCTTCTCTTTGTAAGTCCTGGGCTGTTCTGTTGTGAATCTGCTTTTGTAGGGTGTTGAAAAAGTAAAATGCATAAGGAAATGATAAATGCCAGCCATTGAAAAAAAAGTATTTGAGGGAATGATTTTTTCGTACTTGTTTCTTGGATTAGAATGATATGGGGTGCTCCCGCAGATACGCAATAATCCTCCAAAACCTTATGAATAATAGAATTCCTTTTTTTTCTTCTGCTTTACTCATGTAATTTGGTAGCAGCATAAGTCAAAATAAATTTAGGTATAAGCTACAATGTAGTATTTGGTTATTAATGGGATAATATTGGTAGCTCCTTTTTGTTTTGCATTAACAATTTTTGAAAAAAATATCTGTGGATAGCAATTCTTTTGATTGACTTTTTTTTCCTATAAACGCAGAAAATGTATGTATCTGGTATGTATGAAAAGAAAAAAGAGTTGTGAATATTTTCGCAACTCTTTAATTATCAAGTGGAGAATATCGGAATCGAACCGATGACCTTTTGACTGCCAGTCAAACGCTCTAGCCAACTGAGCTAATCCCCCTTTTGAGCGTGCAAATATAAATAAATTTTTAAATTGCTTTGAACTACCTTCAAGGAAAATCCAATTCATTCGACAAAATAAGTTTTATATTTTAAACTGTCACGTTTAGTATTTCTATATCTATCAGAATCAGTTATAACGGTTATCTGAAAAAATGTTTTTTTATAATATGTTTTTGGTAAAGTTTTTGATAGAAGTGTAATAGCAATTGCTGCCAGTGTTCTTTAAAATTAGAGAATGAAAATCCAAGATCTTTATTCAGTTATAATCTGAATAGAAACTGAAATTTCAAATCGAAAAATTATTCATTTGAAATTGATAATTATTTTTTATCTTTAGACCCTGTTTTAAAGGTGGAAAATCGAATATAAACTAATAAAAATAACAAAAATGGAAGTGAAGAAATCACCAAAAGTTGATCTGGAAAGTAATAGAAATGTGTACTTCATGATCGGGCTTGTAGTTTCACTGGGAATTATGCTTTTGGCCTTCGAATGGACAGCCAAACCGACCAAAGCAGGTTCTTTGGGAGAGATAAACGCAGCAGACGTGGAAGAGGAAATTATACCGATTACACGTGAACAGGAAATTAAACCACCACCACCACCACCACCACCAAAAGTAGTGGAAGTTTTAAACATTGTTGATGATAAAGCAATTATTGATGATGATTTAATGATTGATGATTCTGAGGCTGATGATCAAACATTGATAAATGTTGCTCCTGTAATTTCTGCCAAAGAAGAAGAGGAGGAAGAAGAAGCTCAGGTTTTCTTTATTGTAGAAGATATGCCTGAATTTCCAGGTGGAGAAATGGCATTGCGTACTTACATAGCAAATGCAATCAAATATCCTGTAATTGCTCAGGAAAATGGGATACAAGGTAAAGTATATGTGACTTTTGTTGTTGGGAAAGATGGTTCAGTGAGCAATGCCAGTATTGCACGTGGCGTTGATCCTTCGATTGATAAAGAAGCATTACGCGTTATAAACACACTTCCTAAATGGAAACCAGGCAAGCAACGCGGGAAACCGGTTAATGTATCATATACTGTTCCTATTAATTTCCAGTTGCAATAAGAAATTAAAAACAATATTTTAGCACTCCCGATCCATTTATGGGTCGGGAGTTTTTTATTTTATTAATACATAAAGATGATTGAAACAGCGCCATTAACTGAAAAGGCAGTACTTGTTGGACTAATAAGCAATTCGCAGGATGAAAAACAAGCAAAGGAATATTTAGATGAATTGGAATTTCTTGCAGATACAGCGGGAGCTATAGTATTAAAAAAGTTCACCCAAAAGCTTGATACACCAAATACTGCCACATTTGTAGGATCAGGTAAATTAGAGGAGATTGGGAATTACATTAAAATGATGGAAGCCGACACTGTAATTTTTGATGATGAACTTACACCTACGCAACTGCGTAATATTGAGCGCAGTCTGGAATGTAAAGTTTTGGATCGCACCAACCTGATTCTCGATATTTTTGCAAAGCGTGCTCAAACAGCACATGCAAAAACACAGGTTGAACTTGCACAATACCAATATCTGCTGCCAAGGTTAACCCGTATGTGGACTCACCTCGAACGGCAACAGGGAGGAATAGGGATGCGTGGTCCGGGTGAAACACAAATTGAAACTGACCGCCGCATCATTCTCGATAAAATTGCTTTGCTAAAAGAAAGGCTCAAGAAAATCGACATGCAAAAATCAATACAACGCAAAAACCGTGGAAAATTAGTGCGGGTTGCTTTGGTTGGATATACGAACGTTGGCAAATCTACAATAATGAACATGCTCGCCAAATCGGAAGTTTTTGCAGAAAATAAATTGTTTGCCACTTTAGATACAACTGTTCGCAAAGTAGTAATTGGTAATTTGCCGTTTTTACTTGCCGATACAGTTGGTTTTATCCGGAAATTACCTCATGGATTGGTAGAATCTTTTAAATCAACGCTTGATGAAGTGAGGGAATCGGATGTTTTGCTGCACGTTGTTGATATTTCGCACGTTGGTTTTGAAGAACAGATTGAAACAGTAAATTCTACACTTGAGGAAATAAAAGCTGGGGACAAACCAACAATCTATGTATTTAATAAAATTGATGCATTTTCGTTTGTGCAGAAGGAAGAGGATGATTTGAGTTTGCGCACAAAAGAAAACTTCTCTCTCGAAGATTGGAAAAGTTCATGGATGGCAAAGCATAACACCCCATCGCTGTTTATTTCAGCCAAATTCAAAGAAAACCTTGAGGATTTTAAAACTCATTTATACGATTTGATAAAAGAGATTCATTCGAAACGTTTTCCTTATAATGATTACTTGTACAATTCGGAGTGGGAAGAAGGGGAGCAGGAAGAAGATTGATTATCTGATGTTGGTATTTTCATTATTCGAAGGGTAATATGTTTTGTAAGAAATAAAAATTCTTATCAAGGAAACATTTACATAAATTGAACAATAAAAAAATACAATAGAACAGTTTAGTACCTCTCATCTTTTTATTAATCTTGCATTTAGTATTCACACCTAAATCAATAAATTATGAAAAATTTATTTCTGTCAATTGCCACATTTTTCTTTTTGGTGTTTGCTTGCTCTGCACAAAATGACAAGCCTGAGTTTGACAAACCACTGAATGTTCTGGTATTTAGTAAAACTATGGGATTCAGACATGAATCAATTTCATCGGGTATTAAAATGTTGTATAACCAAAGTAAGAAGCAAAACTGGGTAATTACGGCAACCGAAGATGACGCACTTTTTACCGATGCTTTTCTTTCCGGATTCGATGTTGTTGTTTTTTTGAATCCCACGGGCGATGCTGTTGATGCCAGTGGGCAGACGGCTTTTGAAAAATTTATGAAAAGCGGGAAAGGATTCGTAGGAATTCATGCTGCCGCCGACTGCGAATATGAATGGCCGTTTTACGGGAAATTGGTTGGTGGTTATTTCAAAACACACCCCGCGCAACAGGAAGCCACCGTTGTATTTGAAAAATCAGACCACCCTGCAATGAAACCATTCAAAGGAATGAAATCATACACAACATGGGACGAATGGTACTCGTTTAAAGAAAATCCGAGACCTAATGTTAATGTACTTGCCACTTTGGACGAAAGCACAATTAAAAATTTTGATAACGATAACTTCAGGATGGGCGACCATCCAATTATCTGGTGGAATGAAAAGGATGGAATTCGTTCGTTTTACACCGGTTTTGGTCACACCAATGAGGCTTTTCAGGACAAACTGATTATCGAACACATTACTGCTGCAATTAACTGGGCGGCGAAACGAATCAACTGATTATAAACAAATATATACTCAAAGGAGATGATTTTAATCGTCTCCTTTTTTGTTAAACAAACATTACTAACTTGTTCCGGTTAAAAAAATATAGAATTTGGGCATGAATAATTCAAAAAACTGGCAAATCAAAATGGGAATTTTCCTGATGATATTCTCAGGCGTATTTTTTGTCGCTACATTTATTATCCCACTTTTTGACCTTCCTGTAAAAACTAAAGTAATTGCCTCAACAACCAGCCTAATTCTAATGGAAGTAGTATTTTGGAGCGGTGGATTACTTGTAGGCAAAGAACTTTTTTTAAAGTATAAAAATCGCTTAAATCCAAAGAATTGGAGGAGGAAGAATAAGACCGATGACTGAAAACGCGAGACCGATGACTAAAGTTGGTAAAAGATTGATGACCTAAGCAAAACCTAATCCCTACCTGATTTTGTCAGTCATGCGATCTTTGAATCTATAATCTGAAATCCTCCAAATTTTTATTCAAATAACTCAAGAATTTCTTCTTTTGTAATTTCCTTAAAAGGGTTATTTGAGTTAATAAATTTATCTGATAATGAGGTTTTTCTTTCTTTTAAAAGTTGAATTTTTTCTTCTATTGAATTTTCGGTGATAAACCGATATACAAAAACCTGCTTGTCTTGTCCAATACGGTGTGCGCGGCTGACAGCCTGATTTTCAGCTGCAGGATTCCACCACGGGTCGATGATGAATACATAACTGGCTTTTGTAAGGTTAAGTCCGACACCACCAGCTTTTAGCGAAATCAGGAAAATGAAATTTTTTGGTTCATCCTGGAAATCATTAATAACTTTTTCGCGGTTGGTCGTTTGCCCCGTTAACATGCTAAAACGCCATTTTTTCGATTCGATATGTTGTTTTACAAGTTCTAGATGCGTTACAAACGATGAAAAAATAAGCACTTTGTGTTTTTCTGCCACTAAATTTTCGAGCATTTCCAAAATCTGGTCAAATTTCCCCGAACTTTCTTCCGAACTTTTATTGAGTAGCGAAGGGTGATTGGCCAGTTGCCGAAGTTTGGTGAGCCCCTGCAAAACCACAAGCGATGATTTTTTTAATCCTTCCTTTTCAATGTTTTCAAGAATTGTATTTCTAATTATCGATTTTTCTTCTTCATACATTTTTTCCTGTTCATCTGCCATTTTGCAGAATAGTACCTGTTCTGTAAGTGGCGGAAGATCTTTGGCAACTTCATCCTTTTTGCGCCGGAGGATAAAAGGCCTTATGATCAATTGCAATTGTTCTTGTTGCTTTTCATCGGCCAGTTTTTCGATTGGTGTGATGAAATTCTTTTGGAAAAACGCCAGAGTGCCAAGCATTCCGGTGTTTAGAAAATTCATTTGCGACCACAAATCTGACAGCGAATTTTCGATAGGAGTACCAGTTAAAACCAACCTGTATTTTGCCCTTAGTTGCAAAATTGCTTTATAAGTCTTTGATGCCGGGTTTTTAATATACTGGCTTTCATCAAGGACGATATAAAAAAATTCAAGGTTGCGCAAGATGTTTATATCGTTTCGAATCGTACCGTATGTAGTTAATATAATATCATAGAGCGGGAGGATTTTTGCAAGGTCAACCTTCTTTTTGCGCTGCATGCCGACATGTTTATACACTTTCAGTGAAGGGGTGAATTTTTGAATTTCATTGGCCCAGTTGTGCACAAGTGAAGTTGGCAATACGATTAAACTAGCAGACTGAGATACTTGTTGTACCATAGTTTGAGCAAATAGATCGAGCTGACCGCCTTTTTGAAAAGGATTATTGATTATTACATCCTGTCTTTGCTTTTTAAGTTTTAATAAAAGTGCCAAAGTTTGCAGGGTTTTTCCCAATCCCATATCATCTGCCAGACAGCCACCAAAACCATTTTCATAAAGTTGATGCATCCAGTTATATCCATCGCGCTGATAACTCCTTAAGTTAACTTTTAAATTTGCAGGTAACGGATATTCAGTTTTTTTCAGGAAACCTATTTTTTTTGATAATGCCGCCAGTGATACATTTGTTCCCTGCAAGGTGTTTTGTACCATTAAAAAATGGTGTTTTTCAAATTGGAGTTTATCACCACTAATTTTAGCAAAGGGGATGAGCCCTTTATAGCGGGCAAACCACTCTTCAGGCAAAACTGCAATTTCTCCGTTAGGAAGTTCAAATTCCCGGATATCATTCAAAATATGCTTTTTAAGTTTAACAAACGGAATTATGAATTCTCCAAAACTGACCGAAATGTGGATATCGAACCAGTCGCTGCTTTCCTTGCTTTTTAAATCGATTTGCTGTAATCCGGTAAAATACTTTTTTTCAAGTTTTTCCTGTACAAGTTGAATTTGCTTTCTTTCAAGCTGAAGTTTGTGTTTGTTGATCCAGTTTATTAGTAAAAAAAGCGCTTTCTCGTTTTCAATTCTATCGAGATCTGGCAATGTGTAGCATCCGTTTTTTTCCAATAATCCGACTTCTTTCAAAAAGTACTGAATTTCATTTTCCCAATCAAAATCCCGTTTTACTTTCCTGAATAAATACGAATTGTTTTCGCGACGAAACTGAACCGCCAGTTTTCTTGTTGAACTGGGCAGAAATTTTTCATTTCCATAAAAAAAGTTTAAAACAAAGCAAGGTTCATATTGTAAATTTCGCTCCAAACTCAACACAGCCGACTTGCTTGCATCTTCTTCCGAAATTGTAAAACCCTTTGCATGAACTTCAAAATCGCGAATAGCATTTAAAATGAAACCACCGTAGTACTTATCTTCCATCGAATGTGGAATAGTTACCACTTCCTTTTCTAAAAATGGAGTGAGTTTTTTGGCATTTAATTTTTCAAAAACAAAAAGCTTGTTTTGCTGAACAATTAGGCAGGGAGCGTTGGCAACTACGCGGATATTACTTTTAAGCAATTTTATCTCTTTATTGGCCTGAAATATTTTTAGGCTGTACCGGGTTTCGTCTTCAAATCGTTCAAAATAAAAAACGGGGCGGGCAAAAAGTGGCTGAACTTTTATCTCGTCTTCGTCATACAAATTGGCATATTTCATGTCTTTGTTCAACAGTCTGACCGGACTGAGCATCAGGATTGACGCTACTTTAAACATACACTGCTCAATAAACGGGGCAATATTTTTTTTGAAATTTGCAGGTGCCAAAGTCGAATAAAACTCTTTAACGTTGGCTGCCCGTGAAAATCTTTTGGTTAACCTTTCATCGCTGTATTTTTCGATAATTTCTACAAGCTCCTTTTCATAGGGTTTAAATTCGTAATTGGGTTCGGTTTTAAAATCCCTTGGTTTTACATGTCGCAATACTGTAAAGTACTGATCTTCTTTTTGAATAAGATAGGGAATAAAAATGTTACCCAGTGAACGGTGTTCTGTCAAGGCTATGATAAATTCGGTTTCAGCCATTAATATTGTATTTCTAAAATCTCTTACAATTCATTTCTACAAAAATTTTCAACAAAAGAACCCCAAATATACAAAGGTTTGGTGGGTTGGCAAGAAGTTGAGAAATGTTATCATTGTAGTTAAGATTTTCAAATTACCACGATTGCCCTGGTAATACATTTGTTTGAGATTTTATAATTCTTAAATAGCTTACTTGATAACTGCAGGAAAGCGATAATCTTCCTCCTACTGTTCCGGATATACAATAATCACATTGTTTTTTTTGTACATACTGATGCTGTTGTTCATAAAGTGTTCGAAACTGCGACTGTGGGAAATTGCTTTTTTTCGTGAATGAACAAAAACAAGTAACTCTGACGACGTGTGTTTTATAGAATCATCGTTCAGGTAATTCACAGCGTTTTTACGGAAATCGAAATATTTTAATGAATTATTCTTTGAAGTATAATTCTTAATAGAACCTTTAGTAAATTCTGACTCGCAGTTTACTTTAATCTTTAATTGCAATTTTTCGGCCAGGGTAGTCATAGTTTGCAACCAAAGCGAAAAACCATGTTCAAACTGTGCATTTTCGGGGCAAAACAACAACACGTTGCGCACCTCACGAAAAGACGCGGGCGTTTTTAGAACCAGCAACATCCGCTCAGTTTTCTTAAGCAAATTGTCGAGTACATTTCCAAATAAAATATGGAAAGGGATTGAATGATTGTTCCATCCAAGAATTATAGATGTGGCTACTATTTCATCGGCTGCCCTGACAATCCCGTTTGTAACGTTATTGTCAATCCGGGAAATTATTTCGAATGTAATTTCGGTTTGAAGTGATTCAGTTACTTTTACAATGGCTGACTGGTTTTCATCAATTTGTTCGCGAACCTTATTGTTGTTGGTAAAAACCGTGAGTGGATAAATGGGAATAGTTTCGTCTTCATCTTTTATCAGAACCGCAAATTCAAGCAGATGTTCCATGTTGGCGGGATTGGCAACTGGTACAAGAAATTTATGTTTGTGTCCTGAATTTCGGGTGATGGTTTCATTTCCTTTCAACAATATTTTTTTACCCGCATGTTGTGTAATATAAGAACTTACTATGCATGTAATCAGAATTAAAATTACAGTACTGTTTAAAACCGATTCATTTACAATACCCAAATTGTATCCGATGAGTATTATTGCAATGGCTGATGCTGCGCGCGAAACACTAAGGCCAAATATTAAATTGCTTTCTGGTACTGAAAGTCGAAATAATATTTTTGAAATGAAAGCAGCTACAAATTTGCTTAATACAGCAGTTGCAATAAGTACCAGAGCTAAAGTAATTTCGCTTGGGTGATCAAGATAAACTTTGAAATTGGCAAGCATACCAATCGATATTAAAAAGAAAGGTATAAACAGATTATTACCAATAAATTCAATCCGTTTGTAAAGTGGCGAACTGTTAATAATCTGCCTGTTAAGTACAAGTCCACTAAAAAATGCTCCAATAATAGGTTCTATTTCTAAAAGATGGGCTATCAATGCAGAGGCGAAAAGCATAACCAAAACAAAAATATACTGTACACCCAAATCACCTTCATATTTACTTAGAAAAACCCGTGATATTTTAGGAATAACCATTAAAAGAATAAAGAAAAACAGAAGAAATTCCATTCCAAGCACAAGTAAGCTTGCCAGTTCAAAACCTTCCTTTGCAAAGTTTGTAATCAATTCCATTGCAACAAGTGCAAGAATATCGGCTATAATTGTTGCCCCAACAATAATTGTTACAATTGATTTATTTACTATACCAAGTCTTCCGAGAAGTGGATATGATATTAGCGTGTGAGAAGATAACATTGCTCCAATGAGCAATGATGCGTTAATACTGAGATTAAGAATTGTATGACAAATGAAATATCCAAGTACAAAAGGTACAGCAAACGAAGCAAAACCTATAAAAATACTTTTTGCTTTGTTTTCGATAAAATCAAGCAAATCGATTTCAAGACCTGCTAAAAACATGAGATAAAGCAGCCCAATTGTGCCAAGCAAACTAAATTCCAAATCTGACGGGACGAGATTAAACCCGTGTTGCCCAATTAAAGCACCGCTTAAAAGCAAACCTACAATGGATGGTATTCGAATGCGTTCAAAAAAAACAGGCCCTATTAAAAGTATTAAAAGTACAAGCGCAATTATAATTACAGGCTCGGTAAAAGGCAAGGTAAAATTGAGCGTATATAAAAATTCCATATTATTAATAATATTTATTTCTCAAAATTAGCAATGTAAAACCCATTTCAAAGTTACGCATCAGTTTACTGTTATTGAGTTTTCTCTTTGAAAGTGGGGTTTTGCTGAGGGAAAACCACAATTTTATTATTTAAATGAAAATGCTTCTCTAGTTTTGAAGGGATATGATCAAGGTATTTTTGGTGTGAAACAGCATTTTTACGCGCTGAAATTAAAATAAGCAAATCTTCGTCATTTACATGTTTTGCCACAGTTTGGAAATCTTCCCATTCAGTAAATTCTTTAAAGTGAATGTTCCCATTCCATCTGAATTCCTTGATTTTAATGCTGGAAGCATCGTAAGTATTTTTTGTTCCCAATATAATTACCGGAATACTAAGTTCGGTTGAAAGTTTAAGGATTTTTTTTAACCAGGTTTCAAACCCAAGCTCTTTTTCTGACAATGGAGGAGCAAGTACAATAATTCGTTTTTGTGACACCAGTAATTTTTCCTGATGGCAGATAAACAGATTTTTGTCAACAGTGTTTACAATCGAATAAATTCTTTCTCCAATTAGTTTTTCCAGTATCCCAGGTTTTTTTGGCCAGCCAAGTACAATAATATCTGCCATTATTTCTTTTGAAATCCTTTCGATACCTGCAGTTGCATTTATTGCTATTGTAGCTATTGTGTTTATTTTTATTTCGGCTGCAGCACCCTGTTTTTCATACTCTTCCAATTTTTTTCGGGTTGATAAAATGTTTATTTCTGAATGAGAATCGTTGGGCACAACCGACAAAACAGTAATTGCATTATCCGACTTTTTATCCTTTATAAGTAATGTAAAATCAAGTAATTTATCAATGTTCATTAAATTGGCAATAGGGAGTAAAATGTGTTCGCTACCAGTAAAATCTTTTTTGGTATTGGTTGTTGAACCGGTTTTTTCTGCAATTTGAATTTTTTTACCAGCTTTTTCGGTTGCAAACGAAGCAACAACACAGGTTATAAGTATTAAAATTATAGTTCCGTTCAATACATTTATATCAAGAATACCGGCATTGTATCCAACCAGTATAACAGCAAGTGTTGCGGCGGCATGAGAACTGCTCAGTCCGAAAATCAGTTGTCGTTGTGCCGATGAATATTTAAAAGCGCGTTGTGTTAAAAAGGCGGCAACCCATTTGCCGATGATTGCAGCAACAGTTAAAACTACTGCAATAATAATTGCAGTCGGCCCGCTTAAAATCACAGAAATATCAACAAGCATTCCCACCGAAATAAGGAAAAAAGGTATGAACAGCGAATTGCCAATAAATTCAATTCTGTTCATCAGAGCCGAACTGTGTGGTATTGATTGATTTAACGCAAGTCCTGCAACAAAAGCCCCTATGATGGGTTCGAGACCCGAAAACTCGGCCAGAAAAGCTGCCAGAAAAACAACAAAAAGTACAAAAATGTAATGTGCATGTTTTTCACTTTCTAACTTTTGAAAAAACCAACGGGTAATACGGGGAATCATAAAAAACATAATTGCCGAAAAAACTGTAATTGAAATTCCTAACCGAATCCAAAATTGTTGATCGAGATTTCCCTGGCTGTTCCCCATTATTATTGCCAGAATAATTAGTACCGCAGTATCTGTAAGAATTGTTCCTCCAACGGTAATGGCAACGGCTTCATTTTTCGAAACTCCCAATCTGCTAACAATAGGGTAGGCAACAAGGGTGTGGGTTGAAAACATGCTGGCAATCAGGAAACTGGCATTAAAATCATAATCCAGTATGTATCTGCAAACCGGAAATCCAATTGCAAGGGGTAATAAAAAGGTTAAAAGGCCGAACAGTAAACTTTTGTTGCGGTTGCTTTTAAACTCGTTCATATCCAGTTCCAGGCCGGCAATAAACATGATGTAGAGCAAACCGATGGTCGAAAATAAATCAACTGCACTGTTTTTTTCGAGGAAATTTAAACCGAACGGTCCTATAATTACCCCCGAAACAATTAGTCCGATGATACCGGGAATTTTCAATTTTTGAAGTAAAACAGGTGCTAACAGTATGATTAAAAGAATTAATGAGAAAACCAGCACCGGATTTGTCAGTGGAAGATGAAATTCATGCGCGATATGTTCCAAAAAATCATTCATAACAAAAAAATGACGTATGGTATTCGTTACTGCCTCTGGTATATCACATACAATACCTGTTTGGGTAAATATAAAAACAAAGAATTAATCTGCAAGCGAGGGTTGCGATTAGTAAGTAAAATTAGGTATTACCTTTTCTTATTCCTTACGTAAATCAGTTTGAATTTTCCTTTGAAACTGTCGCGTTGGTCTATTTCAAATTTTCCAATTGAGTTGATGAGTGGTGTAAGTTTCTCGAATCCATAATTTCGCGAGTCGAAATTGGGTTGTTTCTTTTGAAGCAAACTCCCAACATCGCCTAGAAATGCCCAACCGTCTTCATCGGCCAAATCCGAGATAGTGGAAGCAATAAGACTTATAACTTTTGGAGTTATTTTATCCACCTCTACTTTTTTTGCGGATATGTCGGGAACTTGTGTATTTTCGTTTTCTTTCGATTGTTTTGTCAGAATTTCAATGTATATGAATTTATCGCAGGCAACAATAAATGGCTCGGGGGTTTTCTTTTCTCCCATTCCGTAAACTTTCATTCCTGCTTCGCGCAAACGGGTTGCCAATCGGGTAAAGTCACTGTCACTTGATACAATGCAAAAACCATTAACTTTTTCACCGTACAGAATGTCCATTGCATCTATAATCATTGCCGAATCTGTAGCATTTTTCCCCTTGGTGTAACCATATTGCTGTATGGGTGTTATAGCGTTTTCCAGCAATAGATTTTTCCATTTCGAGAGTATAGGTTTTGTCCAGTCGCCATAAATACGTTTGATGGTGGGATTGCCATATTTGGCTATTTCTTCCATCATTTCTTTTACATAAGCTGACGGTATATTATCGCCATCAATTAGAACTGCAAGTTTTATTTCAATTTCCATTTTGTTATTTTTTCTGAAAGAATAAAGGTAATATGATAAATTTTGCTGGCAACAAAAAAGAGAAATTAGAAGGTGTGGAATACATTAAATATTCAGGTTATCATAGTTTTAAATTTTGTTTTTTTTAGTTGAACTGCACTGAAAAATTGACAGCATGCTAAAATACTGAAACTCAAAAATTTTTTATGATGTGACAAAATTTGACTGACAGCCAGTCGTTTGACTCGAACTTTTTGTCGCATTTTTTACTCTGGTATTTTTTTTGAAATATAAATAACGTGAATAAAAGTTCATTTTAATTTTAACCATTTAAAATTTAGGAGGAAAAAACCATGTTAGCAAAAAGAAACGAAAATTATTATCCATCATTTTTTGACAGGTTTTTAAACAATGAATTGATGGATTGGGGACAATCGAATTATTCAAGTACAAACACTTCATTACCGGCAGTTAACGTAAAAGAGACAAACGATGATTTCATTATCGAACTTGCCGCACCGGGTATGGAAAAAAGTGATTTTAAAATCAATTTCAAGAACAATGTATTGACTATTTCTTCTGAGAAGAAAAATGAAAACGAGGAACAAAAAGAAAACTATGCCCGCAAGGAGTTTAGTTATCAGTCATTCCAACGCTCTTTTACCGTGTCTGACAATGCTGTTTTGGGCGACAAAATATCAGCCAAATACAATAACGGCATCTTAAACATTACACTGCCAAAACGTGAAGAAGTAAAACCACAGCCCGAAAGGGAAATAAAAATTTCGTAAGCAAATAGTAGTCGTCACCCGACTTGAAGTCGGGTGACGACTTTTTTCTATTTTTTGCACCCCGCTTTAGCTGGGTGATTTAATGGTGCAGGTAATTTTCCGGCTTTAGCCTTTAATATTAGTAGTGCGTTTTTGAGTTTTAACGGCTAAAGCCAAAAGTTCTCTTATTATTGAAACGCCAAGCTAAAGCATGACGCAAAACAGAACTAACACCATTTTTGTTAACAACCAATTCAACTTAATATAATTTAACAGTAATGTAGTTCCATATTCTTTGCAAACCCTTAAATTCGCACCTCGAAAAATGAAATAATTAATGATTTAATATATGAATCAAACAGTTGATATTAGAGAATTGAACGAAAGAATCCAACGCGAGAGTTCTTTTGTTGACATGGTTACTTTGGAAATGAACAAGGTAATTATCGGACAAAAACATTTGGTTGAAAGCCTTTTAATCGGTTTACTTTCAAATGGACATATTTTATTGGAAGGTGTGCCGGGACTGGCAAAAACACTAGCCATAAAATCGTTGGCACAAACAATTAGCGCGAAGTTTGCCCGCATACAGTTTACCCCCGATTTATTGCCCGCTGATTTAATTGGTACTATGATTTACAGTCAGAAACGCGAGGAATTTACCATTAAAAAAGGACCGATTTTCGCCAATTTTATATTGGCTGATGAGATCAACCGTGCGCCCGCGAAAGTACAATCCGCTCTTTTAGAGGCTATGCAGGAACGTCAGATTACAATTGGCGACAACACTTTTAAACTCGATGAGCCTTTCCTGGTTATGGCCACACAAAACCCCATTGAGCAGGAAGGAACCTATCCGCTACCTGAAGCACAGGTTGACCGTTTCATGTTAAAAGTTGTCATTAACTATCCGAAAAGGGATGAGGAACGCCAGATTATCAATCAGAATTTGTTGAAACAATTTCCAGAAACGACCACAATTCTTAAAACAGAGGATATTATTAAAGCCCGTGATGTTGTAAAAGATGTTTATATGGACGAAAAAATACAGAAATATATAGTTGACATTGTTTTCGCAACGCGGGAGCCGGAAGAATATAAACTGGGAAAATATAAAGATATGATTTCATACGGTGCTTCGCCAAGAGCTGGAATCAGTCTGGCACAGGCTTCAAAAGCATTTGCATTTATAAAACGCCGGGGTTACGTAATTCCTGAAGATGTTCGGGCTGTTTGTGCAGATGTGTTACGCCACCGCATTGGGTTAAGCTATGAAGCAGAGGCTAACAATATTACTTCGGAAGAAATAATAACAGATATTTTAAACACGGTTGAAGTACCTTAAAAAGCCCCCTCTAACTCCCCCGAGGGGGAGGATAGAAAAAAGAATAAGAAGTTAACAGATATATGGATTTTGTGATTAAAGAAATAATCGTTAAAAACTTAAGCTGGTTAAGAGTTCTGAATATGAACAGAATCGGTTTTAGTTCTCCCCCTTGGGGGAGCCAGAGGGGGCGTTATGGAAACAACTGAATTACTAAAAAAAGTACGAAAGATTGAGATTAAGACACGTGGGTTGTCGCGGAATATTTTCGCGGGAGAATACCACAGTGCTTTCAAAGGGCGCGGTATGGCTTTTTCTGAAGTACGTGAATACCAGTTTGGTGATGATATTCGAAATATCGACTGGAATGTAACCGCCCGTTATGGTCATCCGTTCGTGAAAATTTACGAAGAAGAGCGTGAATTGACAGTAATGTTGTTGATTGACGTGAGTGGTTCCCGTGAATTCGGTACTTTCGAAAAATTGAAAAAGAATATCATTACTGAAATTTCAGCAATCCTTGCCTTTTCGGCAATGCAAAACAATGATAAAATTGGCGTGATTTTCTTCTCCAATGCAATAGAAAAATTCATTCCGCCTAAAAAAGGCAAAAGCCATATTTTGCGCATAATCCGTGAGTTGATTGAATTTCAACCCAAAGAACGCGGCACAAACATTTCGGAAACTATGCGGTACCTCACAAATGCCATAAAAAAGAGATGTACCGCGTTTGTGATTTCCGATTTTATGGATGACCACAAAGACCTTGAAATGGCGCTTTCAATTGCCAACAATAAACATGATGTAGTTGCTCTTAAAATTTACGATGAACGTGAAAAAGAACTTCCGCCAATTGGTTTGATAAAGCTGAAAGATTCTGAAACTGGTAATTATGTTGTTGTTGACAGCAGTTCGGCAAGAACCCGTAAAATGTATAGCGATTGGTGGATGAAACATGTGGCTAAGCTCGATATTATGTTTAAAAAATGTGGTGTTGATTACACTTCAGTAAATACAAACGAAGATTACGTGCGATCGTTAATGAACCTGTTTAAAAGAAGGGCTTTAAAAAAATGAGTGGAATGAAGTTCAGAATTAAAATAATTATTTCATTGTTAACGGTTTTGCTCAGTGCGGGAGTAATACATGCACAGCAAATTAGAGCCACAGCCCGATTAGATTCGACAAATATTTTAATTGGCGACCAATTAAAACTATTCCTCGAAATCGATTATCCTAAAAATGTTACAGTCGAGTTTCCTGAAGTTCCTTCGGTTGATAGTTTAATTGAGGTTTTGGGTAAATCAAAAATCGACACCGTTCAAATCGAAAACAGCGACCTTGAAAAGCAAATCAGGTCATACACAATCACAAGTTTCGATAGCGGGTATTACCGTATTTCGCCACAGTGGTTTAAAATAAATGTAAACGGAACAGTTGATTCCGTGCCAACCAACGGTGTTTCTCTGCATGTTTATTCAATGGTAATCGACACCACCCGCGGCCTGACTGATATAAAAATGCCTTACAGTGCACCTCTTACTTTAAAAGAAGTTACGCCTTATATTCTTGGTGTTCTGTTGCTCGGAGCTATTATTTTCCTTATCCTTTATTCAATAAAACGAAGGAAAAAGAACAAACCATTTTTTGCTTTACCGGTAAAACCAAAAGAACCGCCTCATATTATTGCATTGCGTGAACTCGATAGAATAAAATCGGAAAAAATCTGGCAAAAAGAAAAAACAAAACAATATTACAGTGAGGTAACCGATGTGTTGAGAAATTATATCGAAGAGCGTTTTGAAATCCGTGCTATGGAACAAACTACCGATGAAATACTTGACAGTTTCAGGTATCGGAAAGATTTGATCAGCGGGAAAAATTACCAGAATTTAAGCCAGATTTTGTCGGTTGCCGATTTGGTAAAATTTGCCAAATATAAAACCTTGCCAGATGATGATAATCTGACTTTGGTAAACTCCTACTTTTTTGTAAACGAAACAAAAAAAGAGGAACCCAAAAAAGCTGAAATAGCTGAGAAAAGTGAAGAAAACAATTCAGAAGAAAACTCAAAATAGAAAAGGATGTTTGAAGGATTGACATTTAAAAACCCGGAATTATTCTACCTGCTGCTGGCGATTTTGCCATTGGCAGCCTGGTATATTTTCAGGCAGAAAAGGAATACCGCAAGCATCCAGGTTTCTTCAACAGCTTCGGTATTTAAAGCGCCAAAAACTTTGAGGCACGTTTTGAGGCACTCTGTTTTTGTGTCGCAAATGATTGCACTTGCTTTCTTTGTTGTAGTGTTGGCCCGCCCGCAATCATCGAGCAACTGGGAAAACGTAACCACAGAAGGAATAGATATTATTATTGCACTCGATATTTCGAGTAGTATGTTGGCGCGCGATTTTCAACCCGACCGTTTGGAAGCCGCGAAGAATGTGGCAATGGAGTTTATCTCTGGCCGGCAATACGACAGGATGGGATTGGTAGTATTTGCGGGTGAAGCTTTTACGCAATGCCCGTTAACAACCGACAGGGCTGTTTTACTTAATTTATTCAAAGACATAAAAAGCGGTTTGATTGAAGATGGAACTGCTATCGGAAATGGATTGGCAACCGGAGTTAGTCGTTTGAAAGACAGCGAAGCTGTTAGCCGTGTTGTAATATTACTTACTGATGGCGAAAACAACCGCGGCGAAGTGGCACCAATGACTGCTGCAGAAATTGCCAAAACATTCGGTATCAGGGTTTACACAGTTGGTGTTGGAAGTATCGGAACAGCGCCATATCCGGTTCAAACACCTTTTGGTATCGAACTTCGCGATATGGAAGTTAAAATAGATGAAGGACTGCTTACTGATATGGCCGATATTACAGGTGGCAAATATTTCAGGGCTACCAGCAACAAAAAGCTGGAAGAAATTTACAAGGAAATTGACGCGCTGGAAAAATCAAAAATCGATGTGAAACAATACAGCCGAAAATCGGAAGAATTTTTACCTTTTGCGATTTTGGGCGCGTTGTTTTTAATTGCAGGAATAGTTCTGCGGACAACCATTTTTAGGAATATCCCTTAATTACGGAAAGTATGGAAATGCTCAAATTTGGAAATAGCGAATTTTTGTGGGGGCTGCTACTCATTCCCATTCTTACATTGTTTTATATATGGTCGCGCGTTGCGAGAAAAAGGGCTTTGCGTCGATTTGGAAATGAAGAAATATTGAAATTCCTTATGCCTTTCGCTTCCAAAAGCAGGCCGATGTTTAAATTTTTCACATTAATGCTTGCTCTTGCGTTTGTTATTGTAGGTATTTCAAGACCTCAATATGGTTCGAAATTAAAAAAGGTGAAACGCGAAGGTATAGAACTTGTTATCGCACTCGATGTTTCGAACAGTATGATGGCCGAAGATATTCAGCCCAACCGGCTGGAACGGGCAAAAATGGCGATTTCAAGGCTTGTGGATAAATTAAAAGATGACAAAATTGGATTAATTGTGTTTGCCGGTGATGCATACACTCAATTGCCAATAACCACAGATTATAATTCTGCCAAATTATTTTTGAATGCAGTAAATACACAAATCGTCCCTAAACAAGGGACTGCAATTGGTGCGGCAATCGGACTTGCAATGCGCTCTTTTACTCCTGATAGTAAGGCAAACAAAGCAATTATAGTGATAACCGATGGCGAAAATCATGAAGATGATGCAGTTGAGTCGGCAAAAAGTGCAGTAGAAAATGGGATGGTGGTGCATACTATAGGAATGGGTTTACCACAGGGTTCACCGATTCCGGTTTTGCGCAATGGAGCTAAGGAATATTTAAAAGATAACGCAGGAAATGTGGTTATAACAAAATTGGATGAAACAAGACTTGAGCAGATTGCAGCCGCCGGAGATGGAGTTTATGTGCGTGCCAATAATGCCCAGGTTGGGTTAAATACACTTTTCGATGAAATAAACAAATTGGATAAAACAGAGCTGGAATCATTGGTTTATTCTGATTATGAAGACCAGTTCCAATACTTTTTTGCTATTGCAATGATTCTTATTTTACTCGAATTTTTTATCCTCGAAAGAAGAAACAGGTATTTGAAAAACATTAAACTGTTTTCAGTTAAAGATTTAAAGGAATGAAAAGATATATTATTTTAATATTTATTATGGCATTTTCAGTTTTGGCATTTGGCCAGAACGAGCGGAAACATATACGGAGTGGTAATAATTTATTTTTTGACGCTGTTAAAGACACAACTAAAATTGATTCGGCTAAATATGTAAATGCCGAAACTGAATACAGAAAAGCATTGAATAAAAAACCCAACGATTTACAGTGGAATTTTAATCTGGCCGATGCCATTTACAAACAAAAGCGTTTTGATGAAGCTGCCGGGAAATTTGGTGAATTGGCCGAAAAAATGACAACTCCCGAAGAAAAAGCCCGCGCGCTTCATAATATGGGAAACAGCCAGTTGATGAATAGTAAAATTGACGAAAGTATTGAAAGTTATAAAAAAGCACTTCGTCAAAATCCAACTGATTTGGATACAAAATATAACCTTGCTTATGCTCAGTTACTGAAAAAGAAGCAGGAAGAACAACAGAAAAATCAGGATCAAAACAAAGATCAGAATAAAGATCAGGATAAGCAGGATCAAAATAAAGATCAGAACAATGATCAAGCAGGATCAGAATAAAGATCAGCAGGATAAGCAAAACCAGGATCAAAACAAAGATCAGCAAAATCAGGACCAACAGCAACAACAGCAGCAGAATAAAATATCGAAGGAAAATGCTGAACAATTGTTACAGGTTTTACAAAATGACGAGAAAAAAATTCAGGATAAAGTAAAGAAAATACAGGCAGCGCAAGCAAAAAAAACAAAAACTGAAAAGGAGTGGTAGGGGAGAATAACCGAAGATGGAATATAAAGCTGGAATAAGTAATTAGGAATATGGACAACTAATATTAAAACAGATAATTTAAATCATTCAACTATTTTTGCTGTTATGGTTTAACTTTTGTGCGAAAAGAAAAATGATGAGAATATTCACAACATATTTGCTGATATTTTTAACGATTGCTACCGCCAGCGCGGAACAAACCCGTTTTACAATGGATGCTCCGGCTGCTGTTGAAGTTGGTCAGCAGTTCAGGTTGAGTTTTACTTCAAACGAGCAGGGAAGTAATCTAAAGTTGCCACCCGGAATAGAAAATAATTTTGATATTTTAATGGGACCGAGTACAAGCCGGTCGTTCAGTTCGTCAACTGTTAACGGAAAAACCACTCAGGAAAACACTTTTGGATACACTTATATATTGAGAGCTAAACAGGAAGGGACTTTCGAGTTACGATCTGCTTCAATTGAAATTGCAGGGAAAATATTCGAATCGAATTCAATAAAAATACAAGTTGTAAAAGCACAATCGCAGCCTGCTCAACCACAGGCAGGTGCCGGTGGTGCAGGAGGAAATAGCGGTGGCGGGCAGCAACAAGGCAAACCACAAAATGTTGAATTGGGCAGCGATAATCTTTTTGTGCGGGTTGAAATGAGTAAACAAAATGTTTTCAAAGGCGAACAAATTGTTGCAACTGTTAAGCTGTATGTCAATCCAAATATTCCTATAGCAGGTTTCGATCAGGTAAATCTGCCTACTTATGAAGGGTTTTATACACAGGATGTTGAAATACCGCAACAAGTAAATTTTACTCGCGAAGTGTACGATAATAAGATTTATCAGGTAGGTATTTTAAAGAAAACAATACTTTTCCCACAGCAGATTGGAAAGTTGACTGTTGCCCCTTTCGACATGTCACTTTTAGTACAGCAGCAAGTTAAACAGCGAAGTTTTTTTGATGATTTCTTCAATAGTTTCAGGACTGTTAAAGCTTCAATTACGAGTAAACCGGTTACTGTAAATGTGCGGGATATTCCTAATCCGCCTGCAAGTTTTATGGGAGGTGTGGGTAGTTTTAACATCACTTCCGACATCAGTGCTGAAGACGTTACAACAAATGATGCTGTAACATTAAAGGTTACTGTTAGTGGCTCGGGTAATATCAGATTGGTAAATACCCCAAAACTTGAGTTGCCTTCCGATTTTGAGATTTACGATCCGAAAGTTACAGATAATGTGTCGGTTACAAGTAGCGGGGTTTCCGGTACAAAAACTATTGAATATCTTTTCCAGCCCAGGTTCGAAGGTGAATATACAGTTCCTGCCATTCAGTTTACCTATTTTAATCCTGCAAATGGATCATACGAAACAAAATCGACAAGCGAATATCAGCTTCATGTAAAAAAAGGATCGGGCGATCAAACTGCAAAGGTTACAGGTTCATTGCGTAAAGAAGATGTTCAGTTACTGGGACAGGACATTCGGTATATTCAACAAGGCGATGCGGAGTTGGAACCCATGGGATACACTTTTTTTGGAACTCCTTTGTTTTATTTGCTTTATGCGGGAAGTACATTCGCATTTTTACTTTTATTTTTTATTTACAGGAAAAAAGCCAGGGAAAATGCCAACATTGCTTTAATGCGCAATAAAAAAGCCAACAAAGTGGCTAAAAAACGTTTAAAAGCTGCGGCATCTTTTATGAAACAAAACAATAACGAAGCATTCCACGAATCGATATTAAAAGCATTTGAAGGTTATTTGAGCGACAAACTTGGAATTCCGATTGCCGATTTAAGCCGTGAAACAGCAATAGAGGGTTTGCAAAAAAGGAATGTTGATCAGCAGGTAATAGACGATTTTGTTTTAGTGGTAGAACAATGTGAATTTGCAAGATATGCTCCTGCTGGTGGTTCTGAATCGAGGAGTGAATTATACAGCAAGGCAGAAACCACAATGGGTTTAATGGAGAAACAGATTAAAAGGTAAAAGCAATGAAACAATATATTATAATAATTTTATTTGCTATTCCGGGATTTATTTTTGCCCAGGACAACAATACCCAGCTTTGGGAAAAAGGAAATGCTTTTTATACTACCGGCGATTATCAGCAGGCGATTTCAAACTACGAACAGATTTTAAGCTCAGGTTCTGAATCAGCCAAATTGTACTTCAACCTCGGAAATGCATACTACAAAGCTGGTAACATAAATAAGGCGATTTTAAATTTCGAGAGGGCAAAACGCCTCGAACCCAACAACGAAAACATCGACTTTAATATTAAAATGGCCAACCAGTTTGTGGTTACCAGCATCGAACCTCTGCCACAACCGTTTTTTCTGCGCTGGCGAACTTCAGTAATCAATATGTATTCATCTGATACGTGGTCTTATATCAGCATCGTTTCATTTATCATTTTCTTGATTTTGATTGGTTTGTTTATTTTTAGCCGGATTGTAATGGTTCGCAGAATCTCATTTCTGACAGGACTTTTCATATTGGTTTTTTCAGGATTCGCATTTTCTTTCGCAGCAAAACAAAAAAAGAAAATTGTTGAACGCAACAGCGCAATTGTTTTTTGTCCGCGGGTTACAGTAAAAAGTGCACCGGCACAAACCGGCACCGACCTGTTCCTGATTTACGAAGGATTAAAAGTACAAATTACCGACAGTGTCGATACATGGAAAGAAATTAAGCTTGCCGATGGAAACCAGGGCTGGCTGCAGGATTCGTGTATTGTGAAAATATAAAAACCACTTTTTACGTAATAATTATATTTCAAAACCTGTTGGCATAGAAATAAATGGAAAAGGAACAAAACTTTTGGAAGTCGGGTCTCCTGAAAACTTTTCTCCCCTTTGAAATTCAAAATCTTTTCCATACTTTTGCGCCCAGTTAATTTTAAGCTGTTGTTATTTAACGCGATGCTGCGGCTTAAACATTGTATAACAAATTAATAGTTCTTTTAAAATGTATTTATCAACAGAGAAAAAAGCAGAGATTTTTACCCAACATGGTAAAACTGCAACCGACACCGGTAGTGCCGAAGGTCAAATTGCATTGTTCACATTCAGAATTAACCACCTGACAGAACATTTGAAACAAAACAAAAAAGACCACAGCACACGCCATTCGTTAATTAAATTAGTAGGAAAACGCCGTGGCTTACTCGATTATCTGATTAAAAAGGATATTGAGCGTTACCGGAATATTATTAAAGAATTGAACTTACGTAAGTAAAATATCTGAAAGGCAATGCATTGTATTGCCTTTCTTTTTTGTAAATTGCAAAGCCTCACCACCCATTGTAATTATTTAAAATTTATTGATTTATTAAAAAAATTATGGTAAACGCAACAATTAAAACAATTGAACTTGCTGATGGAAGGACCATTACCATTGAAACCGGAAAATTGGCAAAACAAGCCGACGGAGCGGTTGTAGTAAGAATGGGTGAAACCATGTTGCTTGCAACAGTAGTTTCAGCAAAAGATGCAAAAGATGATGTGGATTTTATGCCACTCGCGGTTGACTATCGCGAAAAATTTTCAGCCGCGGGACGGTTCCCCGGTGGATTTCTAAAAAGAGAGTCGCGTCCGTCAGACGAGGAAATCCTGATTGCCAGGCTTGTTGACCGTGCCCTGCGCCCACTTTTCCCGGCAGATTATCATGCTGAAACTGCAATGATGATTTCATTGATTTCAGCCAACCAGGAAGAATTGCCCGATGCATTGGCAGGTTTAGCCGCTTCTGCAGCAATTGCTGTTTCTGATGTGCCTTTTGAAACTCCAATTTCAGAAGTTCGCGTGGCCCGCATCAATGGCGAGTTTGTTATCAACCCAAACCGTACCGAATTGGCTAAAGCTGATATGGAAATCATGGTTGGCGCTTCGTTCGACAACATTATGATGGTGGAAGGCGAAATGGATGAAGTATCGGAAGACGTGATGCTTGCCGCAATTAAATTTGCCCACGACGAAATTAAAAAACACTGTAAAGCCCAGGAAGAATTGGCTGAAGCTTTGGGTGTTGTAAAACGCGAATACTCTCATGAAACAAATGATGAGGATTTACGCGCAAAAGTAAAGGCTGATCTATATGACAAATGTTACGCCGTTACAGAGCAACAAATAACAAACAAACTGCAACGTTTGGAAGCTTTTCAGAATGTACGCGATGTGTACATTGAAGCATACAAAGAAGCAAATGCCGATAACGCAGAAATTGATATGGATGTACATGTTTCTCTCATCAAAAAATATTATCATGATGTTGAGAAAGAAGCCATGCGCCGCATGATTCTGGATAAAGGAATCCGTTTGGATGGCCGTACAACAAGTCAGATTCGCCCAATTTGGGGAGAAATAAATTATTTGCCTGGTTCTCACGGTTCTTCAATTTTTACCCGTGGTGAAACTCAATCTTTAACGTCGGTTACCCTGGGTACAAAAATGGATATTAAAAAAATTGATGCAGTTACTTTCCAGGGTACTGAAAAATTCCTGCTTCATTATAATTTTCCTCCATTTAGTGTAGGTGATCCTAAAACTCCCAGAGGTACAGGCCGCCGCGAAATCGGTCACGGAAATCTTGCACACCGTGCATTGAAAAAAATGATACCTGATAATTTTCCATATATCCTTCGTATTGTTTCTGATATTCTGGAATCAAACGGTTCGTCATCTATGGCAACAGTTTGTGCTGGAACAATGGGAATGATGGATGCAGGAGTTAAAATGAAAAAACCGGTTTCGGGTATTGCAATGGGTTTGATTACCGACAAAGGCTCTGATAAATTTGCTGTTCTTTCGGATATCCTTGGGGATGAAGATCACCTGGGTGACATGGACTTTAAAGTTACCGGAACTGCCGATGGAATTACGGCAACACAAATGGATATTAAAGTTGACGGACTTTCTTACGAAGTTTTGGCACAAGCGCTTCAACAGGCAAAAGAAGGCCGTTTGCACATTCTGGGTGAAATGATGAAAGTAATTTCTGAACCACGTGCCGATTACAAACCAAACGTACCACGCATCGAAACTGTTCAGATTCCAAAAGATATGATTGGCGCGGTTATCGGACCGGGAGGAAAAGTTATCCAGGCTATTCAGGAAGAAACAAAAACCGTTATCGTTATTGAAGAAAGAGACGATGCAGGATTTGTTGAAATATCGGGTGCCGGACTTGAACCAATTGAAGCTGCAAAAGCCAGAATTAAAGCAATTGTTGCAATTCCGGAAGTTGGCGAAATTTACACAGGAAAAGTAAAATCGGTTGTGTCATTTGGTGCGTTTATCGAAATTCTTCCCGGAAAGGAAGCTTTACTCCATGTTTCAGAAATGGATTGGGGACGGGTTGAAAACGCTGAAGATTTCACAAAAGAAGGTGATATGATGGAAGTGAAATTAATAGGTGTTGACCAAAAAACCGGAAAACTAAAACTTTCGCGTAAAGTACTGACACCAAAACCAGAAGGTTATGTTGAGCGTCCGCCAAGAGAAGATCGTGGTCCGAGAAGAGATGACAGAGGAGGAGACAGACGTGACGACAGAGGCGGTGATCGCAGAGATTTCAGAGGTGGTGACCGTCGAGACAACCGCCGAGACGACAGGGGTGGCGACCGCCGGGATAATAATTTCCGCCCGCGACGCGATAACGATTGAGCATAAATGGTTCTTGTAAAAATATAGAAAACCGTTCAAAACCTGAGCGGTTTTTTTTATGCCTTTCATCTTTATTTCTACTTTTGAATAAATAACAGATAATTAAAAAAATGGAAAACTGGGCTGAAGTGATGGTTTCAAAAATCGATTTAAACCTTGAAAAATCAAGGGAAAGAGATATTCGTTTTTTTAGAATTGATGAATTTAAACGGAATGTTTCGCGAGTTGATGAATTTTCAAATTCGTGCCCCTTCTGTCACAAACATAAAATAGATGTAGCGGAAGCGGTAGAAAACATTTTTGAAGCCATCGAAGTTCCCGGAAAATCAAGGCGTGAATTCGATAGATTAATAAGTCGCTTAGCCCGTCATATGCAAAAGGAACATGGTTTTTATCCACCTTTTTATTTTTCATATTTGTATGCGTTTATAGGTATTATGTCAGGATTAATTGCAGGTTACTTATTATATAGAATGTTCCCAGCTCAAGGTGAATTCTTGTTTTTGGCTTGTATAATGATTGGAATTGTTGGTGCCTATGTAATTGGATCACGTAAAGACAATAAATTTCGAACTTCAAAAAAAATAATGTAAACGTATGCGATTTCTTGTAATTGAGGGAAATATAGGAGCTGGGAAAACTACGCTTGCAAAAATGATTGCTGAAGAATATAATGCAAAACTTGTTCTTGAACAATTTGCAGATAATCCGTTTCTGCCAAAGTTTTATGACGATCAGGAAAGATACTCTTTTCCACTGGAGCTTTCTTTTCTGGCCGACAGGTATTACCAAATAAAAAAGCATGTATTCAACCCCGATCTTTTTCATAACCTTTTGGTTGCCGATTACTTTTTTGCAAAATCCGCCATTTTTGCCCAAAACACTTTAAAAGATGATGAATACCGTTTATTTCGCCAGATTTTTGATATAGTTTTTGAGTCGATGCCAAAACCTGATTTGTATGTTTATTTGCATGCCGATACGAATCAACTTTTGAAAAATATAAAATCCCGAGGTCGCGACTATGAGCAAAATATAACTTCTGTTTATCTCGAAAAAATTAAAAACGGATATTTTAACTTTTTTAAGCAGTTTTCTTTTTTCCCTGTTTTAATTGTTGATATAAATAATGTTGATTTTATTGAGAATTCAGACATTTATAAGCAACTTAAAGAAGCTATTTTTCAGAGAAAATATAAATTAGGGATAAACAGGTTAATATTGGGGTAAAAACTTGATTTACTACTTTAAAATAAGAAAAAGCTTTCTATTTTTGCGGGGAATTTTATAATTGTTTTTATCACTATTAATCGTTTGTGTCATGAGTAAATTAAGCATTAAACCAGTATTATTTATTTTAATGGTTGTTGTTTTATCGAGTTGTTCCGGGCTGAAAAAAATGAAAAAGAATGCCGATCAAATTCAGTATAAAGTAACTCCGGAAGTTCTCGAAAGTCATGCGGGGAAGGTCAACTTTGGAATAGATACCCGTTACCCTGCAAAATATTTTAATAAAAAAGCTACAATTGTAGCAACTCCGGTTTTAAAATATGAAGGAGGTAGTACCAGTTTTACACCTGCTACGGTTCAGGGAGAAAGTGTTAAGGCCAACAATAAGGTAATTAATTACTCATCGGGTGGAAGTGTTTCTTACAAAGATGGAGTTGATTACGATAAGGCCATGAGCGTTTCAGAGCTTTATATGAATATAACGGCTAAACAAGGTAAGAAAAGCGTAGATTTTAAACCTGTAAAATTGGCAAATGGAGTAATTGCAACAAGTGAATTGGTTGCCAACTATCCAAAACCTATTTTGGGTGTTCGCCGTGAAGCCAATACAACCGGTAAATATGATCCAAATATCGACCCGTTTCAGAGAATCGTTCCTGATGAAATGATGGCTGACATTCATTATCTCATTAATAAATCTGATGTAAGAAAAGAAGAAGTAGAGAAAAAAGATGTTGTTGGACTTCAGGATTATACAAAAAAGGCGAATGCGGATGAAAAAATTGATTTAAAAAGGGTAGAAGTTGCTGCATATGCTTCACCTGATGGTACCATTGACTTAAACACTGAACTCGCTGCACAACGTAAAGAGACTTCAACTGCCTTTCTTGCCAAGAAACTTAAAGATGCTGGTGTTGCTATTGAATTGAAAACTAAATATACTCCAGAGGACTGGGATGGTTTCAGGGAGTTGATGGAAAAATCAAACATTCAGGATAAAGACCTGATTTTAAGGGTTCTTTCCATGTACAACGATCCTGAAGTTCGTGAACGTGAAATTAAAAACCTTAGTCAAACATTTACCGATGTTGCGAATGAAATTCTTCCGCAATTGCGCCGTGCAAAAATGACTACAAGTGTTGATTTGATTGGTAAAACTGATGACGAGCTAAAAGTTTTGGTAAAATCTGATCCTGCATCTTTGAATCCTGCTGAATTGCTTTATGCTGCAACTTTGTTTGAAGATTTGGATGAACAACTTTCAATATATAACTCTTTTATTAAAATTTATCCAAATGATTGGCGGGGACCAAATAATGCAGGTTACATTTTAATTGAACAAGATAAATACGATGAGGCAAAACCATTATTTGAAAGTGCAGAAACGTTAAAAAATGCCGAACCGATAATTAAAAATAATCTCGGTGCTGTTGCCTTAAAAAATGGTGATGTAAAAAATGCTGAAACTTTATTTGGCGCTGCTGCCGGAGCTGGTAATGAAGTTAATTACAACCTTGGAATTGTAAGTATGAAAAAAGCTGAATATGATAAAGCTGTAAAATATTTTGTAAAAGAGGATGATGTTAACAGTGCTTTGGCAAATATGATGTCGGGAAATAACAATGCCGCATTGCAAGATTTAGAAGCTTATAATAAACCTGATAGCTATATGAAAGAATACCTTAAAGCAGTTATTGGCGCGCGTACCGCCAAAGAAAACCTGCTTTTTGAAAGTCTTGAAAAAGCTTGTCAAATCAATCCTGAAATGAAAGCAAAAGCTCGCAGGGACATGGAATTTGCAAGATATTTCGAAAATCCTAAATTCAAGGATATTACAAAGAAAAAAACCAATTGATTATATTACAAGGGGCAATTCGTTTATTAATGGATTGCCCTTTATTTTTGAAAAACCAAAAACCAAAAACCAAACAATTCCCAAATTCCAAATTCCAAATCCCACATTCCAATATTCCAAATCCTAAAATCTCAAAACTTAGTTTATTCAATAGTTTGAATTGAAGTTTATATTTTGGTGTTTATTTGATTTCTGCTTTTTGCAGAATGACGTTTATTTGAAATTTGAATTTTATAATTTGATGTTTTTAATATTACTGCCCTTTGTTCTTTCCTAATCCACCTAAAAGCTGTATTTTTTCGGTTCTGAAATTTTTAAATTAAAATGCTTATAAGTCATGGAATACATTAACAATTACATCGAACAAAACAAAGAACGTTTTCTTGAAGATCTTTTTGGTTTGATTCGCATTCCCTCAATCAGTTCGCTAAAAGATAACAAGCCCGAAATGTATAAAGCAGCTGAGTACTGGAAAAAAATAATGCTCGATGCTGGCGCCGACAAAGCTGAAGTTTTTGAAACAGCTGGCAACCCTGTTACTTATGGCGAAAAAATAATAGATCCGAAATTGCCCACGGTATTAATATACGCCCACATGGACGTAATGCCGGTTGACCCCATTGAAAAATGGATTTCCGACCCGTTTAAAGCTGAAATCAGGGATGGAAAAATTTGGGCACGCGGTGCCGACGATGATAAAGGACAAAGTATGATGCACGCCAAAGCTTTCGAATTAATGGTAAAAACAAACACACTGCCCTGCAATGTAAAATTTATGATTGAAGGTGAAGAAGAAGTTGGGTCACCTAACCTCGGGAAATGGTGTGCCGAAAATAAAGAAATGCTGAAAGCGGATGTAATCCTGGTTTCCGATACGGGAATGATTGCACCCGATATACCATCGATTACAACCGGATTGCGCGGACTTGCTTACTGGCAGGTTGAAGTTACCGGCCCCGGTCGCGATCTGCATTCTGGCTTGTTTGGCGGTGCAGTGGCAAACCCAATCAATGTACTTTGTTCGATGATAGATAAAATGGTAGATGAAAAAGGCAAAATTACCATTCCCGGTTTTTATGATGATGTTTTGGATGTTTCGGCAGAAGAGCGTGAATTGCTTGGCCGCGCACCGTTTAATCTTTCAGATTACAAGAAAGCTCTTAATTTGACTGACTTAGCAGGAGAAGAGGGTTACACTACATCAGAACGTACAGGAATCCGCCCAACTTTTGATGTTTGCGGAATCTGGGGCGGTTACACCGGAGAAGGTGCAAAAACTGTGCTGCCATCTAAAGCATTTGCAAAAATTTCGTGCCGACTGGTTCCAAATCAGGATCACCATAAAATTGCAGATTTGTTTAAAGCCCATTTCGAAAGTATTGCCCCTAAAACCGTAAAAGTAGAAGTTACCTCGCTCCATGGTGGCCAGGGTTATGTTTGCCCAATTGATTTTCCGGCATACATAGCTGCCGAAAAAGCGTACACCGAAGTTTACGGCAAACGTCCGGTACCAGTGCGTTCAGGCGGAAGTATCCCAATTATTTCAACTTTCGAGGAAGTGCTGGGAATTAAATCGGTTTTAATGGGTTTTGGTCTCGAATCGGACGCAATACACTCGCCAAACGAAAATTTCCCACTTGAGCAATTTTATAATGGAATCAGAACCATTCCTCTGTTTTATAAGTATTTTGCAGAAATGGCAAATAAATAAAAATGAGATTTTTAAATACATTTAACAGGAAAAATTTGAAGTTATAACAAACGTTATTTTCATAATCATATCTTCCATTAAAATCATTGAAAACAGGTTAATCTGGATAAAAGACATAAAAAAATACCATTTGCTTTGAGCTGTCAAAACAGATGGTATTTTGTTTTTTTAAAAATTACTATCCTAATTTACTTACTCGTTCAAGCCGATCGGCATCTAATACCTTTATTTTACGCCCATCAATTGCAATAACCCTTTCACTTGCAAAATTAGAGAGTGTACGGATAGCGTTGGAAGTAGTCATGTTGGATAAATTGGCAATATCCTCTCTCGAAAGATAAACACGCAAAGTAGTACCGTCATTCTCAACACCATATTTATCTTTTAGCAAAAGTAGAGATTCGGCAAGTCTCCCCCTAGTGTGTTTTTGAGTTAAGGTAATCATCCTGCCATTGGAAAAAGCAAGTTCATGGGCAAGTTTTTTTATGATATCAAAAGAAAAATCACAATTTTTCAGAGCTCTGTTCAAGATGAAATCAGCAGTGATTGTGCAAATTACCGATTCTTCAAGGGTCAAAGCAGATGCAATGTGGTCTTCGTTGCACAATAAAGCACGATATCCAATTATTCCCGGCGGTTTAGCCATGCGTATAATTTGTTCACGTCCACCCACACCTTCCTTGAAGATTTTCACCTTCCCTTCTACCAAAGTTATCAAGCCATTTGCTTTATCCCTTTCTTTGAAAATTAATTCGTTTTTTCGGTAATTCGCAATAGAAATATTTTGTTTAAGTTCCTCTTTTTCATCCGGCCTGAGCAGGTAAAAAATTGATTTCGGATTATCAACAATATTTTTTATTTCAAAAACAGTGTTTAACATGAAACTAAGCTGTAAGTTTTTATAATTTCAAAGCTAAAAAAAAAATGTTTAACGCTGGTTCAATTTCAACCTTAATTTCATTCAACCTGGCAATAATAACGAAGCAAAAGTTTTTCTTAATATCTGGCCACCAAAGGCATTCTGCGGCCAAACCCAAACGCTTTCGAACTAATCCTTAAAATGGGTGCGGCCTGAAACCTTTTATATTCGTTTATGTTCACCATTCTGATGACACGGGTTACCACGTCTTCATCAAAACCTTGATTTATAATTTCCTTTGGCGACATATTCATTTCAATATAACTGAACAACATTCTGTCCAAATCATGATATTCAGGTAGCGAGTCTGAATCTTTTTGGTCGGGACGCAATTCGGCAGAAGGGGGCTTTGTAATTGTGTTTTTCAGGAATAATTTCACTTTTGCGATTGATAAAATGTGCGAGTTTAAATACATCCATTTTATAAACATCTCCCAATACTGCCAGCCCTCCGTTCATGTCACCATATAAAGTACCATAACCAACTGCGCATTCACTTTTATTTGTTGTGTTTAATAGAATGTGTCCAAATTTATTTGATATTGCCATCAAATATATTCCACGCGCACGAGCTTGAATGTTTTCTTCAGTAACATCAGGAGTTTTGCCTTCAAAAATTTGAGATAGGCATTTCTCAAATTCATCAACAGCAGTTTGAATATGTATAACATCAAACTCAATTTCAAGGTTTTCTGCTAATTTTCGTGCATCATCAACGCTGTGGAATGACGAGTATTTTGATGGCATTAACAACACCCGAACATTTTGAGCGCCCAATGCCCGAACCGCCAAAACAACTGTTATAGCCGAATCAATTCCTCCGGAAAGGCCAAGTGTAGCTTTTGTAAAACCCATTTTCCTGAAATAATCCCGAATGCCCAATATTAGTGCATTGTGTATTTTTTCTATTGTTTGAATTTTGGGTTGAAGTTGTTTATCCTCAATATTTAAAGTATCAATGATCTGAAAATCTTCCTCGAAATATTTCAGTTCATTAACCACAGAGCCGTTTCGGTCAATAAATACTGACCCTCCATCGAAAATCAATTCGGTTTGGGCACCAACCTGGTTTATGTAAAATATTGGCAATTTGTATTTCTTAGCTTTATTCACCAGAACATTCTTTCGCCATTCCTCCTGGTTGTATGAAAATGGAGAGGCAGATATATTTATAACAAAATCAGGTCTTTGTTTTGATAATTCTTCCATTGGTGAAACCTGATAAAGTTTGTCTTTCCCAAATTCGTTGGCTGTTGGCAGTTCATCCCATAAATCTTCACAAATTGTAATGGCAATTCTTTCGCCTTTATATTCAACTACTTTAAATTCCCGATTGGGCTCAAAATGACGATATTCGTCAAAAATATCATAAGTTGGTAACAAAGTTTTATTTTGGATGTGCTGAATTTTTCCTTCATTCAAAAAGAAAGCAGAGTTATATAATTGTTTGCCGTTCGCATTTTCATTTATTCGCGGGGCACCAATAATGGAGGCAATTCCAACACAGTTTTCAGCAATTTTTACAACTGCATTTTCGGCGTTCCTGATAAATTCTTTCTTTTCAAGGAGGTCATGCGGATAGTAACCTGTAACCGACAATTCTGAAAATATCACCAAATCAGCTCCTTCAATTTTAGCTTTTTTGATAGAATCGATAATTTTAGCTGAATTTCCTTCGAAATCGCCTATTGTGTAATTTAACTGTGCTAATGCAACCTTCATAAAAAAAGTTTAAAGTTTAAAGCTACATGTTGCAGGTTTCAAGTTACATGTATATAAAACCTGAAACCCTATACCTGAAATTCGCGAAGCAATTGCAAATCTCCTATTTTTACTTCACTTTCGCAATATTATTTCAATTTATCCGTATTGAATAGAAATTCGTAAAAATGACATTTTTAAAACAATTAATTTTTGCATCCATATTATTTGTGCTTCTTTTTTCTTGTAAGCCAAATCCGCTAAAAGTGAATATTTCTGATATTAAAAACAACATTTCAGTAGTCAGGTTCGACAATGAATTGTTTTCAATCGATAACGATACAGTAGAGTCAATTGTTGAATTAAGCAATAAATACCCTGAATTTTTTGACTTGTTTACATACAAAGTTATTCAAATAGGTGGGATTGGCGACACCCTGTTTTTTGAGGGGATGAAGCATTTTATGACTGATACTATGATTTTAAATGTAAAAAAACTTGTGGATTCAGAGTTTTCTGATTTTGACAATATTGAGAAACAATTAAATAAAGCTTTCAAATACTTTCAATTTCATTTTCCCGATAAAGAATTGCCAACCATTTATGCATATATTTCTGGTTTTAATCAATCGCTAGTAACTGCCGAAAATATTGTGGGAATCAGTCTTGATAAATATTTAGGCAGAGATTGTAAATATTACAGGCTGCTAAATTCAACACCTCAATATAAAATACTGAATATGCACAAGGAGAAAATAGTTTCTGATGTTGCATATGCCTGGGGTGTTACCGAATTTGAATACACCAACAAAACAACAACTTTACTCGACAACATGATCCATTATGGTAAGCTGATGTATTTTGTTGATGCAATGCTGCCCGAAATGGACGACTCACTTAAAATTGGTTATACAGGTGAGCAAATTGACTGGTGTATACGAAATGAAGCTCAAATGTGGTCGCAACTGATTGAAAACAAAATGCTTTATTCCAATAAACGGATGGATATAATCCGCTATACCAACAACAGTCCGACAACAAGTGGTTTTCCACTTGAATCGCCAGGACGCACCGGTGTTTGGATAGGCTGGCAAATTGTTAGGGAATACATGAAAAAATACCCTGAAATTACTTTATCCGAATTGATGCAAAACAGCAATTATCAGCAGATTTTAAATGACTCAAAATATTTCCCGGAGTAATTGACAATATAAAACAGACGATTTCTTCTTTCTCCTTTTTTAATTTTGAATTACAATCTCGCAGAAATATAAATTGCAAATGTGATTAAAATAGAAAATAAATTTTTCGTTTTTTGGTTTATTTGGATTTTTATAAAAGAAATAGAGTAATAAAATTTGAAGTAAATGTATTGATAAAATAATTTCTAATTCATCCGAAACAGGTTAAAGCTTTACAATTACATACTATTTAAACCCCATTATGTAACATTTTCTTAATAAAATTCGATAATATTGTGCGCTGAAAAATTAAACCAATCAACCTTTTTGAAAGAAATAAACGACATATTATCAAATTACTCTTCTGTTTCGTTGGATGAAATAAACGAAGTAAAACTAATGAGCCGAATCGATCGGAAATATTGGTTTCATATTTCGAATTTGCTCCCATTACTAGTAAGTGCCATTGAATATTATGATATTCTTGAAATAAACGGACAGCGAATTATGGATTATCAAACAACTTATTTTGATACGGATGATAGTTCGATGTATATTAAACACCACAACCAAAAATTAAACAGGGTAAAAGTTAGACAACGCAATTACATTTCGACCAACAGCAGCTTTTTGGAAGTAAAATTTAAGACCAACAAAAAAAGAACTTTAAAAACGCGCATTGCGACCGATTTTGGCCCTTCTGCATTTGTTCAACCTGAACTTGATTTTATTGACAAAAAAACACCTTTTAAAGGAGAAGATCTTCAACCCAGTTTAAACAATAAATTTAAACGTATTACGCTAATTCATAAACAAAAACTCGATAGATGCACAATTGATATCAGCCCGGAATTTTGGGACGAAAATGGCAAATCAAAAATTGAGAACCTTGTCATTTTGGAGGTGAAAAGGGGAAGGAGTCTAAAATTATCTCCTATTGTTTCAATTTTAAGAAATCTTAAAATCAGGCAGAAAGGATTGTCGAAATATTGCACAGGAAGGGCGATTCTTGACAAAAATTTAAAACAAAATGCATTTAAAGGCAGACTAAATTTTATAAATAAAATAATAAATTAAAATTTTAATATGGAGTTATTAAATATAATGGGAAGTTTTTCGGAGCAAATGTCATCATTCATGAACTTGTTGATCAGGTTCGGGTTCAATGCAATTGCTACTACCTTTGTTGTATTTCTGTATTCGAGAATAAGCAAACGAAAAGAGTTTTACTTTAGCTATTTTGCAATTAGCATCGCCGTATTTTTGCTTGTATTTCTGCTCGAAAGCGTTACTCTTGAACTTGGTTTTGCACTTGGTTTATTTGCAATTTTCGGAATTATCCGATACCGTACTGACGCCATCCCACCAAAAGAAATGACATATCTTTTTGTTATCATAGCTGTTTCGGTTATTAATGCCTTATCCGAAGACCATGTAGGATACATCGGGCTCACGTTGGTAAATCTTTTGTTGATAGGAACACTTGGTGCACTTGAAAAAGTTTTGTTAATGCGGCAGGAAGATTCTCTCCAGGTAATTTACGAGAACATTGAAAATATTCACAAGGATAGAGAAGATGAATTGGTAAAAGATTTGGAAGCAAGAACCGGGATAAAAATTAAAAGATACCAAATTGATAAAATAGATTTTTTGAGGGATGTAGCTCGGATAACCATTTTTTTCGATGTAAACAGTTCTAAAAAACAACCTTTCGTTTAATGAAACAACTTTTTCTAATTGTTATTATTTTATGTTTCGGTGTCTCTTCTCTTTTTGCCAAAACCGAAAAATTTGGAACCTGGATTGAATTAACATTCACTAAAAAATTTCTGAAAGATTTTGAATTTAGCATCATTCCCGAAATTAGATTACAAGATAATTTTACAGTAGATGAATATATTTTTGAAGGAAAACTAGGTTATGAAGCATTCAAATTTTTAGATTTATCAGCTTCCTACCGTTACAACACAAATGTTAAGGACAAAGGAAATGAAATTTCGAATAGTTTCGTATTTGATGCAACCGGAAAAACAGATTACAAAAGATTTGACGGCTCGCTGAGGTTGCGATTCACCAACGATTACGACAGTGGTGATATTCCATGGGAAACCTTTTATTTCAGGCCCAGGGCAAAACTGAAGTACAACATTAAAAAAGTAAAAATTGACCCCTATCTTAGCTACGAACTTTTTTACAACATTAAGAATCAAGAATTATATAAGGGTCGTTTCGATATTGGTATTTCACGCGATTTAACCAAGCATCAGGAAATAGGAATTTATTACCGTAATCAGGATTATTTCTCAAGCCGAAACACAATACATATTTTAGGAATTGATTATGGCTTTAAATTTTAATTCCATTTAATACCTTCCAAAAATATCCCGGTTCATTAAAGTTCCTGCAATTTCTGATGACTATATCACAAAACCCAAAAATGCTGACTCACTCAAACAAAACTTGAAAGAAATACTGAATTTTGACAATCTTAGAATTGACATTGTAATGATGATGTAGTGCATCAATTGTTAACATAATACTACCAGGATGAAAATTTTTAAAATGCGTTTGGAGATAATTTTAATTGGATTATTTTTTTTGTGCTCAGCAAATAATAAAACTACAGCAGAACGCCACTATTGTTTTTCTGAAAAATTAACGTTAAGAACTGATTTTAAAAAGTATTTCGATGATTGTAATGCAACAGGATGCATTGTGATTTTCGACAATAATGAAAAACTTTTTATAGTAAGTGATTCTGTATTGGCACAAACAGAAACACTTCCTGCTTCTACGTTCAAAATTATGAATATGTTGATTGCTCTTGAAACAGGTGTGATTAACAATGAAAACGCAATCATCAAATGGCCGGGTAAAATTGACACAGTAAAATATGGCAACCGACCTGATATTTATCACGATATGACGGTAAAAGAAGCTTTTGAAGTTTCGGCTGGCTGGGTATTTGTTGAACTGGCTAAAAAAATTGGACACGATAATTATCGCCGTTATTTAAAAGAATGTAATTATGGAAATCAAAACCTGTCGGAAACTGGTGATGATTTTTGGAACTTTGGCGAATTCGGTATTTCACCCGTTAACCAGGTGAATTTTATTCGTGATTTGAATGAAGGCAAGCTGCCATTTTCAGTGAGGAACATGGAAATCGTAAAACAGGTGATGATTACCGAACAAACAAAAAACTACATTATAAGAGCAAAAACAGGTTGGACACGTGAAAACGGAATCAATACTGGATGGTGGGTTGGCTTTGTGGAAACTAAACAAGGTATTTGGTATTTTGCTACATTGCTTTTGCAGGACAGGCAAATAAATTCTACCAATTTTGGCTCATGCAGAAAAGAAATTACGAGAGCTGTTTTTAGAGATTTAGAGGTGATAGAAGATTAGCATCAAATACAACTTGCATGAATAAGTTGTATTTTTTGAAAATTTGCAGCTAATTCAACTAATTATTCTAAGTTTTTCACTGTCAATCGAAATTGTTACAGGAGCGGTTAATTTTCCTGGTTCACCATCGAAATGATAAATGTTGGTATTTGCAAATTCCATTTCGATATATTTTGCCTTGTAACAATCAACAAACGGTAATTTTGGGATAATCCTTGTAAACAAACCAATTCCAAAAACCGGCAACCATATTTTATTAAATGGATTTACCACAACCACGTCAATCAAACCATCAGTCATACTTGCATTTGGTGCAATTCGGGCGTTGTTTCCAAACTGTGAAGCGTTGGCAAAAGTGACAAGAAAAACCGACTTCTCAATTAAAATGTCACCTACTTTCATTTTAATTTTGAATGGTTGAAAAGCAATACTTTCCTGAATTGTTAATTGAATGTAACGCCAAAAACCACGTTTGAAAGCTTTACTCATTTTATCAGCAACCTGTGCATCAAACCCAACTCCTGAGGTGCAAAAAAAACGTTGGTTGTTAATTTTACAAACATCAATATTTTGGCTATTTCCTCGAGTCAAAGTGCGGGCGCTTTTTTGTAAATTCATTGATATTCCCAATTCACGCGCCAGCCCGTTGCCCGAACCAATTGGTATAATTCCCATTGTTTTTGAAGTTCCAATTAAACCTTGCGCAACCTCGTTTACAGTTCCATCGCCACCAACTGCTACTATTATATCGAAATCAGACTTAACAGCTTGAGCCGCCAATTCTGTCGCATGACCGGGAAATTCTGTGTATTGAAAATCAACTTTGCCAACAGTTTGTTGTAACATGGAAATTGCTTTAACTATTGCCTTTTCCTTTTTTATTCCATGCCCGGCAAATTTATTGATAATAAGAAATATGCTTTTCTGTTTAAGTTGAGTCATTTTTCAGGATTTAATTTTATTCCTGCAAATAAATTCGTTTTACCCTTTGCGAAATCCCCGTTAGGATTTCGTATGGAATAGTACCCGCTTTTTCTGCCACTTCGGTTATCGGAATATTTGGGCCGAAAATTTCCACCTTTTCGCCTGGTTTAACATCCAACCCTGTAACATCCACCATCAGCATGTCCATACAAATGTTACCGATGATTGGAGCCCGGTGGCCATGAATATAAACCGAACCATTGTTGTTGCCCAGTTTTCGGTCAATACCGTCAGCATAACCCAGAGGTACAATGGCAATTTCACTTTCTTCCGAAATCTTTCCTTTTCTGCTGTAGCCAACTGTTTCGCCTGACTTTACTTTTTTTATCTGCGATACTGTACTTCGCAAAGTTCCAATATTTTGAAGTGGTAGTCCTGTACTCGAAATGCCGTATAAACCAATGCCCAGCCTTACCATTTCAAATTGTTTCTCAGGGAATCGTTCAATTCCGGCGGAGTTCAAAATATGGCTGAGGATGTTATCCGAAAAATTATATCTAAAGAAATTTACCACTGATTCGAATTTATGTATTTGTTCAAAGGTAAAATTATCGAGGTTGCTGTCATCACTGCCCGCAAGGTGCGAAAAAACCGACTTTATATGTACACAGTTATTTTCTTTTACAAGCTGGGTAACTTTATTTAATTCTTCATTGGTTTTTAGTCCCAGCCTGTTCATTCCGGTATCAATTTTTAAATGAATTGGAAAATCTTTTAAGCCGGTTTGTGAAATGGTTTTTATAAAAGATTCAAGCAACTCAGTACTGTAAATGTTAGGCTCGAGCTGGTAATCAATAATTTGGTTGAAACTTTGCTGCTCGGGATTCATTACAATGATAGGCGTTTGAATTCCGGCATTTCGAAGCAAAACACCTTCATCAGTTACCGCAACCGCCAGATAAGCGACATTCTGATATTGAAGCAAATTTGCAATTTCAACATCGCCGCTTCCATACGAAAACGCTTTTACCATTACCATAATTTTTGTTTCGGGGCGAAGTAATCCCTTGAAAACATTGAGGTTGTGGACGAGGGCATTCAGGTTGATTTCCAATTGCGTTTGATGCGCTTTTTGCTGCAAAAGCAAGGAAATTCCTTCGAAAGTAAACTGACGGGCGCCTTTTATTAATATTGCAGAAGATTGAAATCTGGCTCTGTTATATTGTTTTTCAAAATCAATAAGTGAATCATAAAATGATTTTTTCATCGAAAACAGATCGGAATATCGCGATATTTCGGTACCAATTCCAATAATTTCATCTATTTGCCAGTTGGCCAATAACTTGTTAACCTGACTGTATAATTCAGTTTTTGGCAATCCGGTTTGTTGAATATCAGACAGTATTACCTGTTTGTAAAGATGCGCTTTGGCGGCTTGCTGGTGTAAAACCGACAACGCGATTGCAAGAGAATTCAAATCAGAATTATAATAATCATTTACAAGCAAACAGTTATTGATTCCCTGTTTAATTTCAAGGCGCATTTCAACGGGGTACAAATTTTCAAATTCAGGGAGTAGTTTTTGTATATCAGAACTTAAAACAATTGCAGCTGCAAAACAATGACAGGCATTTTCTATTGCGGAATCATCGGTAAAAGGTATTTTGAAATTATAATTATTTCCTTTTGTACAGGCATACAATTCAGTACAATCAGAGTTTTTATTTACAGTAAAACAGATTTTTGCATTTGTATTTTTGTGCGACCAATCCACTTTTTCAATCGCATTTATTTTGCAAAATTCTTCAACTGCGTTTTTTATTAATTCAACATCTGAATTGTATATTAATTTTTTGCATGATTTAAAAAGGAGTAATTTCTCTTCGACTTTTTGTTGAAGCGAAACAAACCCTTCCTGATGTGCATCGCCAATATTTGTAAAAATGCCAACTGTTGGTTTTATAATTTCAGCAAGATTTTTCATTTCACCAGGTTGCGAAATTCCTGCTTCAAAAATTCCCAAATCATATCCAGCATCCATTAATAAAACCGAAAGTGGAACACCAATCTGCGAGTTATAACTTTTGGGGTTTCGGACAATTTTGAATTCGCCTGATAAAATATTATACAACCACTCCTTTACAATAGTTTTTCCATTGCTCCCGGTAATTCCAACAATCGGGTAATTTTGTTTCGAACGGTTGTGAGCTGCCAGCCTTTGCAAAGCATCGGTTGTGTTTTCAACCAAAATAAATGTAGCTTTTGAATTAATTACAGTTTTATCGGAAACCACAAAAGCTGAAATCCCTTTTTCAATAAGGTTGGGAATGTATGAGTGACCATTGTTTCGAGGCCCGTTCAATGCAAAAAAAAGTGAGTCATCGCCTTTGAAATAAGTACGGCTGTCAATTACAATTTGTCTGATTTTGTGATTGCTAAAGTTCGATCCTTTTATCAAACCGGCATTTAAAACCGATGCAATATCTGATAAGGTATAATCAATCATTGATTTGGGTTTATTTCGCGGAAACAGCCCCTGCAAAGAGGTTCATAAACATCTTTTTCGCCCAGCAATACAACCTGTTCCTTTTCGGATAAGCGATGAGAAAATTGTGCAATATTTCCGCATTTTACACAAATGGCGTGTACTTTGGTAATGTGGTCGGCAACAGCCATTAAATCAGGAATTGGTCCGAAAGGTTTACCTTTAAAATCCATGTCCAGCCCGGCAACAATTACCCTGATTCCCATGTTAGCGAGTTTTACAACAACTTCAACCAAACCTTTGTCAAAAAATTGTGCTTCGTCAATCCCGATTACATCAACATTTCCTGCAAGTAAAAGTATGTTTGCTGAATTTCCGACAGGAGTGGAGTGTATTGAATTTTCATCGTGAGAAACTACTTCTGATTTTGAAAACCGAACATCAATGGAAGGCTTAAAAATCTCCACTTTTTGCTTTGCAATTTTTGCACGTTTCAATCGTCTGATGAGTTCTTCAGTCTTTCCGGAAAACATTGATCCTGCAACAACTTCTATCGAACCAACTTTTGTTTTGCTGTGTATGTTCCTCTCAATAAACATGAATTTTGTTAGAAATTTGTACTTTTACAAAAGTAAAATTTTAAAACATTAGCCTGCGTAGAATGGAAAATAAAAAACTGCTGAATTACTTGCTGAACGATTTAAGTGAATTGGATGAATTGTTTGCAGAAAAGGGGAAAAATAGTTTCGATGCATTTGAAATGGAGTTTATCCAAAGCCGCATTGCGGGGGCAATAAGGTTGATAAAATTGTTTGTTGAAAAGGAAAATAATACAGGTACTGATACCAATTCTGATTCGGTGCTTTTTCAAAAACATGAGTTGCCAAATCCCGAATCATTCATACATAATGTAGAAGAAGGAGAAAAAGAAAATAAAAATGAAAACCCTGCGGTTAAAAATCCGGGAATATGGGTTGAAGAAAAAGCTCCTGAATTTTCTGAACAATATGCCAGGCAACAAATTGATAATGAAGAAACAGCTGCTGAAACAGTTATAGAAGAAAGAGTTACAATAATTGAAAATAAAATTATAGCACCAGTTATATCAAAGGATGAGGTGTCCGAAACTGAAGGTCAGGTTATTGCAGAAATGCCGCAACAAAACGAAAATTTAAAAAGTAAAGCTGTGCAAAAAGAGCTTGAACTTGAAGAAGATGAGCCGATAGATATTCACAATAAACGACTTGGGGATAGTTTTTTAAAAGAGAAATCAGTAAATGATATGCGTTCGGATGAAATGTCGAAATTGGAACATAAACTCTCAAATCGCCCGGTTACAAGTATTCAGTCAGCTATTGGAATCAATGACAGGTTTCAGTATATCAGAGAATTGTTTGAAGGTAGTGCAGATAGTTTTGTTAAGGCAGTTGCTGATCTTGATTCGATGAACGATATGAAGGAAGCAGTGGACTATTTGCAGGCAAATTTTAAATGGAAGAAAAACGAGTCAAGCCTAAAATTTGTAAATCTTATCAAACGCCGGTTTCCCAATGAATGATTTTGGGAAATTAATACTAGTGCCAACTCCTATTGGGAATCTTGGCGACATAACATTCAGGGCAGTCTCAGTTTTAAAAGATGCCGATATTATTTTAGCCGAGGATACCCGCATCTCATCACGGTTGCTGCATCACCTCGAAATAGATAAAAAGCTTTGGGTACACCATAAATTCAATGAACACAAGGCTGTAGGATCGCTGGTTTCAAAAATTCAGGAGGGAAATAAGGTTGTATTAATATCCGATGCCGGTACGCCCGGAATTTCAGATCCCGGATTTTTGCTTGTTCGTGCTTGTATTGAAAATAATGTTGAAGTGGAGTGTTTGCCGGGTCCAACTGCCTTGATCCCTGCACTGGCAGTTTCGGGTTTGCCCACCGACAGGTTTGTTTTCGAAGGATTTCTGCCACAAAAAAAAGGACGACAAACCCGCTTAATTCAATTATCTGAAGAACCACGTACAATGGTTTTTTATGAATCACCATACCGACTTGTAAAATGCCTGTCTCAATTTGCTGAATTTTTCGGGAAAGACAGAAATGCCTGTGTTTGTCGCGAACTAAGCAAAATGTTCGAAGAAATAAAGCGTGGCACTGTTGAAGAACTTGCTCAATATTATACAGCAAATCCTCCAAAAGGCGAGATCGTTATTGTTGTGGAAGGAGTTTCGAAAGAAGACAGGAAAAGTGGCAAAACGGCCAGCGATGAATAAAAAATATACCCACATATTTTTCGACCTCGACAATACACTATGGAATTTCGAAATTAACTCCCGAAATGCGATGTTAATCGCATTTCAACATTTCAAACTTGACAGTACGTCAGAGTTTGACTTGTTTTTCGAAGCATACACCAGGCATAACCACGCTCTTTGGGAAGGTTACCGCAAAAATATAGTTGCAAAAAAGGATTTAATTCACCTTCGTTTTCAAAATACTTTTACCGAACTTGAAATTTCAGGAGCGAAAGCTGATGAAATGAATGAATTTATTTAGGTGAAATGCCAAAACAAAAAGTGTTGAATGATGGTGTAATTGATGTTTTAAACTACTTGAAAAAGAAAAGATATCATTTAAATATTATAACAAATGGCTTTAAAGAGGTACAGCATAGTAAAATAGAATCATCGGGATTGAAACCTTATTTTGATAAAATTTTCATTTCCGAAGAAATCAAATCTCCAAAACCGATGCGTGCTATTTTTGATTATGCTATTAAATCAGCAAACGCCAAAAAAATTAACAGTATTATGATTGGAGATGATTGGGAAGTGGATGTTATGGGAGCAGTCAATTATGGTATTGATACAGTTCATTTTAATAAAACATTGCCAAATCCCCATAAAATTAACTTAAATTTAAAAAGCAACTGCAAAATATATAGCATAGAACGCATTAGTCAGTTGTGCAATTATTTATAGCAAATAAGTTCATCTAAAAACAATGACATTTTACCATATTTCTTCGATATATGATAAAACGGATTGTTTTTAAATAGCAAGGTTTACCTCTGAAATTTTTTGATTTTTTTTCGTCATTGGTTTCTTTTTTTAAATTTGTCGTGTTTAATGAATTTTAACATTTTAAAGTTAAAAAATATAAAATTCAACAAAACATGATTATTTCTGGCCAATTCAATTGTAAGAGTGGGTTGAAATAATTGGAATAAATTTTTTTATACACGCTGTTTAATTTAAATTTAAAACTATTTCTATGAAAAAAATTGCATTTTTTTTATCGATCATGTTTTTCATGGGAACCGTGTTTGTACATGCTCAAACGAAGACGTTAACAGGAACTGTTACTTCTGATGAGGATAATCAACCAATTCCCGGAGTATCAGTATCAGTTAAAGGTACTACACTCGGAACAATTACAAATCTCGAAGGAGAATTTGAACTTGGTGTTCCACAAGATGCTAAAACATTGGTTTTTAGTTTCATTGGAATGAAAAACTATGAATTGGAAATTGGGAATCAAACCAATTTTAAGGTTCAGATGAGTGCTGATGTTATTGGTATCAATGAGGTTGTTGTAACAGCTTTGGGAATCAAGAAAGACAAGAAAGCACTTGGATATGCCGTTCAAGCGGTAAGTGAAGAGGAACTTGCCCGAACAGGTAACAGTAGTTTGTTGGGAGCCATGCAGGGAAAACTTGCAGGTGTTGACATTAAACCTTCAAGTGGTATGCCTGGTGCTTCTTCCCAAATGGTAATCAGGGGTGCTCGTTCGTTTACGGGCAACAACACACCACTGTATGTTGTAGATGGTATGCCTATTGCATCTACTTCTCCCTATTCAACCGGGAACAGTGTTACCGGATCTGATATTGCTAACCGTGCAATTGACATCAACCCGGCAGATATTGAAAGTATTGATATTCTCAAAGGTCAGGCAGCAGCTGCACTTTACGGTATTCGTGCCTCAAACGGAGTAATTATTATTACTACTAAAAGTGGACGAGGAATGGCTATAGGTAAACCAGTAGTTACAATAAACCATAACAGTAGTTTTGATGTTGTTTCCCGTACTCCAGAATATCAGACAACTTGGGCACAAGGTAGTTACGGTACATATTCGCCAACTGCTTCTTTTTCATGGGGACCCAAAATCACTGAATTACCTAACGATCCTGCACGGGGTGGTAATGTTGACAATAGTTACACTAAACGTGATGGATTGCAGCAAGGTAAGTTTTACGTGCCACAACTCGAACAGGGAGGTTTGAATCCCTGGGTAACCCCACAGGTGTTCAACAGTTGGGATGATTATTTCCAAACAGGATATACAAATACAAGTAATATTAATGTATCTCAGGCAACAAAAGAAGGTAACTTTGCTCTGGGCATGAGTATGACTGATCAGAGTGGTGTTGCTCTTGCTACTGGAATGACACGTTACAATGCAAAAGCCGCAGGCGAACAGAATCTTAACAGTAAATTTAAAGTAGGTTATAGTGCCAATTATTCAAAAAGTAACATCGATAAATTGTCTGGTGCAAATGATGGTTCTTTAACCGGTGTCCTTGCTGCTCCTGCAAGTTATAACCTGAAGGGATATCCAAACCATTATCCCGGAAATCCTTACCGTCAGATTTATTTCAGGGGTGGTTCGTTTGATAACTCTTATTGGGTTCCAAATAACAATACATTCAATGAAAAAACGGAAAGATTTTTTGGTAATGGATATGTGAATTATACAACCTATTTAGCTGAAGGCATGAATCTAAGTGTTAAATATCAGGCTGGTACAGATACTTATACAACGCACCTACAAGATATATTTGGTTTTGGAAGCCGTGGAAATTCAAAAGGTGTTATTGACAACTATGGAACAACATATGCTTTATTTAATTCCACTGCAACAGCCAATTTCGATTGGAACATTAACGATGATATGGAATTAACGGCTATGGTTGGTAACGAAATTAACCATAGCACAAGCAAAGATTATTCTGAAACAGGAACCGATTTTAACTTTGGTGGCTGGAATCAAATAGGAAATGCAAATATTGTGACTGCTACCGAAAACCAAAGTGAATCGCGTGATTTTGGTATTTTTGGAAGCTTATCATTTTCGTGGAAATCAATGGTATTTTTAAATGCTACAGGAAGAAATGATATTGTATCAAGAATGCCGCGAAATAACCGTTCGTTCTTTTATCCTTCAGTTTCACTTGGATTAGTATTAACTGAATTAGCTCCGATGCAAGAAGTTTCGTGGCTTTCTTTTGCAAAACTGCGCGCCTCTTATGCCGAAGTTGGGCAAGCTGGAACATATTATGACAATTATTATACAACTCCTGCTTATGGCGGTGGATTTTGGCTATCAGATCCTGTTCAATATCCAGTTGATGGTGTTAATTCATATGTTCCAAATACGACACAGTATGACCCAAATCTTAAACCGCAAAATACAAAATCTTACGAAGTGGGAGTTGATTTGAAATTTTTGAATAACCGGGTTGGTGTGGATTATACTTATTCAAAGCAAGATGTTACGGACCAGATTTTTGCAGTACCACTTGCAGGATCAACAGGAGCTTCGTCGCTTGTGATGAACGGTGGAGCTGTGCAAACAAATGCACATGAGGTAATGTTATATATCACTCCGATAAAAATGTCAAATTTCCAATGGGATATGAATTTCAACTTTGCTGCGGTTCAAAACAAAGTACTTGAACTGGCAGAAGGAGTTGAGAGTATTTTCCTTGGAGGTTTTACTACACCACAAGTTCGTGCTGGAGTCGGTAATACATATCCTGTTATTTACGGTTCTTCTTTCGTAAGAGACGACAATGGAAATATTGTAGTAGTGGATAGCCCGGGTGCATGGAACCATGGTATGCCACAAACCGGTGAACCTGCGGTAATTGGAGAAGTTTCTCCTGATTTTATTTTGGGTGCAACAAATACATTTACATATAAAAGTCTCTCGCTTAGTGCCGTATTCGAATGGAAAAACGGTGGTGAAATGTACTCTGGATCCAACGGATTGTTAGATCTTTATGGAAGGTCGAAAGTAACTGAAGATCGCGAATCGACATTTATTTATAAAGGTGTTAAACCCGATGGAACTCCGAATGATATAGTAAGGGGAGGTCCAAATGATCCTGACGCAGTACAGGATTTATATACCAATGTACTTTCCAATATTGATGAGTATTATATTCAGGAAAACTCATTTGTGAAACTACGCGAATTATCATTAAGATATAAATTCGCCAAACCTATTTATAAAACATTAAATGTAGGGGTTTCGGTGTATTCAAGGAATATTTTGCTCTGGACTGCTTTACGCAACCTTGACCCGGAAACATCGCAGGGTAATAATAACATGGGTGGTTCGTTCGAAAGGTTTTCGTTACCGCAAACCACCAGCTATGGATTTGGTTTTGATATAACATTCTAATATTAAAAAAGAACATTATGAGAAGTTTAATAAATATACTGTTATCTGGCTTGTTGGTTTTAACAACCTGGTCATGTTCTGAAGATGTAATGGACGACATCAATAAAAACGTTAATGATCCAACTGATGTTGGTTCCAATTTGATTATAACCGATGCAATGGTGAGTTCAGCCTTTAGCATTACCGGAAGTGACCTCGCTTTCTATGCTTCTGTTTACATGGAATATAATGTGGGAGTCTGGAATCAGATGTACAATGCCGAAATCCGTTCCGGCGAACCAATCAACGCTACTACATACAACAATTCATGGAATTCGATTTATCTGAATCTGTATAATCTGAAAGTCATTATTGAAAAATGTTCTGAAGGTGGTTCCGAAGAAGGTAATTTTCACACTCTGGCAATTGCACAAACTTTAACTGCTCACGATCTGGCAACTCTAACCGATGTAATGGGCGATGTTCCGTGGTCAGAAGCATTGCAACCTGGTTTTATTTTTACTCCGGTACTTGATAAACAGGAAGCAATTTATACCGAAATTTTCAAATTGCTTGATGCAGCTATCGAAAATTACAACAAAACAACAACTTTCGCTGCCTTAGGTACGCAAGATTTTATATATGCAGGTAAAATAGAAAACTGGAAAAAGTTTGCCTATGGTTTGAAAGCGCGCTACACAATGCGCCTGTCAGCCAAACAAGCTAATTATGCAGACGTTATCAGTTTCGCAAATCAATCTTTTAAAACAAGTGCAGAGCAGGCACAACTTAAATACAATGGCTCTACTACTGTTAGTCCGTTTTATAAATTTTATACTGACCGCGATTATTTTGGTGCCAGTCAAAGCTTGTACAACAAATTGGATGAACGCAATGACCCAAGAAGTGAAGTTTTCTGGAAACCTCACCCCAATTCAGGTGAATTTTTATTGGCTCCCAACGGAACACCAGATCAGGTTCAAGGGTTGTATAGCATTTCAGCACTTTCCACCCCAACAGCACCAACTTATCTTATGAGTTATCATGAAGTTGAGTTTCTAAAAGCGGAAGCTTATGCTCGGCTCAATCAGTTGGATTCTGCGCAAAGTTCATTAAAAAATGCAATAATTGCTGCATTTCAGAAAGTTAATGTAGGGCTGAATGCGGATGATGCTTCAACTTATTTTGAAGAAAACGTTTTGCCGAAATTTAAAGCAAATCCGATATCAGAAGTTATGAACCAGAAATACATTGCATTCTATGAAGAAGAAGCTGTTGAAGCATATAACGATTACCGTCGTTTAGTTGCAATGGGTAATAATGTAATTGAACTCGATAATCCTAAAAATGCTGCGAACCAGTTTCCCCAGAGATTTTCCTATGGTAGCAGTGATGTAACTACAAATTCAAACGTTCGAAGTGCCTATGGCGACGGAAGTTATGTTTACTCTGAAAAAGTATGGTGGGCCGGTGGAACTAGATAAGATTAAATAATTTTAACAAATTTAAAACGATAAGATATGAAAAGTTTTAAAATATATTGTATGATTACCACCCTTGTGCTGTTTTTTGCTTCATGCGAAACAGAGGTGGTTGATCCAGCAGGTCTTAGAGGTGTTGGAGTGGTCCCTGAGATTTCAAACCTTGACCCGGCAGTGTATGATTCCAACGATTTGGAAAATACATTTATTCAATTTACAGTTGATGCACCGGGTGTGAGCGAAGTAAGTGTAGTCGCTTCTTTTAAAGGCAATCAAAAACGTGTTGAAGTTGCTAATGTAAACAGCTTTCCCGCAACTTTAAAACTCAGTTTAAATGAAGTAGCTTCAAAACTTGGTGTTCAACTATCATCCATTCTCCCTGCTGATGTCGTTAATATTGAACTAATAACAGTTAAAGATGGTGTAAAGTATTATTCAAGTGCAGCATTTAATGCAGCCGTAGTTTGTGGTTATGATCCGGCAATGGTTACAGGAAGTTACCATGCAGTAAGCGATGACTGGGGTTTAGACGGAAATGTGACAATTACAGTTGACCCAACTGACGAATACGTTGTTTATGTTTCCGGATTAGCTGCTGTGGAGGGACTCGATGAAACAGGCCCTCTGAAAATGATAATTAATTCTAAAGATTACTCGGTAAACGCAGTAAAATCAGTTCTGGCCCCAGATGTTGCACCCTGGGATTTACCTTATACTGGCTATTATTATGAAGGCTTTGGAACTCTAAATTCCTGTGATGGCACATTCACAATGACCTATACAATTGGTATCGATCAAGGAAGTTGGGGTGCAAATAATTTTGTACTTACCAAGAATCCATAAAAGTTTAGGATTAAAAAAATATTTATATTAAAAGAGTGGGCAAACTTTCAGTTTGCCCACTCTTTTTGTATCCTGAATTTTGTATAAATCCCTATTTTACAAGAACAATCAATTCATATCCTAAACGTTGTTGAATACCTGCTGGCCAACGTCAAAAAAATATACTTGGTCTACTCGGAGTTGATTTTCACCGGAATTTCAGGTTAACTCTTTTTTCGCGTTTGTAAATCAGCTAACAAATAATGGAATAAAGAATTAAATCTTTTTGGTTATTTTAGAATTTGCATATGATTCATGTTTATTGATTATAAATTGTATTAAATTGCCTTGAATTTCTATCAATTGTTTTTGCAATTAAATACTTTTTTTACATTTGTTGCACTTAAGGTTTTTTAACAATATTGAATTTTCAATCGGGGAGTTAACAAATACATATACAATTCATAAAAATGCAAAAACTGTTGGGCATTTGACTGACTTTTCTCAATTTTTATTTTTTTGTATACGCTGTTTAATTATTAATTTAAAAACTATTTCTATGAAAAAAATTGCATTTTTTTTATTGATCATGTTTTTCATGGGAAATTTGTTTGTTCAGGCTCAATCGAAGAATATAACCGGAAAGGTTACTTCGAATGAGGACGATCAACCAATTCCCGGAGTTTCAGTATCAGTTAAAGGTACCACACTCGGAACTATTACCAACATCGATGGCAAATTTGAATTGACAATTCCCAATGATTCCAAGACCTTGGTTTTTAGTTTTATCGGAATGAAAAATCTATGAAATGGAAATTGGAAACCAAACCAATTTTAGATGTTCAAATGGAAGCCGATGTGTTCGGTATCGATGAAGTTGTTGTAACTGCTTTGGGTATTTCAAGGGAGAAAAAATCTCTTGGCTACTCGGTACAAACAGTTGACGGCGATGAAATCAACACAATTAAAGGTGCCGATTTTGCATCAGCACTGTCGGGTAAAGTTGCAGGGCTGCAAATTCAAACAAATACCAACTTTGGTGGTTCAACCAATGTTGTTGTTCGCGGGTCTTCCTCATTAACAGGAAATAATCAAGCATTATTTGTTGTCGATGGTGTTCCTGTCGATAATACGATAATGAACGATTCATATCAAAAATCAGGAGGAAGAGGATACGATTACGGTAGTACTGCTTCCGATATTAATCCTAATGACATTGAGTCAATTTCGGTATTGAAAGGTGCTGCGGCAACTGCTCTTTATGGTTCGCGTGCTGCAAATGGTGTTATCCTTATTAGTACAAAAAAAGGAGCTAAAGGAAAATCATTGGGCGTTTCATATACCGGTAACGTTACTGTTGGTGTTATCGACAAAAGTACCTTTCCAGAATACCAGAAACAATACGGTTCGGGATATGGCCTTGATTGGTACAGTTCTTCCGATCATCCAGGTTTAGAATATTATGATTGGGATGAAAATGGATCAGATGAATACATTGTTCCTACCTACGAAGATGCATCAATGGGTGAGCCTTTCGATTCAAGTTTGGGTGTTTATCAATGGAATTCTTTTTATCCCGGCTTAGACAATTATGGAAAAGCTATTCCATGGAAAGCTGCTGAAAACGATCCTTCGTCTTTCTTCGAAACTGCAACTACTGTCTCAAACTCTCTTCAGGTTTCAGGTGGTGGAGACAATTCTACGTATCGTTTTTCATACCAAAATTTGCAGCAAAATGGTATTATGCCAAACAGTAGTTTAGATAAAAACAACTTTAGTTTTGCCGGTAGCTACGACATTACTCCAAAAATTAAATTTTCGTCATTTGCCAACTATATTGTTACCAAAACAGTAGGTAGAAACGTAACAGGTTATTCTGGTAACCTAATTGCAGGTTTTCGTCAATGGTGGCAAACAAATGTCGATATACAGCAACAAAAACAGGCATATGAATTACTTGGAGTAAATGCTACATGGAACATGAACGGTCCAACCGATTTAAGTCCGGCATATTGGAACAACCCCTATTGGCAACGCTATAAAAACTATGAGGATGATTCGCGTAACCGTTTTATTGGATATGCAAAATTGGATTGGGAAGTTGCTGATTTTTTGACTTTAACAGCACGTACATCAGCTGATTATTATTCTTATACTCAAGAAGAAAGACTTGCTCCGGGTTCAATAGCAGAAGCTTTCGGAGTAGGATATAACGATGTATCATCAGGATACTCGCTCCGAAAAGGTGATTTCGTGGAATACAACTTCGATTTGATGGCTAGTTTCCAAAAAAATCTTACTGAAAAGGCTAATTTAGCTGGTGTTGTTGGAACAAACATAAGGAAACAAAATAGTTCTGATTTTTGGGCTTCAACAAACGGAGGTTTAGCTGTAGAAGGAATTTACGCTTTGGCCAATACGAAATCGCCATTGGAGTTACCAAAAGAAAATGACACTGAAATTCAGGTAAACGGATATTTTGCAAACGCATCGTTGGGTTTCAATAATGTTTTATTTTTAGAAGGTTCTGTTCGTGTCGATCAATCTTCAACTTTACCTAAAGACAATAATACTTATGTTTATCCATCGGCTTCGGCAAGTTTCATTTTTACTCAATTTGTTGAAAAAGAGTGGTTAAGTCTTGGAAAAGTTAGAGTAAACTACGCCGAAGTAGGTAATGATGCTCCCTTTGCAAGTCTTTACAATGTATATTACCAATCTTTTCCATTTAGCGGAAACGGTGTTGCTTCCAACAACGGAAGTACGGCCAGCGAAAGAACAAACAACAATGCTAATTTGAAATCGGAAAGAACAAAGAGTTTGGAAGCAGGTCTTTCATTAAACTTTATTAAAAACCGATTTGGATTGGATGTTTCGGTTTACGACAACAGAACGGTTGACCAAATTATGCCTGCATCTATTTCTTATGCTACGGGTAAATCAAGACAATTTGTAAATGGCGGAGAGGTTAGCAATAAAGGAGTTGAAGTAATGCTTAATGCAACTGCGGTTAAAACCAATAAATTTTCTTGGGACTTAGTGCTTAACTGGGCTAAAAATAAAAACAAAGTTGTTGATTTGGCTGAAGGTTTGGAAAATCTATTAATTGCCGATTTACAAGGTGGTGTTGCTATTAATGCCAGAAAAGGCGAATCAACTGGAACAATTACCGGTACCGATTTTGTTTATTATCAGGGTGTTAAAGATGAAGATCACCGCATACTTACAGATGGTTATTTCGATGTTTCTACATCATCAACCGAAATAATTGGTGATGTTAATCCAGATTGGACATCAGGTCTCAGAAATACCTTTTCTTTTAACAACTTTAAACTAAGTTTTTTGATTGATTGGAAACATGGTGGCGATATATTCTCCCTTGACCACTGGTATGGTTCATCTACTGGTTTGTATAAAGAAAGTGTCGGAAACAACGAACTTGGAAATCCAATTCGCAACTATGTTGCCGATGGTGGCGGTGTAATTCTTAATGGAGTAACTGCCGATGGTGCAAAAAACACTGTAAGATCAGACGAGATGGGTACTTATTATACACCTGTTGGATCTTATTATGCACCAAATGCTTACTTTATTTACGATGCCAGTTATGTTAAACTAAGAGAATTATCCATTACCTATAACCTTCCTGCATCACTATTTCAAAATACCTTTATTTATGATATGTCGGTTGCTGTGGTTGGTTCAAATTTATGGATTATTCATAAAAATCTCCCATATGCAGATCCTGAAACTTCTCAAGGTGCAGGAAATATTCAGGGATGGCAAAGTGGTGTAATGCCATCGACAAGAAATATTGGTTTTACATTAAATGTTAATTTTTAATACTTACAGAAATGAGAAATAAAAAATTATATCTACTCGTATTTTTTCTCGGTATAATGTTTTCTTGTACCGATGATTTTACGATGATGAATACTGACCCAAAAAATCCGAGTAAAGTAAGTGCTGATGTATTGCTCACAAGTGCTCAGATTAATATTGCCGACCAGATCTCAAGTACAAATGTCAATTATAATATTTGGAAATTAATGGCACAGTATTGGACAGAACGTTCGTACCGCGATGAAGCCAACTACAACATTCAAAACAGGGAAATTCCTGAACAAATATTCAGGGTATTTTATGCTGCTTTGTTGGACTTACAAGATGCCTCCGAAATTATTAGTGCACAAGTTCCTGTAGCTCCCAATTTGGCATATAAAGAAGCAACTAAAGCAAACCAACTTGCGATTATTGATTTAACAAGCGTTTTTGTGTATCAACGCTTGGTCGATATATTCGGAGATATTCCTTATTCTGAAGCGTTGGAAGATGGTAATTATACTCCTGTTTACGATGATGCACAAACTATCTATAAAGATTTAATTGCTCGTGCGAAAGCTGATGTTGCAAGCCTTGATGAATCGGGCGATAGTTTTGGCTCTGCGGATTTAATTTACAGTGGCGATGTTGCATTGTGGAAGAAATTCGGCAATTCGTTATTGGTAAAACTTGGAATTGGTATTGCCGACGGGCCATTGTCCGCTTTAGGGCAATCAACTGTTGAAAGCGCATATAATGGTGTTTTCACAAGCCAGGAGGATGGTGCTTTCTTTCCGTATCAGTCATCATTACCATATGTAAATGAATTATATAATGATTTGGTAGCCAGTGGTCGCAGCGATTTTGTAATGGTTACCGGAATGGTGAATTTAATGGATTCACTTGCAGATCCTCGTATCGACAATTATTTCGATAATCTGGATGGAATAACCACAAGTTACGGTGCTTCGGGTGGTTCGTACAGTTCAAAAGTACATTACGATGCAGCTTTGGAAGCTCCTGATTTTCCTGGATTTCTAATGACATATGATGAGATTCAGTTCTACCTGGCCGAAGCAGCAGCCAGAGGCTGGAGTGTAGGCGCAGATGCAGAAACCTATTACAATGCCGGCGTCACTGCTTCGATATTGCAATGGGGTGGCACTGAAGCTGAAGCAGATACTTATTTGAGTTCGCAAGCTTACTCCTCCTCTGATAACTGGAAAGAAATAATTGGTACACAAGCATGGTTAGCAATGTACACCAGAGGTTTTATTGGTTTTACTTTTTACCGCAGGTTAGATTACCCAACGGTACTGGTAATGCCACCAAGTCCTCCAACTGGGGTTACTTCAATTCCAACACGTTTTACTTACCCAAGTAACGAAGAAACCCTTAATCCTACCAATTATGCAGCAGCTGCAGCAGCAATTGGTGGTGATGAATTAGACACAAAACTATTTTGGGATATATATTAGATATTTGCAATTATATTTAAAATTGAGGGGGAAGTCTTAATGCTTCTCCCTTTTTTAATCCTATCAGGTTCATAATAAAAATAGGATGTACAGTACTGTTCAGTTTATAATTGAAACGTGTTATACGAAATGAATTATAACGAGATGTGATTGTGAGCAACAACGCAGAACTTGAACTTTATATACGAACGCTAATCAACTAAATAACATCGTGAAAGTTGAATATGATGGGTGTCCTGTGGAGTTGTTTGGATTTTTGCCAGATATAAACGGAATGATAACAAAAAATACTTTTATAGAATTGCCAATTTAACGCCTTTAGAATATACTTCCAAAGATATTTGAATAGTGGTAATGTACAAAAATCGGTTGATGGAGTTAAAGATGACTTTAAGGTTAAAAATACAGTAGAATTCAGTAACAATTGAATTACAAGCAGAAATTAAAAAGATCCCAACAATATTTGCTGGGAGCTTTTTTGTGTTTTTTATTCCCAAGTTAATTTATTATTTAAATTTTAAATAGAACGAATGGTGAAAACTTCAATATTAGCTATTCTTTCCAATGAAAAAAAGTTTCTTTAATAAGTGTGGAACGTTTATATGAATTTATTTGAACGAATTGCATTGTATTTAACAAAAACAATGAATAATTGCCTACACTTCTTTATTCAAAATTCCAATCTTGTCAAGTAACCAAAATGTAAGTGAAAGAACAACTCCAACAACGGCTGCCAGCGCCATACCTTTTAACTGAACAGTTCCGATATTTATACTGGCGCCGCTGACTCCTGCAACAAAAGTAACCGCTCCCAGAACCATATTGCTGTTTTTACTGAAATCAACTTTTTGCTCAACATAAATTCTGAAACCCTGAACTGCAATTACTCCATATAAAAGGACTGTAATTCCTCCCATTACAGCAGTTGGGATAGTAGAAATGGCTGCGGATACTTTTCCAATTAATGAAAAGGCAATCGCCAAAAGTGCCGCACCGCGGATAATCCAGACCGAATAAACACGGGTAATTGCCATAACGCCAATATTTTCACCGTAGGTTGTGTTGGGTGGTGAACCTGCAACACCTGAAAGTACATTGCTGATACCATCGCCAAGAAGTGATTGATGTAAACCCGGTTTTGCCATTAAATCTTCACCTGTAATTTTACTTGTTACAATAAGGTGGCTAATATGCTCGGCTAAAACTACGATACACGCCGGGGCAATTATTAGTATTGCGTTCGGGTCCCAAACAGGGGCTTGAAAATGTGGCAGTCCAAACCAGGGAGCATTGCTGATGGAAACTGTATCTACCATTCCCATTACGAGTGCTAATAAATAGCCGGCTACAACTGCAACCAAAATGGGTATCACCTGCATAAAGCCCTTAAACATTACTGAACCAAAAATCCCAACCAACAGTGTGAACATTGAAACTATCAAAGTATTGGCCGATACTTCAAAAGGAGCAACCGTGGAACCTATGTTGGTTGGCCAGGGAGCCAGTCCTGCCTGTTGAGCAGCAACGGGAGCAAGTTCAAGACCTATAATAGCAACAACAGCGCCCATAATGGCAGGTGGCATTACAATGTCAATCCATTTTATCCCCCAAAATTTTACAACAAAGGATATTGCAATAAAGAATAAACCAAAAAAAATGAACCCAACCTGGGCATGCTGAAATCCGCCATACGAGCTGATGATAAGCATAGTAGGTGCAATAAATGCGAAACTCGAACCCAAATACGCCGGGATTCCGCCTTTCGTAATCCAGGTGTACAATAACGTGCCTATGCCGTTCATAAACAAAGCGATAGCCGGATCAACACCCAATAAAATCGGGACAAGAATAGTCGCGCCAAACATGGCGGTAAGGTGTTGGAAACTTAGCGGTAAACTTTCAAGTATTGGAAGTTTCTCATGGATGCCAATAATTCTTCTTTTCATCGTCATTAATTTAGTTATGGTTTTAAAAGGTGATTTTATTTAACAAAAAACGGGGCAATTTAGCTATACTTTTCAATACAGGAGTTACTCAGGATTGCGAGTTTTTTTAAAAGTATCAACAACATTTCAACAGGATGGCATTTTTATTTCAATTCAGTTTTTTTTCTTTTTAATTGTCTCTTTCCGCGAAATCAGCATTGGCACTGCAACTCCGATTCCCAATGATATCAATATAATTATTGCTTTTGTACCATTGTTAACTGTTGATATTAAATTTTGCAGATATACATCAGTGTTATTTACTGATGGTGAGAGACATAATTCCAAGCATCATTTTGTAAATAAAAAAACCGGGAACCATAGGTATTACGGAAGGAATATAGAAAACAAGTGGTGGGCTGTCTTTTGAATATGCCATTTTGATACTTACGATACCAATAATGATCGCCGCCAAAAAGGATGCAAAAATAATCCCAACTTCAAAGTGCATTGATCCAAATTTTACCAAACCACCTATTGCACTTAAAACGCCGATTGGGAAAAGCGTCCGCTGCGGAACATTGAACAAAATGGCAAAACCAACTCCGGCAATTCCGGCTGCAATGCTTTTTGTAAGTATTAGAATTATTTCCATATCAGAAACTTAAGAGGATTCGAATTGTTAAAATACCCATTGCAATTGCAAAGGCGATTATTAAACCGTTGACCATTCGTACAATGCCGTTCTGGATATTGCCATCCATCATATCGGTAATTGAATTGATTAAAGGAACACCCGGCACAAGGAAGAGTACTGCCGTGGAAAAAGCTGCTTCAGGTTGACTTCCTATATTAAAGAATTCGGCAAATCCGGCGATTAACGATGCTGTTAACGCAGCAAAATATATACTTACATAGGGGTTGAACTTTTTCTTTACAGACCAGTGTCTTATATATAATCCGGCGAAGGTTGCTATAAATGCTACAGCCATCTCAATAACTCCTCCACCAAAAATATGACAGAAAGCAGCACCTGCGAGACCAACCATCGATAATTCTACCCATTGCGGATAATTCGGCAGTTTTTTTAAACGCCTCAATTCAACCGAAATTTGCTCTAAAGACCAGTTTCCTTCGAGTACTTTCCAACTCATTCGGCTTATACCACTGACTATTTTGAAATTTACACGGTGCGGAGAGGTTCTTTTCAACCGGCTAAACAAAAGTTCCTTGTCATTTTTTATGACAGTTACCATTAACGCTCTCTGCGTAATCAACAGTTCTATCTTGAAGCCCATTCCTGAAGCCAGCCGTTCTAAAGTTAGCCTTGTACGGTGTGTACTTGCCCCCGAACTCATTAAGGCAGCTCCAACTTCAAGTAAAATACTTCCAACTTCTGATGCCTTGTTCGTACTTTCTTTCATTTTCAATGAAATATATGTTCAAGTGCAAAAGTAGGTGAAAATCGTGCGTAAATCTATTTTACTTTCCTAATTGGAATGCTATTAACCGGAAGTTAATAATCGTATATTAAAATATTTGGAATGGAATTTTTGGTGTTGCTCCTTTTTGCGTGCAAATGTAAGCTGCAGTACTGGTCGCCTTGGCATGAATTTCATGTAATGAAATCTTTTTCAACAGACCTGCAACAATCACAGCGGTAAATGAATCGCCGGCGCCAACTGTATCAGCCACTTCAATTTTTGGTGATTCAAGAAATGAATATTCACTGTCACCCATAATAATGCTTCCTTTTTCACCCATAGTATAAACAACATATCTTAGGTCGAACCTTGTAATTATTTGCCTCAACTGATTTTTTAAATCTCCGGTGATTCCGAAAAAAGTAACTAAAACTGGTAATTCTTCATCATTTAATTTGAGAATATCAGCAAACTGAAGTGATTGTAAAAGAATTTCTGATGAATAAAAATGTTGTCTTAAATTAATGTCGAATACCTTTAAGCATTCAGGTTTTACAGCTTTTAAAAGTTCCTGTATTGTGTTAGCTGAAACTGGGCTTCTTTGTCCGAGCGAACCAAAACAAACCGCATCAAAATCATTTAATATCGATAGAATTTGTGAATTAAAAACAGTATTATCCCATGCCACATTTTCGTGAATAACGTATTTGGGTTGTCCCTTTTCGTTAAGAGTAACGGTTACAGTTCCCGTTGGAAAATTGTTGAGTTGAACATATTCGCAATTGATTTTCAATGTTTTAAGTGCTGTTAAGAGTTCTTCCCCCGATTTGTCATTTCCTACAGCACTGATAACAATACTTTCACAACCAGCCTGCATTACATGATAGGCAAAATTACAGGGAGCACCGCCAACTTGTTTCCCCGTAGGCAAAATATCCCATAGCAATTCGCCAATACCTGCAACTATTGGTTTTTTTTTCATTTTTTTTGTTAAAGATGGTGATTTTGGTTTGAAAAAATGTTTCGTCAATCCTATTTTTACAAAAGGGATTTTGTTAAAAAGAATAAAATTTAATTGATAAAGGATAGCAACATGAATTGGATACTTTTAATAATAGCCGGGTTATTTGAAGTTGGCTTTGCTTCCTGTTTGGGGAAAGCCAAGGAAACATCAGGAATAATTGCTACTTACTGGTATGGTGGATTTTTAATTTGCCTGTCCATCAGTATGCTTTTACTGGTAAAGGCAACGCAGGAATTGCCAATTGGAACTGCATATGCCGTTTGGACTGGAATTGGAGCGGTTGGAACTGTATTGGTTGGAATTATGGTTTTTAAAGAACCCGCTGACTTTTGGCGACTCTTTTTTATCACAACTTTAATCGCATCTATTATCGGACTTAAAATTGTGTCGCATTGAAGGGGTTGTTAACCTTTCACAAAAAACGCCACGGCTGCAACCAACCCTGCCGCAACTACAATCCACCGCAGGATTCCGGGTTTGATTATTCCTGCCAGTTTTCCGCCTATCCATCCTCCGGTAAGCGAACCAAAAATCATGATGAAGGCAACCCACCAGTCCACTTTTCCCGAAAAAGCAAAATAAATAGCAGCTGCCAAGTTGATCACGAAACCTAATGCCTGTTTCAGAAAGTTCAGCCGTGTCATTGTGTCGTCAGTAACCAATCCTAACACAGCCATTAAAATGACGCCCAATCCAGCCCCAAAATAACCACCATAAACTGATGCTGTAAAAATCAAACCCATCATAAATGCCGGATTATGGTGTTCCGTGTGAGCATGGCCAACACGTCTTGTTACCCATTTTTTAATTTGAGTCTGTGCTGCCAAAAGTAGAGTTGCCAGCAAAATGAGATAGGGAATCAGGCTGTTAAATGCGTCTTCGCTTGTGTTCAAAATAAGCAATCCACCAGCAACACCGCCAATTATAGCAACAGGTAGCAATTTAATCAAACGTTTGTACTGTGATTTGAATTCGTTGCGTTGGGCCCACATACCGCCAATTGTGCCGGGTAACAAAGCAACAGTGTTTGTAACATTTGCAACAACGGGTGAAATTCCAACAGCAAGTAAAACAGGAAAACTGACCAATGTTCCTCCACCCGCCATTGCATTTATAAAACCTGCAGCAAGTGCAGCCAAAAAAATAAGTATTTCGTTGAAAACTGACATCTAAAATATTTTGGTTGGCAAAGATGGAGAAACCTGTTCAAAATGCAAAAAACCGGGGTTTGAAAAGTAATTACCTGAAAAATGAAATAACATATTTCGAACGGATTTAATTTTTATAAATTCGAAAGTCTGTTATAAACTTGAACAATGAAAAGAATAATTCGTTTTTTGGTTTTTGTGGTTTTGATTGCAGTAATTATTTACCTGATGGGACCACAACCGCCACAGGTTGATTTGAACAAAGATTTGCCGTCAATCTCAGCAAGTATTGGAAACATTGAGGATTACGTTAAAAAGAATGATGAAGGATTAGCATTGAAACCCGACAATGAGTCGCGAATTATTTGGGCAAACGATACAGTAAAAGAGCGGACTGCTTATTCACTATTGTATTTACATGGGTTTTCGGCATCATGGTATGAGGGATATCCTGCAAATGTTGAATTTGCCAAACATTTTGGATGCAACGCCTATTTTCCAAGATTAGCATCACACGGAATCGAAACCGATGATGCTTTGATCGATATGACTCCCGATCGATTGTGGGAATCGGCAAAACAGGCATTGATGATAGCCCGCACACTTGGCCGGAAAGTTATAATAATGGGTACTTCAACAGGTGGAACATTGGCTTTAAAATTGGCATCGGATTTTCCTGAATATGTTGAAGGACTTATCCTTTATTCTCCAAATATCCGGATAAATAACAAAGCTGCTTTTTTGCTTTCCAAACCCTGGGGATTGCAAATAGGACGAAAAGCTGAAGGTGGAAAATACCGTATTTCCGATGAAGCACCCGATTCAAAATATTGCAGATACTGGAATTGCAAATATCGCATGGAGGCTGTGGTATACCTTCAACAGTTAGTAGCGGAAACTATGGTTAACCAAACTTATAAAAATGTCAATGAACCTGTTTTCCTGGGTTACTATTATAAAGATGAAAATCACCAGGACGAAGTTGTAAGGGTTGATGCCATGTTGAAAATGTTTGATCATCTGGGGACTCCCGTTGATTCGAAAGTAAAAGTTGCATTTCCTGAAGCCGGTGACCATGTAATTGGCAGCGAATTAAAATCAGGAGACTACAAAAATGTAATTGCGGAAACAATAAAATTTGGCGAAGAAGTATTAAAACTCAAGCCTGTAATGAAATAACCAATTGATTTTTTTGTTTCCAAGAGTTATTTAATTTTCTGAGCTGCTGCTTCATCTATAAACCAAATCAATTCACCGTTTGTTGGCGAAATGTAATATGCAGGTAAAAGTTTGGCAGCATCATCATCGTTCATAATTTCCGATACCCTTTGCGCTTTATTCGCGCCGGTTACAAGGAAAAATACCCTGTTGGCATTATTCAAAACTTTTCCAGTAATTGTTATTCTTTTTTGTCCGCTTAACGGATGAGTGGCAACGGCACAAATTCGTTCATCCTCAAAAAGTTCAAGTTCGTCGGGAAAAATTGAAGCAGTGTGTCCGTCTTCGCCTAAACCCAGCAAAACCAGGTCGAAGACAGGATTGTCGCCCCTGAAATTCAAATTTTGTTCAATCTCGCCTGCATACCGGATTGCTTCTTCTTGCGGGTTGTTTTCACCTTTTATGCGATGGATGTTAGCTTCAGGGATGAGTATCTTTGAAATTAGATGGTCATATGCCTGTTTAAAATTACTGTTTTCATTTTCGGGCGAAACACAGCGTTCATCACCCCACCACAAATGTATCCGATCCCATTCAATGGTTTCAGCATACTTTTTTGACAACCTCATAAATAATTCAGTGGGCGTATTTCCTCCTGAAAGTAATATGTCGAAGCGGTGCTGCTCCGATGATTTGTTTAATTGGAAAATGGCTTTAGCCAAGGCTTTTACTACTTCCTTTTGGTTCGAAAAGATTTTAACTTCTGTTGAAACTGACATAATATAAAGAGTTTTAAATGAAAATAACAACTATCCGCAAGTTACAGTTCACAATATAATCCATCATCGGTTAAATTCTTGCATGGGAAACGCCAGTTTGCCCCTTTTATCAGCGAATCAGAATGTTCCGGTCCCCATGTGCCTGCAGGATAACCATAAATGGGTATTTCTGGATTTGTTTGCCAGGCATTTATAATTGGCTGAACAAATTGCCAGGCTTGTTCAACTGCATCACCACGGGCATATAAAGTCGCATCGCCCTGCATACAGTCCAGCAACAACCGTTCGTAGGCTGCGGGCACTTTTGAATTTGTTAAATCAGAATAATGAAAATCCATGTTTACGGTTTGAACATCAAAACCTGCTCCCGGGGTTTTCATGCCAAATTTTAAAAGTATTCCTTCATCGGGTTGAATCCTGATAATGAGCATATTATTTGCAGATGAAGATGATTTACCAAATAAGTGGTGTGGAACGCTTTTAAAGTGTATTACAATTTCTGTTACCCGGGTTGGTAGTTTTTTACCTGTTCGTATATAGAAAGGGACACCTGCCCAACGCCAGTTATCAATAAAAAATTTAACTGCTACAAAAGTTTCAGTTCTTGAAAATTGGTCAACCCCGGGTTCATCTCTGTATCCAATCACATTTTCGCCTTTGACCATTGAACTTGTATATTGCCCACGGATTACATTTTTAACAATCATGTTTTCCTTAAATGGGCGAAATGATTGAAAAACCTTTGTGATCTCATTTCTAATAGCATTGGCTTCAATAATAACCGGTGGTTCCATAGCAACAAATCCAACGAGCTGCATCATATGGTTTTGAAGCATATCGCGCAAAGCACCCGAATTATCATAGTATCCGCCTCTACCTTCAACTCCAAGGCTTTCGGCAGAAGTTATTTCAACCCTTGCAATATAATTATGGTTCCAAAGTGGTTCAAAAATTCCGTTCGAAAAGCGCGTAACAAGCAAGTTTTGAACAGTTTCTTTTCCCAAATAATGGTCAATACGATAAATCTGATCTTCATCAAAATAATTCAGCAGTTTAACGTTTAATTCCTTTGCCGATTGCAAATCAGTACCAAATGGTTTTTCAACAATTAGCCGCCTGAAAAATTTGTCTGATTTACTCAATCCATTTTTGCACAGGAAATTGGGTATTACACTGTATAAAGAAGGAGGAGTTGAAAGGTAAAAAATGTAGTTTTCAGGAATTTGTTTGGATGATGAAATTTCCGATAGTCTGGTTTTTAATGGAATTAAATCCTCTGGTTTATCATTTAATATTGGTTGATAGAAAAGCATTTTTTTAAATTGTTCAACATTTTCCTCATTTGGCAAAAACTCGCTTACTCTTTTCCTGAAATCTTCGTCAGTTAAACGGGTTCGCGATGCCCCAATAACAGCAAATTTTTCTGGAAGCAATTTTTGAATGTATAATTCGTATAAAGCTGGTATTAGTTTCCTTTTTGTTAAATCGCCGGAAGCGCCAAAAATGACAAGAATTTGATCTTTTGCACTTTTCATATCCTTTAGTTTTTTACTTCAACACAAATAACAACAATATTGTTTTCTATTTTGAAGTATCTCAAATTGTAATGTTTCTCCCTGTTATGGATAATCGTTTCTCCTTTAAAAATATCAGTTCTTAGATAATCAAAAGGTTGGATAAATATTTCCGTATCAAATTGAATTCCCGGCTGGCAGGCACATTTATAAACAGCTTCTTTGGCACACCAAAACAACATCTTTAAAAATTGCGGTTTTTCTGAATTTTCTATCCACCATAATTCTTTTGGATGAAGAAACCGGTTAACAACTTTATCGATATTTCTGCTTTCAATTTCTACATCTATACCTATTAAATTATTCGAAATGAAAATAGCTACCATATCAGCTGAATGTGAAATGCTTATATTGTATTTTGAGTTTTTAATTTGAGGACGTCCCGATTTCTGATAAATTATTTCGGTTTTTTCTCCCCATAATTCCTGTAAAAGTAATCGCGTTGTAAGATATTCCGATTGCCGTTTTTTTAGCATGAACTTTTTATATTCTGCTTTTTCATTTTCCGAAAAATTGAAAGCTTCAATTAACGAATCTACAGATTCAGTCAATCCCCAGATTCCCAGAAATCCCTCTTCAACTTCTATTTTTTTTAAAAACGGCATTAATTCCAGGTAGTAGTTTCTATTAATCTAACTATATCGGCCTCGAGGAAATTAATCACAGGTTTTAATGAATCGATGTTTGGGACTTCGCTAATGTATAGCGCTCCGCGTAAAAAATGATTGGTGCTGTCAGTTAAAAAAAACTGCATTGGTGATGCTGCATTTCCTTCAATTTTATAAATCAAACCAAATACATTATTTGACGGATTCATAAAAACCTGTTCCTGAATAGCATCGGCTTTTTGTGAATGTTTGTATGCCAATGTTCGGGTATCTTCCATAAATTTATTTAAAAGAAGCCGGCTTGAGGCATTTCGGTTATTGAGGTTGTAATAGGAAATGTGCACTGCTGCCTTATTTGCAGGTATCAATATATTAATCCAGTTTGGCTGATTGGGGTTATCAGCATCTGCAACAATTTTTGAATAATCAGGAATATCAAATTGATACGGATATCCTGATTGAAGTGGATGGTATTTTTTTTCGGGAAAATCTATCCTGAAAAATTGTCTTGGTTTTGGCGTATATTTTTCTTTGCAACCAAAGATAACCAAAACAGAAATTGTGGATATTAGTATATTTCTTAAATATCTCATGTCATCTAAAACGAAAAATATGTTGGATTATTTATTTTCACATTAACTTCAATATTGTTAATTCACCGCGTAATTCCTGTCAATTTCAACTTTAATTTGTTTGATGCGTCGGTCATCAACCGCTTCAATAGTAAAAATGAATTGATGGTACCCGGTTTGTTCATGTAACGCAGGTATTTCACCTTTCAATTCCAAAATCAATCCTGCAAGTGTATCGGCATCACCTTTTATTTCATTAAATACTGAATCGTCGCATTTTGTTATTTTGTAAAAATCGCCTAAAAGGGTTTTCCCGTCGAAAAGAAAAGTGTTTGCTGAAATTTTAGAATAGTAGTGTTCTTCTTCGTCAAATTCATCAATGATTTCGCCCACAATTTCTTCCAATACATCTTCAAGTGTAACAATTCCTGAAGTTCCCCCATATTCATCAATTACAACAGCAAGGTGCACCTTGTTTTTTTGAAAATCTTTAAGCAAAGAATTAATTTTTTTTGTTTCCGGAACATAAAAGGGTGGCCTAATCAGAGATTGCCATTTAAAAGAATCGCCTTTGTGGCTGTGTGGTAAAATGTCTTTTATATAAAGAATTCCCTTTACGTTATCAAACGAACTGCTGTAAACGGGAATTCTGGAAAATCCGGAATCCACAATTAAAGCCAAAACCGACGAAAATGTGGTTTTTATATCTAGGGAAATTACGTCAACCCTTGGTTTCATAATTTCAGAAACATTTTTGTTGCCAAATTTCACAATCCCTTCCAAAATTTCTTTTTCTTCCGAAAGTTCCTGTTCTGACGTTAGTTGCAGTGCTTTGGATATTTCGTCGATCGAAAAGTTTTTACCATTTTTTCGCATTCGCCGGTTCACAAAAGAGTTTGAAATAATAAACAAGCTGATAAACGGGTTTAACAATGTTTCGAGCATCATCATTGGAAAGGTCATAATTCGCAGTAGTTTTAATCTATTACGCGAACCGAATATTCTGGGTAAAACTTTGTTGAAAAACAGCAGTAATAAAAGGATTAATGTAAATTGAAAAACAAATACTGCTACATGCAGGTTTTGTATGAAAATAAGATTATTGAAAATATCTGATAAAAGAACGATAATACCAACATTTATAAAACTACTAACTACCAATACAGTAGCCAAAACTTTTGCCGGATTTTTAAGTTTGTTCAAAATCCGGGTATCCGTTTTATTTGAATTTTTAATCTTTTGTCTTTCAATTTCACTTATCGAGCAATAAGCTACCTCAAAGCTATTTACCAGTGTGGAAATTAAAAATAGTAAAAAAACCACAACAATAGAAAGGATAATGTAAATGTTTATTTGCCTGAAATGGATATCCCAAATTCCTGACTGTGATAACAATAGTATCGTATCTTTTTCCAAATGTTTTTAGTTTGAATTAAAATGGCAGATCTTCGTCACCGCCTGATTCTTCAACTTCAAGTTCATTTGTTGCCGATTGTGGTGAAGCTGAAGTGGAATTACTTTCATTCTGATTATACTGGGTATTTCCCGATTTTTCATCGTTTTTGGCATCCAAGCATTTGCATCGTATCACCGTAGATTTCAGTGATGTATCTTTTGTTACCGTCTTTATCATCATAATTTCGTGTACGAATTCTACCTTCAATGTACAACTGGCGTCCTTTTGTAACATATTTTTCTGCAACTTCAGCCAGTCCGCGCCACAAAACAATATTGTGCCATTCAGTTGTGGTCACTTTTTCACCATTTTTAGCCGTGTAAGATTCTGATGTTGCCAAAGGGAAATTTGCTACCGAAACTCCCGAGTCAAGATGTCTGATTTCAGGGTCTTTTCCAACATTCCCAACCAAAATAACTTTATTTACTGACATAATTTTTTTAGTTTAGTTAATAATTTTGAACTATATAATTTTCCAATAACCTTGGTACAGCAAATTTATAAATATCTTTCTTATTTACCCTGATAAAATTTGAATCATTCAAATTGAAATCCTCGGTTTCAATATGAATAAACCGGGCATATATAATTTGATGAGTTAAAATATGCTTGTATGTAACTGAAATCGATTTAAGATTGGTTTTTTTGTTTATTTTAAATGGGACTTTCAATTTAAGTATTTCAGTATCAGAAAATTCATTTTTAGATTCAACTAAAGGAAACTGGTACAAGTTTTTCCAAATATCCTTTTTTGTCCTTTTATCAAGAAGAATTGAATCTTTGCATTCAAAAATGTAATAATAAAAATAGCGTATACTTTTTTTAACTTTTTTTTCTTTTACTGGAATTTGTTTGGTTAAATTGTAATTTGCCGCGTAACATTTTTTTTCTAAAGGACATAAATTGCATTCAGGCGATTTTGGCAGACATTGTAAGGCTCCAAATTCCATAAATGCCTGGTTATGAAAGCCAGAATTCTTTTGTGGAATTAAATCGTTTGCTATTTTTAGTATTTCGGTTTTGCCTTTTTGTGAATCGATGGGAGTTGTAATTCCGTAGAATCTTGAAATTACCCTGTAAATATTACCGTCAACTACTGCATGCGGTAAATCGAAAGCTATTGATGCAATTGCAGCAGCTGTATAATTTCCTATACCTTTAAGCGAGAGTATAGTTTTAAAATCACAAGGGAAAACGCCATTATAATTACTAACAATGTATTTAGCAGTAAAATGAAGATTTCTGGCACGGGTGTAATAACCTAAACCTTGCCATAATTTCAAAACATTATCTTCAGAACTATTTGCCAAATCAAGAACATTTGGAAATTCTTCAATAAATCTGCAGTAATAATTTGTTCCCTGGGCAACCCTGGTTTGTTGCAGTATAATTTCAGATATCCATATTTTGTATGGATCGGAAGTTTTACGCCAAGGCAAATCACGTTTATTTGAATTAAACCACTTGTAAATCTCTTGTGAGAAACTATCCATTAAATATTCTAATTTTAATTTCTTTTCAAAAAACAAAAATAAATTAAATGAAAAGCTTTTCTGTTTTTAAATAATTTTTATTTTTGCACACTCAAATTATACGTTTAATACATTGAAAATTAAATATTTTAACAAATGACAAAGGCAGATATTGTAAATGAAGTTGCAAAAAACACCGGAATCGAGAAAGTAACTGTTCAAAAAGCGGTAGAAGCATTTATGGAAACAGTGAAAGATTCGTTGGTAGATGGTAAAAATGTTTACCTAAGAGGGTTTGGAAGTTTTGTGGTTAAGAAAAGGGCAGAAAAAACGGCTAGAAATATTTCCAAAAACACAACTATTATTATTCCATCGCATAACATTCCTTCGTTTAAACCAGCGAAAACTTTTATTTCGGAAGTTAAAAATCAAGTAAAGTAATTAATTATGCCAAGCGGAAAAAAGAGAAAAAGACATAAAATGGCTACTCACAAGCGTAAAAAAAGATTACGTAAGAATAGGCATAAAAAGAAAAAATAGGAAAACACAATTGATTCTTATTTTTGGATTATGATTAAACCTAAGGCATTAATGCCTTAGGTTTAATCTGTTATAAAGAATAATATTAATAAATTGATTGATTAAAATTAAGGTTGTGAGTAGCGATTTAATAATTGATGTAACTCCATCCGAAATTGTTATAGCATTACAAGAGGATAGAAAGCTTGTAGAATTAACCAGGGAAAAAAGTGGCGCGCGGTTTGCCGTTGGTGACATCTATCTTGGCAAAATAAAAAAAATAATGCCCAGCTTAAATGCCGCTTTTATCGATGTTGGTTATGAAAAGGATGCTTTCCTTCACTATCTCGACCTGGGGCCTCAATTCGCAACATTAAATAAGTTCCTTCGATTAAGTTCTTCCAATAAAAATATAGTTTCCTCTCTAGGAAGAATCCAATCAGAACCTGACATTAACAAAGACGGTAAAATCAATGAACTTTTAAAAGAAGGTCAGAAAATAATTGTTCAGGTTTCAAAAGAACCAATTTCTACAAAGGGTCCGCGGTTAACATCTGAAATTTCAATTGCCGGAAGAAATTTGGTTTTAATGCCGTTTAGTGACAAAGTTTCGGTTTCACAAAAAATAAAGACCAACGAAGAAAAAAACCGGCTTAAAAAACTTGTTCAAAGCATAAAACCACGTAAATATGGTGTTATTGTGCGTACCGTTGCTGAGGGCAAAAAGGTTGCCGAACTTGATCAGGAACTGAATGCATTGGTTACTAAATGGGAAATTACTTTTAGTAAGCTTAGTAAGGCAAAAACACCTTCTCTTATTATTGGCGAAATCGACCGCACAACAGCTTTGTTACGCGATATTTATCACACAGATTTTAATAGTATAATTGTAAATGATCAATCGGTTTGTAACGAAATTGGCGATTATATTGGTAGTATTCAATCCGATAAAAAAAAGGTTGTAAAGTTTTACAAAGGCCGGACTCCCATTTTCGAACATTATGGAGTTGAGAAACAGATAAAAGCTGCTTTTGGTAAAACTGTATCTTTTAAAGATGGTGCATATTTAATCGTTGAACACACTGAGGCATTCCATGTAATTGATGTTAACAGTGGAAATCGGGTAAAACTCGGAATGGATCAGGAAACAAATGCACTTGATGTAAATTTGGCGGCTTGTGATGAAATTGCAAGACAATTGAGGTTGAGAGATATGGGCGGAATCATTGTAATTGATTTTATAGACATGCATATTTCGGCAAACCGCCAAAAAGTTTACGACCACATGAAGGAAGTAATGGCTGCCGACAGGACTAAACATAATATCCTGCCTTTAAGTAAGTTTTGCCTAATGCAAATTACCCGCCAACGTGTCAGACCACAGGAAACAATTGAAACTGCAGAAAACTGTCCTACTTGCAGGGGGACTGGTAAAATTGTTCCATCTGTTCTTTTTGCTGATGAATTGGCAAGCAAAATTAAATATGCTTTCAATGATTTACACAAGAAAAAATTATTGCTGAAAGTTCATCCTTTTGTTGCAGCATATTTGACCAAAGGCTTTAAAAGTGTCAGAAATAAATGGTTTTTCGAATATTATAAATGGGTAAAAATTGAAGCCAATAATTCATTTACCTTTCTTGAATATCATTTTTTTGATGATAATCAGGAAGAGTTAATTTTATAAATGCAAAAAGCCGCTCATCAACAAAGCGGCTTTTTGCATGTTGTGTAATGGGTAATCCATTGATTATGATATATTTTTTTATAATTTGTCATCTAAATTGAATATTTGTCATATCAAGTTATTCGGATTGATATTTGTAATATGTGAATATCTATATTTGTAAATATGAAATTTTGAAATTAATAGCTTTCGGAAAATGAAAAAAATATCGATTCTTTTTACACTTGTTTTTGTTTCATTGTTTATTAATGCACAAATTGTTAACCCTACAAAATGGGAATTCGACTCCAAACAGGTCGGCAATGAGGTTGATTTAATTTTTACAGCATCTATTGATAGCGGATGGCATTTATATGATACATATCTTCCAGAAGGCGGACCAATTGCAACCTCTTTCGTTTTTGAAGATTCTACTTTGTTTGATTTTGTGGGTGAGATTTTAAAAGACCCCCAGCCCGAAATTCATTTTGACGAAACTTTTCAAATGAACGTGGGGTATTTCAACAATCAGGTAGTTTTAACACAGAAAATAAAGTTGAAATCTGATAGCCCTGTTGAAATTAAGGGATATGTACTTTTTATGAGTTGTAATGATGAAACATGCACACCACCTGAAGAATCGAAATTCTCATTCAAATTTAACCAGGATGAACGATCCACGAGTTTAATAACAGCGGAATCAGTATCAAATTCTGATATTAAAATGAATAACGGTAGTGGCCAAACAGTTTGGTTGTTTATATTAGTATCGGTATTGGCTGGTTTTGCAGCAATTCTAACACCATGTGTTTTTCCTATGATTCCAATGACAGTTTCTTTTTTTATGCGTGGAAGTGGAGATCGTGGAAAATCAATACGAAACGGAATATTTTTCGGATTCTCAATAGTTTTAATTTTTACATTGCTGGGAGCGCTGTTTTCATTTGGTATATTTGGTCCAAATATCGGCAGTGTTTTAAGTACACACTGGATTCCGAACTTGTTGTTTTTTATTCTGTTTCTTGTATTTTCAATATCGTTTTTTGGCGCTTTCGAAATAGTTTTGCCCAGTACATTGGTAAATAAAACTGATGCAAAAGCAGATAAAGGTGGAATGGTAGGTGCATTTTTTATGGCTTTAACAACAGTAATTGTATCCTTTTCTTGTACCGGTCCTTTTATTGGAGCATTAATAATTCAAGCAGTACAAGATGGCGGTTTACGTCCATTATTGGGTATGTTCGTTTTTGGACTGGCTTTTGCAACGCCATTTACCTTACTTGCAATTTTCCCGTCGGCGTTAAACAAATTGCCAAAATCAGGAGGCTGGTTAAATTCCATTAAAGTAGTTTTTGCTTTTGTTCTTTTAGCTTTTGGTTTGAAATTCTTAAGTAATATTGACCAGGTTTATGGTTTTGAAATTTTGAGCCGCGAAATTTACTTGTCAATTTGGATTGTAGTTTTCTTTCTCCTTGGTTTATATTTCCTAGGAAAAATAAAATTCTCACATGACAGTGACTTGCCTTATATAGGGGTTGGCCGGCTTTTCCTTTCGATCGTCACTTTTTCTTTTGTAGTTTACTTGTTTACTGGTCTCTTAGGGGATAAACTGTCTGCGGTTTCGGCTTTAATTCCGCCGGAAAGTGAGAATTCTTATTTAAGTTCAAGGGCTTCTTCCGGATCAACATTTAACACCGCCGAGGAATTATGTGGACCGGCAAAATATGCTGATAAATTGCATTTACCAAACGGATTACCCGGATATTTCGATTTTGAACAGGGGTTGGCGTGTGCAAAAGAGCAGAATAAACCACTTTTTGTTGTATTCAAAGGGCATGCTTGCTCAAATTGCAAAAAAATGGAAAATACTGTGTGGGATGATCCCGAAGTGATGAAAATGCTTTCTCAAAAATATGTTGTAGTTGGTTTATATACAGATGATCGTACTAAACTGCCTGAAGAAGAAAGGTTTATTTCGAAGGTTGACGGAGAGGAAAAGGACAACTTAGGTGAAAAAAACCTTGATTTACAAATTTCCAAATATCAAACAAACAGTATCCCTTTTCATGTAATAATTAAACCCGATGGAACTGAAATAAAAATGGGGGTTACTTTCGATGATGACGAATTCAGAGATTTTATTGCAAAAGGGATTCAATAAAAAAATTTAAAATGAAGGTTTCTGACTGCATTTTTTGGAATGTCGATACACAATTCGATTTTGTTTCTCCTGATGGGAAATTGTATGTTCCTGGGGCAGAACTTCTAAAACCTAATTGGGAAAAATTGACACATCTTGCAGATAAAAATTTAATTAGAGTTGTAAACACTGCTGATTGGCATTATTCTAATTCTGCCGAGTTATCATCAAACCCAGATTTTATAAAAACTTTTCCGCAACATTGTATGGCAGATACAGCTGGGGCTGAATATATAAAAGAAACCCTACCTGAAAACCCGCTGATAATTGAATGGAAAACTAAAACATCAATTGGTAATAAATTAATTCATACAAATAAATTTCGAAATTTTATAATAAGAAAAGATGCTTTTGATGTGTTTATTGGAAATCCTTATAGCGAACACTTACTAAATCTGCTTTCGCCTGAAACAATAATAGTTTATGGTGTCACTACTAATGTTTGTGTAAATGATGCTGTAGTTGGTTTGGCAAAAAGAGGGAAAAGAGTAATTGTAGTGGAAAATGCTATTAAAGAATTACCCAACATCCCGCTACCATTCGAAAGCTGGAAAAAAATGGGTGTTAAACTGATGAAATTGGAAGAAGTTGAGAACCTATTTCAAAACTGAAGGTATCATTTATTTTACGGGCGGATCAATGCCTTTTTCTTCCCAAAACCGTTTTTCAATTAACACACTCTTCTTAACTGAATTTTTAATCCACTGAATTTTAATATCAGTTTTCTCATCTTGTGTCAAACGCCAGTTTATAGATTCCGAATTGTGTAATTTTTGGGTTAAGTGGAATAGTATAATAGCTGCTGAAACTGAAATATTAAAACTTTCCGTAAATCCAAACATTGGGATTTTCAGAAATTCATCTGCTTCCTGATTGATAATTTCTGAAATACCGGGTAATTCAGAACCAAATACCAGAGCAAACTTTCCTTTAGAAATATCAAAATCAGGTAACTCGACATCAGTTGAGTGTGGTGAGGTTGCAACAATTCTGTAACCATCATTTTTTAACTTATGAATTGCTTTTAAGCTGTTATCTTTTTTCTTGTTATATGTGTTTAACGTAATCCATTTCGATGAACCCATAGAAACTTCGGTGTCAACCTGAAACTGATTTCTGTTTTCAATTACATGTACATTCTGAATCCCAAAACAATCGCAAGTCCGCAAAACCGCACTTGCATTTTGAGGTTGAAAAATATCTTCCAACACTACAGTAATATAATTGGTGCGATTTTCTACAATTTTATTGTAAAGCATAAGTCGCTCGGGCGTAACAACAGCTGATAAATATTCAAGAAGTTCATTTTTCATTTTCTGAATTATTTGTTTAACAAAGGCAATAAAAAAAGGGAAACAAACCGTTCCCCTAATTTTTTCTTTTTCCTGTAAACTTTACTAAACTGCGTCAGACAATTCAGCACCAGCTTTAAATTTAACAACTTTTTTAGCAGGAATTGTAATTTCTTTACCTGTTTGTGGATTTCTTCCAGTTCTCTCTCCACGTTCAGACACTGAAAAAGAACCAAAACCAATTAGAGCTACCCGGTCACCACCTTTTAAGGCGTCAGTTGTGGCAGCTACAAAAGCATCGAGAGCTTTTTTTGCATCTACTTTAGTAAGGCCAGCTCCGGCGGCCATTGCATCAATTAACTGTGCTTTGTTCATACGGCAAAATTTTTATTAAATGATTAAAATGTTGATAAATAAGTGTTTAAATAAACTTATATTTTTAAATTAAGTTAAGTTCGAAAATTGAAACACATAAAAAATTCTCAAAATACCAGTAAAATCAATTGTTTCAGAGAACCATGTTATAGGAACACTAAATTCAGAAATTAGTTTTAAAAAAACAATCTTTATTCTCTTTTTTTTTAGCAATAATTCATTTTTTCGAAAAAAAAGGTTTTGCCAATTCAAAAAATGTCCTACTTTTGTCGCGCTCGGAGAGATGGCAGAGTGGTCGATTGCGGCGGTCTTGAAAACCGTTGAACTGAGAGGTTCCGGGGGTTCGAATCCCTCTCTCTCCGCTTTAAATCCATAAGATTTTTCTTATGGATTTTTTAATAAATAATGGTTCTTTTAACTTTACAAATGACAAGAATTTCATGGAGAATATTGTTACTGTTAAAATTAGATTTGTTTAGGTAATTTAGAATGTATTATTATATTTGCAGTCGCAAAAAAGAAAAACGGGTGTAGCTCAGTTGGTAGAGCACTGGTCTCCAAAACCAGGTGTCGGGAGTTCGAGTCTCTCCTCCCGTGCAAGGCGGAAAGGCAGTAAAAAGTGGGGTTTCAAAGAAATTTGAGACCCCATTTTTTTTGTATTGGTATAGCCTTTTTTGTACCTTTAAACCATAATAATTTATGAATAATTTATGAATAGTTTAAGATAACATAATGTTATGGCAACTTACAAAGCTGTAGTTTTAAAGGGAACCAACGATAAAAAATCGGATGGTACAACAAACATCAAAATTCGAATAACACATCGGCAATCAATTAATTATATCCCTACGGATATGTTCATTCTTACATCACACATGGACAATAAAGCTGGTGCTGTTCGTTCAGGTCCATCCAGGGATTTTATTAATACCCGAATAGCTGGATTGTTAAAAACATATCGGGAAAAGGACATGGAACTGGGAGATCGGCGGGATTATATGTCAGTTTCGGAGATCAAACAGCATTTACTGACCGGTAAAAGTAACGGGAATGAAATTGATTTTTTTGAATTTGCAGGGGAATTCATTGAAAAAGTTACTGTAAAGGGAACTTCAGATCAATATAAAGCTCTGTTGGCGAGTTTAAAGTTATTTAATGGTGTGAAGTTGCCGGTTAATGAGATAAATTTAAATTTTCTGATGCGGTATGAGATGTACCTAAGGTCTCGTAATGTTGGGAATGGGATTATTAATTATATGCGAACATTTAGAGCGCTATTCAATAAATGTCGAGATCATTTTAATGATGAAGATTCTGGACGGCTTTTGGTTAATCATTATCCATTTAAAAAGTACACATTTCCTAAGAGAACGACAGATGCAAGAGATCATGTTCTAACACTTGCGGAACTAAGACTTCTTATTAATTATCAACCTGAAAATCAAGGAGAGGCTTTTTCCAAGGATATTTTCTTATTGATGATTTATTTGATTGGAATTGAAGCTAAAGACTTGTTTTATCTTTACAAATCACAAAAAGGTAGAATTGTTTATAAAAGATTTAAGACCAACCGGGCATATTCAATAAAAATTGAGCCGGAAGCGAATGAGATTATTGAGCGATATAAAGGCGAGCAATTTTTATTGAATTTAAGTGAGAGGTTTGAACATCATAAAAGTTATTACAGAGCCGTGAATAATTATCTTTCGGGCGAAAAATCACATAATATTATGGGAATGTTACCAAAGCTGGGTATCAGGAAGAAAGTAACTACCAAATGGGCAAGGCATACATGGGCCACGATTGCACGCAACGATTGTCGCATAAACAAAGATGACGTTGCCCTATGTCTTGGTCACGAAGATATTGATAACAAGGTTACCGATATGTACGTTAAATATAATTATTCAATTATTGATGAATCCAACCGGAAAGTAATTGACTTTATTAATTTAAATTGCTCTTCTGTTGATATGCCCCTTAACAACAAATAGTTTCAGTATATCTGTTTTGTCAATTTCAAAAGTCTTGTAAAATGGATTTTCGCTAACGCAGCTTATTTTGCTGTCGTCACTTCCGGGTTGAATGTATTTAATCATCCGGTGATTTTCGGAAGTAACAATTAAGTAGATGTACCCAAACTCAATAAAACTTTCTTTCCATTCTTTGCAAAGAATAATTTCACCATTGCACAGGACAGGATTCATGCTTTCACCCCAAACGTTAAGGGCAAAGTCACAATCACCGTAACCTGGTATAATTATTTTTTTGAATTTTATTCCATTTCCGGGGTCAAACATTTCAACATGCCCTGCTGAAGCATCCAGGTCATAATACCGGATTGCTCCTTCGGGGAATTCATCCCTTTCCTGGGTTTTTAATGTCTGTTTATCAATAAAATAGTAAATATTTCTATCTATAGCCTGGGCAATTTTTTCGAGAATACCCGTCTTAATATCCTGAACACCAAGCCAGTTGTTGAAATTTTGCGGGGATATATTTAATTTTTCTGCAACTTCCGCAAGTTGATGCCCATCATCTTCCAAAATTTTTTTTACCTCTTCCCCTTTCATTACCAGTATATTAAAAACTAATGATAATAATATTGATATATAGCAATAAACATTAATGTTTTATTGCAAATAATTGTGTTTAATTTGCTAAATAATTTAATAAAAATGCAAATATAATAATATGCTGAAACAAAACAAAACAATTTCAAACAAAGGTATGAAAATAGAGGAAAGAGACTTAAAACAAACTGGCAACATGGAACTGAGAAAGCGTTTGCCCCGAGGAGCAATACAGCAAATAGCAGATGAAATGGGCGTTTCATGGATGTGGACATCGAATGTCATTACTGGAAAAGTAAAAGGCGACCCAAGAATTATTTCTATGGCTTTGGAATTTGCTAAGCTGGAAGATGAAACAAGAAACAAAGTTTTGGGAATGATTGAACGTAACAGGAAAGAACTTCAAAAAATTGGTTAACCGATTAAATCGAAAATCAAACCTTTAAATCAGAACAGAAGATAAATACATAAACAGATTTCAAAAAATCAATGATCAAACCATGTTAGAAATTCATGAATTTCAATTGAGGCAAATGCTTACCACGGCAGCCGAAATGGGGGCTAAAAATGCCCTTCGCGAAATGGGTGTTGACAAATCACAAATTTCCAAGGCAGAAAGTTACCGAAGATATAGCCGGCGTCGGATAGACCGGTGGGTGAGGGAAGGGAAAATCATGCCAGTAAAAAGTAGTGGTTCTGTTGTTTTCAACGTTTCCGAACTGGAGTCGCAGTCCCAGACGGTGGAACTCTATTTTAAACATATTCAACCCATATCTAAATAAGTAGTTTCTTTTTAAATTGAATAATCACCGATGCAGGTGAAGCACCCCACCGTCAAAAGGACGGTGGGTTTTTTTTCACTCATTTTTAAAAAACCAATATGAATAACAGGAAATTTAAGGAGGTTGAACTATGCGAAAAATGCAGGGGAACCGGCAAATTAAAAGACGGAAACCTGCGTGAAATGCACAATCATGACGTTATTGACTGTCACCATTGTGACGGCGAAGGCTCATGGATTAAAGTCACGACAATTGAATATCTTAAAAGGACGCCTGAGTTAATCGAGTCTTTAATTTTTTAACATGAAAGATTCCGATTTCCTGAATGACAGCAAAATTCTGTTGAACAAAATAGTCAAACAACGCGACTGGCTCCTTACCCACAATAAAAGCCATGTTTCAACATCTTTTGCCAGCCAGGAAATCAGAAACCTCAAATATGCAATTTCAACAATTAAAGATGCCGAAACCATGAAAGAATATCTCCTTAGAAAACATTCGTCACTCCATGTCTTAATCCCTTCAAAATACAAATCGTATCACACTCAATTATCCCAATTAATTGACACAGAATTATCTAATTAATAAATTTAAAATCCGTTTATGAAAAAAGTTATTGCTTTAAACGATGAAGAAATTCGCGTTCTCACTACCCGTGAAACCGCAGAAAAAAACAGATGGTGGATCACTCACAACCTTGATGTTAAAATTCTTCCTAAAGAATTCACTACCACAGAAGCCAGCACAGAACCCGAAGCCGGAAATATTATGAAAGGTAATGGCCGGTTCTACCGGATCAACAAATCCGATAAAGTGTTAATCTGTACAGTTTGCGAAAAAATAGCAAAATTCAAAATCGGGTACCGCTTTTACTGTAAACAACACTACAAGCATTTTATGCTTACAAAACCAATCCGGAGAATGGCACTCCCGGAACGCAACAGTACCTGCGAATGCGGCTCAGGAAAAAAATACAAAAACTGCTGCCTTGCCAAGCTGGATCATAATCCCAGGCATTATTTCAACAGCTTGTTTATGAAAGATGAAAAAATGGTTAGTTCCCTAAAAACACAGGTAAATCTATGAGCGCAACCAAAGAAATTAATCACAACGAAATTGGAAAGGGCATAACTACAGCTGATGCCGGTAAAAATGATTACCCTATGCTTTTCGATACCCAAATGGTGAAGGCCATTTTATCCGGAGAAAAAACACAAACCACAAGAGCGTTTAAATCCCCTCTTTCAAAGTTTGTGGAACCGGCCAAAAAAATCTTTTCCGTGAATGGTGGATGGGTTGCCAAATTCGAAAAACCAAAACTTATTTGTAAACCCATCATTTGTCCTTATGGAAAAGTAGGGGATTTATTGTGGGTGAAAGAAACATGGGCACCGGCCATGGGTGAAATTGCTTACAAAGCAGATTACACCAAAGATGTTCTGGCTGAACAAAGAAACGCGGGATTATGGAAACCATCCATCCACATGCCAAAAACCGCTGCCCGCATTTGGCTCGAAATAACCGATATCAAAGCACAGAGAATTCAATCCATTTCTGAAGAAGATGCAAAACAAGAAGGTTGCGGTGTAGCTAAAATTTATGGCTTTAGCGAAACCGGCCAAAGCAACTTCCGGGAAGGCTTCTTTTCTAAATGGATCTCAATTTATGGTATTGAATCGTATTACGAAAACCCATGGACATGGGTAATAAAATTTAAACAGGCATGAAACAAACCTGGGAATCCCTTGAAAATAATTTCAGTTCTGTTAAACAGGAACTGGAAGAACTCAATGAACTGCTTCCGAAAAGTGTCAAAATCCATCAAAAAGTCGCCAACCTAAATAAGGCATGGAGAAAACTCCGGATATCACTGAACGAAATGGATAAATTCATTACTCCGGTAAAATCCGTGGAAGTGAAAAGCAAACTTTTTGATGACCAGGCTTTCCGCGAAACATGGAATTTATGGAAAGAATACCTCATAGAACAACATGGTATTCATATGCGTTCCCGGGCAGAACTTATCGGCCTGAAACGAATGCTCGATATTTCAGGCGATGATCCGAAAATCGCAATCTCTTATCTCGAATACTCCATGAGCCGCCTCGAAAAAGCATTTTATAAAGTCATTGAAAAGGAAGATAAAAAATCAAAAACAAAATCGGACGGAACTCCAAAGTTGTTTAAGCTTCCGGCAAAATATAAACATCAACATGCCGATCCACTCGAAGGTCTGGCCAATTAAAACATTCTTTTATTATGAATCAACCAAGAAAAACAAGACCGGAAATTACACCGGTGAATGTCGATGCCATTATTTATGGCAAAATACCACCACAGGCCATTGAAGTAGAAGAAGCAGTTCTGGGAGCACTGATGCTCGGTGAAAACGAAATCTATAAAGTTTCAGGAATCCTTACTGAAGAATGCTTTTATAAAGATGAACACCGGATTATTTTCCGCACCATTCAGGAACTGTCAGACGCAGGAAAAAACATCGACATTATTACTGTATCAGTAAAACTAAAAGATGAAAATAACCTTGAGAAAGTCGGTGGTCCTGCAAACATTACAGCACTTACCCGCAGGGTTGCATCCGCAGCTCACATCGAGCAACATGCAAGGGTAATCGCTGAAAAATACTTTTCCCGCGAAGTTATCCGCCGCTGTACCGTACTTATCAGCAAAGCATACGATGATAATATCGATGAACTGGAAACGGAATACAATAATGCAACGCAGGCAATAGATGATTTACTGGCCGGTAAATCAGGAATGAAACATATTTCATCCATCCTGGATGAAACACGTACAGATTTAGATGCACGACAGGCAAAAGCCCAGTCCGGAGAAATACAGGGTGTAAACACCGGCCTTGCCGATATGAACGAACTCAACAACGGATGGCAAGCCGGTGAATTAATCATCGTAGCAGCCCGCCCCAGTATGGGGAAAACTGCCGTGGCAGTAAACCTGTTCACAAAATCCGCTGCGCTTAAAGGAAAAAATGTTTGCATATTTTCCCTTGAAATGGAAAATATCAAACTCTCAAAACGCCTGCTTTTAAGTTATGGTGGAATCGTGAGATACAACTTCGAAAGAGGAACCATGACTCCCGGAGATTGGTCCGCATATAACAAAGCCGACAAAGAGCTTCGCCAGCTCCCTATTTTTATCGATGATTCTCCCGGGGTGGATGTCCGTCATATCAGCTCAGTTATCAGAACAAAAGTGAGAAAAAACCAATGCGACCTCGTTGTTATCGACTACCTGCAGTTGGTGGAAACACCACAGAGTTACGGAAACAAGAACCGCGAACGCGAAGTGGCTGAGATTTCAAGAGGGCTTAAAAAGGCTGCAAAAGCCGCAGGAGTACCTATCATTCTTTTGGCGCAGTTAAACCGCTCCATCGAAACCAGGGAGGATAAAACTCCACGCCTGGCCGATCTCAGAGAATCCGGAGCCATCGAGCAGGATGCAGACATGGTAATCTTCCCATGGCGGCCAGCTTACTACGAACCGGATGCAATGGATGAAAACGGAAACTCAATGCTTAACGTCATGATGTTCGAAATCGCCAAAAACCGTGACGGTAAAATCGGTAGCATTTATTCCAAACACAATGATGATTTAACCCAGTTTTTTGACTTCAATACAAAACAATTTGAACAACCAATTTTCTAAAATCATGAAAATAGAAACGTACGAACAGGCACAGTATATCCGGGAATCGATAAACCATATGAAAATTAAAAAATCACAGATTGAAAAAATGAAGAAACGTGAAAATGACGATGAATTTAATTTAGCTCGCGAAATTGCTTTTGATTCAATTCATTATGCAGTACGTCGCCTGGAGAATGACTTTAAGAATCTATAAAATCTAATAATTTATCAAAATGACTTTCGAAGAACTTGAAAATATCGCAGCCGAACAGAACAAAAGAATTTTCCGGCTGGAAAGCCAAATTGTCTTTAATGCTTTGCCTGCATTCACAGGCGAACATTTCCGGGCCATGAAGTTAACTTACATCACCAGCGCAGCCCTGGAACTGATGATGAATATCAAATTCCCGTTTGAACAGCTAATTACATCGGTGGACCATGTGCATTCAGTAAGTAATAAAACTGGCAAAACACATGTAATTACAGGCGTTGCAATCTCTTTTTCCGTTACAATCCTAAACCGGCCACTTACTTCTGTTCAGGATATAGCAGTGCTTACTGCAGCTTTTTTTGGTCAGTATGGTTCGTTCCTAATTCGGAATTTTAAGCTTCCACTGGAACTTAAAAACGTATCGATGATTCTCGACCTTAAAAAGGAGCACGCTCTTTATGAAGGAATTATGAAAAACAACAGCTTTTAAAATCAATCAATGAAATTTACAGACCTTAACTTTTCGAAATCCGCAGCAACTTTAAACAAGGTTGCTGAAGTAAAACAATTCCTGAAAGAACATTATGAAATCAAAGTCAATCAATTCGATCCCAACAAATCCATTATCCGTTCCAAAACCAAATTATACGGCAGTCCTGTTACCTTTAACGACATCAGCCTGCATTTACTTGAGGAAGAAATTATCGTTTCCGATACAGTCCTCCGCAAAATACTTCACAGCCCAAACCAGGTAGATACCTATAATCCAATTGCCGAGTATTTTAATAGCCTCGAAGGAAAATACAAAGGCGTAAGCCACATTGACCTGCTCATGAGCCATCTTACTATGCGGGAGTTTGCAGGCAAAAAACAAGGCTTCTACCAAAACCGCCTTTATATGTATATGAAGAAATGGTTTGTTGCCACTGCAGCATGCGCCCTGGGATTGCATCCCAACGATGTGGCAATGGGTTTGGTCCATGCGGAAGAAGGAATCGGGAAAAGCTTTTTCTTTAATTTCATTGTTCCGAAACCCTTACGCAATATGATTGCGGACCCAAGCGAAAACGGCAAATTCAACCTGCAGGAATCTTTTGCCCGCTTTTTCCTTGTGTACTTTGACGAGCTGTATGGAATCAACCGCAAAAACGAAGATGAATTTAAAAAGGCGCTCAGCGCTGACGAAATCGACGTTTATCTTCCCCGGGAACCACAACCAATACGCAAAAAAAGAATCGGCAGCGCCTGCTTTACTTCCAACCGCACACCCGAAAAAGGCGGGTTCCTGACACCAAACATGAGTTACCGCCGATGGCTTATACTCGAGCTCGAAACAATTAACCGCGATTACAGCATTAAAGTGGATATCGACCAGATTTGGGCCGAAGCAGTTCTGCTAATCAGCCAGGATTTTAATTATAAATGGGATTCCGTGGATTGGGCTGAATTTAAAGAACACAACCAGCATTACCTCAAAGAAACGCCCAGCGCACAATACATCAAAACCTATTTCGATATTCCTACTAACGGTGATGGTACATGGATGCAACCCAAAGAAATATTCCAGTTCCTGAACGTAAACAAAAAAATCCGCAGGGAGGATATCCACAAAATTTCTGAAGAGAAAATAGGAGAAGCCCTTTCTCAACTCAGCTTCGAAAAAAAAATAGTTCGTAAACCCGAAGGCCCGCGCTATTGCTATTACATCAAATTCGTTTCCTAATCAATTGTAGTAACCACGCTTATTTTTCAAAAGTCCAAATTATGCGAAATCCATTTCTGAAAACCATTTGTAGTAACCACGTTTTAAAACCTATCTACCTGATACACATGTATTATATATTTATCTCTGATAAAAATATATATAAACCTATCAAAGAAAAAACAAAATGACATTATTCACCTACTACACCTACTACATCGCTGAAAGCCGCGCCACCATTAATAAAATTGTAGTACCCACGCGTTTTTTGCATGGTTACTACAACCTACTACAACCTACTACATTTTTATTTATCGGATTCGATTTAAGGTTAATTGACTCATTTACTGGTTTTTATGATTTGTAGTATGTAGTAACCATGTTTAAGATCAATTAAAACACGAAAAACACGATAATAATGAATAATGAGTACAAAATATATAAGCAGAATGTTTGGCAATTCCTTGATAATATGCCACATGGAGATTGTTACCTTATCGAAAATATTGCAATTCCCGAAAACCGTGACAAGTTTATTTTGTGTGTGAAATTATATATGGACGTGAAAACTCCCTTCCAGGGATACGTCACCTTTAATTCAAACTATACCAAAATCTATAAAACAGACGAAATCACTTTTAAAAACCAAAATGTCAAACAACATGAAAATTTTAACAAGAAAATTATTTGAACACGGCTGCCAGTTTCAAACTATTGGCGCCAATGAAAAAAGCCACCTTTACATCACTAAATATAATTCAGCCGGTCACTTCGTTTTAATCGATTATGAATTTGCCTGCGAGTATGGAAAAGACATGTGGAAACATATTTCTCAGGTTATTTTCGTTTCTGATGACTATTTCGTTTTTCAATACAAACTATTGGGAGAAATGGAAATTTTAAACCGGTACTACAACCAATTTCAAGTAGTAAACTTTACAGAACATAAAATTTAATACCAAAACTATGAAAAAGTATTTTACAATTACCACCAACCGGAAAACTGCCGATCAAATCAAACAACAATGTGACTATGATGAAAAACGTGGTTATCGAAGTTATGAACTTGGAACAATTGACCATCAACAAAATTATTCCGTCGTTCAGATAGTTTCTAAAAAAGAAAAGATTGATCCAGTTGATATTTTCTGGCTCGGCCATTTCTCAGCATCCATTAAATAAGATTTGCTTTTTCGTTCTTTTAAACCGGGTTCTGTATTTAATACAGGACTTGGTTTTTTAAAACTTCTTTAACTTTTAATATAAAAACATAACATGAAAAACCGAAATTTAAACCACAAAGATGATTGGCAAACACCGCCCAGAATTTTATCAAACTCTTAACAAAGAGTTTAACTTCAATTTCGATCCCTGCCCATATCAACACAATATTGAACTCTGGGATGGACTCAAAATTAACTGGAATGACCGGAACTTCATCAACCCGCCTTACTCACAAAAACTGAAAGATGCTTTTGTAATTAAGGCCATCGAACAGGCCGGCCAGGGCAAACTATGCGTTTGCCTGCTCCCGGTAAGTACAAGTACTCGTTTGTTTCACGTTCATATACTTCCAAATGCCACCGATATCAGGTTCCTGCCAAAACGATTGAAATTTATAGGAACCAATTCAAAAGGTGAATTGGTTTCAAATAAAACAGGGATGCATGATTCTATGCTGGTGATTTTCGATGGCAGAAAGCTTTTAAACAAACCCCAT
>CAWDAW010000010.1:0-99530 GCA_963800345.1 uncultured Prolixibacteraceae bacterium | reverse complement strand
CAAAATTAAAAATCGGCCAGCCCGGCGATAAATACGAGCAACAAGCTGATTCCATGGCAAACAGGGTAATGAGAATAGGTACCCAGGCAACCATACAAATGCAAGCTTTTGAAGAAGAGGAAGAAACAGTTCAGATGCGTCCTTTGGAAAATGCGAAGGACAGTATTCAAATGAAATGCCCCGAATGTGAAGAAGAAATGCTGCAACCTAAATCAATGCAACCAGCGCAATCCAATCAGGTTTCCCAAACTTTTCAATCTCAAATAAACAACTCAAAAGGATCGGGTACGCCTATGGATAAACAAACCGGTTCGTTTATGGAGAACAGTTTCGGTGCCGATTTCAGTAATGTAAACATCCACACCAACAATTATTCCGTACAGTTAAACAAACAGCTTAATGCACAGGCTTTAACAGTTGAGAATGATATTTTCTTCAATAGTGGAAAATATAACCCCGCAAGTAACGACGGTAGACGGCTACTGGCACACGAATTAACCCATACCATTCAACAAGGTGCTGATGTTCAGCCAATGATTCAAAAGGATGATGAGGAAACTGAGGGAGAATCTTCTTCGGGAAGCAACAATCCTTTTTCCGATTTTGTTACAGGGATTGTTCGCGAACAACTTTCAAACTCAAGTATGCGTGGCCATTTTATTAGCTTGGGAACTGCACTTCAGGGTCTTGCGGTTGAAAATACCACAGGCGAAGGGAAGCAACCTGCAGCAAGTGCTGAGCGTTTGGCAGCCCTCGGTATTTCAAGTGCTTTTGAAATTACAGCTGGCGCAATACTCAGCGACCCTGAATTTGCTGCGTTTCGGCAACGGATTATTGATTTCGTGGGCAGTAGTGACGAAGCAGCCTTAATTGCAGTTTTGGCAGCAGGAATTGCAGCAGTTTTGGCTGATGTTGCCATAAAAGGTTCTCCTTCACAGGATTTTGGTGCCGGTTTTAGTGTTGGCGGTTCTTTTGATCTCGGGTCTATCCAAAGTTTGCAATTCAACAATTTGCAGCTTTATGCACAATTCGCCAGCGATTATTTCAGGACACGGATAACCGGATCGCTAAGCAGGGATGATGAAACCGAGGAGTTTTCAGGTAGTGGGACAGGCGAAATGAGGATTGGAAGCGATTTAAGTCATTTGCTTGGTCGGGTTACTATAAACTCTGATGGTGAAGTTGTATTATTTGGCAGATTATCGGCAGGACACGGATTTGGTGGGAGTGACAGGCTGGTTTTCACCACCGACCTTACCCATTCCTTTGCTTCCGACGAAACAATTATCCAACCTGGCGTAAGTGGAAGATTTAGTTTGGGAACTGACCAAAGTCTCCGGCTTGGCTCTTCGCTTTCAATTTCAACAGATAGCGGGCTAACCGGCGTTACAGGTTTTATTGAGTATGGCTCTGATTTAATGCGGATTCGAATTGAAGGGAACATGACAGGACTTCCTGAACAACGCGGAATAATGCCCGGAGGCGACATGCGGATTCAAGGTATGCTAACAATCCCTTTATTTTAAAATAGACATGAAAAACACAAAAATTTGAAAATATTCACTCATAACATTTAAAATGAATACAATAAGATTACGTTCACGCGGACAGGAAGTCCATTTTTTGGCTGAAATTCTGAAAAAATTGGGTTATAAAGTTTTGGTTTCAAACTATTTTGGAGCCGATATTGATGCTGCTGTAAAAGATTTTCAATTACAAAACAGTTTGGTTGTTGATGGTGTTGTTGGTCTTAAAACCTGGATGAAACTCATCGAAAAGGAAAAGCAAATCATTAAATCAAATGATAAACTTTTGGCTGAAAGGGATTTAATCGATTTTGCCAAAAAGTATGATTTAGAACTTGCCGCAGTTAAGGCGGTTAACCAGATTGAAAGCAGCGGCAAAGGTTTTTTGGCATTCGGAAAACCAAGAATTTTATTCGAAGGCCATGTATTTTGGAATGAATTGAAAAAGAGAAACATTGAACCCAACAGTTTTTTAAATTCTTTGTCGCAAGATGTTTTATATGAAAAGTGGACGAAAAAATATTACAAAGGGGGCGAAGGGGAATATGAACGGATGGAAAAAGCAGCTAATATTACGGCATTGCCAGGAACCAAAGAAGCGGCATTATGTTCCGCATCATGGGGAGCTTTTCAAATCATGGGTTACAATTATAAAAACTTAGGCTATAATTCAATTGATAGTTGGGTGTCGGCAATGAACGAGCATGAACGCGAACATTTGGCCGCTTTTGGCAAATTTATTTCATTGAAAAGTATTTCAGGAAAAAAACTAATCAATTGGCTTCAGGAAAAAAACTGGGAAAAATTTGCGGAAGGTTACAACGGTTCGGGCTACAAAAAAAATAAATACGATGAAAAACTGAACGCAGCCTATAACAAATTTCAGCTTTTGTAAATATGGAAAAAGTGTATGGTGATAATATTGAAAACGCCCTGTAATTTTTATACAGGGCGTTTTGCCTATAACTTTGGTGTGAACACCATAATTGCGAAATTTATTATTCCCTTTTCTGAAGATTTATTAGGGAATACTTAATTTACAAATCCCTTCTTGCCAAATAGAAATCAACCATTTCGTAATCACTTTTTTCGCGTTCTTCCATTTCCTTAATGGTTTTTGGTGGCGGAACAATAACTTTTTGTCCTGGTTTCCAGTCGAGTGGCATCGCAACACCATGTTTGTCAGAAATCTGCAAAGCATTAATTACTCTTAGAATTTCATCCATATTTCTGCCTACATTTAATGGGTAATACATCATTAACCTGATTTTTCCTTTAGGGTCAATAAAAAAGACTGCCCGAACAGCGGCAGTTTCACTTTCATTGGGTTGCAGCATTCCGTAAAGTTGCGCTACTTTCATGTCGATATCCGCAATAATTGGGAAATCAAAAAGTACACCTGTGTTTTTTCTCACGTTATTTACCCAGGCAACATGTGCGTGAATACTGTCAATACTCAAACCGATCAATTTTGTGTTCAACGCTCTGAATTCATCTCCCCTAACTGCAAATCCGCTCATTTCTGTTGTACAAACAGGAGTAAAATCAGCAGGGTGTGAGAACAAAATTGTCCAACTATCTTTAATAAATTCTGAAAATTGAATCGGGCCCCAGGTGGTATTTGCCTTAAAATCAGGAGCCATGTCGCCAATACGTGGCATCGACGATGTTTTTGTTTCTTCCATAATATTTGAATTTTAATTATATCTGTTTAGGTAAAACGCTTTTAGTGGGAATAAGTTCAAAAAGAAATTGAATAATAAGCTTAAAAAGTAAATAATTTTTAGGACCGTAAGAACAAATTGAACAACAGTTTAATAATCCGACTCCAATTTATGTATTACAAAATCCGTTGCTTTTTTTGCCCCGTTATCGTTAAAGTGGATTGCGTCTTTCCAGTTTCGGTGGTTTGAAATTATTGAGTCGGGGATTGTAATTATTTTTCCAAATCTGGCGTAAAATTCTGATAACAATGGCTTTTTTATTTCTGAACCCGATTCAGGGAGATATAAGAATATAATTTTACAGTTGTTTTCTCTGCAGATTTTTACAATTTTTTCGAGGTAATGTTTTGAATAATTCAACTCTATTTTTCTATAGAGTTCAGACTTTTGTTTTGCTTTTCTTTCTTGCCAAACCGTCCTGTTTTGAACGAAATCCCCAACTAGTGCTACCTGGTTTGAAGATAGGTATCCAAAACCGGCATTATGTAAGAAAGCCGGATAATTATTTTTGAAAACATTGTATTTTAACTGTTCAAACCTAACTGCTATTCCTTTCCAGATGTTCGAAATATATCTTTGGTTAAAAAACACACACGACCGCAATAAATCTTTACTTTCAGCAACATATGGAAAAACCGGGTGGCTTTTTTTAGGTTCGTCTTCGGCAACTTCAATAATTAAAACTGAAGGTTTTTTATGTTTGAAGAGATCTTTTAGTATTATATATTGTACATCACGACCTCTTCGGCAATAGCCCAAATTTGCCACATTTATATCTTTTCCTAAAAAATCATTCAGCTCTTTTTCAATTGTTTTTATCCATTATTGCACAACTGGTTTGCGATGCACCTATAAAAGCGATATCAATTTTTCGATGGTCCTCAAAAATCCGGTTGTAAATCCAGCTTGCTTTGTTGTCACACTCGCCTTTTACAAAATTATAGCTGAATTTTTTGTTGAGTGGAATGGAAAAAAGTACAATGACTCCAATCAAAAATGGAAGGATAAAAAGAATGATATTTTTAGATAGTTTTTTCATTTAAAACTGGAAATAAATAAACTGTGGAGCGGAATTCAAAACGCCAAAAAACAATATTACAAGTAGAATAAGATAGTAAAAACTCCAGCGGATATATTTTGATGAGTTATTCAATAAGTGATTAAACTCCCTTTTTCCAAGCAGTATTTCGATTAAAATAAAAGTGGGAAACACAAAAAGTAGCATTCGACCGGGTGCTGTTAGATGAGATGAATTTACAATTAATGCAACAAATGAATCGAACCCTGTTGTTTCGGGATAAAAAATATTATGTAATAAAATGGTGAAATGATTCCAGTTTTCGGCCCTGAAAAACAACCAGGTAAAGTTTACAACCAGGAAAGTGATTACAAAACCAGCCAGATTTTTAAATTTTACGTTCATTCTGAAAACCGGAGAAATATAATGTTCTGCAATCAGGTAAATTCCATGAAGAAAACCCCAAATTACAAATGTGAAACTTGCACCGTGCCATAAACCTGAAATTGTGAAAGTAATTATAATATTTCTCGCCCATTTTAGAATTTTACCACGGTTCCCGCCCAATGGTATGTACAGATAATCACGAAACCAGGTTGATAAGGAAATGTGCCAGCGATGCCAGAATTCGCGGAAGGATGTCGAAAAATATGGGGTTCGAAAGTTTGTCATTAATTCGATCCCAAATAAACGTGCTGTGCCAATTGCAATATCGGAATAACCTGAAAAATCGCAGTAAATCTGGAACCCAAATAAAAAGGTGGCCAACACAATTCCCCATGCATTAAAGTTTGCGGGGGATGAATAAACCGCATTAACAATTTCAGCCAATTGATCGGCAATAACCATTTTTTTGAAAAGCCCCCACAAAATAAGTTTCAAACCCGAAGTTCCCTGAGAAAAAGAAAAGTTCCGTTTTGTTTCAAATTGCGGGATGAGGTTACCTGCACGTTCAATCGGACCAGCTACCAATTGAGGAAAAAATGCGACAAATGTAAAAAAAGTCAATGCCGATTTTGTAGGTGTAATTTTTCCTTTATAGATATCAATCGTATAACTGAGTGTTTGAAACGTGTAAAAACTTATCCCTACGGGTAATATAATGTTTAAAGTGCTCCACTGACCGGTTTCGGTAATCGGTGAGAGAAGTTCTTTAAATGAATCGATAAAGAAGTTGAAATACTTGAAAAACAAGAGCATACCGAGGTTTAACAAAAGACTTGTTATCAACAAAGTTTTTCTTGTCTGTGTATTATTTGTTCTGTGAATTTTACCCCCTATAAAAAAATCAGCAGCTGAACTTACAATGATAAGGATAAGGAAACGCCAATCCCACCAACCATAAAAAATATAGCTTCCAGCCAGCAGTACAAAATTCCCCAAACGCTGCGAGTAATTGAATGTTTTCCAGAAAACAACAAAAATGATAACAAGAAATACAAAAAAAGTGGTTGAGTTAAAAAGCATATTGTAAAACTTGCCTGCGAAAGTATTAATTAAACAGATTATTCGTGGAATAATTGGGTTCGAAAAAAGGTTGATAATTAATTGTTAACTGTTTATATAAAAACTTATGCATCTGCTTGATTATTTTATAAAAAAGTATTTTCTTTGCACTCCGTTAAAAGAAGGCGTTTATTTAGAACATTAAGAAAAATATAGAAATGTCACGAGTTTGTCAAATAACAGGTAAGAAAGCAATGATTGGGAACAACGTTTCTCACTCAAAAAGAAGAACCAAAAGAAAGTTCGATGTAAACCTGTTCAAAAAGAGGTATTATTTGCCCCACGAAGATCGTTGGGTTTTGCTAACAGTTTCGGCAGCAGGAATGCGTACCATTAACAAAAATGGGATAGCTTCGGCGTTGAATAATGCACGGGAAAAAGGTTTTATCGAAAAAATTTAAAAATCTTCAGAAATGGCTAAGAAAAGTAAAGGCAATAGAATTCAGGTTATTATGGAATGCACTGAGCACAAAACCAGTGGCGTTCCGGGTACTTCAAGGTATATTACTACAAAAAACAGGAAAAATACTACCGAACGTTTGGAGTTGAAGAAGTACAACCCAATTTTGAAAAAAGTAACAGTTCACAAAGAAATCAAATAGTATAAGTCATGGCAGTAAAGAAAACAGTAGCAACACTACAAAAAGGTGCTGGTAAAGGGTTTGCAAAAGTTATTAAAATGACCAAATCACCAAAAACAGGCGCATACACTTTTAAAGAAGAAGTTGTTCCTAACGACGATGTTACAGGTTATTTCTCCAAATAATGGTGAACTAACAAAAACATATTCTGAAAAACAGGAAAAGCTTTCATCATTGGTGAAAGCTTTTTTTGTTTTATTTCGTGATTAAGAATATTGAAAAAAATATTGCTATTTTAGTTTCTGAAAATCAGTATTATATGGGAATTTTTGGTTTTTTTGACAAGAAAAAAAAGCAAAACCTCGATGAAGGTCTTGCCAAAACTAAGGAAAATGTATTTTCAAAACTCGGACGTGCTGTCATTGGCAAGTCGAAAGTGGACGATGAAGTACTGGATAATTTAGAGGAGATATTGATTTCTTCGGATGTAGGTGTTGATACAACATTGAAAATTATTGAACGGATTGAAGCCCGGGTTGCACGTGATAAATATATGGGTGTTAGCGAGTTGAATAATATTCTGAAGGAAGAAATTACTGCCCTTCTTGATGAAAATAACCCGACCGATGTATCTGATTTTGATTTGCCTGCCAATGGCGAACCGTATGTTATAATGGTAGTTGGCGTAAACGGTGTTGGGAAAACAACAACCATCGGAAAATTGGCATATAATTTCAAAAAGGCCGGCAAATCAGTTGTTTTGGGTGCTGCCGATACTTTTAGGGCTGCCGCAATCGAACAGCTCGAAATTTGGGCTAAACGGGTTGATGTACCCATTGTTAAACAAAAAATGGGAGCTGATCCAGCTTCTGTTGCTTTCGATACAGTTGCATCAGCAAAAGCATCAAAAGCAGATGTGGTTATTATTGACACAGCCGGAAGATTACACAACAAGGTAAACCTGATGAACGAATTGTCGAAAATCAAAAAAGTGATGCAGAAAATTATTCCTAATGCACCACATGAAGTATTGTTGGTTTTAGATGGATCCACCGGGCAAAATGCTTTCGAACAAGCGAAACAATTTACTTTGGCCACAGAAGTTACTGCACTGGCACTTACAAAACTCGATGGCACAGCTAAAGGTGGAGTAGTAATCGGGATTTCTGATCAATTTAAAATTCCTGTTAAATATATCGGGATTGGCGAAAAAATGGAGCATCTGCAAATTTTCAACAGACGTGAATTTGTTGAGTCTCTGTTTTCATAGGTATTTACAACAACCTGATTATTCAGGCTTTTTCCCTTCCTCTTCCTTGTTTTCGATTTTAGCCAAAAAGGAGTTAAACAATGTAAAAACCGGGATTTCTTCGTTAGATGTTAGGTTGATGGTGACTGCAAGAACAAGTTTTTCTTCGGGAATCACCAATAACACTGCACCACCACCAGTTACTCCCCCAACTTTTCCATAATATAACTCACCATATTTGTTTTTCTGTAAAAACCAGCCGTTAGCCATTGTTGGCGGGAAATCACCCATCAGCTTGTTTGGTTCAAATAACTTTTTTCTTATTTGTTTTGAAATCTTTTCAGAATTCAAAATGGCATTGCCAAATTTTACCAAATCTTCGGCATTTGAAAGAAGCCCGTCAGAAGGTGCACGATAACGCATATCTTCAAACGCGGCTTTAACTACCTGTGAAACCATGTTGAAATCAAAAAATTCAGTCCGTCCGGCTACTGTAAAATATGGATTGTCAACAACTGTGTTTGTTAAATCTAAGGAGTCCAGAATGTATTCGTTTAGTAAATCCGGGAAATATTTGCCAGTTGCTTTTTCCATGATTGCACCCAACAAAATATAATTGTAAGTACTCTGTGCTTCATACCATCCCGGAACAAATTCAAGTGGATCATTCTTGAAAAAGTCGATACTTTTTTGCAAAGTTATGCTGCGCCCATTCCAATTTTGTTCATTACCTGCAGGTTCTCTTATCCCCGAAGAGTGTGCTGCCAGTTGTTTAAGGGTTATTGCATTCAATGTCCCTTTATAAGTTGAAAACGGATAATTATGAATGTATGACTGAACTGTTGAGTCGGGATGCAGCGTACCATTTTCAACCATCATTTGGTACATTAACGAGGTAAATAATTCAGAGATTTCTCCAATCCTGAATTTAGTTTTGCGTGTAACTTTCACTTCGAGATCTTTTGAAGCAATTCCCATCCCTTCAGAATAAATGATTTTCCCGTCCCTGGAAATGGCCAAAGTTGCCCCTGGTATATTGTTCAGCACCAAATACAAAGAAGCCTGTTTTCTGACTTCGGCTATTTCTTTTTTGTATTTGCTGTCATAAAGAACGAATTGTGTTTTTTTTTCACAATTTGTAAAACTGAACAAGATTACCAATACTAAAAGATTTTGAATTACCCGTTTCATAGCTTCTGTTTTAAAATTGTTGAAAATTTGTATTTTTTAGAAAAAATTCTGAATTGAAAAAGTCGTTTTCACAGACTTTATATCGCGATATTTGTTGCTTCATTTTCTGAACGGGCAACAGTAACTGCGCCACAACTGTCGCTCCAAACGTTGATGGTTGTTCGTGCCATATCAAGAGGAAGATCTACAGCTAATATAAGCCCAATCCCTTCCAAAGGCAAACCGGCAGCTGTTAGCACCACAGTCAGCATTACCAACCCGGCCATAGGGATTCCGGCAGCGCCAATCGATGCAAGAAGCGCGGTAACTACAATCATTAGCTGTTCGAATATGTGTAATTCAACACCGTAAACCTGGGCAATAAACATTGCTGCAACACATTCATAAAGCGCTGTACCATCCATATTTATTGTGGCGCCCAATGGTAATGTAAAACTTGAAATTTTATTCGATACTCCACTTTCGTATTCTACTGCTTCCATGGTGAGCGGCAAAGTTGCGCTGGAAGAGGCTGTGGAAAATGCTGTAAGCAGCGGTGTTATCATGTTTTTAAAATGCTTTGCCGGGTTTACTTTTGCAACAAATCTTAGTATAAGCGGTAAGGTAATAAATGCATGTATTGAAAGTGCCAGAACTACTGTTAACATATAAATTGCCATGCTTCCGGCTAAATTTCCCAGTTGATCGGCATTGCGCTGTACTTCTCGTGAAACTATGCCAAAAACACCCAGCGGTGTGAATTTTATGATGAACATGGTCATCTTCATCATTACTTCAAATAAACCTTCAAAAAAGGTAGTCAACATCGTTGAGTATTTCGAATCGACCTGAGAAATGAAAACTCCGAAAATGATGGCAAAGAAAATTATGGGAAGTATATCTCCTTCGGCCATAGAATTAAAAATATTTGATGGAACTATTCTCATTAAAATATCTTTAACCGATCCTGCTTTATCAGTAAGGTCAACTATATTGTTAGTGAAACCCATTTCAACACCAACTCCCGGTTTAATTAAATTTACCAGCAATAAACCGGTTAGAATAGCAAACAAGCTTGTACTGAGATAGTAAAGTAAGGTTTTTCCGCCAAGCCGGCCAAGGTTTTTTCCGCCACCCATGCTTGTTACGCCCGAAATTATTGAAGATAAAATTAAGGGAACGATCACCATTTTCAGGGCAGTTAAAAAAATAGTGCCCATCCATTCGGTATATTTTATTCCTTGCGGAACATAATAACCAAAAAGAACTGCTAAAACTAATGCGATTAAAATTTGCCAGTGAAGTTTGATTTTTAGAATCTTCATTTTGATTGATATTGTTAATTCAAAACAGATTGCTAAATTATCTATTTTTCAAAAGTGGGCAAATATGTTTTAGGGGCTAATATCCCGAAAGCGTTATTTTAAACATTACATTTTCAAGTTTGCCACCTTTAAATCCTGTAAATACACCAATATTTCCGATAAACAAAAGGCTGTTTAAACTGTAACCGGCTTCCCAGTAATTGTTTAAAGCTGGCGTTGTCAAGTAGTTTAAATGCAAACTCTCACTCCATGTGTTTGTGTTGATGAACGACAAATAACGCAGTAAAACATATTCTGTCCTTATTTCCGAACCTAAATGAAGATAGCTTTTATTTGTGCTTGGTCCATAGTCGTTCATTAACTGAAATGTATGGGTAAAAAAGTCGAGCATAAATGGTATTTCATTGGTTTGAAAATGCTGGTATTGTGAAAAGTGCATCTGATCGGTATTGAAAAAATATCCGGCATTGGCATATAAATCAATTCCTGCTGCTGGCGAAATATTGGCTTGCTGATGATAACTAAAATCTATTTGACTAAATTTTGAAACTGAGTTAAATACATTTTCAACACCTTGTTTATATTGAAGTTTGAAATTGTAGAAATCTTTTATAAAAATGAATGGTGATTCCTGCAACCAGGGTTTATGAAGCCGAACATAATAATTAGCGCCAACCGTATACGCAAAACTTTTTTGAGACTGAATCTCCGGATCTTCCAAAGTAAATCCTTTTGGTAAGTTTGGTGTAAAATCTCTTTCCATGGAGAAAATGTACGTTGCATTGTTTTCTAAAGGTTCAAACTGGTTATAATCGACTGATGAGAAAAGGGTAATTTTGTTTGATACCTGTTGCGATAAATTTAGTTTTACAAAAGTTGTTTCATAAAGCCGCATATAGTTTTTGGCAAAAAACCATGAACTTGCTGCATTCAATATCGGTTTTATCCCCGGTGGAGAAGTTTTAAAGTCGCGGCTCTCTCTTCCAAAACCTAAAACTACAGTGTTCTTTTTCAAGAATACGTTTTTGAATGTGCTGTATACCGAACCAAAAACTGCCCTTCTGTCAATAGCATAACCTATTTCAGGGATAATTAATAACTGTTTCCCTTTTTCAAGTTTGAAGTTCAATTCAAATTTCTGTTTGTATTTGTATCCGTCAACAGCATTAAAATCAAAATTTTTGAATGATATCAATCCATCATAACTTAATCTCAAAACTGAATCTTTTGCCAAATCCCAATTTCCAAACCATAATTTTGAAAATAGCGTTTTTTCCTTTGCTGGTTTTATGTTTGCCAGGCTATCAGTATCGTTCACTTTCATCCGCATCAAAGAGTCTGTCATTGCATAACTTTTCATTTCTGCCGGTGTGAGCGGAATTGCCCTGATTGTGTCCCAAAATTGATAATCATTAGTGAGCGTATCTTTTGTCTCTTTTACATTATAATTTGTTCGAAAAACATCATTCACAACAGTGTCTTTGTATTGTTCCTTTAGGATTTTACGATTAAGTCTTGAAGCTTTTGCCACTTCACGGTTTGACAGTTCCTCTTTTGCCAGCAAGGCATTTGCTTCAGCTCTTAATTTTTTCTCTTTTTCTCCTGGAACGCGAACATTTTCTTCAGCCGGTTTTTCAGTTACTTCAGGATTTGCTTGTCCAAAGTTGTTCTCCACAACAACCTTATATTTCAGCGCCACACCATAATAAAACTGGCCTTTTAAGCCGAGCATGGAAACATTTCCGGTTATATTATCAGAAACAGGAAGCCAATTGTTGTTTTCCAAATTCTCGAATTGTTGTTTAATCCGGTAATCTATAAATTCAAAATGTCCATTAAAATCAAGATTGTAGATACACCAAAGTTTGTCAACAATATATATGTAACCATCTACCAGCTCATCGCTTTTGCGGTTGGGTGTTACTTTAATCTTAAAAACGTCGTAATCACCAACAGTAATAAATCCTTCATACCTGAATTTGTAATGTTTAATTGCCAAAGATGATAGGGGTGAAATTATTTGGTTGGGACGCTCATCGTAAAAGCTTGCCGACATTAGTTCCATAATTGGTGGCTCGTCCAAACCAGCTAAAGAAGTTTTTTTACTGATGACTTTTTGAACATACTTATTTGGGTAATCAAATGTTAATTTATTCTGTGATTCAATAACATAGGTAACATTTTCCTTTATCAGTTCTTTAAGTTTTCTGCCTTCAATTTCAACCTTGTTTTTATAAAGATTTGGAATACTGCTAAATGAAAAATTCGCCTTTATATACATGTCTGCCTCATAATGCTTAATTTTTTGTCTGTAATAAGGCGCTTTTGCAATTGCTTTTCGCATTATAAACCAGGCAGGGTCCTCTTTTCCGGGAAAAATTTTTACCTCTTTAATTTCAAACGACTGTTTTTTTAATATGATATCCACGTTTATGCTATCAGCATTTACATTAACTTCCTTTATGTTCTGTAAATATCCCATCGAACGGATTGTGAAATGGTAAATTCCACGTTCAAGTTGAATATGATAATTGCCTTCTGAATTGGATATTGTCCCTTCTTTTGTTTCTGCAATAAAAATTGTTGCAAATGGTATTGGTTCGTTTTGTTCGCCAATAATTTTACCTGTTACAATTTGCGCCTGGGTTTGAAATGAAATAAATGTGATAAATAATAAAACCGACAAGATGTATATATCCCGAATCTGCATAAACCTGTTTTTGTTTTCTGAATAATTGTTGGCCAAAAGTAAATCTAATTCATGAAAAACAATCGTTAGGATCTTATGTTTAACGGTTTTTAAGAATTGGTCAATGTTTTCAGGGAGATTGAATTAAGCAGGAAAGTCACGCTTACAATCCACAGTCTAATGTTTTACTATAAACTTTCGAACTGAAGTCATGTTGTTTGATTTAACACGTAAAAAATAAACTCCATTCCTAAGATGCGTAACATCGATTCCATTTGCTGAAGAAACTTGTTTTTCGTCGATAATCTCCTGGCCTGAAATATTGACAATTGAAATTTCATCGAAATAAATCAGCCCGTTACTTTTGAAATTAAGATGTTGGTTTACCGGATTAGGAAATAAGGTTAATTCCAAAAGATGCATTTCATCAATATTTACAATGGTTCCATTTTTAAATTCGATATTCAAATCAATATTTCCCCCATTGCTTTCAATGCTGATTTTTGTCGTTTCATCACTCCAATAACCAGGTGAATGAATCAAATTGAATGTATAATCTTTTGCCCCTTCAAGGTTAATTTCTGAATTGAAATTATTGCCGATAGAATGAATGTCCGAAAATAAAATGTTGCCAAAACTTAAAATTCCATTTGCCCTGTTTGTAATTGTAACTTTCACAGTGTCAGAATTTTCGCCCTTGATTAATTCGCCTTTTGACACCAGCATCAGCTTGGGTTCTGTTAGGGTTGTTGTTGGCAGTCCTGCACTTCGCCATGAACTTATTCCCCCAATCATTTCATAAACTTCAGCAAAATTCAGGTTCTGCATTTTTACAAAAGCACCTGCACTTCTGCTTCCTGACTGACAGTGTAACAAAAAGATTTTGTGTTTTGGCAGCAAATCCAATTGTTCAGTAAAATCAGTTAACCCGGTACTTCGGTTAATTGAACCACTAATATGATATGAATTCCATTCGCCGGGAGTCCTTACGTCCAGAATTACAAAATTCGGGTTGAATTCATTGCTTTTAATTAAACTGTCACATTGCACTGCATTTAATCTTTTATAGATACTTTCTGAAATTTGTTTTTCTGAAGCAAAACTATTTTGGCTGATTAAAACACTTGTAAAAACAACCTGAATAATTGTAACTATTAAACTTTTGATTCTCATTGTTTAATTTATTTTAGCCAAAAGTAGTACAATATTTCATTCACTGAAATTTTTTAAATGATTGTGAATCTTCGATGTAAATAAGTTTTAAAAAAAATTAACCTGCAAAATGTTATACTAAAATAAAATGTTCCTACATTGCAGCACAGTACAGGACAGTTGGGTTAGAGGCACTAAGTTCAGGCAGGTAATTTTAAATTGAAACCTGGAAGTTCAACTCTGGAACTTGCTTCTCGACGCCTGCAAAAATTTAATAAACGTTTACTAAAAATTATCATTCGAAAAATGGCAAACAGATTAATTGGCCGGCTTCCAAAAGTCGGTATCCGCCCGGTAATTGACGGGCGTGAAAGAGGGGTGCGTGAATCTCTTGAAGTGCAAACCATGAATATGGCAAAAAATGCCGCCCGGCTCATTGAGGAAAACCTGCGTTTCCCCAGCGGCGAAAAAATTGAATGCGTAATTGCTGATACAACAATTGGCGGAGTAGCGGAAGCTGCTTTGTGTGCCGATAAATTTGAGCGTGAGGGGGTGGGGGTTTCATTAACCGTTACTCCTTGCTGGTGCTACGGAACCGAAGTTATGGATTCAAATCCTTCAATTCCCAAAGCTGTTTGGGGTTTTAACGGAACAGAGCGACCGGGAGCAGTTTATCTGGCAGCTGCTTTGGCTGGTTATACCCAAAAAGGATTGCCTGCATTCGGCATTTATGGCCGCGATGTGCAGGATTCGGGTGATGAAACAATTCCGGAAGATGTTAAAGAGAAAGTTCTTCGTTTTGTGAAATCGGCTTTGGCAGTGGCACAAATGAAAGGCAAATCATACCTGTCATTGGGTTACACTTCAATGGGGATTGCAGGTTCGATGGTTAATCCTGATTTTTTCCAGGATTATTTGGGAATGCGTACCGAGTTTGTTGATATGGTGGAAGTTAAACGTCGCATCGATGAAGGTATTTTCGACAAAACCGAATATGAAAAAGCATTGGCCTGGACCAAAGAAAACATTATTGAAGGCGATGATTATAATGCTCCCGACCAGCAATCAGATCGCAAACGTAAAGATTGGGAATGGGAAATTGTTGTGAAAATGACTTTGATTTTCCGCGATTTAATGATTGGTAATCCAAAATTGAAAGAAGCTGGATTTGGTGAAGAAGCACATGGAAGAAATGCAATTGCCGGTGGGTTTCAGGGGCAGCGCCAATGGACTGACTATTATCCCAACGGCGATTATGCTGAAACTATTTTAAATACTTCCTTTGATTGGAATGGGATTCGCGAGGCGTTTGTTTTTGCAACCGAAAATGATAGTTTAAATGCAGTTCCAATGTTATTTGGTCACTTGCTTACCAACACAGCACAGATTTTCTCTGATGTTCGTACCTACTGGAGTCCGGAAGCGGTTAAACGAGTTACTGGAAAAGAACTTAAAGGATTGGCAAAAGATGGAATTATTCATCTGATAAATTCAGGTTCAACTACAATGGATGCAACGGCACAGCAAAAAGATGCCGAAGGAAACCCTGTCATGAAACCTTTCTGGGAAATTTCTGACGCCGATGTAAAAGCTTGTTTGGAGAACACAAATTTCTGTCCCGGTGATAAAGGTTATTTCCGTGGTGGAGGTTATTCCAGTCAGTTTAAAACTGCAGGACAAATGCCTGTTACAATGAGTCGTGTAAATATTGTAAAGGGTTTGGGGCCTGTACTTCAAATTGCTGAAGGTTATACTGTTGAGTTAGATGATGACGTTCATAAAGTACTCGACAAACGCACAAACCCCACCTGGCCAACTACCTGGTTTGTACCAAAGTTAACAGGTTGCGGAGCATTTAAAGATGTTTATTCGGTAATGGCAAACTGGGGCGCCAATCACGGTGCAATCTGTTACGGCCACATTGGCGCCGACTTGATTACGCTTGCTTCCATGTTACGCATACCGGTTTGTATGCACAATGTTGAAGATGATAAAATTTTCAGGCCAAGTGCATGGAACGGGTTTGGCGAAAACAAAGAAAGTGCTGATTACCGCGCCTGCGAAACCTTTGGTCCGATTTATAAATAATACAGGATGACAGTCATCACCTGGCTAAAAGTCGGGTGATGACTTTGAATAAAAACAATAATCAAAACTCAAAATTCAAATCAAAATGAAAAAAGAAACATCTGGAATCAATTTCTATTCTTTAAAAATTAATGATTGGAAGTTATTTGCATTTTGTTGTTTGGTTTTTGGATTTTTTTCAATTTATGCTTGTTCAACTAAAAGTACTGACAGAAAAATGGAATCATTTGAAAAAGGAACCTATGGATATGATCTGAATTTTCTAAAAGAACACAAAAAACCAATTGAATTACAAAATGGCGATGCCCGGGTTTTAATTTCACCTGAATACCAGGGGCGGGTAATGACAAGTTCGGCAAATGGGGAAAGTGGATTGAGTTTTGGTTGGATAAATCATGATTTGATAAGATCTGGTGAAATAAAAGAGCATATAAATCCAGTTGGCGGAGAGGAACGTTTTTGGCTAGGTCCCGAAGGGGGCCAATTTTCTATATTTTTCAATGCTGGCAGCACTTTCGATTTTGACAGTTGGCAAACACCGGCTGCTATTGATACCGAACCTTTTGATTTGGTTAAAAGCAGTGAAACAGAAGCCGAATTTTCAAAGTCGATACAAATTATTAATTACTCCGGCTTTCAGTTTAACTTCGATTTAACGCGCAAAATACGTTTACTTGACGATCAGACCATAAAAAAGGAACTTGGGATTGTTTATCGTGAAGGCGTTAAAAGTGTTGGATATTCAACTCAAAATCAGTTAAAAAACACCGGTAATGAAGCATGGTCTAAAGAAACCGGATTACTCTCAATTTGGTTACTTGGCATGTTTAATCCTTCTGACGAAGTAACGATTATTGTTCCGTACAAAACCGGGGCAGAATCGGATTATATTGTCAAAGACGATTATTTTGGGAAAATTCCGGCAGATAGATTGGTTATTAAAGACGGTTTTGCTTTTTTAAAAGGCGACGGAAAACAGCGTGGGAAAATAGGTATTCCTCCACAACGGGCTTTGCCTGTAATTGGAAGTTACGATGCAGCAAACAAAATTTTAACTGTTCTAAAATGCGAAATACCCGAAGGTGTTAATGATTATGTAAATTCAGCCTGGGAAATGCAGGATTTTCCATATAAGGGCGATGCAATAAATTCGTACAATGACGGACCATTAGATGATGGATCGCAAATGGGGCCGTTTTACGAATTGGAAACTTCATCGCCTGCATTGGCTTTAAAACCAAATGAAACAGCGATTTATAGACAAATAACAATTCATTTTGAAGGTTCAGAAGAAGAGTTAAATGCCATTTGTCAACAGGTTTTTGGGGTTTCGATTGGTGAGGTAAAGTCAGTATTTTAATTTCTTTGTGAATCTTCGTGCTTTTGTGCCTTTGTGGCAAAAAAAGAAAGTGCCACAAAATCACTAAAACACAAAACAACGCTAAAACAAGAATTGCCAAATTTTCAAATCAATATCGACGAATCGGCAGGCCAAACAAAACTGCAACAGTTGGTTCATTCAATTACCGAAGCAATCAGCAACGGGCATTTGAAAGTTGGAGATGCTTTACCTTCAGTAAATCAATTAAGTTCGGAAAGTGGTTTTTCACGCGATACAGTTTTTAAAGCTTATAATATTCTCAAACAGCGGAATATCATTGAATCGGCACCTCAAAAAGGATATTATGTGGCAAGCGAATCATTTAAGGTTTTTATGCTTCTCGATGATTTTAGCGCTTTCAAAGAACAGTTGTACCAGTCTTTCCGACAGAATTTACCCGATTCTTATTCTGTAGATTTGCTATTTCATCATTACAATCCCGAGGTTTTTCGTCAGTTAATTGAAAACAGTTTGGGGCGTTACAGTATGTATGTTGTAATGAACATCAACCACAAAAATATCGATCCCATTCTCGAAAAGATCGACCCATATAAACTTTTAATATTGGGAATGGGAAAACCTAACAATGGAAAACAGAATTTTTTATTACAGGATTTTGGCAAATCGGTTGAACTTTGTCTTGCCAAAAGCCTTGACCAGCTTAAAAAATACAACGAGCTGGTTTTGGTTTACGAAGAAAAAAGTACGCCCCACCCACCTGAAACAGTATCGGCAGTGCGGAGTTTTTGCAAAAGGAATAAAATTCAGTTCCGAAATGATAAGCAGTTAATTGAATCTGAAATAAAAATTGGCCAGGTATATTTTGTAATCCGCGATTCTGATTTGGTACAGATAATAAAAACTTGCCGTAACAGACAACTGATTTTAGGTAAAGATGTTGGGGTAATTTCATACAATGATACACCGATGAAACAGATTGTTGGCGGAGGTATTTCAGTAATTTCAACAAATTTTGAAGCGATGGGTGAATTGACAGCTGAATTTGTTAAGAACAAGCAAAAAGTAGTTCAAGTTCTACATACAAATTATATAGCCAGGGAATCCTTGTAATTCAGGTTTCAATTAACTCAATTTTCCGTTGTACCGAAACCCAATGAGTTTTTTTGTACAATTTTGTTACATTCGCAAAACAATACATTAAAACTTAAACCAATGAAACGTTTCAACTTAATTGTCGCCATAATCATAATCACTTCATTATCAATTCAGGCACAACAAATGTTTAAAAAATACTCTGGTCAGGATATAGGAAATCCCAAGCTAAAAGGCAGTTTTCAGTTTGATGAAAATTTGCAAAAGTTTACCCTTAACGGGGCAGGTTATAACCTTTGGTTTGCCCGCGATGAGTTTTATTTTGTTTCTCAGGAAATCGAAGGAGATTTTATTATTTCTGCCAACATTAAATTTATAGGTGAAGGCGATAATCCACACCGTAAAATTGGTTTAATGATTCGAAATTCCAATGCAGAAAATGCTGTTTACATGGATGGCGCCGTTCATGGCGATGGATTAACTTCTTTGCAATACCGTGAAACAACAGGTGCAGAAACATTGGAAAAGGCATTGGAAAAAAAAGAAATTCCTGATTTTGTACAATTGGAAAGAAAAGGAGATGAATTTGTTTTTCGAATTTCAAAAAATGGCTTACCGTTGATTGAAGTGGCAAAAGTAAATATAGAAATGGGTAAATCCGTTTTAACCGGAATGTTTATAGGATCTCATAATGTTGATGTTATTGAAAAAGCACAATTCTGGAATGTACGTATTGAAAAACCAGCAGCAGATGGAGTCGACGGTTACAAGGTTTCATCGCCCAGCCGACTTGAAATACTAAATGTTGAAACTGGTTTTCGTGAGGTGATTTACGAAACAGATACTCATATAGAAGCGCCAAACTGGTCGCGCGATGGAAAATTTCTTATTTATAACTCTGGTGGAAAATTATACAAATTCAATTTGAAGGATTCTAAAATATCTGAAATAAATACTGGTGATGTGGTTGCCAATAATAATGATCATGGTATTTCTTTTGACGGTAAAATGTTAGCAATCAGCAGTAGCGCTCCCGTTGAAAAAGGAAATGCATCGGTTGTTTTCACAGTACCTGTTAAAGGTGGCACACCAACCCGGTTAACAGAAAAAGGGCCATCTTATTGGCATGGCTGGTCGCCCGATGGAAAATGGCTGACTTACTGCGCAGAACGTAATGGCAATTATGATGTTTATAAAATTCCGGCAAAGGGTGGTGATGAAATCCGCCTGACCACAGCTGAAGGTTTGGATGACGGACCTGAATATTCCCCTGATGGAAAATATGTTTATTTTAATTCAACCAGGACTGGGATGATGCACATTTGGCGCATGAAACCAGATGGTTCGGAGCAAGAGCAAGTTACTTTCGACAATTATCAAAATTGGTTTGCACACCCTTCACCCGATGGAAAACAGATGATAATGATTTCTTACCCACCAGAAGTTCCTGCAACTTCCCACCCGCATAACCAACGAGTTATGTTGCGCTTAATACCCGTTGTTGGAGGAGAAATAAAAACCGCAGCATTTTTATATGGTGGTCAGGGAACCCTTAACGTACCATCGTGGAGCCCGGATTCGAAACGGGTAGCATTTGTATCATATACTTATTAGAAAAGTCGGGATAAAGTATACCTGATGAGCATGTAATATGAATTAATTACATAAAATCAGTTGATCATGTATTCAATATTTTGATTCAGTTTGTTAAGGGTTATTTGTGTTGGTCTGTTTGACGGCAGAATAAAATAGAATTTTGAGCCATTTTCATTGCTTTCTACCCCTACAGATCCATTTAGTTTTTCAATAATCTTTTTTACAATGGAAAGTCCCAGTCCGTAACCTTCAGCTTTTTTAGGATTGAGCCTTACAAAATTATTGAATAACTTTTTCTGCTCCTCTGGTGTAAGCCCCTTCCCATTATCTTTTATGAAAAACGTAATGTTACCATTCAGCAATGTTTCTGCACCAACTTCTATTACCGGTGGAGTTCCACCATATTTTATGGCGTTACTGAGATAATTGGACCAAACCTCTTCAATCCATGGGGCATATCCAATAGCTTGCGGCCATTCCGGAGGTTCGGTAATTTGAGTATTTGAATTTTTAATCAAATCAGCAAGTTGGTTTTTTGCTTCATTAAAAACATTGGCCATTTCCAACGGCTTTAATTCCACTTCTGTTTTGTCCGTAGTCGCCAGCAATAATAGTTCGTGTGTGATTTGAATTGATTTATTTGCTGAGTGATTGATTAAATTTGATAGTTCACATAAAAGATTTTTGTCATTGACTTTTATTATCTCTTCCATAATTTCGCTGGCGGAAAATATGGAACTTAATGAGTTTCTTAAATCGTGGGCAACAGTATGTGCAAATGCATCAAGATCTTCAATTAATTTTTCCCTTTTGTCAATTTCCAATAACAACTTTCTATTGGTGTTTTTAAGTTCTTCATCAGCATTTACCAATGAAGTAATTTCATGGAAAATTAGAATATGACCTGACATTTTTTTATCGCTGTAAATGGGTGATATATTTATTTGATAATACTTTCTGTTGTTTTCATGGTTTACCTCAAACTGAACAGATGCCAAATTTTCCGATAAACCTTCGGTTATTTTAGTAAAGGAGTTGAAAATTTCTTCAAAAGATTCATGGATAATTGATTTGTTTTGCCAGTTGAAAATGGAGTAGACTACTGAATTACAATCCTCAATAAATCCTTCAGCATTGGTAACAATTACACCATCATTTAATGTTTCAAAAAGTTTTGTTCTGGCCAAAGGAACTATATTGAACATATTGAATCTAAAAATACCGAGCACAATGATTAAACCTGTAAAAACAAATGAAACGGGAGTCCAGTTAAAACCCGGATATGGATTTATGTTGGTAATATGCATCAAATTAGCAATTATTGGAATAAATGTGGCAATTATTAAAGTGCCACTTTGTTTTTTATAATAGGCTTTAAATTTGAAGATTGAACTTGTAAGGTTGTATAAGCCTAAAAAAAGCAAAATTTGTGTATAAGCATAGAAAACCCAAAATCCAACTCCGTGGGTATAGTGGACAGTATTATAAACTGAATTAAGTGTTACAGAAGTCCAAATTAAATGATGTTTGTCATTTGTAAAAACCAACATAAGAACAATTAGGGGTACAATTAATAAAAATGCAATGGTTTTAGTAGAAATCAAGTTCTTTTTATGACTGAATGTCAAAGCAAAAAGAAAATAACAAACTGGTAGGAAAACAATGCCTAAATATGATAGTTGTGTCCAAAATATTTTGGCATTTAGATTTGGGTTTGCAAACTCAAACGAATACATTACGGCCCATAATGCTGCAAAAAATTCCAAATAAATTAAATATCTTACCTCAGGCGATTTTTTGAATCTCCACAGTAATGCAATTGTAAAATATGCAGCAAAAGCCGTTAAAATGTGAACCAAAGTGTTGATGGTAAATTGATAAGTCATTACCAAAAGAGTTTAGTTTGTTGAAAATTGATTTAATAGTTTCTGTCAAAAATAATAAAATATTTAATTATAAACATTTTATTAACAGTGGATTGATTCTAAATAAAATTAAATGCAAATTATACATATGTTTTTATGGTGTTAGCAGCTGTTAACATCGCGCCTCAGGCAAATAGGATTAAATATTTTTTATACTTATCTTAAATAAATTTTTTAAACCAATATAAATTTAAATCATGTCGAACATGAAATTAACACGCCGCGAGGTACTTAAAACCGGTGCAATTGGTACAGTTGGTGCATTGACTAATATTTCTTTCACGCCGTTTATTATTAATCAGGTAAAGAAATTAGCCATTAATGGAGGTGAAAAAGTCAGGATTACTGCATGGCCCGATTGGCCAATATGGGATCAGCAGGCTGAAATACAGGTTGTTGAAATGTTACGCAGTGGTAGATGGTGGCGCGGCAATGGGGAAGCAGTTTTGGACTTTGAAAAAAAATATGCTGAATTGATGGGAGCGAAACGCTGTCTTGCAACTGCCAGCGGAACGACTGCATTATTGGTTGCTTTACATGTACTGGGAGTTGATGCAGGAGATGAAGTCATAGTTTCACCCTATACTTTTGTTGCAACCTACAACTCAATATTTATGAACAAAGCACTCCCTGTTTTTGTCGATACTAATCCTGAAACTTTCTTGATTGACCCTTCTAAAATTGAAGCCAAAATTACGGACAGAACATCTGCAATATTACCTGTTCATATTTATGGTTTTCCTGTTGATATGGATAAAGTGAATGAGGTTGCAAAAAATCATAATTTGAAAGTAATAGAAGATGCATGTCAGGCATGGTTAGGGGAATACAAAGGTAAAAAACTGGGTACACTGGGCGATTTGGGATGTTTCAGCTTTCAAAATTCTAAAAATTTACCTGCAGGAGAGGGTGGGGCAGTTGTGGGCAACAGCGATGAAATTATGGATCGTTGCCATTCGTTTCACAACTGTGGAAGACCGTTTGGCAGTGTCGGACGTACTTCTGATTATCCAATGCGTGGAAGTAACCGCAGGATGCAACAAATACAGGCTATAACATTATTGTCGCAAATGCAGCGAATTGAAAAAGATGCTGATATTAGACTTGAAAATGCTCAGTATTTAGATAGCAAATTGGCTGAAATCCCAGGAATCAAAACATATAAATTAGTTGAAGGAAACAACCGGTCTGCTTATCACATGTATCCTTTTCGGTTTATCTCAGAAGAATTTGGAAACATTTCGAGGGATAAATTTATTGAAGCATTGCGTGCTGAAGGAGTTCCATGTTCTGCGGGATATGGGCAGCAAAATAAAGATGGCTTGATTGAGGAAGCGCTGAGTTCGAAGGGTTACAAACGCTTATTTTCGGAACAAAGATTAAAAAGGTGGCGGGAAGAAAATATTCTTCCAGGAAATGATCGGCTTGCCAAAGAAGCAGTAACTTTTTATCAAAGTATATTACTGGGAAATAAGTCGGATATGAATGATATTGTAAATGCAATCACCAAAATATATGAAAACAGGGATTCATTACGTGGGTAATTTAATCACGGATTTTCAATTTTACCAACAACAAATAATCATCAATCAATTATCAATAAAAAATGTACACATACAAATTTCCACGCGCAGCATTAACCACTGATGCAATAGTTTTTTTTAAAGAAAGGGACGAAGAATTTGTACTTCTGATTGAAAGGGGGCGCGAACCGTTTAAAAATAAATGGGCGCTTCCGGGCGGTTTTATCGAAATGGATGAAACATTGGAAGAAGCCTGCAAACGTGAGTTAGAGGAAGAAACAGGATTGAAGGTAGACAAAATGAGCCAGTTTAAAACTTATGATGCAGTTGATCGCGACCCGCGACATCGCACCATTTCAACCATTTATTTTGCCGAAATAAATAAAAAACAGCAAGTTACAGGTGGTGATGATGCTTCACGCGCCGACTGGTTTCCCGTTTCAAATTTGCCTGAACTTGCCTTTGATCATGAGCAGATTCTTAAAGAATTTTTCTTTTTGTAAATGCAATGTTATCCGGTTTGTATATGCATAAATTTTTTTAGCCGAATCACTTGTATTAAACATTGTTTTTATATTACTTTGAAGTTCAAAGTACTTTTAAAATGGAGAACAAAGAACAATACGCAAATGAAATTAAAGCCATCAGGCTAATGATGGAACAATCCAGCCGCTTTCTTTCTTTAAGTGGTTTGTCAGGAATTTTAGTAGGAGTATATGCAATTATTGGTGCTTATATTGCGCAATTTTTAGTGCTGGACAAAATATCAGTTTATGATCCATCTTCATTTAACAATGAATTTGTTTTGCAACTTGTTATTTTGGCAATCTTTGTTTTGCTTTTGTCGATTATAACTGTAATAACATTGACCTATCGCAAAACAATTCGCGACGGTTATAAAATCTGGAACAAAGGAACACGACTTTTGATATTAAATCTTGCGGTTCCTTTGGTGAGTGGTGGAATTTTAATCAGCATTTTTATTGTGCAGGAAATATACGGAACTGTAGCTCCGTTGCTTCTTGTTTTCTATGGTTTGGCCCTTGTAAATGCAGCCAAATTTACCCGGCAGGAAATATATTACATGGGATTGTGTCAGATTGTAACCGGAATTATTGCAGCCTTATTCCCTGGTTATGCGCTGTTGTGGTGGGCTGTCGGGTTTGGGGTGATTCATATTATTTATGGCACAGTCATGCACTTCAGGTACGATCATCATTCTAAAACCAAAAAATTGTGAAAGAATTATTTCAACAGCTCAATAAAGCTTTTGATAATAAGATCCGACTTGGGATTATGTCGGTGATTTCTGTTAACAATAGCGCGACCTTTAATGAATTGAAGGAGCTGCTGGATTTAACAGACGGGAATCTGGCCAGCCATATCAAAAAATTGGAAGAACTCGGTTATATTTCTGTTCATAAAAGTTTTTTTGGCCGAAAACCTAATACTGTTTATGAAATTACAACAGAAGGGAAAGCAGCATTTGAACTTCATTTAAGGGCATTGGAAGCTATTCTAAATCAACAGTAAAATTTTTTTGACATTTAACTTTGAAAAACAAAGTACTTTCTAAAATAAATAATTTGAATAAAAATGGAAACAATTGATTCTATGATTGAAAAAACCAAGTCTGCAAACTGGCGGATAACAATTAAAGTGATGATTATTGGGATTTTAACAATCCTCCTGCTCATCCCTAAATTGATGATAATCGATTTAATAGGTGAACGTGAAACCACCGCAACCACTGTAAAAAAAGAAGTAATGCAACAATGGTCGATGTTGAATACTGTGCGCGGACCAATTTTAACAATTCCCTATATCGAAAGGATTTTCGACAACAAGGAAAATGTTTATCGCGAGGAAATCAAACAGTGCCATTTTCTTCCAAAATTACTAAAAGTTGAAGGTGATATTTTTCCGGAACAACGGCACAGAAGTATTTACGACGTGATGGTTTATAAATCGGAAGTGGTTATTGCAGGATATTTTGTTGCGCCCGATTTTGAAACATTAAAAATAAATCCCGATTTGGTTTTGTGGGATAAGGCTGAACTTTCAATTGGAATAAATGATTTGCGCGGAATAACCGAACTGGCCGAATTAAACTGGAATAATCGGAAATTCACTTTTTCACCCGGTATTGAAAATTCGGTACTTGGGAAAGATGGGATTTCCGTTAAGCTGCCTGCCGATATTTCAAGAAGTTTCCCTGGTGAATTTTCATGCAGTTTTAAGTTGAAAGGTTCGGAATCACTACAATTTGCACCCCTTGGCGAGGTAACAGAAGTAAAATTAAAATCAGCTTGGAACGACCCTGGTTTTGCAGGTAATTTTCTTCCCGAAAAATCGGATATTACACAGGATGGCTTTACTGCAAATTGGAAAGTTCTGCATTTTAACCGCAACTTTCCACAAGCATGGAAAGACAATTCATATTCGGTAACCGACAGTGATTTTGGTGTTAAGTTGGTTACTGTTGCCGACCATTATCAAAAAAATATGCGCAGTGCGAAATATGGTATTTTAGTCATCCTATTCACATTCCTTTCCTTTTTCTTAAACGAAATTATTACAAAGCAGCGCATTCATCCATTTCAATATATTCTTGTCGGGTTTTCAATATTGGTCTTTTACCTGTTGCTACTTTCAATTTCAGAACAACTTGGTTTTAATTTGGGCTATTTCATTTCTGCAGCATCGGTACTTTTAATGGTTTTGCTGTATTCACGCACATTCCTCAAAAAGTGGTCTAACTCATTTATCCTTACATTGATATTGGCTTCGTCATTTGGCTTTATTTTTATTTTGTTGCAATTGGAGTCGTTTGCTTTGCTGGCCGGAAGTATTGGCTTATTTGTTGTTTTGGCGATAATCATGTTTTTTACACGAAAAATTAATTGGTACAACATGTAATTATAGGAGTTCAAAGTTTCGAGTTCAAAGTTTAAAGCAAGAAAAACGGAACACTTGTAATGATGATTTAAAAGATTTGTACTATTTTCAACAGCGTCAATCAACACAATCAGTATATCTACCTTCTGAACTCAGAACTTTGAACTTCTTTCAACTTTCAATCTTTTATGGATTCCATTTGATTTCAACTGTGAAGATCCAAATGGAATCCAATTTTCAACTCTGAACTTTCAACCCGAAACTCTGAACTATTCTTATATTTGTTCCCTCAAAAAAAACTGTTATGCACGAAATACTTTTCTGGGTTATCATCGCGATAATTGTACTTGATTTTTTATTCGAAAAATACCTCGATTACCTGAATACCAAAACAATGAGTGACGTTTTGCCCGATGAGGTAAAAGGGATTTACGACGAGGAAAAATACAAAAAACAACAAGCCTACCAACGCGAAAACAACAGGTTTGGATTGCTTTCCAGCAGTTTCAGCTTTGCTTTGACATTGGCAATGTTCCTGTTTTTTGGTTTTGCTTTTGTCGATTCGCTGGCTTGGGGTCTTACTGCAAATGCTATTGTTGCAGCCTTGTTTTTCTTTGGTGTAATCATGTTTGCTTCTGGTATTTTAAGCATTCCATTTTCGGTTTATGATACTTTTGTGATTGAAGAAAAGTACGGATTCAACAAAACAACGCCCAAAACTTTTGTGCTCGACACAATAAAAGGCTGGTTAATTGGTGGTTTGATTGGTGGCGGTTTGCTTGCTATTATTATACTGATTTACCAAAAAACCCAAAACATGTTTTGGATTTATGCGTGGATTCTGATTTCAGCTTTTTCAATTTTTATGGCCATGTTTTATTCTAACCTCATTGTACCTCTTTTCAACAAACAAACGCCGTTGGAAGAAGGCGAATTGCGCGATGCCATTCAAAAGTTCTCGGACAAAGTGGGTTTTAAACTTGACAATATTTTTGTCATCAACGGCTCAAAACGTTCAACAAAAGCAAATGCATATTTTACAGGATTTGGCGCAAAAAAGCGGATTGTTTTATATGACACGCTAATCAATGAAATGGAAATCGACGAAATTGTTGCGGTTTTGGCACACGAAATTGGTCATTACAAAAAGAAGCACGTAATACAGGGTTTGATAATTGGTTTGGTTCAATCAGGAATTGTTCTATATATTTTTTCATTATTGATTGACAGTAAAAACCTCAGTCAGGCACTTGGTGTCGAAGACCCAAATTTTCATATCGGATTGGTGGCGTTTGGGGTTTTATACACGCCAGTTTCGTTTGTCCTTGGTATTTTCATGAACCTGCTTTCGCGCAAAAATGAATACCAGGCCGATGCTTTTGCAGCCCAAAATTTTAATCCTGAATCACTTGCTTCTGCATTAAAAAAACTGTCGGTCAAAAACCTGAGCAATTTAACGCCCCACCCAAAATATGTGTTTTTCCACTATTCACACCCTACATTGTTGCAACGATTGAAACACTTAAAAACATTTGAATAAACTAATAAACTTCGGTTTCCGGTCTTTTGACTTCGGTCTTCAGTCTCCGGTCTTCCGACTTTTTCTTCAACCATGAAAGCAGAAATAATTACAATTGGCGATGAAATTCTTATCGGACAAATAATCGATACAAATTCGGCATGGATTGCTGAACAGTTTAATTTGCATGGTATTGAAATTTACCAGATTACCTCCGTTCATGATGATCACAATCACATTTTGGAAGCTTTGAAAAAGGCAGAGGAAAAAGTGGATTTAGTGGTAATTACCGGCGGTTTGGGACCAACAAAGGACGACATTACAAAACACACACTTTGTGAATATTTCAATACAAAACTGGTTGTTCATGAACCAACTTTTGAGCACATCAAATCAAGGTTTACAAAGCTCAATATCGACATGAACAACCTAAACCGCGATCAGGCGCTGGTTCCCGAAAATTGCACAGTTTTGTCAAACAAAGCTGGCACTGCGCCCGGAATGTGGTTTGAACGGAACGACACTATTTTTGTATCGATGCCCGGCGTACCTTTTGAAATGAAATATTTGGTTGAACACGAACTTTTACCGCGATTGCTCAACAATGGAAAAACAAAAGCGATATACCACAAAACTGTTTTAACACAAGGTTTGCCCGAATCTATGCTTGCCGAAAAAATTGAAAACTGGGAAAATGCACTTCCTGAAAATATAAAGCTGGCCTATTTGCCCAGTCCGATGGCGGTGCGTTTGCGTTTGTCGGCAATCGGAAAATCAAAGCCTCAACTTGAAACACTCGTTGAGGATGAAATTCAAAAACTTCTTCAAATTATTCCCGACAATATTTTTGGTTACAACAACGAAACAATGGCCGAAGTAATTGGAAAGTTGCTTACGTCAAAAAACAAAAAACTGGCAGTTGCCGAAAGTTGTACAGGTGGTTATATTTCGCATTTGATAACTTCTGTTCCGGGTTGTTCTACCTTTTATAATGGTTCAGTAACTGCATATTCAAACGCAGATAAAGGAAAATATTTTGGGTGTGATCTAATAAAACTCTGGCTGAATTTGGCGCTGTCAGTGAGCAAGTTGCCAAAGAAATGGCAGTTGGAGCCAGAAAAGTTCTAAAAGCCGATTTTGCTGTTTCCACCACCGGTATTGCCGGGCCTGATGGTGGAACTGAAGAAAAACCAGTTGGCACGATTTGGATAGCTGTTGCCAGTGAAAAAAGCGTTACTGCTATAAAATTCGTTTTTGGAGATAACCGGGAACGAAATATTTCACGGTCATCGCAAACTGCATTGCAGATGTTGCGAAGAGTGATTTTGAAGGAAAATTAGGTCATCCCCAATAGAGATTATTTTGGTTTTTTAACGAATATCCACCCCAAAATCACTTATTATTCGTTTAGTTTTGTACAAAGCATTAAACATGAAACATGAAAAAGGTAGTTTTAATAATCATAATAGTTGTTGCTGTTATTCTTGGAATCCTGATTACTGTGCCAATTTTCTTCAAACAAACGATTCTCGATAAAACAAAAACAACAATCAACAAAAAGTTAAATGCCGAAGTTGAGTTTGATGGTTTTAAACTTTCGTTGTTCCGCAATTTTCCAAAAGTTACAATTGAATTGCAAAATCTCAGCATTACAGGGAAGGGTGAATTTCAGGCTGATACATTACTGGCAGTTAAAACTGCGCGGGCAAAAATGAATATCATGTCGCTGTTTAAAAATTCGGAAAGAAACATTGAAGAAATTAATCTGATTCAGCCCAAACTGAATTTGATTGTGGGTAAAACCGGAAATGCAAACTGGGATGTTACCATTGAAAGCGACCTAAAACCCGAAGTTTCTGCAGAAAAACCTGTTGAACATGAGGATGATTTCAGACTTGAACTGGATAAAATCGAAATTGAAAATGCAAGAATTGTCTATAATAGCCGTGAAATTAACATGTTCCAGATTTTTGAAGGAGTGAACCTCACGATAAATGGGAAAATGTACGGATCTTCGACTGAATTAAACGGAAAGGGAAGTGTTGAACGATACTCAATTGATTATGACAGTGTAAGATATATTTCAAACGTTGCTCTGGAAATTAACACTTTACTGAATGTGGATTATGAAAAAATGGATATCAGGATTGTGGAGAATGAACTGCTGGTTAACCGTTTGCCCATGCAGGTTACAGGATTGATACAAATGCCGTCCGATAGTATGTTCTTCGATTTATCACTAAAAACAAAAGACTCAGGTTTTGATAATTTCCTGGCTCTGGTTCCGCCTGCTTATGAAGATTATCTGAAAAATATTAAAACGAACGGATCTGCTTCGGTTTCAGGAACTGTAAATGGTTTGTATTTCGAAGAAAATTACCCGGCTTTCAATTTGAAAGTTGATGTTGCAAACGGTAGTTTGAAATATGTTGATTTGCCGGAAGAAATAAAAAATATTAAAGCCGATATTTCTATCGATAAGCCGCAGGGAGATTTGGATTTGACCGAAGTTCGCATTAAAAACGCCCACCTCGAAATAAAAAACAACCCTGTCGATTTAACGCTTTTGCTTAAAAATCTTGTGTCTGACCCTTATTTTGACGGTGCTTTTGTGGGTAAAGTCAATTTTGATCAGTTAAAAGATGCACTTCCGCTTGACAGTGTAAACGTATCGGGTACAATTGACGCCAACCTGTTTGCAAAAGGAAATTATTCATCAATCGAAAAAGAGGAGTATGATAAAATAAAGTCGGACGGCATTGTTCTGCTTGACAATTTTTTATATGATTCCCCAAATTTTACGCAACGGATTTTGGTGCCCAGTGGAAGACTTGATTTTTCCCCTCAAAATGTAAATCTATCACAGTTAAATATGAAAGTGGGCCAGAGCGATTTCAACTTATCGGGTAAAGTTTTCAATTACCTGAATTACATTTTTAAGGACGGAACTTTGCTGGGTGATTTACAACTGGTTTCGTCGTATGTGAATTTGAACGAAATGTTACGTTTGCAGAAAGAAAAAAACGCAGTTACAGGAATAACAAAAAACGCTGAAAAAATTACAGATTCAAATGCTTCAATCAATGCAGCTTCTGCTGAAAATGCGGAAGAACTTGCTTTTGATATTCCCAAAAAAGTGAATTTCACCTTTCGATCAAATATCGATAAAGCGCTCTTCGATAAACTTCCCATTTCGGATATAAGTGGTTTAATCACTGCGAAAAATGGAAAACTAACCTTAAATGGTTTGAATATGAAAATGTTGGACGGGGAGTTAAAATTAACCGGGTCATACGAAAATACGGCTCAAAACAGGCCTTTTATTGATTTGGGATTTGACGTGGTAAAGTTTGATATACCTCTTGCATATCAATCACTCACAGGTTTCCGTAAATTGGTGCCGATTGCCGGACAAAGCCAGGGTAAACTCAGCACCACATTAAAAATAAAAGGCCAGTTGACACCAATGTTTAAATTAATTCCTGCTTCAATTGATGGTACCGGATTTTTCAATACCGAAAACCTCCGGATTATCGAGTCTCCAATTTTTAATCAGTTGAAAGGTATTTTGTTGCCGGAAAAATTGCAAAATGTCGAAATAGAAGATTTTAAAGCCAACTTTACTATTGTAAATGGAAATATCGATCTCAAACCATTCAATACAAAAATTGCAGGACAAGAGACATCGGTTGCAGGTACATTAAGTGCTGAAAATCTGATCAACATGCGAATGAACTTTAAAGTGAACCGTGATGCTTTTGGAAATGATATACAAAATATTTTAAGTGTAATTCCAGGAAACGATAAAATAACTACTTTACCTGCAGGTGTATTAATTAGCGGTCCGGTAGGAAAGCCAGAGGTTAAAGTTGATTTGTCGGAAGCTCGCAAAACGGTTACTAATGCTGCAAAAGATGGAATTAATGATTCGCTCAAAAAATTGGGTAAAGGACTTCAAAAACTTTTCGAAAAATGATGGACAAATGTTTTATTATTATTTTTATCATAGGTTTTATAGGTATTAAGTAGTAATTTGCATTTCAATTTTACAATCAAACAGCATTTTAAGAACCATGATTTATTATGCAAAATAAAGTTGTTGTAATTACAGGCGCTTCATCAGGAATTGGGAAAGCTTTGGCAGAAGAATATGCAGCAAAAGGTTGGAATCTAGTTTTGGCTGCCCGGCGAATCGATCTTTTGAAAGAACTTGAAATTCAACAAAAAGATGTTGAAATACTTTCAGTGAAAACCGATGTTACCATTGAATCAGATTGTAAAAATTTAATTGATTCTGCAATCCAGAAGTTTGGTAAAATAGATGTGCTAATCAACAATGCAGGTATTTCAATGCGTGCTGCAACTCTCGATGTTGAAACAGATGTACTGCGAAAAGTGATGGATGTAAATTTCTGGAGTACTGTTTATTGCACTAAATTTGCCTTACCCTTTTTGCTTGCGTCAAAAGGTTCGCTGGTTGGGGTAATATCTGTTGGTGGATATGTTGGACTACCGGCCAGATCGGGTTATTCCGCATCTAAATTTGCGATGCGTGGTTTCCTTGATTCAGTTCGGATTGAACACCGGAGGTCGGGATTGCACGTGCTTGTTGCCGCCCCTGGTTTCACTGCTTCCGAAATACGCAAAAATGCGCTTATAGCCGATGGAAGTATTCAAGGTGATACACCACGCGATGAAAATAAAATGATGTCAGCAGAAAGGTGTGCACATCGTATTTATGGAGCTGTAAAGCGAAGAAGGCGTAAACTGATACTTACTTTTATTGAAGGAAAACTTACCGTGCTTATTGCAAAATTGTGGGCCGATTTGGTGGACGGATTTATTTACAGAACATTCGCCAAAGAACCCGATTCACCATTGAAATAGAAAATAAAAATCAATATTTTTACGTTCAGTTAAATTTTAAATTTTTTTTTGAAATGGAAGAATTATCAGTAGGATCAAGGGTTGATCATCCGCGTTATGGCGAAGGGATTGTGAGCAAAAACAATTTAACAGCTTACGAAATATTTTTCGAGCATGGTGGTAAAATGGAAATTACCAAACGGAATACAGATTTGTCGGTGCTTTCAAAAAATGAAGATGCTCCGAAATCTGGCATTTCTGTCAAAGAAATCGAAAAGGTTATGACCTACGTTTTAGATCAATACGCATCATTAAACGAAGTTGTGCCATTAGGTGAAAAATGGATGGGTGGAACAATGAGTCTTCAACCGGCAAATCTAAGTTTACAACCCAAAGAAATCCCTATCGAAAGTTTTTTTCATAAAATAGTTATGTTGCGCGACAGGTTGCGGGTTTTGGAGCAAAACATCAACAGTCATAAAATTTTAACCGATGAGGAAAAGGTTGATTTGCAACAATATATTACAAGAATTTACGGCTCGTTAACCACTTTTAATATTCTGTTTTCAGAAAAAGAACACTATTTTGTGGGAGCAAAAACCAAATAATGATAAACATGAAACAAATTAATTTACTTTTTTCGATGCTTCTTATTGCAGCCAGTTTATTTGCTCAGGATAAAACTTTAAAAGTATGGCCCAATGGCGCTCCCAATGATAATGGAATGAAAGAGCCTGAGGAAAAGTACGATGGCGTTCGTGTGCGCAATGTTTCTGAAGCAGAGATGTATGTTTATTTACCTGAAAAAGAAAAAAATACAGGCGCAGCGGTAGTAATTTGTCCGGGTGGTGGTTATATGATCGAGGCCATGGATCACGAAGGTTATGAAATGGCTGAATGGCTTAAATCAAAAGGCATTGCAGGAATTGTTCTGAAATATAGACTACCGTACGGTCATCACGAAATTCCTTCAGGCGATGCACGCCAAACCATGCGAATTGTTCGAATGAATGCAAAAGAGTGGGGGATCGACCCAAATAAAATTGGAATTGCCGGTTCTTCAGCAGGTGGTCATTTGGCGTCAACAGTTGGGACAGTATTTGATATGGGTAACAAACAAAGTACGGACCCAATTGAAAAAACGAGTTGCCGACCTGATTTTATGTTGCTTTTATATCCTGTAATTAGTTTCGATGAATCGGTTGGTCACATGGGTTCACGAAAAAACCTGATTGGTGAAGGAAATGATTGGAAACTGGCAAAACAAGTATTCAAACGAATTAAATGTTACAAAAGACACACCGCCTACTTTTTTGGTTTTGGCCGATGACGACAAAGCTGTGATACCGCAGAATTCAGTCGATTTTTATCTTGCACTCAAAAAATTTGAAGTACCTGCTGAAATGCACATTTTTCAGGAGGGCGGGCATGGCTTTGGAATGACAAAAAAGAATCTGCCGGTTGACCAATGGCCTAATTTGTTTTATGGTTGGTTAAAAGCACAAAAAATTATCAAGTAAATGCAGCTTACCCACCCTCAGGAGGTTTTTAAATTTTGTCCGAAATGCGGTTCTCCCAGGTTTCATGTTTCAGGCGAAAGATCATTAAAATGCGGCGACTGCGGATTTCATTATTACATAAATACTTCGGCGGCAGTGGCGGCATTGGTGACCGATGGAAACGGCAAATTAATGATGGTAACCCGTGGAATTGAACCCAATTATGGAAAACTTGATTTACCCGGCGGTTTTGTGGATCACAATGAAACTGTTGAAAATGCATTGAAAAGGGAGCTGTTTGAAGAATTGGGAATGAAAATAAAATCAATGAAATTTATCGGTTCAGCCCCAAACGAATATGTTTTTTCAGGTTTTTCTGTGTTTACAGTTGATTTGGCATTTGAAGTTATTCCGGAAACTATTGAAAAATTTACACCGATGGACGATATTCTGGATTATCATTTTTATGCCGAAAATGAATTAGAATATGATGATATTCCGGCTCCTTCAATTAAACAATTTGTAATTGATTTTTTCAAAAAATGAACAAAATTCAAAACAGAATAGCTGCACTTCGAACTGAAATGAAAAATTTTGGAATCTGAATACTTTGTACATTTCAGGGACCGACCCACATGCAAGTGAATATTTACCCGAAAGATGGCAAACGCGGTCGTTTATTTCAGGTTTTACAGGTTCGTTCGGGATTGTTGTTGTTACTGAACACGAAGTAGGTTTATGGACCGATACCCGTTATTTTATTCAGGCCGAAGAACAATTAAAAGGTAGTGGGATTTTAATGCATAAACTGCGTGTACCCGATGCCGTTCCGCCTGAAATTTGGCTCGCTGACAAATTGGTTGCAGGAAATACTGTTGGAATTGATACTCAAACCATATCTGTTGCCGCATTCAGAAATTTACAAAAATCATTGGCAAAGAAAGGCATTGAATTGGTGGCTGCACCTGATTTATTTGAAATAATTTGGAAAGATCGCCCACAAGTTCCCGATGATAAAATATTTGATTTTGGGACTGTTTTTACAGGATTTTCACGCAAAGAAAAACAAAATCACATGGCAACTAAACTTAATCAGTTAAAAGCTGATTACCATGTGGTTACCATGCTCGACGAGTTGGCCTGGCAATTTAATTTACGTGGTTCGGATATCAACTACAATCCTGTTTTTATGGGTTTTGGTTTGGTTGGGCAGAATGATAATATATTGTTTATAAATAAATCAAAAATTCCGGATAAACTTTTAAAAGTGCTTGAAAATGAGAATATAAATATCAAAGAATATGATGATTTCTATCCATTTCTCACAGAAACGAAAAACAAAAAAATCGTTCTTGATCCATCAACTACAAATTTTCATGTTTACAATGTACTGCAATTAAACAATGAGATAATTGAGGAAATATCTTTCATTACACTTGCCAAATCAATAAAAAACAGCACTGAACTGAAAGGATTTCGAGCGGCCATGTTAAAAGATGGAATTGCTTTGGTGGAGTTTCTTTTCTGGCTTAAATCGAATATTGGAAAAACTAAAATGACCGAATACGAAATTGGGCGAAAACTTGCCGAATTCCGTTCAAAACAAAACAATTTCAAAGGCGAAAGTTTTCCCCCGATTGTAGGTTATAAAAGTCACGGGGCAATTGTACATTTAAGTGTTGGGCCAGAAGATGCATTGGAAGTGAAACAGGAAGGGATTTTATTGTTCGATTCAGGTGGGCAGTATTTGGATGGAACCACTGACATAACGCGAACTGTTGCACTTGGTGAAGTTTCGGAGCAACAAAAAATGGATTTTACTTTGGTTTTAAAAGGGATGATTTCGCTTACTTTGGCTGAATTCCCGTTAGGAACAAAAGGCTGTCATCTCGACATTTTGGCTCGCCAGCCACTTTGGGAAAACGGATTGAACTATGGCCACGGAACCGGGCATGGTGTTGGGCATTTCCTGAATGTGCACGAAGGGCCGATGGCAATCCGCCAGGAATACAATGAGCACCGCATTGAGCCGGGAATGGTAATGTCAAACGAACCCGCTTTTTATCGTGAAGGCGAATATGGCATTAGAACTGAAAATATGATGGTTTGTGTTGAAATACAGAATACTAAATTTGGCCAGTTTCTTGGTTTTGAAACCCTGACAATTTGCCCAATTGATACAACTTTGATTGTTCCTGAACTTTTATCAGAAAATGAAAAAAACTGGTTGAATGACTATCATAAAAAAGTACATGAATCATTGAAACCGCTGCTTTCAGAAGAGTTACATAGTTTTTTGGAAGAGTTGACGAAAGAAATTTGATTTTAAATATTTAATGTTTGCCAATTAGCCAAAAACTAACCCGGTAATGTAAAATAGAACTTGCTTCCAACTTCTTTCTGAGATTCGAGCCAGATTTGACCACCATTTTTTTCAATAAAATCTTTGCTGATAATCAATCCCAAACCTTTAAAAGCACTTGCGTTGCCATTCAGTTTTTTCCTGTTGCCATTTTTGAAAAGTTCCAAAATATGTGGTTTATCAATTCCTGCGCCATTATCTTCAATACAGAATGTGCAAAAATCTTTTCCTTCCAATGCTGAAATGTTAATTTTTCCGCCGGGTTGAATGTATTGAACTGCATTGGAAATCAGGTTTCTAAATACAGTTGCAATCATGTTTCTGTCAGTTTTTACTTTTAGTTCGGCATTGATTTTATTCTCAATTTTTATTCCTTTCACCAAGGCATTGTTTTTTGTTGTTTTTAATGTTGAATTGACCAAATTGCAAATATTCACTTCCTGAACACACACTTCAAGTTTCTCTTTTTGCAATTTCGACCAATCCAGTAAGGAAACAAGCAATTTATAGGTATCATCTGAGGTTTTATACAAATCGCCAATCAAATCAAGTTTGGTTTCTTCTGTAAGGTTTTCCCATTCGTTTAAAAGAATCTCAGAAATGCCCAGCAATGAAAAAAACGGACCTTTTAAATCATGGGCAATAATCGACATAAAACTATCTTTTGCCATGTTTGCATCCATAAGTTTGTGGATGCGTTCTTCCAGTTTAACGGATTCTTTTTCTTTTGATATCAATATTTGTGATTTAACGTTTCCGGTAGCAGCAAATTTTACAGTCGATTGTGATGTACTATCGATTGCTGTTTTGAATAACGTTGAATCCCATCTATCATCTAAAAAAAATAAAGTTGAGGTATTTTCAGCTAATTGCTTAATCCGGGCCTGCTGAATTTTATCGGCAATAATCAGTATTGCAACTGAAAGAAAATAATTGTTTATTTTGTTAATAATCTGAATTGTATCAATATCTGATTTGCCTGTGTCAATTACAAACAAATGGCTTTTATGAGGTTGATTGGGACTGTTTTCAAGCCAGTCAATAAGAGCAGGTTCTTCGTTGAAAACAGATTGGTTAATTAATGGACCATAATTTTTATGTAATTCGCAGATAATACAAACTAATCTTTCATTGATTCCTGAGTAACAGATAATTGCAGGTTTGTTCATTTGGGTATGATTTCTTGTTTGGATACAAATTTAAAATTATTTTTGAAATACCAAAAAACAAATTCCTAATGAACATATTTTTATTTTTCACCGGAAGGTAAGAAGAGGATAAGAGCATTAATAATGTAAGTTGAAAATATGATGCAACTGCCGGTAAATTCGTAATAAAAATCGTGTACTATTTTTCCTGTTAAAGCAATAATGCCGCCTGTTATAATGGCTGTTACAACCCTTTTTTTATTCACTTTTAAATTCAGCAATCCGGCTAATGTTGGAACAACAAAGGCACCCGAGAAAAAAGTCAAAGCAAATAACAATGTTTGGATTATTGAAGTTATGTAAAGCGCAATAATGATGCTTAATATACCGATTAGGATAATGAAGTAATGTGTGTATTTCAATGCCCTATTTTCATTTAAGTTTCCGGTGGACAGTTCGCTCAAAATCATCGATGAAGTAAGTAGAGTTGTATCCGCTGACGACATTACAGCAGAAAGCAAAGCAGCAATAAAAAGTCCGTAAGCCCAGTCCGGCAACAAATGTCCGGCAAAACTTACGATTCCTTCATGTGCAATATTTACTGAAAAAATACCTAACCAGGTTAATATGAATGAAACCGGAATTAGGATAATCGCCACAAGCAGAATGCTTCTCGAAGCAGTTTTTTCATTTTTTGCACAGAAAACACGCGAATATATGTCGGGGCCAACAACAAAAGTTACCGAATAGGTGAGTAGTAAAATAATCAAATCAAAAAAAGTAAATGAATCATTAAAAAGTGCTTTAATTTCAAAGCTTTCGAAAGGATGTAAACTGCCTTTTTTAATCGAAAAAACCAATAAAATAAATAGGCCGGCAACAATTATCACCGATTGAATTGTATCGGTTTTTAAAATACTTATTTGACCACCCACAACTGTATAAAGCACAAAAACCACCCCGGATGCAATGGCTGCTTCGCTATAACCAATAAATCCAAGACCGCTTAATATTTTGGCAGCCGCAATAATTTGTGCTGCAACTATTCCAATCCATGCAATTGGAATAATTAGCGATGAAATGATTTCAGCTTTTTTTCCATAAAACCTGCCTAGCAATTCGGGTAAAGTGTAATTGCCAAAGCGGCTAACATATTTTGAAAGAGGAACAAGAAGTATTAAACCCAGTGAAGCGCTGCATAAAAACCAAAGTGCCGCCCAACCTATTTTTTGGCTTAATTCTATTGTACCCAGAATTGCTGAACCTCCCAGTATTGTTGCCAGCAAGCTTCCGGAAACAGGAATTAGACCGGCTTTTTTCCCTGATACATAATAATCAGCCGGAGTTTTTATCTTAAAAAAAGAGAAAAACCCAACTCCCAAAACAACAAGGAAATAAACCGCTATAATAATTTTAACCTGCATAATTGGAGGACAAATATGGGAATTTCTGATTCAAAACCGTACTTTCGTTGATACATGAATGTGCTAACTTTAAATCGTTTGTCAATCAACAAAAATTATCGATTTATGAAAATTTTGGTTTATGTTTTTATTTCCCTGTTTACTCCTGTTTTTCTATTTGCACAAAACAGTGTAAAACCCAATGTACTGTTTATTGCTGTTGATGATTTACGGCCTGAACTTGGATGCTACGGACAGTCTCAAATTCAATCACCCAATATCGATAAACTGGCTGAGTCGGGTTTAACTTTTAACCGCGCTTATTGCAATATTCCGGTTTGCGGCGCGTCAAGAGCAAGTATTTTAACTGGAATGCGCCCTAACCGCACCCGGTTTGTAAACTATGATTGCTGGCAGGATAAGGAAGTGCCGGGCACAGTAAGTTTGCCAATGCACTTTAAAAATAATGGATATACAACCATTTCGCTTGGAAAAGTATATCATCACATTACCGATGGGGCGGGTAGCTGGTCGGAAACTCCCTGGTTTCCGCAGGGAGATTGGAAAGGCTGGCAGGCTTATGTTTTGCCTGAGTCGCACGCACAAACTAGTTCAAATTCAAATATTGGGGGGATTAATGGTCCTTCCTTTGAAGCACCGGATGCACCCGACCACATTTATCCTGATGGAATGATTGCGGAAGAGGCGATTCGAAAACTACGTGATTTTAAAAATACAGAACAACCATTTTTTCTTGCAGTTGGGTTTTTAAAGCCTCACCTTCCGTTTAATGCACCTAAAAAATACTGGGATTTGTATGATTTTGATAAAATTGAATTGCCCGCAAATATGCAAAAACCAAAGGATGCCCCTGATGAATGTATGCACAATTTTGGCGAACTGCGCAATTACACTGATGTTCCCGATCAAGGACCAATGGAAAAGGATTTTATGCGAAAACTTATTCAGGGTTATTACGCTTGTGTTAGTTATACCGATGCTCAAATTGGTAAAGTTTTAAACGAACTTGAGAATTTGGGATTAGCCGAAAACACAATAGTAATTTTATGGGGTGATCATGGCTGGCACCTGGGTGAACACGATCTTTGGTGCAAACATTGTAATTTCGAGAAAGTGTTGCACACACCAGTTATTTTAAAAGCACCAGGTAAAAAGAAAAATATTAAAACTGATGCTTTAATTGAATATGTTGATGTTTATCCTTCATTGTGCGATTTGGCCGGAATCAGTAAACCATTCCATTTGCAGGGAAAAAGTTTTGTGCCACTTACTGAGAATCCTGATTTACAATGGAAAACAGAAGTTTATTGCCGCTGGATGCGTGGAGAAACAATTGTTACACAAACCCACACCTACACCGAATGGTTAAATGATAAAACAAATGCAGTTACCACCCAAATGATGTATGATTTGACAAATGACCATGAAGAAACTGTGAATATCTCAGGAAAACCGGAAAACCAGGTTCTTGTTCAGCAGCTTTCAGAAAAGTTGAAAAAGCATATTTCGGAACGGGATAAAATTGTTATTCCATAAAACAATATGCAGAAATTATTTAAAATAGCACTTGTTTATGTGTCAGTTACCATTGGCTTGTATTCCTGTAAAAAAACAGAAAGTTTACCCAATATTGTCCTGATTATGGCGGATGATATGGGTTTTGAATGCCTGAGTTGTAATGGTAGCACCGAATATAAAACTCCAAATTTAGACCGGTTGGCTGCTGTTGGAATTCGTTTTGAACATTGTTATTCTCAGCCACTTTGCACGCCGTCGAGAGTTAAAATAATGACAGGGCAATATAATTACCGCAATTATGAAGATTTTGGGTACTTAAATCCGAATCAAAAAACATTTGGAAATTTATTGCAAGATGCCGGATATGCAACCTGTATTGCCGGGAAATGGCAATTAAACGGACTAAACCGGAACAATCCCGATAATCAGGATGTCAATCGTCCTTATCACTTTGGTTTCGATGAATATTGTTTGTGGCAATTGCATCACCAGAGAAAAGATGGTGAGCGATATGCTGATCCGTTGGTTACCCAAAATGGCAAAGATTTACAAAGGTATCCAGATTTGTATGGACCGCAGATTTTTGCTGATTACATTTCCGATTTTATTGACAGAAAAGCTGGTCAGCCTTTTTTTGTTTATTATCCAATGGTTTTGGTTCACGACCCGTTTGTGCCTACACCCGATTCTCCTGAATGGGCAGATACATTACGCAGATATGAAAATGATACAGCTTATTTTGCTGATATGGTCGCATATACAGATAAAATAATTGGTCAGTTGGAAAACAAATTAAAAGAAAAAGGAGTTTGGGAAAACACACTTTTTATTTTTACAGGCGACAACGGGACAAATGTTTCAATTGTTTCTTCAACAAGTTATGCAAAAGTAAAAGGCGGCAAAGGTTCATCAAAAAATACTGGGAATCATGTGCCGTTGATTGTTTCCTGGCCGCAGAAAATGGAAGGCAAAAGAGTTTCAGCATCTTTAATTTCGTTTGCTGATGTTTTACCAACTTTATGTGAAGCTGCAGGTATTGAATCATCGAAATATAAAACTGATGGCAAAAGTTTTCTTTCAGTATTAACCGGGAATCATGAAATTCAGGATGAAATTTTTATCCACTATTCACCCCGCTGGGGAAATTTTAAAAGCAACAGGTGGGTGATGAATGGTAATTATAAATTATACCGTGACGGCAATTTTTTCAATACAACAATTGATACATTGGAAGAACAGCCATTAATAAGTCTTTCAGAAAAGGAGCAACTTGTAAAAGAGCAATTTCAGTCTGTTTTAAATGAAAAAGAAGATGAATTTCCATTTCATTTGAATGATTCAGTGTTTCAAATTAAACCATGAAAAGAGTCTTTGTGATATTGTTTCTTTGTGTAAATCAAATTCTTTTTGTTACAGCACAGCAACAAACTTCTCCCGGTTTTACCTGGGGAAATTCTTATTACTTCAATATAAATATCGGAGAAAGTATTCAATTCAGTGATACTGAAATTAAGCTCCTGAAACTGGAAAACCATTTCAATCAGCTTAAAATTGGTACGGATACAATTTGGATAAAAGTCAGTCGTCGCTCACTACCTGAGCAACTTGGTAGTCTGCGTATTTTTGTTGCCGATAATTGTAATGTTAAGGCGCTTTCTTCGAATAAAGAAATACACGGATTATTAAAAAAGGATGCTTTGATTTGTTTGTCAATGAGCAATTTGCCAATTCTCGACCCCAATAAATTTGTTTTCCCGATTAGTTTTAACGATGGATTTACATGGAGTGTGGATGAGGATAGCTATATGTTTTCGGCAATGAACCTTGCTGAAAAAAAAATAAAAGGATATGATACAAATTCCGGAATTGATTTTGATTTGCAGGATGCGCGCGGGATTGAAAAACACTGGATTGTTGCCATAGAAAATAGCTCCGTTGTTTGGATTGAGGATAAAAATATTGATAAAGCGGGAAAAGAAGCAGTGGTTTTGCTGGAAAGTGAATCGCAGCCGGGGATTTATTATTTATATCAACATTTATACAACAAAAAGATAGAGGTTAAAAAGGGACAAAAATTAATGAGGGGTGAACCAATCGGCACAATTTGGGGCGACGAAAACTGGGGGCATCTCACATTTTCAGTAATCAAATCAGATTCGATTCCTACTCCTGAAAACTGCACACAAAATATTGTCAACTGTTTTCCGCAACTGTTTGAACTCTATTTTAAGCAAACAACGGCTTTTCCGAAATATTTTTCAAAAGGGAGGATTTTCTTTGGCAAAATAAGTTCGCAAAATGGTAATCAGAAAAATACAAGTGCGTATGAAAACTATTCAGGTAAAGGCTGGGATTTGGGAAAATGGAATACAGCTGATAAAGTTGAATACGCGACAAAAGGTGCGGATGGAAATGTTCGGTTGGCGAAAAAGTTGTTTGAAGGAACTGCTGCCGAATGCACTAATCCCAAAGATTTTTATGATTACGAAATAAATGTGCAAAATGGTGTGTACCGGATTCGCGCAAAAATGGGCGACATCAGTTTACCTACATGGCAAAAAATAGCATTTGAAGGAATTGATTCAGGAATCATAGTAAACGAAAAAGCCGGATTTAGTTGGACTTCCGAAAAGGTGGTAAAAGTAAAAGACGGCAAATTAACAGTGCGGATTTTTATTGACCCCACCAATGAAAAACCCGCTGGAATAAGTGAAATCGTTTTTCAAAGAGCGTTATGATTTATAGAAATTGTTCTCAAATCGCAGTTTGGACAGGATGCTGAAACGCCAAAATAAAAGAACCATCCTAATTTAAATGAAGTAGAATGGTTCTTAACTCTTCCTTTTTGGGGAGGGCGCAAGGTACTTTCTTTTATTCCAATAGTTCGTAATCGTGCATTTCTTTCATAAATGCAACAAAATCATCCTTACGTTCCGAATCCATCCATTGCATTGCACTGCGTGGATGTTCATTTAAAGCTCCGGTAATCAAATAAGGAACATGGTATCCCCAATCGATTTTTTCCTGCCAGGGTTTTACATGATTTTGAATTGCAGCAAGTAAAGGTAGTAACCTGTACTTTGGGTTTTTCAGAAAAGCAATCAGAATTTCAACAGGGCAATTTCCTGCTCCGCGGCCCATACCAAGCAAAGTCGCATCAAGTAAAGTTGCACCGTTAATTATCGATGTAATTGTATTTGACATGGCCAGCTGCATGTTGTTGTGCGCATGAATTCCCAATTCTTTTCCTGGCAGAGCTGCTTTGTATTTTTTTACCAGATGTTCAATACTCTCGCAGTATAAACTGCCAAAACTGTCGACCACATAAATTGTGGGAACACGGGATTTTGCAAGGTCAGCCAATGCCTGATCCAAATCTACTTCATTTACTTTCGATACTGCCATTAAATTAATGGTAACCTCGTAACCCTTATCCATACAATGTTCAGCCAGCCAAACCGCTTTGTCAACCTGGTGGACATAACAGGCAACCCTCATCATATCAATCAAACTTTCGCTTGCCGGAGGAATATCGTCAGGGGCAATTCTTCCAATATCTGCCATTGCGGAAATCTTCAGATTTGTATTGTTGTCGCCCATTATTCGCCGTAAATCTTTATCGTCGCAAAATTTCCAGGGGCCAACTTCTTTTCTCGAAAAAGCTGATTCGCTGCTTTTGTAACCGATTTCCATATAATCGATACCGGCTTCAACACAAGCATCGTAAACTCCGCGTACAAATTCATCGCTAAACTGCCATTTGTTCATCAGGCCACCGTCGCGTACGGTGCAGTCCATAACTTTTATTTCTTTGATGTACATTCTTCCTTATTTTTTATTTTTAACAATTCCATTTCATGCTCTATGTTGCTGTTTACAAGTAATGTGTAGATTTTTTCAAAAGTATCAGCATTTAGTCCTTTTGAACCGGCCCAAATTTTTCGCTGAAGAATCACCTGATTTTTTCTTTCCTGGGCAATTATCGCATCTTTGTCGTGCTTAAACCGCACGATTTCTTCAACATATTTGTGTCTTTCAGAAAAAAGTGAAATAATGTGTTCGTCAATTTTATCAATCTCATTTCTGATTTCTTCCAGCGATTGGCAATCTTCCGGAGTTTTAAATCCCATATCCCGATAAATTAAAACTTTATTATTCATTTTGATGTCTTTCGCAAATAAAACAAATATGGATGGATTTAAGTAATGATTTGTAAATAAACAGGGAGGTTCTGCAGGAATTTAAAATGAATATCAATAGTAAAATGATAATTCATAAAAAAAGGAAGAATTAAATCTCTTTGAAATTTAGAACTTAAAAATCATTCCGGTTTTTACCTGTTGAATTTTGAAAGCGTCATAAAAAGCTGCCAGTGCAGGCAACTCGGTACAATGGGATGGAAATAGTTTTTCAACTTTATTTTTTTTGAAATATTCAATGGTTTCAGAGGTTTGACGGTTTTGGGTTTTTAAATGAAATCCTCCAACTACTGCCCGGATTTCTGAAATACCAGTCACTTTTTTTGCCTGTTCGCAAATATTGCAAATGCCTGAATGTGAACAACCGGTTATAATAACCAACTTGTTTTCAACTATGGCAGCCAAAGCAGAATCGTCAGCAATAAAATCTTCATCACCGTTTTCAAATTCAAACGATGTGGTTTGGCTTTCGAAATTGGTTTGTTACGCGGAATTTCGCCAAGAAAATAGAGATTGGTTTGAAATTTGCAGTGAAGTTGATTGATTCAGTCAGATTGAATTTTCTTGCGTTTCTTCTCTTGAAAAACTTAATCCAACAGGCGATTTTCGATTTTCCTGAATCTTTTTACAAATGAATAGGATGAGTTATCAGTGTTTTATTTTCATGAATCTGAAGTCCATCACCATGGTCCCAGTGACCATGACTTAGAATTATTTTTTGTACATTTTTTTGAATATCCAGACCAAACATTTTTGCATTCCTGAGAAACACATCAGTATGGCCAGAGTCGAACAAAATTTGTTCTCCATCAATTTCAAGTAAATAGGAAAGTCCATGTTCGGCAATAAATTTACCACCGGCCATATTTTCGCTCAATATGTTTATTTTCATATTCTTCTCAATGAAATTTTAATCATTCAAATTAAGAAGTATTTTCAGAAACCAGATTTTTAGTTTATATCGGTTTTAGAATGGTTTTCAGGTTGATGAGCATGGTGATGTTCATGATGATGGTCGTGATTACAATTGTTATTAGAAAATTGGAGTGTTTCATCTAAAAAACTTTCCACAAGCGAATTGGAATAAAGAATTGGCGCTCCTTTGTGCACTTTAATTTGAAAATGATTTAAAATCTTAATTGCTCTGTCTCCAATTCCACCTGTAATCACATCGGTAACTCCTTCTTTTGCAAGCCATTTTGGTAATACGCCTGGCTCATGTGGTGGTGGAGTTACTTTAGAATTTGCTACTATTTTTTTGTCAGTTGTCTCGAATATTTCGAAAAACAGGCAATGGCCAAAATGGTTGTCTAACATTCCATTTCCGTCAACTGGTATTGCTATCTTTTTATTCATGATACACTATTTTTAACTTTGTTTATTTAAATATTACCTGACAAAGGTAAATTAAATTTACCGAATAACAGTAGATGTAAAGAACAAAAGATTGTAATTAAAATTATGTACTCAGATGAATTATTATATAAATAGCATTAAACTAATATATATGGGTCGTAAATTTTGAATTTTAAATATTTTAGTTATGTGAAAATCTGTTTTTAAAGATTGTAAGTTATTTTAAAATTCAAATTAGGGTAATTATTCTAAATTCATTAAACATGAGTATATATAAAGCTATTGCAATGTGTAATGAATAACTATCTTTGCAAATCTTTTTAAAAATTGTAAAAATGATACAAATAACACTTCCTGATAACAGTGTTAGGGAATATGAAGGGCCGGTAAACGGCTACGAAATTGCAAAATCTATCTCAAATAGTCTGGCGAAAGATGTTTTGTCGATTTCAGTAAACGGTGAAGTTTGGGATTTATCGAGGAAGATAAATTCAAATGCCAAAATAAAACTACATACCTGGGACAGCAAGGAAGGGAAAGAAACTTTCTGGCATTCATCAGCGCATTTAATGGCCGAAGCAATTGAGTTTTATTATCCGGGAACAAAATTTGGTATTGGACCGACTGTTGATACAGGCTTTTATTACGATATTGATTTGGCCGGGGAAAATGCGCTTTCTGAAAAGGATTTGCAAAAAATTGAACAAAAAATGCTTGAACTGGCGCGTCAGAAAAATGATATTGTCCGTTCTGAAATTTCAAAGGCAGATGCTGTAAAAATGTTTACCAACAAAAATGATGAACTGAAACTTGAATTGATCAGCGAATTGGAAGACGGTACAATAACGCTTTACAACCAGGGGAATTTTACCGATTTATGCCGTGGCCCGCATTTGCCTAATACCGAATATATTAAAGCAATTAAATTGACTTCGATAGCCGGCGCGTACTGGCGTGGAAACGAAAAAAACAAAATGTTGACCCGTATTTATGGCGTTACTTTTCCAAAACAAAAAATGCTCGAAGAGTACTTGGTAATGATTGAAGAGGCCAAAAAACGCGACCACAGGAAAATTGGAAAAGAAATGGAACTTTTTGCATTTTCTGAGGCAGTTGGCCAGGGACTTCCGTTATGGTTACCAAAAGGGACTCAATTAAGAATGCAATTGGAAGATTTCCTGAAAAGAGTTCAAAAAAAATATGGATATGAGCAGGTAATGACTCCGCATATTGGCGATGTTAAATTGTATAAAACATCTGGTCATTACGAAAAATACGGAAAAGATTCATTTCAGCCCATTTCAACTCCGGTTGAGGGAGAATCGTATCTACTGAAACCAATGAACTGTCCGCACCATTGCGAAATTTATAAATTAAAACCCAGATCATATAAAGATTTACCTGTTCGCATGGCTGAATTCGGTACAGTTTACCGTTATGAAATGAGCGGTGAATTGCACGGCTTAACCCGTGTTCGAAGTTTTACTCAGGATGACGCACACCTTTTCTGCCGTCCCGACCAATTAAAAGATGAATTCAAAAAAGTAATTGATATAGTTTTTATCATTTTCAAAGCATTGAGTTTTGAAAATTACACGGCTCAAATTTCGTTACGCGACCCCAATAAACCGGAAAAATATATTGGAACCACTGAAAACTGGGACAAAGCTGAGCGCGCAATTATTGAAGCTTGTGAAGAAAAAGGATTAGAAACGATAACTGAATTGGGGGAAGCTGCTTTTTATGGCCCGAAACTCGATTTCATGATTAAAGATGCTTTGGGAAGAAGCTGGCAGTTAGGGACAATTCAGGTTGACTATAACCTTCCTGAACGTTTCAAACTTGAGTACATTGGCGCCGATGACAACCGTCACAGGCCTGTGATGATCCACAGGGCACCATTTGGATCAATGGAACGTTTTGTTGCTGTTTTAATTGAACACACAGCCGGAAAATTTCCTTTGTGGTTAACACCTGAGCAGTCGGTGATTTTACCGATTAGTGAAAAGTATAATGAATATGCAAAAAAAGTTTCAGATTTTCTAAATAATTCCGATATTCGCACCGTCGTTGATGATCGTAATGAAAAGATTGGTAGGAAGATACGCGACAACGAATTGAAAAGGACACCTTATTTGCTGATTGTTGGCGAAAATGAAGCCGAAAGCGAAACAGTTTCTGTTCGCCGGCAGGGAGAAGGCGATAAGGGAGCTATGAAAACCAGCGAATTCGCTGATTTTGTTTTAAAAGAAGTAAGAGAACAGCTTTCAGGATTGTATAACTAAAATAGGAGGAATTTAAAATAGCAATTAAAAATCGAGGTCCAAGAAATTACCAACCCAGAGCAGAGTTGGAACCTCAACACCGGTTAAATCATAAAATTAGAGTACCACAAGTAAGATTAGTTGGCGACAATATTCCTGAACCAGGAATTTTCGCGCTGCGTGATGCCCTAAAACTTGCAGAAGAATTGGAATTGGATTTGGTAGAAATTTCACCAAAAGCTGAACCACCTGTTTGCAAAATTACCGATTACTCAAAGTTTCTTTATCAGCAGAAAAAGAAACAAAAAGAGATGAAAGCAAAAACTGTTAAAGTAGTGGTAAAAGAGATCAGATTTGGTCCGCAAACCGATGAACACGACTTTAATTTTAAACTCCGACACGCTGAAAATTTTTTAAAAGATGGAGCCAAAGTAAAAGCATTTGTATTTTTTAAAGGACGTTCGATCCTGTTTAAAGAACAGGGAGAGATTTTGCTTTTAAAACTGGCTACAGGCCTTGAAGAGATTGGTACTGTTGAACAATTACCAAAACTCGAAGGCAAACGAATGACAATGTATATTTCACCAAAAAAGAAATAATAGTTCTTTGATAACATTTAATTAAGTAGGATTATGCCAAAAATGAAGACAAATTCCGGAGCTAAAAAACGCTTTAGATTGACCGGAAGTGGGAAAATTAAAAGGAAACATGCCTACAAAAGCCACATTTTGACTAAAAAAAGTACAAAACGTAAACGTAACTTAACTTATTGGACTATGATAGACAAGACCAATGAGAGTAACGTAAAGCTTTTGTTAGCTATGAAGTAATCCGCCAGCCGGCGGATAAAAAATCCTTTTAAAGGTAAAAAAAGTTATAAACCAGATAATTGAGCTTTAAAGTGATTCTGAATTTATCGGAATACGCCGGTTATCAAAAAAAGTAAAAGTATGCCAAGAAGTGTAAATCATGTAGCATCACGGGCCCGAAGGAAAAATTTACTGAAAAAAACAAGAGGTTATTTCGGTTCCCGTAAAAATGTCTGGACGGTTGCAAAAAATACCTGGGAAAAAGGCCAGCAGTATGCTTACCGCGACAGGAAAGTGAAAAAAAGATTATTCCGTGCATTGTGGATACAGCGAATTAACGCTGCAACACGTTTGGAAGGAATGTCGTATTCGCAATTCATGGGATTGTTGAAAAAGAACGAAATTGAAATCAACAGGAAAGTTTTAGCCGATTTGGCTATGAACCAACCTGCAGCGTTCAAAGCAATCGTTGACAAAGTAAAATAACAAAGCGTATTATTTTATAAGGTGAAATACATAAGCCCGGTTCGTCAGTTGACGGATCGGGTTTTTTCTTTTCAGGACATTGACTTTCCAAGTCAATGTAAATCCGGACTTGGAAAGTCCGCCTCCCCTAAAGAATCCGGACTTGGAAAGTCCGGGTCCCTACCAAACCGTTTTCATAATCCCGCCATCAACAGCCAAACTAACGCCTGTAATATACGAAGCCGCCGGGGAAAGCAAAAATGCTCCGGATTTGCCAAATTCATCAATATTTCCATATCGTCCAAGCGGAATTGTGGCTTCGTTTTTATTTTTTATCTCGGTAACAGAAATTCCTGATTTTTCAGCATTTGAATTATCAAGTGATTTTACCCGGTCGGTGTCTATTCTGCCTGGCATTAAATTATTTACACGAATATTTTCAGCAGCCAGTTCGTTGGAAAGGCTTTTCACCAAACTGGTAACTCCCGAGCGTATAACATTGGAAAGTAATAACCTGTTAACCGGTTCTTTAACTGACATGGATGTTACTGTTAAAATTGAACCGCCACCGCTTTTGCGCATGGCAGGCAAAACACCACGAATTAACCTTACTGCACTCATCAATGTGAGATTAAAAGCAGCAAACCAGTCGTCGTCAGTAAAATCATCGAAATTTCCGGGAGGAGGACCGCCCGCATTTACTACCAATCCATCTATGCGTTCAAAGGCTGTTTCTACTTCAGTTATCCAGTTTTGAATGGATTCGGCACCGGATGCATCAAAAACCGAAGCATGAATTGTTGCCCCGGTTTCATTTCGTAAACTTTCAGCAGCCTTTTCAATATCTGTTTTGGTACGACTGGCAATACAAACAACTGCACCATTTTTTGCCAGTTCACGGGCGATGCCAAATCCCAGTCCTTTGCTGGAAGCGGCTACCATAAATACTTTTCCTTCAATTTGTAAATTCATAAGACAATTAAAAATTAAAAATTAGAAATTAAATATGTTAGCAAATCACAATAAATTTCAAATAACAAAAGCCAAATAACAAACAAATTCAAAAAAATCAAATCCCGAACTTCAAAATCAAATAAATCTCAATTGAATTTCTTTCTTACTCCCCTCCTTCGGAGGGGCTGGGGGAGGTTTCTGGGGAGGCTACTAATGCAACCAGCGCAAATGATGCCAGCCAGTGTGCACCTGCATATTCTCCTGAATCCATTTTTTCATAACTAAAATTGAAATGCTGAACACCCAAATCAATCATTTTTTGATTATTCAGGGCTTTTCCTATTTCGAAAAGGCACCATGCACGACTGAAATTCAATCCATCCAAATGAGCAAGTTTGCCGTCGCTGCGGTCTGTAACTACTGCAATTTCGAGGTATTTCTCAGGATGTTTTTCAAAACCCGGGAGAAACTTTTTGAGCCACTTTTTGTATTCTTTTTCAGACAGAAATTTTTGCATTAATGCAGCTTCCTGCAAACAAGGCGAGAGAAAATCAAATCCGCCGGGTTCCCAGGTAAGCGGGCAACCGCAATCATTTAAAAAATATTGTTTTGATTTTTCTTCAATTTTTGCTGCAAGTTTGGGATCATATTTTTTTGCATAATCATAGGCAAATGACATTCCGAAGGCAGTGTTGTTGTGTTCTCCGATTCTGATCGGATAATTCAGTTTATCCAAAAATTCGATATATCGGGAAGATATTAGGTCAACAAGCGGCTGTAAGTTATTTTGCAAAATCTGGGACTCTGGAGAGTCCCAGTCCCGGAGGGCTTCATCAAGTTTTAACAACCATGCCCAGCCATAAGTACGTTCGAAATCTTTGTTGTGTTTGTTGTTTAAATATTCAATTTCCTTTTGGATATTTTCGGCAGTTATATTTTTATTCAGTTTCGAAAGAATTTCATCCCTGAATTCAAAATCGGTGAATTCACGTAAAATTGTAACCAAAGTCCAGTGACCATGAACAGATGAATGCCAGTCGAAACAGCCGTAAAAAGCCGGATGCAGCACGCGGGGAGGAGCGAGGTAACTATCGTCGCCCAAAACACCGTTCAGTTTATTTGGGTACTCCTGATCGATACATTCGTAGGCAAAATGATAAAGATATTCTGCCTTCTTTTTGTCAAATCTCAACTTATTTGTTATTTGAGAAAAACCGGCAAAATTGCTTACAAAAAGAACTATCGACAGAAGGATATTCAATTTCATTTCCGAATGATGATTAATTGATAAAAATAAATTGAAAATTTGAGTGCACAGAATTATTTTCGGTATTTATCATTCAAGCCAATATTATCGAGAATAAGAGGAATGATTTTTTGGATACGTGCATTTCGGGTTTCGGCAAGTTTTGCCGAAGAAATGAAATCAGCAAATTCGCGCTGCCTGCCAGATGTAAAATTCTTAAAGCATTTCTCAAGTTCATAATCTTCTTTAAATGCTTCAATTAGTTCACCTGGAATTACTACAGGTTTGTTTCGGTCAGGCTTTAACTCTTTTCCTTGTTTCTGATTTTGAATCGCCTCATTTAAGTACTTTAAAATGAGTTTGTCATTAATTTCATCAACATTGGAAAATCTCCATTGCCGCAATGCTTTTGTTACGTCAATCTGCGCATTTATCAGTACTTTTTCTTCATCTTTTAAAAATGCGCCCTGAAAAAACCAAAGTCCGACATATGACTTAAATGAACCAATTCCAACCACATTTTTTCCATTTAAAGTATAAACCGGACCTCCCCATTTTATTGTTTCTATTAATTCTGTTGAACGGATTATTTCACATAAAACAATAAGAATTTCTTTTCCGTTAGCTGTATTTAGAATATATTCATCGACAGTTTTATAAGATTTCATTGACTTTAAATTAGCTGTGTAGCGTTTTAACTATTTGATTTACAATTCCAGCTGAATCGTAATTACTTTCATTAAATCATTGAATTTTATTGGCTTAGAAATGTAATCGTCGCAACAGGAACGCATTATTTTTTCACGATCATCGAAAAAAGCAAAGGCTGTTTGAGCTATAATTTTTAGCTTTGGCCTAATTTTTTTAATAATACAGGCAGCTTCCAAACCGTCAATTCCCGGCAACCTGACATCCATTAAAACCAAATGTATTTGCGCATTTTTTTTGCAAATTTCTACTGAATCTTCACCATTTTTTGCCCAAATTGTAGTAGCCTTTGTATGTTTAAAGTACTCTTTAAGCAGTAATAAATTTGTTTCTTCATCTTCAACAATCAGAATTGTTTTGTCTTTCAAATCGGGAACGTTGAAATTTGCGGTGGTAGTTACCGGTAGTTTAGCTTTAAGCATACTATCTTTTAATAAGAAATAGAAAGTTGAACCTTTCCCTTCAACTGATTCCGCGCGTATTTCACCATTCAGCAATTTTGCAATTTCGGAGCATATTGCAAGTCCAAGCCCAACACCTCCATGTATTCGGTTATAGGTATCGTCAACTTGCCTGAATCTTTCAAAAATTATATCCATTTTGTTTGCCGGAATTCCTATTCCTGTATCCTTAATATAAAACTCAATATTATTATCCATAATTGAATATCCGATTTCAATTTGACCTTCTGCGGTATATTCAATTGAGTTTTTGATAAAATTAATCAGTACCTGAAAAAGCTTTGTTTTATCGGTTCTGATTTTGAGTTCCAAATCTTTTTTGTCAGGTTTAACTTTAATATTCAGGTTTAATTTATCTCTGTTTTTTAGTTCAATATTTGCATACTGAATCAATGTCATAAAAAATTCTGAAATTTGAAATTCTTCAGTAATGACCTTAGACTGATGGGTTTGTAATAATGAAATGGTAAAAATGTCGTTAATAATATTTAGTAAATGATTACCGCTGTTGTTGATTATTTTACAAAATTGAATGATGTCTGCAATTCCTGAATTTTCGTCGATTAAATCGCTAAAACCAATAATTGCATTTAACGGAGTTCTTAATTCATGGGACATGGTAGCCAGAAAGGCTGATTTCAAACGATTGCTTTCCTGTGCCTGATCGCGTGTAACTATTAATTCTTTCTCATATTTTTTCTTTTCAGTTATATCTTCTTTAACTCCCAGAAAATGTGTTGTGATTCCTTTGTCGTTTTTAATAGGCGAAATTGAGGCAATTTCCCAGTAATAAGTGCCATCCTTTCTTTTGTTGAGAAGTTCCCCGGTCCATATTTGATCTGACTTCAGTTTTTTCCATAATCCGGAATACACTTCGGCAGGCATTGTTCCTGATTTTAAAATTCTTGGATTCTGGCCCAGCAACTCGTTGAGAGAATATCCGGTAACTTCAATAAATTTTGGGTTTACGTATTCCATATTTCCATGTACATCGGTAATTACAATCGAAACTGAACTTTGCTCAATTGCTCTTGAAAACTTCCGAAGTTCTTCAATTGCTTTTTTACGTTCGGTATCATCAATAATATAACCTTTTATGGTTTCGAGTTTTCCATTTTTATCAAAACCACCAATAATGTTTGCAGCTACATTTATTATTTTTCCGTCCTTTCTCCTCAGGTCGTGTTCAAACCATATTAGCTTTTTTTCCTTTTGTATTCTCTCCAACATCTTTTCACGGAATTCAGGACTGACATGAAGCTTATTTAAATCATAATTTTTTGCTTCCTGAAATGACTCAAATCCCAGCATTTTTATATAGGCATTGTTACAATTTATAATATTTCCATTCACATGAGAGATAAAGTCACCGGTCAAATCATCATCAAAGAAACTTCTGTATTCCTCCCGGCTTTTCATTAATTCATCCAGCGCCAGTTTCCTTTTCGAAATATCCCTGGCAGAACCTTGTATTCCAATTGGAACATTCTGTTCGTTGGCCAACACAGCCACTTTTACCTCTGTCCAAACGGTTGATTTGTCTTTTTTAACCATCTCCAGTTCCAGTACCCGGGGCTCAATTTCCTTATAATGTTGGTGGTTTAGCAGAGGTGTTATGTCTGCTAATATTTGTTTTATTTTATTGAATGAATCAGGTGTTAAAACCTCTGAAAGATCTTGCCGGAGAGCTTCTTCAACTTCAAATCCTCTTAATTCTTTAACAGAAGGACTTATGTAAGTATATTTAAAATTAAGATCAAAAATGAAAATTACATCTCCTGAATTTTCTGCCAGCAACCGGTATTTTGACTCGCTTTCGCTAAGCATATTTTGTTTTTGTTCCAGTTCATACCGATGATGTGCACTTAACAAAAGAGAGGGTAAGCGAAACAAATAGTTATCACGTTTTACCAAATATTCATCGGCGCCGAGTTTAAGTGTCTCAACAGCTACTTCTTCATTTCCGTGACCTGTAACCAAAACAATGGGAATGGCAAGTTGCTTTTCCTGCCTGATAATTTTAATTGTGTCCAACGCATTTAATCCAGGCATCCGGTAATCCATTAAAATCACATCATAATTGCATGGTTCATTAGGTGAATCAGGTAAAAGTTGTAATGCATCGGTGGCAGTTGCAACATTCTCAATTTGGATTTGTGGAGCATATTTTTTCATATGCCTGATGGTAAAGTCAATATCCGGTTTATTCCATTCTATGTATAGAACTTTTAGTTGCCTGGCTTTTTTGTCTGAATTTTTTTTGAAATTTTTAAGTACACTATTTATTGTACCTGGCAATTTATTCAGATATCTCTCTTTTTTTGTCAAATAATCATCGGCACCGGCTTTTAATGCTGCAATTGCCGATTCTTCGTTTCCTGAGCCTGTTAATATAATTACAGCTATTGGTAGTTTGTTTTCCCGAATATATGAAAGACAATCAATTCCATTTCCATCGGGCAGGTTTAAATCAAGAATTGCAACATCATAATTGGGGTTTGTTTTCAATACCAGTACCGCATCATTTATTGTACTGGCTATGTCGATTTCACAATCCGGTAAGTTTTTTTTGATTTCAATTTTCGTTAACTCAATATCGAATTTATTGTCTTCCAGATACAGTACTTTTATCATTTTAGATAAACTTTTTTTAAAATTTAGAGATATGAGGCTTATTAAGAACCGTCCAGTACAACTCAATCTGACCAGCAACTTCAATAAATTTGTCAAATTCAACAGGTTTAACAATGTATGAGTTTGCACCAAGACTGTATGCAGTTTTTATATCTGAATCTTCGGCGGAAGAGGTTAAAACAACCACAGGTATTGAGCGGAAAATCAAATTTGTCTTTAATTCTTTCAACACTTCAAGTCCATTGATTTTTGGCAATTTTAAATCGAGTAATATTACCACTGGAATGGGTTTGCCCACTTCCCATTTTTCAATCAAATTGATGGCTTCCTCGCCATCGCGCGCTATTACAATAGGGTTTGTAAGATTTTGTTTTTTGAACGCCCTTAATGTTAAATCAACATCCACAGGGTTGTCCTCAACAAGTAAAATTGGCATATTTTTATTTTGCAAATTCATGATATTTTATTTTTTGGTATTTCGAGATAAAATTTAGCTCCATTTCCCGGAGAACTTTCTGCCCATATTTTCCCTTTCATTCTCTCCACCGATTTACTGACCATTGCTAATCCAACTCCGGTGCCTGCGTATTGTTCCGGCAAATTCAAACGCTGAAAAATATCAAAAATACGGTCATGGTATTTCATGTTAAAACCAATGCCGTTGTCCTCAACAGTTATTAACCACGAATTTATATCTTCTTTTGAATCTATTTTAATTTGTGGTGATTCAACTTTGCTTGAAAATTTTACAGCATTTCCCAGCAGATTGCGAATTGCTATTGATAATCCTTCATAATCGGCATAAATTTCACAATCTTCAACATTCATGCTTATTAAGTTTTTATTTCCTGATTTTCCATTATTCAAATGTTTAACAATGGATTCAATCAGTTCTTTGATATTAACACTTGAAGTTCTGAAAATGCTGCGTTCCAACCTTGAATAAGCCAGTAAATCTTCAATCAGTTGGTTCATTTGTTTGGTTCCTTCTCTGATGGTTTTAATAAATTTTAATCCCTCGCCCTCTAATTTATCTGAATACATTTCCTCCAATAAACGGCTGTAACCATCAATACCACGCAACGGTGCTTTTAGGTCATGTGAAACAGAATAGGTAAAAGTTTCGAGTTCTTTATTTTTAGCTTCAAGTTGTTCGGCACTTTGCCGGAGTTCATTTGATTTCTCGCGTATGTCTTCCACCAGGTTTAGTAAGGCATTTTGGCTGTTTGATAGTTCTTGCGTGCGTTTTTGAACTCTTTTTTCCAGCTTTTTGTTTAATTCAATTACTTCCTTTTCGGCAAGTTTCCTTTCTGTAATATCTTCATGCTGAATTATAACATACATTAGCTCTCCTTTAGCATTTAAAATAGGGTAGGAGGTATTGTGAAACCATCTTTTTTCAGGTTTTGAAACTTCTACTCCGGTTGATTCCGATGCATGTTTTATATCGAAATGAATTTCCCAGTTTACGGTCTCCAGTTGTTCAAATACTCTTTTAATAATATGTATAACCCCGGTTCTGATTATTTCATCGTCCTGAAAAATGTTGTATTTCCTCCCTTCAATATTTTCGGGTAAAACGCCAAAAAGTGAAGAAAGTTTCGGGTTAATTTTTATGCACCAACCTTCAGGATCGAGTAATTGTTTACTTGTAGATGATTGGATAAATAATTGTTCAAAAAAGGATTTGCTTTCTATAAGTTCTTTTTCCACATGTTTTCTGTGGGTTATATCTTTAATATATCCATACCATAAAATTGTTCCATCCTCCATTTTTTGTGGAGTTGACGTACCCTCAACCCAAATTGTTTTGCCCGATGACAGGATAAGCCTGTATTCATTTTGCCAGGTTTTTAAAAGTTCAGCTGATTTGTAAATTGATTTTAAAAAAGCATCGCGGTCGTCAGGATGAACAAGATTAAATATTTTTGAGGCATCGGTTTTTACTTCTTCCGACGTAACTTCGAATAGATTGAGAATTCCGTTACTTGTATAAGGTATAGAAAAACTTCCATCAGTATGGAGACAAAATTCAAATATTACTCCTGGAACATTGGCTGTAATTCTTTCGAACCGATTGTAAATCTCTGCTTTTTGTTCTTCAGCCAATATGCGTTCTGTAATGTCGCGTATGACTACAATCAGGTATTTACGGCCAGTATGATCAATGTATCTTGATTTTCTTGTTGAAATTGTCAGTCTTTGTCCTTCTTGCACAGTTAGTGTTTCCACATTAATATTTTCTTTACCATCGGATAGCACCTGTCTGTCAATATTCAAAAAGCTGTCACGCTCTTCTTCAGAAACGTTTTCGGCAAGTGTTTTGCCAATAATCTGCTCCCGGGTCGCATTAAAAATATTACAAAATGCATCGTTGGCAATAAGTATTCTACTTTGGTCGTCCTTTACACAAACAGGGTCGCCCATGTTGTTGATGACATTGTTGAGGTAGTTCTCACTCTTTTCAGCGTTTTCAATGGCAATTTGAAGTTTATGGTTTTGCTCTTTCAATTTAAGCTGGTTTTCCTGAATGGCTTTATTCAGTTGAATTTGATCCAATTGCTGAACAGTCATCTCAACAATTAATTCAGTCATATTTAAAAGAAATTCCATCGCAGTTTTAACATTTTCTTTCGACTTAACCGGGACTTTTTCAAGGGCATCCATATAAGTTTTCTCGCTAAACCCATATTTTTTTGCTTGTTTGGTAAAAATGGAATAATCAGGCTTTTCGAAAAAGAATTGTCCTGTAAAAAGATTGGCAATGTGTTCCCCTTTTATTACAATGGGTATTACAACATCTATAAGTCCATTCAGGCACTTGTAGAAATGGTATTTTTCTCCAAATGCCATTTTCGCGGCCAAAACAGTATCACTTTTTTTGCATTTATCAGCTGTTTCAGGATTAATACGATGGAATTCGGCACAAATTGGTTGCCAACCTGATTTTGAAAGTATATTTCCATCCAGGTCGAGAATTGCAGTGACAAATCCTGTGGTTTGATTAAATCCTTCAAGCAAAACATTTACCTTTTCAAAATCAATTAAGTTGATGATTTGATTCTTCATTACCTAATTTTTAGTTTTATCATTTAAGCTATCTTCCAGTATCTTTATCTTTTCCTTTAATTCAATCATCCTCAATTCGCGTCCGATAAATAAATCGTTCATGCGCTGAATTTCAGAAATTTTTGATTCAAGTTCCTTTGTCCGTTCTTCGACCTTTTGTTCCAGTTGGTTGTTCAGTCTTATAATTTCTTCTTCAACTTTTTTCCTTTCGGTAAGGTCAGTTGAGATTCCACCAACAGCAAATATTTTATTATTTTCATCATAAAGCGGAAATTTTTCTGTTTGATAGTAATGTTTCCCATCAGCTTCCATGTTTTCTTCTTCCAGCGTAATGCTATTTCCTGAATCTATTACAAGCAAATCGTTTTTTCTGTGTTGTTCAGCAAATTCTTTTGACATCATTACTTCCCGGGGATTATCAATAATATTTTCGTTTTGCAGTTGAAATACTCTTTCAAATTTGTGATTTACAAGAATAAATTTTCCGGCCAAATCAGTAACATAAATAAATGAATGAATGTTATTGATTATACTATTTAGGAAATTTCTGTTTTCGTGGAGTTCTTTTTCTGTTTTTTTTCTTTCAGAGATATCAGTGTGTGTACCAATTAAACGGGATGGATTTCCATTTTCATCGCGCTCAATAATTTTGCCCCTGTCAAGTATCCATTTGTATGTGCCATCCTTGCACAATAATCTGTGCTCGTTTTGATATTCAGGAGTTAAACCCTTTAAATGATTGTTTACACCATTTTGGGCCTGATCAATGTCATCGGGATGAACACGTTCAACCCAATCATTAAGTGTATTGCCAACTTCGGTTTCGTTGTACCCCAACATTTCTTTCCATATTTTCGAAAAGTAAATTTCATCGGTTTTAAAATTCCAGTCCCAAACACCATCACCAACGCCCTCGGTTGCAAATTTCCATCGTTGTTCAGTTAAATCAAGTTCCTGTTTTATATTCCATGTTTTCAACTGATATTTTATAACAGCTCCGACCAACAATGTAATTAACGGATAAACTGCAACAACTATAAAGGCAATCTTTTTCATGGTATTAAAAACCATTTCTGAAGGTAAAAGAAACACACATAAAATCATAAGAAAATGGACGACGAACCCCATTGTAATTAACTCCAAATGATATTTATTCTTTTCCCAGTTTGGCCTGAAATGACGCCACAATAATCCAACAGAACCCGAAGTTACAATAACCGCCAGACCCATGTTTACTCCGTCTCCACCTATAAAAATTCTGAATGCACCTGTTTCCAGCATGGCAATAAATGTTGGCACAGGGCCAAAAAACAATCCTGTAACCGAGAGCAAAACAGATCGTGTGTCAAAGGTGATTCCGGGAACGTTAATCCACGGGGTAGAAATGAGGAAAATGCCGAAAATGCCAATTACAATACCAAAGCCAATCTGGTTAAGAAAGTGTTTTGCTCTATAAATACTTATTTTGAAAAACCCATATAATATTGCAAAAGCAAGCAATATTGAAACGTTTTGCAATAATCCGGTTATCACTGAATAATTCATTTGATTCTAGGTTTGTAGCGATTTGTAAAGAAATAAAAATAGTATTTTTTTATTATAAAAGCATGATTCACTCATTTTAACATATGTCGTTTTGCCTTGTTTCTGATGGGAAAACCTTGCATGATGTAGTAAAATCAATACGTGCATGCCTGTTGCAGATTCGAACTAATTATACACTGCTCCAAGCTAAAACTTTGCGGCTCTGAGCTCGAAATTTGCGGCTCCGAGCTCAAAATTTGCGGCTCTGAGCTCGGAATTTGCAGCTCCGAGCTCAAACTTTGCGACTCTGAGCTCGAAATTTGCGGTTCTGAGCCCGGAATTTGCAGCTCCGATCCCGGGATTTGCGGTTCTGAGCTCAAACTTTGCGGCTCCAATCCCGGAATTTGCAGCTCTGAGCCCGGAATTGGAGGCTCTGAACTCCGAAAGAATAAAAAATAAACGAATTACCCCGAAGCGGGAAACATTTACTCCGTGGAATAAATGAATTACTCCAAGGCGGGAAAGAATTACTCCGTGGAATAAATGAATTACTCCAAGGCGGGAAAGAATTACTCCGTGGAATAAATGAATTACTCCGAAGCGGGAAACATTTACTCCGTGGAATAAATGAATTACTCCAAGGCGGGAAACATTTACTCCGTGGAATAAATGAATTACTCCAAGGCGGGAAAGAATTACTCCGCGGAGTAAATGAATTACTCCAAGGCGGGAAAAAATTATTCCGAAGCAGAATTGAATTATCAGGCGGTGAACTCAAAACAGATTTAGACCTTCCTCAACTTCCATTTTCCTTTTCTGAAAAGGTAAAGTGCAATCAGGGCCAATAAAGTTTCGGCAGAGACAATTGCAATACTTGCGCCGGTGAGGCCCATATTTAAAACAATTGCAAGCAACCACGCCAACGGAATTTCAAAAAGCCAAAAACTTACAAAGTTGATTTTTGAGGGAGTAACTGTGTCACCACTTCCGTTAAAACCTTGCATCATCACCATTCCCAGGGCGTAAAACAGAAATCCTGTACTGATAATGCGCAACGCCAGAACACCGTTTTCAACAACTGCAACATCAGAAATAAACAGTTTGACCCATACTTCAGGAAAGATAAATAACAGAAGTCCCATAGTTCCCATAAAAGCCATATTAGCATATCCGGTTGCCCAGACTGCTTTTTCTGCCCTTTCGGGTTGTTTTGCACCCAGATTTTGCCCTACCAGTGTGGCTGCGGCATTGCTTAAACCCCAGGCCGGAAGCAAAAGGAAAATAATGATTCGGATAGCTATTGTATAACCGGCCAGTGCTTCGGGACCTGAAACTGCTATAATGCGGATTAAAAAAATCCAGCTTGAAGTTGCAATTAAATTTTGCAAAATTCCACCCCCTGATATTTTTAGTATCTGAAGCATTACAGCGAATTTTATTTTCAGGCTATCAAAATACAAACGTATGCGGTGGCTACCTGAAAACAACAAATAAAACTGGTATACAACTGCCATTCCGCGGCCAATTGTTGTGGCAACGGCGGCACCCACAATACCCATTTCAGGGAACGGGCCAAGTCCGAATATCAGCAACGGATCGAGTATTATATTGATGATATTGGCAAACCACATTACCCGCATTGACACAGCAGCATCACCGGAACTGCGAAAAACAGCATTGATAATAAACAACAACATTATAACCATGTTACTGCCAAACATTACCATCGGATATAAATATCCTTCGTTTGACATTGTGTCGGTTGCCCCCATAATTTTGAGGAAATCTTTGGCAAAAAATACTCCGGGGATTGCAAGTAAAAAAGAGATTGTAACCCCGAGAAGTATGGCCTGATATGCAACAACGCCAGCTTCTTTTTTCTTTTTCTCGCCAATGCGGCGCGATACCAATGCAGTTGTAGCCATGCTTAATCCCATACCAATTGAATAAACAACTGTCATTACCGATTCTGTTAACCCAACAGTTGCCACTGCATTTGGTCCCAGTTTCGATACAAAGAAAATATCGACAACGGCAAAAACCGACTCCATTACCATTTCCAAAACCATTGGTACTGCAAGTATAAAAATAGCGCGACCGAGAGTAGTGGTTGTAAAATCACGTTCAGAACCCGCGATAGCCTCTTTAATATCCTGCCAGATTTCCTTAAAATCAATGTTTTTGAGTTGGATCATAGCCAAAACAAATATTTTTCAATTTAAGCCGCAAATATATGGATTTATTATTTCTGCTTTGAGTTGCAGTAAATCAAAAACTTACATCTTAAATTTCAGGAGCATTCCTATTTTCTGTAAGATTTACCGGCAACATTTGAACACCACAAAAAGAATTCTGTTATTCTATTTGAAATAAAAATAAATATATGTTCTTAAAATACAGAATTGTTTTCTCTGCCTTGCTTTTTGTCTTTTTTTCATGTTCCCATCCCAATCAGTTTCCTCAAAAAATTTCTGAAAAAGTGGCCGCTGATAATGTTGTTTTAAATCGTTCGTTTCTCCCGGTTGGATATACTGCTTTTAATGATTCTGTTGCAAAAAGCGATTTCGGTAAGGAACTGGAAAAACTGTTTCAGGAGAAGAAAAAATTTGATGATCAAAATTCGACTTTTAATCTTTCTGAATTAGAGAATTTATGGAGTGGTCTTCAAAAACAAAATGAGAATTTCAATACTGAAAATGTAAAACAGTGGATTGAAATTACAGGTTTTTTACTTGAAATAACGGGAAATACAAAATATGCCGCGGAATTGGAAGAAACAATTTATCAAAGTGCTTATTTGTTTGATGAATCGGAATACAGAGAAATTGAAAAAGATGTTACCCCCTGGATCTTTACCAAAGACCTGGACCAGATTTATATAAACCTGTTTGCAAATGCAACGATAAAATATGAACATTCAATGAAGGGAGCAGTTGAAATTACACAGGAAAGCAATTATCCGGAGTCGGGAAATATTCAGATTAAATTTAAAATGGAAAAGAAACGTTATATCGAATTATTTATTCGCATACCGGAATGGGCACAGGGGGCAACAGTAACCGAGTGGAAGGTTAAATACGTTACAATTCCCGGCAGTTATACACAGATTTTAAGAAAATGGGATGATGGTGATTTTGTAGAAATTAAGTTGCCTGCAGATTTGATCCCTAAAAGAATTGGCCGGAATTAAGATTTTATTCAATCTCACTTCCCCATCTTTTTAGTAAACTGCGCCGGCAGCTGTCGGCAATAAATGGGTCGTTTACAGCAATTAAAACGGCTTCTTTTTGTAATAAATCAGTATAAATCAACTCATACACTTTTTGAATTGAAATGGATTTTTTCCGTTCAATCAATTCCATTGAATCGCCGGTTTTTACATTTCCATTTTTAATTACCCGAACATAAACTCCGGCAAAGCCCGAGTCAATAAATTGCCTGACAATCCTTGTGTCGTTAAAACGGAATTCTAATTTAAAACAGGGCTGGCGGGGTTGTGTTGCCTGAACAACAGCATCTCCAATTTTAAAAATGTCACCAATGTTTACTCTCGCTTCGTGTAATCCCTCAACAGTAAGATTTTCACCAAAAATTCCACAGGGCATTTCGAGGTTTGGGTAGAGGTTTTGCCAGTAATTGTAATGATCTGCAGAGTACAGGTAACACGCTTTATCAACTCCACCGTGGTACCGGCGGTCAATTACATTGTCTTTTTCAACATCTTCGGTTCCCAAAAAAATGGGTTCATCAACGGGGAATTTAAAAATACCTGTTTGAACTTCTTTGCCATTCCAGTTAACCATTCTGGATTCGCCAATATTTGTTGAAATTATTTTCATTTTTCTGATTCTTTATACTTTGCGTTACAAAATATTCCGTTCTTTCTTAATGTTATCGTATGCTTTGTTTACACTCTGGAATTTTTCTTTTGCCGCATTTTCAACATCGTTACCCAAAGTACTTACTTTATCGGGGTGATATTTCATTGCCATCCTTCGGAATGCTTTTTTAATTTCATCATTAGTGGCAGTAGGTTCAACTTCAAGAATTTTGTAGTCGGATTCAGTATTGTGAACAAACATAGCCTGAATCGACTCGAAATCTTTGTCTGTCAACCCCATTTCACGGCTGATGACTGCTATTAAATCCCTTTCGTTTTTATCTACATTTCCATCAGCCTGGGCAATTCCAAACAGAAAATGGAGCAGTTGCAACCGTGCCGAATAGTTCATATTTCGTTTTATTTGGTTACTAACATCAATTACCGGAATAGTTTGTTCGAGCAAATCACGCAGCATTCGTATCGCTTCTGTTGCCGATGCTTCCCCGAAATTGTGTACCATAAATTTTTTAACATAGTCCAATTCCGATTTCAATACTTTTCCATCGGCTTTCATTACGGCTGCCGTTAAAACGAGCAAACTCATAACATAACCACCTGTAGTGGTTTGTCCGGAGTAACCGGTTCTCGTTGCAGTTTTAATTGCATCCGAATTTTCATCTATCATCGAACCTACAGTAAAACCTATAATTGCCCCAATTGGGCCACCTGCAAAAGCACCAAGTCCGGCGCCTATCCATTTACCAAATTTTGCCATCTGTTTTTAATTTATTGTCTATTTCTAATATTTGTGGAATTAATAAATGTTTGTTGTCATTTACAAGTTCAATGTTTGCTAATTTGCGTTTTTCTTCATCGTTCCACTGTTTTCTTATTCTCGATTCAACCATTTCAGGCTGAATATTATCTCTTTTAACAACCCTTTCAATTCTTATATTTCTTCGGGGGCTGAAATCAAAATATTGAAATCCATCATCTCATAAAATCCACTTTCGAATAAAATGGCTGCTTCATGAACTACGTATTTTGAGTTTTGTTTTTCAAGCCACAATTTGAATTCATTTCTTACTTCGGGATGAACCATATTGTTTACTTTTTCCAGTAAATTTTCATCATTAAAAATGAGATCGGCAAGCATTTTTTTGTTCACCTTACCATTAGGTTCATAAATATTATTTCCAAAGAGTTGAACAAGTCCATTTTTAATTTCACTATTTGTATTTAAAAGTTCTTTTGCAACCAGGTCTGCTTGAAAAACAGGAATACCAAGCAATTTGAATATTTTGCAAACTGTTGTTTTTCCACTGCCAATACCTCCTGTTATACCAATTTTGACGGTCATTTGATTGTGATTGAAATTAAATTTACGATTTAATTCCTTTCAATTAGGAATTCTACCCTTTCGGGTACATAACGCAGGTCTTCAATAAAGATGGGTTTTTTATAAAGATTAACTGACAGGTAGTTCACATCTTTTACTATTGAATCATAATCAACGGAAGCACCAAAATCAGAAACTTTAATATTCTCGAACCGACTGAGACCCACTGAAAAAACAACTTTTAGCTCTGAAGGAAATATTTTTATATGCGCATTTTTAGGTTTATGCAGTATTTCAATTGGGATTCTCAATACTTTCTCGGTATATTTTTCAACATCAATTAACAAATTCACTTTTTCCGGCGAAACAGTTATTTTATCAGGATGAATCAGTTCAATCTCCTGTTTGAAACTTGAATTGAGCTTATTCATAATATTCACCTTTGTTTTTATTACTGATATTTTGCGTAAAAGAATTGCGGGGCCGGTAATTTTAACTTCTTTGGGGATTGTTGAAACAGGCGATTTTAAATTAAACTGCGGCTCAAAATCAACATTTACATCCAATTCAACAGGTACGGTTTTCGTTGCTAAACTATCTAAAACAATGTTGAGAACGTCGGGATTAATCTTTGTTATTTTTATTTCACCGTTCAACTGTTCAGTAATTTGTGGGATAAGGTTACTGGTTGTAATATTATAGGTTCCCGAATTAGAATCCAGATTTTTAGTAATGTTATCGACATCAATTTTAATTGTTGTGAAAGGAAGCATTTTAATCCGCAGCAATGTAAATCCCTGTCCATTAATTTCCATATTAAGTTTGGATGGCATTTTTTCGGCCATAAAGCGGTTGGCCGGGGAATTAATAAATTTCACAGGATATGAAATTTCAGCTGAATAATCTTTGCTTAAGGCATTTAAAAACCACAGCGTTGTGGCAATTGTCAAACACACAAGAAATACAACAATTCTGTTGTTATTTCTAAATTTCTCGACATTAAAATATTCCGCTAATCTGGATAAATTCGTATTCATTATATTTAAATCACCGCAAATTTAAAGAATTATGCCAATATGCGGCAAGAACATTGTTTTTTAAAAGAAGGATTAAACAATTTGTTACTAAAGGAATTACCTTAAACAATACTGTTTGTTGCTGGCTGTTATTACTGCATTTTATGTTTAAATTTAACTTAAATGAAAGATTAAAATATTTTACATTTTCCGTGGATATCCAACCAGATAGGCAATACTCATCCCAAATTTGTTTTTTACTTTACCCGAAGTCCAGAAGTAATTTTCATTGTTGGCGTTCAGTGCAATTTGTAACATTTCTTTCGGACTGTAAAGTCTCATAATGGAAATGACACCATCCCAAACTGTACAAAAAGGGATAACTGGGATCAGGTATGTAAAAATATACCGCGATAACCTGAATGGCTTGAAAAACGGCGTGCATAACACCAGCAGAATAGGGTGGCCTATAACAATAAGCAAAATCATCCATAAACTTTTATTGCCACCGTCAAAAATTGCTATTCCCGCCTCTGCCTCAACTGCATTTTTCAGAACTTCGGTTGCTTTTTGTCTTTTAAAATGATGAAATCCTGAAAAAATTGTCCTGAATCCTTTAATATCAGAAGGAACATCAGCCGCATCAACCGGAGTTTTAACGCCTGAAATACCACCATGAGTTTTATCACTTAAATACTGGTAAGTCAATTCACTGGGGAAGAGATCCGATAATATAATTTTAACATCCTTATCGAATGTAACCATCAAATCATCATAAATTAGCTCAACTGCGCCGCCACTTCCTGAACATAAATCAAGAATATGATTTGTTTGCGTTTTCGTAAGTGCGTCTTTTAAAACAGGCAATATGGGCTGATAAAGTTTAAATTCACGAAATAGAAATCGCAAATAATCAGTCATGCTATCCCTTATAATTGCGGGAAACCAGGGTTGATCCTCAAACTCAAAGCCACGGAAATTCATTTCAGATAATTTTTAATATAATCACTCAATGCTGTTAAATGCAACTCATTGCTTCGCAATGCTATATGCATATCCGGACGAATGAGATACCAGCCTTCATTTTTAATGCCTAATGATTCGAACAACTGCAAAGTACCGGCTTCGGTTTGTATGTGCTTAATTGAAATAATACTGATGTATTCATCTATAACTTTTTGAAAAGTTTCAGGTATTTCCTTCATTCCAAAAACCAAAAGAGTAAACTTCCGCGGGTCTAAAATATCGAATAAATCTACAGTTATCCCCTCGGTTTCAAATACCAGGTATGGCAATCGATCACCGGGAATTGGAGCGTGAGCTGGAAAATCCTCATGCGATAATTTATTTTGATTTTTATTACTGTAGCTGATACCAATTCCGGAAATCCATGTGAAAACGCGGGTATTTATTTTTTTGTTTTTTGTGAACCATTTTAAATACAGTTGCAGGATTAAAGGCGCACATTGCAAACGCAGAAAATCTTTTCAACCTGGAATTTTCTGTTATAAAGGAATAGGTTAAATCCGTATAGCGAATTACATTCAATGCCACCTGCCGGCGTTCATCTTCATAGGAATTCAATAAATCTTCAGGTGCTTGGTTATGAATATAAAACGCTAATTTCCATGCAAGGTTAAATGAATCCTGAATGCCCGTATTCATTCCCTGTGCTCCCACCGGACTGTGTATGTGAGCGGCATCGCCTGTCAGGAAGCAGCGTTTTTGCCTGAAGGTATTTGCACAACGTGAATGGGATCGGAATACCGAAAACCATTGGGGATTTTCTAATTCTACACCTAAATCAGAATTCCATCGAAAAAAATCCTTTACATCATTAAAACTCAATTCCTGCTTCCCCTGCAATACAGGGATAAGTCCATCAACGCGCCGCCTGTTGGCAATGAGCGGGAAAAATCCTGCAGTATATTTTTTCGAAAACGCAAAATAATATTTCATTTGTTGATACAGGCAACCGGGCTTCGCAATCGGTTATAAAAAGTAGTGGCTTGTGAGTTTTACCCGGAAAAGGAATATTAAGTTGTGTCCGGACCTTACTGTCGCTGCCATCGGCACCTATCATAAATCTTGACTTAATCACTTCAATACTTCCGTCGGGCTTTCTTATTTCGGACATCACAAGTTCGTTCTGTTGAGTAAAAGCAATCAATTCAGTTTTTTTTTCAACTTGCCGATCATGGTTCGTTAAGAATTCTTCCAGCAGATTTTCTGTACGCCACTGCTCCAGCATCAGGAGAAATGGGAAACGGGTTAGGTTTTTACCAACATTGCTGAAGTCAAGGACAATGCTCTGTTTTTTATCAAAGCTGATGTTCAAGGTTCTGGCAATTATTCCAGCTTTTATTGCTTTTTCGGCCAAACCCATTTGCTGAAAAATTTCCAGGGTACGCGCATGCATAATCAGCGCGCCTGAACAAATTGCATTTGAAGCTTTTTTGTCAATTATTCTAAATGAAATTTTGTGCTGTGCCAGTTGACAAGCCATCATCAGACCCACTGGCCCGGCTCCAACAATAAGAACATCTGTGGAATATAAGTTATTCGTCACTGTTCAGGTGATTTAACACTGTTTTTAACCACTACAAGATACCTGAAGGGCCATTTCCAATGAATAGAAAAGTTGGACAGACTTGCATTAAGAAGTAAATTCTCCAGTTCCGAACGTTTAAATGCCCTGATAACCGAAACCGGTCCGTCATGTTTTGCCAGGGAAGATCCGTTTAGCATCCTTGTAATCAGCCACACCCCATAATATGCAATAGGATTCCTGTGCAGATCATTGATTACAAAACCTTCAGTAGTAATGGATTTAAGGATCAAAAACAGATTGTGTAGTTCATTGTCACTCAAATGATGGCAAAACAGCGAACAATGAACCACATCTACAAAGGAACAACTTTGAAGATAATTTTTATAATCTGCTGTAATTCCTTTAATTTCAGGGAATTCGGCAGTATGTTTTTGAAGGTATTTAATGGCATCCGGGTTCTTATCCACACCTGTGAGATTTACACTATACAGGTTTTCACGTGCCCATTTTGCAATGTGCTTCAATGCATCACCACTGCCACAACCCAAATCTACAATGTGGTAAGTTTTCTGCCGGTCGGTCACCAGCCTCTTAATTCCCTCCAAAGAAATTTCATGACCACCAGTGTTTCGGTTCATGGTATCGAGTTCGCCCAAATTTTTATACAGTAACTTTTCGGGTAAATCCGGAACATCCATTAATTCCGACTGAACAGATCTGCTTTTAAACGAAACCATTGCAGACAAATAAAGCGGTTTCGATGCTGATGCCAGGTCCAAATCCTATCGCCAATATTTTTTGTCCATTCATGATTTTTTTATTCAATATTTCGTTCAATACAAACAGGATTGTGGGCGATGACATATTACCATAATTACGCAGTATATCGTAAGAACAACTCAGTTCGTTGTCAGTCATTTGTAATTTTCGTTTAATGGTATCAAGTATTTTTTTACCACCCGGGTGAACTGCCCAATGATGAATTGCTGGTTGTGTAACATTTAATTTTGCTGACACCAGTTCCATCAATTCATCGATTTCTTCGCCCAAAAAATCAGGGACTCCTGCATTCAGTATCATTTCAAAATTTAATGGTGTAATATTCCAACCCATCAAATTTTTTCCTCTTTTTAATAACAAAGGGCAAAAACCAGTGAGGGAAAAACCTTTCAGATTCGCGGCAGTTGCCATTTCATCGGAAACCAATATAACCGCTGCAGCCCCATCACCAAAAATTGTATTCGAAAGCAGGTTGTCACTGTTGCTTTTCGGCTGGAAATGTAATGTGCACAGTTCGACACACACTACAAGCACGCGTGCATCGGAATGTGATTTTACAAAACTGTCAGCCATTTTCAAGGCAGGGAAAGCTGCGTTGCAACCTAAAAAGTTCAATGAAGTATGAAACGTATCCGGCAACAGATCCAATTCGTGCATCAGTTCAGCATCAATACCCGGCGCATACATCCCGGTGCAGGTGACTGTAATCAAATGGGTAATTCCGAAATCGCGAACCTGAGCCTGAATATTTGTAAATGCCTTTTCCACAGCCTTTACTGCCAATGGCAAAGCATTTTGTTTAAAAACATCCATTCGTTTTGCAACGTCGGGTAATTCGTGATTTGCTGGAAAAAGTGTTCGTTCATCAGATTCGGAAAAATCAGGAATTGCAGAATGCCGCTTGCTTATGCCGCTTTGGTGGAACAATACTTTCAGTTTACGCGAAGCAACTACATCCTGATAAGCTTCCTGCATAAAACTCAGGATGGTTTCCTGGCTTGACGAATAATCAGGCACAGCTGTTCCAATTGAAATTATTCTGCTTGTATCAAAACCAGTTTTCATAACGATTCAATATTAAAATTAAAAAATAGAGGTTCATGATTACAGAGGTCAGTAAATTCATGGCCATTGTATTATCAAAATCAGCATGTTTTGTATTCTTTCGTACTTTGGCAAACCAAACACCCAAACGGTAAATTACAGGAAGCATCATCACAAGAAATATTGCAATCGCAAGCGGTTGGTTTTTCATTTTTAAATGATAGAAAAGCAGAAGAGTGGCAATCGCATACAATATTCCTGAAAACACGAAAGTGCCGGTATAACCAAGCATGTAACTTAATGAAATTACTCCGTCGTTTTTATCAGCTTCATGCTGATAGATTTGAGTTAAAGGATATATGCTTCCGATAAATAAACTGGAAATGGCCATACAAATAACGGAGCCGACTGAAAATAATTCCACACCGTTAAAATTATTCATAGAAGCCAGTGACATGAAATAAATATATGCTCCCTGAAAAACAAACACAACAAAGAATCCGGTAACAGGATATTTCTTTAACCTAACTTTGCGGTAACTATATGCGCGTGACATAATTATAAACCCAAATAATAGCAATGAGAAATAGATAGAAATTATTAAACCTGCCAACAGCGCGAGTGAATCCATTAATAAAGTTGCATAATAAAGCTTTGCTGTTACTTTAGGTGGATTTCTAAGGCCTCCTATACTTGTTTCGTCGCGATCCTGATGACTGTTATATCCATTGCTGGAAGGGAAAACCAGAATATGTAAAATAATGAAAGCTAAAATTGTTTTTAGCCAATCAATATGATTGACCTGGCTTAGTGCAAATAAAAATACGGGCATCAGGAAAAATGAGAATGGCAAACGGAGATGACTTACCGTATTTTTATTGAACCACGCTAAAACCGGGGCATTTAGGAGATACTCATTCATTTGCATTTATTTGGATCATATTTGAAATATTTCAAATAGTTAAATTTGGAAACACATTAGCCAAAATGATAATACAAAATAAGTTTATTAAAACATAAGAGTATTACATATTTCCATTTATAATTTACAAAATATTACATCCGTGGTAAAAATTATTTTTCTTCTGATATTAACTGCCACTATTTGGCAAACCTTAAATAATAATCAACTAAATTGACTTATATTAGTATATTAATTTACTTTTCTACAATTAAAGTTTTTAATAACCCACTTGGCGAAGTTGAAAAATATTTAATATTAACTGTGATGAAAATAAACGTCAAATGCGACATACACACTATTTGTAAGATTATTTTGCAGGAACAATTGGACAAGTTACAATTACCTTATTCATTTACGGGGTGGGGTGAAATAGAGATTAACGAATCCATCTCTCATAAAAAATATAAAGAGCTTGAAACAAACTTAAAAAAATACTCAATTGAAATAATTGACGATCCCAAAAATGTTTTTACTCAAAAAATTAAAGATGCCATTGTTGAAATGGTTTATATTGAAGATTCGCTTTCAACAATAACGGCTTCTGCATACCTGTCAAAAAAATTGGATAAAAGTTACAATTATATAGCAGCTATATTTTCAGAAGTAACTTTTACATCCATAAAAAATTACATCATTCTTCAAAAAATTGAAAGGGCAAAGCAGGAAATTATTGAAGGTAAATATACACTTACAGAAATATCATGGAAGTTAAACTTCAGCAGTGTCGCACATTTATCTACTGAATTCAAAAAAAGTACAGGATTAACTCCTTCAGCTTTTCAGAGAATAATTAAAAAAAGAAAGGAAACAGATTTTACATTTCAAAAATAAATTTTTAACTAAAGCCGGATAAAAATGAAACACGAAGTGCTTCGCATAATTCTCGCAGATGATGATGATGATGACCGTCTTTTTTTTAAAGATGCTATTGAAAAGGTTAAAATTAAAACTGTTGTCCACATGGTTAACGATGGTGTGGAATTAATGGATTACCTCAATGATTCAGAAACCCGCTTACCAAACCTTATTTTCCTTGACCTGAACATGCCACGCAAAAGTGGAATGGAATGTTTAAAAGAAATCAGGATGAATAAAAAACTCGATGACATTTCGATTGCAATTTATTCAACCTCAGGATCGGAAAAAGATATTGAAGAAACATTTATTATGGGTGCAAATATTTATATTAAAAAACCCAATGACTTTGAAGAGTTGAAAATTATTTTAGATAAAGCAATTAACATTAACTGGCAATACCATACTTCGGGATTTAACAAAGAAAATTTTATACTCAACCTGTAGTGCTTTCAACGAATGAAACAACTATCGAAAAACAATTCAACGTATTTGTTTATACTTCTTACAGGAGTATTGGTTGTAGTTGCTTATGTTTCTTTTAACAGGATTTTGCATTATAATAAACCCGTTGAGGATTTGATGCATGTTAACAGGGTAAAGAATGCAATTGCTGATGTTCTTACCAACCTTAAAGATGCCGAAATTAAGCAACGTGGTTATTTGCTCACCGGGGATTCGGTTTTTATACAACCTTTGACAAATACAAATGAGGACATCAGACCTGATTTTGTTACACTGAGTTCACTCATTAGCGATATCAGGCAACAGGAGAATTTACAGAAACTAAAATCTATTGTTGATGAAAGATATGCACTTCTGAACACGAATCTTTCTTTACTGAAAAACATACCCAGCAACACGTTGATAAAGGAAGCTTTGTTACAGGACAATAATAAAATGAATGAAATAAGATCTCAAATCTTACTTATGCTGGAAACTGAAGATAAACTTGTAACTGAACGAACCAACTATAAAGATAATACTGCCTCCATTACTCCCATTTTTTTATTTTCACTATCCTTATTGTCCATTATTGTTATAACTTTTTTCTTTTTCCGGTTACAAAAGGAGACAAATGAACGCGTAACAATAACGGAGAGCAATAAACTCTTGCAAGAAGCCAAACAACAAATAGAAATAAGCGAAAAGCTTTTAAGCAACATACTCTCACAATCTCTTATGGCAATTGCTATCTTTAAAGAACCAGGAATGATAGTTACTTTTGCCAACGAAAGAATGCTTAAGTTATTGGGAAAAGATACAAGCATTCTCAATAAACCATTTCAGGAAGGAGTACCGGAATTAAAAAATCAGATACTACCACAGTTGCTTGACAAAGTGTACAGCACCGGAGTGCCTTACGAAGGATTGGAGATAAAAGTCAATCTGGTTCGCAACGGAATGCAGGAAGAATCTTATCTCAATATAGTATTTCAGCCCTACAGGGATATTTATGGTATGGTTACAGGTATAACTGTATTCATAACCGAAGTAACTGAACATTTTCTGTCAAAAAAACAAATTGAAGAAAGCGAAGTGCGTTTCAGAACGTTGTCTGAAACTATTCCTCACATGTTATGGACGGCCACCCCCGATGGCAGAAAAAATTTCTTTAACAAATACTTTCTTGATTACACTGGATTTACCTTTGATGAACTGGAAGGCGAAGGATGGCAGAGAATAATTTTTCCGGACGACCTGGAAAGAGAATTAAGTCAATGGAATCATTCGATTCAAACCGGAGAAGATCTTACAATTGAAAAGCGTGTTCGTCATCATAGTGGCGAGTACCGCTGGCATATTACCCGGGGTATTGCTCAAAAAAACAATGAGGGTGTAATTATCGGTTGGTTGGGAACCAGCACTGAAATTGACAATCAAAAAAAAATTACCGAGGCTTTAGCCAAAGGTGAAGAACAGTTCCGCACTTTCGCCAACAGTATTCAAAACCTTGCCTGGATCGCCAATGGTGACGGATGGATTTACTGGTATAACCAGCGGTGGTATGATTATACCGGAACCACAATTGAAGAAATGGAAGGTTGGGGATGGAAAAAAGTGCATCATCCTGACCACATTCAAAAAGTAGTTGCGTTTGTAAAAGAAGCATGGAAAAACAATGAAGCTTTTGAAATAACTTTTCCATTGCGCAGATATGATGGTGAATATCGTTGGTTTCTTAGCCGGGCATATCCGGTAACTGACAGTAAAGGGAATATTGAACGATGGATAGGAACAAATACCGATATTACCGAACAAAAAAACTTTACCGAAGAATTGGAAAGAAAAGTAAAAGAACGGACTAAAGAATTGCTGATACAAAACCACACCTTTGAAATTGCTGAGAAGATTGCCGCGTTGGGTAGTTATAAATGGAATATAACAACCAAGGAACTGGTATATTCAAACAACTTATTCCGTTTGTTGGATTGCGAACCACAAGAGTTTACTCCCACCCTTGAAAAATTTCGTTCCTTCATACATCCTGATGATTTGCAAAAAGTAATAAACAGTAAAGATCAAACCATAAAAATTGAGGCCTTGGTTGACACACCTTATCGCATCATAAGCAAATTGGGCAATGTCAAACACTTCCGTTCAAGCGGTAACTTTTCAGGAGAGGGGGGCAACTATATTCTCATTGGGACAGTGCAGGACATAACCAGTGATGTAGAAGCATCAAAAGAATTAAAAGCAAAAAATATTGAACTTGAAAATGCCAACGCTGAACTTGCTTCTTTCAATTATGTTGCAAGCCATGATTTGCAAGAACCATTGCGAAAAATTCAGGGATTTTCAAAACGAATTATTAATGAAGAAGCAAACCATTTATCCGACAAAGCAAAAGATTATTTTAAACGAATAAATGCTGCGGCTCAACGAATGCAAAATTTAATTACATCTCTACTTAGTTATTCCCGAACCAACAATGCTGAACTGCTTTTTGTAAAAACGGATTTGAACAAAACCTTAAATGAGGTTAAACTAACTTTGCACGAATCAATAAAAGCGAAAAATGCAATTATAAAATCCGATCATTTGCCAACCATTGATGCAATACAAGTACAAATGCATCAATTGTTTGTGAACTTAATCGGCAACTCACTTAAATACTCCAAAAAGAATGAGGCTCCATTGATAAATATTACCGCTGAAAAAGTGAATAACAGTGAAAATGAAGGACGGGAAAACCAATACGGTTTCTTTTGGAAAATTGCAATCACCGACAATGGAATTGGCTTTGAACAACAATACGAACACAAAATATTTGAAATTTTCCAACGGTTACATGGCAAATCAGAATACGAAGGTACAGGAATTGGTTTGGTTATCTGTAAAAAAATTATCATGGCTCACCACGGCTCAATTTCAGCTATAGGAAAACCCGGAATAGGCTCAACATTTACTTTCTTACTTCCGGAGAACAACAAAGTATAAGTTGAGATGCATGTGCTTATTATTTACAAAAAAGTATAAATTATAAGGAATTTAATAACCCATTTTTTTGAAGTACTATTTAAATGAATTTAGCTCTGTAAACTATATTTTTACAACACATAAAGTAAATACTTATCCAACTTTAATTATAAATTTTGCATGAAAGAGCAACTGAATAACGAAAGAAAAAGATTGCTAACGTCAATAGAAAATCTTTTGGAAGGACCGATGATTTTCCTGGGTTTCGCATGGCTGGCTCTATTGATAGTTGAATTAATATGGAGTTTGAACAAACAGCTTGAATATTTAAGCATAGCCATCTGGATTATTTTTATCATTGATTTTATCATTAAATTTATTTTGGCACCCGGGAAAGTTTATTTTTTAAAAAAGAACTGGTTAACTGCTATATCGCTTATTATTCCTGCATTAAGGGTATTCCGTATTTTTAGATTTGTTCGGTTGTTGCGGGGTTTACGTGGGTTCAGACTTGTGCGAATTGTTTCTTCCATTAACAGGAGTATGAAGAGTCTTGGTGCAACAATGAAACGTAGAGCATTTGGTTATGTTTTTACAATTACTCTCATTGTAATTTTTGCTGGTGCTGCCGGTATGTATGCTTTTGAAAACCCAAATCCTGGTTTTAACAGTTACGGCATGGCTTTATGGTGGACAGCTATGAAGATTATAACGGCGGGTAATGAATTTAATCCTGCCACTACCGAAGGCAGAACACTTGCGTTTTTAATAACGGTTTTCGGATTCACTATTTTTGGTTATGTCACCGCTACCTTTGCCACGTTTTTTATTGGTCGCGATGCCGAGGAAAAAAATGCTCCGGTAGCAGGCGCAAAAGATATAAAAGAATTGAAAAATGAAATTATTGCACTTACCAAGTCGATTGATGAATTAAAACGGAATTTAAAATAAAGTCTGTCCATAATGCAGGGCGCTTGTTTCAGAAAATTCAAATTCAATGTTAGACTTGATATATCTTTGTGGCGTGTGAAAAATGCAAACAGCAGTGCCGATAAATCTGGGAATTTGGACTTCGAGCAACGACACTGAAATTTGAAATTACAGACGAATACCAGTTAAGCTGTTTTCTTATCCCTTTGTTTTATATATAGTTCCTGCACCAATACAATTATAATTACCATTAAAGGAGTAGCCAGCAGAAGTCCCCAACCACCGGAAAAAGAACCAACTAATATTTGCGCTATAATGATGAGTGCCGGCGGGATGTTTATTAATTTTTGCTGTACCTGTGGAGTAATAAAATTACTTTCAATAACCTGAATTACAATGTATAAACCTACTATAATAGCTGCCGTAGCAGGGCTTTGCATTAAACCAACAAGCACAGCAGGTATCAAAGCTATAAGGGGGCCAAAGTTGGGAATGAAGCTAAGTAAACCTGCAATAATTGCCAATACAAGCCACAATGGTACTCCAATTATAGCTAAGCCAATGGCTGTTAAAACCATTACAACAAACATGGAGAACATTTTACCCTGTAACCACTTTTTTAAATTATCTCCCAGTTTATTGAGCACATCTTCTCCTTTTTGCTGCCCTTTTTCAGGTATTAACTGAACAATTCCCTTTTTGTAAATTCCGGGTGAAACAGTAAAAAAAATACCAATGAATAAAACAACATATATATCACCAAATACACCAAATGTACTTTTGAGGAATGTACTTGCCAGTCCTTGTGCTTTTTTTATTGCTTGTGGTGAAGATGCTTTCTCAATTATCTTTTGACCTATTGGGTTATTACTTAGTTGTGCTTTTGCATTTTCAATAGTTTTTGGCAGTGTATCACTCAATTGCACAATTTGACTTTGAACTTTAGCACCTATCAACCAAAATAAACCGATTAAAATAATGAGAGTACCTATTACAGTAACAGCTAAACATATACCCTCTTTCCACTTAGTTTTACTGCACAGTAAGTCGCTTAATCCTCTAAAAAAAATGGCTATTAATGACCCTGCTAAAATGAGCAGGAAAACATTAAATGTTGCTTTAAAAAGTAAAATTAATATTACAATTAAAGCAAAAATACCCCCTTTAATCCATACCTTTTTTTGGTAACTCAGTTTATTGGAATTGTTTTCCATGTTCTTATTTATTAGTAGTTTTCAATATGTTATTACAAATACAGTAATTCAATTGTTTTGTTCTTTTACAGGAATGTATATTTTTCCCGAACCTCATAGTTTTATATCCATCGAATGCATGCAACACCAATATACCTCCTATTGTATAAATTCCAATACAAAATACAGGGTCAATTTTGTTAATGCAGTTATTCTAAGAACCAATCTATTGGTAGGGTAAGAAATGTAGCAATTCCAGTATTATTTATTTATGTTCCCACGTTATGTTGGTAAATTTTATGTTGAATAATGTTAAGGAGGAGAATAGTTTTCACTCAGTACTTTGGGAATAATATAACATTTTCCACAATTTATGTAACACATCCTTTGTTGAACCAAACTAATTTTGGCTTAATAAATATTTAAATCATTTAAATTATAATAACATGAAAAATACAGATTCAAATTCCGACAAAATGGAAAAAACTTCAAAAGGAGTTAGTGTAAAATCTGATGCGGCATCAGGTCTTCGTGAATTATTTGTGGATGAATTAAAAGACATCTACTGGGCAGAAAAAGAATTGACAAAAGCAATTCCAAAGTTGATTAAGAATGCAAGTTCTGAAGAATTGATGGAAGCACTTTCAGAACACCTGGAAGAAACCAAAATGCAGGTGTCACGGGTGGAAGATGTCTTTGAAGCCATTGGAGAAAAAGCGGAAGCTAAAAAATGCGAAGCCATGGCCGGTCTTACCAAAGAAGCAGAAGAAATAATGCAGGAAACAACTGAAGGTGTTGTGCGTGATGCAGCTATTATTTCAGCAGCACAAAAAGTAGAACATTATGAAATTGCGTCTTACGGAACACTTGTATCATTCGCAAAAATACTGGGAGAAGAGGAAGCGGTTTCATTATTGGTTGAAACATTGAATGAAGAAAAGGCTGCAGATAAAAAACTGTCTGAAGTATCAGATTCAATCAATGTGGATGCAGCCGATGAAGAAGAATAAGAAGTACTGGTTAAAAAACAGGTAAAATTATATTCAGTTATCACCTTATTCAAACAATTTTAAAATCACGACAATGAATGAAGAAAATCGAAGGAAAGAAAACATGACAAATAACAGGGGCAGAATGTTAACTGGAATGTTTGCTGACAGGGAAAGCACCGAAAATGCTTATGAGACTTTGCACCAAAGAGGATATACAAAAGACGACATTAATGTAGTGATGTCGGATGAAACAAGGAAAAAGCATTTCACCAAAGGTGAAACCGAAGTTGGAACCAAAGCAATGGAAGGCGCCGGAGCAGGTTCAGCAATCGGTGGAGTGGTAGGTGCAGCTGTGGGTGTAATTGCTGCAATTGGAACAAGTTTGGTAATTCCAGGATTGGGAATAATAATTGCCGGACCTTTAGCAGCCGGTTTGGCAGGCGCAGGCGCGGGAGGTGTTACTGGTGGATTAATTGGAGCATTAGTAGGTTCTGGTATTCCCGAAGAACGTGCACGGCTTTATGAATCAGGCGTTAAAGATGGTAAAATTGTTATGGGTGTTCGACCCCGCAACGAGGAAGATGCCAGGTATCTTGAAGAGGAATGGAATTCAAATAAAGCGGAACAGGTTTATTATTAAAAGTTAAAATAAAATCCCTCTCTATCAATAACATTGGAAGAGAGGGATTTTTCATGAGACATCAAAAAAAATTAAGTAACAGAAAAACAAAATGACACAAATTTCAAACGACCTGGGAAACCAAACAAATTCCACAGGTCATCAAACAAATCAGGAAAACAGGCAAAATCGGGTCAGGGAAGGAAACAATTCTTCTGTGAAAGAACAGAATAAAATAATTGAACCGGATGACAATGATATTTCTATTGAAGATGAGGATGAATTATCTCAACCCGATGAAATCGATATTTCCACTGAAGGAAATGACGAAATTTCTATTCCGGAAAAAGATAGAAATATAAAAAAGCCATACGTTGAAAACCGAACGAATAATGATAACAACGACAAACAAAATAAGGATTCAGTAAAAGATAAAAATTCAGATTATAACCAGTTTCGCAATAGCTAAAGATACTGATGTAATTGGATGACACTTAAATGGATTTTGTAAAGCCGTGTGTTTTTTTCGGTAAAGTTAAATTCCGGATATGTTGGAAAATTCAAGTCTTAGTCCCGGTAATCGTGGATGAAGATTTGAATTTTTAGCATCAAAAAAGAAGTAAGGTTTAATGGACAAACACCAAATAATATTTTATCCTTTGTTCATCTTATTTTTTTCATCTCAAAAATTAATTGAAATCCTTAAACTACTTATAATTCCTGCAAATCGTTGTAATACAATACATAAGGCATATGTTATGATTACACAAAGACATCAATAGATAAATTAAAAGGTAATGAACTATGCCCGAAGGTCCGTCTATTGTAATATTAAAAGAAGCAGCTACAATATTTCAAGGTAAAAAGATAATAGAAGTAAGTGGCAACAGCAAAATTGACCAATCCCGGTTGGTTCATCAAAGTATTGTATCCTTTAAAAGCTGGGGCAAACATTTTCTCATTTGTTTTGAAGATTTTACAGTTCGCATCCATCTTCTGATGTTTGGTACATATCGTATTAATGAAAGAAAAGAATCAACGCCACGCTTAAGTTTAATATTTGAAAACGGCGAGTTGAACTTTTATTCATGCTCAGTTAAAATAATCGAAGAAGACATAAACGGGATTTACGACTTTTCAGCAGATGTAATGAATGATGGCTGGGATGAAAAAGCGGCAAAGAAAAAATTAAAATTAATGCCTGATACTTTGGTTTGTGACGCTTTACTTCATCAGGATGTATTTTCAGGTGTGGGTAATATAATGAAAAATGAAATATTGTATAGGGTAAAAATTCATCCCAAAAGCGAAGTAGGAAAGATTTCAGCAATAAAAATAAACCAGCTTGTAAGGGAAGTTCGCAATTACAGTTTTGATTTTTTTGAATGGAAAAAAGATTTTGTTTTAAAAAAACATTGGCTTGCCCACACTAAAAAAACATGTTTAAGATGCAACCTTCCCATAATCAAAGAATATACAGGAATATTCAGGCGGAGAAGTTTTTTTTGTGCTCAATGTCAAAAATTATACACGTAGCGTGAAAATAAAAACAGGTTGTTCAGGCTTTTATAACAAGCATTGGAAAGGAGTTTTTTATCCTGAATCATTAGCTCAAAGCAAATGGTTTTCTTTTTATTGCGAACATTTTAATACGATAGAATTGAATGTCACCTTTTACCGGTTCCCTACTGACAAAATGCTTGACGATTGGTATAAAAAAAGCCCTGCAGATTTTTCATTTTCAGTGAAAGCTCCACGCTTGATAACGCATGAAAAGAGGCTTAAAGACTGTTCGCAACAAATAAATGATTTCTATAGTATTTGTGAGCATGGATTAAAAGACAAACTCGGATGTTTGTTGTTTCAGTTTCCACCAGGCTTTAAATATGATGAAGAGTCGCTGGAGCTAATACTAAAAAGCATGAATCCACAGTTTAAAAATGTGGTCGAGTTTCGAAATGCAGGTTGGTGGATTCAAGAAGTTTATAACGCACTTAAAGACAGAGATATAATTTTTTGCAGTGTAAATCATCCGCAACTGCCTGAAGATATTATTTTAACTACTTCAACTGTGTATACCCGACTGCATGGAAATCCCCAATTATTCTATTCGGGGTACTCGGATGAATATTTACGAACTCTACAAACCACTTTAATGAACAATACAAAGATTAACGATGCTTACATTTATTTTAATAACACAGCAGGTATAGAAGGAATCTTGAATGCTCAAAAATTTAAAGCATTTGGTTGGTAAATGAAGAGTTTCCGGCACTAATAAAATTGGTCAATTTAACTTAAATTAAGTTTTCATGAGGCTAATTGTAAAGCATAGTCTTTTTCAATATAAAATATCACCCGAAACACTTAGTAATTGAATAAATATTTAATAATGAGCAGCATCCATGTCATCTTGTTTTAAAAACCATATAAGATTAAGTGTAGAATATGTGGCTATTTAACCTCAAATTGTGGATTTCCTTGTTCAGTTTGTATAATGAAATGATTTCCTAATTAAACAATATCATCACACTCAAACACACACACAATCAATAAGATGCAACCATTTAAATTATATTAACTGAAAATGTGGCACAATTATATTAATCTGTTTTAAAGTTGTTTTTTTTAAAAGCATCGCAGAAGTTGGTCTTCATGGACGAAAATTATTTTAGGTAAGAGAATAAATTTATGGGAGCATGAAGGAACCATGTTTTCTGCATTAGATTAGAAACATTAAAATTATTTACAGATGAAAACATTTAAAATTATTGTAATATTTCTCTTAGCCGGGTATTTGGTAAACGCACAAGTTAAAGACATTAGCGTAACATTTGCGCCAGTTGGTGAATATACTTTTTGGGATTATAAGTCGGGGCTTGAAGATGGATTTCTCGTAGGAGGAAAAGTTGGATTTGGATTTGGTGAATTTATAGAACTTAGGGGTACTTATCTTCAGTCATACGATCTGAAAACCAATTTTGAACATTATGGGCTGGCAAATTATGATATGAATATTTTTACTCCACAAGATGTCAGGCTCACACGCTGGGGAGGAGAATTTAAAGCAAATATTGGTACTCATGGTCTTAATCCGTATCTTACTTTAGGTAGTGGAATTCAGACTATTGAACCTTCTAACAACGAAAAATTCAAGCAAATTTACGCGAGCCTGGGCCTGGGAATAAAATTAAATCTCTCGGAAAGAGTAGTATTTCTGGTTGAAGGAAAAAATACAATGTTCAACTTTAACTCTGCTGCTCATCTTCTTACCACTGACAACAAAACCGCTTTTGGAGTTACTGAAGGCGATTTTACAGACAACAGACTTAGCAATTGGGCAATACAGGGAGCATTACAATTTTATTTGGGCGGAAGAAACCCAGGAACACTAAGCGAACTCGACAAGGCATATTTAAACCAATTTAGAGGCGGGCTAAGAGGCGTTCAACTTATTATTGAACCTGGTGCAGCCTATGTGGAATTTGACAAGAATTCACTGTACAGGGACAACTGGTTCGTTGGAGGATATGCAGGTTTAGACTTTAACCAATACATCGGATTAAGAGGATTTTACTTTCAGGCGGTAGAAAATATGAAGTTATCAACCGATTTTGAAAATTTATCGATGTATGGAATGGAGTTTCGGGCCAGATTAAATGCTTCTACAGGAATTACACCTTTCATTACATTGGGAGGTGGTTACATTAATCCGCAAAATAATTATTTGGGCAAAGGTGATGCCATAGTTAAAGGAAACGAATTTGCTAGCGGAGGATTAGGTTTAAATATTCCACTCGGGAAACGTGTATTGATTACAGGAGGTGCAAAGGCGATGATTACTTCTGCAGAAAACGCTGAAGACATACAAGTTCCGGGCGATCTTCAAACGCATTTTATGTATAATGCAGGCATAAAATTCACTTTAGGCAGAAAATCTAAATCAACAGAAGCAATTTATCAGGAGAAAGTTGAACCAGGATGTAGATTACAGAATGGCTGAAAATAACGAGAAAATCCGGCAAATGAAGAATGAATATCAAAAGAAAATTGATGCGCTGGAGATGGAACTTAAAGATGCAACCAATGAAAAAGATGTGGATAAAGCTGTGTATTTGATAAAAGAAAAAGAAAAAACACAACAGGCATTAAATGAAGTTGAAACACTTGAGAAAACTCAAGGGGAACAAGGATTGGAAACCAAAAAAACCGTTGTTACAGATAAATCAAACGGAATTCAAATGTCACCTGCTGAATTTGAATCACTTATTGTAAACATATTAAAGGAAACTCAACAGAATAATGTGCCAGGAACTACTCCAAATACTGGAACCTTATCAGTCGATTCTATACGTTCGCAACAGCAGATTGACGCACTTAATCAACGTTTGGACTTTTTGGAAAAATTACTAATTGAAATCAACGCTCAAAAAGGGAGTGAAACACAAATTATCAGTCCCATATTCAGGAGAACAAGATGCTTCATCAAGAAATGCTCAACTTTCACAGGAAATTCTGGATGACATCGATAAATTAAATCGAAAAATTGAAAGAATTTCCTCTCAGTTCGAAAATAATAATAACAAAGCACAAACCATACTTGTTACGCCGCCAAATACAATCAAATGATGATACAGTTATCACTTCACTTGACAGAGAAGGAAAGATAGTAGGCAGCGAAAATTTACCAACAGGCGAAAAAACTTTTTACTACAAAAATTCCGCTGCTATGTTAGGTTTAAATGCTGGGTGGAGCAACAACAGCAAATTTGGGAGTCAGGTTGTTTTATGATATTAATAACCTGCCGCTTCAATTCATGCCTGAAATTTACATTGGTGCCGGAAACCCAGCTTCCTTTGGTTTTTCAGGAAATGTAATTTATCCATTTACAGTAAACAGCGAAAAAGTAATTCCTTATGTAGGACTTGGTTTGGGTTTAGCTACAATTGACAGGGAATTTAAAGGAAATTATAATGTGATTTTGGGAGCTCAACTTCCCTTTATCAACAAAAACCTGTCGGTGGATTATACAATGCGTAATTCATTTAACTACAATCAATTGGCGATTGTTTATAAACTTTCTTTTTAGAAGTTGAAAATACAGTAAATGATGTATAACAAGAAATTAATTTGTTTGAAACAAAATAAAATAATTTCCTAAACATGTAAAGAACAGTTAGGTTTTAAATGATTTATTAAAAATGTAATATCGGTTTATAACCTTTCTGTTTTTTATACAATAGATTTTTTCATGAATTTTTTCATGCATAGCTTTAAGTCAAGGTAACAAATTTGGGTTAGGTATTAATTAGACAAATCGAAGTCTGTCCATAAATCAGTTTGTTTGCTTCAGGAAGTTCAGATTCAAGTCATGTGAAAATTTCAATCCAAATGAAGCCAATGTTTTTTAGGATTTTTAGAACAGTGAAAGATAAATTTTAAATACACCATGATTATCATTTGTTATATTCCAGGTCTCAGTGTAACAATCAAAATATCGCGGTCAGGGAATAATTTCCCGCCGCGGTATTACTTTCTAAATGTACCCAATCCTCGAAAAAGTGCGCTATTTAATGCAATACATGTTAATTCTGTAAAATTTTCCCCAATTTATGTAACACATCTTGTATACATCAACCGTAAATTTGTTATGTGAGTGATGTGTCAAACATTCAAAGTAATGATGGTTATTGGTTTTGAATGATTTGATGCAGAAAATCGCATGAATTAATTCTATAACATTTAAAAAAAACAAACAACATGAGTACAGGTAAAGTATTATTAGGATTAGTAGCAGGTGCTGCTGCAGGTGCAATTATCGGAATTTTATTTGCACCCGAAAAAGGATCGACAACACGCAAACAGATTTCAGAAAAAGGTGAAGAGCTGTTGGATAACTTCAAAAACAAGTTTGATGAATTTATTGAAACTGTGACAAAGGAAATGAAAGTAGCAAAAAACGAAGGGGATGATCTTTTGGAAAAAGGAAAAGAGAAAGTTCAGAATGTAAAAGATGATGGGAACTATGCCACCCAGGTTCATTAAGTTGGTGTGACGTATACGAACGTTAAGGTTAAACAAATTCAGCTAAAAATTTTATTTGTAGAGGAAAAGAATACTTAATGCAATTATAGGAAGCTTTATTTGAATAAAAGTGGAAAGGCAAATTCTTTAATAGCATTGTTTATGGCTCTCCTCCCAACCTTTAAAAAGTTGTGATGTTGCAGGTGGCATTTTCAATGCAAGTAATAAATCGGGGATTTTTATACTTGCATTGGTTATTGCCCAAATGGTTTTTAATTTTTTTCGGATGGATGGTAAAAAGTAGCTGAGTGATGGCTTTAACAAAGTGAAGTTCCAATTGATGGCAACATTAATTACACAAAACTATGGACGTACTATTATAGCAGATTTGGTAAAGATTTATTTTTATACACGATAAATTTAAAAATAATGAATAACGATAATAAATATCAAAATAGCTCATCCGCAGATCTAAATAGTAATTTTTCAGTTGAAACAAACGAAAAAATAACTGAAGTTCTGAATTCGCTCGTGCAAATTAACAACGACCGCATAGATGGGTATGAACACGCAACAAAAGAAACAAAAGATTTGGATCTTAAAACATTATTTAATGGAATGTTGGACAAGAGTCGGAAATTAAAAACCGAGCTGGCCTCCGAAGTGCGGAATTACGGAGGCAAGCCTACCGAAAGCACAACCACAACAGGAAAGGCATTTCGGGCTTGGATGGATTTCAAATCCATTATTACCGGAAAAGATCGTAAGGCTATCCTCGCCTCATGTGAGTTTGGGGAAGATGCCGCGCAGGAAACATACGCAGATGCGCTTGACAATAGTAAAGACCTCCCTTCGCACATTATCAATCTAATTACTGAACAGAAGACACAGCTTAGTGAAGATCATAATCGTGTAAAATCACTTCGCAGCAGATAGTGATTTTAACGAAGCATTTATAAAATTTTAAACATGGGAAAAATGTATTTATTGAGTTTGCTAAAGAAAAAGTTTATTGTAATACAGGTAAGAAAAATTAGCTAATAGTTCTTTAAAAATACACTTCACATGAAAATTATACTTTAATAATTTATCAAAATGAAAGAAAGAGCAACAATAATAGAGTCTCTGTTTGAAAAGTCAGAAGCTTACATAAAAACCAATATAGATTTATTCAAACTCAAAGCCACCAATGTAACAGCAGATGTGGTTTCAACAATTTTATCAAAACTTGTTGTTTTTATAGTGGTGTTTTTGATCATTCTGACAGTAAATATTGGTTTGGCATTATGGGTAGGTGAACTGGTGGGCAAGTTATATTTAGGATTCTTTATTGTTGCTGGTTTCTATGTTTTGGTTGCTTTGTTGTTATACTTCGTGCCCGGCATAATAAAAACTCCCGTGAACAATGCCATTATTTTAAAAATAATCAATATAAAAAAGGAGGAAAATGAAAACACCAAATAATATACTTGATGAATCAATTCAGATGATGGAAACAAAACGTGACCTTGAGTTAATTCAAATTAAACTTGAACTGCACGAATTATTTGAAAGCCTGAAGCCTATGAATATCATTAAAGATACTATCAGTAAGGTAACAACTTCACCTGATTTAAAACAAGGAATTGGCAAAACGGCTGTTGGAGTAGCCTCCGGGATACTGGTTAAAAAAATATTATTTCGCGGTACACATAACCCATTGAAAACTGTTGCACGCACTCTGTTGCAAATTGCAGCTACAGGTTTTGCAGCCAAAAATGCTGACAAAATGAAAACAGCAGCTCAAAAACTGTTTTATGGTTTAGTTTCAAAAATCAAACGTTAAAACGATATTTTATCTGAATGAGTTTTATATATAGTAACCACAACATTTGAAAAAAATATACTTCAAAGAAATGTTGAAAGGAAGAGAAAAAGACGATTAAAGTTGAAAATAATTCTTTCCATAGTCACATTATTTATAATAGTCCATATTGAACTGTCTTATGTTGCAATGCATTATGCGAAAGAAAGGCATTCCAACATAAATGGATATTTCGGCCACTTCCCTCCTTTAAATCCTGCGGTTTACCTGTTCAAAACAATCATAAAAGACTTTTATTTTGTTAAACTTGCTTCAGTTACAAAGTTTAAGTTGTTGTTTATTTCTTACCAGGTAATAGATTTTTCGGTAGAATGTAAATTCTTGTTTAACAATACTATTGTTGGGGAATTTTTATTTTCAAACCCGGTTTTGCGATTTAACGTAGAAAAATCAGATAAAGAATTCGTTACGATTAAAAATTAATGATGAAAAAATTCAGTATCAAAAAAATAGGCAAACTGTTTAAATCAGCTTTAAAAAATTGGTGGAATCGTGACCCATTCAGAGAGAGTGCCATCATCGCATATTATGCTATATTTTCATTACCCGGATTATTGGTAGTTGTATTAACAATTGCCGGATATTTCTGGGGAGAGGAAGCGGTTAGTGGAAAATTGCACAATCAGGTTGCGCAGGCTATGGGAAGAGATACTGCCAACCAGGTACAACAGATGATAATGTTTGCCAGTAAAAGCAAAGAATCTGTGTGGGCAACAATTATGGGAATTGGAATTATCATTTTTGGGGCAACAGGAGTATTTGTGCAATTTCAAAAATCACTCAATACCATTTGGGAAGTAGAAGCTTCGGCAAGCAAATCAGGAATTTGGTCATTTCTAAAGATGAGAATTTTTTCATTCGGTTTAATTGTGTCTATTGCTTTTTTATTATTGATTTCGCTTGTTGTATCTTCAATTTTATCTGCCTTCGGTTCATGGGTAATGATGCATTGGTCAGAATCGTTGCTGATTGTATTTAATGTTGTTAATGCGATTATCTCACTCTCAATTATTTCGGTATTGTTTGCACTCATGTATAGGTTTTTGCCTGATGCAAAGGTAAGATGGAGTACTGTATGGATAGGAGCAATTTTAACTTCATTACTATTTGTCATAGGTAAAACGGCACTGGGATTATATTTTGGTAAAGCATCACCTGGCTCTGGTTATGGGGCTGCGGGTTCTATTATACTTATTTTATTATGGACATCTTATTCTTCCATGATTGTATTTTTTGGCGCTGAATTTACAAAGGTATATTCTGATCATCTGCATGGGGAAGCTCCTCCTACCGAACATGCCGTGAAAAAAAAGAAAATTGTTGCCAGTGATGGAATGTCCGGTGAATCAAAAGATTAAATAAAAAGGGCGGTCATTATTGGGTGTTTAATCGGGAAGATTATAATTTACATTGAGGTATCGGAAATGTTAACTAACTTATCAGAAAAATTATACTAAAATGTTAAATTATGATAGTTACATCTCATCAAAAAGGTTGGAAAATTATTAGCCAGCGCTCACATGGACTTTTAGCTGCTATGCTGGCTTATCAATACGATATTGATTTGCCTAATGATATAATGATACCCACACTTATTGGTATTGCTGAACATGATGATGGCGCTGCAGAAACTTTACAAAATAAAAACCTTACCGAAGCAGGTGCACCTCGACATTTCAGGATAGGTGAAAAATCAAAAAAAACTGATTTGAAGCAAAAGTTAAACGTGATGGAAATGGCAACTTCAAAGAGCCAGTTAAATGCTTTGCTTACTTCTATGCATTTGAATTTTATTTTCGGAGATAAAAGCGTTGGTGTTGACAAAAAATTAGAAACCTTTTTGAAAGAACAGGAAAAAAACCGGAAAGATATTCTCAAACATCTGGACATAGATAAAAAATATGCAGAGCGTTTATATCGGTTTGTAGAATGGTGTGATGCTTTCTCACTGCTAATTTGCATGGATAAAATACAGCCCGAAGGAAGAAAGATGGAAATATCTGAAAGTCCGGATGGTGATATGAACCAAACATATTATAAGGATGAAAAAGTAATCACTGTAGAGCCATGGGTTTTTAAAAATGACACTTTTAAGGTGTTTTATGAATACAAAATTGTGGAACAATTAAAATTTAATTCAATCCGGGAGTTTAACGAAATTTATAAAAAGACTCCGGTTCAAAGAGAAGACTTTGTATTTTCAAAATGATTATAACTGTGGTTTATGAGTATATTCAAATAAGTGTGTAACTTCTTTCTCATTTTTTAGCACTCTGTGCTGCTGAATGGTTGTTGCACGTTTTTCTTTTCAAAACATATTAAATTCATAAATTCCTCTACAAAAACAAAAACCACAAACCCGCCTTTATAAAACATTTGTACAAATCAATTTACGGGTTGTTTAAAATAATTTCTACATCTGGAAAACTTAATCATTTTTAAACCAAACTGCATGAAAAAAACTTCCCACCCCAATCTTCGCGAACACTTCAACAATGATTTAATAAATTGGAACAAATCAATTATCTTTGACGTTAGTATTGTAAAATGATAGTATGATTGTTTCATTTGGTTCAAAGGATACTGAAAAGATTTGGAATGGTGAACGTGTCAAAAAGATACCGATTGAGATACAACAGATTGGACGGAGAAAATTAAGGATGATAAACAATTCTCAAAACTGGATAGATTTGAGAATACCTCCATCCAACAGATTAGAGAAGTTACAAGGTTCCGATTTTTGTAGTATCAGGATAAATGACCAATGGAGAATTGTATTTCGGTGGATTGACAATAATGCTCACGATGTTGAGATAATGGATTATCATTAAAAAGGAGGATTAAAAATGGATAGATTAGCAAACATTCACCCAGGAGAGATTTTACTTGAGGAGTTTTTACGTCCTCTTGACATAACTGCATATAGACTATCAAAAGACACGGATATTCCTCAGACTCGAATTTCACAGATAATTAAAGGCAAACGGAGGATTACTGCCGATACAGCGCTAAGATTTAGTTCATATTTCGGTAATTCAGCAAAGTTTTGGCTTGGATTACAGGATGATTATGACATTGAAGAGGAAAAAGAGGACAAAGAAGACTTATTGATTAAAATAAGGAAAAGCGCACCACAACACAAAATATAAAACAGTTGGGATTCAGTGGTTTGAGGGGCTTTGGCTCGCACGCCAGCGTTTTTCCCGGTGGATAAAAACGCAGCCCGAAAACCCAACCGTTTCATATTGTCAAACCGTTGTGGGTAATGCTGAAAACCAAAGAATTGCAGACTTCTTAATTTCAAAGTTCGAAAATTAAAAAAGCTATCTTTGTATAAAAGGCTATTATGGAACTAAAAATACTTACATCTCAACTTATTAAAGCTTTCACTGACTCAGTAAAAGAATCTCCTTTGGACAAATTGGAGAATTTGAAGAAAGTTGAAATGCAAGTGGATTATTTTCAATTTTGTAAATCGGTTTCTTCAGTTTATTCTTCAAAAATTGAGGGTGAAGACATCGACTTTGACAGTTACTTCAAACATAAATTTTTAAACGTCAAATTTAAACCTGACTATACAAGAAAAGCAGATGATTTGTATGCTGCTTACGATTTTATCGACAATCATAAATTAAATCTAAAAAACGTTCAAAAAGCGCACTCAATTTTAAGTTCAAAATTACTTCCCAAAAGCCAACAAGGATTTATTCGGACAAATCCAATGTTTGTAATAAACAGCGATGACAAAATTGAATATGTAGCTGCAAGTCCTGAAATTGTTAAAGAAGAATTAGAAAAATTATTCAAGGATATTGAGGAATTAATAAAAACAGGATTAAATCCATTTGAGATATTTTATTACGCTTCATTAATACATCTTGTGTTTGTGAAAATTCATCCATTCCAGGATGGAAACGGAAGGGCTGCCCGATTAATAGAAAAATGGTTTTTAATTGAGAAAATTGGACTAAAAGCAACTTCTGTCCAATTGGAAAAAAACTACTATCGGAAAATTATAGATTACTACTCAAACATAAAAAAATTAGGAATTGAATACGAGGAGTTGGATTATAGTAAAAGTCTGGACTTTTTATTAATGACAGTTTCTGGAATTGATGAAGAAGAATAAAGCACATACCCATAGCAAATTGTATATGGCAGGCGGGGGTTTTAGGGGTCTGACAAGTCAGACCTCGCGCCCACTTTTCTGCGGGTCTGACACGATTTCTTCCAGAAATCCCGCCCGACCACATACAATTTTCCATTGTGCTTCATTATAAACAAACAATAAACAATGATAAAATTCTTTAGGAACATTAGACAAAATAGTATCAAGGATAATAAAATCATTCATTACCTTAAGTATGCTTTTGGTGAAATTGTATTGGTGGTTATTGGAATTCTGATTGCATTACAGATTAATAACAGGAATGAAATCAACAAGCTGCATAGAAGAGAACTTTCTTTATTGAGTGAGTTAAAAACTAATCTTGAAATAAATATTGCAAATCTTGAAAACGATATTAAAAAACAGACCAAGAGTGTTAAAAGCTTTAATTACATATTAAATCTTCCCAACAGTAATCTACCGTATAGCGATTCAATTCCAGGCTATTTGGCTGATATAGAATTTGCACCAGATGTTATTTTGGTATCTTCGGCATTTCAAACATTAAAATCTTCCGGCTTAGAATTAATCCAATCAGATAGTTTGAGAATAGAAATTGTAAATTTATTTGAAGTTGATTATCCAAAACTTATGCAAGAAACCAGAAGGATTGAAGACCAACTTTGGCCAGCAGTTGTAATCCCTCTTTTCCAAAAACATTTAAGCAACAGTAATAGTGGCTGGTTTCCTAATGACTATAATAGTTGGTTAAAGGACAGTGAGTTCTTTAATATGGTAGGTTTTAGAAAAAATCTGAGAAATAGCTCAACCAATTATAAGAAAATAGCAGTGGGGCAAACACATGATGTGATTCATCTTATTGAAAAAGAACTGAAAAAGAGAAAATAACGAAAGCATTACCTGCAACCCTAAAAACGACAGTGGACACATCAAATAACATCAAAACGAATGACAAGCCAACGCTCATTTTAGCACATTTGCCTGCTCAGCCAACTAGCGACCGCTTCGCAGTCAAAAGAGCTAAAAGTTTTCCACCACATAACAGACATTTACTATATTTGAAGCAATGAAAACAATTTGTATCATACTATCATTATTTGTTTTTTCCCTTTCAACAGTGCCTTGCTGTTCGGACGACAACTGCAATGACGATATAAAAACAGAGCACTCTGATAATCATTCACAAGACCATAAAGACAGCGACTGCAATACTTGTTCACCTTTTTTTACCTGTGGAACTTGTTCGGGGTTTGTTTTTACAAGGTCGGGGTTTGACTTCAAGGAAGTTCCTTTCATTAAAGACAAATTAGTTCCTGTTCACAAATCTCAATTTGCAGACGATTTTTGTGCTAAAATCTGGCAACCTCCCAAAATAAGTTAATGATAAAATAAGTGGCTTCACCACTTTCTGTTAGCGGTGCTTCGAACCGCCAATTCTATTATTTACATCTTTAACTTAAAACATTAGACAAATGAAAAATTTCATCTTGCCTTTGTTGGCAATCCTATATACATCGTTGGCTTTTGGACAAAATACATTCAATGCCATTATCAAAGACAACGAAAGCAAAGAACCGCTTATCGGTGCAACAGCAATTTTGCAAGGCACAACCAATGGTGCAAGTACTGACAAGAACGGTTTTATAGAAATCAAAAATATTCCTGATGGAAAACAAATCATCATCTTTCGTTACATCGGCTATCAGGAGAAAACCGACACAATTAATTTCCCTTTTACACAGGCTGAACCTCTGGAAATTATGCTTTCTGCTGGCGAAGGCGAAGAACTGGAAGAAGTTGTAATTTCTTCCACCCGTTCAAGCAGAACAATTGACAACATTCCGACAAGAATTGAAGCCATTTCGGGTGAAGAATTGGAAGAAAAAGGAAATATGAAACCTGGCGATATTCGTATGATGTTGAACGAAAGCACAGGCATTCAAACACAACAAACTTCCGCTACTTCTTATAACTCAAGTATTCGCATACAAGGTCTTGACGGAAAATATACACAAATTTTACGAGACGGTTTCCCTCTGTATTCAGGATTTTCGGGCGGATTAAGTTTATTACAAATTGTTCCACTCGACTTAAAACAAGTGGAAGTTATCAAAGGTGCTTCATCAACTCTTTACGGTGGCGGTGCTATTGCAGGTTTAGTAAATCTTGTTACAAAAACACCAAAAGAAAAAAGAGAAATAAGTTTTATGCTTAATGGAACATCTGCATTAGGTTTAGACGCAAGTGGATTTTATGCACAGAAATACAATAAAGTCGGCACGACCATTTTTGCTTCCTATAATTTAGGAACACCTTATGACCCTGCAAAAATTGGCTTTACAGCAATTCCGAAATACACAAGATATACTGTTAATCCGAAATTGTTTGTTTACTTCAATGATAATACTACACTTAACATTGGCGTTAACAGCACCGTAGAAGACCGTATTGGTGGTGACATCAAATACATTGAACATAAAGGCGACAGCATACATTCTTATTTTGAGAAAAATAAAACCAATCGTTTAAGTACTCAATTAGGACTTGACCACCAATTAAACGACAAATCAAAATTGTCATTTAAAAATAGCGTGAGTTATTATGATAGAACAATTGAAATACCATCTTACAAGTTTTCCGGTATTCAATTATCTTCATTCAGCGAAGCGACTTACAATAACAAAGGTGAAAATTCAGAATGGATAACTGGTTTAAATCTTTGGACAGACAAATTCAATCAAAATAAATTTGAAACATCAAAAGTAGTTGACTACAATCACACAACCTTTGGTGCCTTTGTTCAAAACACTTGGAACGCAACCGAAAAGTTCATACTTGAAACTGGCTTACGTGGCGACTACCAAAACGAATACGGTTTTTTTGTATTACCGAGAATTTCCGCCCTTTTAAAAGTTAATCCAAAACTATCCATGCGACTTGGCGGTGGTCTGGGTTATAAAACACCGACTGTTTTTACTGAGGACGCAGAGCGGATACAATTTAGAAATGTATTGCCAATTGATGTTTCAAAAACAAAAGCCGAGCAATCTGTTGGTGGAAATTTTGACATCAATTATAAAACTCCGCTTCTGGATAAAATGTTTTTTAGTGTAAATTACTTGCTGTTCTATACACAAGTAAAGAATCCGTTGGTTCTTGTTCCGACAATGACAGGCTTATATGAATTTAAACAACCAAAAGGTTTCATAGACACAAAAGGAATTGAAACAAATATCAAACTGACTTATGATGATTTCAAACTTTTTATTGGTTATACATTAGCAGATGTAAAGCAACATTACAACGGTAATAAAACAACATTTCCATTGGTCGCCAAACACCGGCTTAACAATGTTCTGATGTATGAAATTGAAGACAAGTTAAAAATGGGGTTGGAAGCATATTATTTTAGTCCTCAAGAATTAAATGACGGCGCAACTGGAAGAGAATATTGGCTTTTCGGTTTTATGGTTGAAAAAATATGGGAGAAGTTTTCAGTTTTCGTGAACTTTGAGAATTTAGGAAATACAAGGCAGACAAAATTTGACACTATTTATACAGGTTCAATTACCAACCCGACATTCAGGGACATTTATGCACCAGTTGATGGGTTTGTAGTAAACGGTGGACTAAAAATTAAACTGTAAATTTACCGACACAAAAACCACTACCCCGCTACTGCGCGATTTCATCGCGTTGTAAACAAAATAATCAAGTACAATTCGGAATTGATTGAAATATTTAAGATTCCAAGTATCCTTTATATATAAATCATTGACTTTTAAAACTCATACAACCTCGCTCCTGCGCGATTTCACCCGACCTGCCCCTCGTCTAACCGACGAGGAGTAACCTGTCAGTCGATTGCATCGACATTTTACCCCGTCACTTCCTGCACAAAAACAAAAACCACAAACCCAAACCCGCCTTTATAAAACATTTGTACAAAACAATATATGGGTTGATTAAAATAATTTCTACATTTGGAAACTGATTCAATATTAAACCAAACTGCATGAACAAAACTTCCCATCCCAATAACCCACTTCTCAAAAAAATCAAGTTAAAACAAACAATAAACAGTTGCGCGTATTAACGAAATAGCTGCAATTTTCGGGTATACACTTGTTGTGAGGCATTTTAAAAAACAGCACGAAACAAGCATATTCTACATAATATGAATGAAAATAAAAACCAATTAGACCAGATTTACAATCAAATTGAGATAGCAAAAAAAGAGTATGCTAAAATAATTGTTTCTGGACTTTCAGATAGTGACCCAAAAGAAATGACCTTCACTTGTGAACTAATAAAAAAAGAATTAATTCCTGCATTAGAACTTGATAAGGGTGAAAGTAAAGAATATTCACTAAAAACTTTGAATACGTTAATTTCCGAAAGAAGACCTCCAGAAAACGATTCAGAGCTGCTTGATTTAGAAAATGCAGCATTTTTTAAAATTGTCTATGATACACAAAAAGGAGTAGTTGAAGAAGAAAAAAGAAAATCTAAAGAAGAATTTTTAAAAACCAGAAATACTTCGCTTGAAGAGTTGGAGAAACAGTTTAAAGGGAGGCTGTTTGGAGAATTAGTACTTCATCATGTAAAAACTCAATCTCCTAAACAAATTAACGATGCAATTATAGGATTAAGGAGTAATATTTATCCTGCTTTGGTAATTACCACAGACAAATTTTTAGAAACGGTTGTTTATGGTTTCTCGACTTCAAAAGTATTATGGAAACATGATTGTGGTGAAACTTTAAAAATTTATTCTACTGCAACAAAGGTTGAAGCAGAGAAATACAAAATCAAAGTAACTGATGATTATGCATTTGATGTTTTTAATCTCATTGTTTTAAGTTTGGCTCAACGTGCTATAAATGAGCCAGACTTTAAAAATTTTATAAAAAAGTCAATTAAGAAAATTATGGATATTTTAAACCTTTCATCATGAGCGAAATTACACCTGAAAATGTAAAATTAAAAGATTGGATTTCTGTCGGCATGAATGATGCCGTTGTTTGTCACATTTATAAAAATGAACCTGGAAAGATCGAAGTCGTGTATTTAGACCGAAAAAATAGAGCAATTAACGAAGATGTTCATTACAAAGATGGAAAATGGACTTTTGTTTATGACGGACCAAATGGAGGATATGCTGACAATTCTTCAAGACTTGGAGAATTTGTTTCCATTTTAAGAGCTGGACGTTGGAGATAAAAATAAAGGATGATAGATTTCAGTTATTTCCGTCTTTTTGACATGCTATGTTTGAAAAAATCAGAAATAAAAACCAATTAAGTAATAGTTTAAAAAACAAATATCAACAATTATGAACAACCAGACTATTGACTTTCTAATTATCCTGACAGTAAAACTTTTACTATTAATCGGATTTATCGCCCTTATTAAATCCTCGATTAAAAAGAACACAAGAAAAAACAACGTCCCAATGATTGTTTATTGGATTTTGGGAATTTTCTTTGTTTTAATGCTTTCTTCACATGTTTTTGAAGCTGCACTAATTTCAATTACATTAGGTGAAAATTCCGCACTAGACAAAGAATCCCTTAGTTCATTTGGATATTTGCTAGGACTAATATTCTATATTTTAATTGGTGTTAAATATTTAAAAAGGTAGTTGACGAAAAATTAAAAAATATGAATCGATTATATTTTATCATTTTTGTTTGTGGCTATCTGGTTTCTTGTAATTCTCAAAACACGGAATCTAAAAAAATAAGCGATTTTGAAAAATCCTTTAAAGAACAAAAAGGAGAAGGTTTTGTCGAACATCTTGATTCAACGACAAATATTTATTCCAATTTTAAATATCATGTTGCTTTCGATGCTCCAAACAATTGGAAAACTGATTTGGGGGTTTCCGAACACACGATTTTTAGAACTTTTCAACCAGATAGCTCAACAACTTTTTCAATAAATGTTATTGAACAGAAACTCAGTGAGAAAGAAAAGAAAATTGATATTTGGGAGTTGTACCAGCAATATAAAGAGCAGTTTGACTATCAAATTCGCACGACATTGGAAAAACAATTAAACACTAAAATGGAAAACCTTGTTTCTCAAAAATCTTACTTACGAAACAATGTAAGTTTAAAACGGAAATATAACTACAAATTTAGAGACCTTGAATATGAATATGACGTTACAAATATTTCATACCAAACTCTTATTGGGGACTTTACATATACTTTCACATTAAGTATTCCAACAATCTTTTACGAGGAAAGAACTGAATTTTATGATAATCTTTTTAGGAATATTTATTTCTTAAAAGATGGAGAACTCCTTGAAGAAGTAATAAGAGAATCAATAAAAAATTAAAATCATAAGAATATTCATTCGTAGTGAAGTATGGTAAATGAATGTGAAATATGTAAGTTGTGTGAACAGAAAAAGGCTTTAAAAGAAAGTCATATCATTCCAAAGTTTGTATTTCGGTGGATGAAACAAACAGGTGGAAAATACATCAGAAAAGCCGATAATGTAAATAAAAGGGTTGAAGATGGGGTAAAACAATATTTACTTTGCAATGATTGTGAAGGCTTCTTCTCGAAACTTGAAGACAAATTTGCTCGTGATATATTTTATCCATTTTCTAATAGAAATATCACAACGTTTAAATACGACAAAGATTTATTTAGATTTTCAATTTCAGTATTGTATCGAATATTGCTTGTAAATCACAACATAAATCAATCATTCGACAATATCCATTTCAATGAATTATTAAAAGCAGAAAACGAATGGAGAAATTTTTTATATCATAACCAAAAACTGGAAATTTTTAAAAAAATCCATATCTATTTCGCTTCAGATGAACTTATTAAAAATGTGATTCCTACCAAACGATTTCTGAATTTTTATTTGCGTGGTGTTGATGGAACAATTGTTTCAAGTATTAAAACTTGCATTGTATATGTTAAAATGGCAAGAATAATCTTAATTGGAGAGATAAAAGGATTTGATAATTCCGAGATGAAAAATACTTTGATAAATTTGGTTGGTGGAGAGATTTTAGCAAAAGAAACAAAATTGAATCCATTATTTAAAGAGTTTTTTATTGACAGAGTGCGTCAAATTAATGGTTTTTTTGATAATGTTTCAGTTAGACAAAGAAGTATAGCAATTAATTATTCAGATTGGTATAAAGAAAATTATCCAGATTCAGATGTATTTAAAATATTAGAAAAAGAAGACAAAAAAATAATTGATGAAAGATTAAATGATTTTGAATAAAAACCATTGCATAATCCCCCGCTAATGTTCGATTTCATCGTGTTGTTAACAAAATTAAAAGCCCGGATTCGCTATTAGCGTAACCACCCAATAATCTCCCAGCCAAAAACTAATCTTTCAGCCCATTGCATCAACATTTGGTGCCAACATATTTTGTTCCTTCCACCTCCGACACATTTTTTAGCTCTACATTAGCATTGTTATGATAGGGCAGTTGAATAAAAATCTTAGTAAATGGGTAGGGCCGATGATATTCTTCACAATCTTTATCAAAATGGTCAACGCTTGATTCGC
>CAWDAW010000009.1:0-238425 GCA_963800345.1 uncultured Prolixibacteraceae bacterium | reverse complement strand
GAAAAGTTAAAAGCGATTATCAAAATTCTTCAAAACCCTATTTTAGATTCATCCCCAAATAAATAATATGATACTTTTACAATTAAAATAAAATAGACATTAAAATGACAGTTATAGAAATACAAAACGACTCAAACTGCAAATTGACATACTATGAAAAACTGGAATCATGAAGATAATTGTTCCTCAAAAACTAATGAGCGAACATGCTGGATTTAACTTTATTGCTCAGTTATTCGAGCAAACTAAAGAGTTGAGTTTTGATGAGCTTATTCTCGATTTCAAAAATAACATTTGGCTCGAAGCAAATTTGTGCGCAGCTTTAGGTGCTGTTTTATCACGTTTACAAGAGGAATTTGTTTCAGTACGATTCGAAAACCTGAATTATGATGTAAACAAGATTTTATCTAAAAACCATTTTTTAAGCAACTTTGGCAGCGAATCATTACCCGACACTTATCAAACTACCATCAAATTCAGAAAATTTAAAGTTACCGAAGAAAAAGCATTTAAAGATTATCTCGATTTGGAATTACTTTCACAACCTGATTTACCAAGTATGTCACCTTTGTTAAAAAGCAAAATCAATAAAAGCATATTTGAAATTTTCAACAATGCCAATATTCATGGGCATTGCAAACATGTTTTTAGTTGCGGTCAATATTTCCCTCAGAAAAAGAGATTACTTTTTACCATTGCCGATTTGGGCAGTACCATAAAGTTCAATGTAAACGGATACCTTAAAAAATCTTTCTCAGGAGCCGAAGCAATAAATTGGGCAGTTGAAGAAGGTAATACAACAAAAACCGGAACAATTCCCGGGGGATTAGGATTAAGTTTAATCCGCGATTTTTTAAAATTGAACAATGGGGGTATCCAAATCGTTTCGGCAAATGGTTATTGGGAAGAAAGAAAAGGTGTTATATTTGCAAAGGATTTTGAAATTTCGTTAATTGGAACAATCGTAAATTTAGATATAAATATCAACGACCACAGTTCATATGTTTTATCTTCTGAAATAAATGCGGATTCAATCTTTTAATTATTATGAATCAGGAAAAAACTTTTAAAATCAATATTTATGAAATCATTGGTGGCGATGCTGCGGTATCGTCAGACGATGGTCAAATAATTTTCGAGCGAATTGATAAAGCATTTAAGGAAAACTATTTGGTAACACTTGATTTTAAAAATGTTGACTTAATTGTATCTACTTTTCTGAATGCCTGCATTGGCCAGTTGTACGGATTTTATAAATCCGATTTTATTCGAAATCATTTAAAAGTTGAGAATTTAAGTGATGATGATTTGATGATTTTGTCGAAAGTAATTGAACGCGCCAAACAATATTTCATCGATAAAAAGGGATTTGAAGACTCTGCGAATAAGGCAATATATGGCAGCTAATATCATCAACATAAAATCCTATTCACCAAAATCGTCAGATGTTTTCTTTTTCGACAATAACATTTGGATGTTCCTTTTTTGTCCGCTTGGCAATTACAATCAAGGTCGGCAAAAAATCTATTCTGCTTTTTTACAAAGCATTCAATCGTTAAGGGCAACTATTTTCATTAATAGCATGGTAATTTCTGAATTTGCAAATAGTTATTTACGAATAGATTTCGAACAATGGAAAAATGCTTCAAAAAATTATTCTGCCGATTATAAAAAGAATTATGTCGGTTCACCGCAATACGTTACAACCGTTGAAGAAATAAAAATTCAAATAAAAACAATAATGAAGTTTTGTGAAAAATCGTCAGACAATTTTAATGCAATTAACTTAAATAATGTATTCACCCATTTACAAAGTATAGATTTTAATGACAGTTATTACATTGAGCTGGCAAAGTTGGATAACTGGAAAATAGTGACAGATGACAAAGATTTTACAAACTATACGAACCACAATTTGGATGTGATTACTTTCGTTAATTAATCCAGACAATTAAATTATTCTCTTCTACTATTATTTCAACAAAGGTTTTACAATTTCCACCCATTTTAAATAACCTGCACCCAACAAACTTTGGTTTTTAGTTTTATAATTATGCTTTTAATCCTCCTTTTTATCTGCAAATTCAGGTTTCAACATTGTCAACTGTAACAAAACCGCCGCCGCAACCGGAATTGCCAGCAAAGCCATATCATGTCCCAAATTACCTGAATCGGTCGATTTACCAAGGAATTCAGTTACCGCGGCGCCTGCAAAAACGCCGGTTAAATTCATTAAACCATAACCGGCAGCGCGGTGTCGTGGCGAAACAAACTGGCACAAAATGGGCATATTGTTGGCATCAAACATTCCAAAACCAATTCCGAACATAACGCCGCCACCAACAATTCCAATAATTCCGTTACCAAATCCTAAAAGAATGAGTGCAGGAATCAATAAACTCAAACCAATTGCACCAGTAAAAATACGTCCGCGCACGTTTTTCTGAATCCACCTATCTGCGAGGATTCCACCAAAAATAACCCCAATAAAAGATGATACAGCAATGGTAATTGTAGCCAACGGACCGGCTTCTGCCATCTCAATTCCCAAACTTTCGGAGAACAGCGTAGGCAACCAGTTTTTTGTTGCCCAACCCGGAAAACTCGGGGCAGCAAAATAAAAAAGGATAACCCAAAAACTGATTGTACCCAGCAGCATCCCCAGACTTTTTCTTATAGATTGAAACCCGCTGAGTTTCTTTTGGAAATTTACTACTGTATTTTTTGAAATCTCACGGTCTTTGCTTTCACGCAGAAAAACAATCAATACCAAACTGTAAACTATCCCAATCAAACCAAAAGAATGAAAGGCGGTTTGCCACGAAAAATTACTGGCTACGGTTGCACCAAATCCGCCAATTGCCTGGCCAAAATATAACCCTGTCATATGGATTCCGATTGCCAGCGAACGTGTGCCTTCCTTGTGATAATCGGCAATTAAGGCAAGTGCCGCCGGAATGTATAATGCTTCACTCACGCCCATTATTGCGCGCAAAACATATAAAACCTGAAAATCGGTTGCATAACCCATAGTCAAAGTTACGCCCGACCAAACGGCCAGACTTCCCACAATCAGCCATTTTCTGTTAATTCGGTCGGCAATTAACCCGGCAACAGGGCTCATTAAACCATAAATCCAAAGGAAAATTGCCATTAAGCGGCCAAAGTTTTCAGCGGTTTCCAGCTCCTGAATGTCAACCATCATAGATACTTTCATTGTCGAAAGCATTTGCCGGTCCATATAATTAAGCAGTGCAACTACCCACAATAAGCCAACAACTACCCAGGGATAAAATGATTTTGACTTGGTTTGCGTCATTATATTATTTTATTGTTTACAGTAAACGCTGACAGGTCCATTGACGCTGTCAGGTTTCTCGTTAACGGACTTGTCAGCGTCGCAGACCTGACAACGTCAAAGTTTTTCCAACGTCTTCCACACCTGATACAATCCGCGCGGAACATGAAAACAACCTTTCCATTTTCCTCCTTTTAAAGGTAGCAGCATTTCGCCTTGCCGGTTCAGGTAGCCAAACCATTCGGCATATTCAGGGTCGGCAAAATGCGCCCAGGTATAATCGTGAACTTTTTCAAACCACTGCAAACATTCCTGATTTCCTGTAAAATAATATGCTTTTATCAGGCTGATTAATGTTTCAATATGTACCCACCATAGTTTTTGGTCCCACTCAAGTTGTTGCGGTGGATAGCCTTTTATATCCATGAAATAGAAAATGCCTCCATATTTTTCATCCCATCCGTATTTTAAGGTTTTAAGTAGAATTTGAACTGCTTCATTCATCAGTTTCTCATTTTTTAACCGGTCGGCCAAATCCATGATAAACCACATTGCTTCTATGGCGTGACCCGGATTTAACAATCGTCCTTCAAACGAATCAGAAAAACTTCCATCAGGATTGACGTTTTCAAGAATCAACCCTGAATTTTCATCATAAAAAACTTCCATTACTTCGTGAATGACAGTTTCGATTGTTTCTTTCACCAATTCAGGTTCAAGTAAATGCTCGATTTCAAGTGACAAATTGCACAAAATCATGGGCAATGAAAAACCTTTTAACGGGCGGGTTCCGGGAAATGCCTTGTTGTATTTTCCTTTGGGATTATCGCTTTTTTTCAGGATATTCTGAAAAGTTTGTTTGGCAATTTCAGCATGTTCCTTGTTTCCGGAGGCTTTGTACAACTGTCCAAAAGCCATGCAGGCAAAGCAATCGGAAAAAATATTGTAAGGATGAATCAATGGGTTGCCTTCCCGTGTGAGTGAAAAATACCAGTTCCCATCGGCATCTTTTGCATGTTTTTTCAGGAATTCTGCTCCATGAAGTGCCATTTCAAGCCATTCAGGTTTCTGTTCCACATTGTTATAGAGTGATGAAAACATCCACACTTCACGTGCCTGCAACCAGATAAATTTATCGGTGTCAAAAACCTTTCCGGTTTGGTCGAGACAGGTAAAATATCCGCCAAATTTTTCGTCTTTTGAGTGGTTTAGCCAGAATGGAATCACTTTTTCAAGAAGTTCTGATTTGTATTTTTGAGCGAGTAAATTAAAGTCAACTGTCATTTTCATAATCGGATTAAAATTTTCTGTCATTAAGTTTTTAAAGCACTGAAAACAAACTTTCCATTTTCAAATCATTTACATCTTTTTTAAATGCTTCGAAACTTTCGGCAGTCATGTTTTTTATGGGTAATCTGAAATCGCCACAATCCAGGCCAACGTATTTCATGAACGCTTTTCCTGTTGCAATGCCACCATATTTTCCCAACAGGCGAATCATATCGATTGATTGCTGCTGGAGTTTTCTTGCCTGAGGCAAGTCACCTTCGTCAAATGCTTCAATTAGCTGATAATAAAGCGGGGCAGCATAATTGTAGGTGCTGCCAACTCCACCGCGTGCACCAAGAACAAGTGCAGAAAGCAAATTTTCATCGCGACCCCAAAGCATATCAAATTTTCTGTTTTCGAAATTCAGGCAGGTTTGAAAATCCATAAAATCTTCGTGCGTGTATTTTATTCCTGCGAGATTTGGAATTATTAAATTCGCAGTTTTTAGAAAATCATACATTGATATGTAACAACCCGTTAAAACCGGAATATGGTAAAAATACACTGGCATTTCGGGAACTGAACTGGCAATTTTTGCAACAAATTCAGCCAATTGCTGTGCATTCCCGGGTTTGAAATAATAAGGCGCCAAAACTGCAATAGCATCCACGCCAACTTTTGCCGAATGTTGGGCAGTTTCAATACATTCAACATACGAAGTACCACCTACCAAATTGATGATTTTTAGTTTACTGTCGGCAGTTTTTTGTGCTGTCCAGCTTTCGGTAATTTTTGCTTTTTCTATTTTCGAAAGTGAAACTCCTTCGCCCGTTGAACCATTGATAAACGCACCAACAATGCCATTCTTTTCTAAAAATTTGAAATAGGCAGGAATCCTGCTGTACTCCACTTCGCTGTTTACATCCATTGGTGCGAATGGTGCAGCTATTAACCCTTTTATTTTTTCCATTATTTCTTTTGATTTGGTTTTTTAAATTTATCCATTCCATCTGTAAGCCAATCCAAAGTAAAACTTACAAAAGCATTTTCCTTATAATCGTCTTTTTCAAAAAATAATCCGATATCGCCATTTTCCAAAATGGTTAATGAAGAATATGCAGATTCTCCTGAGTAAATGGTTTTTCCCTCACTCCATGTCAATCCTTCATCATAACTAATTCTGACCGTCATATTTTTACGGTCTTTTTCCGTTTTGGCATTTGAAAAAAGCAAACGGTTTTTGTCGTAATCTTCTGCAATTGAAGTATATCGAATAATGCTTGCGTTGCAACTTGGGTCGATTAACGCAGAATCAGCTTTTGTTTCCCAGGTTTGTCCATTGTCACTTGAAGTGTGAACATAACGCATTCCGCTGTCGTTAACCCGGCTGTTAATCATCCAGCTATCATCCGCCAGTTCAACAATTTTCGATTCATCGCCGGGAAGTATAGGGGTATCAATAAAATACCATGATTTACCATGATCGTTGCTGCCAAACACATGCAAACCGCTGTTTAAATTCACCATACAATGTAAAAGTTTACCCGATGTGGTTTGAATGCCGCGGCCTGAAGTGATAAACTTAAAATCTTTGTGCCATTCAGGTTTTGTGATTTGGGAAGTAATATCTTCAGGTTTGCTCCATGTTAATCCGTTGTCGGAACTCTTTATAACATGCAGGTAATAAACATCTTTCTCGTTGTCCAAATCCATGAAATTGTAAAACAGGAAAATGTCTTTTGTCACTTCATCCACAATCATCGAAGGATCGGAGGCAGATTTTCCCAGTGGAAAGTCAACAATTTTTTCGATTGCCGACCATGTTTTTCCATTGTCAGAGCTGCGGCGAATTACAATATTTATATCGCCGCTCCATTTTAAATCTCCACATGAAGGAACACGTTCATCAATTGCAGCAATTAAATCGTCATTTGGAGCGGTTACAATTGAAGGGATTCGGTAACACGAAACGTCAGGATTCATTGAGGCATCAAACAAATTGTGATATTCGATAACCCCTTTTGCAATTTGATGTTTTTGTTCCTGCGCAAAAACACCGATGTTTATCATCAGCATGCAGATTAAAAAAATTACATTTTTCATTCTCTAAAACTTAGTTTTTCAGATACTTTAAAATCCTATCAATTAAAAAGATGATAACGTTACCGGACCCAGCAATCCTGCATCCCGAATTTCCCAACCCGAAGCGTCAAACGGCTCATAATCGATATTTACAAAATTGATATCGTAAAATTTTCGCCACTCAATTCCACGAATATCCAAATCGCGGATGCGGTTGGCGGCAACGTTTGTAACTTCAATTAGTAAAACATTTTTTCCATGCTGCAGGTTATTGACTTTTATTTTGAAAGTTGGCCCCAGCAAAGCACCAAAATCCTTTCCGTTCAGTTTTACATGGGCACAATCTTTTACAGTACCCAAATCAAGAACGGCGCTTTTAGCATCACTTTCCCAGTTAAACTCTGTCGTATATTTAGCGGTTCCGGCAAAACGGCGTGTTTCCATGTCACCCATTTTTGTCCACGAATTCAGATTATCGGTTTGCAGATTTCCCGGAAAAACAGGGCCGCCCTTTATAAATGAAATCTGCCATAAACCGCCAATTTCTATCGGTTTTGAAGCTGTACTTTCATATAAAAAAGGCTGAACATTAGTTTCAGTTTCAGCACATTTCACAAACAAACATTGTTCGGATTGCAATTGAAGATGAATTTTGTTGTCCACTGATTCCGCTACCGAAATTTCACCGTTCATCGGATTATAAAAAATATATGATTTTGAAGGATTCCCAAGTTCAACCCATTCATTTTTTGCAATTGTGCCGGTATTAAAAATCATATACCAGTTTTCATCGTTCATCTTCATTTTCAGAAAATGAAACCCTTCTTCCGCAAGTGATTTTTCTCCTCTAATATTGCTTTTTGCCAGTTTTTCAGGCACATTTCCAACCCATTTTTCCACAGAAATTCCTGCCTTAATTTGCTTTAGTTTTTCTTCCCTTTCTTTTAAATTGAACATACCAGGAACACTTTCCGGAAGTGATTCATCAAAATAAACTTTGCCCCCGGCAGCGATAAATTGTTCCAGCTGATTCAAGGTTTCCACCGGAATATATTCGGTTTTGGGAATAACAATTGCCTTGTATTTCGCATTTCCTTCGGTTATAACTTCGTCATTTAATATTTTGCAGTTAAGCAACTGTTTATCTGATATATAATCGAAAGTATAACCGGTTTTTGTAAGTTCTTCAGACAAACCTGAAATAGGATGTTCTTTAAACCATCCTGCATCTTTGTTCACGCCCAAATGATTAAACAACCGGCCATCGCTGGCAGCAACATCATAATACGGCCAGTAAACAAGCAAATCGTTTTGAGGAGTTGCCTGTTGCAAAATGGTTTGCGAACGTTCAATATATTTGAACAGCGCAGGCAATTCAGGCCAAAGCGGGTTTCGGTTATTTATTTGTGTTGAGGCGTAAAACAACCATCCCGGCCACTTTGCATCTTCCGGTGAATAGCATGTTCCGTGAAAAAACATGTGGTTGATTCCCGCCAGAAAAAAACGGTTTGTTGCCCGAACCATGTCAGAAGTTGTAACTGTCCAGTGTTCATCAAGCCAGGTAAAACTTTCGGAAGAAGTCAGCTTTTTACCCGTGACATGCGCTGCCGATGACGCAAATTTATTCACAAAAACGTCAACAGTCCCGGGTTCCACGGTTCTGAAAATTTCCGTTTCCGGAATGTCGCAGGCAGCATATAAATCGAGAATATTCCCCGGCGAACCGTGTGCCTGGTTGCGGTTCAAACTTCCATGTTCATGTGCCCATTTTGTCATGGGTTGAATAAATGATTCAAGCACCAAATCGGAAAGCGTTTCGCGATAATCGGATTTTGCACGGGCGACTTTTTCAGCATCTGTACAATCGCCTGATAATTCACACAGAATTTCTGACAAATCGTAACCGCGCCGTTTTTTAAATTCAGTGGTGAAATCGGTCGTAAAATCGCCAGTGTATTCAAATGAATCGTGAAAAAAACAACGCAATTTTCCTTCGTCAATTCCCAGACGTTTCCAAAATTCAGAAAGATACCAGTCGGTAATAATTTCGTTGAAAGTATCAACTGCCCAGCCTTGCCCGCCATTTGAAGGACGTTTAACCTTATCACCATTTTTTAATCGTTGAGCCAAATAAATTGTGCCGTTGGCCGGAATCAGGAATTTATCGGTTATATCTAAAACTGTTGTTTTTCCATTTTCATCGACAAAAGAAGCCGCTGCTATATTTTCAAAATCTTCTGCTAATTGCCAGGTTTTCCCCTTTCTTACGGCGATTTTTTGCATTTTAAGTGACCACAAACCTTTTTCTTCCGGCACAAATGGTCCGCCACAACGCCAGCCACTCCCGGGCGGTAAGTCAACTCCCAGTCCAAGTTTACCAGCTTCTTCAATTGTAAATTTCAAAATTTCGGAAAACTGCGGTGACAAATATTCAATAAAACTGTCCTCTTCACCTTTCACTCCGTATATTGAAGTGATTTCAACTCCGCCAATTCCGGCATCTGCCATTTCTTTTAATTCACGTTTGATGTTTTCTTTGTCAACTGCATTTTCCATCCACCACCAGCGAGTCCAGGGTTTTGATTGCTGTGTTGGTTCGGGCCATTTTGATTCCTGGGCCACACAAAAGAGGCCCGACATGGTCAGTAAAAAGCTAACAGCAAGACTTAATTTCGATAATTTCATTTTTAAAAACTTTGTTATTTCTAAAAATATATATTTTCAGTTCATAATCCCGAAATTCTTTAAATGAATTATTAGATTAGCAGAATATAAACCAACTAAAACCGAACCGGATTCTTCAATCCTATCGGTTTAAAGAAATACTTAAAATTCAGTTGTTATGGAAAACAAGTCAAACAGAAGAGATTTTCTGAAAAAAACATTGGCCACAAGTGCCGGAATGATAATTATTCCGACCATTATTCCGGCTTCTGCGCTGGGAAAAAATGGATTTGTGGCTCCCAGTAACCGCCATGTTATGGGGTTTATTGGAGTAGGATCGCAGGGAAGTTATAACATGAAAAATTTCCTGAATATTCCGGAAGTGCAGGTAGTAGCGGTTTGCGATGTTGACAAAACCAATCGAGACAAAGCTGCAAATATGATAAATGAAAAATACAAGAACAAAGATTGCCGTGAATACCTGGATTACAGGGAATTTTTAATCAAAGAAAAAATTGATGGTGTTGGAATTGCACTACCCGACCACTGGCATGGAATAATTTATTCGGCTGTGGCAAATGCAGGATTGGATGCTTATGCCGAAAAACCATTGTGCCGCACTATCGATGATGGAATTGAAATAGTAAAAGCCGTTGAAAAAAACAACATTGTTTGGCAAACCGGAAGTATGCAAAGGTCTTCAGGTGAATTTTTCAGGGCTGTTGAATTGGTACGAAATGGTGTGATTGGTGATGTTAAATATGTAGAAGTTGGATTACCAACCGGTGGAATGGAAAAACCAGCTCCCGCGCTTGCAGAAATCCCTGAAGGTTTGGACTGGGAATTCTGGTTGGGACCGGCACCAAAAGTACCATTCCGTGGTGTGTATCACTGGAACTGGAGATGGATTATGGATTACTCGGGCGGACAATTGACCGACTGGGCAGGTCACCACATTGACATTGCACTTTGGGGAACCGACCTTGAACACACCGGCCCGGTTGAAATTGAAGGAAAAGCCGATTACCCGAGAAAAGGAATTTACAACACACCATCGGAATACGACTTTATGTGCACATTCGCAAATGGATTGAAAATGCGGGTTGCCAACAACAGAAAAATTAAAACAGGCGGCGGCGCAACATTTATTGGTTCTGAAGGCTGGATAAATGTTGACCGTGGTAAACTAATTGCCAGCGACGAAAAATTACTTTCAGCCAAAATCCCTGAAAACGGATACAAACCTTATCTCAGTAAAAACCATTATCAAAATTATATTGATTGTACAAAAACAAGGGAAAAAACTATTGTTCCGGCAAATACAGGTTTGCGTGCCATCAGCGTTGCATTGCTTGGTGAAATTGCCATGTTGACTGAAAGAAAAATACAGTGGGACCCTGAAAAAATGGAAATTTTAAATGACGAACATGCAGCAAGGTTATTAAAAAGACCATACAGACAACCATGGAAAATTGAACAAGTTTAACGTACAATAAACCTATTAAATAAGTATAAGATGAAATTAAAAAATATAATGAATGTTGGATTTGCCCTGTCATTGCTGGTTATCCTGTCGTTTACTTCCTGTAATTCAAAAAATAATTCAGCAAATAAAAACGCCAGAATAAAAGCATTGATTGTAAACGGACAAATGAATGCTTCGCATGATGACAAGGAATCAACGCCAATTCTTGAAAATATACTTGAAGTTACAGGTATTTTTAATGTTGAAGTTGCAACATCACCTGCAAAAGGTGGCGACATGACAACTTTCAAACCACAGTTTTCGGATTATGACGTTGTTGTAATCGATTATGATGGCGATGAATGGTCGGATGAAACTAAAACACATTTTGTTGATTATGTGCAAAAAGGCGGCGGTGTTGTTGTTGTTCACTCTTCGGATAATGCTTTTCCCAATTGGCCGGAGTATAACGAAATGATTGGATTGGGCGGCTGGAACGGTAGAAATGAAAATGCCGGTTCGTATGTTTATTGGGAAAAAGGCGAAATTGTTAGAAACGATTCAGTTGGCAATGCCGGCCATCATGGAGAACAGGTTCCTGTTGTGGTTGAAACCCGCGACCTGGAACACCCGATTGTGAAAGGTCTTCCCACAAGCTGGATGCATGCACCTGATGAATTATACGGAAATTTAAGGGGACCGGGAAAAAATATGAATATTCTGGCAACAGCTTTTTCTGATACAAAAACCGGTGGAACAGGCAAAAACGAACCGGTTTTAATGACAATCGGCTATGGTGAAGGCCGGATTTTCCATACAGTTTTTGGCCATATTAACGGAAATGGACCACACGAACAGATGCAGTGCGCCGGATTTATTACAACCTTACAACGCGGTGCTGAATGGGCGGCCACAGGGGAAGTTTTACAGGAAGTTCCGATTGAATTCCCCAATTTTACAGGATACACAATCTGGAAAAACTATCAGCCACTTTCGTTGGACGAACTGGTTTCGGAAATAAAAAAATACAAACTGGGCGAAAGCGAAGAAAATCTGACTGCATTAACATTGCGCATTAGGAAATCGGACCAGAAACCGGAAACACTTGAAAATTATGAAAATGTAATGATTGAAATCCTTGAATCAAATGCCAGCGATGACGCCAAAAAATACATTTGTCGGGAATTAGGTTTGTGGGGTACTGAAAAATGTGTTCCGGCACTTGAAAAACTAAAGTCGGACAAAAATTGTGGTGAGATGGCTGAATTTGCACTGGAACAAATGAGAGATAAAAAGTAGGTAGTAAAAAGAGAGAACAAAGTAGCGAGAATGTTCGTTTGTGATTAAAAGTTAAAAATATACTTACTAAAAATACTGAGAATGAAGGTAGTCCCAACACGCTCCACCGCTTCGCTTTCAGGCACATTGGCAAAACGCACAAAAGCCAACGCTAAAACCAAATTTTGCCAAAGAGCCGACCACATCCAAGTGACCGTTGTGCCGCATGCGCAAGAACTGTAGTGCTACTATTAAAGATTATGGATAAGTGAAAAAGAAGAAAAAGATTCATAAAGATAAAAACGGACGAGAATTCATTAAGGAATCATATTTTGTCGGTGGAAAAATGAAATTTCGTAGGATTTATGTAATTGATGGTATTCCAGCGGATGAATTTTATGAGAATAATGCTACTGACTTAGATTTCTATATGAATGGAGATTATCATTTAATGAGCGAGAATAAATTGAATAATCAGGACACAATGCAAAACGACATTGAATCTGAGGTGACTGATGATGAGAATTTAAATGATTTACCTTTTTGAGTTTAGAAAGCATAATTTCATTACGATTTGAATAGATATTAAATAACACTAAGATTACAACAAAAAAAGTAATACTTAAACCCACACGATACAACTCTTCTGAAGTGGGAAAAATTGAAAAAAAGTATAATAACTTCGTGATATTAACTAGTTATAGCACATTTTGAAAAAACAAAAATACCATGGGACTATTCAACATTTTTGGCAAAAAGGACACAAACTCAATTGAATTAAAAATTGACAAAAAACTTCCAATTGGAACATCTGTCAATCTATGGCTAAAACCAGATACAAATATTGTACACATCTATGAATTTGGTTATTTGAGTGGTGACGGTTTGATAGGTCAACAAGAAAATAAAAGGTTAGCGACTCATTTAAGAAATGAAAAAGCTTTTGAAGCAGAAGTCGTTGCTGACAAAAAAATTGAAATTAAACTCCTCGAAAAGTCAAAAGAGGAGATGCTCAATGACAATTATTTGAAAAATGAATATCCCAAATTGTTAGACGAATTGTCAAAACCAGTTAGAGTAAAAGAAATTCAAGCCAGACTTTACATTGACAATCAAATTAAAATAGAAAAAGGAGAATTAATCTATCCAGTCTTTTCGCAAAATATTGTAGACCATTTGAAAGAAAGAATCTTGAAACTGGAATTTAAAAATGGAGAAGGGAAAATAATTGGCATAAAGGAAAATGAGCCAAACAAAATAAGACAAATTTTAAGACTGCATTTTGCAAACAAGGCGGAACTTCAATGCAAGATTCAAAATCTGAAAGATTATGGAAATGGTTTTGAATCCGAGGTGTTAATTGAAATAAATTAAAAAACGTGCTATAACAAATTGCAAATTACATTGCGGGTGCAGTGGTGTGCGTTGTCTCTGCTCCTTTCTTGACCGTCTTCGTCCTGCGGACGCTGACGCTCTTCGAAATCCGCAACGACAACTTGCAAGTGACCGTTGTAGCCAATTTAAAATACGCTCATTGTCAAAATGATACTAATGGATAAAATAGGAAAAAAGAGTATTAAAGAAATATCTAAGTTGATTGACCATATAATTGATGGTTCAGACAATAAAAATGATTATAAATATATCTATTTTCATTTGAATGAGGTATTAACCAAAAAAATCAGTTTTGATGACAGTGTTTTAATTTGTGAAACAGTAATTAAAATTGCGAAAACCAAAAACAGGATAATTAGGCATTTAGAAAAAGATTTTTGGGATTTTATAAATAAAGTTCCATTTCAAATTTTATTGATACAGAAACTTAATATTGAGGAGAATGAAGAATTATTATCAAATACTGACTATAAAAAAACTGGTAAAAAGATTTTATCACGCTTGCTTGGATTGATACAAGAAATTTTAGAAATAAGAGATGATAATAGTAAAGGAAGTGACTTAAGACGTTCAAATTCATTAAGATTTACTGGAGAATTGATTAAATATTATCATATTCCAATTGCAAAGGAACTGTTTATAAAATCAATAAATAGTAAAAATGTAAAAGAACAGTACGCTGCATTAGAAGGATTAGAGAATTATTTTAGAGTTTCAGATGACGATATAGAAGATGACTTAATACAAAATCTTGAACGTATTAGAGATGAGACAGAAGATAGGACGGTTGCATCGACATGCTTGCAAATACAGATTAACTCTGGATTAATAGATGAAATGACAGCTGTGTTCGAAATGGATGATTGGAAGGGTGACCATGATGACTATTGATAAATATAAACTGGCGGTAATACACAATATAAAACAGTTGGGGTTCAGTGGTTTGCGAGGCTTTGTTTTTCAAACCAACTTTTACTACGGTGGATAGGAACGCGCTCCGAAAACCCAACCATTTCATATTGTAAAACGTTAGCATTCATGTTAAAAGACAGTCAATTAATTATTTGATATTCATTTAATGATTGTCAAAAGTAAAATTCAAAAGACATGAAATACTTATTTTCAATTATTATCTTCTTACATGGGGCAATTCATTTACTTGGCTTTTTAAAAGCGTTTGAAATAACTAATTTGCCCCAGCTTACAGGAAATATTACGAAAGTATCAGGTTTGTTCTGGCTATTTGCAGCTATACTTTTATTTATCTCAGGATTCGGCTTTATAAAAAAAGAAAGTTGGTGGAATTGGCTGGTCATTGTTTCCTCAATCATTTCTATTGTTTTAATAATTACGGTTTGGAATGATGCAAAATATGGAATAATTGCCAATTTAATATTTCTAATTGTTGCTTACTTTTCATTGTCTCAGGTTATTTTCAACAAAAAAGTATCGAAAGAAATAGCACAGATTATTGAGCACTCAGAGAGTTTCAAAACTACAAAGATTACAACAGGACAATTTTCAGAATTGCCAATACCTGTTGCAAATTGGTTAAAGGCTTCGGGAATTGTTGGTAAAGAAGAAGTAAATACCGTTTGGTTAAGTCAAAAAGCCAAAATTAAAATGAACCCCGAACAGGAAAAATGGAACGACGCCACTGCCGAACAATATTTTACAGTTCAAAAGCCGGCATTTATTTGGAAAATAAAAATGAAAATGTTATCATTTATCAAAATAGCTGGTCGCGATAAGTTTATTGACGGTAAAGGTGAGATGCAAATAAAGATGTTTTCTGCTATTAATGTCGTAAACGAAAAAGGCAGTAAAATGGACGAAGGAACACTGCAACGCTTTTTGGGAGAAATTGTTTGGTTTCCAACAGCCGCATTAAGCCCGTTTATTACATGGGAAGAAATAGATTCAAGCTCGGCAAAAGCAACAATGAATTATAAGGGAACGAAGGGGTCAGGAACTTTTCACTTTAACGAAAAAGGCAACTTTATTCGATACAGCGCACTACGATTTAAAGGAAACGAAGTAGATGCAAAACGTTACCAATGGGTAATTGATGTGAAAGAACAAGCTGTTATGAATGGTGTAAAAATCCCTATAAAAATGACCGCTACCTGGAAACTGGATGAAGAGGACTGGACCTGGTTGGAAATGGAAATTGCTGACATTAAATACAACAAAAAAACATTGACAATTTAAATAGCATGCAAAAAAGAAGAGCTATTGTAAACAATGTTTCGAAGATTATTTTGTTTATCAGTTTTATCGGAATACTGGGAATTGTAATATCATGCAGTGAGAATAGAATATCAAAAAAGATAATCGATGAAGAATTAATGATAAATGTTCCCGAATCGCAGCTATACATCAGGATGAGAGGTAACCCGGAAAAACAATTAATCATTAATTTACACGGAGGACCGGGCGGTTATTCTGGTATAGATATAAAATTAATGGGACCGACATTGGAAGATAATTTCCTGATTGCTTACCTCGACCAGCGCGGATGTGGAAAATCTCCCGAATGTACGGATGTTTCGATGTTAACCATTAATCAATATCTAGAGGATTTGGATATTGTAATCGACAGTCTGCGAAATCGTTACGATAAAAACAAGACAGCATTAATGGGAACTTCGTGGGGAGGAATGTACGGTTTCCTCTATTTATTGAAAGACAGTAAAAAGGTAAATGCGTTTGCCTGTATTGACGGGAAAGTTAACAGTGAATATCAAAACGAATTTTTGCTTGATTTTCAGGTTAAAAAGGTGAATGAATTATTACAGGGGCAAATTTCTGGCGAACGTAGAACTGAACTGGAAGAAATAGCTCAGGAATTGGAAAAAATAAAAAACCGTAATTATGACAACTTCTATGAGGATGTGAATTGGATGCTACATGAAGTTTCACCTAAATTGGGCTTTAATGCCTATTTCGCCGATACTTCAAAGATTATTTCGATGGATGCAGTGTTGAACGACACCTCCTTGCTTCATTTAATGAATTATTCAAAAGAGGAATATTTGAAAATTGGGGAAAAAGCGGCATATGTAAACCAGGCCTTTCTCGATGGGCCTGAATACAACGATATAAACATCGAAACCGAATTGGCAACCATAAAAACGCCATGTGCAGTAATACAAGGGGAGTTCGATTATGTTGTAGGTCTTGGGCATGCCGAATTAATTTACAATGCACTTTCCGGCTTGTCATTTAAAAATAAGGAACTTCATATTTTACCCAATACCGGCCATTGTCCGGCGATAGAAAATTCGGAATTGCTGGCTACTATTTTAATTGATTTTTTTGAGAATCATACCTTCTAATTTATAAAACCATATTATGCAAATAAAATTAAGTAAAACAAAAATCTATAAAATTCTATTAATCGTATTCGTAACGGGAGTTATATTTTTAACCCCCTCATGCAAGGAAAAATCTTTGATAAAAAACATAGATGAGGAGATAATGGTTAATGTGCCTGAATCTCAACTTTATGTCAGAGTTCGCGGAATTGTAGAAAAACCAATTATCATTAATTTGCACGGAGGTCCTGGCGGTTATTCCGGCATCGATATAAAACTAATGGGGCCGGGACTGGAAGATAAATTTCTGGTTGCATATTTGGACCAGCGCGGATGCGGAAAATCGTTGGCATGTTCAGACACAGCCCGACTTACTGTAGAACAGTACATTAAGGATTTGGATATTGTGATTGACAGTTTAATGAATAGATACGATAAAAAACATGTTAACCTAATGGGAAGTTCCTGGGGTGGAATGTATGGCTTTTTATATATGTTATCGCATCAGGAAAAAATTAATTCGTATGCATGTATCGATGGCAAGGCAAATAGCAATTTTCAAAACCATTCGTTAATAGATTATGAAATTAAAAAAGCAAATGAGTTATTGCAAACAGATATTTCCGATTCAAAAACTGGTGAGCTCAAATTTATTGTTAGTGAATTAATACGTATTAAAAAAAGCAATTTTGAACACTTCCATACCGATGTAAATTGGATGAAACATGACGTGCCACCGAAGCTCGGGTTTAATGCTTATTTTGCCGATACTTCAAAGATTATTTCATTTAAAGATGTAGTGCAGGATACTGCGTTAATGAGATTGATGAAATATTCGGAGGAGGAATACGCAGAGGTTGGGGAAAAAGCAGAAATTGTAAATACGGCTTTCCGTAACACTCCTTCGTACAACAATATCAATATTGAACCTGAACTGAAGCAGATAAAAACACCAACAGTGGTTATTCAGGGCGACCAGGATTATGTTGTTGGACTTGGGCATGCCGAATTAATCTACAATGCACTTTCCGGCTTATCTTCTGAAAGAAAAGAATTGCATATTATACCAAAAACCGGTCATTGTCCTGCTATTGAAGAACCTGAAAAATTAGCTGAGATTTTGAATGGGTTTTTTATAAAACATACCTACTAAGTTTAAAACTTTTAGTTTATCCCAGAAGATATTTCAAACGAATAAAATAAGGAAATCGGAGAAAAATGATTATTAAGTCAACTTACAAATACATTGTTGCAACTTACAAATACAAATACATTGTTGCAACTTACCCCTTTCCAAAACAGATATCTGCCTCTCACATGGGCTTTGACAACCGCATTTGGTAAGTAAAGGGACCCCTCTCAGAACTGTAAGTGAACCTCTTGATTCATAAGGCTATTATTGTGCATGATTTAAATCAAACCAAAGATATATACATACGGAAAATCTATGTTTGATTCAAAAATTTCGCCCTCAGCGCAACTTTATTTATTTTCCCAACACTTGTTTTATCGATAATTTCAGTCCGTTTAACTTTTAAAGTTATTGCTTCACGCGGCAGTACGCCCGCATCAACACTTGCTTTTAAAATATGAATGAGTTCTTTATCATCAAATTCAGCACCGGGTTTCGGCACAACAATGGCCAACGGAATTTCACCCCAATTGAGATCGGGTGCACCAATTACTGCAACCTCTGCAACACCTTCATGTTTTGCAATTACATCTTCAATTTCAAGTGAGCTCAACCACTCTCCTCCAACTTTAATAACATCCTTTGTGCGGTCGGTAATCCTTATACTTCCATTTATATCGATACAGGCAACATCATTTGTATGAAGCCAGCCACCTGCCCATAATTTTTCAGAATGAACATGATCTTTTAAATAACCCTGTGTTAAATAAGGTGCCCGCATCACAATTTCTCCCGGAGTTTTATCATCGTTTGGCACGTCGTTTCCTTCTTCATCAACAATTCTTATTTGCACCATACCAACAGCTTTTCCGGTTCTGCAGCGCAAGTCAGCCTGATCTTCCGGCGAAAGTTCCAAATCTTTTTCAGAAATAAAGGAAAGTGCAGCAACCGGACAGGTTTCCGACATTCCGTAGCCTACAAAAACATCGATACCGCGCCTTAAAGCTTCAACTGCAATTGATTTTGGCAGGGCTGCACCACCGATAACACAAGTCCAGTTTGAAAGATCGTAATCTGCAGAAGCCGGATCTTTTAGCAACATATTCAGAATTGTTGGTACACAATGACTAAATGTTACTTTATGTACATCCAGTAATTTTAAAAGCACCGAAGGAACATACCTTCCCGGATAAACCTGCTTAATACCTAAAAATGTAGCAACATAAGGAATTCCCCAGGCATGAACATGAAACATGGGCGTAATTGGCATATAAACCGAGTCTTTGTGCAAACGTCCCTGAACCGAAGGGGCAGCAAGAGTCGCTGTTGTAACAAGCGTATGCAAAACAAGTTGACGGTGCGAAAAATAAACTCCTTTTGGAAATCCGGTTGTTCCTGTTGTATAAAATGTTGTGGCCCGTGTATTTTCATCAAATTCAGGAAAATCGAATTCAGGAGATGCAGCAGCGAGCATTTTTTCATATTCGCCTTCAAATTGAAAATGATGCGGAAACAACTTCACCACCATCATCAATCAAAATAAACTTTCTACCTTCCGAAATGCGGCCTTTTATGGCTTCAAGTAGTGGCAGAAAATCGGCATGACAAATAATCACATCATCTTCAGCATGTTCAATTGTGTAAACCATTTGTTCGGGCGATAATCGTACATTTATTGTGTGAAGTACTGCCCCCATCATTGGAATTGCATAATATGCCTCAAGATAACGGTGTGAATCCCAGTCCATAACAGCAACTGTACTCCCGTATTTGACGCCGATTGAAGACAAAACCCCGGCTAACCGGTGAACTCTGTCTTTCCAGGTTTTATAGTTTAAGGTTATCTGATCGCGATAAACAATTTCCTGATCAGGATTACTTACCATCGGTGCCAAAAACAATTGTTTTATTAACAAAGGATATGCGTATGCAGAGGGTGTTTGTTCGATTAGTTTATTCATATTTAATGATTTATGATTTAGTTTGTACCCTTGAATCCATTTACAACATCTGAATTTAGTAAATTTTACTATTTAACAAAAAGCGTGTTGAAAGGTTTAATTCTGTGAAATTCATTTAAAAACTGATTTATCGCTCATAAACCCATGCAATTTTTGAGTTTGAACAACATAATTTTGCTTAGTGCAAAAATGAAATAAAGTCATTAGCTTTAAGGAAACTTTCAGTTTCAATGCAATGGAAAGAAGAAAATTTCTAAAAAATTCACTGCTCATGCTCCCTTTATTTGCAAATTCTGAATTTATTTTCACTAATTACGGTCAGCATTTGCCAAATGTATTAATCATTGGAGATTCCATTTCAATAGGTTACACTCCATATGTAAAAGAGTTGCTCGCCGGAAAAGCCAATGTTTATCGTCCAACTTTGGAAAACGGCAATCCCGAAAATTGTGAAGGCACAACAAAAGGTGTTCAAAATATTGAGAGGTGGCTTTCAAAAAGCGGAGTTGAAGATAGCGCTTTCAGTTGGGATATTATTCATTTTAATTTTGGATTGCACGATTTAAAACATGTCAATCCGCTTACAGGTGAAAACAGCAAAAAAGCAAAAGACCCGCTACAGGCAAATTTAAAACAGTATAAAAACAACCTGGAGGTAATAGTTGAAAAACTTAAATCAAGTGGCGCCCTTTTGATATTCGGCACAACTACTCCTTATCCTGATGATGTTGAGGGAGTGCTCCGGGACCCTGGAATGCCTGTAAAATATAACCGTGCAGCTTTAAAAATCATGAATCAACAGAGTATTGTGATAAATGATCTTTATAATTTTATGCTTCCACGCATGGATGATTTACAATTACCCAAAAATGTACATTTTAAACCCGAAGGTTATCAGGCACTGGCGGGAAAAGTGGTTGAAAGAATCAACGAAGTTATCAGGGATTTGAATAAGAAATAATGTATACATATGTTTTCAGTAAAAGGTAAAACAATAATCATAACCGGTGCCAGCGGGGTAATTGGCTCGGCTATTTCTGCTGCACTTGCACAAAATGGCGCTCAGGTTATTATCCTGGGTAGAAATGAAAAAAAACTTCAGTCCACCTATAATAATATTTTCAAAAGCGGAAAAAATCACCTGCAATTTGTTTGCGATGTTTTGGACGTTAAATCTCTGGAAAATGTTAGAGATAAAATTTTAGCGGAAGATATTAAGATAGATGGATTAATAAATGTTGCAGGTGGCGCCACAAAGGGAGCATCCACAAAAACTGAATTCATGACGGATGAAATACCTGTTGAAGATTCTTTTTTCGGAGTTGATCTTGTTGATTTTAGCTATACAAGTGATTTGAATTTTATGGGAAGCGTAATTCCAACAAAGGTTTTTGCCGAATCAATGGCAAAACAAAACAGCGGGAATATAATCAATATCAGTTCGATGGGAGCAATTCAACCGCTGAGTAAATCACCGGCATATAGCGCAGGGAAAGCGGCCATATCAAATTTTACACAATGGTTGGCTGTGCATCTTTCAAAAGTTAATGTCAGGGTAAATGCAATTGCACCAGGCTTTATTTTAACCGAACAAAACCGGTTTTTGCTTTTCGATGAAAAAAGCGGCGAACTTACCCCGCGTGGAAAGCGCATTATTGACCACACACCACAGGGAAAACTCGGTACTCCTGAAAATCTGATTTCCACAATACTCTGGTTACTTGCAGATGAATCATCATTTATAACGGGTATAACCGTGCCGGTTGACGGAGGTTTTTCAGCATACAACGGAATTTAAAACCATTTTTTAAAAATTTATATTTACTATGCTATTCGAAACCGGATCAACAGGTAAACCATCAAAAACAAATTATTTAAATGGGCAAAGTAATTATCGCAATTCATGGACTTGGGAATAAACCAGCAGCCGATGTGATGCAAAAATGGTGGTGGAAATCTATATCAGAAGGATTGCAAAACCATACAAAAAACATTTATCAAATTCCAACTTTTAAAGTAGTGTATTGGGCTGACGTATTATACGATCAGCCAAAAGATGAGAAATGTACGGATCCGGAAAACCCGCTATATCTGGAAGATCCCTATGAACCTGAAGTTTTTCCACAGATAATAAAAGACCATACATTCAGACAAAAAATAATGGATGCTATTGTGTTTGAAGTCAATAAAATATTTTTAAATGATGATTATTCACTAAATTTTTCATCGGTTAATGATCTGATAATGGCAAAATACTTTAAAGATCTTAGTGCATATTACTCCAATGGGTTAAGCAACAATCACCAACCCATAAGGGAAACTTTGCGCAACCGGTTGAAATCTGTTTTAGTTGAACACAAAAATGATGATATTCTGTTAATTGCTCATTCCATGGGTTCTATAATTGCTTTTGATGTACTTTCAGTTTTTAGTTGTGAAGTTCAGGTTGACACCCTGATAACCATAGGATCTCCCCTGGGTTTCCCGGCAGTAATCAGCAAAATTGCCAATGAATTGAATTTAAAAAATCGCAGCACACACAAACTGGAGGTTCCTTCATCCATTAAAAATAGTTGGTTTAATTTTTCTGATTTGGAAGACAGAGTCGCTTTCAACTACAAACTCGATGATGATATTTCAGAAGGTTTAAATAGAGTAAAAGTGATTGATTATATCGTAAACAACAACTATACAATACGTGGTAAACATAATCCTCATAAGTCATACGGTTATCTCAGAACTCCGGAAGTGGCTAAAGAAATTTATGATTTTCTGACAATGGAATCCTTATCTTTTTATTTTAAAATATGGTATTATATAAGAACCATTATTACAAATGGAAAAATGGCCGGCAAAAAATTAATCATAAAAAAACTATAATATGAATGTTGTTATTCTCGATTCAGGATATCAATCATACACATTCGAAAAAAATATTTTTGAAGGAAATTGGTTCAACCTGAAAATTTACCCAACATATGATGGTGATAGATCAGAAAAAATTGAGTTTGCCAAAGATGCCAATGGCATTTTAGTGAGGCACACGCGAATTGATAAAGAGTTTCTTTCACAAATGAAAAATTTAAAAGCTGTGGTAAGGTATGGTGTGGGATACGACAACATTGATGTTGAAGCCTGCACCCATTTTGGAGTAAAAGTGGCGAACGTGCAGGGATATGCAAATCATGCCGTTTCTGATCATGCTTTGGCACTTATTTTTGCATGCGCCCGGGCGCTTTGGAATACGAAAGGGCAAATTACAGGATCATTTGCTGCTCCACCTGTTACTGATATTTTTGAATTGCACGACAAAACTCTTGGAATAATTGGCCTGGGCAGAATTGGAAGTGTACTGGCCAAAAAGACTGCACCACTTTTTAAAGAAATCATTGCCTTTGATCCATATAAGAGTCAAGATTACTGCAAACGCTTTGCTGCCCGAAAAGTAGATTTAAAAGAGTTACTTGAAACTTCAGATGTAATTAGCCTGCACTGCAACCTCACAAGTGAAACTTATTATATTTTAAGTGAAGAAAATTTTGCTGTAATGAAGAGAAGGCCTGTAATTATAAATACTTCGCGGGGTGAAACAGTTGATGAAAAAGCACTTTTAAAAGCGTTAAAAAATGGGATTATTCACAGTGCAGGACTTGATGTATATGAAAATGAACCCATAAATAAAACCCAGTTTCCAATAATCAACCATCCCCGAACCATTTGCACAGGTCATTATGCATGGTATTCCGATTATGCCGCAGTGGAACTTCAAAAAAGAGCAGCCCAAAATCTTTATAATTTACTGACAGGCAAGAACGTGGAAGACAGTTTGAATTGATATAAAATACTTTTTATTCTTTTTATTTCCATATAAACCACGAACTCCTTGACATGCATTTGGTTATTCCGTAACTTGATTCGAAATTAAATCAAATCGAAAATTTTAAATTTATTACAAGATACATTTAACCTCACAAAAATTGATAGCAAAGAATTTCAAATATTAATAACTTTTAGAAACATTAAATTTTATGGAACAACTTCTTAAAATTGCTTTCAATGAACTGGGTACTGAAGAAATTGTTGGCGAAAAACACAACCCCGAGGTGTTAAAATATGCCAAAGACACTAACATTGCGGGAGTAACAACCGATGAAATTCCGTGGTGCAGTACGTTTGTAAACTGGGTTTCATGGAAAGCAGGATTGCAGATTTCGGGAAAAGCAAATGCCCGGTCGTGGTTAAATGTGGGGACAAAAGTAACGGAACCTGAGCCTGGTGATGTTGTGGTTTACTGGCGTGATAGCCCGCAATCATGGAAAGGACATGTGGGTTTTTTCATTGGATTTTCATTCGACAAACAGCGGGTTTATACGCTTGGTGGTAACCAGGGTAACCGCGTTTCAGTTTCGGCTTACCGCATGAAAAATGTGTTATCCTTTCAGCGGCTTGCGCCTTCGAAACAACTCATTGTGCCGGATCCAATCCTTCAAAGAAACAGTAAAGGACCTGTTGTGGTTGCTTTGCAAGATGCATTGAAACTGCTGTCAATTAATGTTGGTACATCAGATGGCGATTACGGTAAAAAAACTGAAGATGGAATAAAGGAACTGCAAACCAGGAAACCAAATCTCGCAATTGACGGGATTTATAATGCTGCAACCCGTGATTTACTTGAATCGCTTTTACAGGCTTAATGAGTGAGTGATTGGGAAATTTCTCCGCCGCTCATTTTTATATTTTCAGGTTTTCTGTCAATTTAAAAATCAATGTCGTTGAGTGAGTGAATTTCGATGTTTTCTGAAAAGTTGTAAGAAGGAAGCATCAGAAGTTGACTAGTCTTTTCTGCTCATTAAATGTGCGATTATCGATCAATGTCAACTGTATAACATTGTTTTAAAAAAATTAAAATTTAAAGTTATGGCAAAATTGAATGAATTAACAAAGGAAGAATTTAAAGGTGTTTTAAACGACTTTTACGCTGAACCCATTCGCAGATATAAAATGACACAGGAAGAAATTGTCGATATGGCGCAACGATTAAACGATCGTATTAATGTTCCAATTATCAAAGAAACCAATGAAGAGCAAATCTTTATTAAGATTATTTTAAAAATTGATAATTTCCTGTACGACAACCTGCCAAATGAATTTTACGATTTAATTCGTAGTTCAGACCTGGGGATTGACGAAAAAGAAGCCAAACGCCTCGTTCGTCGTTTAACACGAATGGCAAACGATAAGGTAGATATTCCTTATCTGCCTGAATTTGCCGAAAAATTTGCAATCAAATTTGTAATTGGAATGGTGGTTAAATCAGCACGTAAAAAACTGAACTTCAAAAATGTACGGGAAGAATCAAGAGATTTGGTGATTCCTGATTCAGATGATGATATAGAAATGATAGTTGCAGGATAAATTAAAAATAGACGCTCGGCCACATTTTATTCATAAACACGGTCATGCGTCTATTTTTTTATTAAAATTTAATATTAATCCCTGCTCCAAACATTTCCATAAACTGTATCATTGGAGCACTATGCCCATTCTTATCCTCTATTTTAATATCGTCATCATAAATCAGTTGTGTTAAGAAATTGGCCGAAAGCCATTCGTTTACTTTCATGTTGAGCATAAATGTCCAATCAACATCAATATTGGTTGGATTATGAAAATAATTAGAAAATAAATCAAGTTTTGTTTGTGCAGTTACATTTTTTACTATCTCCTTTTGGGCTCCAAACCTAAGACTTGCACCAAATTCAGCCCTGAATTTTTTACCCGGATCAACACCAAATTCACCGGCTGCCGACAAAGCATCGTCACCAACAATTGTAAATTTCCCGGTTGCAGGAGAAATAAACAACGAAATAAATTCATTTTTATAATCCATACCCAGGGCAAGATTTATATATGCCGGGGCCAAAAATTTGGAAATGTAATTATCGTTTGGAGTTCGCGGGTAATTGTAACCCGGCGCAAACTGTGATTTAAAATTTACAAGTGCTGCATAATTCCAACCAGACCCGGTATTATAACCGAGTTTTGAGTTAAACTCAATTCTGTCGCTTGATTTTGTAAGGTCGTTACCATCTTCTTTCAGAAAACCGTATCTCAAGTCTATATAATTGTCCCAACTCAAACTGTCCTTTTTATAGTTTGCCAGATAATTTAGCATAAATACACCCGACATGGAGCTTTGCCCCCCGGCTGCCCAATTTGTTAACGAAACCTGTGAGAAATTTGCAGACAACAAACCACTTTTTTTCCAATATGAAAGCGAATCAGGTTGTTCCTGAGCAAAAGTTAAAGCAGGCAGCAAGAGAAAAATAATGAGTAATTTTTTCATTTTTTGACAGATTTATAGATTATATTAAACAATAACCATTAGTTATTTTTAGACAATAACAACAAATGTCAGCAATGGTTCTATTCTGTCATTTTTGTCGACCGGAATTTTGTAACTTTTTGGTAAACAATTAATAATATTCAACAAAAACATTTTAGCTACTGTTTAAAAGGTTAATATAATTATATCAAAGAAAAAACTGAATTTTATACATAAATAGAATACTTTAAGATATTGTTTTCTTATTTATTTTATGTAACTTTTTCCATCACTAAAAGCAATATATTCAAATCTTTAAATGTTGCAGTTCTTTGAAACGGATTATAAATACGATTCTATCTATGAAGCCTACTTGTCTTTCGGTTCGGAATTTCCGTAATGATTGCTGACATAGAAATAAACAATTCCGCATGCAATGATCTCTTTCCCCAAATCAATTAATTCTTTATTTAATATTCTGAAACAAAAAAATTATGAAAAAATTTACCTTCTTATTTCTTATTGCTATCCTCGTTTCTCAAATAAATTTATTCGCTCAGCGGGGAACAATTGTTAATGCAATTCCGGTTGCAACCCTTACTCCTGCACAAATAATGCAAGGCCTGCAAATAAACATGGATGAAACCAGCTATGCGTTAATCGATTATTTTACCTATAAAAAATACAGTGTAAACGCTGTTAAAGTAATTTACAACACAATTGACGGGAAAGGCAATCCAACCATTGCATCCGGGGTGGTTTTTCTACCGGCTGTGCAAACCGAAACCTATTTGCCAGTTTTTTCATATCTGCACGGAACCTTAACAAGGGATGCGGATGCGCCTTCAAATCTGGTTGGCATTGAATCAACAATTGGTTGGATAATGTCAATGGATGGTTATATTTCAGTTTTGCCCGATTATATTGGATTGGGTGACGGGCCAGGTGTTCATCTTTATACCCATGCAGAATCGGAAGCATCAGCAAGTATTGATTTGTTAAAAGCTGCTGCACTGCTCTGCTCAAATCCGCTTATCAAATCAAAGCCCGACGGAAATCTTTATTTGAGTGGTTATTCACAGGGAGCGCATGCAGCATTGGCTACCCAAAAAGAACTCGAAGCGAACCCGCTGCCAAATCTTACTTTGCGAAAAACTGTTGCAGGTAGCGGTGCATACAGTCTTTCGTATATTCAAAAGAACTTTATATTTAACAATCCCACTTATACCAATCCTTCTTTCCTTCCATATCTACTTTTAGGATATCAGGAAGTTTACGGAAATCTCTATTCAAATCTGAACCAGGTTTTTGTTCCTCCTTATAATACTGATATACCAGGATATTTCGATGGATTAAAGGACGTTGAAGAAATTGACAGCTATTTACCTGCAAACTGGAAATCGATGTTTGTACCCAAATACCTGTGGAATATACAGTACAATTATTTTCACCCTGTAAATATTGATTTAAGAAAGAATGATCTGATTAACTGGAAACCTAAAACCGATTTGCACTTGTATTTCAGCACCGGCGACGAACTTGTAGCCAAAGAAAACTCAATGCTTGCTTATTTATCTTTTATTTTAAAAGGAAGCAGAAAGGTTACCTGTTTACCGGTAGGCAATTTAACGCACGCTGCCACTGCGCCTTACGTTTTATTGCTTGCAAAAATTCAGTTCGATTGTGCATCCGGCATAAATCCATGTGGATTGAGCCTCACAACATTAGCCGGTTTGTTAAAATCCGGTTCAACCACAGATCTTTCATTATTTGAAGCGGCATTGAATGAAAACGCAACGCTTGACGAAAATGAAATTTATGCAAACAGGGAAATTAAAGCCTATTTTGATGTTGCTGATGAAAAATCACAACTTCTGAATATTTACCCAAATCCTTCAAGCGATATGGTATTTATTGATGTTCCATACGAATTAGGTGTAAATGCAGGATTAAATATGTATGACATGCAGGGAAGAATTGTTCACAATGAAATTGTTACAAGGAATATCATTCAACTGAATGTAAAACAATTTGGTACCGGGGTCTATAAAGTTGTTTTAAACGGTGATGTAAACCGAACCGCAACTTTAGTGGTAAGTAATTAAAAGAAAACATAATCTGTTGAGCCGAATAGCAAATGGACAACAATCAAAAAAAGAACCGTTTTTCTTCACTTTCGGGGAAAACGGTTCTTTTAGATTTTTATGCACTACCACAAAATAAAAATTTCTTCCACTGTCAATTTCTCTTCTGACGGTTTTTGAATCCACATATTAAATTTCAAACTCCCTTCCCTTTCTTCTTGGTATTGTTTTTGTAAATTTCAAACCTATTAATCCAAAATAATATGAAATCAGGAAGATCAATTCTGCTTATTGTTGTTATTACACTTTGCTCATTCTACGGCAGTTCCCAAACTTCTTTTGATATGAAAAAAAGTTATGATTTTTACTGGAAAAAAATCGACTCGCTCGAAATGGCAGGTTTGCCGCGCACAGCTTTAACCGAAGTTGAAAATGTTTACAACAAAGCAAAAACCGAAAACAATACCGGCCAACTTTTAAAATCATTGATTTTTAAAATGAAATTCAGCTATGCTTTTGAAGCTGATAATTATGCAAAACAGATTGTAAAGTTGGAGGAAGATTTAAAATCCATGGGATTTCCTGATTCGGCTGTCGCTCATTCCATGCTTGGAGAAATGTACTGGAACTATTTCACACAGAACCGCTACCGGTTTTATAACCGCACAAAAACGGTTGATTTTACTCCAACCGATTTACAAACATGGAGCCTCGACCAGATTTTTGAAAAAGCACGCGAACACTATTTAAGTTCGATTTAGGAAAAAGATAAACTTTATAATGTTAGACGCAAATTTTTTGTTCAGCGAAATAACTCAAAAGGGTTATCCTGAAAATTTTCAATTTAAAACTGTTTACGATTTTCTTGCTTTTCGTGCCATTGATTTTTTGAGGTCTGATGAAGTGTATTTGCAAAAATTCACCACTTCGTTCAGGATGGATGAAGAACGGTTTTTTGGTTCAGCGGGTGATTTTATACACATGGATTTACATAAATCCAAATCACCTTCAAACACGATTTTGGTGCTTCGCCTATTTCAGGAAATGCTGCAAAAACATCAGCAGGAAGGCGATTTAAAGCAATTTCTGTTAACCGATTTTCAAAGGCTCAGTTTTGTTAACCAAAAATCCACTCATCCTGAAAAAGATGAACTTTACATAAAGGCTTTGGAAAAACTAATTTCTGAAAGTCAGGAGTATAAAGAGATACAAAATGAAATACAATTCCGGATTGCCAAGGCTATTTACACACGCGGAACTAACTTTAAGAAAGATACAAATGAAAAAAACCGCTGGGATTATAAAACAGCAAAAGACATTTGTGAAGAAATTATCAAAAATGAGAAGCATGTTAATGCCTTTACGCTTGATAATTGCCGGGCGTTAATTTCAGCTATTACAGAAAAAAGTGTAACAGTTACAACAGAAGATGTTTTAATTCCAGGTGAATTTTCGCCGGCTTTGGTTTCGTTCCGAAATATTGACTCAATTTATGTGCGGATTTTAAAAAGTACATACGATGAATTTGATTCGCTGCGACAAATCGTAAATCGCAAGGTTGACAGGAATCAAAATCAGACTTATGAAATGTTGATGGCCGACACTTTAAAGCAATTCGCACCTCTGGAATCTTTTTCATACAAGCTCCCCAAAACTTTGGATTATCGCAGCCATTCAATAGAAATTATTTTACCGGAAATTTCAGCTGGTCAGTATATTTATCTTTTTTCAGTTGACCCATCTTTTAGTTATTCTAAAAATGCTGTTGCATTCGATTTTAAGTCGGTGTCGAATATAAGTTTTATCAACCGCCCCAATAAACTGGGGGATCAGGAATATTTTTTGTTGCACCGTCAAACGGGCAAACCTTTATCGAACATTACGGTAAAACCATTTTTTGTGAAGTATGATTATCGACATAGAAAAACAACAGTTGAAGACTCCGCAACCTTAAAAACAAACAACGAAGGTTATGTAAAAATACAAGCCCCGGAAAACAACAAAAACCTGGTTGTTGAATTCAAAAACGGCAATGATGTTTTATCAACTAAAAGTTATAACCAGATATTTGAAAGAGGTGAATTCATTTACAAAATAAGGGAACAAAAACAATGGGAAACCCAAACTGTACTTTTCACCGATCGTGCAATTTACCGGCCGGGGCAAACAGTTCATTTTAAAGGAATTGTATATAAAACCGATTTCGAAAAGAGACATGAAATCCTTACTAAATATGCAACAACAGTTACACTTTTTGATGCGAATGGCCAAAAAGTATCAGAATTACAAGTAACTACTAACGAATTTGGAACTTTTAGCGGAAGCTTTGTGCTGCCGCAGGGTGGTTTGAACGGACAGATGTGGATTGGTGAAAAATACGGCCAAAAATATTTTTCAGTAGAAGAATACAAGCGACCAACTTTTGATGTGCTACTAGATAAAACAAAAGGGACACCAAAAATTGGAGAAACGGTTTTGGTAACGGGAATTGCAAAATCCTTTACTGGTGCTCCAATTGTTGGCGCAATTGTAAAATATAACATTGTGCGTAACTCCCGTTTTCATATTTGGTACCGCAGACCCGGGCAAAATGCTGAAGTGCCCATTGCAAGTGGAGAAAGTGCAACAAACGAAAAAGGCGAATTTGAAATAACTTTTAACGCCACACCTGATAATAATGATAATGCGCAGCAACAACCGATTTATAATTACACAGTTTCAACTGATATAACCGATATCAGCGGAGAAACCCGTTCAGCATCAAAAACAATTTCAATTGGTTACACAGCTTTGATTTTGCAAACCAGTTTCCCTGAATTGGTTGACAAAACCAAATTGGATTCAGTATCAATTTCAACCACCAATCTCGAAGGCGAATTTGAACCGGCAAAAGGGGAAATAGCAATTTACAAATTGGAATCACCCGCAAAAGCATATCGCGACAGGTATTGGGAAAAGCCGGACACTTTCATCTATTCTGAAAAGTATTTCCACGCAAAACTGCCCAACGACCAATATTTGGATGAAAATAATTTTCTGACATGGAAAGTTGAAAAAGTTGTTCAAAAAGGAGATTTTGATACTGGAATTTCAAAATCTTTTCAACTTCAAAAAGTAAATGAATGGAAAGCGGGAAAATACATGGCAGAACTTAAATCAATCGACAAATTTGGTACTGAAGTAACGTCAAAAACCTATTTTACGCTTTATGATTCTTCAGAAAATAAAGTGCCTTTTGCAAAAACAGACTTCTTCGAAATGATGAAAAATAGTGCAAAACCAGGTGAAACAGTTGAATTGATTGCAGGGACTTCTGAAAAAGAGATTACAGTTTTGTACGAACTCGAACAAAACGGGAAAGTATTGGAAAAGAAGTGGTTGACAATCAAAAATATTCTTCAAACAATAATTATTCCGATTAAACCAGAATATAGCGGCAACGTGTGTTTGAATTACGTTTTTGTTAAAAATGGGCGACTTTACAACCATTCAGAAATCATATCAGTTCCTTATTCAGAAAAGGAAATTGCCATAAAATTTGAAACTTTCAGGGATAAACTGGCGCCAGGCGAAGAAGAGCAGTGGAAAATTAAACTTACTGGAAAAGATGGCGAAAAACTGGCTGCTGAAATGGTGGCAACAATGTATGATGCATCGCTGGACCAATTCAGCCCTAATACTTTTGATTTTAATTTGAACCGGTTTTGGTGGCCAATGCTTCGCTGGAATTCACAAAAAGGTTTCGAAGCTTCACAAACACAAATTGTTGCTGAAAACTGGAATAAATTTGTTTCACTAAAAGAAATACAATTGGATAATTTACAGTGGTTTGGTTTCAATTATTACTATCAGCCACAGTTTTCGGAAAAAGAGTTGAAAGTTATGAGGGAGGGTTCAGTTGTAATTATTTCATCAAAAGAAGGGGAAAATGTTTTGCTTTCCGGAACTGTAAAAAATGCAGAAAACGAAGTAATTCAGGGAGCAGTTATTAGGATTAAAGGAACAGATAAAGAGGTTGTTACAGATAAAACCGGAAAATTTAAACTTGAATATACAAATAAAAAAGCGACTATTGAAATTTCCTGTATCGGCTACAAGACATTGGAATTTGATGTTTCGGGAAGTGTTGTTGTTGACATTCAGTTGGCAAATGAAAATACCGGTTTGGACGAAATGGTTGTTATTGGTTCAGGATTACAATCGCGGGTAAGCAAAACAGGTGCAGTCTCTTCAATTAGTATCCGGGGAAAATCTTCAGTGAATAATCAGGATGAAATGGAAATAGAAGACGGTGAAAGTCAGGTGTTTTATGCAGTTGAAGACAACAATATTTCGATACCAGCATCCTCAAAATCTTTATACACCATTTCAGCACGAAAGAATTTAAACGAAACTGCTTTTTTCTATCCGCACCTGCGTACCAACGAAGATGGAGATATAATAATCAACTTCACTGTTCCCGAAGCGCTGACAAAATGGAAAATGCTGGGATTTGCACATACTCAGGATTTAAAGACCGGATCGATTGAAAAAATACTTGTAACAAGTAAAGATTTGATGGTTGTCCCCAACCTGCCACGATTTCTGCGAGAAGGCGACAAAATGATTCTGACTTCAAAAATTGTAAACCTTTCAGATAAAAAACTGGAAGGCCATTCGCAATTGATGTTGTTTGACGCATTAACCATGAACCCAGTGGATGCAAATTTCAAAAACACCAATTCACAAAAAGTTTTTCAGGTTGAAGCCGGTGAAAGTTCCCTGGTAAGTTGGGAGATTGAAATACCCGAAGGAACTCAGGCAGTGGCTTGCCGAATTGTTGCACAATCGGGAGATTTTACCGATGGAGAAGAAAAGGTTGTGCCTGTTCTTACCAATCGAATGCTTGTAACTGAAACGTTGCCTGTTTGGATTCGGCAGGGGCAAACAAAAACTTTTGTACTGGATAAACTTGTAAATACGACTTCGGAAACACGTAAAAACCACGCGCTTACGTTTGAATTTACCGCCAATCCTGCATGGTACGCAATACAAGCTTTACCATATATGATGGAATACCCGTATGAATGTATGGAACAGACATTTAGCCGGTACTATGCAAACGCAATCGCTGCATCTGTAATCAATTCGAGTCCCCAAATAAAACGTGTATTTGATACCTGGAAATCTGAACAAAACGGGGAAGCTTTTTTGTCGAAACTGGAACAAAACCAGGAACTTAAAAATGTTTTGCTCGAAGAAACACCCTGGGTTCTTGATGCTCAAAATGAAACTGAAAGAAATACCCGAATTGCACTGCTCTTCGACTTGAATAAAATGAAAAACGAACAGGAAAAAGACATCCTGAAATTGAAGCAGGGACAATATCCATCGGGCGGCTGGCCTTGGTTTGAAGGAGGAGAAGTGAACCGATACATCACACAGTACATTGTTTCAGGTTTGGGACACCTCAGAAAACTTAATATTTTAAATGCTGAAAAAGACCCGGAAATTTGGCAGATGCTGGAAAAAGCCATTCACTATCTTGACAATGAACTCCTGAAAGAATACAATCAAATAAAAGTGAATGTAAAAAAAGAAGATTTTGATAAAAACCATTTATCAAATTTAGCCGTGCATTACTTATATGGGCGAAGCTTTTTTAAAGACATTCCACTTGCTGGAGAAGTTGCTGAAGCAGTTCATTATTTTAAAGAACAGGCCGGAACATTTTGGCTGAACCAAAACAATTATATGAAAGGTCTGACTGCACTGGCTTTATTTCGTGATGGACAAAATGAAATACCTGTTAAAATAATTCAATCGTTAAACGAACACGCAACTCATTCTGATGAGTTGGGTATGTTCTGGAAAACGCAGTGGGGTTACTACTGGCACGAGTCGGCTGTGGAAACACAAAGTTTGATGATTGAATTGTTTGATGAAGTGGCACAAAATAAAACTGCTGTTGATGAATTGCGGATTTGGTTGCTCAAAAACAAACAAACAAACAACTGGAATACGACAAAAGCCACTGCGGAAGCATGTTACGCGCTGTTGTTAGGTGGTACCGACTGGCTGGTAACGGAGAATAAGGTTTCCTTTGAAATTGCAGGTAAGATATTCGAACCGGGAAAAGACAAATCATTGAATATTCAAGCAGGAACCGGATTTTTTAAGAAAGTTTGGCGCGAAAAAGAAATCACACCTGAAATGGGAAAAATAACAATCTCGAAACCCGACCCGGGGATTTCGTGGGGAGCTTTGTATTGGCAGTATTTTGAACAACTTGATAAAATTACATTCGCTGAAACTCCGCTTAAAATTGAAAAACAATTATACAAAGAAGTCCAAACTGCCGGCGCTAAAACACTTGAACCTGTTGATGAATTGCATAAAATTCTTGTTGGTGATAAAGTTATCGTCCGCATTGTACTCAGTACCGATCGCGACATGGAATTCGTGCACCTGAAAGACATGCGGGCATCATGTTTCGAACCTGTAAATGTATTGTCAGGCCACCAATTTCAGGACGGAATAGGTTATTATCAATCGACAAAAGATGCTTCAATGAACTTTTTTATGGATTATCTGCGCAAAGGAACTTACGTTTTGGAATATCCGTTGTGGGTTTCGCATGAGGGAAATTTCTCAAACGGAATAAGCATTGTTCAATCAATGTATGCACCTGAATTTTCTTCCCATTCCGAAGGAGTCCGGGTTTTAGTGAATGAAAAGTAGTTGATATTGTTGCTATAATTTCAGGATAAAGAAACCACTGAAGAATATTACCAAATAAAAACCGAATCATCCCACTTTAGGACGAAATAAAATACTGTAATTCACTTAAATATTTGAAATTCAGATTCATAAAATATTGGTCTAATGTTTGAATCTTATATTTCAGAAAATAAAAATTCGGGAAAATTTTTATTGGGTCCTTCATTAAAGATGGAATTCTTACTGAATTCCATCTTTTTTGTTTATCAATCCTTAAATTTGCCATTAATAATTAAATTCACGCAATAAAAAATTCGATATGTACAGAAGATTTATGGTTTTTGTTTTTGTGTTTCATATTTCTGCGGGTATTTTTTCGCAGGAGCGTTATTCTGAATCCTGGTTTGATGAAATAAACACTGAAACGTACACTTATGCCACAAAAGATGGCGAAAAGCTGGATCTTGATGTTTATCTTCCGCAAAATGACGCGGAATTTGAAAGGGCAACAATAATTTATATTCATGGCGGAGGTTTTAGTGAAGGGCAAAGAGATTCGGAAAAAATAAAAAATTTCTGTAATAAAATGGCTGGTTATGGTTATGTTGTGGCTTCAATTTCATACAGGCTCACCCGAAAAGGAAAAGAAAGCGGTTTTGGTTGCAATTGCCCGGCAGAAGAAAAGTTAAACACCTTTATTTCAGCGGTACAGGATGTGCAGGACGCATCTTTTTTTCTGATTGAAAACCGTGAACAATTTGGTATTGACCCACAAAAGATTATTTTGGCAGGTAGCAGTGCCGGAGCAGAAACTGCATTAAATGCAGCATATTTACCTCCAATGTGTTACGGTCTGGATTCAGGGCCTGTTTCTTATGCCGGTGTAATAAGTATGGCGGGTGCAATTCCGGATACAGTGGTAATTTACGATGAATCAGCTATTCCAACAATGCTTTTTCATGGTACTGATGATAATCTTGTTCCCTACTCCACTGCTCCGCATCACTACTGCAAAAACGGTGAACCTGGGTATCTAATTTTGAACGGTTCGTATACAATTGCACAAAAACTAAAACAGCTTGATATCCCATACTGGTTGCACACAACTTGTGGTGCTGCACACGAAATTTCGGATAAGCCCATGACTGACTATTTCGCTGAAATAATGGAATTCTGCTACGAGTTTGTAATAAAAGGGGAAAAAGAATCCAGAAATACAATTATTAAAGGGACTCAAAAGAAAGATGTATTCAAACAATTTGATTTCTGCAACAATTAATTACTACAAACCATGAAAAATATATTATTTACTATTTTATTTCTCATTCCTGTTTCCATGTTTGCGCAACAAATGAATATAATAACTTACAATATCAGGTATAACAATCCCGGCGACGGTGTAAATGCCTGGCCAAACCGGGTGGAAATGGTAAGCGGCTTGCTAAATTTTCATGAGCCAGATATTTTTGGTTTTCAGGAAGCTTTGGTGGGTCAGATTGAAGATATTCAAAAAACCATGCCCGAATACGAATGGTTTGGTGTTGGTCGTGACGATGGTAAAAAAGAAGGTGAGTTCTCCCCAGTTTTCTTTAATAAAAAGAAATTCATCTTAATTGAAAGCGGAACATTCTGGCTTTCGGAAACTCCGGAAAAGCCGAGTAAATCATGGGATGCAGCATTGCCCCGGATAGTAACCTGGGGAAAATTCAAATCAAAAGTTTCAGGAAAACAATTTTTGTTTTTTAACACTCATTTTGATCATAAAGGAGATGAAGCACGGAAAAATTCAGCTTTCGTAATTCGTGATAAAATAAAAGAAATTAGCGGCAATCAAGGCTTACCTGTAATTTTAACAGGCGACTTCAATTTATATCCCGAATCGGAACCGATAGGTTTAATAAAAACTTTTATGAAAGACAGCCGTGAGATTACCGAAACTCCACCTTACGGACCGGTTGGAACATTCAATAGTTTTGACTGGAACGCACCAATGGAAAGAAGAATAGATTATATTTTTACTCAAGGTGGTATAAAAGTTTTAAAATACGCAGTTCTCACGGATTCCAAACACCAGCGCTGGCCTTCTGATCATTTGCCTGTATTTGTAAAAATTCAGTTACCTTAATTAAATGTGTTAAAAGAGAAAGAAGAATCAAATTACAAAACATTTTAATTGAGGTTCTTAACTCTTTAATTTTGATTTCAAAAACTAAATTAAAATAAAGAAAAGGAAGTGGATTGTTGCCACTTTACATTCACATTTAAAAAAGGATTTATTCATCTTTTATTATATCAATTTGACATTTATTTTTCAAATTGATAAATGAATTTCATTTTATCTCAAATAACAAAACACTAAATATCAACTACTTACAATCAATTCTTTTGGATGGTATGTTTTTCGCCTGTTTATTAGTGATATAATTTATTTATTAATTTAAACGAAAGAAGTCATGAAAACAAAAATGTTAAGTTTATTAGTTATGTTACTGTTTGGGGCATTTACAATTTTTGCCGCCGATAAAACTGAGAAAGTAAAAGTTAGTGGAGCAAACGACACTTGCAAAGAGAGCATCCAGGAAGCCGCCCTCGCAGTAGATGGTGTATCGACAGCCGATTGGAACAGCGAAACTCAAATGCTTTCAGTTACTTTCGATGACAGCAAGACCAGTCTCGACAAAGTTGAATTGGCAGTTGCGAAAACTGGTCACGATACAGCCAATCACAAAGCAACAGATGCAGATTACGACAAACTTCCGAAGGATTGTAAATATCGTGAAGGCGACAAAAGTATAGAGTAAAAAATTTGCTTCTAATAATAAAAAAAGACTGTAGTAACAGTCTTTTTTTTTGCTTTTACTTAATCAAAATAATCCAGTTTGTTTTACATTTTTTCGTTTGCAAAATACTACGAATTATATTTCCTTTAGCGCATGCTTGACAACATTGGCGAATTGATCATTAAAACCTCCGATTTTATTTGGGGGGCCCCGGTTTTAATCCTGCTTTTGGGAGGAGGTTTATATTTTCTAATCTATTCACGGTTGGTCCTGCTTCGTTATTTTGGCCATGCCATCAGGATTCTCTCCGGAAAATATCAGGATTCCGGCTCAGGGGGGCAAATAAAACCCTATCAGGCACTGGCCACTGCACTTGCCGGCACAGTTGGAATGGGAAATGTAAGTGGCGTTGCGGTTGCAATTACAATGGGAGGACCGGGTGCTGTTTTCTGGATGTGGGTTACAGCGCTGCTTGGTATTAGTACTGAATTCTTTAGCAATACGCTTGCAGTAATGTTCCGCGGTAAAGATTCAAATGGTGAAATACAAGGTGGACCAATGTATTTTATTACAGAAGGATTGGGTAAAAACTGGAAACCAATGGCTTTATTTTTTTCGGTTGTTGGAATGATTGGTGTTTCTCCCCTGTTTCAGGCCAATCAGCTAACCCAAATGATTGGGCATGTTTTGCTTGCTCCAAACCAGGTTGATACTTCATTTGCATCAAATTTAATAACCGGAATCATAATTTCAGTTATTGTTGGAGTTGTTGTAATTGGCGGGATTAAAAGGATTGCGAAAGTAACAGGAAGTTTTGTGCCACTAATGGTAGGAGTTTATACGATTTCGGTTTTATTTATTATTTTCTCAAATTCTTCTAAAATAATCCCGGCATTTCAAACCATTTTTAGCGATGCATTTTCAGGCGATGCAGTTTTGGGAGGTTCATTGGGCTCAATAATAATAATTGGAGTTAGAAGAGCAGCCTTTTCAAATGAAGCAGGAATTGGTACAACACCAATGGCACATGGGGCTTCAAGGACTAGTGAGCCTGTACGCCAGGGATTGGTTGCAATGCTTGGTCCTGTTATTGATACTATTTTGGTTTGTACAATGACTGCACTGGCAATAATTATTACCGACATGTGGATTTACAGCAATGCGGATGGAATTACTTTAACGGCTCAGGCTTTCGATTCTGCAATTCCGGTTTATGGCAAATACATCCTCTCCATTTGTGTCATTTTCTTTTCCATGTCAACCATGTTTGCATTTCCATATTACGGTGTAAAATGTCTTGGATTTGTAGCCGGGGCAAAATATGGACCTATTTATAATTACATATTTGTAATTGCCATAATTGTTGGAGCCGTTTCAAATCTTCAAGTAATCATCGGGTTTATTGATATTGCATTTGCGCTTATGGCAATTCCAACTGTCATTTCCACAGTTTTATTGTCACCACATGTAAGACGTGCATCAATTGAGTATTTTGCCAGGACTTAAAAATGAGCGAAAATTATTGTGATTTATGCTAGAAAATCAAAAAAGTATTGAAAATGCCTTTTACTCTGACGGTTACAAGTTAGGTATGAAAGTTTCTTTGTCAAATAACAGTAAAAAAGTTTTATTTGAATCCATTAAAGAAATGTATATTGCTATTGACGGGATGATTGATTCATTAACTGAATTTGCAAAAAGCCAGAACAAACAAATTGATTGTAAAAAAGGATGCGAATGGTGTTGTCACCAACCAGTGTTTGCGCTCGATTACGAAATGGAATACCTGAATGATTTTATTCAACGCAATTATGATGTAGAAATACAAAATCAGATTAAAAGTCGGGCTGAACAGAAAAACAAAAAGTTATGCAAACTAACAGAAAACGATTTACTAAATTCAAAATATCCTTGTGCATTATTACAAGATGGTACCTGTATTGCTTACCAGGCGCGACCGATGGCCTGTCGGATTTATCTTTCAAGTAATGTAAATTCATGTTTAAAGTTTTATCATCATCCCGGGGAAAAATCAAATTATCCGGCGCTGCTTAATTTGACTTTGCGATGCGGACGAATGATGAACGAAGGCTTTAAGGCTGCGCTTAAAACAAGTGGAAAAATTACAAAGGAATTCAGGATTGAGGAAAAGGTTTTAGAACACGGATACGAGGTTTCCTGACTCAACTGAAAAACTGAAAATTTTTGATTTAGAATGTTATTTTCCCAAAATCCAAAAATTACTTCTAAGTTTCTTCAATGCTGATTCCCGCTTTTTCCATCTTCTCAACAAAAATATCAGAAGAAATTGGTCTGTTATTTTTTGTCAGAACTGCAGTAATGAGCGCTGATACCATTAGTTTGTCATCAGATTGCCGGATAATTTGCTGAGCAAAAATTATCCTTAACATTCCTTGCTTTCTCATCTTCAGGTGAACGATAAATTCCTCGCCCGGCCGAAGGGGAAACTTGTAATCCACTTCTGCTCGTATCACAACAGCATCTATTCCTTCATTGTGAAGTTTAGCAAAATCCAATCCAACAGAATTTAAGAATTTGTGACGGCAATGTTCAAGATAATTCTGATAAACTGCATTATTTACAATACCCTGAATATCGCATTCGTAATCACGAACCTGCATTTCAAGTTTAAAATCAGATTTTATCATAACGGAAATTAATTTGCAGAAAAAACTAGCTTCGGATAACCACCAAAAGTTTTTGTCAGAAACCTGTGGAAACCATGAAATCCATTAACAGGTGTGGCAAACATCATGATACATTTGTTATATATCAACGGAATTTCAGCTTCCTCAACAGTTTTCACCGCTTCAGGGGTTTCCGATTTCTGTTGAATCCAAATCATTTTTATTCCTTTTATTATCGCTGCCTGAACCACGGATTCGGTTTCTTTCTTAGAAGTGAGTATTAGAAGATGTTCAACATCTGCAGGAATTTCATCTACTGAATTATAACATTTAACTCCCTGAATTTCTACGAGCATTTGGATTAATTGGGTACAAGGTAAAACCTTTGTCTTTTAATTCTTTAAAAACTACTCCACCAAATTTTTTAAGGTTACGCGATGCACCGGCAATTGCCATTTTTCGGGGTTCAAGGAATTTTTGAATTTCGTTTAAAGTTACCATGGTTTATCGATTTTAAATGTCGTTGTTATCAAATTTAACAAAGATAACAACGACAATTAAGAAAACAATGGCATCAACGAGAGCCAACTCTAAATTTTTATTTCACCATAAAATCAAGAAGTTTTTTATCTTCCAAAAATCCCACGAGATGATCACCAATATTCACGGGGCCAACACCAGCGGGAGTTCCTGTATAAATCAAATCGCCAATTTTAAGTGTTACATATTTAGACACATGTGAAATAATATCTTCGAAATTGAAAATCATCAAACCTGAATTTCCATTCTGAACAGATATATCGTTTATTTTTAGATTAAATGAAATATTTCCGGGATCAGAAAAAATCGTTTTATCAAAAAATTCTCCGCCAATAACTGCCGCTTGATCAAATGCTTTCGCTTTTTCCCATGGCAGCCCTTTTTCCTTTAATTTGTTTTGTACATCTCGTGCTGTAAAATCTATTCCCAGCCCAATTTCATTGAAATACCTGTGTGCAAAACGTTTTTCAATGTTTTTCCCTATCCTGTTTATTTTTAATACCAGCTCAATTTCGTGATGTACATCTTTTGTCCATTCAGGAATATAAAACGGATCATTGTTTCGCAGAAGCGAAGAATCGGGCTTCATAAAAAAAACCGGCTCATCAGGAATTTCATTGTTTAACTCACGAGCATGAGCAACATAATTACGGCCAATACAAATTATTTTCATCAATACAAAAACTTAAAATTATGACCTCCATTTTTCAAACAAGAACAATGAGGTTGATCAACAATAAGCTATTTTCTAACCCTTAAAAACAAGTTTATTCCCAATGGTTCCTGAATAACATCTATTTTTGATTCTTCAATTCCAGCCTGGGTTGCAAAACTTTTTAATTCATCTGCCGAGCGGTGATAAAGGAACCAATCGCCCAAAATTTCCATGTTTCGTCGCGATGGATTTTCGATATTAAAATTGCCGATTATCATCTCACCACCATCATTCAGATGTTGGTAATATTTTTTCAGTAAATAAACAAAATGTTTGCCCTTAAAATAATCAAATAAACCGGCACTCCATATCAAATCAAAATTCCTGGCAGGAGTAAATCGGATTACGTTTGCATTATTAAAAGTCATTCTATCTAAATACTTCCTATTTTTGTTTTTGGCATAGGCAATAGCTCTTTTATCAAGGTCGAGCATTTCGAAAACCAGCGAACTTTGCGGATTTTTTTCAAAAAACTCAAAAGTTTCGGTAACAGGGCCGCTTCCAAGTATCATCACATCCTGGCGCAAACCCAAGGCTTTTTCATTTAATTTCTCAAATATGTCAATTGCCAGGGTCTTTCTGTTTACTACCGCAGTTACTGCTCCTGAAGCGTGTATGAAACGATCCCATTTACAACATTTTTCATCTGGATTTATATAACCCTGATAAAACTTTTCAATAATAAAAAAATCGCCACTGTATCCAAAAGGCTTGGTATATGAAAATCCGAAAAGCGTTCCGGGATGCAAAATAGATGCTACTTTTTTTCGAAAGTTTACTATATCTTCATCTTTGACCTGATCCACCATACCATAAAATTCTGCATAGTCCTCCTTGTCCGGACCATTTTTTGCAAGAATTTCCTGTATGTAAGTATCAACGTCAAATGTATCAACATCGGGGGTTAGTAATTCATTTGAGCATTGCATATTATTCATCGTCAACTATTTCTCCAAGTTCGCTATTAATGGTACCTATTAACTCTTTATATTCTTTATCAACCGATATGACACTCATTTTATCAGCCATAATCACTTCAGGATATTTTACAGCAAAAACTTTTGAAGTATTAATAACAAAATATTTGCTTACCCGAATAAAGCTTTTTTTAGGAAATAGTTCGATGAGTTCCTCAAAAGATTTACTTGTAACAACTTCATCATAAGCCAGATGAACTATCGATTGATCTCCATTTTTTTCAATAAAATATACTTCATCTATATTTATCTTTTCAAGTCCCTGAGAACCATGAACAATAATCTGATTTTTGGCATGATCTTTTAAATCGAAAAAAGTATTAAACTGCTCGCTTTCCATTTTAAGCTTTAAATCATTGCCAAACTTAAATATGGCGATTTCAATGTTTGTTTGTAGATCTTTGTCGGTAAATGGTTTAATAATATAGCCGTACGGAAGCGCTACTTTTGCTTTATTAACTGTATCAATATCCGCATTTGCTGTTAAATAAATAATTGGCACATCATGTTTTTGATTGATAGTTTTAGCGGCTTCAATTCCTGTCATTTCACCCTTTAAATTAATGTCCATTAACACTAAATCGGGCAAAACTTTTTCTACGGCTTCAATGGCTTTCAATCCTGTATCTACTGCTCCCTGAACAGTATAACCCAGGCTTTCGAGGCTTTCCTGGATATCGGTTGCGACGAGAATTTCGTCTTCAACAATTAAGATTTTGTAATTCTGGTTCATCTACTGGTTTTTTAAAAAGGTGATTTAAAAATATTTTACTTTTAGTTTATTTGTTTGTTGCTTCAAAAGTTATTGTAAACTTGGTTCCGTTTGAAAAATCGTTTTCAATTTTACCATCTATTTGCTGAACTAATTTGTGCAAAATTTTCATGCCCAACGATTTTGTTTTAAGGACATTGATATTTGGAGGAATACCTATTCCATTATCAGACACAATCAATTCAAATCCATCATTCTCTACGTTTGTAAAATGAATGCTAATTATTCCTTCAGTCTTATTAACAAATGCATATTTAAAAGAATTTGAAATGAGTTCATTTATTATGAGACCACATGGAATTGCAATATCCATTGGTAAGTATGCATCTTCCATTTGATAATCAAACCTTACATTTGCTTGTTGATTTGAATAAGTTCTGGCAATATTTCCACACAAACTTTTTACATAAGCAGAGAACATAATGTTTGCAAGACTTTTATGATTGTATAAATTTTCGTGAATCAGAGCCATTGAATGAATTCTGTTTTGGCTCTCCTGAAGAATATCTTTTAATTTTGGATCGTCGATATTCCGGCTTTGCATGCTTAATATACTTGAAATAATTTGCATATTATTTTTCACACGATGATGAACTTCGCGAAGTAAAACATCCTTTTCTTCCAACGATTTTTTTAAATATTCTTCGGCTTCCTGTCGCTTTTTCTCTTTTCTTTCAAGTTCCCATTTCATAAGGGTTATACCTGCAAATTCATCGATTAACGACAAGAGTTTTTTTGCTTCAACAGGTTTCATCAGATAACCATCAATTCCCAAATGTATTGATTCTATGAAACTATCTTTTTCACTGTATGCGGACATTACAACGAATTTTGCTTCAGGAGCAATTTTTTTAATCTCCTTTACCATTTCCAAACCGTTCATTACCGGCATCATCATATCGGTAATTACCAAATCAGGCTTGTGCTTCTGATATAATTCCAACCCATGAGAACCATTTTCAGCAATGTATAAATGGTTAACATGTTTTTCAAGTATCCGTCGGTAAAGTTGCCTTATTGTATCATTGTCATCAACAAAAAGCACCGAAATATTATACCGATGGCCAGGATTTTCTTGTCTTATCATAAATTTGAATTTTTTTCAAGTTGCTTTTGTATTATATTTATCAACTTGGTACTATCAATAGGTTTAAAGATGGTATCATCGCATCCGGAGTTTTTTATATCTTCAAATGCTTCTCCCATAACACTGGCAGTTTGAATAATAATTGGTATTTGGGGCGCAATACCTTTAATTATTTTAGATGCCTCAATTCCATCAATTACAGGCATTCTGATATCCATTAATATTAAATCAATTAATTTTGATTTCTTTACATAATCGATTATTTCCTGACCATTCTCGAACCAAACAATATTAGCTTCTGTTTTTCGAAGTATAGTTTTTAACAACAAAAAATTTAATCTTGTATCGTCAACAATCACAATGGTTTTATCTTTCCAGCTTAGTTCCACTTCGGGTAAGTTTTAATTTTCAAAGTTAAAAATATCAGGCAACTCAATTGTAAATTCAGATCCTACACCTAATTTGCTCTTTACATATATATTTCCGCCCATCAGGTTTAAATACGTTTTTGTAATGGCCAGACCTAATCCTGTGCTGTTTCTTCCGGCTGTTCTACTTACTGACACCTGCATAAACCGATCAAAAATTGATTCCTGCAAATCATCTTTTATTCCAATACCGGTATCTTTTACAGTAAATTTAAGTACTCCATTTTTGATGGTATAAAAAAACAATATACTTCCCTGATCGGTATATTTACATGCATTATTTACAACATTTATCATAATTTGTTTAAGCCTCATCCTATCCGTATATATCATGCAGTCATCATCGGGCAAACCATCTGTATATTTAAATTCAATTTTCTTGTTAACAATATTTGCATCAACGCTTAGCATTTCATATATTTCCTTGGTCAGTCGGTTAAGTTCAAATTCACTTTTTTCTATTTGTAATATTCCGGCTTCAATTTTCGACAAATCTATAATATCATTTATTAAGTTTAATAGGTGTTCTCCACTATTAATAATTGCATCCACAAATTCATTAAATTCTTCTTCGTTTTCTGCTTCGCGCAGGATACTTGCAAAACCAAGAATACCATTCATTGGAGTTCGAATTTCATGACTCATGTTTGCAAGAAACGCTGATTTTAACTTATCTGATTCTTCTGCCTTTTCTTTGGCTGCAATTAATTCCTTTTCAATTTCAGCCCGTCTTTTAACCTCATCCTTAAGTTCTTTATTTCTGAAATTTAACAACCTTGTTCTTTCCTCAACTTTTCCCTCCAAATTTTTATTTGCGAGTTCTATCAGTTCATTCTTTTTGGCTATTTGCAAATAAAGGTTGAAATTTTGCCTGTTGTAAATTTCAGTGCGATAAGCAGCCAACATCCCTATTAAATTTGCACCAATAAAAAAGAAACTGTTTGAGAGAGCAATATTGATTTCGATTTTCCAGTATAAAGCCGCAACGATATATATTAAAATTACAATCCAACTAGCTATTGAAACCGCAAAAAATCGCAGTTTTATGAGTACAAACCCAGCAAGAAAAACCAGAATTAAACCACTGCTGTAAACAACAACATAGGGCATAGAAATGAGCATAATAATTATCCCGACAGCCCCAATAAAAAAAGAAATAAAAATTAATGTCTGCCAATATTTCTTGAAATTTTTTGAATATGAAAGAAAGAAAACAGACATTAAAACAACAACAACAATTAACCTGATGGAAATAAAAAAATTGAAAAATTCCTTTGCAACAACGCTATCGAGGTATCCAAAGAAAGCATAAAGAAGTGACAAGATTAGATAGGCTACTCTTGTAGTTTTGTATGATTCATTGAAAAAATGTTCCCGATATTGAATTTCTCTTTCATCGGGAAAACTAAGTGTAAATCGATTTAATTTGTCTGTAAATTCCATCCTAAAAATCATTCCAAAAACCTATTACCAAAATGGATGTTAACCTTTCAGTATCGTCAATTATTTAATTAATGTTGTGTGGATATATTTTAAATACATCCGGTTTTATGATTAGAGTTTGGCAAAGATAGAAAAAATGATTTATGGCAAACATATTTGTGCTTAATGCTGTAAATAAATCATGAACAACAATAAGTTAATATCATTTACCTATCATTCTTAATTTGATTCGGGTAAGAACTTTTTTTGTATAAAGCGGGAATTCACTATCAATCATCCACCCAAAATATCCGGGCTGTTCCTTTAATACTTTTTCGACCGGAATGCCTTTGTTTTTGCCAAAATTAAAAACTTCAACACCATTTTCATCATATACAATCCGACCTACAAAATCAACATTCTGGTCATAAGCTGAAAACTCACTTAATTTCTCAATATCATTAACAATAGGAATAGTTTTTACACCTTTCGCATCTTCATACTCTGTCTCGCTATACATATCCAACTGAGCTTTTAAGACCTCGTATGTGGCTTTTGTGTCAGCCATTGCGCTGTGTGCGTCAACCAAATCTTTATTGCAATAAAACTTATAGGCAGCTGCCAACGTACGTTTTTCCATTTTATGAAATATGGCCTGCACATCAATAAATTTGTGTTTTTTGAAATCAATATCTACATCAGCACGTAAAAATTCCTCGGCAAGCAACGGTATATCAAAACGATTCGAGTTGAATCCACATAAATCACATCCCTCTATAAATTTCGCAAGTGTTTTAGCCACTTCCTTAAAGGTTGGTTTATCTGTTAAATCTTCATTGGTAATGCCATGAATTTGGGAAACTTCGGGTGGGATTGGCATCTCAGGATTAATGAGCATCAATTTCTCCTCTTCACTGCCATCGATGTTAATTTTTAACAACGCGATTTCAACTATTCGATCGGTAACAATATTCATTCCCGTGGTTTCTAAATCGAGAATTACAACCGGATTTTTTAATTTTAGTAACATAGCTAATATTTAAAAGAAAAGGTATCCTGAAACCATTTTAATTATTTGGTTTCAAAGATACCTTTTCATAATTTCTGTTATAATTATTATGCGTTAATCATCATAGGCATTAGCAGCATTAACATATCTTCAGAATCATCTTCATTGCCGGCAGGCAGCAACAACCCGGCACGTGTCGGGTCGCTCATTTCAACCTGAACATCGGAAGTAGAGATATTGACTAGTATCTCTTGCAGGAAAGTTGATTTAAAACCTATTTCCATTTGATCTCCTTCGTATTCACAAGCCAGTCGTTCAACAGCTGAAATTGAAAAATCTATATCCTGTGCCGAAACTACAAGTTGATTATCGTTGATGTTTAACTTAATTAAATTACTTGCCTGGTTTGAAAAAACTGAAACCCTTTTCACTGTGTTGTAAAAGTTTAGCCTGTCAATTAACATGACATTGGGGTTTTTTGTTGGAATGACCGAGTTGTAACTGGGATAATTACCTTCAACCAAACGACAAATCAATTTATAGCTACTTAATGTGAAATGTGCATTTTTATCGTCAAATTCAATTTTCACATCAAACTCTTCTTTGGGTAGCAGATTTTTCAACAAACCAGCTGGTTTTTTCGGAAGTATAAATGATGATTCGAATTCGGCTTTTGCATCGGTACGGCGGTATCGCACAAGTTTGTGGGCATCAGATGCAACAAAACTCATATAATCAGGCGTAAGTTCAATGTAAATACCATTCATTACAGGTCTGAGTTCATCATCGGCTGTGGCAAATAATGTTTTTTCTATCCCCTTTTTTAAAGCAATGTGGTTTACGTTTAATGAAGATGTTGATTCCTCATTTAATCCTGGTAGTTCAGGAAAATCATCTGCATTCTGGCCGGTGATACTGTATTTACCATTGTCTGAAAAAATTTCAACTGTATAAGAACTACCGTCAATCTGGAATGTCAGCGGTTGTTCAGGGAATTCTTTTAATGTGTCAATAAATAACTTTGCCGGGACTGCTATCGATCCCTCACCTTCAATATTATCCAGTTCGAGGCTGGTAATTAAAGTTGATTCCAAATCGGAAGCAGTAATTGTTAAAGCCGATTCAGTGAGCTGAAACAAAAAATTATCCAAAATTGGCATCGTACTTTTACTGCTGATTACTCTGCTCAATGAGGCCAAATGGCTTAACAATTCGGTACTTGATACAACAAATTTCATGTTAATTATTTTTATATTTTTTTATTTTAAAAATTCAGGCTAATCTCTTATTTTTCAATACAAGAACACGAATATACAAACTTTAATTATATATCGGTGTTCAGAAAAGTTTGAATTTTTCAGCCAGTTATCAACGGGAATAACGATACCTTCTTATGATATTGTAGCCCACCCCAAATAACAAAACAACCACTAACGGGGTAATTACATTTAACCACTGCCAAAAACTTTTTTCTTCACGCAATTTAACTTTGTCGAGTAGGCGCAATTGAACTGTACGGTTGCGCAATTGCATAATCCCAACTTCATCGTTCAGGTAAAATATCGTATTCAACAAAAACTCCTTGTTGCCAAATGTTTGCTTTGAAACCCTGTCATATCCCAATTCCTGAATCAGGGGTGGTTGCTGTGCATAATTTACTTTGTTTGCTATTAAACCGGCATCGGCAATAACCACCATTTTTGTTGGCTTACTTTTGGTTTGCAAATCACCGCTTGTAATACCAAGGTTTTCAACCATCCTGTTTTCAAATACCGAAGTAAATTCACCCTCAACCAAAACTCCTACCGGAATAAATGATTGGGTGAATAATTCTCTTGCTGGCGGATTTTTAATATTATCAAGACTTACTGAAGATGGTGATTTTACCCTGCGTGCATAGGGTGAAGTAGTTAAAATTACTGATTTTGTTAAGTTCAGGTTTCCTGAAATTGTATCGATTGAAGAAACGAATTCGGTAAAAATTCGATTGAGATTTCTGCTCAAAGGATGATTATCAGAAGGAATCAGCAGGGGCGAATAATACCATGGGAACAAATTCCATTGCGCCGGACTACCTGCAGGAGCAGTATTTACCAACAGTTGAGCGCAATCTACATCCTGCAAAAGCTCGTAATTGAGCCGCACACCGTATTTAAAAAGCTGATCACTGAGATTTAAATCAAGCGGAAATGCAAAAGTTTGATAACCACTCGATAAACTATCCAAACTTACCTGTACAGGATCGATGAGCCAGACAACTTTTCCGCCTTTCATAACAAACTGGTCGACTACAAATTTATCTTTTTCCGAAAATGGTTCTTTCGGACCAGCGACTATTAAAATGTCAATTTCTGACCCATTCGATTCCAACAATTGAACCCCGATCCGTTTAACATATGAAATCCCCTCTTAAAGAATTCGAAATATCCAGAACTTCATATTGATTAAATTCTCCCTGTCCTTCAAGAAAAGCAACAGTTGATTTTTTTTCATGCCCCAACTTTTGTAAAGCGTTTATCAACTCAAATTCTACACTCTCAATTGAATGATTGAAGTTTACTTCATAGGAAAAATCGGGATTATTCTTCAGAAAATTTACTGCAACTTCTTTTTGTCCGGTTCTGATTGTCGCCCCCGGAAAAATATACCGGGTGCTGATTCCGCTATCTGTTTTCCGGTTAAAACTAATGGGTTGGATTCCTTTTGCAATCAATTGACTTTGAAATTCTTCTGACTTTTTTGCATTACTAAAACGATATGGATCAGTTATTTTCAACCTGATTGGCTTGGGCGAATAGACATTTAAAACAGCAATTTTTTCGAAAACTTCCTGTTGCAGTTTTTGCAATCCGGGTTCCAATTCACCCTCAAGATAAAGTTCTATTTCAATAATACTATTATTTTTCGATGCGATTTGTTTGCTTACTTCGGAAAGTGAATACCTTTTATCGGCAGTAAGATCAGCACGAAAAAGAAAATTTGAGCTTATAAAAAAGATTGCAAACAGAGCGATTACAAAAATGGTAAGATTAATTTTTGTCTTTCTGATTTTCAGATTACCTTTTCGTAAAAATACACCCGTAAAATAAATGAAAAGCACCGCCATTCCTATAAAATAAATTATATCGCGCATATCAATAACTCCACGTGAAATTGACAAATAGTGATTATTTATACTTAAAAATGACATAATCTGATTCAATAAATAGGGTACCCCTGAAGAGGCAATAAATTCAAATCCGAGATAAAAAACAAAAGAAAAGCCCATCGCCAAAATGAATGAAACAATTTGATTATCGGTTAGCGATGATGCAAAAACACCAATTGCAATATATATTGCCGCGAGAAGGAACAGGCCGATAAATGAACCCCATGTTGCGCCAACATCAATACTTCCAACCGGATTTCCCAACAAGTAAACCGACAGAAAATAGAGTAGAGTTGGAAGCAGGGAAAAGACAACCAAAACCAAACCGGCAAAGAATTTAGCCAACACAATTTGCAAATCTGAAATGGGATGTGTTAATAATAATTCTATTGTCCCAGCTCGCTTTTCATCGGCAAATAAACGCATTGTTATTGCCGGAATCAAAAAAAGATACAACCAGGGTGCCAGTAAAAACAAGCCTTCCAATGTTGCATACCCATTATCGGGAATATTGTAAACACCCGGAAAAACCCATAAAAACAAACCAGTTACCAGCAAAAACACAAGCACAACAAGATAACCGATCAGCGATCCCAAAAATGTTTTTATCTCTTTTTTAAATAAACTGTACATGTGAGCTTAAAGTTTCTTGTTCAAAGTATTAATCTTTCGGGTGAGGATTGCAAGTTACAAACTTCAAGAATCAGGAATTCATTATCGAGAATTCAGCATTAAGATTGCAATATCGGGTAACACTTTTCATTCTAAAATTCAGCTTGTTAATAAATCAACCATTTTTTGTGCAGCACGTTTTGAACCACCGGGTTCACCCATCAATTCCTTTAAACGTCGATAATCATTAAATATTTTTTTACGGTATTCTTCATCCATAAGCAGTTTTTTCATTTCTGTTTTTACATTTTTCAATGTCATTTTCATTTGAATATACTCACTTACAATTATTCTGTTCATTATAATATTTGGCAAAGCAACACCTACGGTTTTCAATACAAAATTACGCATCACAACATCAACAAGCCAGCCGCCCTCCATTTTATAAATTACAGTTTGCGGTACATTGAAAAGTGCGGTTTCAAGTGCCGCTGTTCCCGATGCCACAAGAGCAGTGTGCGAATTGTTCAATAAATCATAGGTTTGATCGAAAATCAATTTCACAGTTGAGCCTGTCAAATACTTATTGTAAAGATCAACATCAATGCTGTTTACCCCGGCCACCACAAATTGAAATTTGGGGAATATTTTAGAAATTTCAACCATTAAGGGCAAGGTATTGTTGATTTCCTGGACACGGCTTCCGGCCAATAGTGCCACAATTTGCCTTTCGTCAAGTTTGTTTTTATCACGAAATTCGGAAATAGAAAGCGCTTTTTTACTGAATTCAGAAATGGAATCCAAAAGCGGATTTCCTACATAATGAACATCAAAATTATGTTTTTTAAAAAATCCTGTTTCAAAGGGAAAAATGGTAAACATCTCATCAACTACTTCTTTAATTTTCTTAACCCGATGTGCTTTCCATGCCCATACTTTTGGTGAGATGTAATAAAAAACCCTGATATTATTTTTCTTTGCAAATTCAGCAATACGAAGGTTAAACCCGGGATAATCAATCAATATTAAAACATCAGGTTGAAATGTAAGTAAATCGGCTTTACAAAATTGCAAATTGCTGTTAATGGTTTTTAAATTTAACACAACATTTACGAAGCCCATAAAAGCCATGTTGCTGTAGTGTTTAACAAGTTTTCCACCAACATTCTGCATTAAATCTCCACCAAAAAAACGAAAATTAGCATTCCTGTCAGCCAGCATCAATTCCTTCATCAAATTTGAACCATGTAAATCGCCCGACGCTTCACCTGCAATTAAATAATATTTCATTTTTTGCCGGATTAGTAGATTTTGAAAAACAAAAACCAGAAAAAGTGAAACCAGTTTCATGTTAAAAAGCTCTTGAAATCAATATTACAAATGCATATACAATTGTAGCACCCAGAATTCCACGGGCAGTTTTTTCATACTTAAGTTGAATAAAACCCATAAAAATTGCGCTATTTAAAAACACACACAAACTTCCAAGTTTTATAAGAACATTAAGTTGCTGCAAACTTTTTATGTATTCTGATACTGAAATTTCGTTTTTACCAACTATATAAACTATAAAAAAAATGATAACAGGTACTATAAATCCTATTAAAAAACCGATGCCCATATTATCAAATCTATTTGTTCTGCGTCTTTGCATTAAAATTTCCAGTTTTGAATTAGTGACAGAGTTTTATAGCAAGTCATATCAACTGTAACCGGCACCACAGAAGCATAATCGTTTTCCAAAGCAAAAATATCGGTTTCGGTCGAATCGAGTTCGAAATTTTTAAAATAGCCCGACAACCAGTGGTATTCCCTTCCATGCGGGTCAACACGTCTTTCAAATTCTTCAACCCATTTTCCATGGGCTTGCCGGCAAATTTTAATCCCCTTTGGTTTTCCTTTCGGAATGTTTACATTCAGGCAGGTAAATGGGGGAAGTCCGTTTTCAAGAACACTTTGAAAAACCTTGGCAACTATAATTTTTGCTTTTGAAAAGTCGGCTTCGCTGCTGTAATCGTCAAGAGAAAAACCCAGGGATGGCACTCCATGCAAACTACCTTCGATGGCAGCACCCATTGTTCCACTGTAAATTACACTAATGGATGAGTTATTGCCATGGTTGATTCCGGAAACAACAAAATCAGGTTTTCTTTCGAGTAAACTATTAAAGCTCAGTTTAACACTGTCAACAGGTGTTCCTGTACACTTGTAGGTTGGTACACCGTGAATTTTCTCAACAGGCACGGCCCGTAACGGCTGGTCAACCGTAATAGCACAGGATTTTCCCGACATAGAAGTTTCAGAAGAAATAACCACGATATCACCAAAAAACTGCATCACTTCAACCAACTCACGCAATCCACGTGCATGAATTCCGTCATCGTTGGTCACTAAAATTAAAGGTTTTTCTGACATATTTTTTTGAATAGTGAACAAAGATAATGAATAATAAATTGCACGTTGCCGATGAAGTTGTTTTAGGTTATAATCAACACACTTTTGTAAAACTGGAGAAAAATAGAATATTAAAACCTATTTTTGTAGTGATTCATGTCTCAGTATTTATAAAGAATGAAGTAATATGGATGACATAAAAATAAACCGAACAGTTTCATTAAATGCACTGTGTATATTAACATTTATAGGAAGTACAACTTCATTTATCGTCTATTTTCTTGCATCCCTGTTTTTTGAAAAAACCTCTGAAATCATTGTTAAATATTCCAACTGGTATTCAGTTGATGCGATTTCGCCTTTCTATTTTACGCTTTTCATGGCCTTGTCAGCAATATCACTTGTTGGTGCAATCCGAATGTGGAAACTTCACCGTGATGGGTTTTTCATTTATCTTTTTGCACAAATCATCATTTTATTTTTACCGGTAGTTTGGCTCGGTTGGGTTTCATTTTCAGCTACAGGGGCCATTTTTACAGCAATTTTTATTGGAGGTTATGCCTTGAACTGGAAAATCATGAATTGATATTTAGAATTATCGAAAACTCACGTTTATTAAAAGATATTTCTCTTACCATTACAAAAACATAATAAAACCATGACAACTAAATCAATAACTCAAATCCTCATTTTCACTTGTATTTTGTTCCTGCTTTCCTGTTCTAATCCTGAATTTATTTCAACCCGCTTAACTTTTGATTTAAGCGGAACCTGGAAATTTGAACTCGATTCTTCAGAAAAAGGTATAAATGAAAAATGGTATGAAAAAGAATTAACTGATGAAGTAAAACTTACCCGGAACTCTGGATGAAAACAACATCGGATTTGTCAATACAAATCACGATGAAACCATGCGTTTGTCGCGCGAAAGAATGTATGAAGGAAAAGCATGGTACCAAAGGAAAATTACAATTGAAGATTCGTGGAGAAGCAAGGAAATTACACTGACTCTGGAACGCACAAAACCTGCAAAAGTATGGGTTGACGGTAATTTCGCAGGAGAAAGTTCCACTATTCTATCGGCGCAGAAATACAATTTGACTCAGTTTTTAACGCCTGGGGAACATACAATCACAGTTTTGGTTGACAATGGCCCCAATTCTGTTCCCAAAGGCATTCAGGGTTCGCATGCCTGGACCGAACACACACAAACCAACTGGAACGGGATTATTGGCGAAATTTCATTGGAAGCAACTTCAAAAAATTATATCGAATCCCTTGAAATTACACCGGGTATTAACGAAAAAGAAGCAGTTGTGGCAATCGGGATTTATTTCGCAGGTGAAACTTCCGAAGACGCAAATATAAAATTGAATGCAGCAGCCTGGAATTCTTCAGTTAAACATGAAGTTTCGGGAAAAACGGTAAAAACCAGATTGGTTCCGGGAATAAACCGAATTGTTGTGAAATATCCAATGAGTAAAAAAGTACAACTTTGGAGCGAATTCTCCCCTACCCTTTATAAACTTAACGCTGAACTTGAAACTTCAGGAGGAAATGACAATATGCAGGTCGATTTTGGAATGCGAAAATTTACAACAAAAGGAACCCAATTTCAAATTAACGGATTAACAACTTTTTTACGTGGCGAACACAATGCCTGTGTTTTTCCGCTTACCGGATATCCGCCAATGGACGTAGAAAGCTGGAGAAAAGTTTTTCAAATTGCCAAAACATTTGGGATCAATCACTACCGTTTTCATTCGTGGACACCGCCAAACGCGGCTTTTGCTGCTGCTGATATTGAAGGGATTTACATGCAACCCGAACTTCCTTATTGGGGAAGTTTGCGTGAAAATGACACAACGGGTTTAAATGAATTCCTTATTTCAGAAGGCGAAAATATCCTTGAAAATTACAGCAACCACGCATCTTTTGTAATGATGGCACTGGGGAATGAACTCAGCGGCAGCCTTGATCAGATGCAAAAAATGGTCAGTCATTTCAGAACCATAAACCCCAACAAACTTTATGCATTTGGATCCAATAATTACCTTGGTACGCGCGGACAGGTTTCGGGTGAAGATTATTACACCACTTGCCGGGTCGGTGCAGATAAGGATACCACATTTAGCACTCATACCCGGGCTTCCTTTTCCTTCGCTGATGCCTACGATGGCGGATATATAAATGGTCGCTACCCATCCACCAGCCTCAATTATACCGGGGCAATCAGTAAATGCACTGTTCCGGTTATCGGCCACGAAATTGCGCAGTATGAAATTTATCCCAATTACGATGAAATACGAAAATACACAGGTGTTTTAAAACCCTGGAATCTTGAAATATTCCGGAGAAGGATTGAAGAAGCTGGGATGGCAGATCAGGCGATGCAATTTTTCAGAGCTTCGGGAGCATTAAGTATGTTGTGTTACCGCGCCGACATTGAAATGGCCATCCGAACTCCCGGATTTGGGGGTTTCCAATTGCTCGATTTGCAGGATTTCCCCGGACAGGGAAGTGCGCTTGTAGGAATATTGGATGCTTTTATGGACAACAAAGGGTTGATAACACCTCAAGAGTTTTCACATTTTTGTAATAGTGTAGTTCCGCTTTTGATAATGGAGAAATATTGCTGGGAAAACACTGAAACATTCAATGCAAAAATTCAGGTTGCAAATTATTCCGAAAAACAACTTGAAAAACAAGTTGTAAACTGGGAACTTATTTCAGATAACGGGAAAAAAATTGGAAGTGGTTCTGAAACAGCAGAAATTCAGCAAGGAAAAGTTGCTGATATTTCGGACATTAAACTTCCTTTTTCAGAAATAAAATCTCCTCAAAAACTTACATTTAACATTGAATTAGCAGGAACTTCATTTAAAAACAGCTATAATATTTGGGTTTATCCTGAAAACAAAAACATAGAAAAACCTGCTGAAATAGCCGTTACGAATACACTGGAGGAAGCATTGCAAAAATTAAAAGCTGGTGAAAAAGTATTGTTTTTCCCCGACCATAAAAAATTCGAATCGTTTACGGTTGGCGGTCTGTTTACCACCGATTACTGGAACTACAAAATGTTTAAAGGCATTTCGGAACGAAACAACAAACCTGTTTCTCCCGGAACGATGGGAATTCTGACTGATCCGCAACATCCGCTTTTTAAATCCTTTCCCACCGAATTTCACACCAACTGGCAGTGGTGGGCAGTGGTAAAAAACAGCCGGCCATTTATTCTAGACAAAGCACCAGTTGGTTACAAACCACTTGTTCAGGTGGTTGATAATATTGAACGAAACCATAAACTGGGACTGATTTTTGAATTTCAGGTTGGTGAAGGAAAACTGCTGGTTTGCATGAGCAATTTGGCTGCTATTCAGGACAAACCTGAAGCACGGCAATTACAACAAAGTATTTTTGATTATATGAAATCTGATGACTTTCAACCTGAAACAACTTTGACTTCACTGGAATTAAATGCTTTGTTCAGCACAAAAGTTTCCCAGAAAAAAATCAAAACAATTGGGAATATATCGTATCAGTAATAGTTTGGAATTGATATCAAATCTCCAGCGCCTTCGCAATCAAAAACGCTTTGATTTCATCGTCTGATGGGGCTGGAACGACAAAATCAACAGGTTCGGCATAGTTGATATCGGCGTGAAAAGCAAGTTGTTGTCTGAAAAGTTTTTCGGAAAACAAATCGCCAAAACAATTATTGGCTTCTTCAGAGATTTCCGCAAACGAGAAATGATCCTTCAAGATAAAATACAAATCCACATAATCTTTCCATTTTGCCCTCCGTCCTAAAGCGTAAGCTTTCATCGCTGCAAGCGTTTTTAGATTTGGAAGTGAGATAATATTATTGATTTTTATTTCGTGCAGAATAGTATATGGAAAATGGAAAAAAGTCATTTTTACTTCATTAATGTAAAAATGAATTTGATCATCATCTTCAAAGAGTTTTATTTTTTTATATGGAATTGAACTCAACTTATTGTTGATATACATTTTAGTAAATGGTTTTTCGCAAAACAAATCATAATCGATTGACTGTCGATGACCAATATGCAAAGCAATTGCAGTACCGCCAACCAAATAAAATTTGCGATTAAATTCTTTTAGATATTTAAAAAGGCTCACTTGATTTTTGGATAATATTTCAAGATGCATAACGATTAAAATAAAGGGTGAAATAGTTGAGTGTCAGTTCATGGTAATTGCCTTTTCGCCTTTCGCTTTTATTGATTGAGGTAAAAAATATTTCAGCTACTTTCTTCAACCCCAAAACCGCAAACAATTCTTTTACAGCTTCCATATCTCCGTAATTAAGTATGAATTCCACCAAAACTTCATTGTCGATATCCTCCTTTTTATCATCGGGAATATACCAGAAAAGATTGCTGTGCTTTCGTATAAATGCTTTTACTTCCGGACTGTTCATCGTGTTTTGATTGTACACAAATATAGTTAAATCATTGGGGAAAAGAAAAAAGGCAATTAGTAAAAATGGGAGAAAACAGATTTGAGAATATGAAGTATTGCACTTGGGTGGAATTGGAAGATTTGCTCGGTGAATATTCATTTCTCAGGGTACATAAAACACATTTGGTAAACTTGAAACACGTTGTTGCATATCTAAAAATTGACGGAGGTACTTTGCAACTTTCAAACGGAGATACAGTGGCTATATCGCGTCGCAGAAAAGAAGAAGTTCAGAAAATGCTAAAAGTGAAATAGAAATGAAGGCTTAGTAACATGCCAAATTTGACAACTTTGTTTAGCGCTCTTTCGTTTATAAAAACATCTGCACAAAGTTTATTTTATAAAGTTTACAAAAAATGGAAAACAGAACAATCATATTTGAAAAACGCCCCGTTGGCATGCCAACTTCGGAATGTTTCAGGTTTACCGGAAATCCGGTTCCCCAGCCAAAAGAGGGCGAAGTTTTATTAAAAACTACTTATGTTTCAGTTGACCCGTATTTGCGGGGAAGGTTGAACGAAGGCAAATCTTATACTGCCGGGTTCAATTTGGGTGATCCTATGAAATCAGGTGTTGTTGCTGAAGTTGTTGAATCAAAAAATCCGGACTTTAAGAAAGGAGATTTTGTTGCAGCGATACTGAATTGGTCAGAATATCAAATCAGCGACGGAGAAGGATTGTTAAAAGTTGACCCAAATGCTGCGCCACTTTCAGCTTACCAGGGAATACTTGGAATGCCCGGATTGACAGCCTACCTTGGACTGATGGAAATAGGTCAACCCAAATCGCTTGAAACACTTGTGGTTTCAGGAGCTGCAGGTGCAGTTGGAAGTGTTGTCGGGCAGATTGGCAAAATTATCGGTTGCCGGGTTATAGGTATTGCCGGAAGTGACGAAAAAACTGAAATGCTAAAAAATGAATTTGGATTCGACGACGCAATCAATTACAAAACCGCCAATGTTCGCAATGCCATTTCCAATGCCTGTCCCAAAGGTGTTGATATTTATTTCGATAATGTTGGTGGCGAGATTTCCGATGCCGTACTGATGAACATCAACAAATTTGCACGGGTAATTATATGCGGTGTTATTTCGCAATACAACGCAACCCGAATGCAAACAGGACCGCGACTTCAGGGAATTTTACTTACTAACAGTGCTTTGATGAAAGGTTTTATTGTTCGTGATTTTGCTGCTAAATTCCCGGAAGCCTCGCAACAACTCGCACAATGGTTACAAGAAGGAAAACTTCAAAATAAAGAAACAATTGTTGAAGGGTTTTGAAAATATTCCACAGGCTTTTTTTGGCCTTTTTGACAGGAACAAATGTTGGCAAAATGATGGTAAAAATCTAAAATTAACTTTGAGACAAGAGTAACATGTATCGACAGTTCGGAATACATGGCGGTTTACTTGCCCGCTTTCTCAACTTATACAGTAAACAGGCATTTGTAGCATCTTTTGAATTGTTAATAGTTTGTCAATTTGCGAAAAATTCTTTTGTTCAAATGTTTTTCTTATAACTTTGGCGGAAACTAACTTTTATATGATTAAAAGAATTTCAGCAAAAATCATTATTTTCATTGCCAGTATTTTATTGCTGGCACATGCTGTAATTCCTCATTTTCATTTCAAAAACGAAGTTTATGTTTTTACTTCAGCCTGCAGTGAAAATGAAAATCATAAACACAATGCACCTGAACACAATCAGGATAGCAGCAACAATCCGGATATTTGTATTCTAAAGCAGGTGGTATTTTCACGTTTCGATGATTTTAAATCACAAATCGACAGTCCGACAAATGATTTTAAGAATTATAATACTGACGGATTTCATTTTGCTGTTTTAAATTCCGATTATTCCCATATCCATTCACTTCAATTCTCAGGTCCACCCGTTCCGTTTAACCCTGTAATTTATTCGTATTTAGTTGGTGGTAGTTTTGATTCCCGGGGTTCTCCTCTTGTTTAAATTTCTGAATTAATTAAAATAGTTGCGGTAATATCTTTATTGCAACAATTTCTATTTCAAAAATTTAAATAAAATTTTCAATGAAAAACAAGCATTTATTTATTGCATTTGTGATGCTAATAATTGTTGCCTGCAACGGTAAACACAATACAAATACTGAATCGTCAGACATTCATGCTACAACCGATGTACACGACCACGAAGATGAAAAAATTACTATTACTGCATATAGTAACGAATTTGAGATATTCGCAGAAGCCGATGCTTTTGTTGCAGGTAAAAAATCAAACGTTCTTTCCCACTTTACATATTTGTCCGATTTTTCACCCCTGCAATCGGGAGTAGTTTCCATACGGCTGATTCTCGATGGAAAAGAAACTTCTCAAACCCTTGAAAAACCAACAAAAAAAGGGATTTACAGTTTTGATATTCAACCCGAAACAAGCGGAACCGGCATACTGAGGTATGATATAAAAACTGAAAATGGAGATTTTCAGCTGACAACAGACATTACAGTCTATGCAACTGAAGAAGAAGCAGATGAAGCCGCCGAAGCAGCAGTTCCGTCAAAAACAAATACCACAGTATTTACCAAAGAACAATCGTGGAAAGTTGATTTTGCCACTGAACTACCAGTAATTGAACCATTTGGTCAGGTTATAAAAACAACGGCCCAGGTTCAATCGGCGCAAGGCGATGAAATTGTTTTAACAGCCAAAACAAATGGAGTTGTTGCCCTTTCCGGTGGCCTGATAATCGAAGGGAAAGCCATTTCGAAAGGACAGGTTTTGTTTTCTATTTCAGGAAATGAATTGGCCAATAATAATTCAAGTGTTCGGTTTTTAGAAGCCAAAAACAATTACGAAAAAGCTTCAGCTGATTACGAACGTTCAAAAGAACTGGCAAAAGATAAAATCGTTTCTGAAAAAGATTTGCTAACCCGTAAATTGGAGTATGAAAATGCGAAAGCCATTTTTGAAAATCTGAACAAAAATTTTAACGCCGGCGGTCAGGTGGTTAGCAGTCCGATGAGTGGTTTTGTAAAACAGCTGTTTGTGCAAAATGGCGGGTATGTTGAATCGGGCCAGCCGATTGCAACCATCTCGCAAAACAAATCACTTTTGCTTCACGCCGAAGTTCAGCAAAAATATTCCTCTGCCCTGTCCAATGTACAATCGGCCAATATTAAAGATTTGAGTAACAATAAAACTTACTCACTGGATGAGTTAAACGGAAAAATAGTATCGTTTGGGAAAAACACCAACAACAATAACTTTTTGATTCCAGTCAATTTACAAATCGACAACAGGGGAAATTTTGTCCCCGGAAGTTTTGTTGAAATTTATTTAAGGACAGTCTCCAATTCACAGGCACTCACAATACCCAATTCTGCTTTAATGGAAGAACAGGGTGTATTTTTCGTTTTTGCACAAATTACACCAGAGCTTTTTGAAAAACGGGAAGTGAAAACAGGTGTTACCGATGGCATAAAAACTGAAATTCTGAGTGGATTAAACTCGTCAGAACGAATTGTCAGCAAGGGTGCAATTTTGATAAAATTATCGCAGTCAACAGGTGCTTTGGATGCTCATTCCGGACATGTACATTAAAATGAATAATTATGCTGAACAGTATTATCAAATTTTCTCTTCAGAATAAGTATTTTATTTTATTCTGCTCGGTGGTTCTCGTGGTTTTCGGTACCCGAACCGCCATAAATATGGACGTTGATGTATTTCCCGACCTGACAGCTCCAACCGTGGTGATTATGACCGATGTTCACGGAATGGCGTCAGAGGAAGTAGAACGGCTCGTCACTTTTCCGATTGAAACGGCTGTAAACGGTGCAACTGATGTTCGTCGTGTGCGCTCGACTTCAGCCCAGGGATTTTCTTTTGTGTGGGTTGAGTTTGATTGGGGAACCGATATTTTTAAGGCCCGCCAGATTGTAAGTGAAAAACTAATCAGTGTTTCGTCGCAAATGCCGCTGGGAGTTGGGCAGCCTGCATTGGCACCACAATCGAGTGTAATGGGCGAAATATTTTTTATAGGAATGCAGGCCGACAGCACCAGTATGATGGATTTACGAACCATTGCAGAATGGAATGTAAAACCATTGATTTTAGCTACCGGCGGCGTTTCACAGGTTACCATAATTGGTGGCGATTTAAAACAGTTCCAGGTGCTGGCCGATCCTCAAAAAATGAGTTACTACAGCGTTTCGATGCAGGAACTGGCAGACGTTTGTAAAGGTATCAGCCAAAATTCAATGGGTGGTGTGGTTCGTCAATTTGGGAACGAATATGTAGTTCGCGGAATTGCAAGAACTGCAAATTTGGAAGAACTGGGAAATACATTCATAAAAACAAGAAACGAACAACCGGTTCGCATTCGCGATGTGGCCGAAGTAGTAATTGGCAGAGCGGTTAAAATGGGTCATGCTTCTGAAAACGCGAAACCTGCGGTTATCATTTCCATTTCGAAACAGCCACATGTAAATACGTTGGAAGTAACCGAACAAATCGAAAAAAATCTTGAAGTTTTGAAAAATACGCTCCCACCGGATGTGAGGCTGGATACTGAAATTTTCAGGCAAGCCAATTTTATAAAAACTTCGGTTAACAATGTTCAGGATGCACTTTTGGAAGGAGGGATTTTTGTCATCATTATTCTCTTTATTTTCCTTGGAAGTTTCCGAACCACTATCATTTCACTGGTGGCAATTCCATTATCGCTGCTGGGGGCAATAATTGTTTTAAAAATTTTCGGACTGAATATCAATACAATGAGTTTGGGCGGAATGACAATTGCCATTGGTTCGCTGGTTGACGATGCGATAATTGATGTTGAAAATGTATATAAACGACTCCGTCAAAATCACCAAAAACCTATAGGTGAAAGGCAAACCTCATTTACGGTTGTTTTTGAAGCGTCGAAAGAGATAAGGGCTTCTATTTTAAATGCTACAGTGATAATTATGGTGGCATTTCTTCCGCTTTTTTTTCTTTCGGGAATGGAAGGCAGGATGCTGAAACCGTTGGGAATCTCATTTATTGTTTCACTTTTTGTTTCGCTGATTGTGGCCATGACGTTAACACCTTTACTTGCCAATATGCTTCTCACCAACGAAAAATACCTCGATAAAAATAAACGGGAAAAATGGCTGGTTCGGAAATTATCGTTGTGGTATGAGTTATCACTTGTTTGGACTTTGAAATACAAAAAGCTTGTAACAATTTCAATATTGGGAATTTTTATCCTTTCACTTTTTGCTTTATCCACCATCGGACGAAGTTTCCTGCCCGATTTCAACGAAGGTTCGCTTACACTTTCTGTGGTAACAAAACCAGGGACTTCACTGTACGAAAGCGACCGTTTGGGAAATCTGGTTGAAACTGAATTGCTGGCCATTCCTGAAGTTTTAACCACGGCACGCCGCACAGGAAGGGGTGAACTTGATGAACATTCACAAACGTCAAACAGCGCAGAAATCGACGTTAACTTTAAACTGGATAAACGTGTTCAGGAAGAATTTTTGGCCGATGTGCGCAAAACGCTGGCAGGTATTCCGGGCATTGCTTTTACAGTTGGTCAGCCTTTGGGTCACCGGATTGATCACATGCTTTCCGGAACACGTGCAAACATTGCCATCAAACTTTTTGGGAACGATTTAAACCGGATGTTTGCCATTGGAAATCAGGTGAAAAGTTCGATAACGGGTATCCAGGGACTTGTGGATGTTAATGTGGATCAACAGGTTGAAATTCCACAGATTCAGATTCGTGCCAACCGCGATATGCTGGCCAGTTACGGAATAACAATTGAACAGTTTAATTCTTTTGTTGAAATGGCTTTTGGTGGCGAAAAACTGGCCGATATTTATGAAGGTCAACGCAGTTTTGATTTGATTTTGCGATTAAATAAAGATTATACCGAATCGGTTGAAGGAATCCGGTCGGCACTGATTGACACCTGGGACGGGAAAAAAGTACCGCTGGAACAAGTTGCTGAAATTGTTTCAGTTTCGGGTCCGAGTTCCATTTCAAGAGAAAATGTGCAACGCAAAATTGTAATTTCAGCAAACGTTGCCGGACGCGATTTGCATGGTGTTGTTCAGGATATTCAGAAAAATATAAAGGAACAGATAACATTACCTGAAGGTTACCGGATTGAATATGGCGGACAGTTTGAAAGTGAAGAAAAAGCAGCCCGAACGTTGATGCTGACTACTATTGTTTCCCTTTTTATTATTTTTCTGTTGTTGTTCCAGGAATTTAAAGATTTCAAACTTGCCGGAATTGTTTTACTGAATTTACCACTTGCTTTAATTGGGGGTATTTTTGCTATTTATTTTACTTCAGGCGTACTTAGTATCCCTGCAATCATAGGTTTTATCACCCTGTTTGGAATAGCCACAAGAAACGGAATATTGCTGATTTCAAACTATCAGAAATTACGCAGCCAGGGAGTTTCACTTCATGAAACATTAATAAAAGGTTCATCAGACAGGTTAAATGCCATTTTAATGACAGCGTTAACAGCAGCTCTTGCATTGATTCCGTTGGCAATGAACGGACACTTATCGGGTAACGAAATTCAAAGTCCCATGGCAAAAGTTATTTTGGGTGGTCTGCTCACTTCTACCCTTCTAAATATTTATATCGTACCCATTGTTTACAGCAATTTACACGATTTTGGAATTATTAAAACAAAAAAGCAATGAGAAAGATCGTAACTATAATAATCGGTATTTTACTTTTTACATCTCAACTGTTTGCACAATCTGCCATCGACAAAATTGTGGCGGAGATTGAAACAAACAACACAACTCTTTCAGCTTTGCGAAAAAGTACAGATGCCAGTAAAATTGGAAATAAAACCGGTATTTATCTTCAGAATCCTGAATTTGAATTTAATTATCTGTGGGGAGATCCTTCTGCAATTGGCAACCGAACCGATGTCAGGGTTGTGCAAACTTTTGATTTTCCTTCGGCATATAAATTTAAAAACCAGATTTCAGACAATAAAAACCAACAAGCTGATTTGGAATATCAAAAGCAAAAAAAAGAATTACTTCTTCAAGTCAGATTAATTTGCAATGAGCTTATTTTTCAGAATGCTGTTAGAACCGAACTGTTAAAACGCTTGCAAAATGCAGAAAGCATTTCGAATTCATACCAACGAAAATTTGAGCAGGGAGAAGCAAATATTCTGGAGCGCAACAAAGCTGAATTAAACGTTTTGAACGCACAAAAAGAACTGGAATCAACCGACATTGAACGACATTATCTGCTTTCAGAACTGGCAGGATACAATGGCGATATTCCCATTGAATTTACCTACGAAAATTTTCAGCCGGAAAGTTTACCGATTGATTTTGAACAGTGGTACCTGGAAGCAGAGCAGAAAAATCCGATTTTAAGTTGGTTGAAACAGGAAATTGATATCAGTCAGAACCGACAAAAATTAAACCGTGCAATGAGTCTTCCGAAATTACAAACTGGGTACATGAGTGAAAAAACAGTTGCCGATCATTTCCAGGGTGTAACACTGGGTTTATCAATTCCGCTGTGGGAAAACAAAAACACGGTTAAATTTGCTGAAGCTCAAACCCTTGCGCTGCAAAGTGTAATTTCTGACAATAAACTTCAGTTTTACAACCGGTTAAAATCGTTGCACAGTAAAGCAACCGGACTGGCGCGAAACATATTCGATTACCGCCAAAAACTCGAAAAACTGAACAGTACAGAATTGCTTAAAAAAGCGTTGGATGGCGGAGAAATAAACCTTGTTGAATACATGCTTGAAGTTTCAATTTATTACGAAAGCGTAATTAAAATGCTTGAAATGCAAAAGGATTTGAATGATACGCTGGCGGAGTTAAATCAGTTTATGTAAAAAAAGAAAATGCCATTTGAAACAAATTTTCAAATGGCATTTTCATTAAACAACAAAATATTATATTCCCAAAAGCAGTTTGCCGGCATCTTGTCCGCCTGTGAGCAACCGTTCCGGGTTTTCAAGTAATTCTTTTAGCTTCACAAGAAATCCAACCGAATCTTTCCCGTCAATAACACGATGGTCGTATGACAATGCGATATACATCATTGGTCGTATAACCACCTGTCCATTCACAGCAACAGGCCGATCCAAAATATTGTGCATCCCAAGAATAGCCGACTGCGGCGGATTTATTATCGGAGTTGAAAGCAGCGATCCAAAAACGCCTCCATTTGTAATGGTAAATGTGCCGCCGGTTAATTCTTCAACCGATATTTTTTTTGTACGGGCTTTTTCAGCCAGTTCTTTTATTTCGATTTCGATTTGCGGGATGGTTTTGCTTTCAGCATTGCGAACAATTGGAACCATCAAACCTTTTGGTGTGGAAACTGCAATTCCAACATCAACAAATTGCGGAGAAACAATTTCATCGCCATCCATTTGGGCATTAACCATCGGGTGAAAATCCATTGCCAATGCAACAGCTTTTGTAAAAAACGACATGAAACCCAGTTTCAAACCATGTTTTTCAGTAAACTTTTGCTGATTTTTACTGCGTAAATCCATTATAAAACTCATGTCCACTTCGTTAAAAGTGGTTAGCATTGCAGTTTCGTTTTTTACTGTAACCAACCTTTCGCTCAACTTGCGGCGAAGGCTCGACATACGTTCGCGGTTGATTTCGCGCGAAGCACTTTTTTGTCCGGAATTTACAGTACCCGACCCGATTTTTGGCAAACCGGCAACAAGTTCAACTTCCTTTTTCCCAATTCGTTTCAATCCATTAATTACGTCTTCAACCGAAAGATCCAGTTCTTTCATCATCTCTTTGGCAACCGAGGTTACTTTCACATTTTCAAATTCGGCAGGAGTTTCAATCTCTTTTTCAGGAGACGGAGCATGCTCCGGCTTTACCGGAGATTCTGAGTTCTCCTGCAACGGAGCATTCTCCTTTGTTGCTTTCTCTGCATTTGCTTCGGTCTTTTCAGAAGTAGCATTTTCGGTTTCTTCGGCATCGGCAGACGGTGCGGCAACACTTGTATCGATAGTGCAAACAACTGATCCTACAGCTATGGTAGCACCTTCTTCGGCGTTAATTTTTATTTTTCCGCCTTCGCTTGCAATTATTGTAAGAGTAGCTTTATCAGACTCGACTTCTGCAATTTCCTGATTTTTTGTCACAAACGCTCCATCGGCAACCAGCCAGCTTCCGATTTCTACTTCAGTTATCGATTCTCCGGGACTGGGAACTTTAATTTCTACAATCATTTTTTATGTTTTTTTTATAATTCGGGTTATGACCATAATCTTAAAAACTCCAAATTACAAATTTCAAATATCAATCAACTTCTATTTTACGAAAAACTCTAATTTCCATATTATAACGAATCAGGAGTTGTATTCAACGACTTGATTTATCATGGTTCACTGTTTCCAACCTCTCTGTTTGGCTGACATCAAATACCGAATTCAGGAGGTGATCCAATTCTCTTTTGTGTTTTTCCATTAACCCCACTGCCGGGCTTGCACTTTCCTTTCGCGAAAAAACTTTTAACCCAAGTTCCGCAAGTTTTCTGTTAATGAATGGCCATGCACCCATATTCTGAGGTTCATCCTGCGCCCAAATCAATTGTTTCGATTTATTATACTTTTTCAAAATTTGATTGATTTGCTTGTGCGGAATCGGATAAATTTGTTCCAAACGAACAACAGCAGTATTTGAAATACCATTTTCTACCTGGAATTTTTCCAAATCATAATACAACCTACCCGAAGTAAATACAACATTCTCAATATGTTCAGGATGAGCAATTGGGTCATCAATAATTTCCTGAAACCTGCCTTGTGCCAATTCTTCAATTTTAGAAATCACCATTGGATGGCGCAATAAACTTTTAGGAGTGAAAACAACCAACGGTAAGCGGGTGTTCATTTTAACCTGTCGGCGCAGCAAATGGAACATGTTTGCCGGAGTTGTGGGAACAACAACCTGCATATTGTTGTTTGCCGAAAGTTCAAGAAATCTTTCAATGCGACCGCTTGAATGTTCCGGTCCCTGGCCTTCAAATCCATGGGGTAAAAACAGTGTCAAACCGTTCATCATCCCCCATTTTTCGTAGGCTGATGAAATGTACTGATCGACAATAACCTGCGCTACATTAAGAAAATCGCCAAATTGCGCTTCCCAAATTGTTAATCCATTCGGTCTGGAAAGTGCATAACCATATTCAAAACCTAATACTGCATACTCAGATAATAATGAATTGTATGCATGAAAAGGTGCCTGGTCATCCGCGACAAATTTTAGCGGGAAATATTTCTCATCAGTCCCTTCAACTACAAATGATGCATGACGGTGGGCAAAAGTTCCACGTTCGCTGTCCTGACCACTCAACCGAACCGGATGACCTTCGGTTACAAGAGTACCATAGGCCAGCAATTCTGCCATTGCCCAATCAAGCCGTCCGTCATTGACCATCATTTGCCTGTCGGAAACAATCCTGTCAACTTTTTTAAAGAACTTTAAATCTTTAGGAAGTGAATTTATTTTCGAGGCAATCTCTTTTAAAACTTTTACCGAAACTCCTGTTTTAACCTCAGTTTCATAATTATATTTTTGTGGCAACTCATAATCATCAAACTCATTTGCAAGAAATTTCTTGATCCTAACCTTTTCGATAAGTTCAGAGTCCTTGTATTTACTCTCCAACAGTTCATCAAATTCCTTAATTCTCTTTTTGGATTCTTCCATGGACATTATCCCCAGTTTATTCAGTTTTTCGGAATAAATATCACGAGGATTTGGATGTTTTTCAATTGCTTTGTATAGTACTGGCTGTGTAAAACGAGGTTCATCCCCTTCATTGTGCCCATATTTACGGTAACAAAGTATATCAATAAATACATCGGAATGAAATTTTTGTCTGAATTCCATAGCCAATTGAATGGTAACTATCAATGCTTCAACATCATCGCCGTTTACATGGAATACGGGAGAACGTGTAACTTTGGCAACATCAGTACAATAAGTGCTCGAACGGGCTTCGAGATAACTTGTAGTGAAACCAACCTGGTTATTGATTACCAAATGAATTGTGCCGCCGGTTCTGTAACCGTCAAGCTGCGACATTTGAATGGTTTCATAAACCACACCTTGCGTTGCAATTGCAGCGTCCCCATGTATAACAATTGCCGCAGCTTTATCGAAATCTTTATCATAATCAGAATTCATCCTGGAACGGACCAAACCTTCAACAATGGGTGCAACAGTTTCCAAATGCGATGGGTTGGGCACAAGCTTAAGTTTTACCTTTTTCCCATGATCGGTTATTACTTCACTTTCATAGCCCAGATGATATTTAACATCACCTTGCGAAACTGCATCATCATATTCTTTACCTGTATATTCCTTGAAAATATTTTCATAAGGTTTTTCAAGAATGTTGGCAAGTACGTTTAAACGGCCGCGATGTGCCATGCCGATTACAAACTCTTCAATGCCCAATTCTGCTCCCCTTTCAATTACAGCATCAAGTGAAGGAATCAAAGATTCAGCACCTTCAAGCGAAAATCGTTTTTGTCCAACGAATTTTTTGTGTATAAAATTCTCGAAACCAACAGCAAGTTTTAGGTGATAAAAAAAATGCATCCTTTTATCTTTCGAAAAATTTACTGTATTACGGGTGCTTTCCATTTTGTTTTTGAGCCACTGTACAACTTCGGGATTCCGGAGATACACGTATTCAACTCCAATTGAATGGCAGTATGTTGCCTCGAGATGCTCAATAATATCTTTAAGTTTTGCAGGGCCGATACCAATATCATTTCCTGCTTTAAAAACTGTCTCCAAATCTTTTGTTTCCAGTCCAAAGTTCTCAATTGCAAGCGTTGGAGAATATTCACGGCGGCTGCGAACGGGATTGGTTTTGGTAAACAGGTGCCCACGTTGACGATATCCATGTATCAAACTTAATATTGCAAACTCTTTATCGATATGATCATGATCAGCCACCTGAGTTTTTTGCTGATAATTTGTACGGGCAAGTTCAAATCCGGAAAAGAACTGCTGCCAGCTTTTGTCAACCGCTTCGGGGCTCTTAAGGTATGTTTGGTACAGATCCTCTACGGCCGCCAATTCCTGATTCCCTACTGAAGAAAATTTGTCCATCATTGTATGTTATTATAAAAGTCAATTGATAATGAGAAACAAAACATCATTTTTATTGTTTAGCAAAGTCGCTGTTTTTACGCTGCTAAAATAGGGTTTTTACAACATATTCATCCGATTGTAAGTTTTATCTTTTAAAAACCAGTACAACTAAAACGTTATTGTCAATGCTGGAAATTTTACAGGAAAATTTATTTTCTTTTATATCATTTGTAATGAAAGCCATGAACAATTTACATGAAAAAGAAATTATATAATTTGACGAAAAGACAATATGGAAATTAGTACAGCAGATAAAAATAAAATGTGGAGAGTAGTAATTGAATTAAACAAATTAGTACGGGGATTGCAATCATTTGATTCCATTCAGATCTCTTTACATCCTGAAATTAGAATCTCGATAAACGAAAATGATGAAAACAATAACAATTCATTTTTAATTACACATCACAGTAATCATTTAAAAGGCAATTATTTAGCCTGTTTTTTAATTGACGATTATTATACAATCCAATCATCGGTTAACAAATATCTGGATACTGTTGAGTTTGAATTGTTGAAAGACTATTTACCTTTTGTTTTGAATTACTTTAAAGCATTAAAAGATGGGAAAAGTTATGTCGTTTCTCACTTTGCCCAATCACTTGACGGAAAAATTGCAACAAACTCTGGAAGCTCAAAATGGATAGGAAACAAGGAAAATTTGATACATGCACATAGAATGCGGGCTCTTTGTGATGGGATTTTAATTGGCGCAAACACATATTTAAGAGACAAACCGTTGCTGACAGTGAGACATGTTGAGGGTACTGACCCGGTTAAAATTATTCTTGGAAACTCATTTTTTAATAAAGCCGGTACTGCAAAAATAAGTAACGAAATTCTTTACCTGACTGCTTTAAATAAAGATTTGAAAGAAGCAGAAAAAGATGATAATGTGATTTGTATAAAAGAGAGTAATGGACTGATTGATCCAAATGAAATTAAAAATTGTCTTTTTAAAAAGGGAATTTTCACCATTTATTTAGAGGGAGGTGCATTTACTTCATCCCATTTTTTAAAGGCAAAAGCGCTGAATGAAATACAATTGTTTCTTTCACCAGCAATCTTTGGCTCAGGAGTTACAAATTTTTCTCTTAATCAAATTGAAAATATCGAAGATGCCATTAGGTTTAATAACGGAAAGTTTATACAAATGGGCGTTGAAGGCATAATGTTCACCGGAGAAGTAAATTATTCAAAGAATGGAAATTAAAGAACTGTGGCATATTTCCAATGCAGAGTCTGTGCTGCGAAAAAGCCGGGAAAAGACAAATTCATCTTTGTTGATGGTACAGTCAGTGTACAGCCTTATTAGTTCCGGAACAGAAAAAATTATTTCAAATGGTCTGGTTCCGGGTTCAATTGTAAATCAAATGAAAGTTCCATATATGAAAGGTGAATTTCCTTTCCCGGTGAGTTATGGTTATTCGTTGGTTGGCAAAGTGGTTAAAGGTTCGGACAAATTACTAAACAGGTTTGTACATTTAATGCACCCACATCATGATTTTGCTTTTGTCGGGGAGCAGGATATTTTTTTATTGCCCGATTCAGTTCCACCTAAAAGAGCTGTTTTTGCAAGTAACATGGAAACTGTGGTCAATGCGATCTGGGATTCAAAACCACAAATGGGAGATCGGGTTTTAATTGCTGGTTTCGGAACAATAGGAGCTTTGCTTGCTCTGACTTTGTCTCAGTTCCCCGGAATTGATGTAAAAATAAAGGAAGTCAACCTGGAAAGAAAAAAGTTTGTTCAGGATTGTGGTCTTGAACTCTTTGCTGAAGATAAAAACCCGGAAGCTGAATTTGACATTTGCTATCATTGTACAGGTAATGAAAGCGGTTTGCAGTTTTGTATTGATCGCACAAAAACGGAAGGTAAGATTATGGAGCTTAGCTGGTATGGAAATAAAGCTGTAAATATTCAGCTGGGAGAAACATTTCATACCGGGAGAAAAACCATCATTAGTTCGCAGGTTTCAGCGATACCGAATGACAAAAGTTCTTCATGGAATTTCAGAAAAAGAAAAGAGCTGGTATTTAAACTGTTGGAAAACAGCATATATGACAAACTTCCTTGTTTGGAGATTTCGTTTGTGGATTCTCCCAACTTTTTTGGCAAACTGAGAAATGAATTTATTGGTGAGCCCGGAATAATAATTCATTATTGAACAATTAATTTAATCAACTTAAAAAAAGTTTTATGTATTCAGTAACAGTTCGTGATCATATTTTAATCGCCCATTCGCTAAAAAGTCCTGCATTTGGACCTGCACAAAATGTACATGGTGCAACCTATGTTGTTGATGTGGAATTTTTTGCCAAATCATTAAATAAAGACAGCATTGTGATTGATATTGGTGAAGCCCAGGAAAAATTGAAAGAAATTCTGGCCGATCTCAATTATCAAAATCTTGATGAGCATCCATATTTTAAAGATATTCTTTCAACTACTGAAATTATTGCAAAATATATTCACGACCAGATGAAAAGTGCAATTTCAGGTTCGTTTGACGGGAAAATAAAGATCACTTTGGGCGAATCACCTTCAGCCTGGGCAAGTTACCAGGGAGATTAATTTTGTTATTATGAAAATTTACTGGATGCAACCCGGTGAAATTGACTCCATATCAGGGGGCTACATATACAATAAAAATATTATTGACGGGCTGCGGGCGAAGTCGGTTGATATTGAATTGATCAATCCGGGAACTGATTTTCCATTTCCTTCAAAAGAAAGTCTCGACAATTGCATGAAGTTTTTTTGAATATAAAAAGTTCTTCCATCGTAATTATTGACAGCCTGATATTGGGAACCATTCCGGAGATTTTAGAAAAATTTACATCAAAACATATTGTGGCAGGAATGATTCATCTTCCGCTGAGTTTAAATCCATCCTTTAGCGAGAATGAGAAAAAATACTTCAGAGAACGCGAAAATAGCAGCTTCAAACATTGTACACTGTTAATCGTAACCTCAGATTTCACAAAGTCTGAACTGATAAAATCAGGTATTTATGATGAAAAAATTCATGTAGTTACACCGGGAATAAATACTTCAATAAATCAAAGAAGTTATCCTGATAAACCAAAGAATTTGCTTTGTGTATCCCGTATTTTAAGTTCAAAAGGTCAGTTGGATTTAATAAATGCACTGGCGAATCTTCAGCATTTTAACTGGAATCTGACATTATGTGGAGGTTATGATGAACAAGATGATTACTACAAAGAAATCAGGAATCGGATTTTAATTTCAGGATTGGAAGACAGAATTGATTTTACAGGTGAATTACCCGGATTGGAAGTTGAAAAATACTATCAGCAGACTGACTTATTTATTTTACCTTCTTATTTTGAAACCTACAGCATGGTTCTGCAGGAAGCAATGGCATTTAAATTACCTTTAATTGCTGCAAATGCAGGTGCTGCAACACAAACAGCTCATTCGGAAGTTGCAAAATTCTACAAGCCGGGAGATGTTAAACAACTTGAACTACATTTAGCTTCTTTACTTGAAAACAGTACTGATTATAAAAAACTAGTAAATGGGTATAACAACCTGAATTTAAAGTTCTTAAAATGGAGTAAAACATCAGAACGGTTTTTAAATATACTTGAGAAATATAAAGGCATTTGATATGTTCAAAATTATAATGTTGACCTATTTAAGTTTGGTTATCGAAATTATCGTATTTCCTGTACCCGGCTTTGCATTTTTGTCTGGAAAGATTATACAAAAAAGGAGCCTTGGAATACAAGGCAATACTGGCGACTAAATTTTCCTGATGCTAAAAATTCGTATAAAAGAATTTAAAAAAGAGAGCATAAGCAAAGCGGAAGAAAAAATTAAAACAGGAGTATAAAATGTTGATGTTAAAATAAATGGAGATAAAATGGACACAAAAAATATTCCGGCAACAAGTGGTCCGTATTTGGTTCTTTGTTCTTCTTTTACTTTTGGTCCAAATAGTAAAGTAACAATACCATAAAAATATCGCATAAATCCCGGAATAAGAATCCAGTAACCGACAAAGCCTTTTTCAAATAAAATTACCGAAAAAACACATACGTAAAAAGCATCCGTTTCTATATCGAAGTAAATGCCAAATTCACTTATTTGATTTAATTTCCTGGCAATAAAACCGTCAAGACCATCCAGACAAAAAAAGCCTATTCCAATCGTGAATAAAATAAAGTCAGGTAAATTTTTATAGAATATCCCTGAAAACATTACCAAAATCAATCGGAATAATGTTACCCGGTTTGCATAACCAGCAAACGGTTTATATGCTTTTAATAACTGAAAATGTGTTATTCCGTAAAGCAAAAATGAAATTCCACCGGCAATAATTAATGGATACCTTACCGGCACAACGGTGTACAGAATAAAAAGGAAACAAAAAAGAACTGAATGAATCTTATTCCATTGATATATTTTATTGTTTCTTCTCATTTATTTTTAATGTTAATTCGTTCAGGTAAATTATCTGAATTTACTGCGAAATACCGCATAAATTCCTGCAGAAACAAATTGTACAATCCCTCATGCCTGATTCAAATTTATAACTCTTAATCCATTATTAAACCAATATTTACTAAATCCATTCACTAACGTGGAGTCGTCAGAGATGATATAAACCGGAGTTTCAAATCCTCCTTTGGTTTGGCTATAATTATTGAATTCATTAAATTCTTCATGAGCAGCTTGCGCTCTTCGGTTTAATACCTTAAAGTTTGCCTCGGGATATAGAAATATTTTTTTTTATACTTTGTGGACTTGCCCCGGGGATAATTTATTCATAATTTCGGTAGATGGTCATTTAATATTTTTAAAATAAGTGTTTAACCGTTTTTAAATCAATCAAATGAAAGCAAATGATATATTTCCCGGCTTGAGCTTCGAACTTGCAACAGAAATCATGGATAATTCGAGTATTGTTGAAATACCTGAAAAAACAGAAGTAATGCGTGAAGGCCAATATGTTAAAGCGGTTCCAATTGTTACATCCGGTCTTGTTAAAGTGTTTACAAGAAATGAGGACAAAGAATTGCTGTTGTATTATATACAACCGGGAGAATCTTGTATTATGACTTTTGATGCCTGTTTAAAAAATGTGCCAAGTAAAGTTTATGCTTCCACAGAAAAAAAATCGGAGGTTTTATTGATGACTTCTGAGAATATTTTTCGTTGGTTAAAAGATTATCCTGAACTAAATTCGTTGTTTTTCGCACAATACAACAATCGTTACAATGAATTGCTGGATATGATAAATCAATTGCTATTCGATAAAATGGACACACGTGTCCTTGAATATCTAAAATCACAAGTGAAACTTACCGGTAAAAACCCTCTGAAAAAATCGCATCGCCAAATAGCCAACGATTTGGGTACAGCCAGGGAAGTTGTGAGCCGAATAATGAAGAAATTAGAACATGAAGGAAAAGTTAATCAACTTGGCACCGAAATAAAAATTCATTAAGTTGTAACCTTGGTCACCGTTTTTAAATCTCCACTCCCTTTATATTTGGTTTAGTTCTACATAACAAAGCTGGAACATTAGTGTATATGTGTTTCGGTTGTTTACTGGAATATTAATAATCATTCATTAAAAATTACAATTATGAAAAAAAACATTGGAACCATCGACAGGATAGTCAGAATTTTAATTGCAGCAATGATTATATACCTCTATTTTTCAAATGTAATATCAGGAACTATGGGAATAATTCTAATTGCCATTTCAGCTGTTCTTGTAATTACAAGCATAATAAGTTTTTGTCCACTCTTTTTTCTCCTTGGATTAAAATCAACTAAAAACAAATCTGTACATCCTTAAAATTTTAATCTTATTTAAGATATTAAACTCTTTATAATTTTTATTGTAATAATTTTAAAAAAATAATAAACATGAAAACAACATTTACTTTAAAGAATCGGTTAATAACCCATTTGTTTTTGCTTTCAGCGATAATCTTATTGTTCGCATCTTCTGTTTTAGGCAGTACCAAACATGTAGTAATGGTCACCGAGTACAAATTCACTCCCGATGAGTTAACCATTTCAGTTGGCGACACTGTTGTATGGATAAATACACAAGGGTATCACAATGTGAACGGAACACAAACAACTTATTCCACTAATCCTGAATCTTTTGGGAACAGCCCTGGTTCAGGTTGGACTTACAGTAAAGTATTTACTTTATCGGGTAATTACAATTATCAGTGCGATCCGCATGTTGGTTTGGGAATGGTTGGTATGGTTACAGTATCCGGTGTAACAAAAATGAAACATATTGTAAATGTTTCAAACTATAAATTTACGCCTAATGAACTTCAGATAGAAATTGGAGACACAGTTGAATGGCAAAACACACAGGGCAGTCACAATATCAACGGAAATCAGTCAACTTTTCCTTCTAACCCTGAGTCATTCGGAAATTCAGTTGGCGCGGGATGGACATATCAATATGTTTTTAATACTCCCGGTAAATATGATTACCATTGCGATCCTCATGCCGCAGGCGGTATGACAGGTAGTATAGAGGTCAAAGATGCAGTTGTTGACGATGGTGAATATAACCTTACTATTAACTTCACCGGAATGACACCTCATGTGGGTGAAATTTTGTGGATATCTCTTTCAAACAAAAATTCAGGAATTGAAATGGAAAGAAAAAAGATAATTGCAAGTGTAGATTTTGATGTAGAATTTTCCGGTATTGAAAAAAACCACTCCTATAACATCGATTTTTTTGCCGACCACAACAAAAACGGCGGTTATGATGCCCCACCTACTGACCACGCCTGGAGAATGGAATTAAATGATGCGATGGGCGACACTACGCTAAACTTTCAGCACAATACAAATTTTACTGATATCATGTGGAAAAATAAACTCACAGTTCATTTTATGGGAATGAACCCACATGTAGGAGAAAACCTGCAACTTGCTGTAATTAATAAAAACACGGGAATGGAAATAAAACGGGTGAGTGTTACTGCAGCTGTCGATTTTATGGTTGATGTTTATGGTATTGAAAACGGAATGTCCTATAACATTGACTTTTTTGCCGACCACAACAAAAACGGTGTTTACGATGCCCCACCCGCTGATCATGCCTGGAGAATGGAATTAAATGATGTAATGGGCGACACTACACTCAACTTTCAACACAATACAAATTTTACTGACATCATGTGGAAGAACGAACTCATGGTCTATTTCATGGGGATGAACCCTCACGTTGGAGAAAACCTGCAATTGGCTGTAACTGATAAAAATTCAGGAATGGAAATACAGCGGGTAAGTGTTACAGCAACTGTCGATTTTATGGTAAGTGTTTACGGTATTGAAAAAGGCAAATCATATAATGTTGATTTTTTTGCCGACCACAACAAAAATGGTGTTTACGATGCCCCACCTGCCGATCATGCCTGGAGGCTGGAACTAAATGATGTTATGGGTGATACAATGCTTACATTTCACCATAACACAAATTTTACTGATATCATGTGGAAAAATAAACTCACAGTTCATTTTATGGGAATGAACCCCCATGTTGGAGAAATCCTGCATCTGGCAGTAATCGATAAAAACACGGGAACCGAAGTAGATAGGATAAGTGTAACTGCAGAAGTTGATTTTATGGTTGATGTGGTTGGTATTGAAAACGGAATGTCATATAACGTCGATTTTTTTGCCGACCACAACAATAATGGCGTTTACGATGCCCCACCTGCTGACCACGCATGGAGGCTGGAATTAAATGATGTGAAGGGTGACACTACACTCAACTTTCAGCACAATACCAGTTTTACTGATATCAACTGGATAACAACCTCTGTTTCTGAACGGCAGGATTTGTCCTTTAATATGTACCCAAATCCTGCTTCCGACAAGGTAACTATAGAAACAAATGAAATGTCAGGAACAGAAATTCACCTTTCAATTTTCGACATCAACGGAATTTTAAAATACAATGAAGTACAACCTTTTAAAAACAAATTTGAAGTCAATATCAAGGATTTAAACAGTGGAATTTATTTTATTTCCTTAAAATCAAAAGATAAACAAAAAATGTTAAAGCTTGTAAAACATTAAATTTCAAAACAATGAATAGAGTTTCAATTACAATGGCTATCCTGTTTCTGCCCTGAACAGGGGATCATGAAGTGGATACCATTGCCAATGTAAATTCTGTAAAATATATAACCGGAATCGAAAACGGATTATAGTTTCCACATTGATTTAAAACCAGTTAGCCATTGAAATTTATATGATTGAATGGCATAATGGCAATAATAGAAAAAAATAGAAATTAATGAAAAACTAAGAAGATGGTAAAAAAGATCACATGGTCAGGATATTTAATTTTATTATTCCTGACCATTCAAGCCCAGGATGATGAAAAAATTGAAAACACATTTAAAGGAACGCGGTTTATTAACTCACAATCTGCGAACCTTGTCGAACCGGGTGTGTTAGTTATGCAAATCCAGCATCGGTTTGGTGATATCAGCCAGGGAATGTATGAATTTTTTGGCTTGGATCAGGCAACAATGCGGTTGGGGTTTGAATACGGAATCACAAAATTTTTTACTGTTGGAATTGGAAGAAGTTCAATGTTTAAAACATATGACGCCTCGCTCAAATTTCGGCTTGCACAGCAATCAAAGCATTTTCCTTTTAGTATTTCAGCTACAGTTGGTGGTTCAATTCCTACTGAAAGGAATTATTTTCCGGAAGTAATCCAAAATTTTTCAGATAAATACTCCGGGAATGTACAATTACATTTGGCAAAAACAATTGGAATGATTGGAATGCAGGTAACACCCGGTTATTTATATACAGGATATTTTAATGATGTAGTTACAAATAGCTATAAAAATCTTGATGTGATTACATTAGGTTTTGGTGGTTCCGTTAAATTCTCTAAAAAAATATCTGTAAACCTTGAATATTTGTATCATTTTAATGAAAACATTTCTGCAAAAAAAGCGCTCTCAGCTGGTGTTGACATGGCTTATGGCAGGCATTTATTCCAGTTGATGGTTACAAATTCCCAGGCAATGTATAATCAGGCTCTTTACACAAACACTTATGGCGACTGGACCAACGGGAAAATTTACTTTGGATTTAATCTTATCAGAAAATTCACCTTAAAACACAATGAGGATTATTTTTAATTTAATGTCAAATCAAAACCAGGCAACGTTATGAAAAGAAAAGAATTTATCAGACAATTCGCTATAGGAGGAAGCATTCTATTCGTGGTTCCAACATTTCTTGATTCATGCGCCAATGGCGATGAGGAAATATTTATAGATAGTATAACTGTGGATTTAACCAATCCGGACTTTTCTGAACTTAACACCGTTGGAGGTTATGCTTATTTGAACGACATGATCATTATCAGAACCGGGACTAATAACTATTCAGTTTTGTCAAAGGTGTGTACGCACCAGGGATGCACAGTTACGTACAACTCAGGCAATAACAATTTGCCTTGCCCGTGCCATGGATCCTTATACACTATAAACGGGGCAGTTATAAACGGCCCTGCTCCCAATCCATTGAAAAACTATGAGGTAAAACTTAATGGTAATATTTTAACTATTTTGTAAAATTTAATAAAAGTGTAAAAGAGAATCCGGAGCGAGTTAATCTTGTTCCGGATTCATTTTTTTTGTTAGGTTGCAATCAACATTTTTACATGATTCGAAAAAGTCACTAATTACCAGGCATCCCAAACAAAATAATTCATATTGAAAAGATTAACCTATTTTTATAATCTTAAAAACAATAAGATGGACGAAATAAAAAATTTTCTGCAATTCGAAATCTTGAAAATTGGCAAATACGAAATCAGGATCATCACACTTGTACTGATCATTTTAGTTTTTATATTGACAAAATTTATAGTTTGGCTCATTAAAAAAGCGCTTTTTCGAAAACGGGCAGAAGACTTTGACCATGGAAATGCCTATGCCATATTTCAAATTATAAAATATGTAGTGTGGGTCATTTCAATAGGATTGATTTTAGACACAATCGGTATAAAAGTTACCGTTTTGATTGCAGGATCGGCAGCACTGCTGGTAGGCGTGGGTCTGGGCTTGCAACAAACTTTTAATGACATAATTTCAGGAATAATATTACTGTCGGAAAGGTCCATAAAAATAAACGACATTCTGGAAATTGACAAGGATGTTGTTATAATTCAAAAAATTGGCCTGCGTACGTCGACAGGATTAAACCGCGATGAAATTTCTATAATTATTCCCAACTCCCTGATTACCACAAACAAAGTTATCAACTGGAGCCACCAGGCAAAAAAAACACGCTTCAGGATAAACGTGGGGGTTGCCTATGGAAGCGATGTTGATTTGGTTATAAAAATTTTGGAAGCCAGCGCACTTGAACATCCGGAAATTTCAGACCCTCTGCATGTTGAAGGTCGTTTTGTTAATTTTGGCAATTCATCTCTTGATTTTCAATTGTTGTTTTTTAGCGAAAATGTATTTCGCATTGAGAAAGTAAAAAGTGATATTCGAAAAATAATTAACAGGAAATTTATTGATAATAACATTACTATACCCTTTCCGCAAATGGATATTCATGTAAAATCAGATTCTACAAATTTAATCCTTAAATAATCGTATAAGTTCCGGTTTTTAGTAATTTCGGACCCTTAAAAACTTATTTGTACTGTTAAACATTAACCAGGTTTGGGAATATGAATTTATTTCACACCAATTGTAAGCTGTTTGCAAATTTCATTTTAAATGAGATACTGCTGATGTTTTTGTACATTTTTTCTGATCTCTAAAACCTTCCATCCCCCACTCAGTTTCTAACAATCTTTTTTTTACTTATTTCTTTAAATGTAATTTATATGGAATCGTTTATCGGTTACCAGAATAACCTGGTAAATAAAAATAAAACTGAATTTTCCGCGTATCCAAACATTAAATGGCTAAATCACAAGCAGGCAGTGGTCGCACAAAAAAAGAGGGATCGGCTCACTGAAAAGTTAAAAGACAATTGGCTTTTTAATGAAACAAAACCCTGTCACAAACAAATATCAAAAGGGTGCAAATTATGCGGACAGGGTGTCTGGAGTTGCATTTTTATCACAGGTAAATGCAATGCCAAATGTTTTTACTGCCCAGCCTCACAGGAAAGTGATGGAGTACCAACATCGCAAAACCTTCACTTCGAAACTCCTGAAGCATATGCAGAATACATCAATTACTTCAAATTTAAGGGTGTGAGTTTTAGTGGAGGCGAACCTTTGCTTTTTTTCGACCGGACACTTGAATATCTGGAAAGGATTAGGATGGATTGTTCACCGGATATTTATGTTTGGATGTACACAAACGGGATTTTGGCTGATGAGGAGAAATTCAGAAAACTGGCTGCTGCCGGGTTAAACGAAGTTCGTTTTGATATTGGGGCAACTCATTTTAGTTTAGAAAAAATCGCTTTTGCAAAGGGAATTATTCCAAACATCACAATTGAAATACCTGCTGTGCCGGAAGAAAAAGAAAAGCTAAAACAACTGCTGCCCGAAATGATAAAAGCGGGTGTTACCAACCTGAACCTTCACCAGTTAAGGTTAACCAAACACAACGCGTCGAAATTGTTAAAACACAATTATACTTATATTCATGCCGAACAACCTATTGTTCTGGAATCGGAACTGGCAGCCTTGGAAATTTTGAATTATGCGCGCGAAAATAATCTTGAAATCGGGATCAATTACTGTTCATTTTTCTTTAAAAACCGGTTTCAAAAGGCAGGATTTAGAAACCAGATTGCCAATGTACTTGCGGCTTCCAATGAAATCATTACTGAAAAAGGATTTATCAGGGAATATAACGAAAACACTATCAGTTATAAAGCAATGGTAATTTTCGACAAGGGAACAACCCATATAAATGCAACGGAACTGCCACTTCAATATAAAAATTATCATTTCAAAAGAGAAACGGCATTAAAACCTGTTGAACTCGATGAAGAATCAAAAAATGCCGTTGATGAATTTCTGCATAAAAGTGTAACAGAAATACCGGATGATGAAGTGCTTTTTAAAATCTGGCAAATGGAAAAAATAGAAAACGGATTGCGAAAATACTAAATACTAAAATCTCAAAAAACAAATAGCAAATCCCAAATCAATATCAATATTAACGATAAAAATTATTTATTTACTGAATACAATCTTTTCAGTAAAAACATGACTTCCTGATTGCACTTTACATATATAAATCCCGGGTTGCAGTTTCTGACCATTCTGATTATCAGCACGCCAAATGTACACATTGTCCTGTGTTTGATCATTTTTCACCAATCTTCCATCCATAGAATAAATTTGAATGTTCATAGGTTCAAAACGATTATTTTCAATGTTTATCCTTGTTTCTGAAGTAAATGGATTTGGATAAATCTTTAAATGATTATCTGAAACTGTACTTGTCAACAACTCAATTCCCGTAGTGATACTATTTATTTTGCCTGGGGTTCCCACACTTTCAAGTGATGCTTTCCATGCTTCAGCTTTTGAATTGTCATCACGGTAGCTGCTGAGCTCCAGCGTTGGACCGTTTCCATTGGGTTCCGACGGCCAGGGAGATTCACTTCCGTAGGCAACAGAATCTACAAGTTGACCAGTAAAATCATATAAACGTACAGCATCCTCACTGCTTCCCATCCCAAAATCAAATTCGCCAATATAATTTAAAACGTTTGGATAGATGGTGCTAAAATCGTTGGCATTTCTGCACAAAACAAGATAATCATGACTTTTTAAAACAGTATTTTGAGGAATAACATACTGATGAGCATCGTCATTATCTTTAAAAACCCAGGCTGAAATGTCAAGGTCAACCCTACCCCAGTTGTAAATTTCAACCCAATCGCCGCCATCATTTTCATCCGGTGAACTGTAATTTATTTCATTGAATACAACTGAATTCCCATCATCGGCCACATCATCATAAACCGCTTTTACTGTTGTCGCTTTTGTAAGATTTATTTCAACAGATTTTTCAAGAACAGTTACACCGTTTACTTCCCAATGATTAAAAATATAACCATTTCGTGGATTGGCAGTTAAGGTAACAGGAACATTCTGAAAATACTTTCCTTGCCATAAATCGCCGCCAACTTCAATTGTGTTTAGTTTTACATTTCCGGCTTCAGAGGGAATAACAGAAAGTGTTAAATCAAAAATACCAGCTCTTACAAACTGCTGATTTAAATGATTCCGAAGATATTGTTGCCTGTTTTGTGCAAAAATCTTCATGTTTTGTACCGATGTATCCCACCACTGTGGACTGGGTGTATTCCATTTTAAAAAATTCCGAGGTATTTCAGGCTGAACAATTTCTGCTATGCTATCAATTTTTGCAACTACTTTTTCGCTGACAAAAGTGGTGTTTAACATGTCGGCAAAACGATTTACAAATTTGTTGTTTAAAAGTTGTGTTTTGAACAAGTCTTCGAAACAGTAAAGTTGACCATGGCGGGTTTGGCCAATCGGGGCCATTCAACTCAAGAGCGAACTGCACTGTATTGAGCATATAATCGGTATTTCCGTAAATACCAAAACCAAAATCTGTATCATATAAAATCCAACGCCATTTTCCATCTTCCGCCTGTGGGCGCCAAAATTTTATGTTATTCCCGGGCCAGTCGCGGTTATTGAAATAAATTTGAGACAATTGGTAATCAATATAATTGTCTATGTCAATCTGGTTTGCAACAAAATTATAGTTTGCATCACTCGCCAAATTGTTGCTGTTTAAAAAATCCAACAATTCAACATATTCACCGTTTGTACCTTCAAGCACATTCATTTGACCTTCAAGCAAATCAATTTCATCTGCATTAACTCCATGATTGCTTTCAATGAAATCTTCATTTATTTTTTCGCGCATGTTTAGTTCGCCCCAGTATTCACCGTTTAAATACAAAATAATGGGTTCAAAAGCCTGAATATCATTATTCATATCTTTCACCAAATCAGTCATAAATCCATCCCTGAAACGAGCATAGCCGTAATCGTTTCCCGAATTTCGCAAAACGATTGATTTAAAGGAAGTTATTTCAGGCTTCGATTTAAAAAGAGAAACATCCTTCAATACCGGATCGCCATATTCATTGCTAAAAAATACGGCAAGCGATTTTTGCGGATTAGCACGGCTCCAGGCACCAAATATTTTTATTCCGCAATTAAGTGCAAAAACCCTTTCTCCATCAACACCAACCATTTCAATACTCGCAGGTTTTTCCCAGTCTTCCCAAAAGTTTGCGCCGTAATATGGGTTTTGATTTTCATACGAATCGCCCAATACATAAATTCCTGTTTCGTTATCCCAGAGATTTTCATAATCTGTGGTAATGGAAATGACAGGTAAAGTTGGTTTTTCATCGAACAAATAAGTACGCGATGCAATTTTTCCTGCTATGGCGCCAGGTTTAAAAATTCGTGCTCGTATCACTTTATTTTTGTCGATTTGAATTCCAAACTGGTATTTTGAACTTGCAACCGTGGGTTCATCTCCATTTTCGGTATACCTGATTTCTTCGCCAGTTGCTGCCCCGCTTAATGACAAATACTGAGCAGATGACAAAAACATATCTTTTATTGAAAATTTGACTTCGCCACGTACAAAATCTGTAGCAATTGGAGTATTGTTTGGCAGTCCCGGTGTTGGTTCAGCAAAATATCCCCAATTTTCTGTGTTGTTTACATTACGCCCAAAAGAAAAATTTCCTGGAATGATTCCATAAGAAATTGAATCTATTACTGTCCCATCACTGAATGTTAAACTTAAAGTTTCACCCGATGAAGAAAGTTTAAAATTTGTATGCGGGTTCAGGTTTTGAATATTCAAATATTTCGAAACAGGAGCATTTATCTCTTCCTTGGTTGCATATCCTACTGATAATATGGGAATTGCCGACAAATCACTTGAAGTTTGGTTGGTATTATGCACCTGAATTGCCAGAACATTTTCATTTTCTTTCAGCAAGCTGATGTATTCCGAAATATCAAATCCATCGGGCGAACCACCGTTGAATATTTTTGCTTCGTGCGAATTGGCAGCAGAATTGAAATTTACCGCAGATCCGGCTTGCCCCATTCCTGCCCTGCAAATTTCCTTTCCGTTGAGATAGGCAACAAATCCATCGTCATAATCCATGTGCAGCCATATGGATTTTAAGTTTTGCAAATCTGTTATTGTGAATTTCCTTCGCATAAAAACCGACATATTTCCCGATGCTATCACCGTATTATCATCGTCATCACCAAACCCAATTCCACTGGGGCCGGTTAACCAGTCGGTATCAAAAAAACCCAATGATTTCCATGTCGATGATGGCTCACTCGAAGGGACCAAATATTTCCAGTTTTGACCGATATCAATTATCGAATACCAGTGAAGCGGGGCTACCTGACGGTCTTTTCCCGATGCATAAATGAGCAATGGCTGATTTGGCGCCAAAATCAAATCAGGCATTTGCCATTTAAATAAATTGTTGGGATTTTCACTTAAAAAATAATCAGAAAGATTTATTTCAGAATCGCTGTTGTTAACAATCTCAAGCCAATCGGGTGTGTCACCATCCTCATCAAAAACAACCTGCGTATTCGATGACATAATTTCATTTATTCTTAAACCTTGTGCTTTTGAATTTAGAAATATTCCGGAAAAAGTAGCAACTGCGCACAACACACGATAGAAATGATTCATATTGGTTAATTTGATTAGTTGCGCAAAAAAACAAAAATAAAAGGGTTAATAAAAACTATATCTGTTTAAAGTAGGATTTAGTGCTTTTAAGCAAAAAAAAGGATTCGAAAAATCGAATCCTAATTTGCTTCATGGTGTATTTTGCTATAATATTTACCTTAATGAAATTTCTGATTTGTTTGACCTGGTTTTAATATCAAAAGTGATTTCAAAATCATCATAAATCATTTTGTCGCCCAAGCCCTCAAAGAATTTACCTGAACTGTATTGGATGTTCCATTTGGTACGGTCTATTGTCGCGGTTCCATTTGCAGAAACAATTCCGTTTGTTACTGCAACTTTTGCCGGAAAACTAATCTCGTGGCTTGTTCCTTTCATGGTAAGATTTCCTTTTACATTGTAATCTCCGGTATTGTTATTTTTTGTCATCGAAGTAATTTCAAACTTTGCAACAGGATATTTTTCAACCGAAAAGAAATCGTCTGATTTTAAATGACCGACCAATTTTTTATTCCAGTTTTCATCAGTCAAATCAGTACAAACGATTGAATTTAAATCCATATTTACCTCAGCACCAACAACATTGTTATTTTCAACCCAAACTTTACCATTGTCAACCGAAACATAACCTGTATGTTCCCCTGTAACTTTTTTACCAGTCCAATAAACTTTACTTGCTTTTGAATCTATTTCCAAAGCCGATTTTTCTCCCTTTGTATTTACTGCAAACACTGAAGATGCAGTTAACAAAACCGCAGTTAATAATCCAATTGATTTTTTCATTTTTCTTTTCTTTAATTGTTTAACAATGCAAACATACAGCCTAAACAATTCAGAAAAAATAAACTAGTTTAATAAAAATACTTTTTACTCCTTTTTTCTTGCCTTATTCGAAAGAATTTTACTTAAAAACACCGGAGTAACGCCCAGATAAGATGAAATATGATATTGCGGAAGTCTTTTAATCAGATCAGGATAATGCGCACAGAGTTCATCATAATTTTCTTCAGCAGTATTTGTCAGGATTGAAACCAAACGTTTCTGAAGAAAAATATAAGAGCGTTTAATATATTTCACAAATGCCGAAAAATTATTGGTAAGCTTATTTATATTTTCATCTGAAATGGAATAAACAACACTTTTTTCAACAGCATCCAAAAAAAATGAGGTTTCTGCCGGCGACGACAAATCCCCAATCCACTGATTTTCGCTGGCAAACAAAATATTAAACTCCTTTCCTGAGCTGTCAATGACATACATTCGCAACAATCCCTTTTCAACAAAATAATGGCGTGTGTTTGCTTCACCGCTGCTAAAAACAATTTCCCGTCTTTCAATACTTTCTTTTCTGAATGAAGATTGAATTAACTGTATTTCAGTTTCAGTTAAAGTTCTTTCATAAACTTTTTCATAATAACTGATAATTACATCGCACTTTTCCATCATATTAAATTACGCTTGTTGGGTAAAAGTATTAAAAAGATATTCATTGTTTGAGATAAGGTTCTTTTGAAATCAAAAAATTAGACTTTTCTTTCGCCAAAATTTCATTGGATATTGATTGCCGGAAACAAATACATTATCTTTATCGGCTTGAAATTATTTAAACCAATTTTACAAATATTCCCTTCGGGGATTTAAAAATCAAAAAAAATGAAAAAATTATTTTTTATGACGTTTTCGCTAACAGCAGCGATTTTGCTTGGGTTTTCAGCATCTGCCCAAAAAGTCAACCAACTTTCGAAACAGGAGAAAAAAGATGGTTGGGTGCTGCTTTTCAATGGCAAGAACTTTGATGGCTGGCGCCAGTGTAACGGTACTGCAATGCCTGCAAACTGGGTAATTGAAGACGATGCAATGAAAGTTGTTATTGGTGAAGGGAAAAAACCCGGTCAGGGCGCCAATGGCGATGTAGTATTTGGTGACAAAAAATATAAAAATTTCGAATTGGCAATTGATTGGAAAGCCAGCAAAATGGCAAATTCCGGTATTTTCTTTAATGTGCGTGAAGTCCCTGATAAACCTATTTATTATGCCGCACCGGAAGTTCAGGTACTTGATAATGAAGATGCTACCGACAATAAAATCGCCAGTCATCTGGCCGGTTCACTGTATGATATTATTGCAGCCGACCCAAAAACTGTAAATCCTGCCGGGCAATGGAACACAATTGTAATTAAAGTAAAAGACGGGAAAGTTACACATACCCAAAATGGCACTGAAGTAGTATCATATACCATGTGGACTCCCGAATGGGACAAAATGGTTGCCAACAGTAAATTCAAAACATTCCCAGGCTGGATAGAAGGTATTGCCAAAGAAGGTTATATTGGATTGCAGGACCATGGTTATCCTGTTTGGTTCAGAAATATCAAAATCAGGGAGTTATAAACTTCATCTGAATTTTTACCAGGAATGCCACCACTTTGTTTGAATAAAAAGTGGTGGCATTTTTTTTGCTAATCCGTGTAATTTGTGAATTCTGTAGTGAAACCAAAGCGAAACTCCACATTCTTCTTTATGTAGAATAACATAGTAGTTGGATGTACTGACAAGAAATTTCGGTTCACTCCCATAATTCCCCTTACTTATTTATATTTGTAAAAAATTTTAATAAGTTTTATTCAATGAAAAAATTATTTTATTTCTCTGTTTTGTTTGTTGTATTAACGGTTGCATCATGTTCTACTACAAAAGAGAAAAAATCAACTGTTGAAACTGAAACCAACTTTACACAATTTGTTGATCCATACATTGGCAGCGATTACCATGGACATGTTTTTGTGGGTGCAAATGTTCCGTTTGGTGCAGTGCAACTGGGGCCAAACAATCCAACACAAGGTTGGGACTGGTGTTCCGGCTATCATTATTCCGATTCAATTTTGATAGGTTTTGCACACACGCATTTAAGCGGTACAGGGATTGGTGATTTGGGCGACATTCTTTTCATGCCTGTTTCGGGCGATTTTGTTCCGTCAAAAAACGAGAAAGAGCAATACAGCTGGCAGGCAACATATGCACACAAGAACGAAACTGTTAAACCCGGATACTATGCCATCGAAATTGAAAAATACAATGTGAAAGCTGAATTAACAGCTTCTGAAAGAGTTGGTTTTCACAAATACAATTTTAAAAATGAAGGCAATTCGAAGGTAGTTGTCGATTTAAAATATGGAACAGGTTGGGATAGTCTTACAAAAGGCGAAATAAAACAAGCCGGAAACAACAGCATTCAGGGATTGCGTTTTTCAAAAGGCTGGGCAAACGACCAACGTATTTTTTACTACACTGAATTTTCAAAAGATATAAAAAACGTTGAAATCATTAAATCCGATAAAAAAATTGGAGAATTCACTGCCATTATTGAATTTGAAGGAAACGGGGAATTGTTGGCAAAAACAGCAATTTCGCCTGTTGGCATTGAAGGTGCTAAAAACAATATGACCACTGAAATCGCTGACTGGGATTTTGATGCAACCTACAATTCAGCAAATGAAAAATGGAATACCGAGCTTGGAAAAATTAAAATTGAAACCGGAAGATTTAGCTGAGAAGAAAACTTTTTATACTTCGCTTTTTCACACCATGATTGCGCCTTCGCTTTTTAACGATGCCAACGGCGATTATCGCGGAGCCGACCATGAAGTGCATCAAAATCCTGGTCACGAAACCTATACAACATTTTCGTTGTGGGATACATACCGCGCTGCGCACCCGTTATTCACGTTGTTTCAGCCGGAGCGTGTCAATGATTTTGTAAAAACAATGCTCGATATTTACGACCAGCAGGGCAAACTCCCCATTTGGCACCTGCACGGAAACGAAACAAATACAATGGTTGGGTATCATGCCATTCCGGTTATTGCCGATGCATATTTAAAGGGATTCACCGGGTTTGATGCCGAACGTGCTTTTGAAGCTATGAAAACTTCTGCTTTGCGTGATGAACGAGGGTTGGATTTTGTTAAATCACAGGGTTTTATTCCTGCTGATTCGCAGGTTGAATCGGTTGCACGCGCACTTGAATATGCAATTGACGACTGGTGCATTGCAGCAATGGCAAAGGCATTGGGAAAAACTGAAGATGCTGAAATGTTTTCAAAACGTTCAGAGTATTACAAATTTTATTTCGATGACAACATAAAGTTTATGCGGGGAAAAATGGCCGACGGAACATGGAGAACACCTTTCAGCCCGATTTATTCGCAACACCGCGAAGATGATTTTTGCGAAGGTAACAGTTGGCAATATACATGGCTTGCACCACAGGATGTGGAAGGACTTATTGCAATTCACGGCGGTGAAAAAGCATTTGTAACCAAACTTGATAGTTTGTTTTCGATTTCATCGGAGCAGGTTGAAGGTGCATCCTCCGACATTTCAGGTTTGATTGGACAATATGCACATGGAAATGAGCCAAGTCACCATATTGTTTATTTGTACGCTTACGCTGGTCAGCAATGGAAAACAGCGGAAAAAGTGCGCGAAATCTGCACCACTTTTTATACCGACCAACCCGACGGTTTATGCGGAAATGAAGATTGCGGGCAAATGTCGGCCTGGTATGTTCTCTCTTCGATGGGAATGTATCCCGTTAATCCTGCAAATGGTGCTTTTGTTTTTGGTAGCCCGCTGTTTAATTCTACTGAAATTGTTCTGGCCGGGGGTAAATCATTCAAAATCATTGCAGAAAACAACAACAAAGAAAATCTGTACATTCAATCTGCAACTTTAAATGGAGAAGCTTATACAAAATCATTCATTACCTACAAAGAAATTATGAGTGGCGGAGAATTGGTTTTTATAATGGGTAATACGCCAAACCCTGATTTTGGGGCTGATATGGAAGATAGACCGAAATCGATAGTTTATTAAATTATAAATAACCACAATAGGCACATAGGACACAATAGAAAAAATCCTATGTTACTTATGTGCCTATGTGGTTCATAAAAAAACAAAAAATGAAATACACAACATTTATTATTGCTCTCGCAATTTTGTTCGGGTGCCAAAATTCTGGTGTAGATGCGCAGAACAATGCATCTCTACATGAAAAACTAACAGAAATGGTAAACCCGTTAATGGGAACTGATTCAAATCACGCGCTATCCAACGGGAACACCTATCCTGCAATTGCAAGGCCCTGGGGAATGAATTTCTGGACACCACAAACCGGAAAAATGGGGAACGGCTGGTGTTATGGATATGACGATACAAAAATCCGCGGCATTAAACAAACCCACCAGCCCAGTCCCTGGATTAATGACTACGCGGCATTTTCGTTTATGGCGGTAACCGGAGATCTGAAATACAAGGAAGATGAACGCCAGTCTTGGTTTTCGCACAAAGCTGAAGTTGCACGACCACATTATTATAAAGTTTATCTTGCTGATTTTGATGTTACTGCCGAGGTTACACCAACTGAACGTGCAGCAAATTTCAGGTTTACTTTTCCGCAAAACGACAGTTCATATTTGATTTTGGATGGATTTGATGGCGGTTCGATGGTAAAAATCATTCCCGAAGAAAGAAAGATAATTGGCTATTGCCAGAATAACCACGGTGGTGTTCCTGCCAATTTCAGGAACCATTTTGTGGCTGTTTTCGATAAAGATTTCGAAATAACAAAAACGTGGAAAGATGAAGATTTGACTGATTCGAAAGAAGCAAAAGGATTTCATGCCGGGGCAATTGTAGGTTTCAAAACTACAAAAGGAGAAAAAGTAAATGTAAAAGTTGCCTCCTCGTTTATCAGTTTGGAACAGGCTGAATTAAACCTTGAACGCGAAATCGGCACGAAAAATTTCGATGAAATAAAAAACGAAGGGGAAGCCATTTGGGAAAAGGAACTTTCAAAAATTAAAGTTGAAGGTGGAACCGAAGAACAACGCAAAACATTTTATTCAAGTTTGTACCGCACACTTTTATTCCCACGCAAATTTTATGAATACAATGCACAGAACGAAATTGTGCATTACAGCCCGTACAACGGCGAAGTTTTGCCCGGTTACATGTTTACCGACAACGGGTTTTGGGATACTTTTCGCGCGGTATTTCCATTTTTTACGTTGATGCATCCCGAATTGAATTCGCACATTATGGCAGGTTTGGTAAATACTTACAAAGAAAGCGGCTGGCTGCCGGAATGGGCGAGCCCCGGCCACCGCGATTGTATGATTGGCTCCAATTCGGCATCATTAATAGCCGATTCATATTTAAAAGGAATCCGTGGTTATGACATTGAAACTCTTTATGAAGCCATTTTGAAAAATACTGAAGAATGGAACGAAAAAACAACTTCGGTGGGTCGTTTTGGTGCTGATTATTACAACAAATTGGGTTACATACCATATGATGTCGGCATTCGTGAAAACACAGCCCGCACACTTGAATATGCTTATGCCGATTATTGCATTTGGAAACTGGCACAGGAATTAAAAAAGCCACAGGAACAAATCGACCTTTTCAAAAAACGCGCACGGAATTATGTAAATGTTTACGACCCCGAATCAAAATTAATGCGCGGAAAAAATGAAAACGGAGAATTCCAATCACCATTCAGTCCCTACAAATGGGGCGATGCGTTTACAGAAGGAAACAGCTGGCATTACACGTGGAGTGTTTTTCAGGATATTGAAGGATTGAAAAACCTGATGGGTGGCAACGAACAATTTGTTGAAATGCTTGACTCGGTTTTTGTTGTTCCACCCATTTTCGACGCGTCGTATTACGGTGGTGTAATACACGAAATCCGCGAAATGCAGATTGCCGGAATGGGAAATTACGCCCACGGAAACCAACCCATTCAGCACATGATTTATTTATACAACTATGCCGGACAACCTTGGAAAACTCAAAAATGGATTCGCGAAGTACTGACCAAACTATACAACCCGCAAGCCGATGGATATTGCGGTGATGAGGATAACGGACAAACTTCGGCATGGTATGTTTTCAGTGCAATGGGATTTTACCCGGTTTCACCCGGCACCGGCGAATATGTTTTTGGCGCTCCGCTGTTCAACAAAATCACGCTGCAACTTGAGAACGGAAATGAGTTTGTTATTCATGCACCCAACAATTCAAAAGAGAATCTTTATGTAGATGACATTCAACTCAATGGAGCCGAATACGACAAAAATTTCATCAAACATTCAACCATTTTGGAAGGAGGTGAAATCACATTTTCGATGACAAATAAGCCGAATAAAACGAGGGGAACTTCAAAAGAAGCATTTCCGTATTCGATGACGAACGAGGAGGAGTAGTTTCGGGTTCAGAGTTCAGAGTTCAGAATTTCGAGTTCAGAGTTCAGAGTTCAGAGTTAAAGTTTAGAGTTCAAAGTTCAGAGTTCGGAATTTAGAGTGGGATTCCATCCGTATTTTCACTGTTGTGAGCGGATGGAATCCTAAAAACCTTTAATTGCCCAATAAACCTGTTTCAAAAAAACAACCCAATATTTAATGAAGCTGTTTTGTTTTGCGAATCTACACCTTCGGCAATATCACTAAAATCCATGTCATAATTTAGTGAGACTTGAAAGGTTTTGGTATTCATCTCAATTTTTCTTCGTTTCCTTTTGAAATTGGTACAATCAATTCGTGCCTGTCCAGTTCTCAAATCAGCCGATATAAACAAATGTCATTTGCTTTTCAAAGTAATCCTTTTAATTTAGTGACGCTAATTTCAATAACTTAAACATGAAACCTAAAACCAATTACAAACCGGCTGTTTTCTGCATATTTTATTTTTTTTAAGTTTAAATAATTATGCCCAAACAAGCGTTTCGCTAAAATCACAGTGGCTCGATCCTACCAACCTTTTTACAGAAAAAGTACCCACCGCTGAATTCAACACAACTTTTTCGGTTGGTGGAAACTGGAGTCTGAATTTTTATTATGCGCATGATGTTGAACACCTCTCCCCTATTTACTTAATTGGCGGAGTAAATAATACTCATGAGTCGGAAGAAACAGACAGCCTGAGTTTTTCATTATCTCCGGCAAGAACATTTTCGAAATATTCGCGGAATATTTTTGTAAGTTACCAGTACAGTCAAACTATTCGGCAACTTTCATGGGTTCAGCCAATTGTTACATGGGACTGGAATTTTATCAAAAATCCTTCTAAATCTGTTCATACCATAACCGCCGAAATTTCAGGCTGGATGTCATTTCAACGTGAAAATGAATACCAGGATGGCGGTTATATCAACGGCAAATACAATTATGCCAGACACTTTGAAAAATGGATTTTGAACGGTAACCTTTCAACCATTGCTATTGTTGTGTTAGAGGCCGAAAGAGATGTTTTTGTGCTGGGAGAAATCCTCACGATTTCAACCACCTATTTACCTTTTAATACAACACTTGAAGTGGTTTTAAACAAACCTCTAATAACAAAGGACGACGATGCAGCGGGTTTTACCATTGGATTGATAAAGGAGTTTTAAAAACTGAGTTGCACAATTAAAAAATCCAAGAACAACTACAGGAATACAAACCCTAAATTAAGTCAATCATTTTTCCGGCTTTCATTAAATTATGATGGCTTCGTTTTAATTTGGGTGAGTTTTGGAGATCCAGCCGAAGTTAATACGTGTTGTCCTATAATCATTTTCGGTTTGAAAACTCCGGGTTCTGATGATGTTTTACATTTAAATTACCATCAAACCCTGCAACAAAATGAATGAACTTTACGGCAAAATAATCGTTCATCAAATGTAGGTTTTGGTGACAGTAGGCGGTCATTTTACCTTAACAGAAATAAAACAGAAAAACGACAAAATGAAATGAGAAAGTTAATTGCAGCAATCAATATGACACTCGACGGGTTTTGCGACCATACTGCTATACTTCCCGATGATGAAATACATCAGCATTACGCTGACCTTTTAAGTAGCGCAGGCATAATTCTTTACGGAAGAATAACGTATCAACTTATGGAGTTTTGGCGAACTGTACTTGAAAATCCCACTGGTAACCAATCAATGGACGATTTTGCCGTTGTAATGGACAATACCCCAAAACTTGTTTTTTCGCATACGCTAAAAGATGTAGATTGGGAAAGTGCAAAGTTGGCCGGACGTGATATTGAACACGAAGTTTTGGAACTCAAAAAGCAACCGGGTAAAGACATTTTCGTTGGCAGCCGGAGTTTGATTATACAGTTACTGAAATTGAATTTAGTTGATGAATTCCAGCTTTGCATTCACCCGGTAATTACAGGAAGCGGTTTGCCTTTGTTTGAAAATTTAAACGACAGGACTATTTTTAAACTCATAAAAACCAAAACCTTTAAAGGTGGTGCAGTAACGTTTTACTATGAACCGGCAATCGAAAAAACAACGAGCAACTAACATATAACAGGCGAAATTGACTTAATAATGAACCCTAAAAATGGTAACAAAAAAGAATTTAAAGATTTGCGAAAACGGACATAAGTATTATAAAAGTTCTGATTGTCCGGTTTGTCCGATTTGTGAAGCCGAACGCAAGCCAAATGATAATTTTCTTTCACTGCTTGCTGCACCGGCAAGACGGGCGTTGGAAAATAACGGGATAACCACTCTGGAGCATCTTACAAATTACACTGAAAAGGAAGTTTTAAGTTTTCACGGAATGGGAAAAAGCTCGATACCAAAACTTCAAAAATTACTGGCCGGCAAGCAACTTTCTTTTAAGTCAACTAAATCGAAATAAAAATTAAAAAAACGATAAGTTTCAACTGTCATCGAAATTGGCCCTCAATAAATCTTTAAATTAGCCAGACTTAAAATCATCCAGCTCCCGATATTTAACGGGAATAGCATTATTTTACCGCTTTGTTTTCAGACAGAAACAAGAGAAATTTTGTTGTAAACCAAATGAGGGAAAGCATTGTTTAAAACAATGGTTTTAAAATTTATAAGCTGGTAAAACAATGACAAAAAATAAATTACTGCGAATGGACAATGTCGGCATTGTTGTAGAATCGCTTGATGAAGCCATCTCTTTTTTCTCCGAACTTGGACTAAAGCCCGAAGGACGGACTACTATTGAAGGTGAATGGGCCGGACGTGTTACAGGACTTGGAAACCAGTGTGTCGAAATTGCCATGATGGTCACACCCGATGGCCACAGCCGGCTCGAAATTTCGCGGTTTATCGCCCCGGCAGTAATGGCAGATCACCGAACTGCCCCCGTAAATGCTCTCGGTTATCTGCGTGTAATGTTCACTGTTGAAGACATTGACGAGATGGTTTCAAGACTAAGCAGGCATGGCGCTCAGCTTGTTGGTGAAATTGTACAATACGAAGACTCTTACCGGCTTTGCTACATCCGCGGACCCGAAGGACTTCTTATTGGGCTGGCAGAAGAACTTGGCAACAATTGAGAAATGTTAAACCCGCGGCACAAGGCTTTCGTTTAATGTAAATTAAAAAATATGGAAACTAAAAAAGGTATAAAAGAAACTATACTGAGAACGGTTACTGACAACAGGGCGCTTTTGCCCCGGCTGATCGTTGGACTGATATTCCTGTCAGAAGGCATTCAGAAATTTTTGTTTCCTGAACTGGTTGGGACAGGCAGGTTTGAGAAAATCGGCTTTTCCGACCCTGAGTTTTGGGCTTATTTTGTGGCTGTTTTCGAAATTGTTTGTGGCTCTCTTGTTTTGCTTGGTTTGGCTACAAGACTCGCTGTTATTCCCTTGTTTATAATAATGATCACAGCATTTATAAGCACCAAAGTACCTGTATTTATTGATAGTGGTTTCTGGAAAATGGCACACGAATACCGCACCGATTTTGCTTTGACAATTTTATTGATTTACCTGTTTATTTATGGTGCGGGAAACTGGTCGATGGATTCAAGGATTTTGTAGTACCCAAAATGCAGTGAAAATTGGTTGTAAATGATTGCGGGATGCGGGTTGCGGTTTCGGGTTGCGGTTTCGGTTCAGAATTTAAAGTTACGGATTTTGAATCCTGACAGCCATCAAAAGTAGCTGCGGGTTTTATAAAAATTGCTGGCAATACAGTTGTGCGAAATATTTACCTGGCAGAAGGTTATTCTAAAGTTTCCTCCCCGTTTTTAAAACTGTTTACCATCCTCACGAAAATACTGGCCGAAATAATGCACCAAATGGTATAAAAAGCAGCCGGCATGGCTACAGACTCATCGAAATGTTTTAAAGCCAGAACAACTCCAAGACCAGCATTTTGCATTCCTATTTCAATGGCAAGTGTTTTTCTCCGTTTCAGATTAAACCCCGGAATATAACCTGCTGTAAATCCGAGAAACATTCCCAAAAGATTAATAAGAAATACTGCCAAAAGTATTATCAGTGTGGCCATTTTAAGGTTGTTTACGTTTGCAGCCACAACATAGGAGGTTATTACAACAATAGATAACACAGAAAGTAATGGAGGAATTTCTTCCACTTTTTCAATCATTGCCGGAAATATTCTTCTAACCGCAAAACCAGCCAGCAAGGGCACTACAACTGTAAGTACAATGGTATTGAACATGGCAAAAAAGCTTACTGGAATGCTTTCGCCCACCAACCATAAGGTCAGTAAAGGGGTAAGAACGGGGGCCAAAAAAGTGGAAACTGTTGTTAGTGAAACCGAAAAAGCTACATCGGCTTTCGAAAGAAATGAAATCACATTGCTCGTCATGGCGCCGGGAGCCGCCCCTGTAATAACCAATCCAAGAATTAGCGGATTGGGCAGTTTTAGCATCAGGCCTATTGCCAATGAAAGTAAGGGCATGATGGTAAACTGGCAAAGCACGCCAAATAATATTGCCATCGGCGATTTGATAATGTTCCGGTAATCTTCGGATTTAAGTACCAATCCTATTCCAAACATCGCGCAGGCAAAAAACCAGGTTATATAATTTTTAAACAATAAAAACACAGCAGGATAAAAAAAGGCAAGTGCTGCAAATAAAACTACCCACAGAACTATATTGGAAGAAACAAATCGTACAATTCTCATCTTAAAAAAGCTGTCTTTTCCTTTTGAATTTTACGTATAGCTGCCACATTTCCAGGATTTCCATTTGACTTCAGGATTCGTTCTAAAATCGCAGGGAAACAATAGATTGAGAATCTACACTTGAAACGAAAAAGAACCATAACACAAACCCATTTTTATTTATCGTACTCACCACTCATTACAGCTTTTACTGCTTCCAGATAACCAAATCCGTTGAGCATGTCGGGTAACAGGTAACTTCCTTCCACCCACTCATTCCACGCATTGATTGTAATCAGTTTTGGTTGTTCGGGATGACTGTCGGCATATATTTTTGCTTTGGAGAGCAAGGCAGCAAAACTCTCAGGTGTATTGTGATAATGAACCACATCTTTTATTCCTTTTGCAGGAAATCTTGGTGTATCGTCCCAGCCAACCGAAACACAGGGAAACAGCGGAATACTTAAAATAGAGTCCATTTGTGCCCTTATTTTCCTTGCATTATCGCCATAAACCAGGTAATCTTCAGCAGTTCCGCCCATGTTGTACATGGCCACACTGTTGAAACCCATTTTCTTTACATTTTCAGAGAACCGTGTGGCAGCCGCTTTCGACATAACTGAACCACCGCCCTGGTTCCACTGGATATGCAAACCCGGAAACCCAGCTTTTTTCACCTCAGCCCTGAAATAATCCAGCGCTTTTCGGGCTTCTTCAGCACTTCCTCCAAAACTTTCAAGCAGTTTTTCAATACTGAAAACAGAAAATACCGGCTCACCATCGATTTTTAAATAATTGGGTTGTTTGAAATACTGATTTATAACCCTGTCAACAATAATTTTGAAGTTATCCCAATCCACTTTTGCATTCCAAAGAATGGAAGTATCGTCTTTATACTTGTGCACATTCCAGTAGTTATGTTTAACATCGTGGTTGGCCCACATGATATAAAACTGCATTTTTGAATTGTTTTTAGCTTTCAGAAAACCATCATTGAGGGCGCTTTCCAAAAAGGGACCACCATCGTACCAATACCAGTCGTACACAAAAACATTGACACCATGATCAACCGCTGCATCAATCCATTTTTCCACCACCTTCGGGTCATTGTCCATTTCATATCCCCACAAAGGCAAACGCGGTTGATAATGTCCCGGAAAACGGGCATCTCCTTTTTTAATTACTTCCCACTCACCTATACCTTCGGGCCAAAGTATATCGCCAAAACGCTTGTCGTGATGACACGACGGCCAGATGTATGCCGCTACATAATAATCGTGCTTTACACCTCCGCCCTGTTGGGCATTCGCAGTGACACAGATTAATAAAAGAAATGAAAGATTGAAAAAAGGGTTCAATAAGATGAGCAACCGGTTTAATGTGTTTTTCATAATTAATTGTTTGAACCTGCCACAAAAGCAGAATTTTTAATTAAATTGATTTATTCAAAAAATGACCCTTAAAAGTAAGATTATTACTCCAACAACATCATTTGGTGCAAAAAATATTTAATCATTTTGGTTTACAATGCAGTAGAAAATGATGCATCGTTTACCTTTTTGCCATGCAGGAAATTCCGGGCTCCAACCCTGTCATATTCATTGGTCACGGTTTGTAAAACCGCGCCAGCGAGGTTTTTTTTATACAAGCCTACCTACATTTTGATTCAGACGAACCGGATTCCGGATTCTTGAAACTTGTTTCTTGCCCTTTGCCCAAACATTCTTCGATTGGCCCCCATTTCTTTCAAGGTGGACGAGTCACGGAAAATACAAATCATATAATTTATACCATTTATCTGACCCGGGCCGGAGGGGGTTTTTACCCGCACCCACTAACCAATCAGAAACTTCTACTGCAAAACTCCAACTTATTGAATATTTGTTTATTTTTAAAGCACTAAAGTCAAAAACCAAAACTAAATAACTGGCACTGAAAAACAATCAAAAGTAAAAATCAGTAAAACCGTAACTTCAAATTAATAAACCCAATAAAATTAAAGCCTGACTCACTCACATGAAACAAAGAAAAAAGCAAAACGCCACACAAATTAAACAGGAACAACTCCACCAGCGCAACCTGTTTTATAAAAAAATGCAGCATACAATGGCACAATTAGGCGATGCATCTGCCTTTGGCTTACTCGATAAACAACAACTCGAAAACATGTTTTACTTTCGACTTCGACCATTAAAAATTATTGCCCAAAACAAAAGCAAACACAAGTGCCTGGCAAATGATGTCGATTTTATGAATAAAACGATTACCGTCCAATTGCAAAGAAAGTTTATCGAAATTGGAGAAAATAAAGTACGGTTTAGTTATTACGATTTCAGGGTTTATGTTGAATCACTTAGTGTTTTCTGGCATATCATAAATGAAAACCGTTCCGAATCAGAAGCCCGGTTCAAAGCATGTTTTCCATTGTTTAAAGATAATTTCCTTGAAACAAGGGCTCATGCAATGGCAGAGGTACAAAAAATCCTCCACAACAATGCCCGATCATTATCCGATATAGCAAAAAAAACAATTCGCTTTGATCCCGAACCGAAAATCAAACCTTTGGTAAGAAACAATTTAATATGTTACAACAATTATATCCTGATTGAAAACAAACCCGAAACAGAAATACTTAACATCAACGGCAATCACCGCACCATATACAGGGTATTTCTCACCGCATACAATGAATTTATACCGCTTACCATTACACCCGAAAAACTTGGAATGGATGGATTGATGCAACAATTACCGCTAAAGGTTTTTATACAGATGCACGCTTTGGAACGCATCGAAACCCGGTTGGGAAAAAGCTTCAGGGAATTTAGTTATCCGTATATAACTGTTGCTTTACAAAATGCAGACTACATACCCGCCGGCGAAAAAAACAGTTTTTTAATACCTGTAGAAAACGGCATCTCAAAACTGGGATACCTGAAAGCCGATGTTATTGGCGACAAACTGGTAATCCGTACCTTTTTGTTTCTCACCAACAACGGCACGCCCGAGGGAAAAAAACTAAACCAAATGTTTGGCCTGCAAAAAGCCGATAAAAAGTATCTCGGAATCGATAAACTCAGCACATTTATACAATCCGACATTAAAAACGACGAAAAACTAAAAGCCATTTTCTGCGAGGCAGGTTGCAGCGATTTGTTCAAACTCGACAAAATCTGGCTCGACGTTAAGCGCGACAAAGAACTCGCCACCGCCCAATACATCGCGAAATACCTGGGGATTTGAAGGGATTAAATGGAAAATTAAAAATGAAAAATTAGAAATTGAACAAATTGACAAATTGACAAATTGATAAATTGTTAAATTGTTAAATCTCTCTTTGCTCCCTGCCCTTTGCTCCTTGCTCTTTGCCCTTTGCTCTTTGCTCAATTCTTTCTCCGCAAACCACTTCTATATTGAATATTTGATTATTTTTAAACCGCTAAAACCAAAAACAAAACCGCTTGTACAACAAATTTCAAATAACAACCACAACAGCAAAAACCGCAAACATCCAATTGCAGGTAAAGCTTGTAATTCCAAAAGAAAAAATGAAAAAAGCAAATTAACCACGGGTGAAATACTAAATGTGTATCATACTAAAAAAAGCCAACCACAATTTTACCAGCACTCGAAAATTGATAAGATTGAAAAAATGAAGAATGAAGCTCATGCAAGAATAAAAATAAACCAACTGTTGAAAGAAGCAGGCTGGAGATTCTTTGACAATGAGGATGGTAAAGCAAACATTCTACTTGAAAACCATGTAAAGATTACCCAGCGCGAAATTGATGCATGGGGAAATGACTATGAAAAAACTAAAAATGGTTCGTTAGACTTTTTACTGGTTGACAGCGACAACAAACCAATTTGTGTACTTGAAGCAAAAAAAGAAAGCCTGCATCCTTTGGTAGCAAAAGAACAGGCTAGAAAATATGCAAAGACTACAGGAGCACGGTACATAATTCTTTCAAATGGAATTGTTCATTATTTCTGGGACACGACAAAAGGAAATCCAAAACCGATTTACAAATTTCCTTCACCTGATGAAATAGGTGCTATTAGAAATTGGAATCCCGACCGAAATGCATTAATAAGCGAAGAAGTTGCAGTTGATTATATTGCAAAAGTACAAATGCCAGATTATGCTGAAAAACCAGAATGGAAAGGAAGCATTGAAGCAAGTAAAGATTTTATCTGGACAAACGGATTAAGATTTCTTAGAAAGTATCAACTTAAAGCGATTGAAGAATTACAAAAAGCAGTTGCACTAGGAAAAGACAGATTTCTATTTGAAATGGCAACAGGAACCGGAAAAACGTTAACTGCTGCTGCAGTTATCCGGCTTTTTCTGAGAACACAAAATGCAAGAAAAGTTCTATTCTTAGTTGACAGATTGGAATTGGAAGACCAGGCCTGGAAAGCTTTTACCGAATACTTAAAACCCGATTACACCACCTATATTTTTAAAGAACACAAAAGCGACTGGCGAAAAGCTGATATTTTGGTAACCACTATCCAGTCATTGATGCACAATGACAAATATCGTTATGATTTTTCTCCAACAGATTTTGATTTTTTAATTTCAGATGAAGCGCATCGTTCAATTTCAGGAAATGCAAGAGCAGTTTTTGAATATTTTCATGGCTACAAATTAGGACTGACTGCAACACCAAAAGATTATCTTAAAGGTGTTGACCCCGATAAAGTGAGAGATAATGACCCCAGAGAAATTGAGCGGAGAATGTTGCGAGATACTTATTCAACTTTTGGTTGTGAAGGTGGCGACCCAACTTTCCGATATTCTTTAGTTGATGGAGTGAAAGATGGTTTTCTTATTAATCCATGGGTTTTGGATGCAAGAACAGAAATTACCACTCAATTACTTTCTGATGAAGGTTATGCTGTTGTAATACCAACAGAAGAAGGAGAAGAAACTGAAACTTTCATTTCGAGAGATTTTGAAAAGAGGTTTTTTTCTGAAAAAACGAACAGGATATTTTGCCAAACCTTTTTAGAAAATGCGCATCGAGACCCAGTTACAAATGAAATTGGCAAATCCATCATTTTTGGTGTTAGTCAGAATCATGCCCGGAAACTGACTGAAATTCTTAATGAATTTGCAGAACAACTTTTTCCGGGAAAATATAATTCTGATTTTGCTGTACAGGTAACTTCTCAGGTTGGGGAGGCTCAACAAATGGCTATTAATTTCACCAATAACAATCTAAGCGGAAAAACAACATGGCTTGAAGGTTATAAATCATGCAAAACCAGGGTTTGTATAACAGTTGGAATGATGACAACCGGTTACGATTGCCCCGATTTGTTAAATATTTGCATGATGAGACCGATTTTTAGTCCTTCTGATTTTGTTCAGATTAAAGGAAGAGGAACACGAAAAAATACATTTGAATACAAGTTCAAAAATGAATTGGACGAAGAAGAAATCATTCGCCATGACAAAAATTTATTCAAGCTTTTTGACTTTTTCGCCAACTGCGAATATTTCGAAGAAAAATTTGACTACGATGAAAAGCTAAAACTGCCACAGCCCAAAAAAGGAAATGGTGGAGGTGGCGGCGGCGGGGTAAATATTGACAAATACACCACTTATCAACCTGACCCGCTTTTGAGTTTAGTAGAAGAACCCGTTGGCCCGGAAGGTATGAGAATCGACAGAGAGCTTTTCAAGAAGTTTGAAAACCGCATTATCATGGACGATATTATCAGGAAAAATGTTGAATTAGGAAACTGGGAACATGTTGTCAGTCATATTCAACAGGAAATTTTTGATAAGCCGGAAGAATATTTTAACCTTGAGAAAATCAGAAAAGCGGCAAAGATTGACAGAAAGGTTTCTATTCGTGAGGTAGTTGAAAAGATTTTTGGAATTATTCCTAAGTTCAAATCAAAAGATGAATTACTGGAAGAAGAATTTGATAAGTTCATTTCAATTTATCCACCTGAGGAAGATGTAAATCTGAGAGCTTTAAAGTATTTTTTCAAAGCATACATTGTTGACCAGGACATTCGCAAAATTATTGAAACCAAAGATTTTCATGCGTTGCAAACCAATCCTACGTTAACCATTTCACAATTCAAGGCAGTTGCAGCTAAATACAGGGATGTGATACCGTTGTATATTAAGGATTATATTAATCTGGATAAATTTGCGGCATGATATGTTAGACAAATTTCAAAACAAATACCGCATACCATCGGCCCGTTTAAAAAATTGGGATTATGGTTCCGATGCCATTTATTTTGTTACCATTTGCACCGCCAATCGCGAATGTTATTTTGGCGAAATCGTAGAGACGCAAAATCTTGCGTCTCCCTACCAAATGGAATATTCGGAATTGGGAAAAATTGCCAATCAATGTTGGATTGAAATACCAAAACATTTTCCGTTTGTTATATTGGATAAATTTGTTGTAATGCCAAACCACGTGCATGGAATAATTATTATTGACAAACCAATGAAAAAATATGGTGACGGGAATGTGGGACGCAATGGGGGACGCAATGGGGAACGCAATGGGTGGACGCAATCGTACAGACGCAAAATTTTGCGTCTCTACCGGTATCGGGCAACCACAATAAATTCGGGCCACAATCAAAAAATTTGGCATCGATTATTCGGGGTTTTAAAATTGGGGTTACAAAATATGCCCGTACAAATAATATTAAATTTGCCTGGCAATCCCGTTTTCACGACCATATTATCAGAAACGACGAATCGTTTCAACGAATTTCAAATTATATAATCAACAACCCGTCGAAATGGACCGACGATAAATTTTTTTATCCGTAGAGACGCAATATCTTGCGTCTCTGTTTTCACAAAAACAAAAAAATGTTTTCACAAAAACAAAAAAATGTTAGATACAACAACAAAAAAGCGAATAGACGATTGCCGTAATATTTTGGTTGGCAAACTACCTGACCCCAAAGCACAAATTGAGCAGATTACCATTGGTTTGATTTATAAGTTCATGGACGACATGGACAAAGAAGCCATTGAATTAGGCGGTAAATCAAAGTTTTTTTCAGATTATAAAGTGCCTGACCCTGAGTTTCCGAATGACCGAACCAAAGATAAAGTTATTGAGTTCAGCAAATATGCCTGGGATAAACTACTCCACCCAAAAGTAACAGCAGCAGAAATGCTAACCCTTTATTCCGAAGCCATAGTGGGGATGGAGAAAAATCCGAATATTCCCCAATTGTTTCGTGACATTTTTAAAAATGCTTATTTGCCTTATCGTGACCCTGAAACTTTGAAAATGTTTCTGAAAACGATTTCTGAATTTGAATATACCCACAGCGAAAAATTAGGCGATGCTTTTGAATACCTGCTTTCGGTAATGGGTTCGCAGGGTGATGCAGGTCAATTCCGCACACCACGGCATATTATTGATTTTTTGGTGGCAGTGGTTAACCCGCAAAAAACCGATACCATTTTGGACCCTGCCTGCGGAACCGCCGGTTTTTTAATTTCGGCATTTAAACATATTATGGGCGGTGGTAACGGTAATGATGATATTGGTGGTAATGGTAATCGTAGAGACGCAAAATTTTGCGTCTCCACAAATGAAACAACAACAACATTATCATCAACCATAACCCCCGACGAACGCCGCCGAATAATTTCAAATATTACCGGGTACGATATTTCGCCCGACATGGTGCGCCTGTCGTTGGTAAATCTGTATCTGCATGGCTTTTCCGACCCTCATATTTGGGAATACGACACACTAAGCAGCGAAGAACGCTGGAACGAAACCTACGATGTAATCCTTGCCAATCCGCCTTTTATGAGTCCGAAAGGAGGAATTCGACCACATAAAAAGTTCTCAATAAGCAGTAACCGCAGTGAGGTATTGTTTGTCGATTACATTGCCGAACACCTTAACTCTAAAGGCAAAGCTGGGATAATAGTTCCCGAAGGTGTAATATTTCAAAGCGGAACAGCCTACAAAGATTTGCGAAAAATGTTGGTTGAGAATTATCTGTATGCCGTGGTAAGTTTACCTTCCGGGATTTTTAACCCGTACAGTGGTGTAAAAACTTCCATTTTGCTCATGGATAAAGCGTTTGCCAAACAAACCGATAAAATTTTGTTTGTAAAAATCGACAACGATGGTTTTGGTTTAGGTGCACAACGTAATGCAGTGAAGGGCGGACAATTGCAAGAGGCCATTACAATAATCCGGTCATTCGTAGAGACGCAAAATTTTGCGTCTCTACCACCGCCACCGTCTTCACCACCACCACCACCCGCAAATATCAAATACCCCACCATTGCCCACACCGTTCCCAAATCCGAAATTGCAAAAAATGGGGATTATAATTTGAGTGGTGAGAGGTATAAAATTGGTGAGATTTCAGTAATTCAGAATTTGAAATGTATAAACTTAATGAGTTTGTGATTAAATTAAAGATGGTTACATGTCGTCACCTAAAACAACAGAGAATGTTATCCTTATAATTAACTGTCAAAGGATTTGTTTGATGGAAACATATTGATTTAGTCAATGGCAAAAATAACTGATGATAAGAATTATAATAGAAGTTGTTAAAAATGGTTCATGTAAGCCGATTAAAAATGATTTGATTATTTTCATACAAGATGGAACTGTTGGTAAATATGCATTGGTAAAAACTGAAGATAATTTGCAATTCAATCAGATTTTACATTGGTAATATATTCGAATAAATGCATAAGGTAATTCCAGAATATATTTAGTTATTGTTTCAAGCGAGAAGAATTATTCAAAATGATTGATAATAAGACGTGGTGTTGCTATAAAAAGAATTACAGGTCTACAAACGTTTAACGAAATTCAAATCCCCCTTCCCCCCATCTCCGTTCAGGAAGAAATTGTTGCCGAAATAGAAGGCTACCAAAAAATAATTGATGGGGCAAAAATGGTGGTTGAAAACTACAAACCCAAAATTGATATTGATGCGGATTGGGAAATGGTGGAGTTGGGAGAGATTGCATATTTTAAAAATGGTTTGAACTTTTCAAAGGAATTAACAGGTGAAAAAATAAAAATACTAGGTGTTAGTCATTTTAAAAATAATTTAATGGCTCCAATTTCTGAATTGGATGAAATTCAGGTAAATGAAAGTATTAATGACAATTATTTACTTAAAAAAGGTGATATTGTGTTTGTTAGGTTAAATGGCAATCCCGATTTAGTTGGAAGAAGTATTATTGTTCCAGAAATGAACGAAAGGATTTCCTTTTCAAGTTTTACGATTAGATGTAGATTAAAAGATGGCATTGAGCCCTTTATATTGGGTATCTATTAAAATCAGAATTTCATAGAAATCTTATGAAGAAGAAAGGAAGAGGGGCAAACATAAGCAACTTATCTCAAGAAATACTTAATGATATTGAAATTCCACTTCCACCTCTCGAAACTCAACATCAAATCGTTTCCCGCATCGAAAAAGAACAGGAATTGGTGAATGCCAACAAGCAATTGATTGAAATTTTTGAGCAAAAAATAAAAGATAGGATTGCTAAAGTTTGGGGGGAATAGTAAATGTTTGCCTAAGCCCATCGGAATTACCTGTGCATAACCCAGATTCCATCTGGGGAACAAGATGAAAGCCTGTGAGGCTTACCTGTGCATAACCCCCAGATTCATCTGGGGGGCAGAAGCACACCCCCGCTTTTATAAATAAATTAAATTAAAGAGACTCCCCTCTCCCAACCTTTTCCAAATCTAATTGCTTTCCAAAACCTGACCCTTTTCCCTGTACAGATCAACTTTGCCGTCGAGCAATACAGCGATAACAGTAACCTGTTCATCGAGCACTTTTTCGGGAACATCGATATAAATAATTCCGGGAACGGCGCTCCAGTATTGTTTCATTTTTACGTCCCAGTTGAGTTTTGTGCCATTGCCAACCACATAAATACGATTGATTTTGTTTTTAATTCCCTTTAGCATAATTTGTCCGTTTGGATTATAGGGAAGGTACAAATACAGGATATCGCCGTTTTTATTCAGGGCAGTTGGCCCATAAAAATGCTCAGCCGGAATGCCTGCACGTGTTCCGTAAACAGCTTCGGCATGTTTGTTTGTCCAGCGGCCCAGCTGATTCAGAATATCAACCTGTTCTTCAGGAATTGTTCCATCAGCTTTCGGACCGATATCGAGCAGTAAATTACCGCCTTTGCTCACACATTCAACCAAAATGTTGATTATCTGATTGGGTGTTTTATAGTTTTTGTCGTTGCCCTGGTAACCCCAACTATCGTTCATTGTCATACACAACTCCCAGTAACGGCTTTCGGGACGGGTAACCGGCAAGCCCTGCTCAGGTGTTGCATAATCGCCGTAACCCTGAATGCGGCTGTTCAGAATTACATCTTTATTCCATTCATGCAGACTTTCACTCAATTCTTTGGCTTTCCATTTTTCGGCTGATTGCTCCCAGTCGCCATCAAACCAAAATAAATCGGGTTTAAACTGTTTTGAAAGTTCCTCCAACTGGCAAAAATTAAAATCAACAAACCTGTTCCATTTTACCGAATCGTTTTCGTATCGTTTTTCAACTTTGGTTTTGTTGGGATAATCGGGGTGCGACCAATCGAGCAGTGAATAATACAAACCAACTTTTAAATCGTTTTTGCGGAGTTCGCTTACAAGCGGGGCAACCAAATCCTTTTTTGCAGGCGATTTTTTAACCACACTTAAATCGCCACATTTTGTATCCCACAGCGCAACTCCGTCGTGGTGTTTTGTTGTCAAAACTGCATACTTTGCTCCGCTGTTTTTAAATAATTTTGCCCACGCCGCAGGATTGTAATTTTTGGCTGTAAAGCCATTTAACTGGTTCATGTATTCTTCGTGCGAAATATAACCGTTGTAAAACGACCAGCTTTCGTCGATTCCGTTAACTGCATAAATTCCCCAATGGATGAAAATACCAAGTTTGGCATCCTCAAACCATTGCATTTGTTTGTCTTTTTCTGTTATGTTTTGGGCAAATGGCGCCAGGTTCAGGAGAATGAGAATCAATGCGAAGCTTATCTTTTTCATAATGTTATATGTTTTAACTGCAATTAATTAATCTGTTTGAATCAGGTATTTAAATGATATTATTATAAATGTGGTTAAAGCCCAATTCCACAACAACTTATCAAAACCGTCAGCTAAAGCTGACGGCAATAAAACAGAAGAAGAGTTGGTTTTATTGCCCCCTTTTAAACGGGGCAAGCTGTTCACTTTAGTGCACGGATTCTGTGAAAGCAAATGTTCAAGGGGTTTTAACCCCATTTCTAAATTTTTATCCATATTAACAAAGTGCCTGTTTCAATAATCTGTTTTAAAAAAGAAAAACAGAAACTTCACTCTATAAAAAATGTAGTTTCTGTTTTTAATAAGCATCTGCAAAAAAAATTATTCAACCATATAATATTTTTTTATGGCTGAATCGACATCCCAAACACATTCAATTCCGGCGGGAAACGTAAGAAAATCTCCGGGTTTTACAGTAATCGATTCAAATTCGGAAACAATTGTCGCTTCACCTGCAACAATGTAACACTGCTCTGTTTTATCGTAAAAAACTTCAAACTTCTCCTCATCGTATTCCATAACCGGCCACGATTTGACCCCCAACTCTCTCAGTTCATCCAAATCCAGTTGATCGACTTCAATTTTCATACGATTATTTTTTATAGTTTTTTAATGGTAATTCCCATATTTAAAAAGATTGACTTTGTAAAGATATTGCTGTTTTGAGAATTATTTCCCATGCTTGTTTGATGTTTAAAAAAATTCAACGCAAAAATAAAAAAGAAACTCATTTTAAATTTCAAGTTAAAAACAAAAAATGAATTAACTGAAAATAAATAATAACGACTTTAAATTTTTTTTGTTCACAACTGCTAAATGTCATAATTTCACTACAAAATAAAATGTGTAACAATAAAAAATAATATTCAAGTTATGATCGATTTCGATATTACCCTGCAAAACGAAAATGTATTGCTTCGGCCAACTATAAAATCTGATTTTGAATTGTTTTCAAAACTGGCGAACGATAAATCCATGTGGGTTTATTTTACGCATGATCTGTCGGAAAAAAAGGATCGTGAAATGTGGTTTAATGAGGCGTTGAAAGGAAAAGAGATGAGAACAAGGCTTCCATTTACTGTGATTCAGAAAGAAAATAACAAAATTGCCGGGTCAACAAGTTTTGGCAATATTTCGATGCGTGACAAAAGAATTGAAATTGGATGGACATGGTTTGGCTCCGGGTTTTGGGGTAAAGGTTTAAACACAGAGGCAAAATACCTTATGCTTAAACATTGTTTCGAAGTGCTGGAAATGGAAAGGGTTGAGTTTAAAACCGACGTTTTAAATACGCCGGCACGAATTGCCCTTTTGCGCATGAACATTACTGAAGAAGGTGTTTTAAGAAGCCATACCTTAATGACAACCGGCAGACGCAGAGATACAATGTATTACAGTGTATTAAAAAATGAATGGCAGGAATTAAAACTTAAGAACAACTGGAAATAACGCTGCAATTGTTTGATTTTAAATTTCCTTTGCAATCATCCAGGCAGTGTAAATAATGTAAACAGCAAGTAAAATACCTGCTTCCCATCGATCCAGCTTTTTCTTTCCACCTGTAAACATGGCTGTAAATAAAATCAGAGTTCCTCCTGCAATTAAATAAATTTCAGTATTAAAAGAGGTATTAAAATCAATAGGGTGAATAAGTGAACTTACTGAAAGTATCAGCAAAATATTGAAAATGTTTGATCCGATTATATTTCCAAACGCGATGTCACTGTTTTTCTTTAACGCGGCAACAACTGAGGTTACCAATTCGGGCAACGATGTGCCAATGGCCACAATTGTCAATCCTATTATTTTTTCGCTTACACCCAAAACTACAGCAACTTTTATGGCGTTGTCAACAACAAGTTTTCCACCCAGAATAAGTCCTGAAATTCCGATAACAATGAGTCCCCAGATTTTAAAATTCGACATTTCTTTAACAACGGGTTCCTGAATTACCGATCTGTCAGATTTCATTTGTACATAGATATAATACAGGAATCCTGCAAACAGCACAAGCAATATTACTCCGTCAAACCTTGTGATTGTATTCAGTTCCTGTAAAAAAAAACTATTCGAAAGCACAAACAAAACAACTACTGCAAGTATCGAAATGGGGATTTCTTTCCAAACTGTATTTGATTGTACGGAAATTGGATAAATCAGACCGGTTACTCCAAGTATAAAAAAAAGGTTGACAATATTGCTACCAAGCACATTACCAAAAACAATATCGGAATGGCGTTGAAATGAAGCGACTGAGTTAACCACCAATTCAGGAGCAGAAGTTCCGAAAGAAACAATTGTCAGGCCGATAATCAGGTCGGAAATGTTATACTTTTTTGCCAGGGCCGAAGCGCCTGAAACCATCCAGTCAGCGCCTTTTATCAATAAAAAAAAGCCTGCTATTATAATTCCTGCTGAAAGTATCATCTGAATAAAATTATGCTTCTATTACAATATTTAAACCTAAAAGTTCAAAATGAAATCGACTTTTACTTTTATTGAATAATTCCCGATTTTCCTACTAACTAAAAACTGTTAGTACAATTTTTCTGCTTCCCCCTGAATTGCGGAACTCACAAAAATAAATCCCCTGCCAGGTTCCAAGATTTAAGCGGTGGTTTGTAATGGGAATGGTAATTTCAGCACCAATTACCGAGCTCTTTAAATGTGCAGGCATATCGTCATCTCCTTCATACGTATGCACATATACGGGATCTTTCTCCGGAATCATTTTATTGATGAAGTTTTCAAAATCACTTCGCACGGTTGGATCTGCATTTTCATTTATTGTAATTCCTGCTGAAGTATGTTTTACAAGAATATGAAGCAACCCTTTTTCGGGTAATCCAGGTAGATTTTTTTCGACTAAACCGGTTATTAAATGATATCCCCGGCGTAAAGTAGGAAGCGATATTTCAGTTTGCTGAATCATGTTTCTGAATTTTAAGTATTAATAATAAATGTATTTAGTGTGGTTAAAATTATGATGAAAAATATATCATCATAGCAATAAAGGCTATAATAATGATATAGGTATACGGGCTGGCAAAGTTAAATGTCCACCCCATCCATTTATTTCGTTTTGGAACAATAACGCTGTTATCGCTTCTGTCAAAATAAATAAATCCCCATTTGTAATTTTCAGGATTGTATTTCATTTCATTTTTTAAATTATCAAACTAAGGTAAAAGTTAAAATTCGAAATTTGAACTCAAATAGCAGTTTTATCACTAATTTTATATGCTAAACTGAATTTTAAAAATACTCATAAATGAAAATTCTTGGAAATCTTATCTGGTTGGTGTTTGGCGGGTTTGCCATCTTCATGGAATATATGGTTGCTGGCTTGTTGCTTTGTGTTACAATTATTGGAATTCCGTTTGGGCTGCAATCTTTCAAACTTGGAATACTTGCTTTGTGGCCATTTGGGCAAAAAATAGAATACATGGACTACGCACCCGGTTGCCTGTCAACGATTATGAATATACTTTGGTTTTTTATTGGTGGAGTCTGGATTATGCTCACCCACATTCTTTTTGGCATTCTTTTGGGAATCACAATTATCGGAATTCCATGGGCAGGACAACACTTCAAAATGGCTTCGCTGGCATTAACACCCTTTGGGAGAAGGTTGGTATGAAATAGGTGAACTGGAAAAGATTTACCGGGTTTATATCATTGCCAATGTTGGTTTTCTTAGATTTTCTTTTTTGAAAGAACCGTAAATCAAAAGATTATACTTTAAACTTCTGTTTGTTAACCTTCAGCTAAAATCCTTTTATTACTAAAATTCCCAAACTTTTTTAACCTGTTTAAACCATTTGACTATTAGTGTGTTATTGATTCGAACGAATGCTTGACAAATTGTTTTCAGAAATAACAGTAAATAAAAACTTATGGGTCTAAAATAACACATACTGTTGTTTATGATAATTACATCAATAGATTATTATATCTGTTTGAAGCAATTACACACCTAAGGGAACGAATTAAAAAACAAATAATATAAACGGGGAAGCCGAAAACCGATGAGAGTAGGCAATTTAAAAAACATTTAAAATGAAAATGACGGTTTTAATCGTCCTGCTGTTTTGTTTCAAAATGGGGACTTCTCAAAATAATGATCACAGTGCAGCAATTAAAACATCTGCCGAAGAAATCGAACAAAAGGTAATCGGCTGGCGACATGATATTCATCAAAATCCTGAACTGGGTAACCGTGAAACAAGAACTTCGGCACTTATTGCCAAACACCTTCAGTCATTGGGAATTGAAGTAAAAACCGGTGTTGCGGTAACAGGTGTTGTGGGTATTTTAAAAGGAGACAAACCGGGTCCGGTGATTGCTTTGCGCGCAGACATGGATGCCCTTCCCGTTACCGAAAACAATGATTTGCCTTTTGCATCGAAAGTAGTAACAATGTATAACGGCAGGGAAACGGGTGTAATGCACGCATGCGGACACGACGGACATGTGGCCATTTTAATGGGCGTAGCCGAAATTCTTTCAGGCATGAAAAAAGATTTGAAAGGGACAATTAAATTTATTTTTCAGCCGGCTGAAGAAGGTGTTCCAAAAGGAGAAGAAGGTGGCGCTGAACTGATGGTAAAAGAAGGCGTGCTTGAAAATCCGAAAGTAGATGTTGTTTTTGGATTACACATGGATGCCCAAAAGGAAGTTGGAAAAATCACCTATCGTCCGGCGGGTACAATGGCTGCAGTAGGCGATTTCAAAATAACTGTAAATGGTAAACCTTCACACGGTTCGCAACCCTGGCTGTCAATTGATCCAATTGTAGTATCGGCTGAAATTATCAATAATTTACAAACCATAGTAAGTCGAAATGTTAATCTGACTGAAAATCCTGCCGTTGTAACTGTTGGAGCCATTGAGGGTGGCAACCGGTCAAATATCATTTCACAACAGGTGGTAATGCTGGGTACGGTGAGAACGTTAAGTCAGGAAGATGAAAAGATGGTATTTAACCGCATCAGGCAGGTTGTGGAAAAAACAGCTGAAGCAGCCGGTGCGACAGCGATTGTTGAATTACCCTACTCTGCTCATTACCCTGTAACTTTTAACAATGAAGCGCTTACAGCAGCAATGCTGCCATCTTTGCAAAAATCAGCAGGAGTAGACAATGTAAAACTTGTTCCGGCAAAAACCGGCGCCGAGGATTTTTCTTTCTATGCTCAAAAAGTTCCCGGTTTATTCTTTTTTGTTGGTGGACTGACCAAAGGGAAAGACCCTGAAAATTCAGGCCCGCACCATACTCCCGAATTTTTACTTGATGACAGTTCCTTTAAAACCGGGGTGATTGCATTTTGCAACCTTGTTTTTGATTATGAAGCGCTGATTGATAAATAGACAAGAATTTGGAGACCTTAGTCGGAAAAAAAAATTTATACTATAAGCATATGGATTCAAAAAAGCATGAATTTTTGGAGAAAGATGACACATTGCATTTAAATCAATGGAAGCAAAAGTGCAAACAACTGCAAAAACTGGTTGACGAAAGAACCGCTAACCTTGAACTGAAAAACAGGGAATTGGAAATAGAGGCTGCACTTGAAAAAATACGTTCCTGTTCACTCGGCATTCAAAATAGCGATCAAATAAGGGAAATTGTAAAAGTTGTTTTCGAAAAATTAAAAGAACTTAAATTCGCAACTGACGGAGGAGCATTTGTGGCAACAATTGCACAAAACTCAGACAGTTTGAATTGCTGGGTTGGCAACGAAAATTCAGAATATCCAGGCTGTGTTACTTTCCCACAATATGATGCTCCTACAATTACTGACATTTGGAATGCTAAAAAATCAGGCCTTGATTTCACTACCAAAACCTATTCATTTAAAGAGAAAAATATTTGGTTTGAATATGCTTTTAATCATACAGATTTAAAAACTGTACTTCCCGAAGATTTTAAGAAATGGGTTTTGGAACAGGAATGTCTTACCCAATCCTTCGCATTGCAAAAAAACTCAATGATTGGAGTCCACTTTCATCATGCTAAAACATTGACCGAAAATGAAATTGATATCTTAAAAAAGTTCTCACGGATTTTTGAACAGAGTTACATTAGATTTCTCGATCTTCAAAAAGCAGAAGCCCAGGCCAGGGAAGCCCAGATTGAAGCGGCACTTGAAAGGGTGCGTTCCCGTTCCCTGGCAATGAAACAAAGTCACGAACTGCAGGAAGTTATTTCTGTAGTATTTGTGCAAATGCAAAAATTAGGTATAAAAGCTGATGCATCATTAATCAATATTTTAAGCGATGATTCAAAAGATTTTTATTTATGGATTGGCACCGTAGGACAAACATATGCACAAAAGATAAAGATTCCATACATCAAGCACCCGGTTTTCGATGTTTTTTATGAAGCCCGTGACAGGGGAGAAACATTTATGACAAATGCCCTCACCCGTGCCGAAAAAGACAGCTTTTTTGAATATGCTTTTAAACATTCCGATTTGAAACTTATGCCGGATGACCGAAAAAAATACGTAATGGACAGTGCAGGATTTGCCCGCTCCTTTGCCTGGTCAAAAAATTCGGGTATTACAATTCAAAACTACGCAGGTATTCCTTATTCCGATCAGCAAAACGATATACTCAAACGGTTTGCCCATGTATTTGAACAGGTTTATACCCGGTTTCTTGATGTAAAAAACGCTGAAGCACAAGCAAGAGAAGCAGATTACCGGGCAGCGTTGGACAGGGTACGGGGTGAAATAGCAAGCATGCGTACCAAAGAAGATCTAAACAGGATAACACCACTTATATGGAAAGAGCTCAATACACTTGGTGTTACGTTTATCCGCTGTGGAGTGCTGATTATGGACGAAAGCATAAAAATAATCCATACCTATTTGTCCAAACCCAATGGCGAATCATTGAGTGCATTTGATTTACCCTTCGATTCAAAAGAAATTGGTATAGGTGCTGTAAAACATTGGAAACAGAATGAAATTTACTATGAACATTGGGATAAAAATCAGTTTGTAAGTTTTATGCAAAACCTCATTGACACGGGACAGATAGAGAAACCTGAAAACTATCAGGGAAACTACGCACCTCCTGAATCACTTTACCTCCACCTTGTTCCTTTTAAACAGGGAATGCTGTATGTTGGAAATGTAAATCCGCTGAAACCCGAAGAATTGCAACTGGTGAAGGCTTTGTCAGAAACTTTGTCGGTGGCATATTCAAGATATGAAGATTTCAGATTACTGGAAGAAGCCAAAAATCAAATTGAAAAAACACTGAGTGAGCTCAGGTCAGCACAATCCCAACTAATTCAGGCCGAAAAAATGGCATCACTTGGGGAATTAACTGCAGGAATTGCACACGAAATCCAGAACCCACTTAATTTTGTAAATAATTTTTCGGAAGTCAGCAGTGAGCTGATCGAAGAAATGAAGGAAGAGCTGGCAGAAGGAAGTAAGCAGTATGCAGCAGGCAGCGGGCAGTCAGGGGAAGAAAAACTAAAACTGGCAAATGAAATTGCGGATGACATAGAACAAAATCTCAAGAAAATAAACCACCACGGCAAACGCGCCGCTGATATTGTAAAAGGTATGTTGCAACATTCGCGCACCGGGTCAGGACAAAAAGAACTCACCGACATCAACGCTTTGGCAGATGAATATTTACGATTATCTTACCACGGATTGCGTGCAAAAGACAATTCGTTTAAAGCTGATTTTAAAACTGAGTTTGATCCAGATCTTCCAAAAATAAATGTGATTCCACAAGAAATTGGGAGGGTGTTGCTGAATTTGATAAATAATGCGTTTTATGCAGTCACAGCCCCCCCGCCCACCGAAGTGGGGATCAAAAACGATCAATTAGAATATCGGCCTACAGTAATAGTAAGGACTTCTTACCTCCCTCCGTCAGCTGACGGAGGAATGAGGGGGACTGTATCTATAACAGTTTCCGACAACGGCCCCGGAATCCCCGATTCCATTAAAGATAAAATATTCCAGCCCTTTTTTACTACCAAACCAACCGGCTCAGGAACCGGACTGGGATTGAGTCTGAGTTATGATATTGTGAAAGCGCATGGCGGGGAAATAAAAGTGGAAACAAAAGTGGGTGAAGGTTCAGTGTTTATATTAACTTTAAATTGTAATAACGAATTAATATAATTTAAAATGGTCAGTAATGTTATTCCACTCATTGTGAGTTTAATTTATGTAAATTTTATTCGCAAATATGCCAAAACGCACAAACTTCCTGAACTGGAAATAAAATGCAAATATGCTTTTGTTGTTGCTTTTGTACTTTTCGCGGCAGGGGCAATGTTTTCTGAATGGGCAATTGTGAACTGGACATGGAATTTATACCTGATTGCTCTGATTACCTATCCGTTACAGCAAAAGGAGCTTCGCTCATTGCGCATGTTCATTGCTGCATTTATTCCTTTTGTTGCCGTAAAAGTTATAGTTGATTTGACCCAAATCATAAGTTTAAATTTATTTGAAACATGGGAGTCATATTTTAGAAATGCACTGACACTGACATATATTTGGTTGGCAGCTATTTTATATAGTCAGTACAGACAAAGAAAAGCAAACGAAAAAGAACGTATTAAAAGACAGCAGGAGGATGAACTCAACAAGGCCATTGCCATTCGAAAGGTAGAACTGGAAGGGCTTGTGGCCGAACGAACTATTGAACTTACCCGACAAAAGGAAGAACTGGAACTTACGCTTGCAGAATTACGCAACACCCAATCACAACTCGTCCTGTCCGAAAAAATGGCTTCATTGGGTGAGCTCACCGCCGGCATAGCACACGAGATACAGAACCCGCTAAATTTTGTAAATAATTTTTCAGAAGTGAGCCGGGAATTGCTTGACGAAATGAAAGAAGAACTTGTACTTGGCAACTTTGAAATGGCAACCGAAATAGCAAATGATGTAAAACAAAACCTTGAAAAAATAAACCACCACGGAAAACGTGCCGATGCCATTGTAAAAGGGATGTTACTGCATAGCCGAAACAGCAGCGGAATTAAAGAACCAACCGATATAAATGCACTGGCAGATGAATATTTACGTTTGGCATACCACGGTCTTCGGGCAAAAGACAAGTCGTTTAATGCAACAATGAAAACCAATTTTGATGAAAGAGTAGGAAAAATTGATGTAATTCCGCAGGACCTGGGACGGGTAATTCTGAATTTAATAACCAATGCTTTTTATGCGGTTAACGAAAAAAAGAAACTACAGAAAGATGGTTATGAACCTACAGTGTCAGTTAATACAAAAATGAATAAAAATAATTTGTTGATCTCTGTTGAGGACAACGGGAATGGAATTTCCCAAACAGTTCTGGATAAAATATTTCAACCATTTTTTACTACTAAACCAACCGGAGAAGGAACCGGATTGGGATTGAGTATGAGTTATGAAATAATAACAAAGGGACACAATGGCGAGCTAAAAGTTGCAAATAATGAAGGTGAGGGTGCTACATTTACAATTATTTTGCCCACATGAAACTGCTGTGCAAAATTAAATCACAAACCTGCCGGAAAGGCGAACAAAAAATTGTAAAATGCGATAACAAATAAGAACATAAAAAAATCTTATCAAAAAAGAAAAGTATAATGAGTTTGTTTCATAATATATTTTTGAAAAAATAAAATTACTGGAAATGAAAATATTGGTAGTTGACGATGAAAAAGATATTAAATCACTGTTTGAACAACGATTTAGAAGAGAGATAAGGAATAAAGACCTGGAATTTTCTTTTGCTTTCTCAGGCGAAGATGCATTGAAATGTATGGAAAACTACAATCATGAGGCAGTATTAATTCTTTCAGATATAAATATGCCAGGCATGAGTGGATTGGATTTACTGGAACAAATAAAAAAGAAAAACCATACTCCACCACCCGTAGTAATGATGATTACAGCTTATGGTGATACAGATAATTATAAGCGTGCTATGGAACTTGGCGCCGACGATTTTCTTACAAAACCCGTTGATTTTAATGTGCTTAAGGAAAAAATTAAAACATTTGTACTATGACAAAAATACTTGTTGTTGACGATGAAACAGATCTGGAAGTTTTAGTCAAACAAAAATTCAGAAAAAAAATCAGGGATCAGGAGTACCAGTTTATTTTTGCCACGAACGGACGTCATGCACTTGAACAACTGACTCAGCATAGTGATGTTGATATTGTTTTGAGCGATATAAATATGCCCGAAATGGATGGTCTCACGCTGTTAACTAAACTAAGTGAGCAGCATTCAATCCTGAAATCTGTAATTATTTCAGCATATGGCGATATGGAAAACATACGTACTGCCATGAACCGCGGAGCATTTGACTTTATAACCAAACCAGTGGATTTTATCGATTTGGAGTTAACACTTGAAAAAACTATTAAACAGGTAAATCAGATTCGTTCAACCCTGCGGGCAATAAAGGAAAACAACATCCTTAAAATGTATGTAGATGAAACTGTCCTTAATTTCATGGATACACGTGAATTTGAATCTTCTTTAATGGCAAATGAAACAATTGATGCTTCGGTTGCTTTTATTGATATTTGTGGCTTCACTTCGATCAGTGAAAATGAAACTCCTGATAATGTAGTTAAATTACTCAACAGTTATTTCGATGTAATGGTTAAGGAAATTATTGCACAGGGAGGGTTTGTGGATAAATTTATTGGCGATGCAATTATGGCTGTTTTTCGTGGAGATTTTCATATTGACAGGGCCATTGACGCTTGTTTGGCTGTTAGAAATAAGATTGCTGCGTTGCCCTCAGTTTCTGATAATATTAATTTCAAACCCAGTGTTTCTATCGGTATAAATTGCGGAGAAATGGTTTCAGGGAATATTGGGTCATTAAGTTTGCGACGGTTGGATTATACAGTAATTGGCGATGTTGTAAACACTGCGCAACGTTTGCAATCCAACGCTGAACCGGGACAGGTTGTAATCAGCGAAAAATCTTACAATAAAGTAAAGGAATTTTTCAAATGTAAAAAGGTAGGCGAAATGAAATTTAAAAACAAAGCTGATGTGATGTTGATTTATGAAGTAGTTGAGTAATGAAATGAATGTTTACTAATAATTTAATACATCAAGTGTAAATAATATGAGCAAAACCAATAAAGTCGAATGGAAGTCAATATTCTCACTCTCTTCTATACTCTACACTGTGTCAGGTTTATTTATTGCCGTTGTTGCATTAAAGGGATTTATGATTCCTAACAGTTTTCTCGATGGCGGTGTTACTGCCATTTCAATACTTGTTAATAAGGTTTTACACATTCACATCAGTATCCTGCTCATCGTATTTAACATTCCGTTTTTAGTAATTGGATATCACAAACTGGGAAAAACTTTTATTGTTCAATCTCTAATTGCCATTCTGATAATGGCAGTACTTATGTTTTTTGTAAACGTTCCAACTGTTACCAAAGATAAAGTGCTGATTGCAGTTTTTGGAGGTTTTCTAATGGGACTCGGCATCGGGCTTGTTATCAGGGGTGGAGCGGTAATCGACGGATTGGAAATTATAGCCCATTACACAACCAAAAGAGTAGCATTTACCACAAGCGAAATAATCATGCTTTTTAACTCCATGGTAATTTTAGGAGCTGCCATCGAGTTTGGACTGGAAACAGCTATGTACTCCATACTTGTCTATTACACAGCCATGAAAACTTCGGATTATGTAGTTGATGGTTTTGAAGAATTTACTGCACTCAATATTATTTCAAAAAAACATGAACTTGTTAAATCGCTTATTGTTAACGATTTTGGAAAAGCGATAACAGTTTACAAAGGCGAGCGTGGATTTTTACCAGGATCATTCGATATAAAACATGATGTTGATATTATTATGACGGTGGTAACCCGCCTCGAAATACACAGATTAAAACACGAAGTTTCAATGATTGATAACGATGCATTCTTTTTTGTGCAAAGTATTAAAGAGGTTAAAGGAGGAATCATCAAACAATCAAGTATAAAGGCTTAATGTTATTCATAAACAAACCCATTTTACAATTTAAACTTATGAATACCGGAAAATTAAAACATTTTATTACGAAAAAATTAGAATCGGAACTTTCAGATAAACTTACCTACCATAGCGTTCAACATACTTTACATGTATTAAGATCTTGTAATCAATATATAAAACGCATGAATGTAGGTGCGCGTGATGCATATCTTTTGCGTACAGCAGCAATTATGCACGATACAGGATTTATCTGGGATTTCGATAATCACGAAGATGAAAGTATTAAGTATGTAAATAAATTATTACCCGAGTGGAATTACACGGAACTTGAAATTGACAAGATAACCGGAATGATAAATGCAACAAAAAAACCCCAGGCACCTACAAGTATATTTGAACAAATATTAGCCGATTCAGACCTGGATTATCTGGGCACCAAATATTTTTACACAATTGGAAATAAACTGTTTAAAGAATTGCTCGCTTACGGTAAAATTGCTACAGAAGAAGATTGGGACAGGATTCAGGTAGAATTTTTACGCGAGCATCAAATACCACACTCCTTTTGCAATCAAACACAGAGAGCCGGTAAAACAAAAACATTTAAAGGAAATTCTGAATAAACGCGGATGGAAATAAATGCTTGATCAAAAATAAATTCCACCTTATTTTGAAAAACTTCTATTTTATAAAGAGTTGTTTGTAAAAATGGCTTGTTCGAATTTATAAAATACCGTTTAAAGTACCCATTATCTTTTAAGGAAAAAAAAGGCGCACCCAAAATAAAACGCGGGTACGCCCTCTAAATTAACCAAAGTAATGATAACTATGAAAATGAACTGTTATCATTTATTTTTCTGCAGGAGCATCAATCACCTTTAAATAGCGGCCAATCCAATATGGTAACAGCCATATATCACCGGCGCTGTTTTCCGAACGTCCGGCCGAATGTTCGTCAAGTTGAAAACGATTTGCATTGTGCCTTGTAATTGGTAACTCATCAGGCGGCAAAACTTCAGTAATTGTTTGTTTTCTGAAATTGGGTTCTATAAATTCAATGTCTTTGCGGTGGCTGTTAACAATTGTCCAGTTTACCAAATCCAGCGGATACTCCTGTAAGTACCAAACTGCTTCATCCAGGTCAATATTATCGGTCTCAGCAATGGCTGTCATGATGTTCCACAATCCTTCTTTTTCAGGACGTTCAATTTCAAAATGATCGATAATTGCTGCTTTAAAATGTGCTTTTAGTGTGTCGTTTAAAGCATAACGATACAAGCCCCAGTAACCGCAATAATACATTTCATCGTCGGAGTGGTTCCATCCATCCGAAAGGTCTTTGCTTAAATCATCGGCATCATCCGGTGCGTGACCGATTTCCTTCATCGGGCGCATCAGGTTTTCAAGGTAGCCTTGTTCGTTCAACAGGAAAAATGCGGCATCTTTGTATTTTTCTTTTTTGGTGAAATGATAAGCAGTTTGCAACATTGCTATAATATTTGATGAATTGATTTTCCTGTCGCCAACATTTAACGGGCGGGCATTTACATATTCAGGGTTCCAGCGGCCCCAGCGGGTTGGTTCGCCATTCCAGTCAATCATATAGAAATCATTTTTAACTACATGCGACATCAAAGTATCAATCAACACAATTGCCTGGTTGCGCAAATCGGGTTGATCCACAAGTTCGGCAATTGCACCAAATGCAAAAATATGACCAATTGCTTCGTCGCTGCTTGTTGTTGATTTCCAATCCCATTCCGGATCTTCTGTTGCGCGCCAGGGTTCATCGCCAACATTGTAACCTGACCTTTCAAACGAACGCGATGGGAATCCTGATTTCATAGGATTTATCGTATAAAGACGTTCCAGTGCATCCAGCGATTCGCGGATATTTTGTAATGCTTCTTCAGATTTTGTAACTGAATATCGAAAAGTTTCGCCTGCGAGGTACATGGAAGTCCACAAACCATCATTATCCGAATTTTCCAGGCTGCCTGTAGTAACGTCACCATTTACCATGCGCGAAACTGTAGCATTAAAACCTGTGCGAATGTGGCGTTCGCGAACCTGTTTTTCATAGAAATCAGCTTTTTGGGCTAATGTCATTTTCTCAAAACCTATTTTACCCAAACCATTGTTTGTAAGTATTAATACTGAATTTTCCGGACCTTTGGCAATATCAACAATTGTATCTGAAGGAATCCAGCGCTTTGATGCATAGTAGCTAAATGTGCCATCATCAAGGAGTAACATTGCACCCGAAGTTGAACCAAACCAGATTTTACCGTCAATGTTAGCGATAGTTGTTAATTCAGTCCAGGGCATTTTCCGCTGAACTTCGCCAACTTGTTTTTTTGTTTTTGAATCGATTTCGAAATAACCATCGTTAGTACCAACAATCACTTTTCCGGCAGCCAGTTCAAAGCAAGTGATGTTTTCGTTTTCAACAACCTTCGAAACTTCCTTGCTTTCGGGAGAAAAAGTACTGATTGACGATTTACCAAGAATCCAGAAAAGATTTGTTGAAGCATCGAATTTAATGTCTTTTACTTCATCGTCCGAAAGTGATCCTTCCCATAGTTTTTGTTCGTCATTTAATAACAACAGCCTTTTACCATCCGAAATGAGAAAGTTAAAATCTTTTCCACCATCAAAAATGTGTGCTTTGGGCATGTTGTGTTTTAAAAACAATTTTCCGGCCCAGGCATTGCTCAAAACAGCTTTATCATCGATATAAACCAATTGATCCTTGTAAATACCGATTGCTGAAATATTTTTATCAGAAGTTGAACGATCCTGAACATCTTTCACCAAAGTACCCGGAAAAAGAAACTGTCCGGCTTTTATTCTTAATAAACCTTTTGAAGAAAGCATCTGTATGTAACCGTTTCTGTCGGATGCAACCTGTAGCAATTCAGCATCAGGATTTTCATTCAGGTATTTAATGCTGTAATCCTGTACAAACGGTGTGTCCTGATGCGACTGTGTTGTTTTTTGTGTTTCATTTTTTGTGCACGAAGCAAATCCAAATGCCAGCAGCGCCAATAAAATTAACCGATTTCTCATATTATTTTTCTTTATTAATTATTCTATATTTTCTCATTATTTGGTTTTTCATCTTTGTTCCGTCAGGAACTTAATATGGGTAGAAAGCAAATTGAAAACTCTACTTTTGTCCCGTATGGGACAATATTCATCTGTTAATTATCATTTCTACCCACCTATTTTCCCTGCCGGGAAAAATTTCAAAATAAACTCCTCATTTTTAAAATACTAATTTGTACAGGTTTGTCCGTACAACACAAATTCATTTTAATTCACTTGTTATCTTTCCCCAATCCAGTTCCATCACAAAAATCTGCCTGAATTTCTTAGTTTCATTTTTATCTGAACCGGTTTTGAGTATTGAATAAGCAAGTATATTTCCATCATTCGAAACAACCAATTCTTCACGTTCCTGATCGTCATCGGTCAGCATTAAAGTTTTCCCAAAGTTCTTTCCTGTTTCAGCACAAACAGCGAAAACATTTCCATCTGGAAATTGCAAATAACCAGTTCTTTTGTAGATGCCAGCGAGGCGAGGAAGCATTTGATTTGAATGCTTGAAAGTTGAATGGGATTTCAGTTTTTTGTCGCCTGATAAATCAGACCCTTTTGAATTGATAACAAAAACCTGCAAAACTCCGGATTTGTCAGGCGAAATAAAAGCTATCATTTCCCCGTCAAAGGAACCGCGCACAATTCCTTCAATTTTCCCTGAATGAGTTAAACGTCGGATTGTGATTCCATTTGGCGGTTCAGGATATTCATTTCCATTTCCTGAAAAAGCAGTAGTTATATCCACACTTTCAGGAATATCGGCAACAAACAAATCGGTTTGGTAGTCCACACCATTATTCAGCCCTTACTTTTCCTGTAAAAGCGCGCATTTTTCCTGCCTGATCAACCCACGAATCGCCATAAGCTTTTTCGATTTCACCGGCTTTGGATTTGCCTTTTTCAGCAGGTTTCAGAATAACAGCAAAATAACTGTTGTAACCATCAGGAGCCAAACTGTTTGGTTCCATGTAACCAATCGTCCTGTCGTAATCTGTGTTCAGAAAATCGTCATAAGTAAATCCTATTCTGTTGCCGTTTCGCGTGTATTCATGGCGGTGAGTTCCACCCCTGTGTGCTCCGGAAGTAGTCAGGCCATTGGATGTTACATCACGCAAATCAAGTTTTGATGTTGTGCCTTTTCCATCGGCGCTTACTTCAACACCTGTGCGGTTTGTAATTCCGTAGTAACCGCGTTCTTTAATCTCATTCAGAAGCGGGCCGTGGATAAAAATTACTTTATCCTCTGACGGATGCCACGAAACCGCACCAACACCAGGGGCAGCCTGTTCGCCGGTTACTGATTCCGGACAGTACAATACAGTTTCACTTCCTGTTGAAATCTCAATTTTTTCTATGGTTTTGCTGTTGCCAATGTTGTCGTTATAAACAGTTCCCCGGGTATCATAACACAGAAAACGGTTGTCGGGTGAAAAATTATCGTTGTTATCCAGAAAGTGGTTTTTACTGGAGAAAGAGATTTGTTTTTCGTTCATGGGAATAAAGGGGAATAGGTTGTCATTGTTTTTTTTGTTGTCATTGTTTTTGGTGCAAGCCAAGAAAATGAGTGAGAGAACAATGAAAATGACTGTGGATAATATTACTGCCGGCATTATTATTTTGGATTGAAATGTTGTTGTTGTTTTCATTGTTGTTGTTGTTGGCTGATTGTGTAATCCACTCTTTTTACTGATTTAGAGGCGGCAAATAAATGGTTTATTACATATAAATGTGTGAAAACAATTTAAAAGAATATTTAATGTTTAATAATGGTTTAAATTTTTTTACGGGTTAAAGAATAAAGGACAAGAATTAAATTCTTGTCCTTTAATTTCTATGTTTCCAACATGTTTATCCTTCATTAAAGGTTAAGTGTTGAGGTCGTTTATTTTAGAATCCACATCTGTGTTGAAGCAAGGTCGCCACCCATTGATGAAACGGCAGCATCATACATTTCCTTATTGTTACTTGCCTCATTCAGCGGATAAGTATAACGTAAAGGATAATCATATGCGCCAAAAGATTCAGCGATTGGTTTAACAAATGCAGGTTTACTTGTTCTTCTAACTTCAGTAACAGCTTCACGTTCATCAATCATTACAAATGAAAACCATTTTTGAAGAGCGATTTTATCCAAATCATTTGTACCGTTTAATGCAACTTTAGCACAATAGGCATCATAATCATCCACTATTTCATCAGAACCAATATGAGTTGCAGGTTTTGCGCCGTCAATAATACCCCATCTTTCAAAAGATAATTTTATACCTTTTGTGTAAAAATCACTTGCAGTTCCCGCTGTAATCCATCCTTTTGAGCGGGCCTCAGCAAGCAGAAACATCATTTCACTTGATTCCATCAAAACAGCTTTAAGACGTTCGTCATTGGTTTTTGCCATTAAACCCGATAATCCGGTTAAACGCTCGTTGGCAAACAGAGCTTTTGTACCCGGTACTTTAGAGCCGCCGTAAATCCCTGTAACCCCAATTGCCGTAGGAGTTCCAAACCATTTGGCATCCAATACATAGGGAACTTCAATCGCGTTTCCATTCATATCCCTTCCCGGTGCCTTTAAGTCAGCCGCAGGGTCAATTGTAGGATGACTTGTTGGGTAGTAGGTAATGTGATAATCAAAACCATTGATTTTTATATCTTCTTCGGTAACCTCAGTTTTACTTGAAATTGGAGAAAGCACCGGCCCAAAAATAACAAACAAACGAGGGTCGTCAAGTGCAACCAATTCATCAATCAGATATTTTGTTGGCTTTTGTTCAGTATAGTCGTTTCCTGTACCCCAATTGGTTTGCAACGGCCATGATTCACTTTCCTGTGTACCTGAATACAACAGCCCTGCATTATCTTCAACAGTTGATATGTATTTGTTCCCGTTGGCAATGGCCTGCATTTCAGAACTTAAATCTCTGCCAGCCTTTTTAAAAGCTTCATAAGAATGAACCATTAAACGGAATTTCAGAGAATTGGCAAATTTCACCCATTTTTCCTTATCTCCGTTAAAAAGTACATCGTGATCTGCGGGAAGTGCACTACTTGTAGCAGAAAGTTTAGCAACTGCACCATCCAACATATCAAAAATCAATTCATACACTTCTTTTTGAGTATCGAATTTCGGGAATATAATTCCTTCTCGTCCCATAACTGCTTCAGAAAACGGTATATCACCATATTTTTCAGTAAGAATTCCTCCGAGGAAACATTTTAAGATATCGGCGACTGCAACTGTCGCTTCATTACCTTCGTTGGTTGCCAGTTCAGTTACCGCTGCAAGAGTCCTGAGACTATTGGTATAAGGATTTTGTCTTGCCGATTCCCAATCTGATGCAGTGTTGGTATAAAAACCACTAACCCTGTCACTTTCGTAACAATCCATAAAATGCTGATTCAATTGTCCCAGTTCTTCATTCACAACATTTCTGCCGTAACCCGTTGCTATATCAACAATTGCAGTTGTCAACTGATAACGGGAATAGGTAAAATAGTTGACATCATGACTAATCTGTCTTTCATCAATCCGAAGTTGTGATTCGCATGACATAACCATAACCGCTATAAGAAAAGAGGTTATATATAATAGTAACTTATTCATAATTTTTAATTTTTAATATTTATTATCTCTTTTATATTAAATATCTGTTTTATTAAAAGTTAAGAGCAACTCTTAATCCCATGGTGCGAATTGGTGGCAAACCAAAATAAGCGATTCCTAAACCTTGTGTACCATTGTGAAAGGCAGTTTCGGGATCTTCGTTCATCCCATTTTTTGACCAATACATAACATTCTTTGCAAATAAAGTAAATGATATGGCCTGACAATTAATGGATTGAACTACAGATTTCGGTAAACTGTATGTAAAGTTAATCTCTTTAATTTTAAAGTTTGTAGCATCCCAGGTTCTGAACTGAGCACCTGACCACAATTCATTTCCTTCCATTCCATAAGGAATTAAATAAATAGTTTTTGTTGGATCATCTCCATTTCTGATATAAGCTTCATCCGGCAGTTTTACTTTATCTTCAGGGCTAAGACCTGATAAATCATAATTTGGATCGATATAAACTGCATTCCAATATCCAAAATATCTTGGATCACCGTTGTATAAGGGCAATACATATTGCTCCAATTCCCTGTACGGTTCGTATCCAGCCTCAGTAAACATTGCATCAGGATTTGGAAGACTTGGTAAACCTCCTGCAAAACGTCCTCCAGTCCAATATTCATCATACTGACTACCATACACTTCTTTAAGATCGGCCATACCATCGTCAATCATAATTTTTTGGGTTTCAGAAACGAAAATTCCGCCTACTCTTAAGCTGGTTACAATGCCAAGACTAAAGTTTTTATATTTCAAATCGGTAGTAAAGCCGAGAATCGCATCCGGGTTAATGTTACCCAAATAGCCATTCTTTTTAACGTACTCATCTGTTGTAATCGATTCTTCGATGATACCGCTTGGACCGGTTAACATCATACCTTTGTATTTTCCAGTTTCAATTCTTGAAATTGGATCAGAGGCATATAAATCACCCACTTTGGAATTAACAAATAAGGCCATTTCAGTAGAAGCATCATAACTAAAGAATTTTGATTCAAAACGATCGTCAAGTTCAGTTATCACCGATTTATTTGTAGTTACATTTGCTGTAACTCTCCAGTCCCAGTCGTTATTTCTAACCGGCACCACTGTAAGAGAAGCCTCAATACCTGATGATTTTACAGATCCCATATTGGCAAGCATTGAACTAAAACCTGAAGATGCTACAACCGGAAGGTTTTGAATCTGGTTAACATGTTCCTTTGAATAAGCGGTAAATTCACCATAAATTCTGTTATCCAAAAATCCAAAATCGATACCCACCTCTTTTGTGATGTTTAATTCAGGTTTAATATCAGAATCTACAAGGCCACCGCCAATTGTTCCCTGTGCCACACCATTCCAGGTCGAGCCAATTCCATAACTGTCTAAATTGATTGGATTTCCAATTCCATAACCGGTTTCAGCATAACCTCCCCTAAGTTTTAAAAGGCTAACCCAATCCAATTGTTCTTTAAATGTTTCTGAAACGAGCCAGCTTAAAGATACCCCCGGATAGAAATGACTGTCTTTTTCATAATCCAAAACTCCTACCCAATCCTGTCGTCCTGACAATTCCAAATAAACCATACTTTGCCATCCAATTGAAGCAGTAGCGTATGTACCATATGTTCTTGATGCATATCCTACACCAAAATATGTGGAATTCAGCCGGTTGGCAGGCAATGAACTATAGTTGAATGCATTTGGTGTGGATAAATTGCTGCCACTAAAACCTGAACTATTTGCCTGGTTAAAATCGTAAGAAACTCCCAACAATCCATCAACTGAAAGTTTATTATCCAGAAAATAATTACTGTATGATAATAATGCATCAGTTTTAACACCCAGGTTGTTTGAATGCTGTTGTTCATAACCACCGCCTTCTTCTCTTTCACTACCCCACGGGGTTTTTCTTTCAAAAGCAAATGTTTCGGAATTTAGTCCTGATCGCAATGTGAAGGTTAGCGGATCAGCTAATTGCCAATCCAGTTGTACTTTTCCGAAATATATATTTTTTGCATATGTTCTGATAATCTCTTCTGCAGCAAAGTAAGGACCGTTTTTTCCTATTGCCTTATCCCAACCATTGCCGTCAACTCTGCTCAAACGATCTTCGTCCGGATTTTTTAAATAAGGAGTATTTTGATAAGATCCTTCCCAACCGGTTAACCAGTTGTCTGCTTGTCTCCATACCGACATTTTTGGCATATTGATAGGCATTGACATCGCATGTGCCAAAGGATTATCTTGTCTTTTATCCTGAACATGAGACTGGTTAGGTACAAAAGTGCGTGAAAACGAAGCTTGTGAAGTAACTGAAATTTTATCGTTGACTTTATACAACGAGTTAAAAGAAACAGAGTTACGCTTTGTCTCGTTGCTTGGTACAACGGAATAATGGGTAAGGTTTCCAACACTTAATTTATAATTTCCCTTATCATAATTTCCAGTAACAGAAACGTTGTTATCCAACATAACGCCGGTTCTTAAGAAGGCAAGAAGTGGATCAGCATCGCCACGTGCTTCAAGTTTTGAAGTTTCCCATTGCTGGGTAAGCAGATTCCAACGCGGAACAGGGACATTGTTCACATTGTCATCAATGGCCCATCCCAAACCTTTTTTATCATCAGTGGCCGGTTCACCTTCTTCACCACTCTGGAAAAACTTCCTTTGAACCGGAGGTGCACTGTAAGCCATGTCAATAGAAGTAGCGCTGTTGATAGATACACCTATTCCTTTTTTTGCATTGGCTCCGGTTTTAGTTGTAATCAAAATTACACCATTACCTGCCTGTGAACCATATAAGGCGGCGGCACTGGCTCCTTTCAAAACAGAAATACTTTCAATATCATTTGGGTTAATAGATGACATATAGTTCCCAACATCAATATTTGAAACTGCAGAAACCTGGTTTGTACTGACAACAACTCCATCTACCACAATGAGTGGTTGAGTGTCGTTGTTTACGTTTCTTGATCCACTCATAATACCATTTAATGATGTAACACCACGAATGTTAAACATCACCGAAGAAGTTGGCGAAGAAGATAAACTGTTTATCTGCACCCCCGTTACTTTACCTTCCAGTGATTTTAAAGCATTGGATACACCGCCAGTCTCCATGTCTTCGCTGTTTACCTGCGAAATGTTATAACCTAGCGCTTTCCTGTCTTTTTTCATCCCCAACGCTGTTACTACAACATCATCAATACCAATGGTTGTTGATTTTAATGTAACATTAATAGTTGATTGATTGCCAACCAACACCTCCTGCTGAGCCATTCCAACGAACGAAAAAACAAGAGTAGAAGATTCGTCAGGAGCAGAAATAGTATAATTTCCGTCAATATCGGAAATTGTACCATTTGAAGTTCCTTTCACGATAATTGAAACACCGGGCAAAAGTTCGCCCTCATCACTTTTAACTGTTCCACTCACTTTTACCTGAGCAGATAAAGCGACAGTCCAAAAAGTAAACATCCCCAGAAAGAGTGTTTTTAAAATTCTTTTTTTCATAGACATTAATTTGGTTATTTAATTAAAACTGGATACGAAACTAAATTTATCCAATGCAAAGATTTGGAATAAATAATTTAAGCGCAAATAGTATTTTATTAAAATTACATTAATTATTGTCTTGCTAAATCCTTTTACCTCTCAAAATATCATTATTAAAAGTTAATATATGATAAGTAATTCAATTAATTGGATAAATAATAAATTGTTTATTGATAAAAAAATTCTATCATATTTACGATCAAAACCTGGTTTGGGCACCACGCAATTCACCGTGAAGGTTTACTAAAATTAAGGCAAGGAAAAGAATCGAGACTATAATTATCACTAAAAACATGAAAGGTTTTTTTAAATTAACCGAATGCAAATGAATTGAAAATGGGTTTTGATTTCCACGCAACAGAATTAAAATAACTGCAATGTTTATAACATATAAAATGTGGTTTGAAAGTACCACACCCGCCAAAACCCCTGTAACAATGAAGCTTACAGCAACATAAACCGAGAAGAGAGTGAGGTAAAGCAAAAAAACAGTTTTCTTCGTTAAGTAGAATTTTGAATTTTCCAAAGTCAAAACATAAAACATCGCCATCAGGCAAATCAACAGCCCCGCAACAATTGTACCTGCTGCAGCAATACCGCTATCAATACCAGAACCGCCAAGTCTCCCGGCAAGAGCATCAAACGACAATGATTGCTGAAATACAATAAAGGGAAACAATATTAAGGCGATGATATATGAAATTCTGTTTTCCCAGGGTTTCAGAGATTCAACGTTTTGTGGCCAGGGCGAGGTAAAAACACTATAGGCCAAAGCTGCCCCGCCAAAAAATCCTATACTGTACTCCATTACATTCCACATATTGAAATTGATTTCGAGAAGATTCCCCACTATTTGCAGGAAATTGCCGAAGGCAAAACCAAAACCACTGCCAAGCATTGTAATAAAAGCAACTTTGAGTGATGATTCATAAGCATTTCTGGCCATGTACCAAACCAAAGCAAGGCCTGCCCCAAGACAAAATGCCCATGCTTCGGAGCGCGGAGGTGTCATTAAAAACCCAAGCTGCATTACAAGAAAACCATAGGCGATTAAACCACCTGCAACCATTTCAGCGATTAATCCTGCCCATTTTACTTTCTTTTCCTGAGTCGATTCAAGCGTCAGACCTGTGAGCCCACCGCCGATTAATCCGAACAAACCACCAATTACGAATAACATTAATAATCCATATCCGGCATTTAAAAAATCATCACTGCGGCCATAACCAACTACTTTCCCGTAGCTTATCATTCCACCCATCCCCCAGCCTGCTGATGAAGCAAATGCTACTGCCAATGCACGTTTGTACCAGTCTTTTCTTTGCGACACCAATACCAGCGCCAGTCCGCCAATACCTGCAGCCCATGCTGCGCCCTGCTCATGACCAAACTGTCCGCGCACCGCCCAGGCTGTGCCAAAACTCATTGCAACGACAAGGATACCTATGATTTGGGCTCTGTTTAAATTCATTTTAAAGCGGATATAATTTATTTAACAATATTGTTATTCTTTTCAATAAATTTCTTTTTCTCTTTACTGTTTTTTCTCAGAATAAAACTTTCAGGAACTGAAGTATCAGTGCAACAGGTTATGGCAATTGATTTATGTGCATTACCGCCCGGGTTTAAAACTATTCTGTCAGGATAAGATGTAGGTGTATTTTTTTGAGCACTTACAAGGTTTACACAAAATGTGAGATGCAGCGCTAAAACACAAAAAATCCGGAATGTCATCATAAAAATAATTTGTTGTTGTATGTTTTCTTAAACCTACCTGTTAAATCAATAAAAAGGCCTCCAAAAAAATTGAGGCCTTTCTATAACTAACTAAACTAAACTATGCGTATCTAAAAAAAACCAAATCATTTTAATAAAACAAATATAAAGTTCGTTGTTTAATATAACTTCTAACATCTTGGATAAAACACATTAAATATTAACCAAAATGTTTTACACAACCTGTTAATCCAATCAAAAAAATCAACATACTTTATACTCTTGCAACTACTACTGAATACAGTATAAATATTGGACTAGCAGCTAAATCAATTTAGCTGGTTTTGAACTTGTTTGGTAAGAAAGCTGCAACAGAACTCAATTGTTTGTTTACATGTTAAAAAAATCTGGTCCCAGTATTGTCCATTAGTTTTGTTTTAAAAACTCAATCAATTCAGCCGGTTTATCTGTTTGAATTCCATCAGTGCCCCATTTGATAATTTTATCCCATTCAGTTTCTGAACCTTCTTTTTCATCAACAAAAACCTTTGCACCATATTTGTGCGATTCGGTAACGAAACTTTGCGATAATTCTCCCATATCTGTTGCAACAACTTTGGCATTTAATTTATCAAACATTGGTTTCAGGTTCTGTTCATTTTGTGGGTCAGGCATTATAAATGAAGAACCAAAAAGTGTATCAACATTTTCAAGTTCAGTTAAATATTGATAAGGAATGTACCAGATAATATCCTTTTCCATTTCGTACTTGCGAATGATTGCCATTAATTCAGGAATTGGAGCGTCCTTCAAATCAAGGTAAATACCGATTTTTCCTTTGCACAACTGCAGGATTTCTTCAAATGCCGGAATACGTGTATTTTTCCACTTTTCGTTAGGTTTTTCACCTATATCTACTGATTTCAATTCAGCTAAAGTCAAGTCCTTTACTTTTCCTTTTTTTCCGGTTGTGTAACTATCGATGGTTGAATTGTGTACGCTAACAAATTTTCCGTCTTTGGTGGTTCGAATATCAATTTCAACAAAATCGCAACCCAAATCAATTGCTTTTTGATAAGCAGGAAGGGAATTTTCTGGAATTCCCTGGTGCGCGCCACGGTGGGCAATCACATAAATTTTATTTTTAGGTTTCCTGAAATCTTTGATATTAATCGTATGCTGTCCGAAAATGATAAGCGGAAACAGAAAGAGGAAAATGTTCAGTAAAACATATTGTTTGCAGTTAAAATTACTTTTCATTGTGCTTTATTTATAAATAGTATAATTCCCTGAACTATATTCTTTTGTACGGATTATGAGTTTATGTTTTATCGAATCGTACGAATAATTATCTGATTTTATAATTTGAACCCCATCCAATTCAATTTTCAATGGCATTTTATCAAGATGAATTTTTAAAAGATGTGGTTTCTGAACTCCAGTGAGCGAAATTTTTATTTTCTCATTCGAATTAATAACATTGACAACTGTAAAGCCTGAATTATCGGGATGATGAACTTTGAAGTTACTTTCAATATCCGGATAAATCAGAAAAGTTAAATAACCCGCAGACAATGTGTCGCCAATTTCAGTATAATTTCTTTTTATATCCATTGGAATAATCGCTCCTTCGCGCACAAACACCGGATATTCTTCCAAAGGATACTCTTTTTGAAAAGTTACAGGACCTTCAATGATTTTACTGTCATCAAAAAAGTAGCGCCATTTTCCTTTGGGAAGTATTACTTCGTTGATGAGTGCATCTTTATAGATGGGTGCCACCAAAAAATTATCACCAAAAAGATAGTGATATTTTCCTTTTACCGGCCTTTGCAGAACACTACCACCATTATGGGCTTCAACCACATATGAATACATATAAGGAATAAGTTCTGTATGCAGCCATGAAAACCGGCGAATAATTTCCAGTTCCTGTGGCGAACGTTTCCATAGCGCCCTTTCGCCATGACCACCATTAAGAAACAGTCCGCAAAATGTTGAAAACTGTGCCCAACGAATAAACAAACGCGGAGGAATTTCTTTCCCTGAAAAACCGGCTACATCCGAACCAATAATATTATAACCCAGTTTCGCACTTTTCATTATGTTATCCATGGCCATTTCAATGCCTTCAATTCCATCCATTGCAATATCCAATGTATCCGAACCATCTCCTTCTGATTTCCATGAATGCCGCTGGTCGCCAACCCATGTAACGGGTGCAGCATCAATTGGTGTAAATCCTTCAGGATGAAATCCCCTGTCAATTGCCCTTGAAAGAGTAACAAATTCAGGGTTTTGTGTCAATGCCATGCAAATATTCGTCACGGTAATAATGATCCATGTATTCTCTTGTTGTCATTAAACCACCAAAAGTTTTCAGATAAAAAATTGGAATTGGCCCCGCCATTTTAAAATTTAATGTTGCAGTACCATCTAATTTCCACCCGTCGATTCCATAATCGAAAGCAGTTTGTTGCATACCACGCCACCAAAGCATGGCTTCAGAATTTGTATAATCGATGAAACCGCCTTTGCCTTTCCACCACTTTTTTTGTTCTCCTTTGCCTGTGAGAAAACCTTTTTCGGCAGCATTTGTAAACCATTCAGGCGAATCTTTTAACCTGGTATCTTTGTCATGACTGTCAACCATTGTTGTCATCCATAAAACCACCCGGTAGCCTTCATCCTGCAATTTCCCAAACCATTCTTTTGGATTTGGGTAAAGAAGTGTGTCGATGTCAAAATCGTTGTATCGCAAACTCCACGGACTGTCTATAAGAATTGTGCTGACAGGAATATCGTATTTGGCATAGCCTGCCAAAAGTGAATCGACCCTTTCTGCTGTATTAAAATCATCCTCCCAAAGCCAGCATTCCAAAGCCCAGGCAGGTGTTAAAGGTGGATTTCCATGTCTTTGTTTATTGAAAAATATTCCCCATAAAGGATAAGCAAAACCAAAATATAAAATCACTGAAAGTGTAAAAAGAATGACTACAATATATTTAACAAATTTCCTGATTCGGGTTGACTTTTTCATTTAATCATTTTGTAATGCGAGATTCATCAAAAATAAATTACTTCAACTTAACCTTGCAAAATTGAACAATTACGCCCTTTTTGTTAAATGCTATTTTGAATAATTTTGATATAATATTAACTTTATTTAAAAAAACTAAATCGGTTTAATCCATTTTAATTGTTAATATTTAATGTAAGCAGAACAAATTTCTATTTGTTAACGTTTTTAAGGTTTGTTAACATTGATGTTTAATAAAAGGGGAAGATTTTAATTTCAAAATAACTTGTCAATCGGAAGTGAGTAATAAAAGGAAAACGGAGATGGACATCTTATAAGGGTATCAAAATTGATTAAATACCAGCATTTATTTACAGTTTACACAATACATGAAACTAACCATTTAAAATCGATACAATTCAAAAAAGAAACTTATTTCAAAACTTAAAAAAAATGAAAAAATGAAAATCAAATTTTTCTTTCGGGAGCTGACAGTATTTTTGTTGGCAGTTTTTCTGGTGACCTCCTGCACCGATGAAATTGACAAACCTGTTTTTCCTGTTTCTGCAACAATTTTCCACAGCGTGAAGGACAAACAGGTAGCTTTTACAGCGCTTACCCACAGTGCTGTTAGCTGGCAATGGGACTTTGGCGATGGAAATACAAGTACTGAACAAAATCCGGTTCATGTATATGAAAAAGGAGGATATTACAGTGCAGTACTTGTTGCCACAGATGCCGCCGGAGATAATGCGAAGGACACAGTTAATCTTGCGCTTGACCTTTCAACAATCAATTACCTGACAGGCAACCCCACAGATCCTGGTTATAATGGAAAAACATGGAGGCTAACCACCAACCATTCAGCAAACGGCGATTATTTGGCAAACTCTGATGCAACTTTTACAACTGTTGACCCGAGCCTTACTCCGCTTCCTGCCGGTGTTTTCGGACAAATTGGAATGGGCGATGTGTATAAAGATGAATTTACATTTTATTATGACGGAAGCTACAAACATGATGTAAAAGAGGACGGAGCTTCTTTTGGTGGCCTTGTTTATCAACTTGTAACAAATGGTGGTACAGACGTTATTAAAATGTACGAAGATTTTGGTCTTTGTATTGCAAAATATACACCTCAGCAAGGGGCAAAATTTACCCTTGTTGAAAAAGAGGATTTTGTTGTTCCATCTGTTTATGGTCCACCTACTTATACGATTACATATAAAGGAGTAAGTACCCTGGATTTTACCGGAACAGAGTTTATTGGATTCAGAGATTTTCAGCGTAAGGTTATCATCAACAAGATTTCTGATAATTCAATGCAGTTGGTAATGTTTATGGCGGCTTCACCTAAATATCTGCAACCTGTCCCGATGAATACGAATGCGCTTCTCTTAAGTTTCGAAGTAGTTAAATAACCGACATAAATTTGAACAATATGAAATCAAATAAAGCATATTTTAACATAAAAAAAATCTTTTTCACGACAATAATGGCAGTGGCATTTTTAATGCTTCCTTCCCTGCAGGTGTTTGCCGAAGCAGGAAATCAGCAAGCCAAAACCGTTACGGGAACTGTAAAAAGTGATGCCGGCGAACTTTTGCCCGGTGTATCAATTATTGTAAAAGGAACAAATACAGGTGTGATTACAAATTTCGACGGTGCGTTTTCCATATCCGTTCCCAATGATCAGTCTGTGCTGGTGTTTTCATTTGTAGGAATGGAGCCACAGGAAGTCGCAGTGGAAGGTAGGTCAACAATAAATGTTACTTTGACTACTTCATCCATCGGCGTGGAAGAAGTTGTTGTAACTGCCCTTGGTATAAAACGTGAGGAAAAATCTCTTGGTTATTCTGTTGGAAAAGTTGACGGTGAAGAATTAACACGAGTGGTTCAGGAAAACGTACTCAATTCAATGGCCGGAAAAGTAACAGGGGTACAAATCAGTTCCACTGGCGGAGCCGGGTCTTCTGTAAGCATGGTAATACGTGGTGCTACTTCTATGAGTACCGATAATCAACCACTCTTTGTTGTTGACGGAATTCCAATGTCAAGCTCTGTAAATAATGTTGGCGGTTTTGGAAACAATAACCGGGTTGACTATGGAAATGCCATTTCTGACCTTGATCCCGAAAGCATTGAAAGTGTTTCAATATTAAAAGGACCGAGTGCAGCGGCTTTATACGGTACCCGCGCTGGTAATGGTGTAGTACTGATTACAACAAAAAAAGCCAGTGCAAAAAAAGGAATGAAAGTCGAGGTAACTTCAAATACAGTATTTGACATTCCAAGTCGCTATCTCGATATCCAAAGTCGTTTTTCTTTTGGAGCAAGACCATACACGCCCGATGCATTCGAAGATGGAATAATTCCACCATTTAGCGCGGCAGAAGCTGCAGGTGCTGGACCGGAGCTGAACAAGGGGTACTGGCAGGTTCAACCTTTTGCTCCACTTGATGCAAACGGAGTTCCAATTCCAACTGAATTGGTGTCCTATCCCGATAATTATAAAAACTTTATCAACAAAAATGCTTTTACTACTACCAACGGCGTTTCAGTTTCAAGCACGGGCGACAAGATAAATTACAGGCTTGGAATATCGAATATGACAAACAGTGGTTTGGTACCAAATTCAGATTTGAACAGGAACAATCTTTCACTTTCGACTTCTTCAAAAGTTAAAGACAATTTTACGGTAAGCACCGACATCAGTTATACCCACAATTGGTCAGACAACCGCCCTTCAACCCAGGAACGCGGAACTAATCCTTTACAGTGGGCTGCATGGACTCCTCCAAATGTTGATATCCGTCAGTTGGAAGATTATGATTTGGGTGGTGGAAGGGTAAAAAATATTGGCGATGGTTGGGACAACCCTTATTATCTGGCTTATGGAATCAACAACAGTTTTAGTAGAAACCGTTTCATGGGGAATGTTCAGGGAACCTGGGAAATAAACTCAAATTTTAGTCTGATGGGAAGATACTCTTTGAATAAAACAGATGAAGTTCGAGAAACAAAAATGGATCCCGGTTTTTCTGATGAGCCAAATAATGGAGCGTATGGTATAGTTTCCGGAGAAGGAATGGAACAAAATCTGGATGCTTTGGCAACATACAAAAATAATTGGAATGAGTTCAATTTAACTGCGTCATTAGGAGGAAACCTGCTTTATTCAAGAGGTTCCACAATCAGCAACTCTTCAAAATCGGGTTCCGGTTTGATAATACCTTATGTTTACACGGTACAAAACATTAAAAATAATGCATTGAACTATTCAAACTCAAGAAGCGAAAGAGCCATAAATAGTATTTATGCCATGGTGAATATGGGATGGAAAGACTTAATTTATCTTGATTTAACTGCCAGAAATGACTGGTCAAGTACCCTTCCCTCAGAAAACCGCTCCTATTTCTACCCTTCGGCATCTATGAGCTTAATTATAAACAACATGCTCGATCTTGGAAGCAATGTTGACCTGCTAAAAATTAGAGGAGGTATTGCACAGGTTGGTAACGACACTTCACCATACAGTCTTTACCCAACATATTATGATGCCGGGCAGTGGGGAGAAGCAATAAGGCTGGGAAAACCCGGCAGTTTGCTAAACCCAACCTTATTACCTGAAGAAGCAACTTCATATGAAATCGGTCTCGATTTTAAAGGATTTAATAACCGTTTACGCTTTGAAGGAACATATTATAAAGAAGACAACCGCAACCAGATTCTCGGCGTTCCGCTTGCCGGCTCAACAGGTTTTGGAAGTATTAAAGTTAATGCGGGTTTGTTGCAAAGTAAAGGATGGGAATTTGCAATTGGTTACACAGCAATTAAAACCAATGACTGGACATGGGATCTCAATGTCAACTTTACAAAAAACGATACCTATTTGCTCGAACTGACAGATGGCGTTTCTTTTGTTGATTTTTGGGATGAAGCAAGGGTTAAGAATACTGCACACGTTAAGGATGAAGCAGCCGGGAATGATGGTTTGATTGGTAATCTCTATACACGCAAAATTATGCGCGTTACTGATGAAACTTCACAGTACTACAATTATCCTCTGCTTCCGGAGGGCGAAGATGCAGAATGGCAAAGAGGTGACGAATACGAAAAAGTTGGGAATTATAATCCTGATTTTATTATGGGTTTGCAATCTGCCCTATCCTATAAAAACTTCACATTAAGCATGACCTTTGACTGGCGCTCAGGTGGTCAGTATGTATCACAAACCTGGCGATACATGACTGAAAGTGTAGTTTCAAATACCTGGCTAAACCAGCTGGTTGCACCTCCTGATGGTATGGGCGGACAACCAAGTCAGGCGCTTCGTGACTGGGTAGTTGCCAATGCCGATCAGCTTATTTATACAAATAATCCCCGTCCTGTTGGTGGAGCCACAAAAGAAGATGGAGGATATTTGACTGATTACTACACCGGTATACCAGCTTATGATGGTATATTTGCCCCCGGAGTTTATGGTCATTATGATGACAACGGGAAATTCATTCTTGAAAAAGAAAGTCTTGGCGGCCCGGGAACTGAAATCAGGCCTTATGTGGCAAGTTATCCGTGGGACATTGGTGAAGCAAATCTTTTTGATGCCGACTATATTAAATTGAGAGAAATTTCGCTGAACTACAGATTACCCGATAAATACACAAGCAGAATCGGAGTTGAGGGAGTGAACTTTTCAGTTTACAGCCGAAATATAATGATTTGGACAAAAAATGCCGGCCTGGGAATCGATCCTGAAAAAGCATATCAATCCAACAGCAACGGTACTTTCAAACAGGGTGTTGAACGCTATAATGCAGAACCCTGGGTGATTCCGGTAGGATTCAAAATTGGTTTTTCTTTTTAACCTTAAATTCTGAAAATCATGAATAAAATAAAAAATAGCATAAAAATAGCACTCGCTTTAGTCTTTACACTTGTTATTTCGTGCAGAGACCTTGATGAACTCAACATCAACCCAAATGGGGTTGACCCGGCAAACGCCGATCTTAACTTTTTGTTACCAACAATCGAAACCACTCTCGGACAAACGGTCTTCGGACTGGGTTTCGGAACTTTTTCGGGCGTAATGCAACACACGCAGCAAACAGGCTGGCAAGGTGGATACAACAACTACGAATGGGACGATCTTTCGCAAAGCTGGGGTGGATATTACAGTATGCTGATGAACAATGACGAATACTTCAAAAAAGCAGTAAATGAAAAGCTTGAATTTCATGAAGGTGTTGCAAGGGTTTTAAGATCTTACATCTATGGTATGATTACCGATCTTTGGGGCGATGCGCCTTATAGTGAGGCTTTGAAAGCTGAATTGGGATCGGAATTCTTCAAACCTAAATTCGATGATCAAAAAGACATCTATTTAGGCATACTTGCTGATTTGGATACAGCAAACGTACTGCTTTCAAAAAGCGCTTCCACATATAAAAACGTTTCACCAAAACAAGATGTAATATACAATGGCAACCCTGAAAAATGGAGAAAATTTGCCAATTCACTAGCCTTGAGGTACTATATGAGGTTACAGGCGAAAGAACCCGCAATTGCCGAACAGGGAATCAAAAAAATCACAGGAGATCCGGGAAAATATCCACTGATTTTGTCTTATACAGATGATGCAAACATCAGTTTTATTGGTAGTGCAAACGAAAACTCAAATCCTTTAAATACAGTTTATGACACGGATCCTGCTGGTTCATACATGAGGGTTAAAATGGCCAAAACTATAGTTGATTCGCTTCAAAAATACAACGATCCACGACTCGCGGTTTGGGCAAAAAAAATCAAAACTCCGCTTGTGTTGGTTGAAGGTACCAATGTTGACCGGATTGTAGATGGGAAACGTGAAGTTTCACAGGATGTTGTTACCAAGTTTGAAACCGACAATACAATGATGGTTGATTTCGATCCTGAATATGCAGGTGTTACCATCTCGCATCCCAAAGTGCAAATATTTAACATGAACACTGCAAATCCTGCCCAGGGAACCATAAATCCTTATGCATCGCAATTGAATGAACGGTACACAAAAACCGCCGATCCTTTGGTTTTAATGAGATTAATTTCAGCTGCCGAAGTAAATTTCATACTCGCAGAAGCAGCAATGCGTGGTTGGATTGCCGGAAGTGCCGCAAATTATTATGCTGACGGTATCCAGCAGTCTTTCAACGCCTGGGGTGTCGGTGATGAGTTTAGTGATTACATCGATGGCGCTCCTTACAAAGGTCTGGCAAGCATCATGGAACAAAAATGGCTGGCAAGCTGGACAACAGCTCAGGAATCCTGGTTTGACTGGAGAAGAACCGGGCTACCTGTTCTTAAAACCGGTCCGTCGGCTGCCCGGGCGGCTTTGCCTTTGAGGTGGTATTATCACTATACAAACGAAATATCAAAGAATCCGGACAATGCGCAAATTGCCATTGATAAACTGGAACCGACACAATATAAGGGAACCGACCTAAGCAATAACAGTGCATGGTCGAAAATGTGGTTGTTGCAGGGAACAAATAAACCTTATTAGGCAGTTTCATCCCATAGGTAAAATAAGCAGACCTATTATAATGGTGTCTGCTTATTTTTGTTTTCAGATTTTAAAGAAAAAACAATTTATAATTATAAAAAATGAGAAATACATCAATCAAATTTGTACTCTTTAGTCTTGCATTGTCGGTCTTATTCGCTTGTCAGCCTAAACCAGAAGCCAAAAAAGTTACTCCCGAAAATGCGTTGCAATCTTATCTCGACAATGATGATGATTCATTCAAATGGGAAGTTCAGGATTCAACAAAAACAGATGGGGCAAGAATTTACCGTCTCCAGCTCACTTCACAAACCTGGCGCGACACAGTGTGGAATCATGAACTCACAGTAATTGTACCCGATGAAATCAGTTACAACGACGGATTGCTTTATATTACCGGAGGTGCCGTAACGAAAGGCAAACCAAATACGCACAAATGGGACAAGGAAGAAATTGTGGCTTTAACCGACGTAGCAAAAACAAACAAAGCTGTGGTTTCAATTGTCTGGCAGATTCCAAATCAACCACTTTATAACGGGCTCACCGAAGATGAATTGATATCATATACCTTCCATAATTTTCAAAACGACAGCGATTATACATGGCCATTGCTTTTCCCAATGACTAAAAGCGCTATTAAAGCGATGGATGTTGTGCAGGAGTTTTCAGCAAAAACTTTGGATTCAAAAGTTAATCAGTTTGTAGTTACAGGGGCTTCAAAACGTGGCTGGACAACCTGGCTTACAGGAGCGCACGACAAACGTGTAAAGGCAATCGGACCAATGGTTATCGACATGCTGAACATGCCCGTAAACATTGAATACCACAAAACTACCTGGGGCGATTACAGCATTCAAATTGAAGATTATGTTGATTTGGGAATTGCGCAAAAGGTAAATACACCTGAAGGAACAAAATTGGTGCGAATGGTTGATCCATACGCTTACCGTTCAATGTTAACGATGCCCAAAATGTTGTTTATGGGAACAAACGACGAATATTGGCCGGTTGATGCAGTTAAAAACTACATCGACAGTATTCCGGGCGACAACCACATTTGCTACACACCCAATGCAGGCCACGATTTGGGAGACAGGCAAACTTATCTTGCAGGCATAAGCGCCCTTTTCGGAACAGCAATCACAAATGGTACTTTACCCAAATGTGATTATTCAATCTCTGAGGAAAACGGTAAAATCATGATAAAAGTGGAGGCAACAGCTGATTTGCTTGAAGATGCAATTTTATGGAGCGCAACTTCCGAAGACCGTGAATTCAGAGATAAAGTGTGGAGCAGTGTTAGTCTCGGAAAATCAAATGTGAGCGACTTTACCCAGGAAATTGAATATCCTGAAACCGGTTACAAAGCTTTTTATATCGATCTGAAATACAAAGCGCCTTTTTCCGGTGATTTTACACAAAGTACCCGCATGTTTCTTACCAGCAGCGATAAAGTTTTGTTGAAAAGAGGTGAATAAAAATCATAGAACACTTATGACAAGGATCTATCTGTTTTTATCTGAAAAAACCAGTAAAATCAGCGTCATCAGTGTTCTAATTTCAAAAGAATTGAATACAAATCCTGCAAAAAATGAAAGTTTTAAAACGAATCGGGATTACCCTCGGAGTTGTTATCGTGTTGCTTTTGGTACTTTACTTTTCAGCAACAGGACCGGTAGTAAACACCCCGTATTTTGAATCTGAATATTTCAAAAAGAGTTGTGCAGAAATTGACAGTCTGAAAAACAGTACAATACCCTCGCAGGGAAAACTATTTGCCGGATTTGCCAAAGTCAGCATCACCCCAACCCTTAAAAGTGAAACCGACGACATTGCAACAGGTGAATTTGTGCAGTTGCCACTCGCGGGTTTTGGGGCGCGCAAAGGTGCGCCTGCAACAGCAGTTCACGACAGTATTTTTATAAAAGCAGTTGCATTGAAAGTTAATAATACTTTGGCTGTTTTTGTTGGCGCCGATTTACTGATTATGCCACCAAACATAACCGATTCTGTAATCATTGTTTTATCGAATAAAGGAATTAAACGCAATCAAATTTTCCTGTCAGCTACGCACACACACTCAAGTTTAGGTGGCTGGGGCCCAGGTTTTATGGGAAAACAGTTTGCCGGTGATGAAAACAAAAATCTCGAAAAATGGCTGGTACAGCAAATCTCTAATGCCATTTTAAAAGCTGTTGCCGACTTGCGACCTGCAGCAATAAAAACCGGTGATTTTGATGCGGCGGAATATACACGAAACCGACTGATTGGTGAATTGGGAACAACCAATGACGATTTCAGTTATATTTTTATTCGCCAAAACGAAGGGAAAAAAGCTGTAATCGGTTCGTTTGCAGCCCACTCAACCTGCATGGGACACCGAAACATGGAAATTAGCGGCGATTACCCCGGCTACTGGCAGCGAAAAATGGAAAACACAACTGTTGATTATGCACTTTTTATGGCCGGTTCGGTAGGTAGTCAAACAAATGCAGGCAAGGGGGAAGGTTTTGAAAAACCGCGTTTCATTGGCGAATCGCTCGCCGACAGCACCATTGTTCATCTCATAAATTACGAAACTACTGACACGGTTTTACTGGCTACGGCAACAATAAAACTGAATTTGCCGGAATATCATTTCAGAATTACAACAACACGAAATCTTACCACCGGAATATCAAAAAAATTAATGCCCCAACCTGATAATGCTGTATTACAGGCAATCCGGCTCGGAAGTATGATTTGGATTACTGCTCCCTGCGATTTCAGTGGAGAATATGCTCTTCAACTTAAAAATAAGTTGGCAGTTAAAGGAATCGATGCCAACGTAACAAGTTTTAATGGCAGTTATTTAGGATACATTATTCCGGGCCGCTATTTTTATCTTAATGAGTACGAACCAAAAACGATGGGTTTTTTCGGTCCAACAATGGGCGATTATACCTTCGATTTAATCAATCAAATGACAAATGTTTTGATAAAATAAATTCAATTAAATGCTGACAAGTATTATGATTTTGTCTGGTTTTTAAAGACCTGTCAGCGTGCGCAGCACCTGACAGCGTCACAACAAATAAAAACAAAAAAAATCCACTTTGAAAAAGCTTTTAAAACTTCTGAAATACCTTTTTATTACCCTCTCGCTGATCATCGTAATTGTGCTCATTTGGTTTCTTGCCTTACCAACATGGCACCACTTTGTTACTTATCCCCGACTTCAAAACAAAGTAGCCGAGTTTAAAAAATTGCGAAAAGAACAAACAAATAACACCAACATGAATGTTTACAGGGGCGTGATGCACCTGCACAGCTACTTGTCACACGACAGCGAAGGAACACTAAATGACTTGATTCCGGCAGCCAAAAACAACGGCATCGAATTTATGTTCCTCACCGACCACCCCCGATTTGACCTCGACACTTTTCCACGTGGTTACAACGGAATTTACGATGGAATTTTAATTGAACCCGGCAGCGAAAAACACGGGTATGTTGCCTGGCCTTTGGATTCGATGGTGATCGATCTGAAAACTAATCCCGATACCATTGCAAAAAATATTGTTGAAAATGGCGGTATTGTCTTTTTTTCGCATACCGAAGAAAAACGAAACTGGGGAAATCCATATTACCAGGGCATGGAAATTTACAATTTCCACACCGACACAAAAGACGAAACTTTAGCCCCACAAATCTTCAATTTTTTGGTAAACGGAAAGAAATATCGCATTTGGGCATTGCGTGAAATGTTCGACGAACAAACAAGGATTTTAGCCCGCTGGGATTCACTGAATATGACACGGAAAATGATTGGTTTTTCGGCAGTTGACACCCATGAAAACCAAAACATCAGGGCACGGTACATTGCCGATGGACGGGTTGAATGGGTTGGCCCAAACGCCAAAATTATTGATACTACAAAAGTTAATGTATTCAACCGATGGTTGTTTCATGAGCCTGATAAAAGTGACTGGATTTTCCGTTTGATGATAGACACATACAACGAAGGTTTCGACTATATTACTAACTATGTTTTTGCTGAAAATTTATCCACTCAATCTTTAGCAGCAAATCTGAAAAAAGGACATTTGTATACAGCTTTTAAAACTTTGGGTGATGCCAAAGGTTTTAACTTTTACGCTACAGGAAAAGATGGTAAGTTAGCCGGAATTATGGGCGATTCAATTAAAGTTTCAAATCTGAAAACGCTGAATGCTGTTACTTCCCTGCCCGGCCAATACAGGCTCATTCACAACGGAAAAACAATAAAAACAACAGAAATTGACGGGTATGAATTTGCTGTTTCCGAACCACTTGAAAAAGGATTTTACCGCATTGAAGTGCATGTGAATATTGGCGGCAAATATTTCCCGTGGATTTATTCAAACCCTGTGTATTTGTATTAAAAATTATATCATTTAACCAAATAACGGGTTGGTAAAAAATTTACCTGTCAGGTTGGGCTTCAGTCATCTTTGACAAGCATTTTGTCAGTATATCCATGAGAATGAAAAGCAGGAAATTACAGGAAGTTCACCGGGTAAATTCTATTTATGTGTGTAGCTGATGAACTTAAATGCTCTCAATATAAAAGAAAGGACAACTTTCAAATTTATTGATGCCCCTTCGCAATTTTATACATTTGTGGAATTTGATAACATCTAAAAAAATGAACTTATACCAATATTTTGACAGCGACGATTTGCAGACACACATCGAAAGCTATATCAATTCAAACTTTAATACTGAAATTATAAAGGAAATTTCAGGAAAGCTGAGTTTAAGTTTTCTTCCTGAGAAAGAGCCAGAAGGCAATGTTTGTTTCATTAACAGTCCCGAAGTCCGCGATGATTTTAAAACCACGTTTGCCTCGATTGACTTGCTCGATTATGTCTATGCTGTGTTACATTCTACTCGTTACCGCGTGAAAGACAAGAAATTTTTAAAAATTGATTTATCCGGGGTTCCCTACCCCAAAGATGCAGACACATTTTGGAAACTGGTAAAATTGGGTGGTAAAATCCGGCAGATACATTTATTGGAAAGTCCAGCGGTTGAAAATTACGTTACAGAATATCCGGTTGATGGCAATAATGTGGTGACAAAACCCCGCTTCCTCAATTCACCTCCGGAAGAGAAGAATTTCGGACGTATTTATATTAACAATACCCAATATTTCGATAACGTTCCAAAAACCGCATGGAACTTTTATATTGGGAGATTACAGCCTGCTCAAAAATGGCTCAAAAATCGGAAAGGAAGAAAATTGGAGTATGAAGATATTTTGCTTTATCAAAACATAATTGTTGCATTATCAGAAACCGACAGATTAGTGAAAGATATTGATAAAATTGAATTTGACTAGTGCAAGCGCTTCTGTCAATACCGAAATTGTGTATAATTAAAATGCCGGTAGAAGTTCATATTAACAGATAATCATGAAAATTTTAATTTCAACAAAAACAAAATGTATTTTAATTTTATCAAATTGCGGATAAAACAATTTAAAGGAAGGTATGAAAGGGCAATCTCTTCGAATTCCGGAGAAATAAAAATAACAATAGTGACTGTACAAAATCAGGGAATGGCTTTACGAATATAAAATATATGAAAATCAAAAAACGAAATATCTTTAGGTTGATTTGGTTTACTTTTGTTGCTGTATTTTTCATTTGGCAGTGGACAAGCTATCAATCGCGGAACTTACCTGAAAATACATTTAATGATGACGGTAAAGTGACAGTAGAAAAATCGAAAGATAAAATCACATTCCTGTCAATCAATTCAAATAACAAAAACGAAATTATTTTTTTCCAGGGTGGATTAACCGACCCAAAAGCGTATGCACCTCTTTGCCGTAAAATAGCCGAAAATGGATTTACATGTCATCTCATCAAAATGGATTGGAGAATGCCGAATTGGGATTATAAAAAAATTGAAGAAATGTTTGACCTAAAAAATGGACATTACATAATAGGCGGACACTCGCAGGGGGCAAAAATGGCTTCTCAATTCGTGTATGAAAATCCGGATTTGATGAAAGGACTTTTTCTTTTGGGTACGTCTCATCCAAGAGATTATGATTTGTCTAACAGTAACATTCCGGCAATAAAGCTTTATGCCGAACTGGATGGATTAGCAAGTGTTTCAGAAGTAATGGAAAATAAAGATAAATTACCACAACACACTGAACTTGTAGAAATTAAAGGCGGCAATCACTCTCAATTTGGCTATTTGGGAAAATTATTAACCGATGAAACTGCAACAATCAATTTAGCCGAACAACAGCATTTGACATTAGAAAAATTAGTTGAATTTTTTAATAAAGTCGAGTCAGAGAACTAAAAAAAAATTGGCACAAATTGAAAAATCAGTCTCTGCAGTAATCGGAAAAGTTCGTTAAATAATTCAAAGTGCGATCTGATTTTCGATTGGTGAAAACAAAAAATCCAAATGCAAATTTTATTAACTTTAGAAAAAAAATATCAGAATAATGTTTATTGATTATTACAAAATACTTGAGGTAGATAAAACAGCAACAACTGCGGAAATAAAAAAAGCCTACAGAAAGTTAGCCAGAAAGTATCATCCTGATTTAAATCCAAATGACAGGGATGCCCATCAAAATTTTCAGAAAATAAATGAAGCAAATGAAGTGTTGAGTGATCCTGAAAAACGGAAGAAGTATGATAAATATGGAGAAGATTGGAAACATTCTGACGAATATGAGAAAATGCGTCAAAATCAGAAACAATCCTCAAATTACAGCAGACAATCATACTCAGGATCACATTCAGAAGATGATTTTTCAGATTTCTTCGAGTCGATGTTTGGAGGAGCAGCAAGTGCAGGCAGAAACAGACAAGTGAAGTTCAGAGGACAGGACTACAATGCAGAATTACATCTTGATTTGAGAGATGCTTTTGAAACGCACAAACAAACATTAACTGTAAACGGTAAAAATATAAGAATTACGATCCCTGCCGGCATTGAAAACGGGCAAACAATAAAAATTGCAGGGCATGGGGGACAAGGTATAAATGGTGGCCCAAATGGTGATTTATACATTACATTTTCGATAGCAAATGATACAAAATTTAAACGTTTGGGAAATGATTTGTACAGTACAATTGATTTAGACTTATACACTGCAGTTTTGGGTGGCGAAATTACCTTTGACACATTAAAAGGAAAAGTAAAACTGAAAGTAAAACCAGAAACTCAAAACGAAAGTATAATTAAATTAAAAGGAAAAGGATTTCCGGTGTATAAAAATGAAGGGCAATTTGGAGATTTATACATCACATATTCAGTTAAAATCCCAACGAACTTAACTGAGAAACAAAAGGAATTATTTTCTGAATTATCAAAAAGTACATCTTAAAATTAAAATTATGCAAACTGAAAATTTAATATCCGAAATAGAATTCTGTGCAAACCATAATATTGAAGTTTCATTTATTCGGTCTGTACAGGAAATCGGACTAATAGAAATTACAGTTATTGAAGAAACAGGATACATTCATGTAAACCAATTACAGGAATTGGAGAGAATTATTCATTTATACAATGAGCTGGATATTAACCTGGAAGGTATCGAAACCATCTTTCATTTATTGCATCGGATAACCCACATGCAGGATGAAATAAAAATCCTCAAAAACAGACTTCGATTTTATGAGGGGAATGAGAAGAACTTTCCATTGGATTAGATTTGAAATTCTGTAGTTGGATTTTGTAATTATTACTGAAAATTCCAATTTCACGCAAGTAAAGCACTCTTCAATTTTATAAACTGATAATAAAACATGAAAACGAAAATCACCTTATTTATCCTGTTGCTTTTTTTCTTTACAAGTGCAAATTCCCAAACTTTTAAAGCAGGTGTTGCAGTTCGAAAAATTACGCCCGAAGAACTAATCCCGATATCTGGAGGAATGGGAACTCCGGAAATTCCCACCGGGAAAAAAGGCGATTTGTTTGCCCGGGCCCTGGTTTTGGAAAAAGGTGAAACGCGTGTTGCAATCGTAAGTATCGATAATTTAGGCTGGCCCGCTTACCTGGGCGATCGTTCCCGAAAACTGATAAAAGGTATCGCCCCCGAAAATGTGCTCATTGGCGTAACGCATACCCACAGCGCGCCCGATGCTTATGCTTTTCCTGATGAAAAGGGAAATACTGCTGCCGATTTGGAATATCTCGACTGGTGTGTGACACAGGTTGCCGAAGCCGTAAATGATGCTGTTTTGAAACTTGAAACAGTAACTTTAAAAACAGCTGTTGGCGAGGCAAAAGGAAAAATAGCCTACAACTATTATGCACCTGAATTATACGATCATCGAATGGGGGTAATCCAGGCAATTGCAACCTCGGGTAAAAACGCAGGAAAACCTGTTGCCACGCTAATAAATTATGCTACTCATCCCGAAATTCTGGGTACTTCACGTAAACTGATGAGTCCTGATTTATGTGGCCCGCTGTACGATAGGATTGAAGCAAAAGGTGGTGGCGTGGCTCTTTTTATGAATAGCGCACAAGGGGGAATGGTAACTGCGGACACACGTCTCGACAATGGCAAAGAAGCCAACGACTGGAATGAATGTATACGTATCGGGAACCTTATGGCCGACGAGGCTTTGCGCATTATTCAAACCGCTCAGCCACAGGAAAATCCTGAACTTTACTGCGCCTCAAAAACAATCGAATTTCCCATCGAATCAGAAATCATGCAGTTTGTTTTAAAAAATTCGCCTTTGGTTTCAAGTGAAGACAGAAATGGCGATTTCACAAAAATAACCACCCGTATCAATTTGCTGAACATTGGGAAAGCACAGGTGATTACCATTCCTGGTGAAGCGCTGCCAAATATTGGCTTCTATGTAAAACGTCACATGAAAACGGATCAGCCATTCCTTTTTGGCCTCACAAATGATGCTTTTGGATATATACTCAGCAAAGAGGATTTTAACAGTTTTGACCGCTACAGCTACGTTTCACGTACATCGCTTGGCGAAATGACAGGCGAAATTTACGAGAACGAAGCATTGAAATTGATAAACGAAAGCCCGGCGGCTGCAAAATAAAATTCAACGAACACAACAAATTTAAATCAGAAGGAGAAAATCCAATTCAACGTTATAATCTTACTTTATCTCACCAGATATTTATCTAAAAACAGATCCATTTTTTGCTGCATGTACTGGTTTGGGCGGGCTGCCATATCCATTGCATGCGGCCAGAGTGGTAGTTTGTAGTATTCGTTTGGCACACCCAGTCTGTCGAGACGGGCTTTTAATGTATCGGATTGGCTTTGCGGGAGCAGATTATCAGAAGTACCCTGAAAAATAAGCGTTGGAGGTAAATCTGCACGCAGGTATTTTGCGGGTGATGCTTCCCGGTACAATTCAGGTTTTTCGGTGTAGGAATGACCGATGAAACCTGTAACAAGTCCCTGTGTTTGTGCATATGGCGTTGTCATATCCACAGGACCGTAAATATCGACAACAGCTTTTATTTTGTGGGGAGGTGAATTCATATAAGTACTGTCAAGTTGTATTTGCGGCGCTTTTAAATCGTAAGCAGTCATCAAAACCAAATGACCACCGGCCGATCCACCAATCATGGCAATCCTGTCCGGGTCGTAACCAAATTTACCGGCGTTGCTAAAAAGCCAGTGTGTGGCATCCGAAACATCCTGAACACATGCGGGATAAATACTGTCGTTTTTTAACCTGTAGGAAACTGTTGCTGTTATATACCCTTTTTTTGCATAATCGATAAGGTAAACCAAATAGTCCGAGCGTTTGCCTCCTTTCCAACCGCCGCCATGAACAAATACAAGAAGTGGCGCAGGTTCAATTATATGCCTGGGTTTATAAATATCAAGCTGTAATGATTTTCCATTGACATTCTTGTATTCAATATTTTTAATCTCCTCAATATCAGAAGGAATATCCGGTTCAAGGTCAGCCAGTTTTTCAAGTCCAACACCAATTGCCAGATAATCCAGCAACTCGAAATGATAACCAATGGGTGCCTTATTGGGAAATACAGAACCAATGATTCGCGGTGTCAGCATAATCAAAATAAATATAGCGAGGATGGTAAGAAAACCTTTGAAAATGGTTTTGAAAATATGTTTTTTCATGATAGATATTTGTTGCTTATTAACTGCATTTTGAACTCTGAAGCATTCTACTTTTCCAATTCCCTCAGCATCTCTTTTAAATTGCTGTGAATTACTCCGGCGGTTTTGGGTCCCAAAGAATTCTCTTCACCATAAGGTGAATTATCCCGTCCGTAAGTGTAAGGTGCTTTTTCGTCCCACTGACTTTTAGGGATGATATAGCCTATTTCATCATTGGCCAGGCCAATAATAAACTTGTATTTGCCGGGCATCATTTCACGAATTGGAGGTATTTCCAGTGGTTGAATACCAAAATCATTTCCATCGGGCGCATCAATAGGGCCATTCACAATTTCGGGATAAATTTCGCCCGGAATTGTAACCATTGTAAGTGGACCGATTGTAATTACCGCCAGCTCAGAGCGCATTTTCATCCAACCCATAGTTCCACGGTTCATTACTCCAAGTGCCGCACCGAGCTTGAACATCGTGTTGTCGATTTTCATGGGCAGTGTGCGTACAACTACTGAAATGCCTGCAGATTCAAGAATTTCAGAAGGGTTTTCCATCGCATTTAAAGCCAGCAGTGAAAGATGTTTTCCCTGTGCTTCTGCCTTTTCAAAAGTGGGTTCGTTGTATTCTTCGCTTGTAAACGGATCTTTTACAGGTAGACTTGGATGTGTTGTCATCAATCCGCCAACTGCGCCATTTATATAAACACAAATGCCGCCAATACCTGGTTTCATTAAAGAGTCACCATTAAAAACTCCTTTTTCAACGCCTTCGCGCACAAAATGTGGAAAGTCGGACGATACCAGCAGGTTTTTACTCCACAATGTTTCGGGGTGATCGGCCCAGGCAACAAGCGAACCCAGAACTTCCCCACTCCTTTTTATCAACCGCTTTTATCATGCGCATTCCTGAGTCGAAAACTTCCGGTTTGCGTGTGTCTTTCACCAACGGAACTGCACCGGTTAAATCCTGCGAGATTTCCAGCCTTGCGGGTTGCATGTTTTTTACTGCGGTTTCAACAGATTGAACAATCCGGGTTTTCACAAATTTCATATAATCTTTGTTAAGCCCGTCTTTTAAAGGTGTGCCGCTCCACATACCAATCATATCAGCTCCTTCGTGGGTGTGGGTTGAAGAAATTACAGTGTAGCTTATTCCAGTTTCAGCAGAAATCAAATTGCGGACGTCAACAACATCATCATTCATAAAACCAATGGCATCGATGGAAACAATTGCAATGCGTGTTTTCCCATCATCAACAATCATTGTTCGAGCCCATGTATCATCATGCACGCCGTTGGCAGGTTTTCTATTGCTAAAACCTGCAATCCACACGGGGTCGAATTTGCCATTTTCATTTCCATCAGTAAATGAATCGCCATCGCCCGGGTTGTACTCGTTATCGTTGTTACTGTCCACCCAGCGATCGGGAACTTCGGGTGTAATTGTTATTGCTGCAAACCCTACTTTTAATGCCGTGGGAGAATTGTTGATTATTTTCATGTTGGCACTATATCCCGGATGGCGATCTCTCATGTTTACAAACATCCAGGTAACCAAAGCTGCAAACAGCAGAATAACCACGAACCCAAGGATTTTAAAGAATTTCTTCATCTGATGCTATTTTTGTTTTTAAAATTACAAATTTTTATGAGCAAGTGTCATCGGTACATTGTTCTTACATTATTGCCATACTAATTGGGTTTAAATCCACATCCAGGAACTTAAATCCTATAATCTTGTCTGTCCTTCATACTTGTTTTTACAATCCCAAATGGATGATATGGTTATAGAAAAAATCACATCATTTAACCAAAAACCCTGAAAGGGTTGCACACTTTATTATTCTAAATTTATTTGTGCAATCAGCAATTAAAACCACCACTTCCTTCTCACAATCCCAAAACTTCGGTCTTCAGTCCTCGGTCTCCGGACTTCTGACTTCTGACTTCTGACTTCTGACTATTTCTTATACATCACCTTTCGTTCTATCTCCGGATTATCAATTTCGGGTCCCTGTTCAATTTTTCGCCAGTCAATGGTTTTGTTGTATTTTTTCATTGATAGTTCCGCATCAAAAATGCGTGAATCGTGCATTTCCAATGTGTATGGCGTATAATCGGGCTTTGAAGTAAAAAAATCCTGTAACAGGGATGCTGTCACGTCAAACTGGTTCACATACGGCACATTCAAAATATTGTAAATCGTTTTCAGAATTGAACCAAAATTGGCATGGGTGTGGGACACATATCCCTTTTTTACGTATGGTCCGGCCATCATCAGCACCGAGCGATGACCATCAATGTGGTCAACCCCACCCTGCGGATCATCTTCGGTAATAATCACAAGCATATCTTTCCAGTATTTTGTTCGGGAAAGAAAATGCAAAATACGACCAACTGCCAAATCGTTATCAACCATAAACGATTGTTTATACGGGTAACCATCTTCGGGCCTTACATCGGCGCCATGATCATTTGGTACCTGCATGGTTATTAATGACGGCAGTTTTTCATTTCCATTTATCCATTTTGCTGTAAATTCCCTTTCAAACTGATCCATACGGTACTGATCGGGAATATTCATATTAAACCCTGCATAATCGTGGCTGGTTCTTGTAAAAAGTGCATTTTGCATGGGAATCATAACACCATGTGCGGCTCCTGTATTTGTGTCGTACCATTCTTCACGTTCGTGACCGGCTTCGTTTGCTTCGCCAAAATTGTAAAAAGAAACATTTTGTCTTTCCAACGCTTCCCATAAGTCCGCCAATTTCGGCGTAATCTTCAGGATCAACACTACCAATAGTTTTTGGGAACCGACGACCGGGAGCCTTTGAAAATACCATTGCAGTTTTTGAAGTTGCTGCATTTGCTTCCACCCACTCGTTTGGAATTACCCCAACCATCCAGTGATGCCCATGCACTGATGCATCACTGTCGCAATAATAATTATCGGAATAAGAAAACTGTTGTGCTGCCTTAATGTGGTTAGGACTAATGCGCAGGTTTGGAAATTTGCCAAACATGGTATGCGGCAAAGTATATTCGTTGTTTACGCCAAACCTTGCCAGCGTGCTATCGCCATTCGATCCTTTAAGCTGACCAAAAATCTCGTCAAAAGTTCTGTTTTCCTTGGTAATATAAATAATATGTTTTATTGGAGATTTTCGCATTCCGGGTAACGGTGGCATTGGATTTTTCCTATCGTTTTTTATTGTCACGCTTTTAAAAGTGTTTTTTATGGATTGACGTGTATATTCTGCCAATTGCGCATCATCCGGCATGTCTAACTTTTGGAAACTTCCCAACTGGATGTCACCAACATAATAACCCTGGATTGGTGGCACAAAATCTTTCCCACCATTTGGTCCTGCACCAAGTCCGCGGCAGGTTGTAATATAAATTTCCTTATCGTCAGGCGATAATTTTACCCTTGTTGGCCCCCAACCGGATGGAATCAAACCTTTAGTTTTTCCGGATTCAACATCAATAACAGCAACAGCATTGAACCCAAGAAGCGCAACAAAAAGTGTTTTTTCATCTTTGCTCAGTGCTATTCCAAAAGGAAGCAAACCGCGGTATTTGTCAATTCGTGCATCAACCAAAATGGGGATATCGCCAATCAGTTTGTGGTTTTTATAATCAATTACAGAAATATTGTCGTTTGTTGCATTTGTAACATAAGCAAATTGTTTACCAACGGCAATTGAATTTGGACTTGCACCGCCAACCACTTCGGCATCTTCAATCATTTGCCCGATTTGATGACCAGTTTTGAATTTTTCAATCACTTTGTTGCTTTGCAAATCGATGGTAAAAACGCTCATTGCATCGGGATGCAACGGGCTTCCGAGACCTGGAATCTCCCGGCCTTCAACAACAGTTCCGTGAATTGATTCGGGTGTGTTGTTTCCATAAGGATGATGCGAAATCATCAGCGAATCATAATTATCAGGCGTTGCACCTGTAATTACCGGGTAAACATACATTCCCACGTTTGCCACCAGTGCTGTCTTTTTATCAGGACTTAAACTCAGTCCGAATGGTTGCCGCCCAACATCTACCGAGCCTGTAATTTTTCCTGTCGATAAATCAATCCTTACCATTCTGAAATTGGCGCGGTCGAGCACAAGCAGTTCGTTTTTTTCGTCATTCAGAAGCAAATCAGAAGTAAAACTATCACCATAATCTATTCCATCAACCTTACCATTAAGTGAAATTGAATCGGTGCGAACAAGTTTTTCTGTATCGTAAGTAATTACCGCCCCATTATCGCCACCACTGAGGTATACTGTTTTTGAATCGTTTGCAAAGGCCACTCCTAAAAATGAGCCATTTGAAAGTGGTGATTTGATTTTCCCTTCATAATCAGGAATGCGCTGTACTTCCATATTTTCAAGGTTGATTATGGAGAAAACACCGTTGTGGAGCGTTACCGATTTTTTACCATCGGGAGAAACAGCCAGTCCATACGCATCATTTGTAATTCGGATAAAATCGCCCACAGGAGTTAAAAACCTGCCACTTGGCAAAACAGTGGTTCCCCCGATATTTATTTTTGCAAAATCATTTCCGGCGGGTACAGTAAGTACCTCAACTTTTTTTTGTGCCAGTAATGGTTGTATGGCTATAGCTGTAAGAACAAGGATTATAAGGAAATATTTTTTCATGTTATTGATTTTTTTCGAATTTCATTTTAATATGCCAGTTTACAATAATCAATTTTGATTTAACTGCTTTTTTTGATACACTTTATATTCAATTTGAATTGTATAAATAAAAAAAACTTTTCTGGAATTGTTTACCATAATCATGCTCATTACATGTTATTTCTTTGCAATTTATGTTTAAAATTCCATTCATTTCAAATAAGATTTAATTTGTTGCAATAGAATAAAGTGTTTTTCGGTCAATTACATTTAGGAAAAATAAGACTGAAACTGTATTGGGAATCTTATGGTTTCATAAAAAGAAATCCATATTAATAAAGCTGGAACAGGCGTAATTACAAGTTATACAGGAGACCAGAATCGTTAATATTTTATTTTAAATTATTTTGAACCATATTTGAGTTGGCATTCATCTCTAAAGTTGGAATTGGAAAAGCATATTTGTAGCTTCCATATTTTGGTCCGCCATGAGTTTGTCTGAATTGATCAACAAGTGGAATATCATTGCCGGTGCGCGCCAAATCATCAAATCGGAATCCTTCGAAACAAAGTTCTTTTCGTCTTTCCAAAACTACATTTTCTTTTGTAGCTTCTGAATAAAGTGCTGCCCCACGTTTTTCAGGAATCAGGTTTAAGACTTGTAAAGCATCCGTTTCGCCCAATTCAATTTTGGCTTCTGCCAAAATAAGAACGACCTCTTCAAACCTCATTATTACAACATTATCGGAGAAATCGGGTGAAGGAAATTTACCCATGTTCCGAAGCAGTAATTTACTTTTTATCATTTCAGTTCCAATCATGGCAGGAGAATTTCGAATATCGGTAACTTCAAATATAGAAATCAGGTTGTTTAAAACTTCTATATCTCCATAGGTTGATCCCCTGTATATATATTGCAAACTGTTAATACCATTGTTATCGGAACTACTGAATGCCAATTCGAAAATTGAATTAACTGCATTCTTAGCTTTCCAGGAATTAACATAATCATCAATATCGATAATTTCAAATTTCCCTGAATTGATAACAGTTTGAGCAGCCGATTTCGCCATTTCCCATTCTTTAAAATAAAGCGCTACCCTGGCTTTTAAAGCATATCCGACATAAGTAGAAATGTATTGTTTTGTTTTTGGGTTATTTGATTCTGACATAAGAGACAACCCGGTTTCAATATCTTCGAAAATTGCCTTTTTGTTTTCTTCCACAGTATTTCTGCGGGGAGTTAAGTTCTCTCCCCTGTAAGTTTTTATATATGGTATTCCAAGGTTTCCATTTGCATGTTGTTGTCCGTACAGGCGCAACAAATCGAAATGTGCCATCGCCCGGGTAATGTATGCCTGTCCGGCAATTTGATTTAAAATCTGTAAATCTCCGGATATTAAAGTCATATCTTGTTGGATTATAATATTGGCTGAAGCTATAACAGCATAAATTGCTTCCCACGGACCATTGGAATTATCAGGATTTACAGCCATTTGTGCCTCAGAAACAAACCTACCTGAGTTCCCGTTGGCAATGCAATTATCCGATCGCACTTCTCCATATATTTGCATATTTCGGCCATAGTAATTGGTTACAGTCATTCTGTCGTACATTCCGTTCGCAATTCCCTGTATATCTTCATAGTTGTTAATTCCATTTGCCACATCTTTATCATTGGAAAGTGTTGGTTCAAGATCACTGTCGGTGCATGATATAAGCATAATAAGAAGAAAGAAGCCTCCCCTAACCCTTCCAAAGGAGGGTGACCAGAAAAAAGAAATTGTTGAACCCATATTTTTCAAGTTTTTGAAAAAAATCACTAGTCGAAAGGTTAATTTCATTAACAACCGGTATAAGTAAATTATCCACATATTATTCTAAAAATTCAGATTAACACCAAAAACAATTGATTTAACCGGTGGGGTTGTCATTCGTGTCAAACCATTGGCACCAACTTCAGGATCAAACTTTAACCCCTTGTCCTTTACAAAGGTAAATAAGTTGGTTCCTCTCACTGATAATGCAATGTTTTCAGAACCAATTCTACCGGTTAATTTTTTGGGTAAATTTAATCCAACCACCAAATCTTTAATTCGCATATAATCACCATCATACAAAAATCTTGTCGATTCGCGTGAATCATCCCGTGTTCCATACCAAACTTTGGGCACATCTGAAATATCACCAGGTTGCTGCCAGCGATCCATTAAATCATCAACCCCATTAAAAAGGCTGAATGAGTAAATACCTGTGTTATGAGTTATAAAGGAAAAGTCTTCATAAATTTTATGGCCGCCGGCAAAGTACAGGTTTACATCAGCAAAAAATGCTTTATACTGAATATGGGTCGCCAGTCCTGAAGTAAACTTTGGAATAGCGCTTTCGCCCTGCCATTCCTTTTGAGCTACGTAATAGTTTTCTGTGATGTCGCCATCTTTTCCGTTAATATACCACTGAGCATTTCCATTTTCAGGGTTTACACCTGCCCATTTACGCATGTACCATGCATACACAGGTTGTCCTACAGCCACTTTTCGCAGTTGATCTTCAATGTTAATATCGTTTCCGGAAGCATCTTGTGCAAGTTGGGTAACCCTGTTGTTAACAGTTGCAATATTGAAAGAAACATTGATATTGAAATCATTTGAGCGAAAAACATCACCCTGGATAAAAGCTTCAACACCTTTGTTTACCATGCTTCCAACGTTCATCAAAATGGAAGAATGGCCCGAAGTTAGCGACATTGGAACCTGTTGAAGTAACTCGAATGTTTTTTTATGGTACCAGGCAAATGACCCCTTTAACCGGCCATCAAAAAATGAATAGTCGATTCCAACATCAATATTTTTATTTCTTTCCCATGTAAGATTTGAATTACCGAACTGACGCGGATAAACCGCACCCTGATTATCATAACTTTTATCATAGCCTAACAAGGCCTGATTTTGATTTAAACCAATTGCTGAATTTCCTGATAATCCATATGAACCACGAACACGCAAAATGTCAACAAAACGGATGCTTTTCATGAAATTTTCTTGACTAATGTTCCATGCGGTGCCCACTGACCAAAAATTACCAAATCTTTTTTCGGGAGCAAACAATGAAGAACCTTCATATCGATAGGTCAAATCAGCTATGTATTTGTCAGAAAAATTATAGTTGAACATCCCCAAATATGACATGTTTTTCCAATCGGTAAAAGCTGCATTTACATCAAGATTAGAGCTTGCTGCTGATAAATAAACAAGACCGTCGGCAGGAAATTTTTCTCCTGAACCCGATAAAAAATTATTATTGTTTTGCTGATATTCCATCAACGCCTTAACGTTCAAGTTGTGCTTGTTGAATGTTTGTTTGAAATCAAGTGAATTCTGACTAACCCAGTTGTAATTGCGGGTTACCGATTGAAATGCCGAGCCACCTTTGGGTTTTCCATCGCCATGCACACGGTTTTGATAACCGTGAAAAGCTGCTACATTATAGTCTCCCGCATATAACGTTTTAAACACCAGATTGCTGAAAATTTTCCATTCAATAAAGGAATTCACTATTCCTTTGGTTAAATCGTTTTTAGACACATCATTTTTGAGGGTATATAAAGTGTTGAAAAATGAAGACGATGTAGCTGTGTTTAAAGTAACTCCATCGGAAAGATATGGTTGTTCCCACGGGCTCATCAAATATCTTGTCGCATTCGGGTTTCCGAAATACAAACTTTGCTCAAGAAAAGCGTCCTGACGTGTATTTGAAAACATAATATTTGTTCCAAATTTTATTTTTGCGGAAAAATAATGGCCAAAGTTGAATTTTCCTGTTACTCGCTGAAACCCTCCTCCAACCACCGTTGCTTCGGTATTGTTGTAACCAAGTGATGCGAAAAATGTGGTAGCAGCATCACCTCCCGAGGCAGAAAAATCATAATTCTGAACCAGGGCATTTTTATTCTTTAATAAATCATTCCAGTTTCCTTCATTCCGATTATAAGTTTCATTCCATGTTTTTAAACTACTTGTAATATTATTATCCACCAGAAAATAATATGCTTCTTCAACAGGAATATTAAAAGTATTATGAACAGCTTCGAGCATTAATTCTTCGCGCTGGCTACCATTAAGAATTCCCCAACCTTCTGTAGCATTGTTTTGAAATCCAAACAAGGAATTTAACTGATACCTCGTTTTACCTGGTGTTCCCTTTTTTGTGTTAATTACAATAACACCACTTGACCCCCTCGCTCCGTATGCCGAAGTGGCAGACGCATCTTTTAATACCGTAATGCTTTCAATATCATGGCCATTCAAAGACGATAATACGCCAAAAGAACTGCGCTGAACTTCCCCTGTTAAATCGGGATTTATTACCGGAACACCATCAATTACAATCAGTGGGTTATTTAACGCAGTAATTGAACCAACTCCCCTTATTCGTAAATCCTGCATTGTCCCCGGAGTTCCGGAAGGAGTTGAAACAACCAAACCTGGAATTTTTCCCTGCAATGCCTGATCAAATGAAGTTACCGGAACATTTGCAACCATTTTGCCATTTATTTGAAAGGTCGATCCGGTAATTTCGTACTTTCCCCTGGCAGAATAACCCGTTGCAACAATTTCACTTAATCCTATTAGGTCAGAATTCATGTTTATGTTAACTACATTTGAGAATATGGGCATTTCTTCTGTTTTCAGACCCAAAAAAGAAAAAACCAAAGTTTGCGCATTTTGCGGAACATCAATTTTAAAAGTTCCATTGTTGTTGGTAACGGTGCCAATACCAGTACCTTTTACCACAACTGAAACGCCAGGTAAAGCTTTACCATCCCCTGAAAACATAACTGTTCCTGTAATACTTTTATTTTGCGCATCAGCTTGGTACACACCATAGCACACCAAATACAAAAGTATAAATGATATATACTTCATAAAATTTTTGCAATAACGACATTCCCAAAAAACAAATGTATATAATAAAACCAAAGTTATGCGGCATTTTCTATTCATTAGCTGCATTCAACAATTGATTCTGGTTGTACTCCCTTTTCACCAGGACTATTAAATTTTATTTTTTTTTAATATTCAGTGTAGGAAGCTTTCTGAAATGCGTAAATTTAGACGATTGAATATGTAAAAATGATCTCATGAAAAAATTATTAATCCTTTTTGTTTCACTTATGACTTTATTAAGTTTTTCTTCTGCTCAAAATAAATTAAATGTGATTGTAATTGGTGCCCATCCCGACGACTGTGATATTGATGCAGGCGGGACTGCAATATTGTTTTCAAAAGCCGGTCACAATGTAATGTTTGTTTCAGTAACCAATGGCGATGCCGGACATCAGGAAAAAGGTGGTGGCGCTTTGGCAAAAATCAGAATGGCCGAAGCACAGGAAGCAGGAAAACGCTTTGGAGTAAAATATGTTGTTTTGAACCATCACGACGGGGAACTCATGCCAACATTGGACATTCGGCTGGAAATAATCAGATTAATCAGGCAGTGGAATGCTGATATTGTAATTGGTCCCCGGCCTAACGATTACCATCCCGACCACAGAAACACAGCAATTTTAATACAGGATGCTGCATACATGGTTATAGTGCCCAACGTGGTACCCGATACACCCCCATTAAAAAGAAATCCTGTTTTTCTATATACCGAAGATGGATTTCAGAAACCAACTCCTTTCGAACCCGATATTGCTGTTGACATCACAGCTGTTTTCGACCAGAAAATTTATGCAATGGCCGCGCACGAATCGCAGTTTTTTGAATGGTTGCCCTGGACCACCGGTACGTTGGATGAAGTGCCAAAAACTGAAACAGAACGGCTAAAATGGCTTGCTGACTGGCGTAAACCCGGAATAAATGAAAAAACCAGGGAATCTCTAATCAAATGGTACGGAAACGATAAAGCCAGCAAGGCAAAGTATGCCGAGGCTTTTGAAATTTGTGAATATGGGAGAAGGCCAACGGATGATGTGATAAGGAAGTTGTTCCCGTTTTATAATTGACTTAATAAAAAAATCCCGGAAAACCCGGGATTTTCTTCACTTCAACTGGTTTTAATTATTTGAAATTCTGAAAGTAACAATTTGTTGGTATTGAAGCTACTTTAAACTTTCAGCAGAAATAATGTTCTTGTAATCCTAAAACGCCGTCATGTTGGCAATTTTCCACAGTCCATTTTGCTTTTCCATAATTCGGGTTTCTTTGCTGAGCCGGAATGTTTTCATTTCCTCGTCACTGTTGTATTGATCCTAAGTAACAAAGGCAACTTCGGAGTTAAAGAACTTGAAAATTATGTTACGTCTTTCAACCATAGGATGGCTGGATGTACCTTCCTTTACAGGATTGCTTCCGATATAATTTTTATAATTTTCGTTAATAGCTGGCCAGCCAACCGTTGCATTAAATGTTCCATCCGAATTATTCCAGGCATGAAAGGCATAATCAGAATGTACAAAACACTTTATAACTCCTTCATAATCTCCTTTAAAGAAGTTTTCAGTTTCAGCATTCACTGTTTCAATGATGGCCTGTTTTTCTTTTTCTTCATTTAAATTTACCGAATTCGCATGCTTACCGGTTTGACTAAACCCAATTATATTGAAGCAAACCAACATTAAAGTAAAAATTGCAAGTTTCATATTATCATTTATTACTGTGAGTTAATTTTAAAAATTACACAGTTTGTTTATTGTCACAAAAACAATAACCAACTGTGTATCTGCATTTTCTATTTTCCTACTTTTACTTCAACAGCATAAAATTTTGCCGATTGTTTTCCGGTGTTTACAACCGAGTGTGTCTCTGCACTACCCCAAAATGCAGTGCCTGCTTTTAAATCCAGATTCTGGGTTTTACCATCATCGGTGGTAAGTTTTATTGAAGCATCGGTAATAGCAATCACAAGGCGTTCATTGTGACTGTGTTTTCCTTTTCCACATGCATCTCCTCCCGGAGAACTGACAAATTCAGTAACTTTTACTTTGTCGTTTTCAAGAATTACCTGTGCGGCATCCTTTCCTGCATTACCCGACTCACTTTGACTCTTGCCTACTAATGCAAAACATACTACAAATAGTGTAAAAAATAACTTTTTCATAATTTTTCTTTTTTAAATTGATAAATAATATTGTCAATTCAAAATTAGATTGAAACGAGAGTTTCAGTTTTTCTTATTAGCTCAAACTTTTTGTTATTTGGATCGCATCTAAATAGAAATTACAAATACTTATATTTTGTATATCAAGGGCCTGAAAAAATAAAATCCCATTTCATCAAATTTAATTTGAAAAAATGGGATAGATTTTAAACGAACAAGGGTTACTAATTTAAACTACTCGGCAATTGAAATTACCGGGTTTTTCTGTCGGAATTGCATCGGAGAAACTCCATAATTTTCTTTAAAAACCCTGCTAAAATGCGATACATTTTCGAATCCGCAATCGTAAATAATTTCACCTATTGTTTTTTTACTTGTTACCAACAGAAGTTTTGTGCGTTCAAGTCTTCTGTTGGTCAACCATTTGCCAGGCGAAGTTCCGTAATGTTCGTTAAATTCACGCTTAAATGCTGCTGTGCTTCGGCCTGCAATCCGGGCATATTCGTCAATAGTGAGGTTAAACATGTAATTTGCTTCCATCACTTCCCAAATCGGTGTTTTCTGCTGATCGACGATACTGTGGACAAATGAAAGCAATCCTGCATTTTCTGGCTCTGAAAGGATTACGAAAATAATTTCTTTAAATTTCAATTCGAGCAAACTTTCAGAGGGTGGTACTTTTTGTTTAAAATATGGAACGATACTGTAACAGAAAGCCTTAATTGTTTCATTCACTTTAATTTGCACAAACATATCTTTTGGAGGAGCCGGAAGATTTTTTAAGGGTAAATATTCTCTGTATTCATTGTAAACCTGCCGTAAAAATGCGTCCTGAAAAAAGAATGCAAGCACTTCCCAGCCTACCATTTCATGTTTTTCGGTTGTGTATGCCGTTTTCTTTATGAATAAAGCTGTATCGTCAGTCAATGGCCAGGATTTATTGTTATGATGAAAAGTTTTCATCCCTGTAAGTGTAAAAACGATCTCATTGTAATGATTAAATAGTTTCAGATGCCTGTCGACCTGTGGGCAAATCCAGTATAGGAAAATGAGATCTTTTGCTGAAAATACTTTAAAAGTATCGGGATCCGATAAGGTAAAATCGTATTTATTTATCATAACCAAAAATTTTAGGATTTCACATTATGCATATTACAATTATTCAATATGAAATAAAATACCTGGTTGTACTTTTTATTCATACCCTCACTTTGAGTGAGAACATGAATAAAAACCTGCCAGAACTTATTGTGCAAAAGCTTTATCAACAACTTCCCATAACTCCGATTTTACCAGAGTTCGTGAGGCATTTGTTTTTGCGAACAAATCATCCATGTTTTTACCTGCATGTGCTTTTGCAAAAGCATCATTATAATCAGCAACACCAATTTTTGAAAAATCTGCCATGTAATTTACTGTGACATACTGATAATCCAAACCTGCACCCGATGGAAAAACCCGTCCCCACAATGACCATCCAACACGTGAACCGGCTTTAATAAATTCCTGATGAACGGGTTTCCATATATTTGTTTCTGAATCCCAGTAATCATTCTCTTTTCCCTGTTCAACTTTCATATAATCCAACTGAATATATTTAAAATCTCCAGGTCCACCGTCAGGATAAACCGATGCCTGCCTGTTAATTAACATACTTGAAACCATATCCCGGCTTTCACCTGTCTCTTTCATTGCCGCATCCAAATCTTTTCCGGGAAGCACCTTTGCAGGCTCAATATTTTTCCAGGGATCTTCAATATTTACAGGGTTATTAAACAATGTCACAGTTACATAATTGTATGCATCATCAGTTCCGGTGAACCGCACTTTGTATAAAAACCAACCGACAATATTCCCTTGTTTAGCTCTTTCAAGATGCAAAGGTTTCCAGATATTCTTTTCTATATTCAGATAACTTTCCTCGTTTTGGGGCTTCACTTTCATACATTCCACCAACGCAAAAAGCGGTTGTTCGTTTTCCTGAGCATTTCCCAGTGGCGGGAATACTCCAATAGTAACAGTAAACACAATTAATGCGACCAAAACTTTTTTAAAATCCATGTACTTATTTTTCATAATATTGATAATTATTTATTAATTATCAGCAATTTACAACTATTATTTATAATTCAATACTAAATAGTATTTTATTTTTTAATTAGCAGTAGTTTGAACATACATTCTATATCTCATTACTTTAAATGCGTGCAATCAGATTTAAAGAAATGACAATATTCAGTTATAGCTTTAAACGTATACCAATTTTCGAAAGAATAGCGGCAAAACCAATCATTAAAAATGCCCAGACCAGCGAACCGGTAATAACTACCCATTGTATTTCGGAATGTTTATAAAACAGAACGGGTATACTGGACATCCATATTAAATAGTATAAAATATCAGGAGCTAGGTAAGTTGTTAGCGAATTTTGTCCGGCAGGTTTAAATATTACCGACCAGTTTTTCAGCCCCAAAACATCTATTACAAAGAAGAGTAACATAAAAACAAGAATACTAATTCCGTTACAAATCATTGCCCAACTTGGTGTTCCCTTTATTTTTGATATAATAAACCAGTTGCGCAATACAAATCCGAATGCTAAAACCAGAACGCCAAGTATTATGCCTGCTATTAAAAAATATTTGATGTTCCTTTTTTCCAGATTTCGAAGTATCAAACTTAAAACCAGTCCTGTTAGAACAATGGATGGGACATTACCACTTAACATCACACCAAAAAACGGTTTTACCGAATCCAAAAAATTTGTAAGACCTAGTTGCGACAGTATATTTAACGCTATAAAAAGAATTAAAAAAACTGCGGTTTTCAATAAACTGTCCTTACAAATTAAATACACAACAGCAGCCACAAAATATCCCCAACCAATCAAACCAAGTATTCCCCACCATCCGGTTGTTAACCAACCTACATTATCTGCTGTACCGCTTCGGAAAACCGCAGCAAGGATTATTAAACCCAAAATTCCTGATCCTTTTAAAATGTAAGTTAAAATTCTGTTAAAATTCGTGTAATGGTTCCACACAAGAAATACAGAAACATACATTAGAATTGCCCATAAATTTTTGTTTATTCCTGATAAATCAGGATTAAGTAGGGAGCTGTTCATCATAAATACCCCGATAATTAGCAGGCTGATTGTTCGGATTAAAATATGGACTAAAACCCGTGGAGTCGTGTCACCAACTTTTAGTCGGTTTTGAATGGCAAACGGAACCGCCATTCCAACCATAAAAAGAAATCCCGGAAACACCCAGTCAGCCAAACCCATTCCATCGAAATCAATCTTAGTATGGACCAACCATTGTGGAACTCCGGGTACATATAAATCATTAACAAATAACATTAAAAACAGTGTTAATCCGCGCATGATATCAATAGAAAGAACCCGGTTTGTCTTTTTCATAAGTTATGTTCTTTAAGTTTTCGAAGATAGTAAATTGAGCTCTTAATACTATTCATCTGTTGAATCTGCTATTGACTATCATTTCTATAATAAGTAACTTTAATAAAAAATCCAATGTCATGAAAAAATTCTATTACCTTGTAATCACTCCCGAGTCTTTAATTGCTTCTCATCTGGCACCTTTTGAATTTGGGAATTATTTGTCGGTGGGAACGCGGAAACAAATCCACGGACAAAATATTTTCTTCGAAATCGATCCTTTCAAACTCAAAAATTTACCTGAGAAACATATTGAAAGAGAGTTAGTACCATACACTAATGGTGAACCAAAAAGATCCGTTTTTTTCAGCATTTACCGTTGTCTGGAAAAAACTCCACTTTCAGCCCTGAAAAACCTCTATCTCTCAACCGATGACGGAAAGGTTCTGGAACTTCAGTCAACATCTTTTGAAGAAACAGAAACAGATGATACACATTTATATCAACAATTTAACCCCATTGCAACCCGCGTTGCAAGCAAACTGAGTCCGGATAAATTTGTACATTTTTTAACTGATACTTCGAAACCGGTTTCTGCACCTAAAGTTCTATTTGTTGAGTTGTTATTAAATGAACTTGCTTTAGATCCTAATGCTCCATTACACAACTTACCCTATTCAAACCCCGACCATTTGCGAGATTGCCTTATTAAATTAAACGAAATAAAAGGCAAAAGCACAAAAACCGTTTTGCGCTATATGCAAGGAGATTTAAATTACAGGACCATAAAAACCGGATTTTTTATAGGAGAAAAAGAAAACTTTCTTTTTTATCGGTTCCCATCAATTAAAGATTTGGAGGGAAAATATTACACCTGGTGGAGATCGGCACTAACACGTCATTTTTAAAACCTGTAAAGTGATGTGTATATAATTATCTTATTCCTGATATTTCATCGGTCTAAAAAGAAAGATAATATTCAGAAAAGACTGTCTCATTGGCAATGCCGATAGTTATAAAGAAATTGTTGAAGCTGATTTCGATCAACTACCTGGTTTTATTGATACTGCTGATTCTTTATAATTAAAAATCATTCTAATCAGCTAACGAAAAAGTAAATAAACTTTTTAATGAAAAAGAGCGACTCAATAGCCGCTCTTTAAAATGTTAACCCCCAAACACACAATTGACCAGATTGGTCAATGCACTACAAATATACAAAAATCATTTTTAAAAAACTAACCCTTATTCAATTTAAATTACGTTTTTCTTCACTTTTTCAATAATAGCACTGAACTGTTTGACTACATATATTTCACGATTTAGTAAAAAGGAATTTTATTTCTTTTATCCGATTTCCTACTCGTTCGGAATATCCCGTCTAACTATTTTCACAACACGGCTATATATGATTTCCACTAAATTTCAGTCATATCCATGAAAGTTTGTTGTATTGTTAAATTGAATGACAACCGTGTCGATGGCTTTGTAAATGGCATTCCGTATTGTGTTTTTATGGTTGAGGTAGTTAAATCTCTCAACCTGTTTTTATCATAGGAAATTCCAACCATAATTATTTCGGACATAAAACCGCCGCTGTAATAATTATGCACATCTAATGTGGAAACTATTACACATTCTGTCGAAAAAATTTGCTTCGATCATTTCCATAATGAATTAATGAGAATTCGTAAAATACACAAATACAGATATTTAAAATACAAATAAGCTTAAAATAAATTTTGGCACATTTTTGAAGTAATCATTTTAAATATAAAATTAAAATCATGAAACGTAGTTTAGAAAAACTCAGCGAATATACAGTTCAAGCCATTGAAGGGGAAAAGGGTTCGGTTAAAAACTTTCTATTTGATGAAGATTCATGGATAATCAGGTATTTGGATGTGGAATTAGGTAATTTTTTTGTTGAAAAGAGAGTTTTAATTCCGCGCGAACAAATTGGAAAGCCTGACTGGGAAAATAAACATTTTCCTATTGATTTAATTGTCACGAAAATTGAGGAATCTCCCGGTTTGGAACATAATCTGCCTGTTTCCCGAAAATATGAAAATCAATTATCTGAACATTATGATTTGGTTCCGTACTGGCCGGGGGGAGATAAGTCATTTTACCCAAGCAGGGAATCGCTGTTTACAAGTAATCGATTATTCAGGGTTCCGAAAAATCGGAAAATCGAAGAAAATACAGAGACGAGCTTACGTAGTTTCTTCGAAGTCAAAGGTTATTTCATTCGCTCCTCTGATGATACATTCGGGCATATTGAAGACCTGATAATTGATGATTTGGACTGGCAGATTGTATATGTTGTTCTCGATACTAAAAATCTTGTTCCCTGGAGTAAAAAGGTAATTTTACCAATTGAATATGTTGAAGAAATAAATTTTCCAAATCAGGAAGTGAGAATAGAATTAACCAAAGAACATATTAAAAATGCTCCGGAGTACGACCCCGATAACATTAATAAAAAAGATTATGAAAGGGAATTGTATGATTTCTATGGCCGGAGTATAAGAATGTAAATATGTGTCACATTTTAACAATTGGTTGCTACTAAGCTGAAAGTAAAGGGCTGTTGTTGCTTTTAACTTTTCGAAAGTTTTGAACTTTGGAAAAGGTTTCGAAAACAGTTGTATCGGATGGTATTATGGAACCACTCGATGTGAACTCTCGGGTGCCGGGCTGCGAACGGGAATTTCTTTCTTCAATTCAATTAACAGGAACGTTCCGCAACAAAACGCAAGGCGGGAGTGAACCGATGAATTTCCTACGAAGAGTTGCATTTTCAAAATATTAGTTTCCTATCAGCGAGCCACCGCAACCTGACTTGCCGGGTAGTTTGCAGTTATGGGGCGCAGTTATTGTCCGAGACTAATTTTGAAATGTGGTAATTCAACTTGAAGTTTCACTTTTGCTTGTAAAGCATTAAAAACACGCATTAATGTGTCAATAGTAACATTGCTGGCATTACTCTCAATTCTAGAAATTTGAGACTTTTGAACACCAATTAATTTTCCCAGTTCTTCCTGTGTCAAATTACGTTCTTGTCTTGTCTGCTTAATTGCTTGTCCAATTAAATCAATTTGTAACTCGTACTCAAACTTATCTCGATCAGGTGTCCCAATTTTACCAATAAGTTTATCTGTAACCTCATCTAAAGTGTGTGTTTTCATTTCTTTTTTGTTTTCATTTTTTCTTTATCTTCAAAATACTTAATCATTAGTTGGTTCGCCTTTTGAATTTCATTGTCCGGTACTTTACTGCGCTTTTTTATAAATCCATGTGTCGTAACAACTAATGTATTTTGAGAATCTGTCTTGTCCCAAAATGCAAGTAAGCGATATCGAAAGCCTTGATAGAGTGTCCTTAATTCCCAGATTTCATCCTTTAATTTTTTGAAAAGTTCAGGGTCACGATCTATCTGAGCTTTACGAATATTAAAAAGGATTTTTTCGTAGTGCTTTTTGTCAAGTCCACTAAGAAATTCAAATGCTTCGTCTAAAAATACAATGTCGAAATTCTTATCCATGTAATATTTTATAGTCGTTTCAAAGGTAATTAAAAGTTTCGTTATATAGAAACTGTTTCAACGAGCGATTTTGTACTATGCCCATAACGATTGGTACATGTTGCGGAGCGGATTTCGGAGCTTCGTTCCTGTCAGCGAGAAAGGAACGATGATGCGAGAGCCGCAGTTACAAACCGCACCAACCCCGCTCTGAAATATGCACTTTTTTGGACAGGGCAAAATCAACCAAAAAGGGGGATAGAAAATGTATTGAAAAATAAGCGGCCAGCATTAAATCCCCCTATGGTTACCCTTTGAGCTGCAAGGGCTTAGTCCAACACGAATTAAAACACAATTGTGCAAGCTCATCGATACGGCACAGCCTTGAAAAAAGGCAGTAAGTATTCAAACCTACTGCCTTTTTTCAGGGCTCAACTGTGCCTTAATTCCTAATTTGTTATTATCCGTATTTGCTTTCAGTCCACCAAGAGAAGTTGTCAGAAATTATGATCTCATTTTTTTCAATGTGCTGGGTTGTCTTCATTGGAATCGTTCTGTATTGCAGATTGTATTTTTTTGTAAGCTGTCTTATTTCAGAAGAGTCGTCGTAAGTTAACATGTACTTCCCTTGAAGTTGAGCAGTCAACTCAAACAATTTTTCGTGTTCAACGTCAAAGTATGTGTAAAGTCTTTTACCAGCAATTTTATAAGGTGGGTCAATAAAGAAATAAGCATTTTGATTATTTATATTCTGTTCTATTGCTTCAAAAGCATCTCCATGAATAAACTCTATTTTGTCTTTAACATGACCAATTGCAAGTATTCTATCTCGCAATGTTTTTGGATACCAACGTGAATTAATACCCTTTCCATTCTCACCATTTTTAATCATTCCTGAACCTTTTGCAATAATGCCACCATGAAAGACCCTGTTTTTCAAAATAGTGCAAAAAGCTATGTCTTGAAGATCCTTGTTTGGGTTTTCAAATTCAGTTTTTACGTTTACATGTGTTAAGTTGTAAGAATAAATTTTATCTGCAAGCCATTTGTTTTTACCATTTAAAATAGTTTCCCAAACTGCCGCAATTTCCTCATCCAATTCAACCATTGTAATATTCACAGCCAGTTTTTCAAAAGCTGCTGTCAAACTTACAATACCGCCACCTGCAAAAGGTTCAATTAATTCTTTAACGGTTTTATTTTCTTGTTTTAACCACTGTCTAACTGTAGGAATGAGCCATGTTTTACCGCCCGGATAACGGAATGGACTACGTTGCGGAACAGATGCAACATTAATGATAGGTTGGGTATTATTTTGTTCGCCCATGTCGAACATAGTCAGTTGGCGTGTCATTCTACAACTAAGTTTTCAAAGTTATCAATATCAGAAAAACCTGCCCTTTTAGCGTCAAGTTTCTTCTGTAGTATTTCTGTAAACTGGCTTATAGAACCTGCTTCAAATTTCGCAATTTGTTCTAACGCACTTGCAAATTTTGTATAAACTATTCGTTGAAGTTTGAGCGATAGAACTTTTGTTTGTTTATCTGGAACAAGGTCATATAGAAAGAAGGCAAAGTCTGATTCGGATTTGTCAAATTCAGGAAGTGCTGGCAAGGTATTGTAGAAACTTGTCTGTAATGCAACAACTTGTTTTTTATTCCATTGTTTTAAAATCGAGCCTTTTGCGATTATTTGAGGAATTAGTCTTTTTCTTGATGAAGAAAGATAATCAGGCTTCGGATATTTAAAAGCCTGAGTCCAATTAAATTCAGATGATTGATTTTCTAAGTATGCAGTAAATGGCCCTGTCAAATTTCCTGAAATGTAAACTGCTTGAACCTCAAGCGAACCAAAATCCAAAACCCGACCTTTGTCATCATAAGAAACTAAAACATAGTCAATATTTCCAGCTGATTTGCCATGCTTGTCTTTTAGCCTTACTTCTCCAACATGAGTCCAGGTTGCTTTACCTTCAAAAATAAAGTTGGCTGCATCGCTAACTATTGTCCAATCTTCCCGAAACCTTATCGGACAAATGATTACCTGTTTGCCTTTGTGGTTTAGACTGCAAACACCTAACGGAAATTCAATACTGTTTTTAGTACAATTGGAAACAATGTTATTGTAAGGACAAAGTTTATTGAAACGATAACGAATTGCTCTGTCGCTTTCATTGTCAATAGGAAATCCAAAAATTTCCCCCAGAGGTTGCATTTCTTTTTTTTCTAAACTCATTTGTCAAAAATAGTAAATATTAACTGCCTTTCAGTCCGAAAATGAACGAATTTGTGCAGTGAGCCAATGGAAAATGAAGTTGACGGTTAAGTTAGGAACTAAACGAATAGCGGACTACGGGTGATTTCCTGTCAAGCCGGAAAAGCAGTCTGAGCGGAAAGATGCACACCGAAAACCACCGAACCCGCGCTTGACGGGTAGCTGATGTTAGCGGTTCGTTGTTCATTTTTTCTGTTCAAAACCATCTATTAATTGTCTTTCTAATTTTCTATTTCCAAACCAATGGAAGGGAGATTTTAAGTCATGCAGTCCATAAGTCGTGCTGTTAATTAAAATATCTCCTCTGTCATAAAGAATTACCACTTGTCGCCCCCAATTTGTAGAAAAAATACTCCATGGCGGACTTGCAACTGTCATTTGTTGATTATGATGTTGGATTGTCCAACCAAGTTGTTCTATTACTGCTTTTATTTGCTCTCTATTTTGTTCTTTCAAAGTTCCTTGAACTCGTTTAAGTCTGTCTAAATTTACGATTGAATAAAATAAAAGTCCAAAAAGAGTCAACGTTGCTAAAAACAATATTGTCGCAAAGAATAAATTCTCCCGATTTTTAATATTATCAATAAAAGAAAGTCCTGTAAAAAAAGGAAAGGGTACAATAATTAACCCATAAAAAAGATAGTCAAAAATTGGTTCGATAAGCCAAGTTTTTCTTACAAGCCGTCCTTTAACTTTTGATTTAACTATATCTATTTTATCAAATCTCATCGATGTCTATGTGTCGCAATTACAATGCACGCCAACGGTTAGTGTATGATTTCGTAAGGGATTTCGGGCTTCAAACCTATCAATTTACCACCAAAAATTGAAGCGAGCAAAAACGCTCGAATACCTCTGAAACCCTTATGAATTATACACATTGTTGGCTGTAGTACTTTATTCATCAATCGTAATATTTTTCTTTTTGCAATATTCTTCCATTTCCGTATCACTTTGAAAATACTTATCACAAGATTCTTCTAATTCTCGTTCCGTTGCGGTTACGTATCTTTCATTAGCTGTCAATAATTTTTCTGCTTGCTCCATGAATTTCTCGAAGTCCTTATTAATCTTGCAAAGCTTATCAATTGTCTTAAAATCCAAATCTCGGTATTTTGCAGAATAAAGAACCTTACTTTCATAAGGATTCGATTTCAGCTCAATTATTCCGATTCCGAACGATTGATTTAGTCTTTCCATTTCTTCATTTAAACTATCACTTATCTCAAATGCAACAAGGTATCCGTAATTTGCCCAACTAGAGTTTGAAACTGCTTGAAAAAAACATTTCTTTAACTCATAATCGGAATTAATCTCTTTTTTCAGTTCGTATGAAGTAAGTTTAAAAGTATCAACTCGGTTAATAGCTTTAATAAAGTTTTTACTAACCTTAGTTTGTAGATTTAGAAACTTAATCCCAATCATGTCGGGATGAATCCATTTTTGGTGGTTATCCTTACTATTTGAAGATTGCTCATGAAAAATAGTCTTTGAATAAATATCGGTATTTTTCAAATAGCTACTTAACAAAATATGTAAATCTCGTTCATCATAAGTCCCCTTTTTATTAGTCTTTTTAGGGTCGATAGTTGTTTTTTCAATTAACGTATCAATTCCGATATTCGCCTCATTTTTTGTCAAATAATAAGAGTAAGTTCCACCAGTTTCTTTAATCCGTTTAACTCTCGTGTCTCCGGTTCGTATGAAATCTCCCAATAATGCAGAAATTGTCGAAGCTGGAGTTTTAGCCTCCTTAAAATCATAATATCCGTTCTCAACAATATGGTTGTAAACATCCATGTAGTTTGTCAATCCATTAATGTCATCAAGTGTTTTAAGTATCGCTTCTTTTATTGTCATAATGTTCAATTTTTGCAGGGTCTTCTTGTATTACAGCCAACGGTTGGTACATGTTGCGGAGCGGATTTCGGAGCTTCGTTCCTGTCCGCGAGGACGGAACGATGATGCGAGAGCCGCAGTTACAAACCGCACCAACCCCGCTCTGAAATATGTACTTTGTTACCGCTTGTGCTTATTTGCAATTTAGATAGATTCACAATAGTTTTTGTAATATTTGCATATAATAAATTACCCAAAAAGTCTTTTAAAGAAGCAAGGCTTTGATTCGTTTAGTTTATTTTGTGCTTTCAATAATAGTTCTTGCGTATCAATGGTGTTTTCATGATTCTTTCCTAACTTTAATCTTCTGACATTTAGTGCTTTTTCGTAATAATCAATGGCTTTGTGGTATTCCCCTAAGCTGACCCATGCCGAGCCAATGTTATTCCAACTAGTAGCAACCTTAGGGTGTTCTTCTCCATATGTTTTCAGGTTGCTGGCTAATGCTTTTTCGTAATAATCAATGGCTTTATGGTATTCCCCTAACCATTTCCATGCCAAACCAAGGTTGTTCCAATTTGTAGCCACCTTAGGGTGTTCTTCTCTATATGTTTTCAGGTTGCTGGCTAATGCTTTTTCGTAATAATCAATGGCTCTATGGTATTCCCCTAAGTTGTCCCATGCCGAACCAAGATTGTTCCATTCAATAGCAACATCGGGGTGTTCTTCTCTATATGTTTTCAGGTCGCTGGCTAATGCTTTTTCATAATAATCAATGGCTTTATGGTATTCCCCTAAGCTTTTCCATGCCGAGCCAAGGTTGTTCCAATTTGAAGCAACATGGGGGTGTTCTTCTCCATATGTTTTCAGATTGCTGGCTAATGCTTTTTCGTAATAATCAATGGCTTTATGGTATTCCCCTAAGTCATCAAATACCAAGGCAAGGTTATTCCAATCATTAGCAACATCGGGGTGTTCTTCACCAACAATGCTTAGGTTGATATTAAGTGATTTCGTGTGAAATTCAATTGCTTTGTTAAATTCAGCCAGCTTCCACCAACAAGTTCCCAAACAATTCCAACTCCAAGAAACATCAGAATGTTCTTCTCCGTGTAGATTTTGTCTAACTGCTAAGGCTTTTTCGTGATACAATACGGCTTTGGTGAAATCACCCCAATAGTAAAAAGATTCCCCTGTTTGATGATAGGAATAAGCTGTATCGCTATGGTTTTCTCCATGAAGGGCAATGTTTAGCTTGATAGCTTTTTCGAAATGTTCTATTGATTTACGATATTGACTCATTCTTCGCCAAGCAAATCCTAAATCGTTGTGGGTTTCAATTGATCAGATATAATTTCAATCCAGACTGCATATGTCAAAATTGAAATTCAATCAGATGTCACCGTTCCATATTTTGGATTGTCATATTTTATCAATTGATTGTTTTTCATAGATTTGATGCGGTAGTATCCTTTTCCGTCAAATTCAGTTTCACTGCATCGTAGAAGTCGGAATCCAAATTTCTCAACTGTATCAAATTCTCAAGACTTGACTTTTTTTCTTTTTTGCCATAAGTGATAATGTTTCAAATTGCGCTCTAGCATTACTGGCAAACTAGTTAATATACCGAAGTTCTTATACTTTTTTTCATTTTTACTCTTGGTAATAACAGGATTTACCTGCAAATGAATGTTTGCGGTTTTCGTTGTTGTGATTGTTATTTGAAACTGGTTGAACAAGCGGTATTGTTTTTGGCTTTAGAATGATAAAAATAAGCAAATAATCAATAGGAAATTGGAAGGGATAGAGTAAAGTTGTGGGCAAAGGGCAAAGAGAGGAAGGGTAATTTACGATTTAATGATTTACGATTTACTTTTTCTTCATCCAGTATAAATCCTGTTCAACGATGACTGTACCCGGGTATCCATAAAATTTCGTTTCATGTAGTTTTCTCAAAAGGTAAGTCTCAGTTTTTATTTTTGGCTTTAAAACCTTCAATTCTCTGCTTATAGCAATCGCCAATTTGTTAGAGCCCAACATAAGAGCTTGAATAAACTACTTTTGCAAATTCAGGTTCTCCGAAATACGCAAGGCTTTTCGAGTTTTCAATTACGGTTTAATAATGTGGGTAAGGAACAAGTCCCGAAGGTTTCGAAAGAGAATCGGGAAGTAAAGATAAAACCTTTGATTTTCTCACACAATTGCCAATTATGTTTACAATTAAAGGCAAGTATTATTCTATTTCATATTGTTTTCATACCAACCAAGTGTTATTTTTAACGCTGTATCTAAATTTGTTTCATTAACTTTTGGATACATACTTTTCAATTTATCATCAACTAATATTATGCTATTCTCAAATTGGTAAAAGTTTTCTTTTAATTCTTTTACTTCCGGGACAAACAAGGCAATTATATTCAGTATAAATTTAGGTGCTACTTTCACCGGTTTTGGATTTCCTTGAATCGCACTAATTTTCTCACTTAATTTTTTAATACTACTAACGGTAATTCCGCTATAATTGATTAAAAAGAAATTAGGTAAATTATTTTCAAGTGTTAATGAATGGAAGTATTTTGATATATCAGGAGTAAATGCAAATTGATGTGGTATGTCAGCATTTATTATCCACTTTATAGATTTGTTGTGTATTGCTTCTTCAAAAATTGGTTTAATTAAAGCATTGGTAACATTTGGACCGAAAAAATCCGGGAGACGAATTATTATAACTTTACAATCGTTGCGTTCGGTTGCTTTTTTTAAACTATTTACTAATCTAAACCTAAGTTTCCCCTTTTTTGTGTTTGGTAGCGGAACTGTACTTTCGGTTATGGGTTTATCAATATTTCCAAATGCATAATTATTTTCGGGAAATAATATGGTTGCTTTATTCTGTTTTGCCGCGTTGATTACATTCGAAACTATATTCTCCATTTGTTCTTCCCATAATTGATAAGGAACATTGATACCGAGAAATATAAATTCTTTATTTGCTGAAATTTCTTTTAATTGAGCAAGATTATTTACGTCTCCTACTATAACTTCCAATAGTGGGTGGTTATTAAATAGCTTAATTGCTTTTTCTTTGTTTCTTACAAGAATTGTTGTGTTAATGTTGTTGGAGAGTAATTCTTCTGTATATGCAAATCCAATTCCACCTGTTGCTCCTAATACTAAATGTTTTGATTTCATCATTTTAATATTTAAGTGATTATTAAAAAACTACGAAGTAAAAGTACGGTGGTCGTGTCGCTAAAATGTTCGGAATTATATTATTGAGGTTCGGAATTATAATTGTGAACCAGTTAGATAAAAGTCAAGAGTTGTGAATCCTGACTTGTCTGACTATAGCCTAAAAATTCACCGCTATGTAAATGTTTTAAGGCATCCATTTTTAAAACCAATTAAATCCTAGTCCAATAGAGAGCACTACAGCGTCTCGATCTTTATCATTATCTAAATTAGTCCATCCCATCTGCAGTTGGGTTTGAAGGTCTAGTGCAAAGTTTTTCTTTTGCACTAATTCATACCCTGTACTGAAGGCAACCGCTCCACCAAAATTCCAATCTTCATCTTTAATGTTCTCTTCATAGATTGCTGGAAAATCCATAGCCAGACCTGCACCAGCATTTACCCACCATCGGTCTTTTACCCAATATTGAACTGATGGCATAAATGCATCAAAACTTCGGTCTTTGTCTTCGTATTCGTAGCTCATTCCAGAATACATTCCTAGAATAGCCAGGCGATCATTGACCATCCAACCCAATTTTAAATTAGGAAAACTGCCACCGCCTTGAGCTTCGTCGAAAGGTACTGCTTGATCGCTATCAGATATACTGATGACACCACCGCCTATTCCAAAACCAATGACAAATCCTTTTCTTTCAATTTGGTTGGTCTCATTTTGGCCATAAGAGAGAAGCGTGCAAAACGTAAATACAAAAACTAATAAGTTTTTCATTTTTAATATTTTTAATAATTATATGAAAAGTAATTGATTTGACTTGTCAGATTATAATTTAAAAATTCACCCCTACGTAAATGTTTGGCTCAAAAAGAAAGTAGTCCCTCCATTTATCGTCCAACTCCTTAAATCCATCAGGAGCATTGTTATCAAACATCCAGTGCTGACAATGAACCTGAGGTTCTATGAAAAATCGTTTCTTAAAAAAGTCGATATGGTAGCCGAGATGTAACGAGTTATAAACTTTAAAACCATTTCCAAGTTTATTGCCGTCCAGATCCATATAGGTTTGAAATTGCGGTAGAACTTCAACAGTTGCAAATAGCCCCTTCCATAGCATGCGTTGGTACGTTATACCTATTCCTGATTCTCGCACATGTCCTGGATAAAATTCACTTTCTGTTTCTAACTTATCCAAAAGACCATCCCAATATTGGATTCCCATAGGTTGAAACAATCGCCAGGTGGCAAGCTTCACTCCAATGATGTTCTTATTATCGAGGTTGCGTTTTATATGAAACTCTACCATTTGTGTACTTGTTCGATCGTTCCATCCCCCCCCGATTGGATCTGTTATAATAAAATAAGGTAAACTTACCCTGTACTTATGGACTACTTCACTTTCTTTACCATCCGGTGAGTTTTTTTGAGCAAAGGCACTAAATGTGCAAGAAAGTAAAAGAATTACAATTAAATTTTTCATGATACTAATAATTTTTGTTTTAAAATTCCAATTGCTACAAAGCACTTCCCATTATCGTTCGTTTATTTAGTAAATGGAAAAGAAATCATTATCCAATGACTATTTACTCTGCTTTATCATATTGATAATGCAAAGATGAAGTGAAAAGGAAAGTGAATCGTCTTGAAATGTAATTCAGGACTTAATAGTGAGATTTAGAACTTTTTTAAATAGGCTTAAATTTGATTAGACCTCAACCAAGGTTTCGGTGTCATCCCTTCGGTTTTTTTAAAGTAGGTATTGAATACCGATTTAGAATTAAAACCACTTTCATAAGCCAGCCCTAAAAGGGTAAGGTGACTATTAGCTGGATTTAGGGCATTCTCTTTGAAGTTCTCCAAACGAAAACTATTGATATATTCATTAAAATTTTGGCCAATTCGTTCATTCAGCAACCAAGAAAGACGGTTGCTATTGATTTTTAGGTTTTCGGCTAGCTCACGTAAAGACAAAGATGGGTTTTGAAACCACTTTTCTTCCTTCATTCCTTTTTCTAAAATGTCTAATGCTATATCGATTTCAGCATCTGACATTATGGCTTTAGAAGGGGTGATTTGTATTTGTATTTGTATTTCGGGATTAGGTGGTAATAGTTCTGCCCGGAAAACAGCTTGAACCAAATCCTGAAATCTCTGATATTGGTGTAAAGGTTTAAGCAGCGGAATATTCATAAAGTTTATGATCTGACCGGTACGTCTTTTGATGTTTTCTTCCAAAAAGTTCAATGCCATTTCGTGTTTTCCCAAATGGACCAACAAAAACAGTCGCCAGGGTAAAAGTGCTTCCCCAATCTCTTTTTTTATCATTAAGCTAACCCTGCTGATATCAATATCGATCTTATCTTCCGGATTTACCAATTTGTATAATACTCTGCACTCTTCTGGTCTCTCTGCCAAAGGGGTTTTATCTAAGAATTCATTTAGTCTTTCGTAATCTTTTATATGTATTAAGCACAGTTGTTTTAGTCCAATGGGATGTGTAAAATCCGGATTGATGCTCAATGAGGTCTCTATACATTCCAGTGCTTTTGTATAGTCCTCTTTTAAATAATAAATATTCGCTTTGGTGAAATAATGATTTGGAGACAGCGGGTTTATTTTTAAAATATTATCGGCATGCCATAGTGCTTTTTCGAAATAGCCTATTGCTGTGTACATTTCACATAAACCTTCTTCTGCTTCCGTATAGGATGGATTAAGTTCTATTGCTTTTTGAAAAAACTTATGCCCATTGATGAAATCCCAGTGACCCCAAAAGGACAATGTCGCTTTACCAAAATACCCTGTATAGGATTGTTTGTCCAGCTTAAAACCTTTGCTAAGGTACTCTTCTGACAACTGCAATATTCCTTTATTCGTTGTCCATGATCCATACATGGCATAACTATACACCAAACCAAAGTAAGGTAAAGCAAATGAGGGGTCTATTGTTACACATTGTTCATAGAGAGCTATTGAATTTACCATTCCTTGTCCATCCCACATTAAATGCTGATGGCGACCTTTAAGATAAAGATCGTAGGCCTCCATATTTTTTGTAGGCGCTTCAACCAGATGTTCCTGAATATTGAGGTGACCAAAATTTTCTCGAATTTGGTCAGCAATGTGTAAACTTATTTCATCTTGCAGGGCAAATATGTCTTCCAAATCCCGATCAAAATTTTTTGACCAGAAGTGAGTGCCGTCATTAGTACTGATAAACTGCGCTGTAATGCGAACCCTTTTTTTGACTTTCCGGACGCTCCCCTCCAAAACAGTGCTTACTCCTAACTTATCACCAATGGTTCGTACGTCTATATTTTTATTCTTAAATGCAAAAGAAGATGTGCGGGCAATGACTTTCAAGCCTTTCACGGTGGTTAGTGCGTTGATTATTTCTTCAGTAATGCCATCGCTGAAGTATTCGTTATCAGGGTCGGCACTCATATTAACAAAGGGGAGAACGGCAATACTTATTCCTGTTTGAAGATGGTTGGTACTTTGTACTTGTATTTCAGCTTCTTTAGGCATTAAAAATTTTATAAATGAGTGCTAAATTGACTTCTAAATAATAAACACATTGAAATTCAAAATGTTTATATTTATTGGAGATGTGAAAAAAACTAAAGAAATAGTAATTAACGGCTAAGATGATGGGGTTTAAAACGATAATTAACAAGCTTTCATCAATTACCGATGAAGCATGGCGTGATTTAACTGAACTATTTGAAGAATTCACCCTGAATAAAAACGAATACCTTATTACAGAAGGTCAAAAAGCTCATCATTGTTATTTTTTAAAGGAGGGTGTAATACGTGTTTTTTACACTCATGAAGGTAATGAGTATAACAAAAAAAAATTTGGTTTGTATGGTGCGACACTTCTAATGCTAGTTGCTAACCTAATTTTTGGGTTTATACTAATCCATATTTTCAGGGCTATTATTAAGGTTATTCAAATCATATTTTAAATCCTACTTATCGGTTATTGAATCTGAATTTATCCATTTCCACGCGAGCCACACAATAGCTATGGTCGTTCCTATTTCGAAAATGCTACAGAAAAAGTAATATTTTGTTGGCTCACCTGCAAAAAGTGTTGCTATTTGAACAAGCGTCATAATTATTCCGGTAATAATGTTTGCCCACCCGTTGGCTTTGTAATTTAATATTCTCGACAACAGAACCATTGCAATCGGAATTTCCATCAGGATTGCAGCAGCTAATAAGAAATTTTCATTCATTTCCATTCCGTTTACCGTTCCTGTGAGATATTGTTTTAGCAGGTTTACATCCATTATTCCCATGATATCGCAATACAAATAATTTAAAATTGCGAAAATCCATAGCGTGGAAAGCAATATTTTCCTGTCTGTTTTTTGAGTTTTCATTTTCTCAATATTCATTAAATTTCGCTTAATTTTTTTTCTCAAATAGTTAGCCTCAGTTATTATTTTTTACTTTAAGTCCTTCAATTCTTTGCTTATAATAGTCGCTACCATTTATTTCAAAAGCTTTGTTTACATATTTTATAGCATTGGTAAAGTCACCTTTTCTTTCATAATAATCAGCCATAGAATCAAAGGCATTTGCACTTTCAGGATAATACTCAATGGCAAGTTCAAAGTACATTTTTGCCTTTTCAAACTGTTCCATATCCATATTCATATAACCTGACATATTTAAAATTTCTTCCGGATAAGGAGGTTCAGAATATCCAAAATGGTCTTTGAGCTTCTTTTCCCTGTATTTTATTATGCCGAGAAGCTCTTCTTTTGGTGTGTCAGGTGAATTGAATTTATCTGTATTTTCCCATTGATACCATTCGAAAAGTGAGATTAACCCATCCATAATTGATGGAAATGGAATGGTGCCGTGTAAGTCTCTGGGATAAAATTTCCATTCAAAAGCCAATCCGTTTTGAGTGTTTTGCCTTACCAGATTCGAAAAGGTAATATTGGAACGTGCAAACATTGTGAATTCTGTTGTGTCTTGCATCACATTGTCGATTGTTACCTTCGAGTCCTGCATGTTCAATTGCCCGCTTAAAGACATAAATAAAGATTTGTTTTCGAATTTCTGAGTGGCAAGTAATCCTTTCGCTTCATTCAATAATTTTTGGTTGTCCCAATCCAAACTGGGGTCAATGGCTAAGTAATTGGCAAATAAATGTGGGTGTTTTAGTAGTGTATAAATAGTAAATAATCCTCCGTAAGAATGACCAATTAATGTTCTGAAATTGGTAACAGGATATTTATTTTCTATATATGGGATGAGTTCTTTCTCTAAGAATTTACTGAAATTCTCAGCCTTCCCCGTTTTCTTCATTAAATGGCATTCCATAATTTGTAGTTATGGTTGAAGTAGTTAAATCTCTTAACCTGTTCTTTTCATTAGAAATTCCAACAAGTACCATTTCGGGCATAAAACCGCCACTGTAATAATTATGCACATCTGCAAGAGTTGGAAGAAATATTTCTCCGTCTAAAATAAAAACAACCGGGTATTTCTGATTTTTCTCAGGATTGTAGCTGTTAGGTAGTTGAATGTATATATTTCGGGATTCTTTTAACGTTTGGGAATAGAGACTATCCATAACACCTACTTTTATGCAAAAACTGTTGGTTTTGATTTGCCTGAGCGTTTCCAAACTGTTGAATGAGAATGATGAGTCCAATAGTCAGTGATATTCTTAATCTGTTTTTCATTTTAAAGCATTTATTCATTTTTGTTATAAGCTTTTTTCTTTCCTCACAATTTTTACAACACGGCTATATATTATTTCCTCTAAATTCCAGTCATATCCATTAAAGTTAGTCGTATTATTAAATTGAATGATATGTTTTTTTTCATGAGGTCATATTGTTTTAGGCCGATACACTTTTAATTTCTTATAATGGTTTTGTATTTGCCAAGTACGGTTTTGTGTGCGAGGATTTTCCTATAGGAAATCGAGCGTACCCAAAATGGACTAATCTTTGATTAAGTATTATTTTTGTTTCAAATTAGTATTATGTAACCCGGCAAAAGTATCTTTCAATTTCTTTAATGATTTAATTGCATTCGCATAAGCTTCTCTATTTTGTGCTATTGTCGTTATTCTCGTTAAAACCATATTTTCAAAATAGATGTCTTTCCCATAATTTTCTGAAGAAGTGCCCATATTACTAAATTTTACTTTTGGCATCAAAAAATTCTCATAAAATGCTTCAATTGCTTTTTGCTCTGAAGTTTCAAGTCTCTTTATAGGCTCAAATGTTTCGTATGTTTCAGATATAGAGTTACGTATGTTTAAATCGTCAAATAAAGTTAGATCCCCGGAAAATTTTAAATTTTCATAAGTTATCATTATTGGATAAAATTTATTGGACATTATTAAAAAAAATGATTTTGATGATAATTTAGGGTTGTCGTAATCTTTGTTTTCTAATATTTGATACAACGTATCTAGCTCTAGAAGCATTTTATTTGTCTCATCTTCAAGGACAGTTAGCTTTTTTAGGTTACGATCTGCTTCATCATTTAACTGAATAATGTATGAATTTCGTAACTCTATTTTTTTTTGGTTTTTGGCTTGCTCGTTAATTGCTAACGCAATAAGGATTCCAATAATCACAAGAATTATTTCTCCAAGAGCATATTTCAGGTACTGGCCAGTCTTACTTTCTGAAACCAGGGTTCGTCTTATATTTCGAAATATTTTAATCATAATTATAAACTTTTTTTACGTCTAACTATTTTTACAACACGGCTATATATGATTTCCGCCAAATTCCAGTCATATCCATGAAAGTTCGTTGTATTATTAAATTGAATAACAACAGTATCAATGTCTTTGAAGTATTTTGCAATGCTCTGATAGCCCGGGAGCAAACCCGTATGTTCGTACTCGTAAATAGATGAATAGATTTCCTGTTCACCTTCATTAAACACGGAACCATCGTTTAATGCGCGCAAAAATATGCCCACATCCTCTGCTGTAGCTAACATTAGGCCTGTGTCTTCATACTTAAAATCCTTTTCAACACCAACATAATAGCCACTCATCACATTGTCTATATTCACTTCACTAAGCGAACCGAACGTGTTTTTCAGCCCAAGTGGATTCAAAATTTCCTCCCTGATAAATTGCTGATGGGGATAACCTAACGTTTTATCGATAAGGTCCTCAATCAACATATAATTGGTATTTGAATATTTATAGTGCTTTCCAGGTTTAAAGTCAGCAGGTAAATCCAGTGCGTATTCAAGTGTTTCTTGTCTGTTTTTTGGCGGTTTTATCCAATAATCAGGATGGTCTACAAAATTGGGGATTCCACTCCGATGTTGCACCATCATTCTCAAGCGTTATTTTGTCTGAATATTCAATTCTTCCGGCTAGTTCCGGAAAGTATTCAGCGAGTGTTTTATCCAAAGACAAACGTCCTGCTTTCACTAATTTTGTGGTAGCAACAGCCAGATAAAGCTTGGTAATACTGGCAATTTTAAATAATGCTTGCGGGTAGGCAGGTATTTTGTTTTTTCGGTCATGCCAGCCTGCAGCATAAAATTCCGGTGGCTTTCCAGCTTGATCCACGTAAACAATCATGCCATCAAATCCATGACCGATACCTTCCTCTAATTGTTCCTGAACGGTATCTGGAAGTGGTAATATCCATGCCTTTACCAAAATCCATGGAACGAAGTACAAGGAGCCAATACTTGCAAGAATAAATATTATTCTTGCGATTCGTTTTATTTTTTTCTTAGTCATAAAACATCATGTTAAAGCCCATCCACAAATCTCCGGAATGAACTCACAAATAATTCCTGCTCTTCCATATATCCTTCATGAGCGCTATTTTCGAGGATCACCATTTCTTTGTTTGTAAATTCAGGCCCACCAATGCTATTAAATGCATCGAATCCCATTTCTATGGTATTTACGCCATCGTGCCTGCCCCAAATAACCATGGTAGGTATTTTAATATTTGCCATTTGAGGACTAAGGTTTAATTCCAATATATTAAAGCGCTCAGCAAGATATCCACCGTTAAAGAATATTGCCAGCGAAAGGTATGAATTCATAACTCCGGCGGCTCCAACTTCAGGTCCTTGCACTACCTGGTCAGGGTCGTAACGATAAGCATTTGTATTTGTTAGGTAGTCGTCATATTTGAAATAATTGTCAACTATTGTCATATCGGGAACTGTTGCACACCAGTCACGCGCTTCCGTCCAATAGTCAACATCTACGCCATTATCTATTTGTTCCTGTGCGTAATTTTTAACAAACACAACTGATTTTGGAATTCCTTCAAGCAAGTTATGTCCACTATCCATGTCAATAAATCCTGCTACTTTATCCTGGTAATTTCCTGTGCTTAAATAAGCACTACTTAATGCACCTCCCCAGCTTATTCCATAAATAACAATTTTTGGATAATTGTGAAGCATATTAATTGCATCAACTACAAGGTCAAGATCTTCAACAAATTGCTCAACAGTAAATGTTTCTTTGTCGGGATTACCTTGTGAAAGGCCCGATGCCCGCTGATCCCAATAGGCAAAGGCATAGTCTCTCTCCAACTCTTTCGCTACCGGAAGAAAAGATGACAGTGAAGCATTACCTCCGGGACCGCCATGTACAAAAAGGATAAAGACTTTCGATTCGATATTTCCTTTTATGTAAACGGGCATTTCCGCCCCGGCATTTTTCACGAAGAAATGATCTCCATCGTAGAAATTATCTTTTTCACAAGAGCTGATGAAAATTGATGTTGACAGAACAAATACTAAAATAATATTTTTCATAACCGTTATTTTTTGAATTTATAGGTAAATCCCAATAGTGCTGCAGTATGTGGTATGAAAGTATGATTAACCGACGATTGCATATAAACTTCCGCTCCAATGTGGATACTAAGAGGTAAATTAGCTTTCCGGCTTCCATCCCATCCCAGCAATGCCGAAAAAGTGGGCATAAAATGAGAATGGCCCCAATTTGTCACTTTTTCTACACCTCCGCCTGCCGATCTTTGGTAAATCTTTCCGGCTGGAAATGAGTGCATATATCCCGCGCCCATATTTAAATCGATGAATAAAGATGTAATGGGAAACCTTGTTCCAACAGATGTTTTCACAAATAGAGCTGTATTGTTCCATTTATGCCAATAACCTCCCAGGTCTGAGTCCCAGTGAACGGTTACCCAATCCTTCCTGGCTAGCGTATAGTCGATTCCAAGGCTTAATCCCGGATGTAACACCAATTCACCAAAATAATCGAATTTAACAGCTACTCGTTCATTATATATTATTCGTGAGATTAGACCATCGCGGCCGGAATTTTTATTCATCCGCTGTTGTGCCATTACCTGGGTGTGGCATTGTCCCAGTATAAACACGAAAAATGCCACAAACATTATTTTTATCATTCTGTTTTTTTATTGAGGTAAATTCTCAAATTACCGTTTATATTTTCTTTTGTCAACGCAGGGGCAGAAAACCTTAATATGCTGCACTTTCGCTGCCATTCCTTATATAAATTGTTACGAATTTTTTTCTCTTCTTACAATTTTTACAATACGCTTATAAAAGATTTCGGCTAAATTCCAGGTGTAACCGTCGAAGTTTGTTGTATTGTTGAATTGAATAACAACCGTGTCAATGTCTTTGTAATATTTTGCAATACTCTGGTAACCGGGAATTAAGCCTGTATGTTCATACTTGTAAATGGAGGAATAGATTTCCTTTTCACCTTTTTTAAACACAGAGCCATCGTTTAACGCACGCAGGAATTTGCCGACGTCTTCTGCCGATGCAATCATTGAGCCGGCAGGGTTTATGAAATCATTATATTTCAAATCGGCATCGTAGCCAACATAATATCCGCTCATAAGGTCGTCTGGATTTACTTCACTTAGCAAACTGTAAGTATTGTTAAGTCCGAGCGGTTCCAGAATTTCCTTTTTAATATATTCATGATGGCTGTAACCTAAAGTTTTATCCATGATTTCGCCTAGCAACAAATAATTCGTATTTGAATACCTGTATTTTTTATCAGGTTCAAAATCAGCAGGCTTGTCAAGCACAAGCTCAAGATTTTCTTTATTTGATTGAGGTGGGTCTAACCAGTAACCAGGGGAATCTGTAAAATTGGGAATACCACTCCTGTGCTGCACCATCATTCTCAAAGTAATTTCGTCAGCATTTTCAATTCTTTCAGCCAATTCCGGAAGGTAATCAGCGAGCGTTTTATCCAAATCCAGTTGTTTAGAGTTTACCATTTTTGCAACAGCTACAGCTACATATAATTTACTGATACTTGCAATTTTGAACAAAGCGTGCGGATCTGCGGGTATCTTTTTCTCCCTGTCTTTCCAACCGGCAGCGTAAAAGGCTGGTTCTTTTCCACCCTGGTCAACATAAACAATCATCCCATCAAATCCATAAGTTATAGCATCATCAACCTGTTCCTGAACTGTATCAGGCAGTGGCATAATCAATGCTTTTACCAAAATCCAGGGCACAAAAAACATAGAAGTTATGGTTCCCACGAGTAACACAATTCTGAGCATTTGTTTTGTTTGTTTCTTAGTCATAATCTCTATTTTCTAATCAATGTCGCTAAATTAAGACATGGTAATATCTGTTCAATATTTTAAACACCCTTCGACTACGCTCAGGGTGACGGTCAGACTGAGCGTAGTCGAAGTCTGTTTTGTGGATATATTCAAAGTAAAACAACCTTGGTTTATCCATAACCGAATTTCTATTTATTGTAGATTACAGGCATTTGTCCGTTCCACTTGTACCATAAATCATCGTTGCCAATTAAATTGGCCATAAAATGAGCCACATTGATCCGGCTGATTTTACCGGCATTAAAAATGGCGCTTCGTGTAGGGGAAGGATGTATTTCATAAGGAGTAACTTCGTTTTCATTTATTAATCCATCTGGTCGGACAGCAGTCCATTTTATAAACGGATTGTTTTGCCCTATTTCAGTCCGTAAATAATCAGCCGCCTTTTCGTTGTCGACATGTGGAGGCAAAATCAGGCGAAGGAGGCCAATTACGCATTTTTGTGCAAACGATATCGGCTCATGCAAGTCGCGGTTGCGGTTACCTGTTGTATTCATCAAAATAAACCGCACCGCATGTTTTGGTTCGTTTGCTTTTATGGCTTTGCATAAATTACGGGTAGCATCAGTAACCAGTTTTCGGGGATGTCCATAAACACCTTTCCACGTTAGATTGTGGCCAAGACACGAAACAATGGCCTGACAGTCACGGGTATGTTCGCTTAATTCATCAATACTGAGTTCTGTTATACTTGCACTCACGATTTGGAGGTTGCCATTGTTGCTCCATGATTTTGGTAACTTTTCAGGCGATCTTACAATGGCTTTCACTTGGTGTTTTTGAATGAGGAGCTGTTCAACCAAATGACGCCCGGTTGCTCCACTTGCACCTGCTACTAAAATTTTCATAATATTTGGATTTATTTTGTTTTTCAATATTGCCAACAGTTAGTATTGAATATTGTTGAACTTAAATTTTTTTCTAAACATAGGTCTTCAATTATCACTGCAGCATTAATGCAATTATGGGGCGTGCAGTTTCAATTTCGTTTAAATCGAGTTCTAAACCAATTGGCTCCAATTGTTTTTGTATCATTTCATAAATGGGTTTCATTTGATCAAAGGGCACGGTAACAGATTGTCTCGCAGTTGCGGCATGGTTGTTTTGTATCGATTTGTCGGCACCGGCATCAATGAGCATCTGCACAATTTCAATGCGGCAAAAGAATGCTGCGGCGTGTAAGGCAGTCGATCCTTCGTTGTTTTTTATGTCCAAATCAGCATTGGCATCAATTAATGCTTTCGCAATTGCAGTTTTACCAAAAGTTGCAGCAGTAATTAAAGGCGTTGAGCCACCCATTTGATCTTTCATATTGATATCGGTTCCGGCTTCAATATGTTGTTTTACTATTTCGAGGTTGCCCGAAATTATTGCAGCCTGAATATCCATTTTTGGTTTCTCTTTTACCGACATTACATTTGTGTTGTTCCCCGGTTTCGGATTTGTGTCGTTACCCGGTTTTGCACATGCATTTAATTGTAAAAAGATAATCAACGATATGGTAACTGCCATTTTAAAAGAAATAATTTTTAGTGCTTTCATAACATGTAATTTTTAAGATTTAATTTTTTAAAATTTGTTGGTACAAAGTTGCGATTAAAGCTAAAACAGTACTTATCAGCTATGCAGCTAAAAATATTAAGTTTGGTAAATCAATAAAAACTATGACGCAGAAATATAAATTATGGCGCAAATTTTAATTCAGGCACAAACATGTAGATGCGCAAAACCTATGTAACAGGATAAATTTTTGTTATTTTGGTCACAGCAAAAAACAATAATGTCAAATGCATCAAATATTGACATGGATTTTATAGATCAGTTAGAATCCATAATTCTGGAGAATCTTTCCAACGAACAATTCGGGGTTTCTGAACTTGCAGAAATTATGAACATGAGTCGTTCAAGTTTACTCCGGAAAATCAGGAAGAATACACAACTCTCCGCAAGCCAGTTTATTCGCCAGGTTCGTTTGAAAAAAAGCATGCAACTGCTCAGGCAAACGTCTTTAAATATTTCTGAAATTTCTTTTCAGGTTGGCTTTGGAAGTACTTCCTATTTTATAAAATGTTTTCGTGAATATTACGGGTATCCTCCCGGAGAAGTAGGAAAAGGAATTATTGTAAATGAAGATGAAGTAAATGTTCAACCCCATTTTCTGAAGCGACACAAACGACCTCTAATTGCAGTTGCAGCATTGACAGCAATAGTTTTAGCATTTTTTATTTTCAGTAATAAGTTTACAACTGCTGGTGCTGAAATTGAAAAATCCATTGCTGTATTACCATTTAAGAATGAGAGTAGTGACTCGTCAAACCTGTATTTTGTTAACGGACTTATGGAATCAGCGTTAAACAACCTGCAGAAAATTGAAGATTTAAGGGTAATTAGCAGAACTTCAGTAGAGAAATACAGACATACAGATAAGCGTATTTCTGAGATAGCCAAAGAACTTGATGTGAACTATATTGTTGAAGGTAGCGGTCAACGCGAGGGGGACAAGGTTTTACTGAATATTCAGTTGATTGACGCATCTTCTGACAAGGTTGTTTGGGTAAAACAGTATAATGAAAAGGTAGTTGATATTTTTGATTTGCAAAATGAGGTGGCCAGGAAAATTGCTGATGCTGTAAAGGCAAAGGTAACGCCTTCAGAAAAGAAACGGATTGAAGAAAAACCTACCGAAAACCTGTTGGCTTATGATTATTTTCTTCAGGCACTTGTTCCTTACAATACAAAAACAAATGAAGGATTAACAGCAGCCATTTCACTGTTTGAAAAAGCAGTTGGGCAAGACCCGCAATTTTCGCTGGCTTATGCCTACATTGCTTTTTCTTATTATCATATCGACTTATTTCAAAAGCAAAAACAACACACTGAACAGATTAACAATAATGCTGACAAAGCTTTGTTGTATAATTCCAAATCTGCCGAAAGTCTTATCGCAAAAGCACTGTATTACATGCAGATTAAGGAATACAGGTTAGCGTTGCCACATTTGGAAAAAGCCCTTGAATACAATCCCAATTCATCACCAGTTGTTCAAATGCTTTCAGGTTTATATGCCGTTGATATTCCAAATACCGGCAAATATCTTGAGTATGCTTTAAGAGGCATTCAACTTGATATTGCCGCCAATGATTCATCGGGTAAAAGCTATATATATCTTACTTTGAGTAACGCACTTATCCAAAACGGTTTTGTTGAAGAGGCAAATAAATATATAAACAAGTCGCTGGATTATGATCCGAATAATAATTATTCGCCCCTGTTGAAAGCATTTATTCTTTACGCCAAAAACGGCAATATCATTCAAACCCAGGAACTGTTGATGAAGGAATACAACAAGGATACCACCCGCCTTGATATAATGCAGGAAGTTGCAAAATTTCTGTATTATCAGGAAAAATATGACAGTGCCTTTTATTATTATAAAAAATTTGCAGATACAAGGGAAAAATACGGTATGGATTTTTATCCTCAGGAAGACGTGAAAATTGCTATGGTTTACAAAATGAAAGGAATGGATGCGCAGGCAACAAAATTTTTTAATGCCTATTCCGGATATTGTGAAAGGGATCAGTCTATTTACAAAAGTGCCAGCACGGCAGTAATGTATGCGTATAAAGGAGAATACGACAAGGCAGTTGAGCAGCTTAAAGTATTCGCAACACAGGATAATTTCCAGTATTGGATATTGCTGTTTATGGAGCTCGATCCTCTGATAAAACCCCTGAAAAATAATCCGGAATATAAGGAGGTCATGCAAAAGATTGAAGACAGGTTTTGGAAACGACAGGATATACTGAAAAAGTTACTTGAGGATAAGGGACTGATTTAATTGAAATTCCAGTGGTGTAATCCTGAAATTCGGCGTTATTTCCTCAATACTAAATCCAGTTATTTGATTCAGCACACATTGTCTTTATTTAGCTCAGGAGCGAGGGTAAATTTATTTCGCTAGTTTGATAATGTGCTTAGGGAGTTTTATTCCAATGTTTTTGTTACCATTATAAGAATTTTAAAAAATATCCGGTCATATTTTGTTGCCAATAATTCGGGTTATATATTATATCTTTAAAAGATAATAATGACTTCGTATTTTTAAATTGAGTAAAAAAAGGAAATTAAACGCCTTGTATATTTGAAGAATGAATAACTGCGAAACCAAAACAATTACCAATGCATTTTACAGATAAAAATAGAATTGTTGTTTATACAGGCATCGTATGCATGTTATTTGCGTTTCAATTATACAATTCCAATCCTGCAAAAAAATTTCTAAAATCTTTAAACAGGGAACAACTGAAAATTGCACAAATGCCTTTTGATGACATGGGTAAACAAGACTGGCATTATTTACCGGCCACCATGCATCCTAGATCCGGTATAGCAATCAACCAGTTAAAACCTGAACAAAAACAATTGCTTTTTGAATTGCTCCATTCCTCCCTGAGCGAAACCGGGTATTCTAAAACGAAGCAAATAATCAGCCTTGAAAATGTTCTTGCTGAAATCACTGGAGATACTGTTACGCGTGATCCGGAAAAATATTACACTGCTTTTTACGGTAATCCTGAAAAAGACAGCCTTTGGTCGTGGTCTTTTCAGGGACATCATGTCTCACTCAATTTTACAATACTAAACGGTGAAATTTCCATTGCTCCACGTTTTCTGGGTGCCAATCCGGCAACAGTTTTAACCGGTAACAGAAAAGGCGAACGCACACTTGCCACAGAAGAAGATTTGGGTTTGGAACTTGTCAATTCGCTTTCGGCAGAACAAAAGAAAAAAGCTGTATTTCAGCAGAAATCTGATTACGATATTGTTACAGCCAATAGTCCTGAAGTTGTTCCGCTGAAACCCGTGGGCATTAAAATGGAAGAATTAAATGTCTCACAACAAACTGTTCTACTCCATTTAATCGATGAATACCTGGCTACCATGCCCGAAGAGTTGGCAACCAAAAGAATGGAAAACCTAAAAACTGAAGAAACAGATGAAATACGTTTTGGTTGGGCGGGTGCAATGGAATCCATGAAAGGTCATTATTACCGCATTCAGGGAAAATCTTTTCTAATTGAATTCGATAAAACACAAAATAATGCCAATCATATTCATTCGGTATGGCGTGATTTTGATGGCGATTTTGGCCGCGATTTAATTCGGGAACATTATCAAAATTCAAAACATCATCAGTAATGTGAAGGATAAATGAGTGCAATTTTATTCTTATTTTCATCACTTATAAAATTCAACATGAAATGAAAATATTTCACACATTATTAGCCTTAATATTACTTTCCGGTTGCACATCCTCAGTTAAAACCAAATCCGATTCATGGACTGAATATCTTGGTGGTCCTGACCGAAACCACTTTTCAACTCTTTCTGAAATTGACACTACAAATGTTCAGCAATTAAAAATTGCGTGGACTTATTTAAGTCCTGACAGCGGCCAGATGCAAATGAATCCGATCATGGTAAACAGCACTGTATATGGAGTAACTGCCGGTTTAAAAGCCTTTGCCCTGGATGCCGCATCAGGTAAACAATTGTGGTTATTTACCGATTCAACCTCATCAAATGGAGTTAGCCGCGGCGTTGCTTATTGGGAAGATGGGAATGACAAACGTATTTTTTATGCGGTGGGTGAAAACCTGCTGGCTTTAGATGCAGGCAACGGAACTTTGATTTCAACATTCGGCGACAATGGGAAAGTAAACCTGCACACCGGACTACCTGAATCGGCAAAAAATAAATACATAACAAGCAACACACCCGGAACAATTTACAAGGATTTCATAATTATGCCCGTTCGGGTTGGTGAAGATGCCGGCGCTGCTCCGGGTGATATAAGGGCTTTTAATGTCAGAACCGGAGAATTAATCTGGACTTTCCATACAATCCCCCATCCCGGAGAAATGGGCTACGAAACATGGCCTGAAGATGCATATAAAAACACAAATGTTGGTGCTGTTAATAACTGGGCAGGTATGGCAATTGATAACAAAACTGGCACATTATTTATTCCGCTCGGATCTGCAGCGCCCGATTTTTATGGCGGAAACAGAATTGGCGCAAACCTTTTTGCCAACTGCCTGTTGGCGCTCAATGCCAATGATGGAAGCTACAAATGGCATTTTCAAACAACACACCACGATTTGTGGGACAGGGATTTACCTGCTCCGCCCAACTTATTAACCGTCACAAAAAACGGGAAACAAATTGATGCTGTAGCACAAATCACCAAACAAGGAACTGTTTTTGTTTTTAACCGCGAAACAGGCGAACCTCTTTTTCCTGTCGAAGAAGTGTCCGCTCCAACTTCCACGCTATCCGGCGAACAATCGTGGCCAACGCAACCTGTTCCGGTATTGCCTGAACCTTTTGCACGGTCAGCACATGAATTAACTGAAAACGATATTAGTCAGTATGCCGGTAACAAGGAAGAACTCCTTGAGATTTTAATAAATTCTGATAAAAGACTTTTCGCACCTCCCGACACAGAAAATGTTTTGATTTTACCAGGTTATGATGGTGGTGCTGAATATGGCGGTGCAGGTGCTGACCCCAAAAACGGGATTTTGTATGTTAACTCTAATGAAATGGCGTGGTATTTACGAATGGAGAAAACTGAAACATCAAACGAGCAATATGAAAATAACCACACTCCCGGTCAACAGGTTTACTTGAATTATTGCAGTGTATGTCACGGAATCAACAGGGAAGGAAACACAGCCAGTGGTTATGCCGACCTTACGAAACTTGCTCAAACTCACACTCTGCAAAATACAAGCGAAATTATCAGCAATGGAAAAGGGAAAATGCCGGGATTTCCCATCATTTCAAAAGAAGAGAAACAGCATTTATTAGCTTATTTGTTTGGAGTTGAAAAAACAGAGGCCGTTTCTGAAAACCTGTCTTCAATTCAAAAGGATAAATATAATTTACAGGATATAATAAATTCCTTGACGACAATGGATTACCAGCAATTTCGCCGCCCTGGGGAACATTAACGGCAATAAATTTAAATACAGGTGAACAAATCTGGCAAACTACATTGGGAATTACTCCGGAACTTCCGGATCAGGATACAAATCCAACAGGTTGCGAAAGTTACGGAGGACCAATTATTACTGAAAACGGATTGCTGTTTATCGCAGGCACAAAAGATGGTATGTTCAGAGCATTTAACCGCTTTTCAGGAAAACTGATTTGGGAAACAAAACTACCGGCAGCTTCATTTGCAACACCAGCAATGTACCGGTTAAATGGAATACAATATATCGTAGTTGCTTGCGGCGGTGAAAAGCTGGGAACACCAAAAGGAAATCAGATTGTGGCGTTTGCCTTGGAGTGACAGATAGTTTATAATGAAACTATACAAATGATAAAATCGTGAAAAAAACTGCACTTGTCATTATCATTATCTTAACAAACACAAATTCCAGTACTGATTAAAAGTATTTTAACAAACGTTCACTTATCCTGAATAATGTTAAATGTTTGATTTTCAGAATAATTTACAACAATAAATTAATAAGAGTTATTTTTATCTTATTTGTTATTTTATTACCTTGTCAACAAATTATTTACATAATATAAAATAAATTAATTATGACAACAGTAAATGCTTATGCGGCCACCGAACCGGGAGGAAAACTAAATCCTTTCAAATACGATTTACCCAATTTAGGAACCGATCAGGTAGATATTAAAGTTCACTATTGTGGAATCTGCCACTCCGATTTGAGTATGATAAACAACGAATGGGGAATGACCACATATCCTATTGTTCCCGGACATGAAATTATAGGAGAAGTAATTGCCGTAGGAAGCGAAGTAAAGAACTTAAAACCAAAAGATTTGGTTGGACTTGGCTGGAGCTCTGCATCTTGTATGCATTGTAGTCAGTGTATGTCTGGTAGTCACCACCTGTGCGAAACTGCCGAAGGAACAATTGTTGGCCGCCATGGTGGTTTTGCCGATAAAGTGCGATGCCACTGGTCTTCAGCGATTTTGCTCCCTGAAGGAATTAATACACAAAAAGCCGGTCCGCTTCTTTGTGGTGGGGCAACCGTTTTCAGCCCAATTATTCTGGCCGGTGTAAAACCAACTGATAAAGTTGGTGTAATTGGCATAGGCGGACTGGGTCACATGGCATTAAAATTCCTGAATAAATGGGGATGCGAAGTTATCGCATTTAGCTCAAATCCAGACAAAAAGGAACAAATTTTAGCAATGGGTGCAACCAAAGTGATAAATTCAAGAGACCCAAAAGAGCTGGAAAGCATTACGGGAAGTTTGAATTTCATTTTAAACACAACCAATGTAACGCTCGACTGGAATTCGTATTTGGTAGCTCTTGCTCCAAAAGGCCGGTTTCATAATGTTGGCGCAGTACTTGAGCCGATGGCGATTCCAACCTTTACACTTTTGGTTGGCGAAAAAACGGTTGGAAGCAGTCCGATTGGAAGTCCGGCAGTAATTCGTACTATGCTTGAGTTTTGTGTGCGCCACGATATTTATCCAATAGTTGAAGAGTTCCCGCTTGAAAAAGTAAATGAGGCTCTCAATCATCTGAAAGAAGGAAAGGCAAGGTACAGGATTGTGTTGAAGGTATAAAATTGCTTTATCTTGAACCAATGGCCATACCAACCTTTACACTATTAATGGGCGAAAAAACGGTTGGAAGCAGTCCGATTGGAAGTCCGGCAGTAATTCGTACTATGCTTGAGTTTTGTGTGCGCCATGATATTTATCCAATAGTTGAAGAGTTCCCGCTTGAAAAAGTAAATGAGGCTCTCAATCATCTGAAAGAAGGAAAGGCAAGGTACAGGATTGTGTTGAAGGTATAAAATTGCTTTATCTTGAACCAATGGCCATACCAACCTTTACACTATTAATGGGCGAAAAAACGGTTGGAAGCAGTCCGATTGGAAGTCCGGCAGTAATTCGTACTATGCTTGAGTTTTGTGTGCGCCACGATATTTATCCAATAGTTGAAGAGTTCCCGCTGGAAAAGGTAAACGAGGCTCTCAATCATCTGAAAGAAGGAAAGGCAAGGTACAGGATTGTGTTGAAGGTATAAAATTGCTTTATCTTGAACCAATGGCCATACCAACCTTTACACTATTAATGGGCGAAAAAACGGTTGGAAGCAGTCCGATTGGAAGTCCGGCAGTAATTCGTACTATGCTTGAGTTTTGTGTGCGCCATGATATTTATCCAATAGTTGAAGAGTTCCCGCTGGAAAAGGTAAACGATGTGATGGAGCATTTGGAAAAAGGAAAAGCACGGTATAGGATTGTGTTAAAAGTGTAAAGGAATTTTAACCTGTCAGCGTGCGCAGCTCCTGACAGCGTTAATGAACGATTGACGTTGTCAGGTGCAAAGCACGCTGACAAGTCGGGGAGAATTCAGCTTGCCATTTTCCCTTTCATCAGCATATTCACTGCATCATTGAGTGAGCCGGCACGTGTAACATTTCCCGAATTCACAAAATAGATAACATCAGCATTGGCAATGGTATTCAGCCGATGGGCAATCACGAGTTTTGTAGTGGTGGGCGGTAGTTTTTGCAAGATTTCGTCGAGCAATTTTTCTGTTACAGTATCAATGTTGGCGGTGGCTTCATCAAGAATAACCAAATCGGGTTTGCGCAAAACAATCCGCATAAAAGCGATTAGTTGTTTTTGACCTAAACTGATACCATCGCCTGAAATATCAACTTTTGTATCGAGGCCGTTTTCGAAACGCTGCAACAGGCCTTCAAACCCTGAATTGTGGATCATCTTTTCCATTTCCTCTTTGTCGCAATTTATGCATGATTCATTTCCATACATAATATTCTCACGCACAGTACCGCTAAACAGGTATGGATCCTGAAGAATAAAACCAATTTTTTTAACTCTTTCTTCGGGCGAATATGAACGGATATCGCGGCCTTCTAACACAACCGTTCCTTTAGTTGGATCGTAAAGTCGTGCGGTTAGCGAAGCAGTTGTAGTTTTTCCTCCACCGGTTGGCCCAACAAATGCATATGTTTTTCCACGGCGTAAGGTAAAATTTATATTGTGTAGTACTTCTTTCCCATTGGGGTACGAAAATGAAACCTCCTGAAACGTAACTATAGAATCGGCATCCACTTCTACCCTACTTTCACCGGTTTTTTGAACCAGATTACTTTCAAGCTCAAGTATTTTTCTTATGCGATCCCATGCTGCCAATGCCACCTGAAAACTTGCCCACAACGAAGCCAATTGACGAAGCGGACCGTAAAAACTATTGGTATATGCAATAAAACTAATCAACAATCCAACAGTAAACTGGCCCATTGAAATAAAATGGATACCAAAAGCCAGCACAATCAAGAGCCCAATGTTTGAAAACAATGTATAAACCGGCAAATACGAATTGTTGGCAACACCAGCTTTTATCGATGTTGCATAGTTATCGCGGTTAACTTCTTCAAAACGTTTCCTGAAATAATCGCGACGGTTGAAAGCCACTACTACTTTGAAATTATTGAGGCTTTCCTGCACTTCCGAACTCAAATTACCAATACTTTTCAGGTTCAGTGCATTTTGCTTTTTTACCCAGGCTGACATTATTTTTGTAAAAGCTAAAATCAACAAAGCCGGCGCAAGTGTGGCCAAACCCAATTCAATATGAATTACCAACAAAAAAATCCCGGCGCCAATCATTATTAATATCACGCGGATAAATTGCATTAACGATTGCGAGAAAAACTGGTTCACTTTGTCGGTATCGTTGTTTATGCGTGAAATTAGGTCGCCCGCTTTGTTTTGGTTGAAAAAATCAAAAGGCAACTCCTGCAATTTACTAAAGACCAGATTTCGTAAAGTATATAACATGCGCTGCCCTACATTTCCCATCAACTTGGTTTGCAAATAACCCGCCCCCAGTGCAACAATATACATAACGAGCAAAATCCCACTGTAAAACAGGACGCCGTCAAATTGCATGGTTTGTATATAATTATCAACTGTATAGCCAATTATAATTGGCCCGGCGAGGTTTAAAACAGCTGTAATAACCATCGCAACAAAAGCAATAATCAGGATATTTTTTTCCTCAACAGCATGTGCCACAAGGCTTTTTACTGAACCGAAACCCGGTTTTCTACCGTGTTTCTCCTCTGAATCGAAATTAAGATTGTAGTTCATAAACATTTGTACTTTGTTGCGATTCGTAAATCTGTACATACTCAGGGCAGGTAGTAATAAGGAATTCATGTTTCCCTGCCGCAATAACTTCGCCCTCCATCAAAAGGATAATTTGATCGAAATCCTTCACAGGCTCAATTTTTTGGGTAACAGAAACGAGCGTCAAATCCTTGTAATTCTTAAATACATTGCTTAAAATTTTAGTTTCAGTTTGCGGATCAACCCGGGCTGTAAAATCATCGAGCAACAGAATTTTTGGGTTCAATGCCAATGCACGTGCAAGCATAATTCTTTGTTTTTGGCCTCCCGAAAGACTTGTTCCGCGCTCGGAAACAACTGTATTCAATTTATTTGGCAACGACTCCACAAACTCGCGCAATTCAGCAGTGTCAATGGCTTTGCGCAACGATTCATCAGTAACAATATCGCTGAATGCAATGTTTTCGCGCAGGCTCAGGTTAAACAACACACTGTCCTGGAAAACAAAACCTATCTGACTGTGAAATGTTTCTTTATTAAATTCATTTATATCCACGCCATCAAATTCAAGTACGCCTCCGTTGGGCTTAATAAGACCTGTGAGCAAGAATAACAACTGGCTTTTCCCAGCAGCGGTTGGCCCGATTATGGCAGTTCGCGAACCTGCTTTTATCGTTATGGAAACGTCATTCAAAGCAGCTTTTTCGTCATACAAAACTGAAATGTTTTTTAAAGCTATATCACCCTTTAAAGGTTGATCCAATGTTCCTGTATCCGCTGTTTCCGTTGCTTTTAAAACAGAATCAATCCTTTCATAAGAAGCCGCGGCCTGTGCAATTAAATTGCTCATAAAACCAATGATGATGATTGGAAAAATAAGGATTGTAATGTAACTGTTGAAAGCTGCAAAATCACCCAGTGATAATCGTCCAGATATCACAAAATGTCCACCCAATGCCAAAACAGTGAGGGTTGCCAGATTCCCAACAAAGTTAATGATAGGGATAAGCGTGGCAAAAAGCGCAACAATTGAAATACCAATATCACGTGATTCGGCGCTGGCATCTAAAAATTTACGGTATTCAGCGTTTTGTGAATTCAGTACACGAATAATGGCTGCCCCCAAAATACTTTCATTGATTACTTTGTTCAACCAATCGATAACCTCGCGACCCCGCTTAAACAAGACTTTGATTCGCCTGGCAATGATAAAAAAAGTTGCACCAACCAGTGGAATAATCATCAGCACAGGAATTGCCAACTTCCAATTTATCATTAACAAAAGTACTGAAGCACCGATGATCATAAATGCAGAAGAAACTATAGAAGTAACGGCTTGCGAAACAAACGTTTTTACAGAATCCATATCGGAAGTGAGATTTGTAAGCAACTTTGAAGGATTGGCTTCTTGTATAAAAGCAAAACTCTGCCGTGAAATTTTGTCAGAAAGTTTTTTGCGGAGATCAAAACCTACTTTTTCCGATGCATAGGTTTGTACAATCATTTGCAAATATCCAAAGATGAAAATAAACAAGCTTGCCCCAAGAAATTCAAATCCAATAACTTTTAAATTGAAGTTGCCGTGCGAAAAAGTATCAATTCCTTTTGAAATAATTTTTGGGATAATGAGGTTGGCACCATTACTGAGTAAAGCAAAAACAATCAGCAAAGCTACCAATCCACGATATGGTTTCAACAAGCCGAAAATATTTGGTTTATCTTTTTTGGTTTTGGTCTTTTTTCTTTCCCGTCCCATTCAATTCTGTAAAATCAATTTTGTTGCAAAGAAAGCCAAAAATGGTTCATTTGCGTTCAATTAAAAGTTTTATCAAATGAATCCGGCAAATACCAATGTTTCTTAAAAAATTGTGAATTCATTTTTTGAATTGCCAAATTCTGTTACTAAAACTAAACAGATCGGGAAAGGTTCAGTATTAACCCGATTAATTATTTTATACGTTTTAGTTTTGGAAATAAATTACTGTTCACTGGTTTTCAGCTCCTTTTCATCAAAGCATTCACCATGCCAATTGCTGCGGTGATAGCGCATATTCCTAAAAAACTCTTTCCTTTCTTCCGGCGACATGTTTTTTATTTTATTTCTGAATACGGGATTCACATGGGCTGAGCTCCTGTTCCATTTTGATGGTCCACCTCCAAAAAATAACCTGGCAAGAATCAGAAGGCCTGCTGCCTGCCAAAAATTGATTGCCGGCAAATTAAATATTTCGGGCAAAAGCGCGTTCCACAAAGCCATAGTTATAAACCCAAAAAGAACTATTGCAGCTATTGCCAAAGGAGCAAAAAAGAACCATTTTCTACGATACATCACTGTTTTCATGTTGGTATTTTTTAAAAATTTATTAATTCGTCATATAAAATACTGAGGCGTTCGCGGAGGTAAAGCACTGCATATCTTTTTCTTGATATCAATGTATTGACTTGTATTCCTGTCAATTTGGCGATTTCTTTAAATGGCAATCCTTCAAATTCCGTCAGCTCAAAAACTTCACGCTGTTCCGGAGGTAAATCGTTGAGTGCAGCAGCAAGTTCCTGCCAAACCAGAGATTTCAAAAAATCAGTTTCAGGGGTTTCACCATTATTGGCAAGTAATTCACCCAACTCTTCCCCTGCCCTATCAAAATCTTCATCCGCATAAAATTCAGGGAGAAGTTCCGGTTTCTTTTTCCTGTACAAATCAGTAATCCTGTTTCTGGCCACTGTAAAAAGCCAGGCAGCCATTTCATCAATAGGTTTCATTAACTTGTCGGCTTCTACCAACTGGTAAAAAACTTCCTGAAGGATATCTTCCGCATCTTCCAGCCGTTTAACCCTTTTGTTAATAAACCCTGCCAGCCGGCTTCCATAAGCTTTTACAGTTTCGGATATATTAACCGGTGGTGCCACTTTTATATCTAATGTATTTGTTTTCATCATCCTCTAATCAGGTTGACGAATAAGTGAAATGAATATTTTAAAAATAGTGATTTTTTTTATCAACTGCTTTCCAAACAATCATTGAACCTGCAATTCATTTTTACTTTCTGTCGTACAGTAATTATTTTCTTTTACTTTTACTTCCCATAAATCTAAATCAATTTATAACTCAAAATTTTATCAACATGCGGTCAATTAAATTTTCAACTCATACCATTTTTCTGGCGATTGTTATTATGCTATCAGCGTGTAACTCAAAACCTAAAACTGAACAAGCCAATGAAAAATCAGCGGAGGAAAACTGGATCCAATTGTTTAATGGCAAAGATTTGAACAACTGGCAAATTAAATTCAAAGGTCACGAACTTGGTGATAACTACAACAATACTTTTAGGGTTGAAGATGGAATGTTAAGAGTATCGTATGAAAACTGGGATGAATGGAACGGTACATTCGGTCATATCTTTTACAATGGTGAATTTTCGCATTATCGTTTGCGCGTTGAATACAGGTTTGTTGGTGAACAAGCTAAAAACGGACCTGGCTGGGCATTTCGCAACAACGGTTTAATGATTCACGGGCAACCTGCCGAAACGATGGAATTGGACCAGGATTTTCCAACTTCCATTGAAGTTCAGTTACTTGGTGGCAGCGGAATCGGCGAACGCTCAACAATGAACTTGTGTACCCCCGGAACAAATGTTGTTATGGACAGCGTGTTGATTGAGCAGCATTGCATCAACTCAAAATCAAAAACTTACAATGGCGACCAGTGGGTTTCAGTGGAAGTGGAAGTACATGGAGGTGAGGTAATCAGGCATTTTATTGATGGTGAAGAAGTGATGCATTATGAGCAGCCACAACTTGATCCACGCGATTCTACTTACAATAAACTGTTAAATTTATATGGAGATAAAATAATTACCAAAGGTACAATTTCGTTGCAGGCTGAAAGTCACGGCACTGATTTCAGAAAAATTGAATTGCTTGTAATCGAGGAATAAAATCACCTATTATTCTATCAATTGCATAACTTAAAAACCATTATTAAGAAACTTACGATCTCCCCTTTTACAGTCAGATTTATTATACTGCTGATTTTTGTTTCATTGTTTCACTGCACATTGATTCATGGACAAATTCATGATTCAACAAGTACATTGGAAATTATCTTTAGCCATAACCATAGTTTCTGTAATGAACCCTTTCAATTGGAATTAAATACTTCTTCCAAACCAGCCGTTATTGTTTACACCCTCGACTGCTCAACTCCAAATAAAAGTAACGGAACAATTTATACAGATGAAATTTTTATTGACTCAACTTGCGTGGTTAAAGCCATTGCATACACAGCAAATGACACTTCACAAGTTGTTACCCACACGTATATTTTTCCATCATCGGTAATAAAACAAGGAAAGAGACCAGCCGGATTCCCGCAGATATGGGGAGGTTCATCAATTATTACTGCCGATTATGAAATGGATCCTGAAATCACTAACAATCCGGCGTATTCCCCTGGAAATTTCAAGTGCTTTGCAATCTATTCCAACTGTTTCACTTACAATGAACACAGATGACTGGTTTGACCCACACAGCGGTATTTACGTTGGTTATCCCAACTCCGGTATTTCAAGGGAAAAAGCTGTAACTGCAGAATTCTTGTTTGCTGAACCTGATGAAAGTTTCTCTGTTGAATGTGGTGTTCAAAACCAGGGAGGAACGAGCATCGTTAACTGGAAGGTTCCAAAACAATCTATGCGCCTGCTTTTCAAGGAAATATATGGTCCTGCCAAACTGAAATATAAGTTATTCCCCGATTCAGATATTAAATCAATAAATACGCTGGTTTTAGATGGATTGCTTTATTCATGGGTTCACCCTTTTGATGAAAAACAGCGGATTACATCACTCTATTTTCGCGACCAACTGGCTTCTGACATGCAAAACAAAATGGGATGGCCCAGCTTTCACGGAATTTACGTGAATCTTTTTATCAACGGTTTGTATTGGGGAATTTATGATTTACATGAACGACCGGATGAAGATTTTTTAGAGGAATATCTTGATGCCGGAAAAGAAGAATTTGATATCATTAAACACAATCCAAACACCATTGTACAGGGTTCAAATGCTGCTTACATTGAAATGCTGGAACTGGCAAGAAAAGGACTGAGTACGCAGGAATCTTTCACAAAAATTCAGAAGTATCTCGATTTGCCTGCTTTTATAGACTACATGATCCTTAATTTCTATTTGGGTAATTACGACTGGGCACACCAGAATTATTATGCCGCCCGAAATAAAATACAAAAAACTGGCTTTCGGTTTTACACCTGGGATGCTGAACATGTAATGCGATATTCAGATGTAAATTACAACAACTTAAATAAAAAGGACACAGGCGGTCCAACTGAAATACACTCCTTTCTAAAACAAAATAAAGAGTATCAAATGATGTTTGCCGATGCGGTTTACAGACTTTTTTTCAATGTTGGCTATTTAACACCAGAAAGTTTTGAGGAGAGTTTTTTATTTCGAAAAAATGAAATTGAAAGTGCTGTAATTCTTGAATCCGCAAGATGGGGAGATTATCGGAAGGATATTTCGGGTGGCGTTACTTACACAAAAAATGACCATTGGATTCCTGAAGTAAACAAGGTATTGGAGGAATATATTCCACGTAGACGCGATATTGTTTTAAATCAGTTGAGGGCTGACAGCCCAAAATTATTCCCAACTTATTTACCACCCGTTTTTGTTGTTGAAAATCAACCTTTAGGTTCGGTAAGAAAAGTAGAACTGATGAATATCAACACTACAACCGGTGATATTTATTATACACTCGATGGAACCGATCCGCGCTCTTTGGGTGGCACCATTCATGGTATAAAATACTCAACATCAATTTCGGTCGATGAAAGTGTTGTTATAAAAACCCGGTTTTTACCAAAAAACAGCAATGAATGGAGCGCTTTGTCGATAAAGGAAATTGTATTTGATAATGTTTTCGGAAAAGAAATAATTATTAATGAAATAATGTATCATCCCGAAAATGGATTACCCTGAATTTATTGAACTTTTTAACATGGGTGAAAACCCTGTTAATCTCGAAGGATTTGCATTTACAAAAGGAATTGATTACAAATTTCTGCAGGGAAGTACAATTTTACCGGGAGAAGGCCTGGTTTTGACAAACGATACAGCATTATTCAAAAACAGGTATGGATTTAAAGCTTTTAGTCAGTTTAACAAAAGGCTTGATAACAAAGGAGAAATTTTGATTTTGGAAAACCGTTTCAACCAGGTTGTCGATTCGGTTTTCTATTCTGATACAATTCCCTGGCCTGTGGCTGCCGATGGCGAAGGATTTTCGGTTGAAGTTATAAACCCAAATGATGATAATTCCCCTTTCATCAATTGGAAAATATCTGAAAGCAAATATGGTTCTCCTTTCGAGTCGCAAATCATGCAGGAAATTGATGCCAGTCTGTACCCAAATCCATTTCATGATATGATTTATATAAACCTGAAAAATCAGGATTTGGAACACGAAACGTTCATTGTTGAATTTTTCAACTTGTTTGGAAATAGGGTAAAATCGATTGAAACAATAAATGAAAATCACCACAATTCAAATTTCGACGCATAACATAACCCAGGGTGTTTACGTTATTCAGGTCAAATCAAAACAGAAATCTGTATTTGTGGAGCAAATATTTAAAGTTATAAAACTTTAAAAAGTGATTTCGGTTGTAATAAAAATCTAATTTTGCACTCTTCAAATTTTGTAACCGATTTTTGTTTATTGTTGAACTTGTAGATAAAAAAATTATATATGAAAACTAAAAAACATCTTTTTTTTCCGGTGGCTTTCGTCATTATCTTTGTTGCATTTGTAATAACTGGCTGCACGCAAAAACCTGAACCCACTGTAAAAACTGATTATATGGATTTGTCTGTTAATCCGGGTGATGATTTTTACCACTATGCAAACGGAAGCTGGATCAAAAACAACGCTGTTCCGGATGACCGGTCGAGTTTTGGTTCGTTTGATATTGTAGATAAAAAGAAGGATACCGACATCAGAACATTACTCGAAGAAGTATCAAAAAAATCGGATGCAGAAAAAGGCAGTATCACACAAAAAATACGAGATTTTTATACAACCGGAATGGATACTGTACAAATTGAAGCAGACGGAATTAAGCCGTTAAAATCGGAATTAACTATGATTGAAAACATCCGATCAATGGAGGATTTTCAGGATTTGGTAGTACGGTTCCATACTTTTGGTTTAGATCCACTTTTTAACGGAGGTATTGAACAGGATTTAATGGACAGCAAGAATTACAAATTCTACCTGATGCAGGCAGGAATTGGCTTACCTGACCGCGATTATTATACTACCGACGATGACCGTTCAAAAGAAATCAGGGCCGAATATGTAAAACATGTGGCTAAAATGTTTGAGTTAATGGGAACAGATGCAGAAACTGCTCAACAAAATGCAGCAGTTGTAATGAGTATTGAAACCCGACTTGCCGAAAAATCAAAAACAAATACAGAAATGCGTAACATTCCTGCATTGTACAACAAGTATACAATGACTGAATTGGCTGAATTGGCGACAGGATTTAACTGGGCAAGATATTTTGACAGTATCAGCGAAAAGGACTTTGGCGATGTTATTGTTGGCATGCCAGTATTTTTTGAAGAGGTAGGCAAAATTGTAAACGAAATTCCAATTGATGATTGGAAGGTTTATTTAAAATGGAATTTGATTAACCGTTCGGCAGAATTCCTAAGTTCCGATTTTGTGAACCAGGACTTTAAATTCTATTCAGAATTTTTATCAGGAAGTAAGAAAATACGCGAGCGTTGGGAAAGGGTTGTAGGTGTAACCAACAGCGCTATGGGAGAACCACTTGGACAACTTTATGTTGAAAAATATTTCCCGCCTGAATCAAAAGAAAAAATGATTGCGTTGGTTGATAATCTAAAAAAAGCACTTAAAAATAGAATTGAAAATCTCGAATGGATGGGCGATTCAACAAAATTAGCAGCTTTGGAAAAACTGGATTTAATGGGCGTTAAAATTGGTTATCCGGATAAATGGGAGGATTTTTCAAAACTTGAAATTGAACCCGATTCATATGTTTTAAATGTTCGCAGGGCAAGTTATTTTGCGTTTTACAAAAACATCGACAAATTTGGAAAACCGGTTGATAAGGAAAAATGGGAAATGAATCCGCAAACAGTAAATGCAGGATACAATCCTTTAATGAATGATATTACTTTCCCTGCAGCAATTTTACAACCACCGTTTTTTTATGCCAACGGTGACGATGCAGCGAATTATGGTGCAATTGGAATGGCAATTGGACACGAAATGACCCACGGATTTGACGACCAGGGACGCAATTTCGATAAAAACGGAAATATGATTGACTGGTGGACAGAAAGAGATGCAGAAGAATTTAAAAAACGCGCAAAATTACTTGTAGATCAATACAATGGTTTCGTGACCTTAAATGATGTACATGTAAACGGGGAATTATCGTTGGGAGAAAACCTTGCTGATTTTGGAGGCATAACTGTTTCATTAGCAGCTTACAAAATAAGCAAAGAGGGTAAACCGGCTCCAAAACAGGAGGATGGATTCTCTGATATTCAACGGTTTTTTCTTTCTTATGCCCAACTTTGGAAAGGTAATATAAGGGACAAAGCACTATTGAGGAAAGTACAGGAAGATGTGCATCCATGGGGAGAATATCGCGTTAATGGGGCAATGTTCAATGTGCCCGAATTTTATGAAACATTTAATATCAAACCTGAAGATAAATTGTACAGGACAGTTGAACAAAGGCCGGTTATTTGGTAAAATCGTAGAAATCTAAAATAAGGATTTTCCTTATTTTAGATTTCTTTTTTCAACATTTTTTCTGTTTGCGTAATTCAATAATACCAGCGAAAGTGTAATAACTATCATTCCGGCAATCGAAATCCAATCAGGTTTTTCATCTTTTATTAAAATCCAGCTAAGGGCGGCGCCCAAAGCCGGAATGATAAATTTCCACATATTTAATATTGAAACTTTTACACCCGGACGCTGCAATAATGTGTACCAAATGGCAAAAGCTGCTGCGGATAAAAAACTTAGCCAGCCCAATGTTAAATAATAAACAGGAGGAAAAGGCCCCCATTTGATTCCTTCAACTGGAATAGCCAAAAGGAAAAGCATTAAACCACCTATAAACAAAGAAGTTGAACTTAAAACCAATGGCGACCGCCCGGTTTGGTATTTCGAAACCATCACATTTGAAAATCCCTGAGAAAACATTGTTGATAAACAATAAAACGATTCCCAGCAGTTCAAGTTCATTTTTAATTTCAACTTTACTCCTTCCAATTGTAATAATGGCGATTCCGGAAATTCCAATTATTATGCTTCCAATTTTAATGGGCGTCATTTTATCGTTATGCATTGCAAAGTGTGCTACAACAGCAATAAACAAAGGCGATGAACCAATAATCATTGCACCAAGAGCTCCCGGTACAAATTTCATCCCCATATAAAAAAATGCATATTGAGCTGAGAATTGCATAACTGAAAGCAGCAAAATGAATTTCCAATACGCTTTAAATTCCTTATAAATTACGCGCGGTTTACCAAAATAAATGAAAAGAATTATTCCAGAGATAATAAATCGCATTCCGGCAAATTGAAATGGAGAGTTATACTGCAACCCTATTTTTACGTTTGCAAAAGCAGTAGACCATAACCAGCAGGCCAATATTGCCAAAAAAGTTGTACTTTTTAATGTGCTTTTAATGTTTGCCATTTTCAAGGGGCAAAGGTGTAAAAAAATGCAATTGAATTTGAAAGAATCTAAAAATAGAACATACGGTCTTAAAAGTCAGCTAACATTTCCAAATTTATCGTTAAATTGGGATTCATTTAAGTTTAAATTCAAATTTCCTATACGAATAGCATTAATTTGCATGACTTAAAGAATACATGAAATGGCAAGAAGAATCATTAACAATTATGCGGATTTTGAAGCACTGAAAGGTCAACTAATAGGAGTTTCGGATTATATAACCATAACTCAGGAACAAATCAACAAGTTTGCAGATGCGACACTCGATTTTCAATGGATTCACACTGATCCTGAACGGGCAGCAACTGAGTCACCTTTTAAAAGTACGATTGCGCATGGTTATCTTACTGTATCGATGTTGACGTACATGTGGTACAATGTGGTTGACGTTCGCAATGTTAAAATGATAGTGAATTATGGTATTGAGAGTTTGCGTTTTCAGCAACCGGTTTTAGTGAACGATAAAATCAGGGCAACTGTATCACTTCATGAAATTAAAAATCTCCGCGGCATTGCTAAAGTAACAGTTAAAATAATTGTTGATATTGAGGGACAGAAAAAACCTGCTTATGAAGTGTTGGCAACTTTTCTGTATCATTTTGAATAAACCAGCTTCTCCAGTAAACCTTCGCATGAATCTTCGAGTAAATCAATTACAAGTTCAAAGCCATCGGCACCGCCATAATATGGATCAGGAACTTCATCATATTTAAATATTTTTCCGAAATCAGTCATTTTGTGAATTTTTTGAATGTCCTCATTACTCCGTGCCTTACTTTTTAAGACGCTGATATTTTCATTGTCCATCCCAATTATCAAGTCGAAATAATCAAAATCAATATTTGGATCGAATTTACGCGAAACGCTTGTAAGATTGTAACCTCGTTTAATAGCATGGGATTTCATCCGCCGATCTGCCGGTTCTCCAGCATGGTATGCCAGTGTGCCTGCCGAATCAATTTCAAACTGGCTGGTAAGTCCGCGATATTCAACCATATATTTAAAAACTCCTTCTGCACCTGGAGATCGGCAAATGTTTCCCAGGCAAACGAATAAAATTTTTGTAGGCTTTCTGTCAACAAGTAAATTCCTGCTATTCATTCCAGATTTCGTATGATTTTTTTGCCTGAAGTAAAAGCATTTCGTAACCATTTTTAGTTGTTGCCCCCATGTCAATACCTTTTCTTAAAAAAGCCGAAATCTCAGGATTATAAACCAAATCGAATAATAAATGCTTTTTTGTGATGTATAAATAAGGAATATTTGGGTAGGTTTCAACGTTAGGGTAAGTACCAAGCGGAGTTGCATTTATAATTAAAAAACGATCTTTCATCATTTCTTCATTAATATCTTCATACTTTATTTCGTTATCTTTCAACTCTTCGATTGATGCTGAAACAAACTCAATTCCCAACTTTTTCAAAACGTACTTTAATGCTTTGGATGCGCCACCAGTACCAAGTATAAGTGCTTTTTTATGATATGATTTTAACAAAGGTTTTAATGAAGTTTCAAACCCATAAGTATCAGTATTGTAACCTTTTAAACGAACATCAGTACCGGTACGAACAATTTTTACTGTATTTACAGCGCCTATTTCTTTGGCTGATTCGTTTAAATCATCAAGATATGAAATTACCTGTTCTTTGTAGGGAATAGTAACATTCAAACCCATCAGTTCGGGATTGTTTTTAATGACTTCAGGAAACTTCGAAATAGTATCGATTTCAAAATTGTCATAAGTCGAATCAATGTTTTCTGTTTCAAATTTTTCAGTAAAATATCGTTTTGAAAACGAGTGGGTAAGTGGAAAACCTATCAGTCCGTATTTCTTCATTTCTTCAATTTATTTGCAATGTTTTCAATGATAAAAATGAGAGCGAATCCAACTATTGCAAGTAAAACCGCTCCTAACATAAAAGCGTGGTCACCCGTAATTTGTTCATAGGTGCCTGGAAAAACATTTTTTTCGATCAATGGTTTTATCTCACCATGCCTGTCAGTAAAAGTTTCAATAACTTCTTTCCAAGGCCACACTTTATTTAGCGAGCCCACCATGAAACCTGACAACAATGCTATGGTAAGGTTATGGTATTTTTTTAAAAGCCATGAAAGCACATTCGAAAAAGAAACTATTCCGATTGCAGCTCCCGATAAAAAGGTAAGAATAACAGCAATTTTGAAATCACTAACTGATTCGAGAATAAATTTATACATACCCAGCAATACCAAAATAAAACTTCCGGATATACCGGGCAAAATCATTGCACAAATTGCAACAGCTCCGGAAAGAAAAATAAACCAATAAGTTGTGTTGGCTTCGGCTGGAGTAATTACTGTTATTCCGTACGCAATAATTACACCCGCAAACCCGGCAAAAATAGTTGCCGCATTCCATTTTGTAATTGTACGTGCCACATAAATTGCCGAGGCAACCACCAATCCGAAAAAGAAAGACCAAACCAAAATTGGGTAGTGGTCCAGTAAATATTTTAAACCTTTGGCAAGTGAAATAATACTGATAGCAATTCCTGCAAACAAACTGAGTAAAAATGAACCGTTTATTGCTTTCCAGAATTCAGCATATTTACCAGTTAACAACAATTTGAATGAACTCAGGTTAACTGATTTTATAGAATTCAGCAGTTCCTCGTATATTCCGCTGATAAAAGCGATTGTTCCACCCGAAACGCCTGGAATTACATCTGCAGCACCCATTGCCAATCCTTTTAAAGTAATTAACGAGTAATCTTTTGCTGTTCTGTTCATTAAATTAACTTTTGCTGTTTTGAAAGTATTGAACTACACTATCTTAACCTAAAATATTCAGGTCAAGAAATTTTTAAAATTGCTTTAGGATTTAATAACATGGGTTTTAGTTCGACGATTTCTTTTATTTACGACTATATTTCTTGAAATCATCTACCAACTGAATTACTTTTTTGTTTTTTTTCAATTTCGGATTCATTTCAAACAGAAATTCAACCTGTTTAATGTCCTGCATTAGTGCGAAAGAAAGCAACTCATAGGCATCGTCCCGCTTTTTTTGTTGTAACAACAAGTCAACAAGCCGATATTTCAAAATGGCGTCGCTGTTAATTTCAATGCCCTTTCTTAGAATCTTTACGGCATTTTCAATTTCCCCGAATTTAAGATAAACATCAACCCAGGTAAACCAGATTTCGATATTTTCAGGTTCAATTTGTGCAGCTTTCTTTATTGCTGAGATTGCATTTGGTTTGTTGTTAAAATCTTTATTGATCTTTCCAAGTGTAAGCCAGTATTCCGAATTAAGATTATCAAGTTTTATGGCTTTGTTAATGAATTGAATACTTGTTTTAAAGTTTTGTTCAATCCAGTTAATCAGTCCAATCCCAAACCAGGCTGTGTCATTATTTTTGTTTATGTCAATAGCCTTATTATAATAAAACAATGATTTACTGTAATCTTCAATGTTTAAATAACATTCTCCGATATAACAATATGCTTCATCGTTATCAGGCTCACTTTCCAGAAATTCCTTGTATTTAACAATCGCTTCTACGTATTTTTCTGCATTGGCAAGTGCATTTCCAATATTAAAAAGGGACATGTGGAACTCACTGTTCAGGGCGTAAGCAAACTCATAAGCTTCAATGGCTTTATCGTGATTTTCAGTTTTATTATAAACTGTTCCCAAATTAAACCAAACATATTGATTAAATGGATCTATGTCAAGATACTCATTGTAATATTTAATGCTCTTTTTTAACTTGTTTTCCTGGTCATAGAAGAATCCCAAATCGTATAAAGCCAAATCATTAAACGGATTTACTTTTATAGTTCTTTCAAAATAATGTAATGCTTTTGGAATATTGCCAATTTGAATATATGTTGACCCAATCTGATAAAGAATATCATCAAGTTCAGAACCAGCAAATTTAACAGCCTTTCTAAACGACATGAGTGCTTCCATTTCTTTGCCCATCACCAGTTGTGCAGAGCCTTTCAACAGGTGAACTTCAGGATTGGCTGAATCAACTTTTTCAGCGGTTTTAAGATACCTTAGTGACTTTTCGTAATTTCCTTTATTGATTAAAATCTGGGCATATTTTAGCTGAAGCGGTAGTGCGTTAGGATGAATTTTTATGCCTTGTTTGGCTGCAATTTCAGAGCTGTTTAAATCACCCTCATCCAGTAACTGCTCAACAATAGCTTCAAACTCAGAAACGTCGAAGTACTTATTACTTCCCGAAATGAGCGATTTTTTAAAACGGTTCACCGCTTCAATAGTATCATCGTCCCAATAGTTATCTCTATCTTCCATCATAAGCTCAAAATTCAGTTTGCAAAATTAACAATTCAACTGATATAATGAAGAACTAACTCAAGTGTTGTTCCCGCAATAAATCGTTCACCGTTTTTACGGGGTTAAAAGTTTCAATTGGCACTTCAACAAAAAGTGTGTTCCAGTTACTCATGGCTCCATTCCACAATCCAGGTAATTCCTGTGCTTTCAGCTCCTGTCCGTCTTTTGATTTTTTTGAGATAAAACCTGTTGCCGGATCGGTAAATTCTGTCAGATTATATTTTTCGCCCCTGTAATTTTTAACTGCACAAACCAAATCTACCGGATTGAAATGTGTTGCATGTTTTGCCATCGTCTGTTGCTGAACACTCTCCGGGTCAATCTGCGAACTTTCAACCACCTGCAATGAAATTGTCCCATCACTGTTTTTTGCCCAAAATGGACCACCACCAGGTTCACCTTCGTTTTTTACCATTCCGCAAACCCGCAATGGCCGGTTGTATTTTTCTTTCAGATAATGATACAACTGTTCTTTTTCGGTATAATACAGGCTTGATTCGGGTTTTGTGTTTAACGTATTTTCAAGAAAAGCAGAGGCAGCAGCCAAAAATGCACTGTCGAGTGCAACCGGATGTTTTTCGTTTAATTCTTTTTGATAAAAGAAAAGTTTTTCCTGTGTTTTCAACAGCACCCCGGCCAACGCTTTTTTGTAGTCGATGGTAGGTTTTTTAAGCCGATCGGGAACTACATTGTCAATATTTTTAATAAAAATAATGTCAGCATTTATATCGTTGAGGTTTTCAATGAGCGCACCATGTCCGGCCGGCCTGAAAAGTAAACTGCCGTCAGTTTCGCGAAATGGTTCATTTTTCATGTCCACTGCGATTGTATCAGTCGAAGGTTTTTGCTGGCTGAATTCAATTTCGAAAGTGACATCCAGTTCCTCCTCATAATGTGCAACTATTTCTTTCAGCAAATCTTCAAATCCCTGTCTGATGCTCAGGTGAAACAGTAAAAAGCAGTCTCACCTTCCCACTGCCGTCTTTGGCGTAAGCTGCGCCTTCAACAAGATGTTCTTCAAACGGCGTTCGTTCACCATTTTCGTATTTGTGAAATTTAAGTAGTCCTTTTGGCAGCGAACCATAATTCAGGCCTTTTTCGTTTAAAAGAAAATCGATTTTATTTTTTTCATTTAATTCACATCCATTTTCTCCGACTAATTTTTTCAACGCATCAGTAAAAGCAAATTTTTCAAACCCGGCAATATATTGTTTTGCGCCCTTATTTAAGTTAGTAGTTTCAATAGAATTCGAATTTCCAAACGACTCAAGGGCTTCATACAAATCTTTAAACATGCGGCTGGCAGCACCTGATGCCGGGATAAATTTTAAAGGTCTGATTCCGTGAGCTACTTTTTCTTCATATAAATCCACTGCCTTTTTCAGGTCGGTTTCATTTAAACGAATGATACCGTTTCCAACGGTTGCTGCATCTATTATTTGCAAATAAGGAAATCCAGTTTTAAAACTTTCGATTTGAACCAATACAGTATGCAGTTCGCTGCCACGTTTTTCAATCTGCTTTTTGTCTTTTGTCGAAAACATAAATTGTAATTTAAATGTTGTTTCTAAATTTAAAAATCTTATTTAAATATCAAACAGTCAAAGTGGCTATGAATGGCTAAAGTTTTAATATTTTTTTCAACATTAAAACGCTGTTTTCCTGAACCACTGAATTTTCCCTACTTTTAGCGCCTTAATAAAAGCACAATGGAGAAGGAATTTGAGTGGGGCCATAATAAACGGTACAACGACTTTTCGACTTATTTTAAAAATAAGTTTTCTGAAAGGGTGCAAAAAGTGTCAATTGATGCAGGATTCACCTGCCCCAACCGCGACGGGACAAAAGGTAGTGGTGGATGCACATACTGTGACAATAAAACTTTTAAACCATCATACACTAATCTTGAAAATAGTGTATCACATCAGATTGAGGAAGGAATTTCTTTTTTTTCGAAGAAGTATAAATCAATGAAATTTCTTGCCTATTTTCAAGCTTATACCAATACCTACGCACCATTTGAAGATTTGAAACGGTTGTATGAAGAGGCTCTTCAGCACCCCAAAATTATCGGTTTGGTAATTTCAACACGACCAGATTGCATTACTATTGAATTACTTGATTTTATTGAAGAACTGCAGAAAACAGTATATGTAATGTTAGAGTTTGGACTTGAATCGCACCTGGATAATTCGCTTGAACGAATAAATCGCGGACATACTTTTGCCGATTCAGTATGGGCAATAAAGGAAACTGCACGAAGGGGAATTAACAACTGCGCCCACCTGATTCTGGGTTTGCCGGGAGAAACCAGGGCCGACTGGCTGGAACAGGCGCAAACAATTTCAAAACTGCCTGTGAAAAATCTCAAACTCCACCAGCTTCAAATTCACAGAAAAACAATTCTTGAAAAACAATTTTCCGCCGCACCTGAAACGTTTCATCTGTTCACAGTTGAAGAATACGTGGAATTGGTGGTTGATTATCTTGAATTTCTAAATCCTGAAATAATTGTTGAACGTTTTGTTAGCGAAGCACCTGCCGAAATGGTTGTTGCTCCGAAATGGGGTTTAAAAAACTTCGAATTCGTTGCCAAAGTGGAAAAACGGCTTGGCAGAGCGGGAAACATGGCAGGGGAGGTTGTTTTGAAAAATAAGGGAGACTAAACTGCAACAAATAAAGGCGTAAGGAAACTACCATAAACCTGTATTTCCATTTTTCCCATAGTGGCATTAAACTTTCAACAATTTCCGGATTTTCTGCTGCAATGTTTCTTTTATTTGGCTCGGTTTCATTGGCGTACAACTCAACAACAGGCTCCTCATTTCTGTAATACTTTATCAATCTGTACTTTTCTGTACGAATTGACCGCAACCATTTTTTATTTCTCCATCTCTAATTCCATATCCCTTTTTTCAGTTTTGGTAATTTCATTCAACGGTCTGTCAAAATCTAATTTTACCACCATTACGCTATTGCAAAGTTCAACCGGAAGATTGCGTAAACGTAAATAGGGTTGTTGGGTTATATGGTCGCTGGGACACAAATTTACAGAAAAGTCAACTTTTTCACCGGTATTGAGTAAGGTTGCTTTCTGTGGGGCAACAGAAACAGGTTTCAGTTTTATTCCATTTCCAACAGGTAACCTATTTAGGTGTACATATAAAGTTTTGTCCCTGTTTGTTGTCAGTACACCCGCTGCTTCCGTCAACCCTGAATTGAATTCAACTTCTGTAAAAGATTCGTCAACGGATTTTTTCCAAATGCCAATTCGTTTTAGGATCTCCGCTGACTGCGGTGGAATTATCCCTTCACTGGTTGGACCAACATTTAAAAGATAATTTGCATCGCGGGCCAGATATTTATCAATACTGGCAATCAGGTGCCGATCGGTATAATAATCCTCGTCTTTTTTGTATCCCCAGCTTTCCATTCCAACAGATTGGCATGCTTCTGTCATTCTTTCAAAACTCTTTACTTCGTTTGCTGTATTGTCATAATCACGTTCTGGCGTGCCAAAATCACCCTCATCAAAACCACGGTTATTGATTACTGCTTTGGGTTGAAGTTGGCGAATCATGTCATTTACAGACCTGTCTTTGAAGAGCGGCACGTTCATATCCCACCAAAATCCATGAATTTCGCCATAATTTGAACAAAGTTCTCGTACCTGTTCTTTCACAAAAACCATATACTTTTCCCAATCAGGCGAATCTTTTGGTTGGGGAGGAAGTTCATGGTGGCGACCTTCATTTGGATAATTGGGATGATTCCAATCGGCAATTGAATAATATAAACAAAGCGGGATATCGCGTTTATGACAAGCATCGGCCAACATTCCGATTATATCTTTTTTATAGGGTGTGTTCATGGTATTAAAAGTAGTTTGCTTTGTGTCCCACAAACAGAATCCATCATGATGTTTAGTTGTAACAGTAATGTATTTCATACCGGCTTTTTCCATTAAATCGAGCCATTGTTCCGGATTGAATTTTGTGGGATTCCATTCATTTACCAATTTCACGTATTCACTTCTTTCAACTCTACCACGCCATTGGTGTTGTTCATGCCAACCAGGAATAGAATACAAACCCCAATGGACAAACATACCATAACGCCGTTCAAAAAACCAGTCGCGGCCATCGCCAAAACGCGGGATTTGATTTGTTACAGTTTGCAAATGGTTGTTATCCAACGCAAAAATATCATTTTTCCATGAAGTGAAAATTGGTGCTGTCGCCAAAACAGAAGCAAATTTTATTAAATCACGTCGTTTCATTGTCAATTGGTTTATATGTGAAGAGCAAATATTACCAATTTTAGTGAAAAACCAAATGATTTATGTACAATGAAAAAATGCTTTTGAATCTACAAAGCAATGCATAAAAAGTAAAATAAGATAAACATCATCTTCTGTTTAAATGGTACAATTTACCATCCATGCTATCAATGATTCAATTTTGCCTGTTTTATTTATGTGGGAAATTTGTTACAATTTAGAGAAATTCAAATTGTCAATCCATATACTTTACACCACCATTTGAAATAACAATTCAGAACAAACAACAGGTATTTTATTGCTTTTTGGAAGGAAACAGTAAGCACCATTTTTAACAGCATCAAGCCAGATTTGCTCATTTGATGAATCGGACATGATAACAACAGAAGCATCAGCCTTCCTTTGTTTGGTACATTTCAATATCTCACCACCGTCAACATTCTCCTCCAGGTGATAATCTGAAAATACTATGAGTTTTAAACTGCTAAAATCTTTACTTTCCAGATAGGTTAAAAAATCACTCCCAGTGTGAAAACTTAAAAATTTTACTGATATGTTTTTTAAAGTCTCAATTGTTTTTATAGTTGATTCCAATGCCCTGCTGAGAATTTTATTGGTTAGACGATTGTCTTCTATAACTACAACTTCAAAGTTGTTTTTTGACGTGGTAAATACATTTTTTTTAGAGTTTGTTTCGATCTTTTTTGTACTGCTAACTATATCCATTATTAATATTTTGCAAAATTTTGCTCTTCTATAGCAAGACACGTACCAAAAAATATTTCTAAGAAATTATAAAAACAAACTTTTGGTATTATGAGACTTACAAAATATTTCTAATTTATTCTAATTGTCGTTTTATTATCATATTTAGAATTCAGTTTGTGAAACTGACTAATACTGGGACAAATAAATAAGGTATTTAAACCACTGTCGGAAACAAATATGGGTTTCTGTATTTCTTTGTAAACATTCGGTTTGCTTCTTCATCATTAATAACCTTGAAATTTTCAGTATCAATATTTAAAGTTCTGCCAAGCCGGTACGAAATATTTGCCAAATGAATTAGCGAACAGGAATAAAATCCCTCTTCAATTGGTGCTGTCAATAATCTCTGATCGTTTGCCCTTATTGCATCTATAAAATTCTGATAATGGTTTCCCTCTCCATTGCCCGATTCTCCCGGTTCCCTTTCCTTTCCCATAAATGTTTGCCAGCCTGAAACATCTTTAAGCATGTATCCTTTTGAACCAAAAAATATATTTCCTACCGTATTCGCAGCGCTTGTCATATATGTATTTGCAAGATTTTCTCCTGAACCTAAATTACCTTCGGGGTATGTCATCCAATGCCTGACTTCAAATTGAAGGATTTTCATTTTGTCACCACCTCCGGCTGGGTTTGGGAATTCAAACAAAGCCATCATTGTATTTGGTGTTTGCTGGTCATCATCGAACATCACGTGCCCACCGATTGTGCTTACCTTTGAAGGTATTTTTACATTCAGTCCCCAACGGGCCACGTCCATTTCATGAACTCCCTGGTTTCCCATATCGCCGTTACCATAATCCCAGTTCCAGTGCCAGTTGTAATGAAACCTGTTTCGGTTAAATGTTTTTTCAGGTGCCGGCCCCTGCCACATATCGTAATTTACCTCTACTCATATAATCTTTAGTAAATGGTCCAATCCACGAGTTACTGTCAACAGTGCTTGCATATTTTTCATTTTCGGTCATATAACCATCGGGGTATTTCCCAATTGAGTTACGCCATTTGTAACATATTCCTTTAGCAAGGTAAACTTCACCAAGTTTACCATCGCTCATAAATTTAGCAGCTGTCTGGGCTGATGGATTGCTTCTTTGCTCAGCACCATCCTGAACAATCTTACCATATTTTTTGGCTGCTTCAATCAACATCTGTCCTTCATGAATAGTATGACACGAAGGTTTTTCGATGCTAGCATGTTTGCCTGCCTGAATTGCCCAAATACCGGCTAAGGCATGCCAATGGTTGGGTGTTACAACCGATACTGCATCAATGGTTTTATCTTCGAAAAGTTTCCGCATATCGTTGTATAATTTTGGCTCACGAAGATTTTTATCGGTAAAATGCTTTTTCACCCTTTCGGCAAACAGGTTCTCATCGATATCACAAAGTGCAGCAACTTCAACGTTTTCAAGTCCCTGATAACCCTGAATATGCGATTGTCCCATTCCTCTGATCCCGATAACTGCAACATTTACACGGTCATTCGCCCCTTTCCATCTTGAATTCGGAAATATTGTTGGCATGGTGCCCAATGCAACCCCACTTTTTGTTGACATTTCAATAAATTTTCTTCTTTTCATGATATTTTATCTTTTATAAATTTTGTTCTTCCACAGTACCAAATTTATCTGCCAAAGCATTAATTTCCTGTTCTGTCTGAACTCCTGAAGTGATAATTACCCTGTACCTAAATGTAACTGAATTTCCGGCAGAAATTACGTAATTCAGACTGTCTGTACCCTTTGTAAAATCCTTCACTCCAAGCGGATTTGCTGCAAACAGCCCATAACCGCGGGCATGCCAGTAGGTAGGGTAATTTGGGTTTTCAGGATGATCGCATATTACAACAGATATTGTTTCATCTCCAATTTTACCCTCAAGCTTCATCCATTTCGCACGTGTTCCCCAAACATCTTCACCCGACAATTCCATCGCTGCTTTCATAATTCCCTGATATACCAATATTCAGCGTATCTTTTACTCTTGTGATTGTTCCATCTGTATTATACAATTCAACCGTTCCATTTGAAGGAAGTTCCAACTGCCGGGCTACCCGAATTCCAAACATCCCTTCTTTAGTATCAGGCATTTCCACATTTATATCTCCTGCTGTTAAAGTTGTAATCCTGTCGATAATCCGGTTTTTACCATCAGCTATAAAACTGTAGGTTGTTTTTTCTTTCAACAATTCAATTCCAGCTGAATCAACCCAGCTTTCAAAAGATTCAAAAGAACCAACTTCTTCACCTTCTTTTATATTTTCTATTTTGAGATGTTTGATTGTCCCACCGTTTGAATTTTTTGTGCCAAGACCCTGTGACCCATTTCCCCAAAAGTCATTTCCGTTCACATTTCCGTAGGTGAGCCAAATTCCAATCTGGTGTGGGTGGTCTGCCCGTTCACCATTTTTTGGATTGACAGGGAATCCTCTTGTGATTTCAATTCCGGTTGATGAGAATACAGGATAAAGAACTGGTTTAGAAATATTATCAGGCCATTGAAAAATGGTAAATTGCTGCCCGGCAACCAGTACTTTCATACTTTTATCAGTTTGATTTTCGACAAATGAAACAATTGGTTTACTACTGTTTTCTCTGGGGTTGCAAGCAAGTAGAAAACCTACGGCTACTAAAATTATTAAACTTACAAATTTTAAACTTTTCATTTCCTTTAAGTTAATATTTTCCAAAATTACTGAGTGCCTCTATCATTGAAACAATATTTTGCGGTGGAACTTCAGCCTGAATATTGTGGACTGCACTGAACACAAATCCGCCTCCCGGAGCCAAAGCATCTATATTTCGTTTTACATCGTCCGTTATTTCCTGTAAAGTTCCTGAAGGTAAAACATATTGAGTGTCAACTCCCCCACCCCAAAACACAATATCGTCACCAAAATCTTTTTTTAGTTGAAAAGGTTCCATCCCGGTTGCAGTAATATGCACCGGATTCAGTATGTCAACACCCATTTCTATTAAATCGGGTATAATGGGTCTTACATTTCCACATGAATGAAACATAATTTTTACGTGTGGTGATTTGCTTTTAATAAAACTTAAAATACGTTTAAAGTGAGGCTTGTAGTTTTCCCTAAACTGCTCAGGCGAAATCAGTTGCGACTGTTGCGTCCCATAGTCATCACCTTCGCCAACAATGTCAATCACATCTCCAATTTCATCAAGCAGAGCATCCCAGAATTCAATTTTCAAATCAGCCAGTTTGCCAATCAATTTGTCAGAATTTTCAGGAAAAAGAAATGGGTCGAGCATTGCATTTTCCATTCCCCGCACACGCTGGTGCATTTCGAATAGTCCGGCACACAATCCTTTGGTGATTACTATTTTTTCCTGATTTTTAAATTGCAGGGCCTTTTTACGCATTCCTACAAAACGTTCTGTATTACCTGCTGCGGGCCATGCATAATTCTCAATCAAATTACTATTTTCAAAATCAACGGCATCCATTGGATGTTTTACCAGTGAAAACCAGTACCCGTTTTTGGGAAAATGATGCGTAAATCCCCATTCATCGAAATATTCAAAATAATCTCCCGCGTCTTTTAATTTCGAATACACATCCCAATTGTGGCTTGTTAACGGAAAAACGCCACGGGTATCCACATTCATTATATTGAACATTTCATCCGATGGAATAATTATTTGCTGGATAACATCAGACCATAGTGGAGCAGATTCATTTCTACCCAAATGCTTGATTAAATTGATATAAGCTGTTTTAGTAATCCCTGTCCATGTTGTTCCGGCCAAATCAAAAGGAACCCGATCGGCTTCCTGGTGGTTAAGAGCCTTAAAAATTCTCTCTCTTGAATTCATTTCTTTGAATAAGTTTAGAATTTGTTTGACCTATTAAAGAAAACAAATTTGTTTGAATTTAAAAAGTTTGCCAAGTTCAATATAAACATTAAATTCCTTTGTATTTTGTTATCAGTGCATGGTTAAGTAAAAAGCATTAAATCAACTTTCAGTTGTATTATGCTGTTTTAAATAAAAAACTACTTTTGCTTCAATAAAATTGAAATACAAATAAATTCAATTCGCAGAAACCAGTTTATTTGTTTTAATTCTGGTAAATTATTGATTTATGGACGATAAATTGGATTACAACAGTAACTGGCGGAAAGTTGCTTCAACCATTTACAAAAAACCAACCGATTCGAAGATTTTTGGAATAGTGGAACTTGATGTTACCGAACTTGAAAAATACGTTGCAAAAAAACGAAAAGAAGGAATCAAAACTACACTGACATACCTGATAACTATAATTATAGGACGTGGAATAAGGCAAGAAGTGCCCGAATTAAATACGTATGTAAAACGGGGTAAAATAATGCAACGAAAACAAGTTGACGCAACAGTAAGTGTTTTGTTGCCCGGCGGACAAATGGGGTCGGTAAAGGTTGAAAATGCTGACCAACTTACAACTGATGAAATTTCGGAAAACATAGGTAACAACATTGCTAATTCGAGAAAAGGCGATGAAAACGATGAAATGCAATCGAAATCATTGCTGGCAAAATTACCCTGGCCTTTTCGTAACCTGCTTTTCAAAATATATCAAATCATAACCATTAACTGGGGAATTTCTCTACCTGTAATTGGGCTTGATTCAAACAGTTTCGGGTCATATATAGTTTCAAATATCGGGACTGTTGGACTTGATACAGGTTTTGCATCGTTGCTCCCCTCTTCTAATATTTCGTTTGTATTTGTGCTTGGTTCCATTAATAAAAAACCAGTGGTTGTGAACGATGAAGTCGTTGTGAGAAGAGTAATGTTACTTTCATCAACGCTCGACCACCGCGTTGTGGACGGCTCACATGGAGGACGGCTTTTCAGGTATATCAAAATGGTAGCAAAAAATCCTGAAATTCTTGATTCAAAACCAGAATCCTCTTTGTCAATGTTTTAACCCTTTTATTATTACTTAATAATTGTTTTTATTTTTCAAGATTTCTTCGCGTAAAACATCATTTACCGAAATTTTGGCTCCTTTTAATAAAAATACACGTTGTCCCTTTTTCGCGTGCAAATTGGTTTGAAATTTCCCCAACGAGTTTAACTGAATCAAAAAATGACTTTTCGCGTTCCCGGTTTTTGTCCTCATCGTAAATGCTTTTCACAAGAATTACATTTTTAATTTCCATTTCATCCAAAGGATACCAATTTATGTAATCCGCATTCATTGAAACTGCCTGTGTATATTTTTGTTTTGAATAAAAGTTGATAGCGCCAGCTTCTCCGTAATTATCGCAATGAATAAGTGTGTTTTCCTTGTCTTCGATTGTTTTAAATGTTTCATCAACCATAATTGCCAACTCTTTCCAACCCTGCATATCAGCAAAATCCTGAGGAATCTGGTGGTCTTTTCCATCTTCCCACCTAAGCAAACCTATCTTTTGAAAAACTTCTTCTTTTTGAATGATTTCAGCCGGTGATAAAACCGGTAACATTAACGGAAATATGGGGATCATTACAAGAACGGGCAGCAAAACAGCCAATGGTTTTAGGTAATTTAAGAATCCTTTGCTCAATAGTTTTTCGATATAAACTGAGCCAAATGCCAGCAGAATAGGGTAAAGTCCGATCGCATAATATCCTTTGGCTTTAAACCAGGTAAAAATAGCCAGTGTAAATAAGGTTGACCAAAAGAACAGCCTGAACTTGCGGAAAGGTGGATATCTGAAAAATGAAATAAACGCCAACACAATTACAAATAAAGAACCGATAAAGAACAGGAGTTGTTCTTGCAGGAATCCCAGTCGGTCAACATTAACCAACTGCGTTTCTGCGAGCTTTTTCAGGTGCTGAAAAACCGGAAAACCATTGTTATAATTGCCAAAGCAAATTGGGTAAAACAATCAATAAACCCATCAGAAACGCACCATAAAAGTGCTTGTTCAAAAATATTTTACGATGTTTTGAGATTATTAAAGCCGGTAATAAACCTAGCATTAGAAACGTAATGTTGTATTTGTTTAGAAAACCAACAGCAAACGTAATTGCAGCCAGCCACAGCCATTTATTTTTGCCTGAATTGATGAATTTAATAACAGTAAAAAACAAAACTGTCCAAAGTAAATACTCAAGCGAATTGGGCTGATACAGCGTATTTATGCGCAGTAAAACAGAGAAAATAACAGAAACAGAACCCAGAATCAAAGCGAATAATTGCCCGTTCAGCTCTTCAATGGCTTTCCAGACAACAACAAGGGTTAATGCCCCAAAAAGTGCAGGAAAAAACTTCACCCAGAAAACTGAATTACCAAGAACTAAAATGACATAGGAAATAAGACCTGTTATGGGTGGAACCGAAGCGTAACCCCATGCAAGATGTTTGCCCAAATCAAGGTGCAAAAATTCGTCACGGTGCAGTTCATAAACCGGGTTTATTGCGAAATACTGGAGTACAAATTTCAGCAAAACGAAGCAGAGAAGAATGAAGCTTTTTTTTGACATGCTTAATCGTAAATGAAAATTCATAAAGTTCTGATAAACTTTAAAATACCTGTTTTTTAAAACTTTTGGTTGCAGCATTTAGTTCCTTTTCATAACCCAAATCCTTCTCTGAAAAAACTTTATTCCCCACTTTCCGAATATCTTCTTCATTTGTAGCATTGTAGCGGATTGGTGGATTTTCGCCTGTACAAAACAGGAAGTTGTTTTTTACCAGATTGATTGTTGCCTTGTGAAAACGCAACGGCGATTTGGCAATATTATATATCAGGTTGTTTTCTACCAAAACATCAGTTGTACCTTCATCGAGGAACATTCCATTACTTTCGGCACGACCGGCATTAATCTTTACATCGTGAATTTGGTTGTTTGTGATTTTGCTTCCAGGCTGCAAACCGAGCATGTAAATTCCGCCACCATCACTCAAAGTTTGAAGTATGTGGTGAATATAATTCCCATCGATAATATTAGCCCGGCAAGGAGTTGGCACCGAACTCCACATCCAACCAACAGATATTCCTGAATAGGGCAAATCTGATATTTCGTTGTTGCTGATTGATGTTTCAGCAGTTAGTCCACACCAAACTCCAACAGCACCATAAAACTGCGTGCCACAATTTTTTACAGTACAATTTTCAATTCTATTTCCCAAAGCAACCTGGTTTGGTGCAACTTGCCACCAAGGCTTTCCATCCACCAAACGATCCTGTCCTTCACCAATCATAATTCCATTTCCTGAAATATCGACAAATACGGAGTTATCAACTGAGCAATTTTTGCATCCTGTAGAAAACCACAAACCCGAACCGCCCAGATTTTGAAAAGTGCAATTTTTGAAAGTCGTGTTTTCGGCCCATTCGGCATACACGGCCGCCGGAACAACTGACCAACCTGCTGTATCGGGGCGTGGATCAAAATAGCAGGCCTGAACACCGCAATAACCATTTTCAGGGATATTCCATGCACTATTTTCAAAAGCAATACCGTCAAAATGAATATTTTTTAATTGACTATTTTCTGTTCCCAGCAAATGCAACAATCCATTAGAAACAGGAATTACAATTCTCAAATTTTCCGGATTTTCATTTTCAGGTAATTTTAACAAAAGCAGATTTTTGTTTATATCGAAAATCCATTCATAATCAGCATCCAAAAATTCAACTGCATTTTCAAGGAAATATCGGGGGTTTGGTTCCCAATTGTCGATATTGAAAAATTCAGGATGTTTGGCTCCTATTGAATCCACTGCAGTTAATTTGTTTTCGTCAAAGTTTATTTCTTTTAAAGCTATGCGTGAAATCGACCAGTCATGTAACAATACCAATTCAACATTTTTTACATTCACAGGAACCGGAAAATCCCCTTTTTCAAAAAAGAAATTGGTGCGGCGGTCGGCACCGGCTTTTTTTATTTTCAAATAGCCTTCGTTTGGAAACCGTGCCCTCAAAGCGCGTTTCCCATCAATAAAAAGTTCCCTTACTTCTTCAGTGTTTTTTATGTTTTCCGGCAATTTTGCTTCCCATAATCCTGCTTCGTTTTTTATCCATCCTGAAATTTTTATCCCGCCTGAGATTACAGGTTTTGAACCCTTTTCAGCCTTAAAACTGATTTTTGTATTTTCCTGAACTGATTTTAGCGGCTCGAAAACAAGAGGTTTTGCAAACTGATAGATTCCTTCCGCCAACCAAATTACCACTTCTTTTTCCCCTCCCTTTTCCAACATTTCAACTGCCATATCTTTGGCCTGAAGAATTGTTTGCACAGGTAATTTTTTTGAACCCGGATTATTATCGTTTCCTTTTGGCGAAACATAAATATCAATTGCAAAACACGATGAAACTGACACAAAAAATATCAGAACCGAAATAGATGATTTTAATGCATGAACTGCTTGATTTTGTTTCATTTTTATTTGATTTAAGTTGCCTTAAAAGTAACGATTAAAAAATAAATTTATAAATCAAAACCGCTGGCAAATTGTTTTGTAGGCACAATATTTACAATGCTCAATATGTGGCGTTTGAACAAAAGTATTGTTTGGCGAATAAATTTCTTCCAGCAACGTTTTCAATTCCGATTCAAAATCAGCTTTTAATTCACTGAAAGAAAAATCATGTTTTTCCCAACTGATTTCCGGGTTGAAATTTTCTTTAAACAAATCCTTCAAGCTGTAAATCCCTGGTCTGAAATTGGTTTCATTTGTAGTTTCCGACAAAATCCATGTATAAATCATCGCTTGCAAAACCTCCTTTTTGGGGTCTTTCACATCTCGCATAAAAAGGTCGCCAATTTCTTTAAAAGACTTACTTTTTACATTGCCAGTTTTATAGTCTAAAACCCGCAAATTGCCATTCACACGGTCAAGCCTGTCGATTTTTCCACCAATGTGTAATGCAGTACTTACATCATTGATGTCGATTTTAATCCGTGTTTTATATTTTTCTTCCAAACTTACGAGTGTGAAAGGTGCAAAACCAATGTCAATTTTGAAAAGTTGTTTCAGGTAGGTTTTGATGTTTTCATAAATCAGCAAGGTTTTTCCTTCTAAAATAATGGTTTTTGTGCTCCCCTCTTTTTCCTTAAAATAATTCTTGATGATTTTTTTATAGATTTCATTTTCAATCAAAACCTTATTTTTACTGATGCTTTCAACATTGTCGCGGGTTACTTCCACACCAACCAATGGTTTGTACAATGCTTCAATTGTATCATGAAAAATATTACCAAAAATCATCCCGTCAATTTCTTCCATCACCTCATCGGGTTCAGGAAGCTCCATCACGTAACGGAAATAGAACCGCAAACTGCATTGCAGGTAAGTATTTATGGCACTGGGCGAAAGTGGGTGTTCTTCTGTATTTTTCCTTAGCAGTTTTGCAACAGTTTGTTCCGAACTTTCAAATTTTACTGGTTTTGCAATGTCATGTGCAAAGCTAAAATCCAGAGATATTTTTTCAGGTTTCTGCACCGAATCATATTCCAGCTGAAATCCGTACCTGCTCAACTCACCTGTACTAATTCCCTCTTTTATAACACTGTAAGTGGCTGTCACATTTTCTGCTCGTTGAATCAACCTGTAAAAATAATAGGCATACATGGCGTCCTGTTCGTCAATTCCCGGCAAACCAAAACCTTTTCGGATATTGGCCGGAATAAATGAAGGGGCTGTAAAAGTTCGTGGCCATTTGTCTTCATTCAATCCCAAAATAATCAGATTTTCAAAATCGAGGCAGCGGGTTTCGAGAATCCCCATTACCTGAATTCCGCTGAGTGGTTCGCCTTCAAAAGCCACCGAAACCGTTGCTAAATACTGCGTAAACAGCCTGAAATAAACTACATCACTGATTTCGCGTTTTTGCTCATAAATAGCCTTATTAATAGTAATATCGAGCCTTTCAATAGATTGGTAAATAGAATTGATGATTTCTGACATCATTGCGTTCTCTGTTTCGGAAGTTTGAAATTTACTGAAAATTTCACCAAGAACCTGAAGAAAATAACGGCTAAAATTTTCAACCTTTTCCGGAAGATTGAAAATGATTTTGTGTAATGGTGAAAAATCAATTTCATTTAACGGAATGGTAATCCGGTTTTTACTTTGAATTTCAGTTAGAAATGCTTTGTTGCTTTCGCTTTCCCAGTGAGATATTAGTTGGTGGTTTAGGATATCAGTCACAAATCTGTGGTAGGCAATTACTCCCCTTGAATCATCGCGTCGCTTATTTTTCAACAGATTAACAAGCAACATGATGAACCCGTAAATCATTGAGTTTTTTGCCGGATAACCCATTGTAATATTTACAGTTTCAATGTTTGTGGGTATGGCACCCAAAGATGCAAAAAGCAAACTTTCATCGGCTAAAACAATTGCAGTGTTGTCGAATTTGGCTTTAAAATTAGCTGCATTTTCATTTAAGAAAACGGGAATTTGTTGTGCCTGCCCGTAGTTTGACGAAACCGCCGCCAATTTTATATTCTTCTTTTTGCTGAATTCACCTGTACTAAAATTAAAATCGGTCGGAGGTGGAAAGTTTATCAGGTTTTCACGCATAAAATGCCCGGCTTCATGCAATTTATCGTTCAGATAGGAATTATCGTAATCCCATAAAAACCCTGCTTTTTGCTCCTTTTGCAACATCCTGAACAACTTTTTCTCGCATGCATTTAAGGCATTTAAACCAATGAAATAATATTTTTTGAAATCAAATTTGTTGATACTTGTTTCCATATTTTCAACAACCTGCCGGTCAGCCATCCCGCCATATGCCATTTTTTTTTGTTTCAGTATTTCCTTAAATTCAGCATAAACAGGGAACAGTTTTTCCCAAATATGCAGGTGTTTTTGCTGAAATTCTTTTCGGTTGCCAACTGACACACTTCCCCAAAAATGTTCAAGCGCTTCTTGTTGTTCAGGTGTCAGATAGTCAAAAACCGATTCGATTTCCTTTATATCATAAATATTGCGAAAGATGTCCTTTGCATTTACCAGGTACCTGTCAATATCATTAAAATCGGAGAGTAAAATTTCGCCCCAGAAATAGAATTCATCAAACGTTTCGGTGGTTTGTGTGTGTTTTTGGAAAACGTCAAATAAAATTGAAATTAACTGCAGCTTTTCAACCTGGTGAAAATCAGAATAACTGGAAATAAGTTCTCCAATTGTTGTAATATCGGGTGCAATTACAGCGTTTAAGATTTCATTTTGCAAATACGAATTGAAAAATACACCGGCTCTCCGGTTCGGAAAAACCAAACATATTTCATGCAATTCCCCTTTATGTTTTTCATTGATATATTTAGCGCATTGAGCAAGAAATCGTTCCATTACAAAAAATATTAAAAATTACCTGATGATTCTGTCATTTCGCCAAATGTCCATTCAAATTCCATTTCAAAATTCTGTTTTCTGTACTTGCAATCCAAAATTCTGCAATGTTTACACAAGTATGGTTTACATTCATCAGTATGAATTGTAAAATCAATATTTCGGGAATAGTTATCTGAAATGATCTTCATAACCAGATCACTTTCCTTGTGTGCATCAGAAATGTTCATATACCAGGGAAGTGTCAAATCACAATCAATGTGAAATGAGTCGCCATATTTCACCAATTTCAAATTATGAATATTAATCCAGACCTCTGATTTTTTCTTAAATAAAATCTCTATTATTTCTTTCAACATATTTATATCAGCTTCATCCATCAAATTCGATGTTGTTTCTTTTAATATTTTGATACCGGTAAATATTATAATACAACCAAATATGACAGCAATAACACTATCGAGCCATGCAATTTTTGTAAACAAAAGTAAAATCAAACCAACTACCAACCCAATAGTAGAATAAGTATCTGACTGTAGATGTTTTCCTCCTGCTACCAAAGCAATTGAATTGTGTTTGCGCCCGGTTTTTATGCTGTAATAACCAAGAATATAATTGATTAGCCCGGCTACTGCAATTATTACAATGCCAATATCCAGTTGTTGAATTTCGATTGGGTTGAATAATCGCTTAATTGCTTCAAAAATAATTATAAAACCAGCCAATAAAATTAAAATGCCTTCGACTGACGCAGATAAAGATTCAATCTTGCCATGTCCAAATGGATGATTTTTGTCCCGGGGCTTAAGAGAAACACCAATACTGTAAACGCTTATAAAACCTGTTAAAACATTAACTGTACTTTCTAAAGCATCAGTTAATATTCCAACAGAATTTGTAAGTAAATAGGCTATTAATTTTCCAATAAATAAAATCACAGAGAAAAACACAATTCTTCTTTGTACTATTAGTTTTATTTTTTTGGGTTCGCTTTGCATAGTTAATTTACATATTTTGTAATTTAATAATCTTTATCATTAGTCAAAAAAGTTATTCTTATGTTTCGAACTTTAATAAACTTTGGTTTCTTTAATTTTGAAAACGAAGATAATCATTCAATATTAATATAATATTATGGAGAATTTAGAATAAAAGCTACTTTTAAAACTTCTTTAAAAACTAAAATTCATTCTGATGAAACGACTTTTATTTACAATTTTCACCCTCTTTTTCGCTTTTCTTATTTTCGCACAAGACCGAATAACAGGGTTAAATTTTGCTACCCGCAGTGAAGTTATTGCACAAAATGGTATGGCTTGTACAAGTCAGCCACTCGCCACACAAGTTGCGCTCGATATTTTAAAAGCTGGCGGAAATGCGATTGATGCAGCAATTGCCGCCGATGCAGTTTTAGGTTTGACTGAACCGACCGGCAGCGGTATTGGTGGCGATATATTTGCAATCGTGTGGGATGCAAAAACACAAAAATTATACGGATTGAATGGAAGCGGTCGCTCTCCCTACGAATTAAAATTAGACTATTTTAAAAATAATGGTTATTCAAAAATTCCTGCTGTTGGTCCACTTTCGGTGTCTGTTCCGGGATGTGTTGACGGCTGGTTCGAGCTGAACAAAAAGTTTGGTAAACTCAAAATGAATGAAATTCTGGCTCCTGCAATCCGTTATGCCCGCGAAGGCTTTCCACTTAGCGAAGTGATTGCATATTATTGGCAGGGAAATGCCCGTTCGCTTCAGAAATATCCGGGGTTTGCCGAAATTTACATGCCCGGTGGTAAAGCACCTGCAAAAGGGGAAATTTTTAAAAATCCTTTCCTGGCAAACACACTTGAATTGATTGGGAAAGAAGGTCGCGACGTATTTTACAAAGGTGAAATTGCAAGGAAAATAGTAGCATATGTAAAAGAGCAGGGTGGATTTTTTACCATGAAAGATTTTGAAGACCACACTTCGGAATGGGTGGAACCAATTTCAACAAACTACCGCGGATATGATGTTTGGGAACTTCCGCCAAATGGCCAGGGAACAGCAGTTTTGGAAATGTTGAATATTCTTGAAAATTATGATATCGCAAACATGGGTTTTGGTTCACCGGAATATATGCACCTGTTTTTAGAAGCTAAAAAACTGGCATTTGAAGATCGTGCAAAATTTTATGCCGACCCCGATTTTAACAAACTGCCTACCAAAGAATTAATTTCAAAAGAATATGGAAAAAAACGGGCAGCATTGATTGACAAAAATCGTGCTGCAAGCAGTTATCCGGCGGGTTTTCCTGAATCGCCAAATACAATTTATTTAACCACAGCCGATAAAGATGGAAATATGGTCTCACTGATCCAAAGCAATTTTCGCGGAATGGGCTCAGGAATGACACCAGGAAAACTTGGTTTTGTTTTACAGGATCGGGGAGAATTATTTACCCTTGAAGAAGGACATATGAATGTTTATGAACCGCATAAACGTCCGTTTCACACTATAATTCCTGCTTTTATTACAAAAGATGGTCTGCCATATATAAGTTTTGGAGTAATGGGCGGCGGAATGCAGCCTCAGGGACATACTCAAATCATTTGCAATATTATAGATTTTGGAATGAATTTACAGGAAGCCGGCGATGCACCGCGTATCAGCCACGAAGGATCGAGTGAACCAACAGGAGAAAAAATGACGGATGGCGGAGTTGTTTCTCTTGAAAGCGGATTTTCTTATGAAACTATCCGCGAGTTGATGAGCAAAGGCCACAAAATAACTTTCGAAAAAGGTCCTTATGGTGGTTACCAGGCAATTATGTACGACAGTAAAAACAAAGTATACTATGGTGCTTCGGAATCGCGGAAAGATGGACAGGCAGCGGGATACTGAAAATTCAAAAGAAATATCCAATATAGAATTTCCAATTTCCAATTTCCAGGTAGAGTTGTTCAAATATTGTTTGAACATTTGAAAATTCAATATTCAATATTTGGATATTGAAAAATATATACTTTTACAGACTCAAAAAAAACTTTAATGAATTTTTCATACAAAAATACTTTATCCGGTTTTTCCATAATTATATTCTTACTTCTTGCCACCGAGCTTTTTGCAAAAGCACCGGTTATTACTTCAAAGGAATTATCTGTTGCACCTGCGCGTATAATCAGAACTTGTTGTGGTTTTGGTGTTGAAATTGGAATAGCCGGAGTACCGTTTGCAAAAAAAACCGATATCACTTCACGTGAAAAAATGGGTACACACACATACATGGGCGGCAGAACCGAACAAAACGGTATAATTTATACACGCCGGGGTGGTTTTCTCGACATGGGGCATTTGCGCGATTGTGCCGACTGGACTGCTTACCTTTACAATTTGATTAAGGCCAGCCAAACAGATCCTTATTACAGGCACATTGAACTTAGAAATGAAGGTGGCGCCAAATCCCTTGATTTAAATGTTCCCAAAGATTTAAATGAAGATGAAATTATACATCTGGCCGGTAAAATTTCATTCGATTTATCAATGTGGCACGAGATATCTACTTGGTTTGGGGCATCTTATGTACCGCTTATTCCTGAAAAATTTTCCAGTTTCTCGCCCGAAGATATGTACTCAAACTTAATGGGAGTTCATTTGGGTATGCGGGCAATTAAAAACAATTTGGACTATGACGAAGCAATGACCAGTGAATTGGATAAAATGTTGGATAGCCTCGAATCAGTAAATAGTGAAGTAGAAACCTACAACGCAATGTTAAAAGTAAATGAAGTTTGGTACACCAATCAAAAAAAATATCCAAATAAAAATGTTGTGTTAAAAAGATACATCGAATTTGGACCCGAACTGGTTCCCTGGCTTGTGCCGGGTTACGAAAGCCGTTTGCAACCTTATATTCTGTCAAAACCTGCCGATTCATTATCAAAATATTATAAGCTTTCACTTAAACTAAATTTCAGGTTTCCTGTAGATTCAGTTATTCCTAAAAAAATGGATCGCGTTATTACCCAAAACGATTTCGACAAGTTTGTTCATTTTATTCAAACCGAAATAACTCACGAAGAAGTTTTAACGGAAGAAAAGAACTTGATAAAAGAAGAAAAACACAATCAAAAAAACTCAAGAAAAAAAGATAAGACCTCATATAAGAAGGAACGGTAAAACTGATTGGTTAAATTCTTTTTGAAAATTTTACAATATAAATTTGACATTCTGCCACACCCAGCAATTCCCATCACAACAAATCCTTTTCTTTTTTTTTGTTGAATTCATCTGATAATCAGAAAATTTAAGTAAATTGATTTACTGTTTTTTGACATTGTTTAGTCTATCATTAGGGCAAAACAGCTGATTTATAATCTTGTAATATCATTTGTTTAAAACTCCTTTGATTGGAATTCTGAACTTAATGTAATCATCAAAATCTTGAAAGTTATGACGAATGAAGTAAAATATGTTAACGAACTGCGCACAGGGACCGGCAAAAAATCAATTGCTCATGATTTTATCAATAATCTGAAGTACATGCAAGGTGTCAGTCTTGCAAATGCTAGCAGAAATGACCTTTACCTGGCCTTATCCTATACCGTCAGAGATAGAATATTCAATTCCTGGTTCACTGGACTCCAGGTTTTTCAAGATTCAGTTTCGAACCCTGATTTTAAAGTTATCAGTTATTTGTCTGCCGAGTTTCTTCCCGGCCCACACCTTGGAAACAACCTTGTAAATGTTGGAATTGTTAATTCCACCCGAAAAGCGATGAAGAAATTGGGAATTGATTTAAATTATCTTCTTGAACAGGAAGAAGAACCGGGTCTTGGAAACGGTGGTTTGGGGCGTCTGGCATCATGTTACCTTGATTCGATGGCAACTCTTGGGATAAATGCTTTTGGATATGGAATCAGGTATGAGTTTGGCATATTTGACCAGGAAATACATGACGGATGGCAGGTGGAAATAACCGATAAATGGCTGAAGTATGGTAATCCCTGGGAGCTGGTCAAACCTGAATTTGTGCAGGAAGTTTCACTGGGCGGAACTACAGAAAATTATTACGATGAAAAGCACAATTACAGGGTAAAATGGATTCCTGACCGTGTTATTAAGGGTATTCCTTACGATACGCCAATTGTGGGTTATGGAAATAAAAAAACAATAATGATGAGGTTGTGGAAAGCAGAAGCAATAGAATCTTTTGACTTCCAAGACTTTAATATGGGAGATTATGATGCTGCTGTTGAAGAAAAAGTTGCCTCCGAAACCATTACAAAAATATTATATCCGAATGACGAAAAAGATGCAGGAAAACAGTTGCGACTCATGCAGCAATATTTTTTTGCATCCTGTTCACTGAAGGACATGTTACGCATCCATTTTTTACGTGGTGCTAACCTGCAGTCTTTTCATGAACATTTTAGTATTCAACTAAACGACACACATCCGTCAATTGCCGTTGCCGAATTGATGAGACTTTTGATAGATGAATATAACATGTCATGGAATGAGGCATGGCACATTACAACTTACACATTCGACTATACAAATCACACTTTACTGCCTGAAGCGCTTGAAAAATGGCGTCTCGATTTATTTCAAAACCTTTTACCAAGACACATTGAAATAATTTATGAAATCAATTTTCATTTCCTCGAGTCAGTCAGGAAAATGTTCCCCGGCGATGATGCAAAACTGGCTCGAATGTCAATAATCGATGAAAGTGGACCAAAATTCGTACGTATGGCTAACCTTGCATGTATTGGCAGCCAACGGATAAATGGTGTAGCAGAACTTCACTCCGAATTGCTCAAAAAAAGCGTTTTGTCTGATTTTTATGAAATGTGGCCAGAAAAGTTTTTTAATATAACCAATGGTGTCACTCCACGTCGCTGGCTGTGTGTCGGCAACGAAAAACTTTCCAAACTGCTCATCAGGCACATCGGAGAAAACTGGATAACAAATTATGCCAATGAAATCAGCAAAATTGAAGATTTAACAAATGACAATTCATTTTGTGCTGCCTGGCAAAAAGTAAAAACTGCGAATAAAAAAGTGCTTGCCGAGTGGGTTAAAAAAACTACAGGAATTGAAATACTGACTGATGCTTTGTTCGATATACAGGTAAAACGAATTCACGAATACAAACGTCAACATTTAAATGTACTGCATATAATCAGTTTATATAACCAATTGAAAGAAAACCCCTTGATGGAAATTCCTAAAAGGGTTTTTATGTTTGGTGGAAAAGCGGCGCCAAGCTATTTTATGGCCAAACTGATAATAAAACTGATTAATAATGTAGGTAAAGTAATCAATAATGATCCTGAATTAAACAATAGGATTAAAGTGGTTTTCCTTCCCAATTTTAATGTACAGGTAGGACATTTTACATACCCTGCAGCCGATTTATCAGAACAAATATCGCTGGCTGGAAAAGAAGCATCAGGAACCGGAAACATGAAATTTATGATGAACGGTGCGCTTACCATCGGAACTTTGGATGGCGCAAATGTTGAAATTCGTAATGAAGTTGGCGATGAGAATTTTTTTCTTTTTGGATTAAATGTCGATGAAGTACTTGCAAAAAAATCTGCCGGTTACAATTCTCATGAATATTACGAATCCAATCCTTTGCTCCATACTGTCATAGATCAAATATCCGAAGGTTCTTTTTCAGATGGTGATAAAGAACTTTTCAAGCCGTTGGTAGATAACCTGCTTTGGGACGATAAATATATGGTATTGGCCGATTTTCAATCATTTGTTGATTGTCAGTCGAAAGTAGGAAAAGCTTTTCTTGACAAAGAAAACTGGACACGCAAGTCCATAATAAATGTAGCGCGTTCGGGTAAATTTTCGTCCGACCGTTCAATTGCTGAATATGCAAGAGACATCTGGGATTATAAAATTGGATCCATGCCAAAATTTCCTAATCCCTGATTTTCAATTCCAAATTAACTTATACAATCCAAGATTTCAAACTTGTATTCTTTTCGGGTTAAAACGTCCACCCAATCGGTTACTGTAAATGTTAAGAAATATGCAGCATTTTGGTCGGTAATGAAATAATTGTCGGCTGACATTTTTTTGGTTTTTAAAATAACAATTCTTTTTTATAAATTGATTTACGGCAGATTTTATTGCATTACAAATGCGGAACAGCCAACCCCCTCGTTGCAAACGAGGGGGAGAAGAAATACATAGGCAGTAAAGTAAAACCATAATCGGCTAATAATCAATACCCCCCTGTGTACTACAAATGAAAAAATGAAAATCCAAAAAACTAATTACCGCTGATATACAATAACTTACAAAAATAACATATGCCAGTCAAGCATTTAAATCACCGGTTTAGCCCCAAAATCACTTAATTTTAACTGATTTTTTAACACTTGAAGAGGGAATTGCTGCAATGTGGGTTAAAGCTTTACTGTTAATTTATCTATATTATTGTTCAGTTTCCAATTGTTTAAAATAAAAA
>CAWDAW010000008.1:0-276505 GCA_963800345.1 uncultured Prolixibacteraceae bacterium | reverse complement strand
AAGGGATATTAAGAACCTTAAACAATGACAAAGAAGTTTAAAACAGAACATATCATTATCGCCACTTTTGTTCTGATTAATGGAATATTACATGTCATTGCCGGGTTTAATTCAGGGTTTCATGGCGACGAGTTGCTGCATATTAAAGCCGGCAGGCATTTGCCCGGTAGCGCCAGGCGATGCAATCGTGCAGGGTTCCAAAAAAGGCGCGCCCGTTTTTTGTCTTCTGCCGTCCCCAAAAATCCGCAGGGAGTACCTCATAAGTATTAATGATTAATTCTGAAGTATTAATCCGGCAACTCGAAAATATTTAATCAACAGCAGCTTTTGTTTTGATAATATGTTTATTTTTAGACGACCTAAAAAAAACCTGAAATATGAAAAACGCCGCCCTTGATAATTACAGCACAAACACATCATCCCATACTTTAGGATCTTTCAAATCTGGTAACAATAGCGGGATAATAATTAAAAATAAGTATAATAACTTCGGGGGATTAACTAGTTATGTCTAATTTTAAATGGACGCAACCTTAACCATAAAAAAACTATCTGTATAGAAAACCTATTTTAGAAACCAAATAATCATGAAGACATTAAAAATTTTGCTTTTCGCTCTCATAATAACACTGACAAGTTGTATTAAAATATTCAACAACGATGATGATTTTACTTACGAGACAATTGTAACTGAATTGCCTGTAAATCTGGATAATATTAACTCTTCTTTTGATGATTATAACTCGAATCTACCATATCCAGCATTCAGACATGGAATTTATTTTTCTACAAATAGAAATAGTTCAGGAAACAATTTTGATATCATCCATAAAAGCATGGACATTTCTTATCACCCAAAAGATGATATTTTAAATATCTCATTTGTTAGTGACATGAACAGCAATAATAAATATGATAATAAAGTTTTAGAAACTATCAATAGTGACTTTGATGAATTTGGACCATTTTATTTTTGGGGAGATGAAGCTTTTGAATATTTTTTCTATGCAAATAATGAATCTGGTAACTTTGACATAAAGTATGCTTCATCAAAGAAATTGGATTTTGGCACTTATAATGCTAAAGAAATAATTAACGAGCCAAAATCTTTTGTTTCTATTAATTCCGGGTATGATGACATGTACCCTTGCATATTCAACGGTAACAAAAGTCTTGTATTCTGTAGTAACAGAGATATGGGAATATTTAATATTTATGAATCAACTTTCAATGAAGACGAAATTAATCCCAATTATCAAAGTGCCATCACCCATGAAATTAGAAAAGTGAATGCTTTGTCAAGTGATTTTAATGATAAATGTCCATTTGTGGTAGGGAATATAATGGTCTTCACATCAGATAGGGAGGGAGGTTATGGCGGATTTGATTTATATTTCTCACAGTATTTGAATGGAAAATGGTCTCAGCCACAAAATTTGGGGGATAAAATTAATTCAGAATATGACGAATATCGTCCGATTATTGTTCCATTTGGTGAATTTGATGATACAATGTTGATTTTTTCATCGAACAAGCCAGGAGGAAAAGGAGGTTTTGACTTGTATGCCGCAAGAACAAAGACATTGCCGAGACTAGATTCTTATTAAGTAATTTAATCCTTAAATATTGAAAACTAAAAAACTAAACACAACTTCAGCTACCCGGCAAGTGCGGCAGCAGTGGTTTTCGGAGGGTATCTTTCCGCTCGGGCTGCTTTTCGGCTTGACAGGAAATCCCCCGCAATCCGCCCCTGCGTGTAGCTTCCTACGTTACCGTTCAGTTTAAACTCAAATAAAAAATATTTTTAAATGAAAAAAACAAAACTACTAAGTTTGCTATTCCTTTTTACAACAGCATTTATTTTCGTTTCATGTCAGAAAGACGAAGATGAGCCAGTTCCAGTTCCTCTTCCCGATTTAGAAGGAGGTATTTTATTGGAAATACAACCTGGCCAAAACACCTATGTGGGCGAGAATAATAATCGTTTTTATACCAATATTTTTTCTCACAAAAATGATTCGAATTTATATCATCTAAAAGTGAAACCAGGTGTAAAATATAATTTGTTTTGTCTCCAGCCTGGTGTTCCATATTCATATCTTAGAATGGTACTACTAACTTCTAACCGTGACACTATTTCAATATCAACATTCGAGATAGGAAAGTGTGAAATATTTTTTGAACCAAATATACCAGACGATTTATATCTGTTTGTTTATCTAGACAGCTCGGTTAATGAAACATTAAAATATAATTTGTTTTTTGAAGAATTGGCCCCTACAAATCTTGACTTTGTTAACTTAAAGTGGGAAACCACTGGAAACTGGCATGTAACCGATCCGCAAACCATCGAATTTATAGGTTCAGGTAGCAGAAAATTTAGGTGGATTAGACTTAATTCTGTTATTTCAGACAATCATGATATTTCATTCACCATAAAATCAGATACAAAAACCACACTCCCATCTTTTGGAATTATTTTAAGCGGTTCTTCCGAACTTTTTTATTCGATGGATTATAAAAATCAATTACCTCAGAAAGGAACTTTTTTAGTTTTTACAGATAACCAAAACTATCGGATAATTAATCTTTGGGGTAATGGTATGGGCTATGAATACTATACAATGACAATACCAAATTTGGATTTAAATACAGGTGTAAATATTACTATCAATCATGATTATTCTCCAAACAAGACTGTTTATATTAATAATACGGGATTATGGAGCATTTATATGGGTTCAATGAATAAATTTTATCTTGTTGTTGAGGATAAGGACTTTGATAAGATTGTATTTAAGAATTTTCTATTTAAAGAATATTAATATAATCCTATAAATGAAAAAGGATTAAAACCGAAACGGTAACAATGTGCAAATGTAATGCGGGCGGAGGTGGCTAAATCAACCGCAGTTCCCCGCTACTGTGCGATTGCATCGCGTTGTACACAAAACAAGTAGAAACAACTAAAACAAAAACATAAAAACAACAACTTTAAAAAACCAACCATGATGGAAAACCCCGCTTCCGCCCGATTTCATCTCGTGTAAAACAACAACGGCAAAACAAAACCAAAACAAAAAAAACATCAACTTTTAAAAAACCAAAACATTATGGAAAACACAGAAATCAACACAACACAAAACGAAACTTTTACAGTAAACCGCGAGATTAAACTGTTTCTGGCCGAAACTGCCAAATGGGGAAATATACTGGCCATTATCGGCTATGTTGCAATGGGAATAATGGCGCTTGCCTCGCTGGTGATGATTGTTGCCTTTTCGTTTATCGATATGGAAACAGCTTTCCCGATGTGGATTCTGGGAATTGTTTACCTGCTGCTGGCCGGGGTGTATTATATTCCGGTTACCTACCTGTACCGTTTTTCGGCACAGATAAAACTGGCCGTTCACCGCAACGACGGAAAACTTTACACCACGGGGTTTGAAAACTTAAAATCGCTGTTTAAGTTTTTTGGCATTTTCACCCTTGTTTTGCTGGGGCTTTATGTACTTATAATAATCGGTGCCGTGGCTTTTCAGGGTTTTCTGCTTGGGGCAAATTCGTAACATTTTCTCTCTTCTCTTCTCCCCCTGGTTTGTAACAAGGGGTAAGCTGTTCAGGGTTTGTAACCCGAAAAATGGAAACAATTAAAAACAAAATAAAAATCCGATGCAATCGGCAAACCGCTGGTCCTCTTCTCCCCCTCGTTTGCAACGAGGGGGAAGCTGTTTTGAGTTTGTAACTCAGTTTCAACTTTTCTTTCGTGCAACTTTTTAATATTTGTACTTTTAGCATTAAAAATGCAATTCAATATACCCCTCGTTGCAAACGAGGGGTAGGGGAAAAAAACACAAAGCCCTCGTTGCAAACGAAGGCCAGCAACAATGACAACCGACGATTTGTAAATTAAAACATGAAAAAAATTATACCTGTTTTACTATTTCCGTTTTGGGTTATATCAATGGATGCAAAAAAACACTACTTTGACGGGGAAGAAAACCCAAAGGAAAGATGGGACAGGATTGAAAACAAAAATGAATAAACCTGGGCAGCATAAGTAAAATCAAGAATAATAACTTTATGAACCTATACGATATTGCGCTTCTCCGTTTGGTAAATCAACAAATTGCAGTGCCGGCATTTAAAACAGCAAACGAAGTTGTAAGCTGGCTGGGAGCTGTTCAGGCGCAGGATTACTATATGTCGGAATGGGCGGTGGGCGTGCGCCTGCCAGGTTCAACTGTCGACACTGTGAAATCGGCCATCAATTCCGGCGAAATCATCAGAACCCACGTGTTGCGGCCAACCTGGCACCTTGTTTCAGCTGAAGATGTTTCCTGGATGCTCGAACTGTCGGCGCCACAAATTAAAAGTTTGGCGAGGTCAAGAGACAAAGAACTGGGACTAACCGAAACCGTTTTTAACCGGAGCAATTCCATCATCGAAAAAGCATTGCGCTACGGCATTCATTTAACACGCGAGGAAATGGTAACATTGCTTGCCGCAGCCGGTTTCAGCAACGACAATAACCGTGTTTCACACCTTTTGATGCGTGCCGAAATTGAAGGAATTATTGCAAGCGGACACATTAAAAACGGGAAACAAACCTATGCGCTTCTGGCCAACAGGGTTACAAATACAAAAACATTGCATAGGGATGAAGCTGTTGTGGAACTTGCCCGGAGGTATTTCACAAGTCATGGCCCGGCTACTTTGCGCGATTTTATTTGGTGGTCGGGATTGCCTGTAAAAGAGTGCCGGCAGGCCATAGAAGCCATAAAAACAAGTTTTGATTCAGTAAAAACCGGTGATGACACCTTCTTTTTTGCTCCATTTGTAACACTGCCAAAGTATGATAAAAGCCAGGTTGCATTGTTGCCTGCTTATGATGAGTTTATTATCAGCTACAAAAACAGGACAGCATCACTGCCTTTTGAAAATCACATTCAGGCAGTTTTAATCAATGGTATTTTTCGTCCGGTTATCGTGTACAACGGACAAGTAACCGGCATCTGGAAAAGAACAGTAAAAAACGAAAAAGTATTTCTGACTGCAGAATTCTTCGACAGGATTAACCTTTCCATGAAAAACATGATTGCTGAACAATTTGCATCTTTTGCACATTTCATTGGAAAAACACCCAAAATTGAATTGTTCTGAAATAACGTTTACGCTGCGATTTTGCTTCCTCCAATCGAATTGACAGTCATTATAAACGTAATTTAATCCGACCATTGGATTAAAGCTCAAAATCATTCAGTTTGGCGGTATCGCCATTCAACATCCAATTTCATGCGTTCATCAGAAAAAGTTGGCATGCCCTTTTTGAATTCAGCAAATTTGTACTACAGAAAAAAAAAGCCATGAAAACAATAACAATGAGAACCATGCTGGTATTGTCAGTATTATTTATGCTGATTGCCGGCTCTGCAAAATCAAATGCAATTGACGTTGACAAAAAAGGTTTAATCAACGGCAGAATCAGCGATTTTGAAAACAACAGCCCTCTTGAGTTTGTAAATGTAGATTTATTTGACCTGAAAGATTCTACACTTGTTGTCGGTACGTTGACTGATATGGAAGGACAATTCACCATTTCGATGCTGGATTCAGGGAGATACTTTATTCAAATCAGTCAGAATAACTTTGAGAAAAAACTTGTTCGGCCGGTTATCATTGATAAAGATTTTACGAAAATAAACCTGGGTGAAATCATGCTGAACCGCATACCACGTAAATCACCAAAACTTTTTGTCCGAACAGCAAAATCAGGATACCCAACTGACCAGCAAATTGTTTTTGCCACGAAAAAATAACTTCAAAAAATTACCGTCATGAAAAACAAATTTATTTCCGCATCGGGACTCGATGCACGAGGTGTTGGTCCGCGCATCATGCTTATTACCGCACCAGTTTTGGCCGCCGCTGTTTTTTTTGAAATCAGGGCAGCACAGTTTACTGAAATCGTTCCGGGAAACAGCTCTGCCGCCAAACTTATTGGCTGGATTTGGCTGATAACAGGTTTTGCGGCATTTGTTACCACAATGGTACAGTTTGTTTCCAACTTTCCGAAGGGAAAACTGCTTACCACAGGAATGTATGCCTGTTCGCGAAACCCGATATACGCGTGCTGGATAATTTTTATACTTCCGGCTATCGGGATAATTTGCAACAACTGGATTTTTTTCGCTGCAACGCTGGTAATGGGATTGGCTACCACTTTTTTGGTAAGGGAAGAAGAGGCTCAATTGCTGAAATGTTTTGGCCGTAAATATTATGAATACAAATCAAGGGTTGGATTGATTTTTAGTTTTCCAGGAAAAACCAGGTAGTAATTGTATTGAAGTGATACATGAAATCAGCAAATTCCTGCCAAAATACATTGGGCATTCAACCTGTAATATGATCAAGTCGAAGAATAATTTCAAGACGAAGAACGTTTGCTTTACAAAACAAAATTCAGGAATTGCAGGGACTGATTGAAAAATCATTTTACTTTCAGGATAATATTACGTCATCCTGATTTTTTGATTTGTAATGATTAAGGGAATTCAAAAAGTTCACAATGAAATCACTTAGGCGACGCCCGCAAACTTAAAAAGGATGCATGACTGGCGGTTATGAAAAACGAATTAAAATATTTTATTACTATCGCATAAAAATATCAGTTTAAAATGATCGAAACAGAAAGACTTATTATAAAACCACTGACTTACAACCAGCTCGAAAAATACATATTGAATGACAACACTTTGGAAGTGGAATTGAATCTGAAAAAGACTTCACGCGCCATATCACCCGAACTGAAAGAAGCATTTGAACAGACCATTTTACCCAATGTTGCCGACGCAACGAAAAACTATTTGTACTCAACACTTTGGACAATCATTTCAAAAAAAGACAATAAAATGGTGGGCGATTTGTGTTTTGTTGGCATGCCAAATGCAAATGGAGAAATTGAAATTGGTTATGGTACATATAATATTTTTGCAGGAAAAGGTTTTATGACTGAAGCCGTTGGAGGAATGATTTTGTGGGCAAAAAACCAACCTGAAATACTTGCAGTTGTTGCGGATACAGACAAACAAAATACAGCTTCATTTCGTGTTCTCGAGAAAAACGGTTTTATAAAAACCGGAGAGACGGAAACTTTGCTGAAGTGGAAACTGTATCTAAAAACAACTGGTAATTCAATTTAGATTTGAAAAATATGAATGTAATTATCAATCGAATCCGCCAATCTCTCATTGAAAATGCCGACGAAAAAACACGCGAAATCAGCAAACGTTTTTTCAGGGAGAAAATAAAATGTTATGGGTTGAAATCCGCTACAGTACAGAAAATAAGCAGGGAATATTTCGCAGAAGTTAAGGACAAACCAAAAGCTGAGATTTTAGCCGCTTGTGAAAATCTTTGGCAGTCGGGTTACATGGAAGAGTCGTTTGTTGCCTGTGTGTGGTCTGAAAAATTGGGCAAACAATTTGAACCTTCCGATTTTGAAACCCTTGAACGCTGGATAAAAAATTATGTCAGCAACTGGGCATCTTGCGACACGCTTTGCAACCACACTGTCGGCGATTTTGTGATGAAGTATCCTGAATTTATTTCAAAATTAAAAGAATTTGCACACTCCGAAAACCGCTGGGTAAAACGTGCAGCCGCTGTTTCGCTGATTGTTCCGGCCAGAAAAGGTCTTTTCCTGAACGACATTTTTGAAATTGCAGACATCATGCTGATGGACAAGGATGACATGGTACAAAAAGGTTACGGCTGGATGCTGAAAGCTGCAAGTCAGGCAAATCAGACAGGCTGTTTTTGAATATGTAATGAGCAAAAAGTCAGTTATGCCAAGAACCGCGTTCCGGTATGCCATCGAAAAAATGCCCGAAGATTTGAAAAAACAAGCCATGCAAAAGTAGAAATATGGAAATTCAAACCTTAAAAAATAATTTACTGGAAGCATATTCAACAGAAAATCTGAATAAGATAGCTGTGGTTTTGCTCAATCTGTATAAGAATCAGCAATTTTCGACATTGCAGAAAATTTCTGAATTTCTATCCGATTTTATGATTATAACAATAGATGAAAACGGCAAAGGTTTTTCAAAACTGATGTTGCTGTATCATCCCGACAGGGGCGAGCTTCACCGCAACGAAATTGAGAAACTTGCTATTTCAAACAATTTCGATGGCCTGCTTGGCTATTCACATATTTTAAAAATGGAAAGGCTTGAAGAAATATCGGCTTTGCTTGAAAGTTACGAGGATATTGATTATTCGCCGGTTTATGCCTGGGATTTTGACGATGATGGTTTTTCGGTGAATAGCGATGCAGACACAAAAATAAAAAGCGAAAAACTGAATAACAGGAAAAATAAGTCCTTAAGTTTTTACGAAGCCATCAGGCTCAGGCAATATGGTTATTCAAAAATCAGTTTCCCGACATATTACCTCGAAGACATTGATGAATTTGAACTTTCTGACTCGGACATCAATGATTTGGATGGCGCTCAGTTCTGTATTCATGCAGTAAACATTGATTTATCAGAAAATTTCATTAACGATCTTCGCCCTTTGGAAAATCTCGGAATTTTGGAAATCCTGAATCTTGCCGATAACCAAATCGAGTTTGTTGATTCGCTCGAATATCTTATAAACCTGCGTGAATTAAACCTTGCCAACAACCATATTCGTGATATAGAACCACTTTTATCACTTGAAAATCTGGAGTACGTAAATCTTATGGGCAATCCGGTACCACGCAGATGGATAGAAAAATTAAGAAAACGGGTTGCTGTTGTTGAATTTGATTAATAAAAAACTGAAGAAATGAAAATACTTGCAATTGAAACAGAAACAGGTAAATCTGCCTCAAATATTTACAATGAATTGCTAAAAGAAGAGGCGCTGGCTTTATACAAATATCAGCAACTTGGCAACTTGCGCGAAATTTATTTCAATGATAATCATTGTGCAGTATTAATTCTTGAGTGTACCAACAAAGAGGAGGCAGAATCACTGCTGAGTGAATTGCCATTGGTTAAAAACGGATTTATTAAATTTCAATTTACGGAACTCAAACCATACAATGGATTTTTCAGGTTATTCAAGGTTTAACAGGCAGTTTATGTGATTCATCCACCCATTTTCGTCATTCAAAATTTTAATTTTTATTAGCCGGTATAACAGTTGCACTTTTGTTTTGAAAACATTTAAACAATTAAAAATCAAAAGTCATGAAAACAATTATTGCAGCTGTTTTAATCATCCTTTTTACCGGTGCATTTGGATTTGCTCAGGATGAAAAAACAGGATTTGAAAAGCAAACCCTTTTTGGAAACGGGGCAAAAGTAACGGGTTGGTATGTCGATTTGAATGGTGCGTATTCTCAAATCAATGGAGAAAATTCCTATTTGCCGGGTTTTGGGGGAGGAATTATTGTCAATAACAATTTTAAAATTGGATTGATAGGAAAAACCCTAAGCTACCACGACACTTACCTGAAATTTAACGGTGTATATGATGAACCGGTTTATCTTGTTGGTGGTCATGGTGGTTTGTTTCTTGAAGCCTCGCCTGTCGACAACAGAATTGTTCACATTTCAATTCCGTTAATCATTGGCGTCGGCGGCGCTGAATACCAAACGAAACAAACTTATCCTGAAAATGACGATGAAGACGAACCGGGTTACTTCCGTCGCCAGATGTCAACTTCGCCTTATTGGGTAGTTGAACCGGGAGCAAATGTCGAACTAAATGTTACAGGTTTTATGCGTTTGTATGCAGGTTACAGCTATCGATGGGCGATGGGGTTAAAACTTGAAAATACTGCAGGTAAAGCATTTAACGGAAGTAATTTTAACTTTGGTGTTCGGTTTGGAAAATTCTGAATACTTTTAAAAGGTGAAACCAAAATATTCGGGTTTAAAGTATCCAATGGAAAATTTGAAAAACAACGAAACCAGCAATTACCGGATAGTGGCAGTCATTTTTATGGCTGCCAATCTTTGTCTTCACCTGCTTGTCAGCACCAATTACGAGCTGCACCGCGATGAAATGCTTTATTTTAACATGGGAAGTCACCCGGCTTTTGGATATTTAACAGTACCACCGTTAACCGGATGGCTTGCGTTTCTTGAGCAGCATATCTTCGGATATTCAGTGTTCGGTGTTCGTTTAATACCTGCACTTTTTAGCACTGCAACTCTCTTTATTGTTGTTAATTTAGTTAAAAATCTTGGCGGAGGAATTGCAGCACTGCTAATTGCTTCGGTTACTTTTCTGCTGATACCCGGTTTTCTATTGATTTTCTCACTTTTTACACCAAATGCTTTTGAAATTTTCTTCTGGTCGCTGGCCATTTATCTTATTTTCCGCTTATCAGTTACAGAAAATCCGCGTCTTTGGATTTGGATTGGAATTGTTATGGGACTTTCGTTCAACACCAAGTATTCCATAGCTATTGTGGCAGCCGGATTTTTACCTGCGATACTGCTTTTTCGACAGCGCAAATTGTTGATTTCGTGGTGGTTTGCTGCAGGTATTTTTGTTGCGCTTCTAATGGTTCTGCCCAATATGATCTGGCAGTTTAACCACAATTGGCCTGTTTTATACCACTTTGAAGAACTCAAAAAAACACAGATTTCAAATTTAAAATACTCTGACTTCTTTATCGACCTTTTCAGTCTGAATTCAGCATTAATTGTTGTCTGGATAACGGGTTTGGGATTTTTACTTTTTGACAAATCTGCAAAATCATTTCGCTTTTTAGGTTTTGCCATTTTGTTTACACTGCTGATATTCTTTGGCTTAAAAGGAAAGGCATATTACGTTTTGGGATTGTTGCCTGTTCTGGTTGCTTTTGGAGGTTTCTTTATCGAAAAACATATCATGCAGAACAAATGGATTATACCTGTAATGGTTAGTTTATCTGTCTATTCAGCGCTTTCTATTCCATTTGTTTTACCATTTTTATCGTATCGGCAACTCCAAAAATATTCTGAAGCAACAAAAGGATGGGTTGCTAGTCCTTTTATGCGATGGGAGGACGGAAAAGAATATACGGTTTCGCAGATTTATGCTGATATGACAGGATGGAAAGAACTTGCCGGGATTGCTGCAAAAGCTTTCGACAGCCTGACACCAGAAGAAAAAATTCATTGCACGATTTTTTGCCAGCGGAATTATGGCACTGCCGGAGCTGTTTACTTTTACGGCCATGCGTATAACTTGCCTGAACCTGTTACATTTCATGAAAGCTATATTTTCTGGGCGCCCGGGTCAATTCCTGAAGAACCAGTGATATATATTTATTACAACTGTGAAGAATTCATTCAACTTTTCAATGATATTAAAGAAGTGGGCGCGGTAAATGACCCTTATTTCAGGGAGAAAGGAGTGAAAGTATATTTGTGTAAAAACCCAAAAACGCACATTAATAATGTTTATCAATCCAGTATATTTAACGAAAGAAAACGATTTTACAGAACTAAAAATGAATAAAAAATGAAAACAGGTATTCGGAGAATTTTTACAAGTTCGATACTAATCATCAGCTCTTATTTCACCATTGCACAAACAATATTGAGCCCCGATTCAAAGGAGTTTATCCAATTTCAGCAAAATGTTGAAAAATGGAAAGATGCATACAACAGCGGGGATGCTCAAAATCTTATCCCACTTTATTCCGAAGATGCAATTTATTCCTCATCTCATGTACCGGGGCTCGAAGCCATTGGTTTAGAAAAATTGATTGCTAACTTCCAAAAAGGAGCCAGCAGCGGTGGTCACATCGACAAAATTGAAATCCTTAGTGCAAACCTTTCGAAAGACATGGCTTCACTTTATTGCAAATACCAGGCGACCAACAGTGGAGTTACTGTTTCGGGGCGTAATTTGCTTGTGCTTCGCAATGTAAAGGGGAAATGGCTTATTTTTATCCATATGACTGTTGTTTGATTTTTATAAAACGATTAATTAAATGAAAGATTTTTAATCTCCCGCAAGGTTGGTTTTAGAAAGGGAATTAAAATATAGTGTGGTTGTAAAAAAGCAACAAGTAAATTAGCTTGAAAAATCCTGCTTTTGATATTTTTCAACTTTGGCAGAAAATACCGCAAAACACATTATGAATAAGTTTTTATTGATAAATATGGTTTTCCGATTGAAATACAGAAAATGAAGCATTTCATTTTGAAGTTTTTTCATATTATGGGGTCTATCGTATTTCGCGAAACAATTTCTGATAATATCTCAGTCTATTCTGCAGACGAGAATTTCCAGAGCTTATACTGCAAACAAATTTGTTACTGAAATTTATGACAGGATTGTTATTCGTTTTTTGGATTGATAGGTAAATCACTTTACTACAAAAAAACACGTTCGTTTATTGTGATGCGCATGAGCAAAGCTGCATGGTATAATTGTCAATGGAAATCATGGAAAAACACTTTCAAATTAAATAATTATGTGATATAATTTTAATCGAAAATCACATCCCCACAATTTTAACGATATTCAAAATTACCTCCACAGCTTTTACCATTGATGGTACTGGCACAAATTCATACGGTCCGTGAAAATTATGGCCGCCGGCAAATATGTTGGGACACGGTAAACCATCATATGACAGACGCGCTCCATCAGTTCCTCCCCTGATTGCTTTTATTTTAGGTTCAACTTGAGCCTGCAACATTGCCTGTTTTGCAATTTCGATGATGTGCATAACGGGTTCAATTTTTTGGCGCATGTTAAAATACTGGTCTTTGATTTCAATTTTTACAAGATTTTTGCCGTATTGAAAATTGATATGCTGAACAATTTCACTTAAAAGTTTTTTCTTCTCCTCAAATTTGGCTGTATCATGGTCGCGGATAATGTATTGAATTTCGGAATTTTCTACATTTCCGCTAAATTGTGTTAAATGAAAAAAACCTTCATATTTTTCAGTATGTTCCGGGCGTTGGGTTGGTGGCAGCATTCCAATTATTTGATGCGCAACTAAAACTGCGTTTACCATTTTGTTTTTGGCTGCACCCGGATGAACACTTCGTCCCTGAATTTTAACTATTGCACCGGCAGCGTTAAAATTTTCAAATTCGAGTTCACCAATTTCACCACCATCCAGTGTGTAGGCAAAATCAGCCCCAAATTTTTTCACATCAAAATAGTCCGTTCCCTTTCCAATTTCTTCATCGGGTGTGAACCCAAGCCTGATTTTTCCGTGTTTGATATTTTTTGATTTTAACAGCAATTCTGCAGCTGTAACAATTTCAGCAACTCCGGCTTTGTCATCTGCACCAAGTAAGGTTGTTCCATCAGCAGTTATTATTTGCTGCCCTTTATAATTTAATATTTCAGGGAAATCTTTAGGGTCTATAACTACCCCGTTTTTTAAATTGATGGATTTCCCGTCATAATTCTCAATGATTTGTGGCTGTACATTTTCTCCTGAAAAATCAGGACTTGTATCAATATGTGCAACAAAACCAACAATTGGTGCATCTTCAACTCCATTTGCAGGAATTGTTGCAGTTACATAACTGTATTTATCCATTTCAACTTCAACACATCCAATTTCTTTTAACTCTTCAGCAAGTTTTTCCATAAAAACAGTTTGCCGATCAGAACTGGGATATGTTTTACTCCCGGGATCAGAGGTTGTATATTGCTTTGCGTATTCAATAAATCTTTGTGCTACTTTTTCCATTTCACTCCCCTGCTTTTAAATTTTAAACTTCGCCCAAATATACAAATTTAAAAACGGGCAAAACAGGATTACATGTTTTGTAAACCATTCAAATATCCCATTTTATTTTTACTTAAAGTTGTACGGAGAAACATTAAACCACTCCGGAAATTTTTAAAACATGATTTTTATCAGGCTATCAGACAAACTTACAATTAAACACATAGATGATTATAACTATTTAAAAACAAATCACGTAATAACGAACATAAGAAACTTAAAAATCAAATTAGCCATGGTTAAAAATCATTTTATTGGGATTATCCTTATCGGTTTATGTATGTTCATTTTTTCGGGTTGCGAGACTGGTTCGCAAAAAAGCGACGATACAAATGGAGTTACAAAAGTAAATGCAATAAGCGAAGAACTACATCAGGCACAATGCGATTTGCTTGCAAAAGCAAATGAAGAACTGGCCGGCATCAATCAAAAAGTAAGAATGTTGAACGACAAAATTCGTGAAAAAGGAGGAAAATTTACCGATGCACAGAATTTAGCACTTGACACTTTTGAAACAAAACAGGCTTCAATTAACAAGAGGATGCACGAAATTAAAAATGTAAAACAAGAGGAATGGGAGAATTTTAAAAGTACGCTTGAAAAAGATTTATCAGAAATTAATACGACTATCGACAATATTACAAATGAATTGTAACAGTTAAATCTTTAATCGTGGATTCAAATTTCACAGATAAATAAAAAGTCTTTTGAGATAAACAGGAAACAATGTTATATTATTTGTTTCCTGTTCTCTTTTTTTTAAAACTATTATGTATAGCACAAATTCACAATTAGAAAAAACTTATCAAACATCATCCGAGTTAAAACTAAAACCCAACCGTTTGCCAGTAATCATTTTTGAATTGCTCATTTTTTGATTTATCTGATCAACAGTTGCCATTTTTACCTGGTCATAAGGGGGCACCAATAAATCGAACTCTATGCAATACTGAATTGCTGTTTCAACAATTTGTCTGATTACTCCGGGCGAAATGGTATCAATTGCAAAATCTTTTACAACTTCATCAGCCTGACGTTTGCCCTCCACAAAAAAGTGTTTTTCTTTATTCACAAAAATCCGGGCTACCAAATAGCCCAAATCGTTAGTACGGTTATATTTAAATGAATCGGCAAGAAAATTATAAATGTTTATCGTGCCGCAATATGAGCGAAGCGGATCGTCCTTAATATAAGTAGTATTCCATACGGGGTGTTTATCATCAAACTCGAAAACATTGGAGTGCATGCTAAAAACGAGCATATCACCGGCAATTTTAAATTCGGCTTCAAAGGGTCCACGATCTTTATATACAGGTAAAACAACTGCCGGAACCTCATCTTTTATTTTTGAGATATAACTTTCTTCTAACCGTTTCAGTACCTTCTTAAGAATAATAAAAGTTTGCATTGTATTTTCGTAAACCCGTTGTTTTACATTTGATTTGATAATCAAAGCTTCCAGTAACGATTCACGAATTTCTTTATCCGTCATTTCCATAATTTTGTTGATGTTGTTAATCTTGGAATTTTTTAAGATTTAAAAGTACACAAATGAAATTGGAATAAAATAAAGAAAGCAACCCAAAAGAGCTGCTTTACAAAAATATTGCAGTTAACAAATAATACAGAATCCAATAGGAAGGTTATTTTGTTACCTTATATTTTTAACCTCGATTTTAAACTCAATATGCCAAAGCAAAAATCACTCTCCTTTTTGATGGTTTGCCAGAATATATGCAAACTCCCTCTTCTTCTTCATATTCTAAAGGCATACAACGGATGGTAGCTTTTGTTTCGGTTTTTATCATCTCCTCGGTTTCAGAAGTTCCGTCCCAGTGAGCAAGAATAAATCCTCCTTTTTTGAGGGTTTCTTTGAACTCCTCATAAGTATCAACTTTAAAAGTGTTTTGTTTTCTAAATTCCAAGGCTTTATTAAAAATACTTTGTTGTATATCTTCCAAAAGAGTTTCAATATAATTTTCAATTCCTTCCAACGCAACAACATCTTTTGTTAATGTATCACGGCGGGCAACTTCCACGGTTCCGTTTTCAAGATCGCGCGGCCCCATTGCCATACGCACCGGAACGCCTTTCAATTCATATTCAGCAAATTTCCAACCCGGTTTTTTGTTGTCATTGTCATCGTATTTTACTGAAATGCCCTTTGATTTGAGTTTTGCTGTGATATCTTTCACTTTTTCGGAAATTACGGCAAGTTGCTCACTACTTTTATATATTGGAACTATAACTACCTGAAATGGAGCGAGTTTTGGTGGCAGAACCAAACCATTATCATCTGAATGTGCCATTACCAACGCGCCCATCAGTCTTGTTGAAACACCCCATGAAGTTGCCCAAACATATTCTTCAGTTCCCTCTTTACTCGCAAATTTCACATCGAATGCTTTGGCAAAATTTTGTCCTAAAAAGTGGGAAGTTCCCGACTGTAAAGCCTTTCCATCCTGCATTAATGCCTCAATGGAATATGTTTCCAATGCCCCTGCAAATCTTTCATTTGCTGATTTTAAACCTTTTATAACAGGCATTGCCATAAAATTCTGGGCAAAATCGGCATAAACATTTATAATTTTTTCGGTTTCCTCAATTGCTTCCTGCATTGTTTCGTGCGCTGTGTGCCCTTCCTGCCAAAGGAATTCGGCAGTGCGCAAAAACAAACGGGTTCGCATTTCCCAGCGAACAACATTTGCCCATTGGTTAATCAATATCGGTAAATCACGGTATGAATGGATCCAATTTCGGTATGTATTCCAAATGATTGTTTCTGAAGTTGGCCGGATTATCAATTCCTCTTCAAGTTTTGCATCAGGATCAACCATAATACCACCATTTACTTCATCGTTTTTAAGCCGATAATGCGTAACTACCGCGCATTCTTTTGCAAAACCCTCGACGTGGCTGGCCTCTTTACTAAAAAATGATTTGGGTATAAATAATGGAAAATATGCATTTACATGTCCGGTTTCTTTGAACATGCGATCGAGTTCGGCCTGCATTTTTTCCCAAATTGCATATCCATAAGGTTTTATAACCATACAGCCTCTCACTGCTGAATTCTCCGCGAGATCAGCCTTTATAACCAGATCCTGGTACCACTGAGAGTAATTTTCACTTCTTGACGTTAATTCTTTAGCCATATTTCCTTTTTGGTACAGATTTTGATAAATTATATAAGATTTTGAGTTTACAAATAAAGTAATTATTATTGACATTAAATAAAAGGAGAGGGAGTTATGAAAGCAAAAATCACATATTTAGGAATCTTGGCAGTACTGCTGAGTGCCTGTTCTACTGGAAGTTATGTATCGCGCTCCTATACAGATGATATATATTTTAATCCGGGAGATGTACCACCACCCATCACGATGACCACAACAACACCAAATAAAGTTGCAGATCAAAAATCAGCCAATAAAAGTATTGATAGCAAAATCAATAAAAATGATGGTGACAATAATGCAATGAACAATTACATTTTTGAAGGAACTGAAGATGATGCAAGCGCAATGCAATATGAGGCTGAACAAGAATCAGACGGAGTTGATACGATAAGCTATTATGAAGACGGTGAATTGAAATATTTAATTGATAATTATATCGATGATAATGGAAATGTTGATTATGCATATCGTATAAATCGTTTTCACAATCCATATTTTTATGATCCTTTTTATTGGGATAGCTGGTTTTATGATCCTTACTACAGTTATTATTCCGGTTGGGGTTTATCTAACTGGGGTTGGGGTTATCCAGGTTATGGATGGGGTTATCCTGGCTACGGATGGGGTTACCCAAGTTACGGATGGGGTCATCCAGGTTATGCCTATGGATGGGGTTATCCAGGCTACTGGGGCGGTGGATATTATGGTGGTTACTGGGGTGGCGGCTATTATCCGGCACACCGAATGTATTCAGGTGGAGGCTATGCTAATCACCAATATGGCCAAAGAAGATCATCAGGAACGAATGTGGACAGAAATAGCAGGGGTTCATCTACCAATGTAGCACAAAGTTCTGCCAGCAGGAATAAAAGTGCGGTAACTGGCGATAACAATGGAACCAACCGCAGCTCAGCGAGAAATACATCTTCCAGTTCAGGAAGACGTGATGCATCTGATAGAAGTCAGGTTTCAAATCGTTCAAACAATTTAAAATCAAATGTTCTGACTGAAAAAAGGAGATCAACCGACACTGGTAGTCAAACAAGACAAAGTGGGGTTGAGAGCAACGCAAACCGGAGCCAGACACAAAATTATACACGCCCTGGAACAAATAGCCAAAGCAGAAGTTATACAAGGCCCAGCACCAGTTCATCTTCTGTAACTTCGCAGCCGAGAGTTATTAACAGGAGTTCAGCCAACAGCTCAACTTCCGGTTATGCACAGCCAAAATCAAGTTCCAGTTACAACCAGACTTACAGATCGAGTTCAACTTATAGTAGAAGTTCAAGCTCAGGAACTTCTTCACGGTCATACAGTTCTCCTTCTTCAAGTTCAGGAACTTACAGGAGCAGTTCACCAGTACGAAGCAGCAGCGGAAGTAGCGGAAGTTATAGTAGCGGAGGAAGTAGTGGCAGGAGTAGTAGTGGATCATACTCTGGTGGTTCGAGTGGAAGTTCTTCAGGAAGCAGCAGCGGACGTTCATCAGGAGGAGGTTCATCTTCTTCAGGTCGCCGTTAATGTCTGAAAAACAATGTTAAGTTAAATTAAAACGATTGCCATGAAACGAGTTCGGAGATATCTGAACCAGTTCAATCGAATTCCATAAACAATTAAAAATGTAAATGAGATGAAAAAATATTTTTTTCTGCTAATAATAGCCTTGGTGGTGCCATTTTTTATGCACGCACAGGATTTGGCAGACGCATTAAGATACTCTGATATTCAAGTGCAGGGAACAGCCAGATCAGCAGCAATGGGAAATGCGTTTGGTGCACTTGGGGGTGATTTCACCTCTGCAAGTATTAACCCGGCAGGAATTGGTGTTTACCGTTCAAGCGAGTTTACCGTTACCCCTATTTTTGGAAATACCAGTGTAAAAAGCAACTACTATGGAACAGAAAGGGAAATGAGTGACTATAAATTTTCGTTAAATAACGTCGGTTATGTTTATGCAGTTCCTGTTGCGGCAAACAATGAAGCTGGTTTAGTAAATATAAATTTTGGTATTGGCTATAATCGTGTAAAAGATTTTAACAGTGATGCAGTTATCCAGGGATATGGCGTAAATGGTTCTTATATGGATTATTTTGCAGACCGTGCAACCCGAGGAGAATGGAGTGATTTTTACGAAGAATTGGCATGGAGCACCGATATGCTGCTAAAGCATAACAACAATAATGAATATTATTCCGATTTTCAGGATGCAAATTATGGACAAAGTCAAAGAAAAACATACTCTAAAAATGGTTCAATAGATGAATATTCTCTTTCCATGGGAATGAACTTCAACTATAAATTTTATTTAGGTATAGCCTGGGGAATCAATGATTTATATTACAAACAAAATACTACCATATACGAAAATGATGAAATTGGGCATACACCACCTTTCGCAAATAATTTTCAGTTTAATGAATATCTAACAACTTATGGCGTTGGTCACAATTTCAAAGTTGGAGCTATTTATAAACCAATCAACGAATTACGACTTGGTGTTTCAGTTCACACCCCAACTTTTTATCGTTTATCCGATGATTTTAACACAACCATGTTTTCGGATATTACATATAACGACGGCCGTGATACATATGAGGAGAATTCACCTTATAATACTTATGAGTATCATCTTCAAACGCCTCTAAGGGCAACTTTTAGCGGGGCATATGTAGTTGGCAAAAGCGGGATAATCAGTGTTGATTATGAACTTTTAAACTACGGTAAAGCGAAATTAAAAAATGGTGGTGATGGTGAAAATTTCGTTGATAAAAACGCTGATGTAGCTGAAGCATACAAAACTTCCGGAAATTTAAGGATAGGCGCGGAAATAATGGCGACAAATAATTTCAGCGTACGCGGTGGTGTAGAATATCTTCAATCTCCATATAACAAAACTGCATTTGGTACGAATCAGTTAAATGCCGATGCGAATACCTTGGTTTATGCAGGTGGTATCGGATATCGTACAGGTTCATTTTTTGCTGATTTGGCTTACCGCTATTCTACCCTTGAGAATTATGATTACCCATATCCAACTCCAGTTTCGGAAGTTTATCCAGAACCGGAGGCAGCATCTTTTAAAACAGTTAAAAATGATGTCATTTTCACGCTTGGCTTCAGATTTTAAGAAATAATCATATTGAAACATACAAGGCACAATGTCAAATGATATTGTGCCTTTTGTTTTTATTGAAACCTAATTCCCATTTATATCAGTAAAAATTTAATTATGTTTGTTTGCATACAATAAGCTGAAGACTTATGCTGATTACAATTTCACTTGTTATTTTCTACCTCGCCGCACCTGTTTTACTAATTCATTTAACAAAAATCTCAAAATTACTAAACCGAATGGGAGCAGTGGTACTGGCTTATTTACTGGGTTTATTTATTGGGAATATTGGAATATTACCAGTTGCAAGTGAAGAATTCCAAAAGATACTCGGCACACGTACACATTTGCCCAAAGCTGAATTTTTAACCTATTTCAATGCACTGAAAATAACTGAATCGGATGTGTATGTTAATCAAATTGCTGGATTACAAGACATTTTAATGACAATTATTATCCCCCTTGCTATACCACTTTTGCTATTTTCGCTTGATATCAGGAGATGGCTAAAATTGGCTAAGGGAGCAGTTTTATCACTCATTTTGGCAATGCTTTCATTACTGATCTCGGTTTTTACGGGCTATTTCTTTTTTGCTGCCTCCATTACAGAATCGTGGAAAGTTGCAGGAATGCTGATTGGCGTTTACACCGGCGGCACTCCAAACCTTGCAGCAATTGGAACAGCGCTAAATGTGAGTCCCAATATTTTTGTTTTAACTCACACTTACGATTTGATTGTTGGCTCGGTGGCCCTACTGTTTTTAATGACGATTGCACAGCGCATATTTCATACTTTTTTGCCCAAATTCCAGTTGGTACATAAGGCAGAAAATGCCTTCCGTATTGGAGACGAAACGGATGATATTGAAAACTTCGATCCGCTGTTTAAAAGAAAAGCTATCCCCGACATTTTGAAAGCTCTTGGAATTTCTGTTGCGATATTTGCAGTTGGTGGAGGTTTGAGTTTGCTTGTTCCAAAACCCTCGGATACTATTGTTGCCATACTTTCAATAACTACTTTAGGATTGCTTGCCTCACTTATTAAACCAATCAGCAGTTTGCGAAACAGTTTTCAATTGGGTATGTATCTGATTATTGTTTTTTCATTGGTTGTTTCTTCGATGGCCAACCTGAGCAACATGTTCCAGATTGAATTTTTGCAATTGTTTTTGTATGTTTTATTTGTTGTTTTTGGATCGATTATCATTCATGTTGGCCTGGCCAGCATTTTCAAATTAGATGCTGATACAACCATTATTTCGATTACAGCATTAACCTACTCGCCGCCTTTTGTACCAGCAGTTGCAAGCGCTCTTAAAAATAAAGATTTGATTATTACGGGATTGACGATAGGAATTCTTGGATATGCTTTTGGAACTTACCTGGGGATTATAGTAGGTAAATTTCTTGAATTATTTTAGCACCTGAAATAAAAAACGACTATCGTTGTTCAACCAAGTTTTGTAATGAAGCGACAATTAATTTCACCAAGCAAAAAAGCCGGAAATGTTAATGATCCGGCTTTGAAATTTTAAGCAAAAAATTCTTATTTTCTATTTTACAGCCCTGTTTACAATTTGATAAAATTCATCTGCATAAGTATAATCTGCTGGCATCAACTGAGTACAAATAATTGTAATCATTTCGTTTTTGGGGTCAATCCAGAATTTTGTTGAGGCGGCTCCCGCCCAGCCGTAAACTCCTGTTTCAGGATTCACACTTCCGGCCAAACCGTACCCCTTGTTTTCATCATAAGTCACACCCGCAGGAAGTTGGTTTGTCATTATCATTTCTGCTGTTGACTCCTGAATGATTCGTACTCCATCCAATTCACCTCCATTGAGCAACATTTTACAGAATTTCAAATAATCGTCAACTGTTGAAACCAATCCACCACCACCGGAAAAAAGTGTAACCGGTTTTTTAAAACCTTCTTTCATTGGTCCACTGGCTTCCTGCAAAGTGTCATTTTTAATGGTACATAAAGTTGCCAGCCTGTTGTGTTTTTCCTCTGGCACAAAAAACCCTGTATCATCCATTTTAAGCGGATCAAATATTTTTGTTTTCATGTAAACATCAAGCGGAGTGCCCGAAAGAACTTCAACCAAATAACCCGCTACATCAATTCCGAGCCCGTATTCCCATTTTGTACCGGGTTGCGATTTCAAAGGAATTGTGGCCAATATTTTTACTTTATCGCCAATTGTGCCGTCCCAGCCACCAGCGCCCAAAACACGGTACAAAGAATCGACATAAGCTTTTTGATCCCATCCGTAAGGAATTCCGGATGTATGCGTTAACAGATGCCTGATCGTCAGCTCCTCAATTTGTGGATCCGAAGTTTTTGTTTCGGCATTGTAAACCATTGCGCCTTCAAACTCGGGTATATATTTTGAGACTTTATCATCGAGGGTAAATTTTCCTTCATCATACAAAGTCATTAAAGCAACGGCAGTAATTGGTTTTGTCATCGAAAAAATCCTGAAAATGGCAGTTTCATCCATTGGTACTTTCTCCTCCTGGTTTAAATAGCCAAAGTTTTCGCGGTAAACTGTTTCGCCATTTTTGTAAATCAATGCCGAAATTCCACACAACTTTTTGTTGTCAATATAAGTCTGAAGTTTTTCACTTGCAAGTTTCAAAGTATCACTTGAAATCCCGGCTTTGTCAGCGCCTGATTTGCTTGTTTGCGTGCATGAAAATTGTGTAAGGACAATGGTAATCAGCACTGCGGTTATAAAACCTAACTTTTTCATAATTCAGTTTTTAAAATATAGTTTTTAAAATAAATAGTTAAGCCCGATATAAACTCCTGATTCTCCATCGCGATCATCTGCAGCCATCCCATAATCACATTTAATCACAAAGTTTTGGTTCATTGCTATTCTTATCCCGGCACCATAAGAAATGTGCATTTCTTCTGCTCCTTTGTCAAAATAATTTACAGGTAAAACCGAGAGGTTATTAATTGTTTCAATTTTTTTGGTTACCCGCCCGAAATCCATAAATCCATTCAAACCCAAATAAAAGTTGTTGTTTATCATTCTAAACCTGACAAATTTCCAGCGGGCTTCAATATTTCCCAGAAAATATCCATCTCCCACTACCCTGTTCCTTTTAACACCACGCAAAGTAGTACCTCCGCCCAAACCCTCTGCACTGGCACCTCTTAACTCAGAAACCAAAACCTGTGTCTGATAATAAAACGGGGTATATCCACCAATAGAGGTCTGATAATTTAACCGGTAAGCAAACGACAAATCATCCTTTATAATTGTAAAATACTGGCGATGTGTTATGCTCATTTTTGTAAAAGAACTTTCAGCACCTAAAAATTCCGGCGCACCTTCAATCACGGCTTCGGTCCAGATCCCTTTCATCGGATTGGGTCGGTTGTCGCGGCTATCATAAACCAAACCTGCTTTCAAAGTGGGTACAAAACCTCCGTTTGCTTCTTCAGGATTAATGATTGCCCAATCCTGGTATTTTTCGTAAAGACCATCGATTTCTGGAAGTACCTCATCACCCTCTTTCCCTTTGTTCAGTTTATCAATATCAACCGATGCCAATTTGAAATTCATCAAATTAAATCCACCAATCCATTTTAAATTTTCACCGGTAATTTTTCCCTGCAAATCAACTTTAAATCTGAACATTTTACGACTATACTTATAAAACATACGACTTTTATAATTGGGGTCAACATCATCAATCCAGTCGTAATTTACAACAGCATCATAGCCATTAAACCCGAAAAAATCATATGCCTGATCTGATAAATAACTCAAGTCGACAGAAGTACGCAATCCCTTTATTAATTTGTCAGAATCATAATAAAAGCGGTTTATCCCACTTCCTTTTGTGTATCTGGAAACTTCAAAATAAAGGGAGTGGTTATATTTTGGATATCGGCTGCCATCGCCATAATTGAAGAGATTTACCAATGCTCCGTACTGGAATCCCAAATCAGTGTCGAATGTGATGGTAGGCAAAGCTCCAAAGTTCCATCCCTCTTTTGTGACTTCCTTATTAGAATTGTTATCCTGGGCCATTAATCCCATTCCAATGAGGGAAAAGACTAGCAAAACTGATGTTTTTCTCATATTCGTTTTTTATGGTTTCATGTTAGATTTTAACAAAAGAAAATTAATAAAAAGAATAACATTTAACAGGTAAAAATTCCTATTTTATGTATTTATTATTTACCTGTTACAATTTTGACGAGTTCCTCTCTCTTTTTGCCATTACCATCAATTAATCCAAAACTGCCACTTTTATAATCCCAATTCGCATAAGCAATTCCGTTTTCTTCAAACAAGTCAATCATATCCTGATACCAGCGTAGCATATCGGCTTGTGGTGGTCCGGTAATAATTCCAAATTCGCCACAATACAAGGGTAACCCAAGTTCTTTTGCCTTTTGTATTGGTTTCTGCCATTGTTCTAATATCCAGGATTTATTGAACTGCTTATTTACCCAGTTTTTTGCTGGTTCCTGCATTTCAGCAGGTAAGGCATCGAATTCTGCCTGCGTTAAAATTGTACCCGGATAATGTACAGGCCCTTTATAATTTTTAAGGTTGGTCCAGCTTGCATGCCAGTGGGTTAATAAAAAAGGTTCGTAAAAATGAAAACTCAACAAAATATTCTTATCGTTTTTTGGAACTTTCAAAACATCAAAAGTTTGAACTTGCTGCCATTTGTTTGAACCAATTACAATTGTTCTATTAGGTTCAAGCTCCCGAATTGCTTTAAAAGCATTTGCAATTAAATTATTCCATAATTCCGGATCATCGGCTACTGCTTCATTCATCAATTCATAAGCGACAAGGTTTACAGGATATTTGTTTAGTGACTTTGACAAATCGCGCCACAAATCATAAAATTTTTCCTGCTCTTTTTTATCAGTCCACAAAGGTTTTACATCGGCATTGAAATGGTGTGAACGCAAAATGTGTAAATCAACAATTACTCTCAGGTTATTTTCCGCGCACCAGTCAATGCAATTTGTCATCAATTGAAAAGCATCAATGTGCCGTTTGCCTTGTTCATCCCACATTTGTTCTTCATCAATGGGCAACCGTATATGGTCGAAACCCATTTTAGCAATAGCGACAACATCAGCTTTGGTAAAAAACTGCTGTCGTTTATCTCCCCTTGTTTCGCTTTGCGATAGCCAATGGGAAATGTTTGTCCCACGGTTGACCTCAAATTTTCCGGTCAATCCTGATGCTTTTAACTGGAAACTAACAAACAATGCTGCGATTAAAATAAGAATCAGATTTTTCATAATAAATGGTTTAGATTTTTATATGATGACGAATTTATAACGAATTTACAAATAAGCAAACTGCAACATGGTATCGGTTGGATTTTTCCAGAATCGGCACCCATAAAGCAAGAAAAAAGGGGCAACTCAATAGCTGCCCCCTAATTCTAACTAAACTTAGAATCTATGAAGAAAAACTAAAATTCTCCTGTTAAAATACCCGAGATATTCCAGTGGCTAAAACTGCTTCCTTCCCGTTGCCCGATAGGAATTGCCACTTTGAGTGTATGTTTCCCGGGCTTCAAATCTTCTAACCGAAAATAAACGGGATTTGTTGCTTCACCGGGACACCACCCCGAACGGCTGTAATCGCTCGATGATAAACCATTCCAGAAATTACCCGATGCCGGGTTGTATTTTCGTTGAACGCCACAGTCGCAATTCCAGGGAATGAAACTGTTTACCAATTCATCATCTATTATAATCGAATTTACTTTTTTGTTGAATTCATCACCGCCGCCCCAGCCACCATGTCCGGTTGAAATATAGCGCAGGTAAATATTTTTTACTCCTTCCGGAACTTCAAAATCAACTTCGAGGGAATCGTTTTCGAACATTGTTCCATATTCCTGTCCTGCCATTTCCATTATGTTGAGCGTATTGAACAAGGGATAAATCCAGGTTTTTTTTTCGTCCCTGTTTTCTCTGATGCGCTGACTTCCGGGATAATATTTTAAATCGAGGCTTACTTTGTGACCGCCTTTATCATAATTTCCAATAAAAACGCCAATCCACACTTCTTTTTGAAGCAATGGTAAAAGCTCTGTAACTTCCTGTTTGTAATACGCATTTTTCTCCCACTCCTGTCCGTAAACCTGCACCGATTCATTAAAATGACCGACTCCAAAAGGTGTAAAAAATCTCATTATTTCAACCGCAGGTGAAAAATCTGATGTTGAAATTGTGCCATAATAAGTTTTTCCGTTAGCGGCTGTAAAACCGGGAACTGTATTTATTCCATTTTGCAGCGCATCAAAAAATGATTTTTCCTTTTTTTCAGGAATCATAAAAACTGTACCGGTGCGATCATAAGCGTCGCCATTTGAGTATTGTGTAAGTTCGGCAAATATTTGGTAGTCTGAATCAACTTCGGGCAAAACTACTTTTTTTGCAATCACAGTACCACCGGCAAATCTGTAAGTTTTTCCCAATTGCCTGCCAACAGGATTTTCAATTGGGTTTCCCCAACTTATCTGTTCATCGTTAAAAATTGGAACTGTTGTGATAAAACTGCTTGTCAGTTTATGTCTGTAAAGTGGTTCATCCACTTTTTCACCCAAATTTTCGGGTATAATATTTTCTGAATTTTTTTCTTTAATGAATTCTATTTCCGATGCAACAAGTGCGTTGTTTCCGTTTCGGATTACTTTTAAAACCAGTCCGTCCGCAATTCCATAACTCATGATGGGTGTGCCTTTAGCGTCAATTTCAGTTGTGTACCAGATTTCTATACTGTTTGAGCGCAATACCGATTTCCCTTTTTTGCAGTTGTAACCGAGTATTTTTTCGACTTCACCGGTTTCAGTAATTTCCGGGTACTTTTCAAAATCTGATTCGGTGAATACTTTTGAGCCATCGGCAAGTTCAGCGGTCTGGTATGTTTTTTTTGTCTGGAAATCAATGTAACCAATTTCTTTGGGCGTTTCGGGAATTAAATTTATGCCGGCCATATCGGTAAAAGATTTTGATGCACCGGAATTGGCAATCAATGTATTTTTACCGCCCCTTTCTCTTTCTTCACCATTAATTATTGATTTGTAAATTACCTTAACTTTTGTGTTGGATTTTGTGGGCAGCAAAAATTGAATGGTTTAATAAAAATGTACCAACAATCAGCAGTAATATTTTTGTGAATTTATTCATTTTCTGAATTTCAGTTTTTGGATTTTGTTTCGACAATAATAACACCGCCCATTCCGCGTGAACCATAACGCGCAGAAGCGGCAGCACCTTTTAGTACATCAATTGTCTTTACCTGAACGGGAGCTATATTCACGAAAACCGGAAAACTGACAACCGTTCCGTCAACAATCAAAAGTGCATCGGTATCGCCATTAAGTGTATTGGAGCCACGTATTGAAATCCCATTGTTTTTAATTGTAACACCTGAAACACGACCTTCCAGTATTTCAAGAATACTCCTGTAGGAACTGTAATCGGGCTGTGAACCAAAATGTTCAATTGCATAACTCAACCTTTTTTCATCGATATGACCATAACCAGTGGCGTAGGAGATATTCTTTTTCCCTTTTTTCAGTTTAAGATTAACATTAATCGAATCTGTTTCGCTAAAATCGTTCAGGTTTACTTTTTCTGAAAAAAAACCATTTGCGGAGAACAAAAGTTTTTCATTGGGATTGCACGTAATAGAATAGAAACCCATTGAATCAGAAGTTGTTTCGAAACCAGAAGTAACATTAGTTACAGTTGCTTTGTTGATTCCGAACACACCAAAGGTGGTAATTTTTCCCACAACAGTGCGCTCCTGAGCCTTTGAAAAATGGCCTGTAAAAGCTAAAATCATCACAAAAACAAATATTTTAATTTTAATCTGTACCATGTAAACTGTTACTGTTTATTCTAAAAAAGAAGGCATTTTGAAAAAAAAAGGAACCGCCTCAAAATTTAAAGCGGTTCCTATTTTATTTTGAGTTGTATCGAATGGATTATTAAAATCTATTCTTATTGGGTTCGTGCATGTCTTTATTTCGGACCTGCACCATAAGCTGGATCTTGTTTGTCAAACCACAATCTTTCGTTGTTTAACTTAACAGGATCAGGAGTACCTGTACTAAATCCTTGTTCCTGAACTGATGACATTTTATTGGCATAGTTAAGGTCATCCTCTGTTGGTGTATTAATAACAAAGCGACGAGGAATAGACATTTCACTGCCCGAAGAGGTGAAAGTCTCCCATGGCAAATATGCGCTACCTTTTTTAGGAACACCTGACCTGCGAACTGTAGTCCACACATCATCCGGTGTATTCATGAAATTGATATATTGTTGAATATAAACTTTCTCCAACCCGTCAGTAGTCAGATTATAAGCTGGTTGTGACAACAATGCTTCAATTTCACCATCCCTGAGTTTCGTTGCGGCAGCTTCAGCAACGTCAGCATCAGTATAAACCGGATCACCGTTGTAATACGGCATTTGTTGATTTTTGGCCAGTAAGTCTGCACGTTTTATGGACAATTCAACACCCCAGCTAAAGTACTCTTGAGCAGTTTTGGGAAGATTTGCACCCAACAGTTTAAATTCGGCAAAATATAGATTGGTTTCCGCAGAACTACCCAATATTACATTGTGTGGTGGATCGTTGTCCTTAAGTTCAAGAACACGGCCACCAGGTTTTGTTGGGTATGTATAATCATAAGTAGTGCGTGTAAGTTTTTCAGCAAACAACGAAGTAGCAATGTAAGTTTTGTTTTCAATCTTGTTTGTTATACTTTGATTGAAGTACTTTTCATTTGCAGGATCCTGAGTTGCATCGGGAGAAACGGGCACACCATGGTAACGTACCCAAGGTTCACCTTCGCCTTTCCAACCGGCAAAATTACCATTGGCATCAAATTCAACCAGTGGTTCAATATAATCCGGCAGAGTTTTACCGGCATCAATAAAAGCCTGAACAACTTCGCCGTTAAATGCATTTTTTTCGAAAATAAAACGTACGCGTGGATCTTTGTTTTCAACAAGAAAATCGATAAGGTTTTTACTTCCCCAACCTATCCAAAAACCGTTACCTGTTCCATAATATTTGATGCCTCTTTTGTAAATGAAATCTTCGTTCAAATTATCCATGTAACCTGCTGAAGAACTTGCGACCTGCTCAACAATTTGAATTGATTTGGCACGATCAACGTTAATTAACCTTGCTGCAATTTTAAGTTTTAACAGGTTACAAAATTTTGCCCATTTTCCATAATCACCACCATAAATGCGGTCTTCAGCTCCAATGGCAAATTGTCCATCAGTGTTTGATAAATCTGTAATTGCCTCATCCAGCTCAGCCAACCATGTATTGTACAAAGCTTGCTGATTATCCAGTACAGGTGTTAATAAAGGCGGATTTGTATAAGGCGCCAAACCTGCTTCTGAATACACCAATGAACCAATTTGGTCGGTTACAGTAATTGCAGTTGAAATTTGAATTGGGAATGTCAAAGCCCTCAAAGCCTGATAATTGGCCTTGACATCTGTTGGCATTTCATCAATTCTCATGCGCACATCAATTGTTTGCGGAAAAAGAGAACCATAAAGATTCTGTCCACCGGATGGTCCCATTGTGTTAAAGTCAGGACCGTTTCCGCCTTGCATTGTTGTTACCTGTGTCCAGGGATAGATATACTGAAAATTGGAATAAAACCAATTCGTGTAATCGTTGCCATACATTTGTTCAATGGCTTTGTTCATGGAAAATCTCAAATCGGGCTCTGAAAGTGTTGATGGGTTTGAGTTCAAATCGGCAAACTTGTCCTTGTCGCACCCAACAGCCATGATAAATATCAGAGCAAAAACTATTTTATATGTTGTTTTCATATTTAATATACTTTTTTAAATTAAAAATCAATACTGAGTGTCATTGTATAAGTTGCAGTATATGGAGTAAATGAACGTTCCCTGAAAGAAGCACTACTTGAAGTTCCTCTAAAACTTTCAGGATTAAGGTTGTTTGGTAATGAATTATACAAATAACCAAGGTTCCTTGCATTTAATGCAACATATAAATTTTGCGCTTTCATTTTTTGTGCCAAAGTTTTAGGAAGAGTGTAACCGATAGAAATGTTACGCACGGCAATATACTTAACTTCATTAAACCAGTTGTCGTTTATAACACCACCACTCCATGAACTTTCAAAATAAGTATATAAAGCGGCATGAGTTGGCTCAACATAACCAGCTTCGTAGGCTGCCTGATAACTCATTCCACCCACATTTACAGTTTGACCATTTGGAGCTACAACTGTTTGATCGGCTGGAAAAACACCATTTGGGATCATCCCGTCATGGAAAGTCTGACCTTTTGTATCGTCATACTGGCTTGTCCAGGTAATACCACCATGTGCTTCATCGCGCCATTTTAATGAACTTTCCAATAAACCATAAGAGGTTCCGTATTTGTTTGAATAAGAAGCAATATGTCCTCCAAATCGGGCATCCAAAAGTACCGACAGAGATAAGCTTTTGTAATTGAAAGTGTTATCCCATGAACCTTCAAAGTCAGGATTAATTTTACCTACTTCCTGTACTTCATAACTTCTTGTTAAAATAGCTCCTCTTTGTCCGCTTCTCCATGTTAAAATATTATTCCCGTTTGCATCAACCTTTGGTTTTGTATCCGACATCAAAACGCCATATTCACCATCTTCGAACGCAACAGCTCCAACGCGGAAATTACCATATGTAATATCTGAATTTGCAAGTGTTTTATATGCTCCAACTTCATCTCTTAGTTTTGAAACCATTGTTGTGTTGTCCCAATAATTAAATGTTGAAGTCCACTTGAAATCATTGGTTTGTACAGGTACAACTTTCAAAGAGAGCTCGAAACCTTTATTTGTTAATGTACCTACATTGGTAAGCATACTGTTCAAACCTGTTTCTCCTGGTAGTGGAATTGTTGAAATCTGGTTTGTAATTGCTTCGTTGTAATACGCAACATCAGCACTTAACCTGTTGTTGAAAAACCGGAGATCAGCACCAACTTCAAATGAATTTTTACGTTCAGGCAAAATGTTAGGATCAACCAGTGTAGTTGATTTTGTGTTGCTGTAAACATACTGGCCACCTTCAACTTCGGTTGAACCTAAGCTATAACCATTATTGATATCATATGGATTTGTATCGTTACCAACCTGTGCCCATGATGCACGCAACTTTCCAAAAGAAAATGCTTCTGGTAAATCAAATGCTTCTGTAAATATCCATGAAGCACTTACAGAAGGGTAGAAATAAGAGTAGTTTCCTGATCCATCAGAATAAACCAATGCTGAAGACCAGTCATTACGTCCTGTAATATCAAGAAAAAGTTGGTCTCTCCAGGCAATATTGGCCATGTAGTATAACGAATTGATTTGTTTTGTTCCATTAACATAGGCTTCTGTTCCCAAAGTTTGTTTTGAGTTGCCCATATAAAATTTTCCGGGAACAATTAATCCACCGTTTGTCCAGGTACGTGTGGTTTCACTTTCGGTATCCCAAAGTTCACCACCAAGAATCAAGCCTGTTGAAAAATCACCAAAATCCTTATTCAAATTGGCCATCATTTTTAAAGTACGGCTAATGTTTTGATTGTTTCGTAATTCATAACTACCACCATCATTAGCATATCCCTGACCCAGATTCTTAGATTCATAAAAAGATGAATAGTGATTCATGTTTGCTTCTGCAGATACCGAAATCCATGGAGCAAGGTCAGCAGTCAATTTCACGATTGGGCGTGTAATAGTTTCTTCCAAAACCTGTGAGTTCAGGTTGTAACCAAACCAGGTTCCGTTTCCGGGAACATTGCCATATTTGTCGCCATAATTGTTGTTTGGCGTACCACCGTGAGGCGCCTGATATACTTCCCTTTGTTTCCATCTTTCAGTATCATACCAACCAGCCCATGAACCTGTTGCAAAATCTGCAGACAAATCATTGCCTGGATTTGTTGAACTTGAGTTTGTAAATGACACTGAAGCATCGGCAGTTAACCATTTTGCAAAGTTGTATGAACCTTTAAACAACAATGAATTTCTTTTGAATTCGTTGGTTGGTGCAGTACCCTCGCGATAGTTGTATGAATCGGAAAGATAAAAACTACCCTTATCGCTGGCACCGCTTAAGGCAACCGAAGTATTTGAGTTTACCCCTAAGTCATAAGCATCAACCATTGCACCGGGAAAACCCTGGTAATTTCTTATTTCACCATCGAAGTCTTCGATTGGGCGGTTATCATACTTTGGCCCCCAATTGAAACCTACATTGGGGTTTCCGATTTTAGTTACCATTTGTGTTCCATTTACATCACGCGTGTAAAACTGGTTTACATCGTATTTGTAATAGTTACCGTTAGCATCTTTTTCGCCATAACCAATATAGCCGGGAAGATCGCCGGGACCATATTCATATTGGATATCAGGCTCAGCATAAACATGGTCGAAACCTAAAGATTGAGTAACATTTACGCCAATCCCTCTTTTTCCTTTACCATCTTTATTCTTGATTACAATTGCACCATTGATACCTCTTGAACCATATAAAGCAGTTGCAGCAGCACCTTTAAGTACCGATACTGATTCGTAATTATCAGGGTTAAGGTTTTTCAACTGGTTTCCAAAGTCATTTGCATTTCCGTTCCAGTCGGCACTTGCATCAGAAATTCCGTTTTCAAGAATAACACCATCAACCACAAAAATTGGTTGGTTGTTATTTGAGTTTAATACAGAAACACCACGAATTTGGATTTTGCTGTTTCCAAACAAACCACCATCAGACGAACCAATACTCACCCCTGCAGATTTACCCTGCAGTCCCAAAACCGGGCTAATAGTATTTGTTTGAGCAATTTCTGCACCGTCAACCTCTGTCATAGCATAGCCAAGGGCTTTTGCTTCCCTTTTAATACCCAAAGCCGTAACCACTACTTCGTCGATACCGATTGCATCAACTTCGAGTGTTACATTAATTACAGTTCGGTTGGATACCTGCTCCTCAACGTTTTTCATTCCAACAAATGAATAAACAAGTGTAACATCCCCGGGCACGCTGAGTGAATATTCTCCATCCACATTAGTTATTGTGCCGTAGGTTGTTCCTTTTTGAACAATGGAAACTCCGGGAATACCGGCCCCATCATCTCCGATAACCTTTCCGGTTACCACTTGCTGTGCAAAAGCGCTGCCTATCAGCGTAAAGCACATCACAAAAATCAAAAGAATTTTTCTCATAGATTTCAATTTTACTAGTTAAATAAATAATTCATTTTCATGTTAATTCTCTCATATTCATATCGCTGAACAACTCCTGAAACAGCATGGCCGTTACACCAAGCAGTCCGGATTGTTCCCAGTTTTCAGAAATCACTATTTTTACGTTTGAGGAAATTTGTTCGAGGCAATATTTATTGAGGGCCTGCTGTATTGGTGTTAAGATAAACCGGTTGGCTTTTGAAACAACTCCACCCAAAACAATAATTTCAGGATTTAACAACTGAATTGTAAGTGACAATCCTTTTCCAACTGCCAGCCCAACTTTATTTAGCAGTGAAATGGCAAATTCGTCACCCGATTTGGCTGCATTTATAATGTCATCAGGTTCCAATTCATTGATTCTGTTTTTAAAACCAATTGTTAAGTGCGACACCACGTTATTTTTAATTCCTTCAATAGCGCTGTTAACCAAAACATACATTGAGCCTATAGTTTCAAGGCAGCCACGTTTTCCGCAAATGCACAAATCACCTTCGTCAACAAATATTGTGTGCGAAAGCTCACCTGCAAATCCCGTAGATCCGTTGTACAATTTTCCATTTATTATCATGCCCATTCCAATTCCCCAGCTCCAGTTAACGATAACTGCATTTGAATGACCTTTTGCCTTTCCAAATACATATTCGCCATAGGCCTGCATTCGGGCATCGTTGTTGATGTAAACCAATTTTTGGAATTTTACTTCAAGCCTTTCTTTTACATTCGAAAATTTCTTGTTTTTGATGGTATGGTTTATACCACGAATTTCATCAATTAAACCAGGCATTGTTAATCCTATACCAAAAATCCGGTTTTCATCAATCCCTGATTCCTTTATTAAAATCTGAGCTGTTGAATATATTTTTTCTACAAGTTCATCATCGTCAATAGAGGTATCGAAATACGAAAGTGAAGTAATTGGCTGGTTGTGCGAATTGTAGATTATCATTTTTGCTTTATACCTACCCAATTCACAGGCAATAACAGAAATAGATTCATCAAGTAATCTAAACATAACAGGTTTTCTGCCCCCACTTGAAACTCCGGTACCCCAGGCTTCAACAAACTTCATTTCAGTTAATTCATTCAACAATGCCAATGACGTTGGAAGACTAACCCCTAGTTTTTTACTCAATGCTGAACCAGATAACGAATCATGGTGATAAAGCAAATCCAGAATTTTCTTTTTTTGCCTGTATTTCTTAAGGTCGTTGCCAATAAGATTTATCTTCTTTTTGTCCGCTGAAAAAATCATTTCAATTTATCCCCGATTGTTCAAAAAAATTAATGGCGCAATTTAAGGGATTTTTTTAACGAACTCAAAATAATTGTTAAAATTTTTTAATAAGTCTGAATTTTAGATAAATTATTATAATAACGCAGGTAGAAATTTATGGATTTTATTGATTCAAATATAAAATTGATATTATGAAGTCAAACACTGAAAATGTGTCAAACATATATTATTTGATTATTTCAAAACGAAGATTTCATCAATTTTCACGATATTCAGCATTCTTTTTAGTAAAATTGCCTTCATAAAAGATATTAGTTCGTCAATGTAAATTCAATCACTATGAACCTTAATTTAATTCGTTTAGTTTTTATACTATTTGTTTTTGCTGGATTTTCAGCATGTAAACAACCACAAAAACAGGAAACCCAAACACCCAACATCATTTATATTATGAGTGATGATCACGCCTATCAGGCAATCAGCGCCTATGGTTATGGGTTGAACGAAACTCCAAATATCGACAGGCTTGCCACTGAAGGTGCTATTTTTACAAAAGCATGTGTTACAAATTCGATTTGTGCACCCAGTCGTGCAGTTATGCTTACGGGGAAACACAGTTTTATAAATGGAAAAGTTGACAACATGCTTCCTTTTAACTGGGATCAGGAAAATTTCCCCAAAATACTTAGGGCCAATGGCTATCAAACTGCTATGATTGGGAAAATTCATCTTGACGGGATTCCACAAGGGTTTGATTTTTCTATGGTATTGGAGGGTCAGGGTCATTATTACAATCCCGATTTCTTTATTGATGGCGAAAAGAAAAGAATTGAAGGATATTGCACTGAAATTATTACAGAAACAGCATTGGACTGGCTGAAAAATAAACGTGATCAAACAAAACCATTTTGCTTGCTCTATCACCAGAAAGCACCGCACCGCAACTGGTTGCCGGCACCAAAATACGTAAACCTGTATGATGATGTAACTTTTGATCCGCCGGCAAACTATTTTGATGATTACGAAGGTCGGGGAACAGCTGCGCACGAACAGGAAATGGAAATTGCCAAACATGCTATGTGGGGGCATGATTTCAAACTTATTGTTGACCCAAATGGCGATACTACTGCATTTTATAACGACATAAAAAGAATGAACCCTGAACAACGCGCCAACTGGATGGCAGCCTACGAAAGTGAAAACAAGGAATTTCTGGCAAAAAAGCTAACAGGAAAAGAGTTGGCTCTCTGGAAATTCAACAGATATATTAAAGATTATTTGCGTTGTATAAAGTCAGTGGATGATGGTGTAGGTGAATTGCTCGACTATTTACAAGAATCCGGATTGGCAGAAAATACAATAGTTGTTTACACTTCCGACCAGGGATTTTATTTGGGAGAACACGGTTGGTTCGACAAGCGTTTTATGTATGAAGAATCATTCAGAACTCCGCTTTTGATGCGCTACCCGAAAGAAATTAAACCTGGTACAAAAATCGATAAACTGGTTCAAAATCTCGATTTTGCCCCAACATTCCTTGATTATGCGGGAGTCGAAATCCCTGCCGATATGCAGGGCGAATCCTTCAGAAAACTTGTAAGCGGAGAAACCAGCGAATGGCGCGATGCTGTTTATTACACTTATTACGAATATCCTTCGGTACACATGGTGAAACGACATTATGGCGTGGCAACAGAACGATATAAACTGATACATTTTTATTACGATATTGATGAGTGGGAAATGTACGATTTAGAAAAAGACCCGTCAGAAATGCACAGTGTTTATAATGACCCGGCATATGCTGATGTTCAGAAAATGCTTCACGAAAGATTGACAGAACTTCGTGAAAAATATGGAGACAGTGATGAAAATGACAAGAAATTTATTAAGCTTTACCTCGACGCCAATGAAAAGCAGGCCCAGGCCGCTGCGGCCCGACAGGCAAAAAATAAAAATTGAAATTATTAGGATGGCATCTCTTACGAAAGGATGCCATCCTTTTTTGCATCTGTTTTTGTTCAGTGCGCGACCTGAAGTCACACCCCGAATAAATAAACCAAAACATTAACAATGAAAATATCAGCATTAATTTTAATATCTCTTTTAATCAGTCTGTTTTTCCCAAACACCGACAGAAAAATAAAAAACATTGTACCTGATGCTGACACCACATTTATTTATCTCAAAGATTTTGGATTGCGTAACACAAAAAAGAAAGACTGTAACGGATTTATCAATGAAGCAATAAAATCAGTGAAACCGGGTAAACCAACTGTACTTGTTTTTACCCGTGGTGAATATCATTTTTACCCTGATGAAAGTAACCTGCGCAATTATTTTGAATCGAACACTACCGATGAAAACCCGCGCAAATGTGCTTTTTTGTTCGAGAATATGAGCAATATTATTGTTGAAGGAAACGGCAGTAACCTTATTTTTCATGGGCAAATGCAACCATTTACTTTCGATAATTGTAAAAACATGATCCTCCGAAATGTAAATATCGACTGGGAACAACCTCTAATTGCACAGGCTCAAATTCTTCAGGTAAAAGAAAAATCAATACGGATTAGCATCAATCTAAAAGAATCACCTTTTAGGATTGAGGAAGGAAAGATATTTTTTGGTACTACATCTGAAAATGCAGAACCATGGAAAAGCACGATGGAATTTGACAAAAGCGGTCGTTTTATTGTGCCGCAAACCGGCGATTGGGGCTGTTTGGGGAGAGGATGGGAAAATTATCTGGCAGAAAATATACTGCCCGGAATAGTCGAAATAAACTTGCCGCTTTTACGTAAACCAACTGTGGGAAATTACCTCGTTATGCGTCATGCGGAGCGCATCCATTCTGGTATTTTCATACAACATTCAAAAAATGTAAAGGTTGAGAACGTCAATTTATACCATGCCACCGGATTGGGCATCCTGGCACAATTCAGCGAAGATTTAACATTTGACAGGTACCGTGCAATTCCCAACCCCAACAAAAACAGGTATTTTGGTGGAGGCGACGATGGACTTCAGGTTTCAAACTGCAAAGGGAAAATTACAGTTACAAACTGTGAATTTGCAGGTTTGATGGACGACCCGATAAATGTTCATGGCACAAGCGTTCAGGTGATAGAAAAACTTTCGGACAAACAATTGAAATGTAAATTTATGCACCATCAAAGCGAAGGTTTAAACTGGGGGCACCCTGAGGATAAAATTAGTTTTATCGAAAATTCGCTTATGAAATCAATTGGAGTGGGAACTGTTGCTACTTTCAAATCAATTGATAAGCAAAATTTTATGCTGATTTTTAAGGAGCCGGTTCCCAAAGAGCTTGAACCTGGTGATGCACTGGAAAACCTTACCTGGTGCCCTGATTTATTCGTTTCAGGCTCCCATTTTAGAAGTTGCCGTGCACGCAGTTTACTTGTTTCAACACCCGGAAAAGTAGTAATTGAAAACAACACTTTCGAATCGAGCGGAAGCGCCATTTTAATTGCCGGCGATGCCAACAATTGGTTCGAGTCGGGCGCGGTTACAGATGTTCTCATCAAAAACAATTTATTTACTGACCTGTGCAACACGAGTTCGTACCAATTTTGTGAAGGGATAATTTCCATTTACCCCGAAATTCCTGTTTTAAATGAAACCACTCCCCCATTTCACAAAAATATTCGCATTGAAAATAATGAATTTCACCCGTTTGATTATCCGGTACTTTTCGCCCGGTCTGTTGATGGAATTTCATTCAACAACAATACAATTACCCGAAGTAACCGTTTCGAGCCATACCATCACAGGAAATTCACATTTTCATTTGAAGCTTGTAAAGCAATCGAAATTTCAAATAATACTTTTTCTGAAGATGTTTTAGGTAAAAATATCCTGTTGAAATGGACGGATATAAAGGATTTGAATTCTGTTCAGAATAAGGAGTTGGAAATTAAAGTCATCAAATAAAGCGGTTGAATAATCCATAAACCGGGTATTTATATTTCGCTCACCCTGATTTTTTTCTTTTTGAGCTTACAGTTATTTGTGAGTTCGATAACCTTTTCAATTTCGGTTGAATGCACCGAAACATATGCACAATCCTGTTTCACTTCAATAACACCCAATTGTCCTGTGCTTAAATTACCTTGTTTTAAAAACAAACCGGCAATGTCGCCCTTTGAAATTTTGTCCCTCCGTCCGCCTGAAATGTACAACGTTTTCCATTTTGCATTTTCAATTTCGGATGTATCATGCAATTGATTTAAACGAACTGATTCAGGTTTTAAATCGCGCACGAAATCGGGTAATTCTTCCTCTTCCCAAATTAAAATATAAGCTGTTCCTTCAGCATTCATCCGGGCAGTTCTGCCATTGCGATGAATAAATTCCTTGCTTCGAAGCGGAAGATGATAATGGATGATGAACCGTATTTCAGGAATATCGATTCCGCGGGCAGCCAAATCGGTGGCAATAAGCAACTTATGAGTCCCATTGCGAAATTTTATTAGCGCCCGTTCCCTTTCCATTTGTTCCATGCCGCCATAAAAACAGCCGTGTGAAATTCCTTTCTCAGTTAAGAAATCGCTTACCCGTTGTATTGAATCTTTAAAATTACAAAAAACTATTCCAGGCTGATTACCCAAAAAATCAATCGTTTTAACCAATGTTTCCAGTTTATCTTTTTCGGGAGAAAGAATGATTTTATATTCAAGTTGCGGAATTCCATCGTCGAGATAATCAACATAAACCGGATTTTCCAACCTGGCAAATTCAGGAATTGTAACCTGAAAAGTTGCGGAAGTCAAAATCCGTTTTTCAATATTTGGGAGCATCCCCACAATTTCGCTCATTTCGGCTTCGAAACCAATTTCAAGTGATTTGTCAAACTCGTCAAGTACAAGAGTTTTTATTTTTTCAACCGAAAACCTGTCTCTGCGCAGGTGATCGGCCACGCGACCGGGAGTGCCAATTAATATTGCGGGACGGTGTTTCAAATCCAGTTTATCAAGCTGACCGGTTCGTCCGCCATACACAGCATTAATTTTATAACCAGTTCCCATTTTGCGGGCTACCTGCTCAATTTGAATGGCAAGTTCACGCGATGGCACTAAAATTAAAACCTGAATTTCGTCGCAGGTTGGGTCTAATTCTTTGATTACGGGCAACAAAAATGCCAGTGTTTTTCCTGTTCCTGTTGGAGAAAGTATAACTATTTCTGAGTTTGAAAGTATGGCATCCTGCGCCTCTTCCTGCATCGGGTTCAGCGTTTCGATGCTGAATTTATCCAGAATATCTTTCTGATTTTTTATTGCTTTTAACATGCAGCAAAGGTAGCTTTAATTTAGTGAGATAGTAGTGAAGGTTCCAGGAGTGAATTACCAACTTCCCGCCGGAGAAAACAAAAAATCAGTCGGGGAATCAATATCATACAAAAACATGTACCCGCTTGTTTCTCTTTTACAAAAAGGTTCAAGTAGTTTAATCATTTGTAAGTAAGCATTTCTTGTTAAATTGCACGAAAAATTCAAACCATCATTCGAAACAATACCTTCATCCCCTTCTGATATACAAAATACTTAAGTTGCAATTTCGGGGTTCAATAAAATCAGCTTTAATGAGATTGATTTGATTTTCTTCGGAATCGATAAAATTCTGAACAAATTGTCGGAATTTAATTGACTCTTCACGGTTAAATTCATACAATCGAATCATGTCATCGCCATATTCATTTGTATTTTTAATGTAATCCAATCTCATTTATTAATTCCCTTCATTTATAATCGTTATTCTGAAACTGCGATTGTATAACTTTTTGAACCGAAAAATTACCAGTCAAAATTTTGGTTTACGGGTTTTATAAAAACAGAATTTTATTCATATGGTTCAGGAGCTATAAAAAAACTTCCTTGTTCAATTTAGTTAGAACAAGGAAGTTTAAATTAAAAGCAAAATTAAGTTTATAATGCTTTTGCTTTCTTCTGATTAATTAAAATATAAAGAATGATGAACGCCACTACAAGGATAATTGGCAAAACCATCATGTTGCGCAAGGTAACTGCCGGGCCTGAAGTTTCGATTGATTTTCCCATAATTGGAAGTACCATTGAAGTAGCCACAAAACCTGCTCCTCCAAGAATTGACATTCCGAGCGCACCACTTTTGGGCACATACTCCGAGGCAACACCAATCATTGTTGGCCAGAAATAACAAACGCCAACTGCAAAAACAGCTGCCGAAGCCAAAGTCATTGCCGCACCGGAAGAAATACTCAGTAAATACAAACCAAGAACTGCAATAATGGATGAGCCCAGTAAAACTCCTGTTGGATTCAGGCTGTGTATCAGCCCGCCAGCGAAAAAACGGCCAACTGCCATGATTCCCGTAACAACCACCAATATAATCATAGGGCTGATTCCGTTTGTTGCAAGTAACGCATTTATCCATTGTGTGGTGCCCAACTCGGTTGAGGCGGTGAGTAACATACAACCAAAAATAAAAGGAAATAATAAACTTATTTTATTGACAAGGCGCCCTTCAATAATGATAAACACAGTAACAATGGCCACAATAATCAGTGGCAAAGTATAACTTGATGTAACGGCGTCAGCAACTGTTGCGTTGGTTGCCATTAGAATCATAAAAATTACGGCAAGAGTAATTGTAATGGGTGCGCCAACATTGCGCATCATTTCTTTATAACTCACTCCGGATGAAACACGTTCGGTTTCAGGAATTTTTTGTCCAAAGAACAGAAATCCGTAAATGGCAAGCGGTATAAATAAAACGCTGACAAGAACCTGCCACGGAAGATTAATCTGATCCATGATCAACCACGCCAAAATTCCTCCTATTACAATTCCTCCGGGGAACCAAACATGAAAACGGTTGAGCATTTTTGTTTTCTTTTGCAGGGAAAAGAGCCGTAACCAATGGATTACATGCAGCTTCCACGCTACCATTTCCCAAGTCCGATAAATACGTTGGCAACAAATAATGACATGTAATCTTTTGCCATCAGCAACAAAACAATTCCAACGAGATGCATCGCAAATGCAGCCCAGATAATGTTTTTTGTTTTTACAATGTCGATAAAATAACCACCTGCGAACATGGCAACGGCAAAACCCCAGAAAGCTGGCGCAAAAGCCCGTCCAACTTCCTCTTTGGTCAAACCATAAACATCAGTAAAAACCCCTTCTATTTTTGCCCTGATAGCAAAAGTTATGGCAGTAACCAGCAGTGCCAGACAAGCAGCAATAAAAAGCCTTTTTTGATTTACATCTTTCATAATAATTTTGATTTTAAAAGTTTGAATATTTTATTGATTAGCTTTTGTGTTTTGAATTGCTTTTTTTCCGGCAAGGAATTTAATTGCCTGCAAAAGCAGTTTCCGGTAATCTTCAGATTCATAAGTCCGGTAATCGTGTCCTGACTGAATATATACCACCTGCGAATTGTTGTATTTATGTTGCCAGGCAGTAAACTCCATACTTTTTGGATGCCGTGTTCGCAACAAAGGAATTATATCATCAGAAACACGAACGTTTCCATAAATTTCGTCAAAGAACCGTGGCTCCGTTAATCCAACAGTAACCGCAGTGTAATTCTCAACTTTACTATAAACCCAGACATCATGTTCATAAGTTGATTGTTCCTCTTTTGGCACACCTCTGGCAGCTTCAACATATTTACCGCCAAGAATTTTCTCAAATTCAGGCCAACTTTGATAAGAAGCTATTGAATGATGCAGGAACAAAAGTGGTTTTCCCTGTTGAGTCAATTTTAAATATGCACTTTTCTCCATCTCTGAAATGCTTTTCCACATATCATAAAATACAACCACATCATAATCTTCAGCCAAATCTTTTACAAGTTTCTTGTTGGCTTTTGGCTGTTGAAAGTGGTCGTATTCAATTCCCGGAAGTGCATCGAACATTTCGAAGAACTGCAATGTGTCAAATTCATGACCGCCTGTAACAAGCATTATTTTAATGGGTTGTGCATTGATAAAAATTGATGAAATCAGGAAAAAGAACAGAAAGTAGATTCTTCTCATTGGTTTAGTTTTTGATTTACAGAATTTCAAGCACTAAAAATAATAATTTCATTCAATGTTATTCGTTTTTGTTGTTAAAGAGAATTAAAAACTGAACAGTATGAAAACTGCAAATGTGATATTCACATTTAACAAAACCATTTTTAGAATTAAACTTTCCCTGCTAAAATTAAAATACTAATAGACTGTTTTGAAATTTCCCGTAGGGAATACAGATGGGTAGAAAAATTGAAACACATGATAAATTTTGTCCCGTCCGGGACAAAACACTAACCAATTTGCTTCGTTTCTACCCATATTTTGTTCCTAACGGAACAAATAAACAAAAATCAAAACAGTCTCTAAAACTTTTTATACAGAAAGGGGTTATTAAATAAGTTAATTTTACAACCAATTCAGAACAAACAATAATTACTGTTTCACTCAAATAACTTTAAATAAAAAACATGAAAAAAACACTGAACTTTAAAATCTTCCTGTTTTTCCTGCTTGTAATTACTTTTTCAGGTTGTGATATAAACAACAATAACGAACCGGAAATATTCAGATAAATATCTTGTAAGCTTTGATAAACACAAAACTTACAAATTGGCTGATATGAAAAATGTATTGTCATTGTATGCAAATGTTTATCCGCAATTAAAGAATATTTCAGATAATCTGGATTACGATATTGATGTATATACAATTACTTATTCTACTAAATTCAAAGACAGTGATGTTATTGCATCAGGTCTTGTTTCAGTTCCTTCAACAGCAGGCACCTATCCGCTAATGAGTTACCAAAATGGAACCAATACTTTACACAGCGAAGCGCCATCTGTGAATCCGGACAATCAATTGTTTTTATTGCTTGAATTTATAGCTTCAACCGGTTTTGTGGTTTCGGTACCAGATTACCTGGGTTTCGGAGCCTCCTCCAATATGTTTCACCCTTATCTTGATAAAGAGTCAACAATTCAATCGGTAACCGACATGCTAAGAGCCGTTGATGAACTTACTGTCAACCATTTAGGATTTAAAATAAACAAGGATTTGTATATTACAGGATATTCACAGGGAGGATGGGCAACCATGCAGTTACAAAAAGCCATTGAGGATAATAGTGATTCTGAATTTAACCTAAAAGCCAGTTCATGTGGAGCCGGACCATATGATTTAAGATATGTAAATGATTATATTCTGGGACTAACAAATTACCCAATGCCCTACTTTGTTGGATATATTTTTAACAGCTACCTGAATTTAGGTGATATCACGAATTCAGCCGGTGATATTTTCAAATCACCATACGACCAGCGTATTATGACATTATATAACGGAACAAAATCGGGAGATGAAATAAATGCACAACTTACAACCGCCACAGCCGACTTATTTACAGCCGATTATATTAGCACAGCAAATACAAATGTTAAATTTTCATCGGTAATTTCCAGTCTCGGTAAAAACAGTATCGCCGCCTGGAAAACAAATATTCCGACATTGTTAACACACGGAACTGCTGATAATTATGTGCCCGAACAAATTTCGAAAAATATGTATAATGAATTTTTGGCAAAAGGTGTTGATGCTTCAAAAATTGAATACATTGCAATTGAAGGGGCTGGTCATAATACGGCTATCATTCCTTCGGGTGTAGCCACTTTTAACTGGTTTATAAGTTTAAACAATGCACAATAATCAATAATCGGGATGGATTTCTGGAGTACTACTTTTTTGAACGTAAAGGGAGAAGTTTTAAAAGCGGGAAACTGAGCAGTTACATGAATATATCAACCTGTTACGCTACCCGCCGGGAATGTATTTTATGGTTTTAAAAAACGGCAATATCCGGCACTCTGTTAAATTGGTGAAGAGGTAAGTTTATAAAACTTTGAAATACAACCAAAGGGAGTGGGCAATGAGGTGTAGTTCAATCCCACCCATGGCGGGACTGGGTTACCGAAAAAACCAGACTACTTGTTCTGATTTATCGAAAGGCAGAGCGAACCGCTCAAAGTCCTGTTTATTATGCACCGTTCTTATTTTTAGTTTGATTTTCAATTAGCTCTAAAATCAATTCCCTCAAAATTTTGATGTCACTATTTATTGTTCCTTGCATGTATTGGTCATAAACACTTTTACTGTCAGGTGGGTTCAGGTTTAATGTTAAGCCCTTTTCCAAGGCCAACATTCTTAAAAATTCCCTTTGCGCTCTTCCATTACCCTCTCTAAACGGATGTAAATAATTGAGGTTATCTAAAATTTCAGCCAATTTTTCAGCCAATTGATGTTTGTTGTTCCTTCGAATTTTTTTGAAATCTAATATTAATGAATCAATGAAGCGATATGCATTTTCAAAATGTGATGTGGGAAAAAATTGTTTTCCGTTTTTACTTATTTCAACAATTCGCTTTTTACCTGCCCATGAATAAATGTCTTGAAATAAATATCTGTGAATTGCAAAAAGACTTTCTATTCCTTTTATTTTGACAGGGTTTTCATTTAGTTCCTGTAATCGCTTTGCAACAGCTGCACTTTCAAGAAAGAGTAAAACATCGTGGTCAGTTATATTGGCTAAATTTCTGAGTATTCCTGTTTTTGGATCGGTATAGGTATAGTCGGGGTCAAGGTAATTATATGAATTAGACATACGCCTTTTCCTTTGCAAATTTTATTAATTCAGGCAAAGTAATTCTACCCATCATATAATCCCTGATAATTTCAATTCCCTTAGGTGTTGGATTAAAACCTTCAAACATGTTACTTCCTATTGCATTTGCTGTACTTTCCAATGTTTTCAAATCGGGAAATCTAACCCCCATAATGGTGAGTTTATTTCGGTCGATATCTATTGTATTAAACATATTTATCAATTTAGATAGAGGTATAAATTTAGTCTTTTTTTGGGAGAAAACGAAAATGCAGGAATATTCGGAAATCAATCCAAACATTCCTGCATTTTTTCTGGTGAATTCAAAAGGTTTGTTGCTGACGGGATGGAGTTCAACATAGAGCATCGCTGGGTCGTGCCGACCGCTCATATTCCTATTTATTAGGCACTGGCATTCAACGATTATCCATTGTCAGTTTAAGTCTGTAGTGTATTTTTAATCTCTTTCAAACCCTCGTCATACCCCCAGTCATAAGCTTGTTTAGGGTCTTTATGCCTTACAGAACCAGCTTGACTAATATTTAACTCTTCAACTCTAAAGTTCTTTTCTTTTGCTTCTTTTGCATCCTTTAATCCTTGATCATATGCACAGCCAGAACATTGATGTCTGCGACCTTCCATGTAAAATTCCTGACTATCATTTAGTTTTTCAAACTTTGGATCATATCTGTGTTTATCTCTACAAATTGTAACAGAATGTAAATTGTCATTTTCTTGATTGAGTATATAGCTACATAAATCTTTGTATAAGTCCGATTGGCCAACACCACCAGATTTATAATTATCATTAATAAGCCTATTATCATCAATTTTTATTTCTTGCAGAATTTGGATGTAATCTTCCTTGGATAAAAACTTATCCTCTCCATAAATTGATACAATATCTTTTAGGAACCTCATTAATGCAATTATTCCCGTAGACTTAGTTAAAATAAAACTAGAATTCCCCCAAGCCTTAGGCCATTTCTCTTTTATTGCTTCAAAATAATACCATATAGTTTTGGCTATTTTAACCTCATCCTCTTTGTTTATAAACCAATTTCGAAAAAAATATCTTTCTTTTTCTTTTCCAGTAACTTCCCTTAACTGAATACCCTTTCGTAAATCATTTCTGTCTTTTGCCGGATTAGCACTTATATAACGAATTATTGAATCAGCAAATGTAGCTTGAGCAATTGTTTCTTGCTGAAATTCAGCTATTCCCAACCGCTTAATGAGGTGATAAAAGGGGCTGTTTTCTTTTTCATTAAGAAGTTTAATAATGTTATGCACAGTTCTTTGAGGGCTTCTTGATTTTGAAAGAGAATATAAATCATAAACTAATGAATTATTTACTTTTGTTTGAGCTTTATTAATAGTTGAAAAAATATTTGCCTGATATTCTTCGTCGATATCAATAAATATGGTTACGATAAGTTCAAATTTTAATCCCTCACCAAATAACCCATTATCTTCTACATATTTCTGAAGACCAAATACTCGATGTTGTCCGTCTATAATTTTAGCAATCTTGGCGTCATCCTTAATCTCAAGGATATTATCTTTAAATCCTAATACATTCTGTGTTACTTCATTAGTTTTCTCATCATATGTGATGGAGTCAATACTTAATACTATACTATTGGGGAAAGTTGCATCACTAAATCCAACATATTCCGAAATTTCTTTTAATCTGTTTTTTGAAAGTTCTCTTTGTATTCCGAAATATCCATCAATAGCTCCTTCTCCTTCCTGCCTAATCCTCATAATATCATTTCTAGCGATTTTGAGAAGATCTTTCCAATCAATCTTGCCGATATAAAAAGTACTAATTGGCTGGGTAACCTCAAGGCAGCTTATTTTTATTCTATTATTTTCCATCTTCATCAAAATTATCAAATGAGGTTTCTAACGAGTTAAATTCAGATGCAGTTTCTTTGTAAAACTTAGTTTTATCTTTAAACAAATAAGTTTTACATTCATACAGTATATAGGTCAACAGGGTGACAAAAAATATTAAATAAGACCACATTTTCGAATCTACATCCTGTTTAAGAGTTTCGATTAAAGAGAAGGAGTAAAGCAAAGAAATAATAATCGCAATAAGTAATAATAATAATAAACTCATAATCTCATTTCTTTTGGGATTTATGGTTTTATACCACATATACAAGGTGCTAAATAGAAATGTTGAACTATAAAGGATAAAGCTTTGAGGATCGAATACTTTTCCAATATCTTCTCTTTGTATAAAATAAAGAATAACTGCACCAATGTAAAAAGGAAATAAGGTTCCAGCTATTTTAAATAATATATCCTTCCAAATTTTATTAAAAGCGTTTAAATATAATTTCATAATACTAGGTTAATTTATAATATTTTTATATAGATCATTACTCTAAAATCTCAATTTTGCTTGTGCCTAACGTTCCGCAAATACACGCAGGGCGGGAGTTTACCCGATGAACTTCCTACGAAGATTTGCTTTTCAAAATTTCAATTTCCTGTCAACGAAGCAGCGAAACCCGACTTGCGGGTATTTTGCCATTAGCAGTAGTTTATTCTGTTACTGCCGTATGAATTTTACTTATCAATTTTTCTACTTCTTTTTTATATTCATCCTCAGTCATTTTATTTGGTTCAGGCCAAATTAAGGCTATAGTGTCTGCAAGTGAAGGAGAATAATCAAATACTTCTTCTTTCTTGATGTTATACCAAATGGGTACAACAATTCTCTCGTTGAAAATCATTTCTCTAGTGAAGATGGAATTAAACTCCTTTTTTGTCCAACCAGGGTTAGTGAGAAAGTCTTTAGTTAGTACTAGAATACACTTTTTAGCATTCTTGATTCCATCTTCAATTGATTCTCTTAAACTTTGTCCAACTTTTAATGAATATTCATCATACCAAACTGAGCAAAGTCTGGAACTTAACCCGTTAGCAAGAGGTTTTGCAATTAGTTCTTTATCTCTAGAGTCATGAGAAATAAAAGCCAGTGGTTTTTCATTTTTCATCCTTGTTTTAATATAATCCAAGCTTCTAATTGTCAAAAAGATGTTTCGTTCTTTACAATAATTATCGAGTCGATTGATTTCTTCAGTATTCAAAGGTGTCTCAATGTAAAAAAATATACGATTGGAAAACACACTTTTATGGGTTCCTGTATGAATATCATTTTCATAACTACCAATACTTTCAACTTCTTCTACATCCTTTTTATGGTCATCAAGTTTATCTAATATTGAACCTATTAAAGATAATGTGTCAGGTCTTGAAGGAATGTAAAAGGTGAAAAGTCGACAAGAACTATTAAGTTCGTGTCTAACACGTCTTTTAACAAAAACCGTCTCAGTCGAAACAATTTCGCTATAGTCATTTAATTTATGAATAGTAGTTGTTAAGTCTGAGTCGATGCTCAAGTCCTTAAAATCACTATTAAAGTATTCAAGTAGAGTCGGCATATCTAGTGTCTAATCTTAAATTACTGCTAACGTATGTATACCCGCATTTTGCGTTTATTTCGGCATTACCCGCAATTGTTATTAGTTTTATTCAAACTGATTTTGGCAAATTGTGCGATTTTTCGGCAGGAAAGTTTGTTCATCAGTTTTGGTTCATTTTGATTGATTTTCAAAATTAAAAATTATTTAAAGCAAATGTTGAGATTGGGTAAACTATTTTTGGGTATTCATCGGAGCGTGCTGGTTCGTGCAGCCCACTCAGAGTCCTGTTTATTCTGATTAGGTTTTTATTCACTTTTTATATATTACTTTTCTTACTATTGTGTTTTGTCCAACAGTACATTTAATAAAATATACTCCTGAAGGTAAATTTTTATCAGCACCCCAACGATAATTGTATATTTTGTTTGATTGATTTGTTGGTTGCAGAACTTTTAGCTTTCTTGAATTTATATCATAAATTTCAACAATGGGTTGGTAAGATTCATTATGTACATCTATCTCAATATTCAGGTTGTCGCTAAACGGATTTGGAAAACCGGTTAGATTAAATCCTTTGCCGGATTCATAATCTTTTGTGCCAACAATCCTTTGTTTTTCATTACGTTTATAATAAATGTCATAACTATTGTTGTTTCTCTGCATCCAGATAAAGTCAATGTAAAGAGGGCTAAAGTTTTTATAAGCTATGGAAGGATTAAATGGGTTAGTCGAAATTGTATCCAGAATTGTATTCCATCCTCCTAAAGCACCATATGAAAATCCGGAATACAGATTACCATTTTGCATGAATAAAAAGCCATAACCAAGAGGTACCAGAACATCGTCGATACAGATAAAGTCGGTTGGCTGTGATGTTACTATTTGTGTGGAAAAATCATCATTAAATCCATGACCTTCATTTTGTCCCTCTATCAATTGTTTTGCACTGTCAAGATACATTATCCGAACTGAATTTATTTTTGGGTCATAATATTGGCCTTTAGCAGGAAACAAATGATTATAAGAAACACAAGGTTGTGAACCCGATGCTTCGTACAGCGTATCTATTGTTTCTGAATTGTTATTTAATTTTAGAAATTGAAGCGAATCATGCGAGAATTGCATTGAAAACATAATGTCATCATCTAAATTACGCAGATGATTTGCAATAGCAATATCATCGATAACCGATTTGGTTGTTATTGTTTTTTTACAGCATATCGTATCGTCAACCAGACTTGCAAACATCAGGGATTGTTGTGAGCTTGCCTGATTTTTTATCCAGAAAACATTTAAATTTCCTTTCGAGTCGCTATCGCATATCGGAAGCCTGCAATAATTGCCGGAATCACTAATTGTTTTTACAGGTGACCAGTTTGAAAAATCAAATGAGCCAGTATAACAAATAGCTTTAATTGAATCATTTGATTCAAATACCAAACTGAATTTTCCGTATTTATTAATCGAAAGAGAGGGATTTGTTCCTTCAACTATATCAACAGCCGAACTCCAATCATTTAACTGCTTGTTTAACCAAAGTCCTTTTATTATTTTTCCTTGTTCTGTACTGTCAACGAATACGACATAAACATTGTCCAGAGAGTCTCTCACAATTTTTCGTTGATTGTGGTTAGCTGTTGCTTCAATAGAATTACTTGTTGCTATTAATATTTGGGCGTCAATTTGAATTGCAACAAAAAAAAGAAGGATGCAAATTATCGGTTTTTTCATTTTTATTAATGTTGGTTGAACATATTTTTTATAAGCTTTCACATAACATCTTACACCTGTAATTGCAAGTATTTCGAAATTACCCGCAATTGTTAATTATTTGATATTAATTTTACGACTGCACTGATTTCCTTTTTAGCTGTATCCTGGTCAAAAGGAGTTAATAAGACAGGTACAGGATTGGCATAAGCTTGAAGAAAGAATAAAACCATCATACTGAAAAGAGTAGTTTTCATAATCGCCTCCTTTTGAATTAAGTTTTACAAAATTTGAATTAATTAAGAATACTATATTAGTAATGCGTTAATGTTCCCTTCTTCCCCTCGCTTGCAACGAGGGATTGGCATTTCCGGCATTTGTAATGCAAATTTTCAATTGAAATATAATTTTGAAATGGAATATGAAAAAGGAGTTGCAAACTCCAATACAACTTACCCCTCGTTGCAAACGAGGGGTAGCGGAGTAACGGAATATATCCTCTGAAATAATTTGAATTTGCACGGCTTGGAGTTCCTCCACTGGATAAAACTGCAATTTCGCCAATTGTTGTCCAAATCCACCCTTCTGGTAATTTATATATTTGTTTGCCTTTTCCAATTATTCAATCTCCGTAATTTCACGAATTAACATACTTAAGATGTCGCCGCTTTCTTCGCCTGAACCATAAGGCAACGCAGACTCAATTCCTTCTGTAATGTTTGGGTTTTCTACAAGTTTCAGGCATTCGCTCTTTAAATATTCTTTTACACTTTGATTTGAAGCACTGACATTATCCACTATATTGGAGCAATTATCTAAAATGTAAATGATGTCCTCAAAATCGTGGCTTTGCCGTAAATCATTTCCACCCCGGGAATTGTGTGCTTCAAATTTTGCAGCCAAATAATATTCCGGTGGAAATACAAAAACATCTGTTCCATCAGGAAGCGTTTTTTGTATTTTAGTTTCAATTCCTTCTTCATACCACCGGTTACTAAACCCAAGGACAACTGAATCGGTTGGCATAACATCAACTTTAATTTCTTTGTAAATCCATCTGCAAATAGGCGCATCTTTTGATGTGTCGTTTGTAAAACCTTTAGCTCTTAGGTTTTCTTCCAGTCGTGCAAATTGGAGCCTTGAACTAATTTCAATTACACAATCTACATCAATTGTTGGTCTGATTTCCGAAGCTGCCGGATTATCTGCATAAAGTTCAGCAACCGCACCACCTACAAAAACCATTTCATCTTTCAATTCTCCCAAACCATTCGCAACAGTTTGCAGCATTATAATATTTGTACTAGGCATTTTTCAGGCGTTTGTTTAATTCATCGATGGCAATTTGTATTTCTCTAACACGACCAACTCGGATGGTGTCAACAATGGTTAATAGCTCATAGAATAACTTATCCTCCTGTACTATCTGGGGCAAAGTTTTATATAGTGGTTCAATAGCCTGACCTCTGTGAGTGCCTTTAGCATTAGCCCAAACATAAACATCAGTATCAGATGAAATATGTTCTTTTATGGGTGAAGCGGAATGAGCAGTAGGAATTCCTTTAACCATAGCTCCCGGTTCAGTCGGAAAAACATATTTTAAGCCGTAAACCAGGAACTCAGTAAAAGAATTGATATTAACTTTTCTCTTTTTACTATCAATAAGCTTTGCAATCTTACATCTGTTAAGTGCTTCAGAAACTTCAGAGGGGCTTATACCAATAGCATTTGCAATATCAATATTACGCCACTTATTATCTCTTATTGAAATAATCTTCAATAGAACAACAATATCTTGCGGACGCATTCCATTATGTTTCTTCATAACTGTCATTATTAATTCGCGATTCGCGAATTGCAAATATATCTATAAAATCAATTCAAACAAAAAGTATTCTTTGACGATTACAATCATAAGCACTTAGCCTACCATAACCTTCATTATCTTTATATACACAGCCAGTATCAATATTTATTACACGATGTTTAGAAAGAACTCTTTTTTCACATGTTACAACTTTTACAGGATTATGACCATGAACAATCGTTTTATCTGACAATAACGGATTTGTGTAAGTTTCCTTACACTTCCAAAGCATCGAATAATAATCAGTAAAAGGATTAAGCAAGTTATCATTGAATCCGGCATGAACAAAAAGATAGTTTTCGAATGCGTAATAGTAACTCAAACCTTTAAAGAACTTAATGTATTTGGATTCAATATCTTTCAACGAATTAATTTCAAAACTTTTTAATGTTTCATTTCCACCGTTTTGAATCCATTTTGAAATATTCTTTTCGTCTGCAAAAGCATCAAGTAGCATGGCTTCATGATTTCCTATTAATGGAATAACATCATAACCATTTTCCAACAACTTAATTATAAAATCAACAACTTCTTTGCTTTTATCTCCTCTGTCAATGTAGTCACCGAGCAGAATAAGTTTGTCATCTTTTTGAAATTGGATTTTGTTTTCTACCAATTCTTTTAATGAATCGAAACATCCGTGGATATCTCCAATTGCAAAAAGTCTGCTATTCATAACTCAAATGTTTGAATGAAACTTGAAGTTAGGGAAATTGCACTCATTTGCAAACTTTGGTTTGCGGGAGAGCCAGTGTGATTTGCAAATGTGTGCAATGTGCGAGGGCTTTCCAAACTGATCCTATGGGCAGAAGCGGGTGGGTAAAACAAAATTGAATCTACTAAACCATTAATAAAAATAAATTCACTTCAACATAAAATTCATCAGATAATTATAAATTTGTTTCGTTAAAAAAAATAATAAACAACCTGTCAAATTAACCAATCAATTCGCCAATCAATTTAAATCAATTCTTATGAAAGCCTTACCTATCCTTCTCTTTAGTGTGTTTGCTGTATTAACTTCGGTTGCCCAGATAAATAGCAAGTTACAACCTTTTCAGACCTCATCTGAGGGAGAGAATTCCCAAACAACAGCAGAGATGCGTTTTGCAGACCTAAACAAAACCTACAAAACTTCTCACAAACTCAAAAGTGCGACTACCGAAATGCAACGACTCGACAGCACCGTATTTCAAAATTACAATCAGAGCACTGGAGCATGGATTAACATCTATAAATATGTGGCTGAATATGATTCTGCAGGTAATCAAACAAATATCCTTGGATTAAGCTGGAGCAACATAATAAATACATGGGAAAACTGGTCAAAAACTGACTTTCATTATAATCCTGACGGCAAATTACTTTCGGAAATCAGATTTGAGTGGGATAAAAACAGCAATACATGGATAAGTAAATCAAAATATGAATATGCTTTTGATCCGGAAGGAAATCTGATTCTTAACGCTTATTACATTTGGGCTGGAGATCCTGGTTTTTGGAAAGGAGTAAACAAAAGCGAATTTGCTTTCGACTCTTTTGGCAATCAAATATTGAATGTCTCCTTTGTTTGGAACACCAATGATAATGTTTGGGAAGGAAAAGAGAAATATGAAAAAGTTTTCGATGCAACCGGGAACAAAACAATGGAAGCCTTTTTTAAGTGGGAGTGGAGGTTTTCTGATCTTGGCGAACAGGAATTTACTTATGGTTGGGCTAACCAATACGTTGATTCAGTCGCTTTTAATGAAAATAATTTTTTACAACAGGTTGTAAGGGGACATTGGTCTCCCGACAGCACAACGTTTTATTTTCATACAAAAAAGGATTATGATTATGACGCCAACGACAGCCTTACACAAATCACAACTTTCAATATAGACATGACTGACAATTCATGGATAACAGAAAGCAGAGAGGAATTTGTTTATGAATCCGGCAAAACTACTTACACATATTACTTAACTGACTATGTATCGGACTCACTGAGAAAAACAAATCTCCGGGAAACACTTTACAATTCAAACGGATTCATTTCTTCCGAAACAATATATTACCGGTCAGCTTCTTCTGATAGCCTTGTGGGAGACACAAAATATGAATATTCATATCACGCTGATGGGATTCATGTATTCGAATCGCAATATTATAAATTTGATGTTGCTCAAAATAAATGGATTCCTCAGGAAAAAATGGAGTATCCGACTTATGACAGTTTCGGAAATAAAACCGAAATCATTAAATCAACGTGGGATGTAAGTACAGAGAACTGGAAGCTTTTCTCAAAACAGATTAACAATTATAACTCAAACAATATTGCCACTCTTTTAAGTACTTATGCATGGAATGAAAGCATCAATGACTGGCTTGGTTATAGTAAATATGAATATATTTATGATGAAAATGACAACTTAATCAATTCGTCAAAATACTCCTGGGATGCGATTAGAAATGACTGGAAAGGAAATTCGAAGAGAGAGAACCAGTTTGACAACGCCTTTACTATGGCCGATTTAATTTTACCTGTTTGGATTTCCACTGTAAATATGTTCAATAAACCTGTTCAGTTTTTAGATTACTGGTGGAATCAGGATTCAAATAACTGGATAGGATTTCAGTTACAAACCATGTATTATTCGGATGTTGTAATAAGTAAAGTTTCGGAACCGGTTTTCGGTAACACTAAAGTTTTCCCGAATCCTGTGAACGATCTTCTTCACATCAGCAATATGGATGATTTTAGAGAATACTCCATTTTAAATATGCAGGGAATGACAGTAAAATCAGGAATTTTGAATGATTTTAGCAACACCATTTCTATTGTAGAATTTACACCCGGCATGTATTTAGTTCACCTAAAAGGTGAAAATCGTGTTCATTCAGCAAAAATTGTGAAACAGTAAAAAGAAAAGGATGCCATCCGTGTTTACAACAAAAGAAACAGATGCCATCCTTTTACTATTTTTATGTCAACTGGATTTTGCATAAATCACCACGGACTTAACTAAATAATCGTGAATAGCTTTCCTTTTTTCATTTCCAAAAACAGTAAATAGAGAAATAATACCTAAGGAAGTTTTCACGACAAACCTTAAAATAGCTAATGGAAATAGTATATTTTTCTGTTCATTCGATTCCCTTTTAACTTTTTTTTTTTTTTTTTTTTTTTTTTTTTTTTATTTTTCATAATAAACCTTAAAATAGCTAATGGAAATAGTATATTTTTCTGTATGTTCGATTCCCTTTTAACGCGAATTCCAATTATCATATGACCAATAGTTCCACCAAAAATACTTGTGAAAAGTGGGTCATAAAGTAAGAAAATGAATACAAATACGATAATTCGGGCATAATCAGGAACGTTTTCGAAAAGAGAGAATACATAAGATGCTATAAACATAAAAACAATAATGACTATGCATCAGTCACCATTGCCTTAACCCTGTCAAAAACTCCCGGGTAATTTACTTCTGTCATTATTTTTGTTTTTATTTAAATGAATGCAAACATCGTTTTAACCGCAATTGATTGTATTTCTGAATTAGTTGTGAGAACCGAACGCTGTCAAGTCTAAAGACGTTGACAGGTTCTCTCAACTCATTCTATTCAGCGAAGCGTAGAGAAAGTGTTATTCTTCAACTTCACGGTAACTCCACCATTCATCCATTCCTGAATTCATTCATGCATTATCGCATTCAAACATTCTTGCATTACTTCATTCCCGCATTACTCTTTTTCCCTGTAAACCCGTACATAATCAATGTAATATTTTTGTGGGAAAATGGCATCGTCAATTCCCTGGTTGCCGCCCCAGGCGCCGCCGATTGCCAGGTTGATCAATAAATACTGGGGCTTGTCGAAAGGCCACACATCATTACCTGTACCTTCGTTTTTAAATGAAAAATAAAGCGAATCGTTTACAAAAAAATCCATGTGGTCCTCAAACCAGTTTAAAGCGTAGATATTGTAATTATCATAGGGTTTTTCAACGCCAATTCTGTTTCCTTTGTTTGTTCCAATTGAATGGTTGTAAGCTTTTGTGTGAATGTTGGCATGAATTGTATCAGGGTCGTAACCCACGTTTTCCATAATATCAATTTCGCCGCAGGCCGGCCATGGCGTTCCCTCATTAATACTATTCCCCAATAACCAAATTGCCGGCCACGTTCCAACACCTGTGGGCAATTTTGCTTTTACTTCAACCCGACCGTACAATATGCTCTTTTTTCCATAGGTATTTATACTAGCCGAAGTAATGGAGTCGCCTTCCCAATTATCTTTTCGGGCTTCAATAATGAGGTTACCGTTTTCAACACGCGCATTTTCCAACCGGGATTCGGTGTAATATTGTGCTTCACCGTTGCGGATATATCCTGTTTCATAACTCCAAACTGTTGAATCGGGCAAACCTTGTGAATCAAAGTTATCTTCCCAAACGAGTTCCCATTGAGGTGTTAAATCTTCGGACCTTGCTTTTTTCTGATTGTTGCATGAGATAGCAAGAATTGAAATTACAGAAAGAAAAATGATAAGTTTCATTGGTTTATTTTATTTGTTTTTTCAAAGTTAGAATCTTTTAACAGATTTTTAAATCTCCTTTAAAATCAAACATTTAAAATAATAATATAATGCGAGAATGTTACTTTCGCGGCAAATCATTAAAAATGACATTGAAAATTCATCCAAAAGCAAAAGCACTGATTTTCGATTTAGACGGAACACTTTCTGACTCATTACCTGTTCATTTGACAACATGGAATAAATTGGGAGAAATATATGGATTCATCTTCGATCCAAAAATTCTGCACGAAATGACAGGCAGGCCAACCATTGAATTTGCTGAACGTGTAGTGGAACAGTATGGTCTGACAGTAAACCCCGGAAAACTTGTAAAACTGAAACAGGAATCGTTTTGGGAATTGGCCAATTTGCTGAAACCTGTTGAAGAGGTTGTTTCCATTGTTAAAGCATCATACGGAAAAATGCCAATGGCCGTTGGAACGGGGGCCAGCAGAAGAAGTGCAGAGGTGCAGCTAAAGGAATTAAATTTAGCTAAATATTTCGATGCAATTGTTTCGGCAGATGACGTAACCAAACACAAACCCGATCCCGATACATTTTTGGAATGTGCCCGGTTAATGGGTGTTGAACCCCGGTTTTGCCAGGTTTTCGAAGATGGAGATTTAGGAATTGCAGCCGCCAAAAAAGCCGGAATGATGGTTACCGATGTAAGGCCATTTATAAATTACGGAGAATGGGCACTTTCGAAGTAACTGTCAAAATCATTAAATCATGGCCCACTTTTTTCTTGCTTTAAAAACTGTTCTCCCGCTTTTTTTGGTCATAATTGCCGGATTAGTTTTTTCGCGGACAAAAGCTGCCTCAACTTCGTGGATTGATATCCTGAACAAATACGCACTTTGGATTGGTTTTCCTGCACTTGTCATCGCATCACTAATGCATCTCGAAATCAATGGTCAATCCTATTCGCGCCTGATTATTACCAACTCAGTTTATATTGTAATCTGCATGTTGCTGGCATTTCCCGTTGCCTCAGTTTTCAAACTTACTAACCGCACAAAACGTTCGCTTTTCCTTATTTTATCATTCGGGAATGTTGCCTACTTAGGAATTCCTGTTTTGAATAATGCTTTTGGTGAAACTATTTTACCTGTTGCAGCCATTATTTCGGCAGTTTATGTTTTTTGGCTGCTTACCCTGGGTATTATTTTGATCGAAATTAATGGAGAAGAAAAATTTGAAAGTAAAAAATTGTTATTCAGTTTGCTTAAAAATCCACTTCTCATTTCAGTTTTTGTGGGTTTGATAATTGTTTATTTCAATATAAAACTTCCTGAAATTGCCGAAAAGACAATACTCCTTTTTTCAAATTCGGTAACTGCTGTCGTTTTATTTTCGCTTGGAATTTTCCTGGGGCTGCATAAAACCGGCAAACCAAAAGAATGGCTTACTGCGTTGACCTTCTCGTTACTGACAATTTTAGTTTTGCCGTTTATCTTTTATTTCGCAATAAAAAACACCGGAATGGAAACCCTGCAGTTTAAAGCTTCTATTCTCGATTCGGCAATGCCACTGGGTTTAACTCCCTATGCTCTGTCGGTGCAATACAATCTGGAAGTAAAACTTGTTTCCAAAATTGTTGTTCTTGCAACAATGCTGGCCATTTTTGTTATTCCGTTTTGGATGGTGGTTCTGGGATAATCAGTAGTAGGGGGATTACTCCCCCGCCCTCTCACACCACCACGCATGCTCTCGCACGTGGCGATTTCAGTTAATATTTTAACTTTTCGTAATTTAATGACAAATTAAACAGTTCTTGTTCATTGAACCAAGAGTTATCCATTGCCTGATGAATTTGGGGGGCAGCAGACTTGCGCCACCAACCAACACCGGATAAAGCAATTATCCATGATTGATAACTTGGTACGCCTCGATTCTTTAAGAAGCGGACCAATCCAATCGTTCGTTTTGTTTGTTTTATCCTAAAACATCTAAGCTTCCTGCGAATCCAAGCATCTAAATCCCGAAACAGCCCTTTACTCCTGGTATGTTTGTAATATTCAAACCAGCCTCTGAGTTTAGGGTTGAGTTCGGAAATAACCTGCTCGAAACTTACTCCCCTATTACGTTTTGTAATCTTACGTATAGAGTTTTTGAAGCGTTCAACGTTTTCTTTTGCAATGATTAATTCTCCACTCTTTAGAATGGTATGACCCAACAATACAGTATTGTTAACCTCACAAACTATGCTCTTTTCTTCATTCACTTTGAGTTTAAGTTTGTTGGTAATGAATGTACTGATGGATTCCTTAACCCTTTCGCCTGCCTTTTGACTTCGAACGTAAATACTGAAGTCATCTGCGTAGCGAACAAAACAATGCCCTCGTTTTTCGAGTTCTTTATCCAGCTCGTCTAAAACAATATTGGATAATAAAGGGGATAAAGGACTTCCTTGTGGTGTTCCTTTTGTGCGTTGAGATATTAGACCTCCCAATAAAATCCCACTTTGCAAGTACTTCCGTATCAACCTCAATAAGATTTTATCTCCTATCCTGGTTGATAGTTTGTACATTAACCGGTCGTGGTTGACTTCATCAAAGAAGCTTTTCATATCCATATCAACTACCACTTTTCTTCCTTCTGTTACGTATTCACATGCTTGACGTAGTGCCTGTTGAGCATTGTGCCTTGGTCGATAACCGTAACTTCTCCCGGAAAACTCTCGCTCGTAAATTGGACTTAATACTTGTGCAATAGCCTGTTGGATTATCCTGTCCTTTACGGTCGGGATGCCAAGCTTACGCATACCGCCTTTGGGCTTTGGTATTTCTACCTGTTTTACCTCTTGGGGTTGATAAATCCCGTTCAACAAATCATTTATCAATGATTCGCCATCCCGTATAAACCAGTCTGCGAACTTGCCCGTTGGCATTTGGTCTATACCGGCTACACCTTTGTTCCGCTTTACTCGCTTATAAGCTTGTTTTAGGTTCTCTGATGAACAAACGATTGTCATCAATTCTTCTGCTAAGGCTCGTCCTTGTTGCCGCTCTTTATTTAATTGCCCCACCTGTCCTGCTTTTGCTCCGTTTACGTCTTCACAATTTTCTGACGGGCGTACAGCATTCACATTTTTTGAAAAAAACTACCAGTTAAAGAACTGATAGTTTTTCGCGCGTCCATGAATCTCGACTTTGGTTTTATATTACAGTGGGTTTGTAAACTTGGAACATTCTCCTCAACATCCTCAAGCAATCTATTTAATTTCCTAAATTTTTTCGTTCTGTTTTATGTGATAAAGTAAACCAATATATTTTATTCCATTGCATTCCTAAATGCTGAAAAGAAGGGTAACAATTGCTGATAAAAAAGTAGTCCTTTAATCAGTATAATTTACTTTTACACATTTTCAGTTAAAATAAACCTTTGAAATTGTATTTATACAAAAAATAATCATTGGTTATTATTTTCAAAATGAATAAGCGGAATTTTTTTCCCAATAAAAACAATAACTGATATTTCAGACTGAATAAATCTTTCTCCTTCCACAATCTCAAAACTCCCTCCTACTCCCTGTAAAATATATTCGTAAGGCTCGTTTTCGAAACAGAGAATTCCTTTTGTGCGATAAATTTCGTTTTTATAAATATCGAGCGTGTAGTTAAGCCACTGGATAAATTCTTCTTTCCTGAGCGGTTGTTTTAGATAAAGTGTTTTTGATGAAATGTCGCCGTGAGAGCCTGAAAAACCGGCAAAATCATATTCGGTTCTTTGTTTCTTAATTACAGAATCAAATTGAATATTGCTCCATTTATCTAATGCAAAAAAGTCGATTTCAGCAAACGGGTTTATTTTTTGAAATGTTTCTTTGAAAATTTCTCTTTGTACTGCAGAAATATTTTCCGATTTGCTGATCATTACTAAATCAGCCACAACCAATTGTTTTATCGTGATTTCTTTTTCAGGCGAATTTTCAAAATTAATGGCGTCAACCAAACATATTGTTCCGTTGTAAGTATAGATTTCTTTCAAATTTTCATCGGCAAAAAAGGGGCGAATTACAGAAGCAGGATCGGCAATTCCGGTGGTTTCTATCAGCAAACGTTCAACATTTGGGAAACGTTCGGATAGTTCCTGTAAAACGAGTTCAAATTCATCGGAAATGGTGCAGCAAATACAGCCTTGTTTTAGTTCGAACATCTGGCTGGCGTCAACACCTTTTATCAATTTTGTATCGATGGCAACATCACCAAACTCATTTTCAACCAACGCAAAATGGGTGTTGGGATTTTGTTTTAGTATTTGATTTATAAATGTGGTTTTTCCTGCTCCCAAAAATCCTGTAATAATTGTAACGCCTATTTTTTTTATTTGATTCATTGCAATTATAGTATTGAGATAAAAGTATCAAGTATTAAGATAAACAAAAACAGGAAACGGATTATTTTCAAAATACAACAATTAAAGTATTTATAAAAAATAAAGATACTTCTGTTATGCCAAAAAAGCCCCGAAAGATTTAAACTTTCAGAGCTCTTTTGGTATTGAACCTATAAAGGAAAACTTTTAACCTTTTCATGTATTCCAACCGATCCTTACAGTAAAGATAAGGATAGAATCCTATCTGAAGAGGAGTTTTTTTATCATTAAATCCGGAATCCAAAATTTAAATTTTAAACCGGGAACTTTAAATTAATATGCAAACAGTGGAAAATCCTTCATCATTTTGTGAACTTTTTCGCCTACCAATTTAAGTGTATTTTCATCATCGATATTCGAAATCACTTCGTCAATCAATTGAACAATTACAGGCATCAAATCTTCTTTTACACCGCGGGTTGTAATTGCAGGTGTTCCAACCCGAATTCCTGATGTTTGAAACGGCGAACGGCTGTCGAATGGAACCATATTTTTGTTGACTGTAATTTCAGCTTTCACCAAAGTATTTTCTACCTGTTTTCCTGTAATCTCAGGGAATTTAGCCCGCAGGTCGATGAGCATCGAATGGTTGTCAGTTCCTCCTGAAATTACTTTGTAACCCAAGTCAACAAAGGCTTTTGCCATAGCCTGTGCATTTACGATTACCTGTTTTTGGTATGCTTTATATTCAGGAGCGAGAGCTTCACCAAAAGCAACAGCTTTTGATGCAATAACATGTTCCAGCGGACCGCCCTGATTACCTGGAAATACGGCTGAATCAAGCAATGATGACATCATTCTGATTTCACCTTTATTAGTAGCAATTCCCCATGGATTTTCAAAATCCTTTCCAATCAAAATAATTCCACCACGTGGGCCGCGCAAGGTTTTATGTGTTGTTGATGTAACAATGTGAGCATATTCGATTGGGTTATTTAGCAATCCGGCAGCAATCAAACCAGCCGGGTGTGCCATATCGATCATCAGCAAAGCGCCAACTTTATCAGCAATTTCGCGCATCCGTTTGTAATCCCAGTCACGGCTATAAGCCGATGCACCGCCAATTATTAATTTTGGGTTATGTTCAATGGCAAGACTTTCCATTTGGTCGTAATCAACCAAACCTGAGTCTTCCTTTACTTTGTAGGCAATTGGATTATAAAGAATACCTGAAGAGTTAACCTGCGAACCATGTGAAAGGTGGCCACCATGCGATAAATCAAGTCCAAGGAAAGTATCCCCGGGATTCAAAACAACGCTTAACACCGCGGCATTAGCCTGAGCACCCGAATGAGGTTGAACATTTGCCCATTCAGCTCCATATATTTCCTTTATCCTGTCAATGGCTAATTGTTCGGTCATATCAACAAACTGGCAGCCGCCATAATAACGCCTGCCTGGATAACCTTCTGCATATTTGTTTGTCATTACCGAACCCATGGCTTCCAAAACCTGGTCGCTCACAAAATTCTCTGAAGCAATCAGTTCGATGCCACCTAACTGACGCTGGCGTTCTTTTTCAATGATTTCGAAAACCAAATTATCTCTCTTCATTTTGGATTTATCTTAAAAATTAAGTGCCAAAGGTAATACATTTTCAGGCAGCCGTTTGTTGATAAAGTGCCGAAAACACCATTATTTTTTAACAAATAACATTGGGGAAATAGGAAATACCAGGTGGGAAGCGGTAAGTTAAGGGCGAAGTGCCAGAAGCAAAAAATGTCATTTTCATTTTGAAATTGCATACAATGTTTATTTTTACAAGTGATTTTCTGATAAATAGAAATATTTAAACCAAAAATAAATAATGATGATAAAGATGAGTGTACTTTTTATTGCTTTTGCAATAGCTTCAGGAGTTTTGAAAGCCCAGGTTGACCTTTCATACCAACTTCCACCAAAGGAAATCCTTCAGCTTGCCGATGCGCCTCTTGCCCCGGTTGTTCAAATCGACAAAAAAACCGAAAACATTGTATTATTGCACCGCAACAGGTACAGCAGTATAGCAGAACTTTCAGAAACCGAACTCAGACTGGCCGGATTGCGCATCAATCCTGTTACAAATATCGGCAGCCGTACGTTATTACTACAACAATATCACATTGATGAAAGTAGGTGATAGAGAACAAAAACAGGTTACAGGACTTCCATCGGAACCCCGGTTGGCTTATTTTACCTGGTCGCCAGATGAATCAAAAATGGCATTCACTCATACCACTCAATCTGGTGTTGAATTGTGGATTCTGGATATCGAAAAAGGCAGTTGCTCAAAAATTGCAGATGCAAAATTGAATGCAAATCTTGGTCGTCCGTTTGCATGGTTTGCTGATGGAAAATCGCTGCTCGTGAAATTCCTGCCCGACGAAAAAAAACCTTTAATTTTTAAATCGGAGGCTATTCCAACAGGGCCTACTGTTTCTGTAAGTGATGGGAAAAAAGCTCAAAACCCAACATATCAGGATTTATTGAAAGATAAAGCCGATGAATTTAATTTTGAACAGCTTGCAATGGCAGCTTTGTATAAAGTTAATTTATCAGGAAACAAAACGCTTTGGAAAGAAACTGAAATGGTTCAACAAACAGATTTCTCGCCAAATGGCGAATATGTTTTGGTTACAAACATTCAAAAACCATTTTCATATTTGGTAACACTATACAGATTTCCCTCAAAAACAATAATATACGACAAAAACGGCAAAGAAATAAAAGTATTACTCGAATCTCCACTTGTTGAAGTTCTGCCTAAAGGATCAAATGCCACAGTAAAAGGAATGCGCTCGGTAAACTGGAGAAACGACAAACCCGCAACTTTAACCTATGTTGAAGCATTAGACGAAGGTGATCCTGAGAAAGATGCTGAATTTCGTGATGAAGTTTTCATGCTCAACGAGCCATTCAGCGGGAAACCTGTTTCTGTTTTAAAAACCATCAACCGCTATGCGGGAATTACCTGGGGAAATAACGAAATTGCCATTGCCCGCGACCGCTGGATTAAAACAAGAAATACTAAAACCTACCTTTTCAACCCGTCAAAACCGGGTGCTCAGGCTGAAATTATTTTCGATTTGAATTATAACGACAACTACAATGATCCGGGATCATTTGTAACCTCAAAAAATGAATTTGGCGAAAATACGCTTGTAATTAACGGCGATAAAATGTACCTCACCGGAACCGGCTATTCGCCTGAGGGAATACGGCCCTTTTTTAATGAGTATAACGTGAAAACAAAAAACGCCCACGAGTTGTGGCGTGCTGATGGAAAAGAAACCCTCGAAAACATTTCAGACGTTATAAATGCTCAACAAGGAGTGTTGTTGACACGGGTGGAAAGCCAATCCAAATATCCAAACTATTATATTCGAAATACAATAAAACGAATTGCTCCACAGCAGATTACATTTTTTAAAAATCCTTTTGAGGGTATTTCAGGTATCCATAAAGAAGTGATCACCTATAAACGTGACGACGGCGTCGAACTTTCAGGTACATTATATTTACCAAAGGATTATGATATGCAGAAAAAGGTAAAATTGCCATTAATATTATGGGCATACCCGCGTGAATTTAAGGATGCTTCGAATGCCGGGCAGGTTACATCTTCGCCACATACTTTTACCATGCCCTCCTATGGATCGCCTGTCTACTGGGTCACACAAGGTTATGCTATTCTCGATGATGCCGCTTTCCCCATTGTTGGCGAAGGCGACAAAGAACCCAATGATACCTTTATTGAACAGTTGGTTGCCAATGCCAAAGCCGCTATTGACGCAGTTGATTCATTGGGTTATATTGACAGGGAAAGGGTTGCTGTTGGAGGTCATTCTTATGGGGCTTTTATGACTGCCAACCTGCTCACCCACTCCGATTTGTTTGCTGCAGGAATTGCCAGAAGCGGAGCCTATAACCGAACCTTGACACCTTTTGGATTTCAAAATGAAGAACGAAATTACTGGGAAGCACCCGAAATTTACAATACCATGTCACCATTTATGAATGCCAATAAAATGAAAACCCCGCTATTACTTATTCACGGCGAAGCTGACAATAATACAGGCACCTATCCGCTGCAAAGTGAACGCTATTTTAATGCCTTAAAAGGAATGGGTGCACCAGCACGATTGGTCTTGCTTCCTAAAGAAAGTCACGGTTACTCAGCACGCGAATCTGTTTTGCATGTTTTGTGGGAACAGGATCAGTGGTTAGAGAAATGGGTGAAGAATAAGAAGGATTGAACCGGTTATTATTGCCTATGAGAATTCTGGTAAAGTTCTTCTGAATAATTGCAGAGCGATTGAAACAAAAGAAAAAACCGATTGAAGTTTCTCTTTCAATCGGTTTTAAAATCTCTGTAAATCCGGTCCACTAAATTTATTACGATCATTCAGGACCAGTGAAATAAAATCTAAAAAACAAAATTCCAAACATTCAATACAGCCTTAACCAAACTAAAACTTAAACGAATTTATTTATGAAAAAAATTTACTTTACCATTTTCAATTTTAAATAATCAATTCAAATAATATGACTTGAAGTTTTCAAATTCAAATGAAATCAATCTGCTATCCAAAACTTCCATTGCTCCAGGAAAGTACATAAATTCAATATACTTAATAAATGGTGCCGAAAGTAATCCCCTGTTTACATTTCTCAATTTTACAGATGTATTCTCGTTTTTCATATTCTTCAATCAAAATAAACAATACAATGAAATTATTTTTTTACTGTTTTAATTTTTGACCAATTTACGTCAATACTAAAAATAAAATAATGACGTATTTGCTGAAAAACAGGGTAACAAATGCCTAATTATTACTTCCAGAAATCCTAACAACTACCCGACTAATTTGGCAGAAGTGAAATAAAATTGGCACATTTCAAACCTAATTATCTACACAACAACTTCTTACGATAAAATTATTAACAACCATCTCACTTCTCTGTAATCTAAATCATCAGTATAAAAGATAATCACGTTTGGATTTGTTGATGCTATTTCAGATAAATATTGTTTTGGAGATCAGGAGAAACATGCAATAAATAGAGCAAGTAAAAGGACAGGTTGCCATAGTTTCATGATACACATCATTTAGATACAAATTCAAAATAAAAACAGTTTTGGAATCTAAAGGAGTGTTAAAATGTAGGCATTTATTCGCTTTCAAGTCTTTCCAAAACCTCTTTTTTATAACTTCTGCCAATTGGAATTTGTTTTCGGTTGATTTCGATGTATTCATTTGTAAATGATTCGATGCCGGCAATTGATACCACATATGAACGATGAACCCGAAGGAATTCTTTTTGGGGTAGTTTGGCTTCAATACTCGACATTGTTTCCCGTGTAACTACTGTATTTCCGGGCAAATGAATTTTGATATAATCTGCCAGGCTTTCTATAAAAAGAATATCCGGGATTGAAATTTTAATCATTTTCCGGTCGGAACGAACAAAAATATAATCGCTTTTTTCCGGTACAATTTCTTTGGTAACTACATTTAACACAGGTGCGTTCTCATCAAGATACTTGTTGATTGCCTGTAACAATCGTTCAAACGAAATGGGTTTCAAAAGGTAATCAACCGCCTGCAGGTCAAATCCGTCAACAGCATATTCACGATAGGCAGTGGTGAAAACAATTTTGATGTTTCGGTTTATCGATTTTGCAAACGACAATCCCGATATTTCGGGCATATTGATATCCAGAAAAATTAAATCTATTTTTTCTGCGCTAATAAAATGAAAGGCTTCCAATGCATTTTTGCATCCAGCAACAACTTCTACTGCATCTATTTTTGCCAGGTGGTTTTCAAGAATTTCCCGTGCTACAGGTTCGTCGTCAACAATTAAACATTTTATGGTTCTAAACATTTTTTATTGTGTTTAAATTGAAAATGGAAAGCTTTACCACATACCGCATATTCTCAATTTCGCTAACCAATTTATAATTGTCAGCATAATTTAACTCAAGTCTCTTTTGAATATTTTCCAGTCCTATTCCTCTGGTTTTCTTTTTTTGATTCCCTTTCAATACAGTGTTTCCAACATAAAATTCAAGTTGATTATTAATTACTTTCACATTAATTTCAATGGTTAAAAATCCATTTATAATACTGCCATGTTTAAATGCATTCTCCACAAAAGGAATAAGCAACATGGGAGCAATTTGAATGTTCTCATCAATTTCATTGCTTGTAAACGCGACTTTTAACGTATCCTGAAACCTTATTTTTTCCAACTCTATATATTCTTTAATATGCAAAACTTCCTGCTTTAGGCTAACTGCCGGTTTATTTACCTGATACAAAATATAATCGAGCAAATTCGACAGTTTAAGAATGATTTCGGGGGTTTGAACGGATTGTTTCAACGCAAAACCATAAATTGTATTTAAGGTATTGAACAGGAAATGTGGATGGATTTGATGTTTTAAATAATGTAATTCCTGCTCTTTTAATTGTAGTTGCGTATTTAGAATTTTATTCTGAAGTTCCTTATTTCTTGAAATTGTTTTGAAATTATTATTCAGCAAACTGATAAAATTGACTACACCCACCACCAGAAAAACCAGGATAAGAATAAAGAAAAAATTCTTGCTCATGGGTGGCATAATAGAGATATTAAACTGCAGCAGAAAAATCAAACAGGTATATAAAACCAATACTATTAGATATGACGAAAAAACAAGCGTGTAAAAGCTGTAAAGAGCAAAATGAAAATATTTTTTTGTGAGCAGAAAATTAGGAACCAAATAATAATTTACGAAGTAAGTAAGTCCCATTGTAAGCGGCAACAAAGCGCTTGAAAACCATGTAATATAAACCGTATCGTTTGAATTATAGCTAAAAAAATAATAAAAGAAAAACCATACCCCCACCCAAAACGCCAGGTGGAGCAGAATAATTTTTGGTCTTATCCTATTCAGTTTTTCCAATATTATTAGTTTTTTAAGGCTCAAAATGTACAAAATAGAGCTGTGAATTGAATATAATAAATTGTCTTTCCAAAAAAACACCAATTTATAGAAAAAGAACATATAGTCGTTTTTTTATCGACGAATTACCAGTTTAGCAAGCGGTTATGTCATAAAATGTTTAAAAAATCGTTTCGGTTCCTTACTTTTGTTATACAGCTTGCTAAATAATTCGTTCATCGCAAACTAAAAAATCGAATTGAATTGTGCTTTACCTTCGGGTTAGTATAAATTTAAAATCAAAAATCATGACTGGATTAATCGGAAAATTTAATGACGGAGGCCCTATTTTCACTTACCCTATTCTTATCTTTTTGCTGGCAATCATTCTTTTGTTTGTTATTGAGATAATAAAAACAGGAGACAGAAACAAAGTAATTTCATTGATAAAACAAATTTCATGGCTTGCAGTGGCATGGGGATTTATGGGACGCACATTTGGCTTAATTAAGGCTTTCGACATGGTTGCAGCACAGGGTGAACTAACGCCCAGACTTTTGGCTGATGGAATAAAAATGGCTCTTATTGACCCTCTTTTTGGGATTTTTGTTTTTGTTGTTGCAAGAGTTTTGGTAATTTTTCTCATCGCATCACAAAAGAGACAACAAGTTTAAACCAGCTAACTCCCAAACAAACTTCAACCAAAACTAACTGCTGCCGGTTTTGTCTGATCAAAATATTTTCGAAACATTGCAAATCGCTGCGATTTTGACTGAGATTTCTTCTGCCTGATAAAATCGAAATGCAAAGGTGAAAACACCTCTATTTCTTCCATATAATTTTTACTAAAACCTGCATCGTTCAAACCCACCGATTCGATTATCATTGTTTCGATGCTGCGGTTCATCAAACTTAAAAACACATCAACATTTGGAGCGTCAAAGCATTTCATTTCATCAAGGGCTTGTCTTCCATAATGTATCGTGCGGTTAACGAATTCACCAAGTCCAAACTTTTCCAAAGAAGTGCACATTGTATTTGTTTGTGCATCGGAATCCTCTTTCATGTCCTGAATATCGTCGAGCAATTGCAAATAAATTCCATAACCAATCAATGCTTGCTCCTGTTTTTGAGTGAGTTTCCCTGCGACCAAATAGCCATCGGCCAAAACAGAAGTGCCACCCTTTTCAAAACAAACCCGGCGGATTTCATCATCGGTTAACCCACTTTGTTTCGACAACTTTAAACTGTCGGTTTGCCCTTTTTGAATGGCATATAAACTTTCATAAACTTCAGGGAAATCAGCGCGGTTGTATTGTTCCTCAAACATTCCAACCAATTGAAAAAGTTGTGATTCGGCATGATTTAATGGCGCAACATTTTCGCCATGCAACCTAAGATTAAACCGGAAACTGAATTCTTGTTTTTCTTTGTCTGAAATATTTGGGTCGTCCAAATAATTGTCGCTATATGGATAAATCATACTGTATGCAAAAACCGAAGGCGTAATTTCGACAGGGAATATTCATCATTAATTGTAAACCGTTCATAATCCATACATTTCGCAATCCCTGATAAATATTTTCGGGCGAAAGTTCGGGGCCAAATTCACGTGCCTGATAGAAAAAATCCTTGCTTACATTTCTGAATTCTTCCGAAAGGATAATTTCAAGATGAGCTTGTTCGAAATCAAAGATATCGTGCAAAAACGAGCGAAAAACAGGAAAAAATTTACTTTCCGGATTACTGCTCCTGAGTTTCTTAACAGCAGAGCGCGATTGCAGCAATTTCAATTTCTCCTGTATCTGCTCAAAATTTTTCTCCCGTTCAAGCTTTTCAGCTTCTGAATAAAATCGATTAAAATCAGGGAAATGACTTGCGCTGTTTTCCCAGATATTGACAAAATGGTCAATGTAAATTCCTACAGATTGCATAGTTTTAAGTTTGTGTATAAAAATAAGGAAAGTTAAACCAAACTAACAGTTTTTTAGATAAGCTGTGGGATTTTACCGATGACCTGCATGCGGCGGTAGAGAAAAACAGCACTACTGTTAAAATTTCAAGAACAAATATATTAGAGAAATACTTAATTTAGCTGCATGGAAAAACCGAAACCCATATTTGAAAAACGTATTTTTTGGGACGTGAATTTTGAGAAAATCGATTATGATGCCAAGGCAAACTTTGTTATCGAGCGGGTTTTTGAGCGTGGTGACGTGGAGGACATCCGCCAGTGCCGCAGGTATTATGGCGATAAAAAAGTCACAGAAGCCTTGTTGAAAGCCAAATATTTGCCCGAACACCGGATACATCTCGCAAGCGCTGTTGTAGGGAAACCACTAAAAGAATTCAGATGTTACATACTAAGACAGTTGAACCCGGAACTTTTTCCTTACTAAAGAAATTGATGGAACTCCCTTCGCTCCAAACTTTTTCATTGGTTGGTGGCACTGCTCTATCTCTTCGATATGGCCATCGCAGTTCCGTTGATTTAGATTTATTTTTTCACGAATATTTTGATTTTGAAAATATTCTAGATGAACTGAAAACAACTTTTGAAAGCAATTTTAGTTTTGAAAGTGGCCACAAAAAGATTGGAATATTTTGTTACTTACATAAAATTAAAGTTGATATTGTTTATTATCCTCACGTTCCAATCGCACCAATTGAAACGATAGATAATATCAGAATGTATAGCAGTGCCGATATTGCAGCAATGAAAATCCAGGCAATTTTGGGCAGGGGCAAGAAAAAGGATTTTTGGGATTTGTATGAATTACTTCAACATCATCCACTTCATCAAATAATTGAATGGCACAAACTGAAATACCCGAGTCAAATGTTAGCCATTAGCATTCCAAATGCAATTTCTTATTTTGTTGATGCTGATGAAAGTGAAACACCCAACAGTTTTAAAAATCAAAACTGGGAAGGAGTGAAAAAAGGTATTCAAAAAGCTGTCAGCAATTATCTTCGATAAAACGAAAATCAGTAACTAGGCAATATTCGTATAAACCGCCTGAACATCATCATCTTCCTCTAATTTGTCAAGCAGTTTTTCAATTTCTTCCAATTGTTCTTCGCTAAATTCAACAGGAGTTGTCGGAAATCTTTTTAAGAGTGCTTTCGATACATCAATTTTCAAACCGTCCAACGCATGCGACATTTCGCCAAAAAATGTATAATCGGCATAGGCATAAACTTCGCCTTCGTTTTCTTCTATTTCTTCAAGACCGGCATCAATCAGTTCAAGCTCTAAATCTTCTAAATCCATGCCTTCGGGTTTTTGGAAAGCGAACACGGCCTTACGCGAAAACATAAATTCAAGCGAACCGGTTGGCACTAAACCACCATGGGCTTTATTGAAATAACTTTTTACGTTGGCAATTGTACGGGTTGTGTTGTCGGTAGCACATTCAACAAAAATCAAAACTCCATGCGGACCTTTTCCTTCGTAGTTTGTTTCTGTAAAATCGGCAGCATCTTTTCCTGAGGCGCGTTTAATGGCAGCATCAATATTTGCTTTTGGCATGTTTTGCGCTTTGGCATTTAGAATTGCTGTACGAAGCGCTGCATTTGTATCCGGATCCGGTGTTCCTTCTTTGGCTGCGATGGTTATTTTCTTTGCCAGTTTCGGAAATATCCTCGACATTTTGTCCCAGCGTTTTTCTTTTGCTGCCCTGCGGTATTCAAATGCTCTTCCCATGGAAATTGATTTTTTTTAAATTTTGTGCGAAAATAAGCAACTGAATTGATATAAAAACAGAAAGAAGAAAAAAAAGAAAGCCGGAAGTCGGGAGTCCGAAGTCGGAAGAAAGAAATTGTCTAAAATCCAACAATAAATTTCCAAATATCAGTTACAACCTTCCATTTTAAACATTAAACCCGAAACTGTAAACTTATTTTATTTTCTCCGGTTTGCAAATTTTGTCATCATTGCGCACCTTAGCCCCGCACTTTTTACATTCATATTTTGCGTTTTCGTTATCCTGGAAATCCTTTTTTTTACAAGCTTTTTTACCCATTAAATGTTTTGTTGCTCCCGGTGGTTAAGAACAACATTTACAGGGAAATTGTTTTTCAGATGTTCAGCTATTTTCTCTGCCGCATAAACTGATCGATGCTGTCCGCCAGTGCAGCCAAAACTCACAGAAAGGTGCGAAAACCTGCGGTCGAGATAAGTTTTTACCGATTGGTCAACAATTAATTTTACAGCGTTCAGAAAAATTTCCATTTCTGATTTTTGTTCTAAAAATTTCTGCACCTCCATATCTTTGCCTGTCAAAATTTTATACTCAGGATAACGTCCGGGATTGTTAATTGCCCGACAATCAAAAACATGTCCTCCCCCATTCCCTGAAGAATCGACAGGATAACCATTTTTGTATGAAAAACTTGTAACTGTTACAGTTAAATTGCTTTTGGTTTGACCGATTTCCTTTAAAACATCGGAGTGTGTTAATTGGGTTAAAACGCTCAGCAGTTCAGGCAACTCAACCGGCAGGCTCAAATCCGCAAGCATAAATTCAAGGTTTTTCAGCGCATATGGGATGCTTTTCAGAAAGTGTTCCTTTTTCTCGTAAAAGCCCCGAAAACCATATGCGCCCATCGCCTGCATAATTCTTATCAATACAAAACCTTTAAAATATGCGGCAAAATCAATGTTATTTACCGGTAAATATTTTTCCAGTTCATCAATATACAAATCATAAAGTTGTTGTCTGATGTTTTCGGGAATATCCGCTTTTCCATCATATAACAATGAAGCCAGGTCGTATTGTAGTGCCCCCCGTCTTCCACCCTGATAATCGATAAAGTATACCCTTCCATCTTTCAACATTACATTTCTCGATTGAAAATCGCGGTAAAGAAAATAGTTCGAATCTGCACTTAGTAAATAATCACTAAACAACTGAAAATCATCTTCCAAAGCTTGTTCATCAAATTGAATTTTGGCAAGTTTTAGAAAATAGTATTTGAAGTAATTCAAATCCCACATCATCGAAGTCTTGTCGAAAGCTGCCCGTGGATAACAAACTGAATAATCCAGATCTTTGCCTGCAACAATTTGAATTTTGGGAAGTTCTGTCAACACTTTTTTATATTCTGAAATGATCTTTTCCGAAAAACCCTCTTTCTCGCGGGTAACACTTAAAAAATCGAAAAGTGTAGTGTTTCCAAGATCTTCCAGCAAATATTTTTTCGAATCTGAACTTACTGAATAAACTTCAGGCACTGTTAAATTATTTTTTATAAAATGATTTGTAAATGACAGGAATGCAGCATTTTCTTTCACATCTGAATTAAAAGCACCAATTACGGAGCGTTTTGAATTACTTAACCGGCAATATTCCCTGTATGAACCCGATGTGGGAAGCATTTCTACGTTTTCAGCTTTTTCGTTAAAATGATTTTCAAAAAGCTGTATAATTTCGTTTTTATCTGAAGTTTTCAATTCGATAAATTTTAAAAGTTCAACATTTCAATACAAAAGAAAAGGGATAAATCGTACTTTTATCCTCACAAAATAATGCGATGACCAAAACTACAATCAAAGCCAAAAGTATCTATTTTTTAAGGATCCTCCGAAATATATTGGTTGTGTTGGGCCTTTTCTTTTCGGTTTGTATTGTGTTTGCTTTAACTGAACAGCCTTTCTGGGGATATTACTGGTTGGGAACCAGCAAATCAGAAATGAAATGGAAACCCACGCATATTATAATGATGGGCGGCGGTGGAATGCCAAGCCAAAGCAATTTAATGCGCAGCTGGTATGTTGAAAAGGCCGCAAAATCATTCCCCGAAGCAATTGTTGTTATTGCAATTCCAGGTGAAATACCAGATAGTGCAAGCACACCTCAACTTGTTAAAAAAGAATTAATTATGCGAGGTGTTAACCCTAATAAAATTGTTTTTGAAAGCGAAGCAACCAACACCCGTGCACAAGCTTTAAATTGCCAAAAAATGATAATAATGCAAACGCCAATTTTATTGATTACTTCACCGGAACACATGCGACGTTCGATTTTGAGTTTTCAAAAAGTTGGGTTTGAAAAAGTGAATGCCTTACCGGCTTTTGAAAATGTACTGGAAGCCGATTTGTCATTTAAAGACGATGATTTGGGTGGAAACAAAACCGGCGTACCCGATGTTGGCAAAAACACAAATTTGCGATACCAGCTTTGGAACCACCTGAAATATGAAATTTTAATATTCAGGGAAATTGCTGGCGTTGACTTATTATCAGCTTGCGGGGATGGATTTAAAGATAAAATCAGTTTAACCCTTCAATAACCCTTTTTAATTTTTGCTGAACCTCTTTAGCCAGTTCTTCGATGCCCTTGTTTTCAACTGCTGCCATTGATGCTATCGGATCAACAGCCGAAACTTCTACTTCGCCATTTTCGTGCTCTTCAACTACCACGTTGCAGGGAAGAAAAACACCTATTTTATCTTCTTTTGACAATACTTTGTGCGCAAAATGAGGATTGCAGGCACCAAGAATTTTGTATCTTTTGAAATCAACATCGATTTTCTTTTTAAGGGTTTCTTTTACGTCAATTTCTGTTAGAACCCCAAATCCTTCTTTTTTTAGTTCTGCTGTAACATTTTCGATTGCCGAATCAAAATTTGTATTTTTTAAAATTTTGCTAAAATAGTAACTCATGATTTTTGTTTTTTGATTTACTGCTTATAACAAACATTTGTGTTTTAAGTTGAGGAAAAGTAATCGAAAATAATATTTTGTTTTGAAAAAAAACAAATAGCGTTAATAGGTGTGTTTAAAATTCAACAGCTAAAATCACAATAAAACCAAAGATGTTTTCTGTAAATGATTTAAAAAGATAATTCCCCGTTTACTTACCTGGTATAATATTACTTGCTTTCCCTATTTTCAAGCTGTTTGCAGTATTCACTTAACCAACTTTCACCTCGAAGTAATCCGTTTTCTTCAAGAAAAGTTTCGCTTTTTGAAAGTGTTTTCCTGAAAAATTTGGGGCTGCGGCTGTAATTAAAAAACCCGTGTTCCTGTTTTTTGTAACCCACCAAAATACTCTTGTTCCCTTGTTGTTTCATTAGATAATTGAACCTAACGGCATTTTCAAAAGGAACAGTTTTATCGGCTTTACCGTGCATTATTAAGGTTGTTGGAACATTAGCCGTAATATGGTGAACGGGCGAAAGTTCAAATTCGCGCCCCTCAAGTTTTTCCCGTCCATATCCTTTTTTGCCTGTGTCCAGCACCGGATTAAAAAGTAAAAGTGCCTTTGGAACCGCAGAAACAGACAAATCATCACATGCTTCGTTAACGTTTTTAATTACCGCTGTACATGCCGCCAAATGCCCGCCTGCTGAACCACCCGAAGCCACTATTCTGCTTGTGTCAATTCCCAGTTCTTCGCCATGCATTTTTAAGTATCGCATTGCAGATTTTGCATCCATCACACTTTCGAAAGGAGAAGTTGAATGACGCGATTGTGTGCGGTAATCAGCGCAAAAAGCAACCATTCCCCGTGTTGCGAGATATTCAGCCTGCAATTCAAATTGCGAAGGACTACCACCTACCCAACCGCCGCCAAAGAAAAAAACAATTGCCGGTAATCTCACATTTGATGAAACCTGTGGTTTGTACTTTGTCATTTCCAGGGAAATCCCATCGATTTCTTTATAAACAAATCTACTCTTGTCAACTTTGTAATCCTGCGAAAAAACAAATTTTACAGAAATTGTCAGGAGTAGGAATATCGCTGTGAATTTCCTCATCATTTAAAGTTGTACAATTAAAACTGTTGGTTTTTCATCGCGAAGAATATCGACAGAAATTTGCTGACCGGTTTCGAGGGTTTGCAACCGGCTCATATAATCATGTATCCCGCCCACTTTTTTTCCTTCAATTGCCGTGATAATATCTCCTTTTTTCATTCCTGCTTTATCGGCAGGTTTACCTTTTGTAACCGAATCAATACGCAAACCACGCTTTTCAACTCCGGCAAAATCAGGCATCACGCCCAAGGTAACTTTATATTTTCCTCCACGACTGCGTTGAAATTTTGGACCGGACTCCTGAAAAGTTAGATCTGTTTCACGGTTGGCAACATCTTCAATTACACGAACTGCATAATCAGCAACTTTTTTTGTGCCTTCATAATTAATAAATTCAGCATCGTCACTGGGTGTGTGATAATCAGGATGAGCGCCAGTAGAAACGAAAAATACAGGTATGTTTTGTAAATAAAAGGAAGCATGATCTGATGGGCCAACCCCTTCCGGTGAAAATGCAAGTTCGAAATCTGTATTCAAACCGGTCATCAATTTTTCACTTTCCGCTGAAGTTTGTGAACCGCCAATACTCAAAACGTTTGTTGTATTATCCAATCGTCCCACCATATCAAAATTAAACATGGCAACCATTTTCTCAGTTTCAACCGGTGGCTTGTTTACAAAAACTTTTGAACCTACCAAACCCATTTCTTCGGCGCTGAAGGCGGCAAAAATGATGCTCCTTTTATTGCTCTTTTCCGCAGCCAGTTTTTCGGCCAGCTGAATAATGGTAGCCACTCCCGAAGCATTATCGTCAGCACCGTTGTGCACTGCGATTGTGTCGGTTGCCCTCGAACCAGAGCCGGGACCGCCCATTCCAAGATGATCAAAATGCGCTCCGACAACTATATATTCATTTTTTAGATTTTTATCATTTCCCTGAAGCAATGCTACCACATTTCGTGTTTCAGCTTCCTTTTGGATTGCATTTGTTGTGGCCGAAATTGTAGCATCAATTTGGATGGTTACTGATTTTTTCAAGCTATCCATTTCAGTTTCCAATGCTTCAACCGAATTTTTACCACCGAGTATTTCGTTGGCAACTTCGCGGGTAACTTCAATTATCGGTATAGAATACCTGGCGCTGTTTTTATCAAAAACCAATGATGAAAGCTCATCTTTTTCCCTGAATTTTTTACCGGCAACCAAAATCAATCCAGCAGCTTTGTTATCGCCGGCAAAAAGAGCTTTTGAGCGTTCTGATGAAAATTCGATATACGGGCTTTGCTGGTTTTCCAAATCGGGATCACCTTGTAGCGCAAGCACCCACTTTCCGGCAGCGTCAACACCTTTATAATCATCCCATTTCAAAGTATCCTGGTTAATTTGAAGTCCGTAACCCACAAATACAATTCCCGCTGAAACGGTTGTGTTTGCTGAAAAAGCATAAGGAAGGAACGACTTTTCAACTTCAAAATTATTGCCGTTAACTGTCAGTTTGTTGCCAGGTCCAATTTCGGCGGAAGTTACAAGACCAAACTTTTGAAAACCATTGTCGAACAACAATTCGAGCCCGGCATTTTTAAACTTATTACGGATATATTCTGCTGCCATTAATTCGCCGGGTTCGCCCGATTTCCGGCCTTTCAACTCATCGGATGCCAAATATCCGATGTTCTCTTTTAACTCTTTTACAGTTATTTCGGGATTCGGTTTTTGGGCTGAAACTGCAAACCCAAGTACTACAAAAATAAAAACTATCAATTTCATTTTTTCAAAATGCTATATTCGTATTACACAACAAATCAATATAATAAAAGTAGACCTGCTGGCCTTAAAATCGGCTGTAATATTACACATTAATAGCCATTAAAAAAAAGTAGTTGTGTATATTTACCGGCTCATTTAAAACAGTATCCATTGATTTCATTTGGTATAAAATATTGGTTTATTTTCCTGCTTGCCGCAATTGTGGCGGCTTTGGGCGTTTCACTCGTTTTGTATTTCAGGAACAAAGAGAACAGGGAATTGGGCAAGACTCAAGTTGCCATTTTAAAGACTTTGCGCTTTCTGTCATTTTTTCTAATTGCTGTTTTGCTGTTGTCGCCGTTTATCAAAAACCTGAAAAAAATTACGCGTAATCCATTAATCATTACTGCCTGGGATAACTCAACTTCAATTGTTTCAACACCCGATTCGATTAATGTTGCCAATGAAATTGCCAATATAAGAGAACAAATAAACCACGACCTTTCAGAGAAATATTCAGTACTTGAATATTCATTTGGCGAACAGGCAAAACGGTTGGAAGAACTCAACTTCAGCGAAAAGAAAACCGATTACAGCGAGTTGATAAGCACTGTGTTAAACAACCATTTTAACGATAACATCGGTGCTTTGATTCTGGTTGGCGACGGGATCAACAACCAGGGGAAAAACCCGGTAAACCTGATGGACAAGGTAAATTTCCCTGTTTACACAATTGGTTTTGGAGATACCACCGAAGTTGTAGATTCAAAAATTCAGGACATTCGTGTAAACCGAACTTCGTTTTCGGGGAACAAATTCCCCGTTGAAATTGATGCACAGTTTTCGAAACTAAAAGGTCAAACAATTCGGCTTTCTGTAATTCAGGATAAAAATGAATTGACCAGTGTAATGGTAACTCCTCCCAATCAGAACTATTTTTTAACACAGAATTTCATCCTGGATGCCGGTACTGCGGGATTAAAACATTATTCGGTTAAAACTGAAATAGTTGAAAACGAACGAAATATAAAAAACAACCAGGCCGGATTTGTAATAAATGTTTTGGAGAAAAAACAAAAAATACTAATACTTTCAGATGGTCCGCACCCCGATATTGGCGCCATAAAAAATACGCTCGATTTGCAAACGACTTACGATGTATCGGTTTTTTCACAAGAACCTTATCCTGCCAACATATCTGACTATAATTTACTTATTCTGAACCAACTGCCAACTTCAGGAAAATCAGCATCGGACATTGTAAAAAATGCGCAAAGCAACCGCATTCCTATACTGTTTATTGTTGGCACAAAAACTTTCCTTCCGCAATTGAACGCATTGGAACAGGGTGCAACCATTTCGCCGCTGGCCGGTTCGGGGGAGGAAGCACAGGCGACGATCAATCCAACATATGCAACTTTTAATTTGAGTGAAGATTTTAAAGAAATCGTATCGCGGTTTCCGCCTTTGCAGGTTTCTTTTGCTGATTACGAACTTGATGCAGGTTTCACGCCACTGTTCTACCAAAAAATTATGAACATTGAAACTGCAAAACCACTGATTGCAACAGGAACTTTAAATGGCCGCAAAACAGGTTTTATTTTTGGCGAAGGGATTTGGCGCTGGCGCCTGTACAATTACTATGTCAATCAAAACCAGGCTCTTTTCAACGAACTAATCAATCAACTGGTACAGTATCTGGCGTTACGGCAAAACGAAGACAACTTTATTATCGATTTCAAACCTGTTTATGCCGAAACTGATGAAATTGTTTTCAGGGCCGAAGTGTACAACGATGCATATGAAAAGGTAAATAATGAAGAGGTGAAAATTAAAATTCAAAATTCAAACTCCGAAGAATTTGAATATACTTTTGATATGCAGGGAAGTAACTATTTTTTAAATGCCGGACATTTGCCCTCCGGCGACTATACTTTTTCAGCCGAAGTTAATATTGGCGACAAAACCTTTAACGAAACAGGGCGTTTTTCAATTACACCCGTAAATTTTGAAAACCTCGATTTACGGGCTAACCACAATCTGTTATTTCAGATTGCCGCCCAAAGTGGTGGACAATTTTATCAGCCAAATCAAAGTGAACAATTGATTTCAGATTTAAAAAATAACAACAGCCTAAAAGCCACAAGTTATTTCCAGGAAATGATAAACGAAATGTTAAACCTGAAATGGTTGTTCTTTGTTGTTTTATTATTGTTAAGTGTGGAATGGTTTTTGAGAAAGTTCTGGGGTATTTATTAATTTTTACGCAACGTGAATAGTCTTTACAAAAAAATAGCAAATTATATATCGGTGCTTATACTGATGGCTGTCTTATTTTCATGCGTTTCAACAAAATCTTTATTAATTGAAATACCACAAAAATCGAAAAATGAACTCCCCAAAAATATCCAGAGTTTGTTGCTTGTAACGCGGATAGTGGATGACAGCTATACAGATTTGGATGCCGATTCACTTCAAAAGCTCTTTTACCTCCAGCAATTTGACTACGACACAATTATAAACGATATCCAGGCAGTAGACACTACATTAAAAGCTTTGGGTGAACTGCTTTTTGAATCGGGAAGATATGATTTTGTGATTCCTGAAAACAGGTTTTTAGACTTCGAAAAAAATGCATTTATAACAAAGGAAATGCCATGGGACGAAGTAAAAACGCTTTGTAAAACTTACAATACCGATGCTGTAATGTCGCTCGATTATATGAAAACGCGGGTTTCAACCAATTATGATAAAAGCAGTACTTTCGACGCAGGCAGCAACAGTTTTATGAATATAGCAGAAGCGCAAATGCAAATTTCATACGAAGCGATTTTCAGGGTTTACGATCCCCGCATAGAGAAAGTAATTCAGCGTCAACTCATGCGTGATACACTCTACTGGCAGGATTCCGATTATACGCTAAATGCTCTTTTTAACAGATTTACACCCGTTAAAAAAGCACTCACTGAAACAGGAATTGCAATTGCTCTCAGTCTTTCGAATCAAATTAGCACAAAATGGCGGCCCGAAAGAAGAAGTTATTTTGTTAAAGGCGATGCAAACCTAAAACAGGCAAGTCCCCTTGTTAACACCAATCAGTGGGAAACAGCAATTAATTTATGGAAAGAAACTGTTGAAAATGCCAAATCGAAATCAGTACAGAGCAAAGCCGAATTTAATATTGCACTTGGCTATGAAATGTTGGGTGACATTGATTCGGCAATTGAATGGGCTTTGAAATCGTACAACACCATGTACCGCACCAACACCTATAATTATTTGGAAACGCTGAAGCGCAGAAAAAACGATATAAATAACCAATAACCATGAAACCTATAACATTCTGGTTTTTAGTTGTGGCAATAGCTACAACTTCGTGCACTGTTTACAAAGAATATCCAATAGACGTTTTCAAACCGGGCGCAATCAATGTTCCGGTAAATGTTGAAAATATCGCGCTGATTTCACGCAATTTCAAATACACAAATGACACGCTTCAACATTATTACAAGGACAATAATTTGGTGCGAAAAGCCAAAGGAGACCCGGAAAATCTGGACAGTATTTTAACAAGTTACTGCTTAAATGAATTGGCACTCAACTTAAAAAACAAAAATGTTTACAACCGCATCCATATTTTCCCTGAAGTTTTCAAACCACATTCGAGCTCAAAACTACCAGCCATTGATTTCGATTTGATAAATAAACTAACCACCCAAACGGAAACTGACCTTGTGATTTCGCTCGAGACCTTTTCCTATTTCTATTCTGAATACACTGCAGAATCCGGGGTTCCAAAACCGCGTGACGTAATAACTGCAGGTGTTTGGGCAGTTTACGATCCGGCAGCAAGAAGAATAATTGAACGAAAAACGATGATTGATACACTGTTTTGGAACGCAAACGATGCAAACGGAAAAACGCAGCAGAATGCCAAATTGCCACCTCGTTTAACTGCACTGAAAATAGCATCACAAATGGCAGGCGAAACATATTCGAAACGCTTTTTCGCATCATGGGAACCGGTAAAAAGAATGTATTCAATACCTCCGCTTCCCGATTTTGAAGCAGCAGAAAAATACCTTGTAAAAGGCGACTGGGATAATGCTATTATGCTTTGGAAACGGTATGCCGCCGACAAAAACGGGAAAATGGCCATCAACGCAAGATTTAATCTGGCCCTCGCTTTCGAAATGAAAGATGATTTAGACACCGCATTACAGTGGTTAACAGCAGCTCAACAAATTGCATCGGATTACAGGAGCAGAGACGATTTGAAAATGATTACCGCCTATCAAAAAGTACTTCTCCAAAGGAAAAAGGAGGTTGAACGAATAAATAACATGTAAAAATGTTGCGTTTTTCCAAACTGATGTTTTTTCTGATAATTCCCTTAATTCTGCAAAGTTGTTACTCTTTAACCAATACATCATTCCTGAAACTTGAAATTGTTGTGCCCGGGAAAGTAGTTTTACCGCAGGATTTTACAACTGTTGCAGTGAGGTACAACAACGCTAATATTGCACTCAATCCATATTTTTCAGATTATATTGAAGACAATGAAACGCTAAAAGATTATTCAAATCTGGATAGTATTGCGTCGGAAATCTATTTTCAGAATTTTGTTTTTCAATTAAAAAATCAACAGTATTTCGATTCGGTTATTGTGCTTGAACCGATGATTTACTCCAACTTTGGGTTGAATGATTCGCTCGTTTATGCGCAAATCAGGTTGATTGAACCTACTGATACGACTACACAAATTCAAATTAACAATGAAGCTTTCAAATTTGCCGGATTTGTAAAAAGCCTCTCAAATTCTGATTCACTTAAATCGAAAACAAAATTTATTGATCCCGAATTTGGTTTGTATTCAAAAAATGAAATCCGCCAAATTGCTGATTCAACAAATGCTGACCTGCTGTTATCGTTTGATTATTATGGATCGGCAGACGGAATATTTTCACCTAAATATATCAGGGACTTATCAGAAAAATACATTTTTTCAACCTTCAATTTAGATGAAGCAACTGAAGTTGTGTATGTGTTGTCGGGGTGGAATTTTTATGATCTCAAAAAATCGGAAATGATTTATTCGCATATAAAAACAGATACAATTAAATGGAGCGAACCTGCCTACAATTTAAATAAAGCAAAAAAGATTTTACCACCCCGGAGAGATGCAGTTTTAAATGCTGCTGATATTGCAGGAAGCAATTTTGCTGAATTTGTTGCACCACACTGGATAGAAGTTGAAAGAATGTATTACAAATCGGGCCAGATTGAAATGAAAAAAACAAATGAGCTGATAAAGCAAAACCGCTGGTTGGAAGCTGCCGAAATCTGGAAGAAAAACACAACAAACAAAAACAAAAAAATTGCAGCAAAAAGCATGTTCAACATGGCGCTTGCCTGCGAAATGAATGGTAACATGGATGCTGCAATCGACTGGGCAGTAAAATCATTTTATGCACGGCATAAAGATATTTATCATTCAGGCGCCTGTAAGAAATACATATTTATACTGGCCCAGCGAAAGATAGATATTAAAAGAATTGAGAATAAACTATGAGCCGGGTCCTTCATTATGCCAATCTTAAAATTCCCGCACATTAAAATACTGTTCGTTTTTTCCCGTCAGCAACAATTTTATCTTTGCAGATGAATGGACAGCTATCGTACTGAGTACGTTGCTTCACTTTTCAATTTGGCGGCTATCGTACTGAGTACGTTGCTCCACTTTTCAATTTGGCGGCTATCGTACTGAGTACGTTGCTCCACTTTTCAATTTGGCGGCTATCATACTGAGTACATTGCTTCACTTTTCAGTTTGGCGGCTATCGTACTGAGTACGTTGCTTCACTTTTTGGTTGTGGAAGCAGGAAATGGCGAAACATCAACACCGCTCTTTGAAGTTTAATAGATAATGTGTTAACTTGCAAAATATTTAAACAAAAATGATAGATTCAAATAAAATAAATGAGGTTGTATCAAGGATTGCCAGCAAATTTAATCCTGAAAGAATTATTTTGTTTGGTTCCCATGCAAGCGGAAATTCGAATATAGATAGCGATCTGGATTTATTAATAATTCAGGAAACAGAACTTCCGATGCATAAAAGAGGACTTGATATACGCTTAGCATTAATCGGAACAATGATTCCAATGGATTTATTAGTTTATACAAAAACGGAGTTTGAAGAAGAGAAGAAAAAAGAATATTCTTTCATAAGTTCAGCAATAAAAAATTCGAAAGTACTTTATGAACGAGCTGGTTAATGGAACAAAAGAGTGGATTGAAAAGGCCGACCATGATTTAGGCTCTGCAAAAGTTATTTGGCAATTTTATTGAGCGGGTAACCCAACGTCACCCGCTCAATAATCTTACATGAAAATTGCTTACTGAAGTTCAATCATCACCACCGATTTGGCCGGAATATTAACAACGGCGTTGGTTCCGTTTATTTTTACATCCTTAAAATCTTTCAAACTGATTTCTTCGGCTTTACCAAAATCGTTGTATGAATTTATTTTTGGTCCTGTAACTATCTGTCCGCGAACAAACGAAATTTTTTCTGCTCCACGTAAATCGCAGGATACTTCTTTTCCATTTGTTGGGTCGAGGTTTGAAATTGTGACATGAATTTTGCCTGAATCATCCTTAGAAGCAGTTGCCGAAAGTGCAGGGATTGATTCATTTTCGTTTGAATAATTTTCACAGATTATATCGGAAGGGAGCAAAGTTGCATCGTGGTGAACTTTGTACATTTTGAACACATAAAATGACGGCGTTTTCACAATCTTGTCATCTTTTGTGAGTATCATCGCCTGCAAAACGTTTACAGTTTGTGCAATGTTTGCCATTTTCACGCGGCGTGCATGCTGGTTGAAAATATCGAGATTTAACGAAGCCACCAGCGCATCGCGCATTGTATTTTGCTGGTACAAAAATCCGGGATTTGTGCCGGGTTCAACATCATGCCAGTTTCCCCATTCATCAACCACCACACCAACGCGGTTTCGCGGATCATATTTATCCATAATTGCAATGTGTTTGTCGAGCAATTCGTTCATGTGCAGGGTCTTTTTAAGGGTAGTAAAATATTCCGTTTCGTCAAATTGAGTAGCACTTCCTTTATGATTCCAGTCGTGTGCAATGGTGTAATAATGCAAGGAAACACCTTGAAAATTACCTCCCGGATTTCCATCTTTCATTAAAGTTTCCATCCAATGGTAGTCATCACTATTAGGGCCGCCTGCAATTTTGTACAAACGGTTATCACCATAATTCTTTGTAAAAGTGGAATAGCGGCGCATTTCGTTTGTATAGTATTCAGCTGTCATGCTGCCACCGCAACCCCAGTTTTCGTTGCCAACTCCCCAGTATTTTACTCCCCAGGGTTCTTCCCTTCCGTTTGATTTTCTGTATGTCAGTCATCGGACTGATATTTGAAGAATTCAGGTATTCAACCCATTGTGACATTTCCTGAACAGAACCACTGCCAAGGTTTCCACAAATAACAGGCTCGCAGTCCAACTGGTTGCAAAGTTCCAAAAATTCATGTGTACCAAATGCGTTGTTTTCGGTTACGCCACCCCAGTGTGTATTGATCATTGTTGGGCGCTCATTTCTTGGGCCAATTCCATCCATCCAGTGATATTCATCGGCAAAACAACCTCCGGGCCAGCGCAAATTCGGAATGCCAATTTCCTTTAATGCATTTACAACATCGTTTCTGATTCCAGCTGTATTGGGTATTTTCGAATCCTCACCAACCCAATAACCACCATATATGCACCTGCCCAAATGCTCAGAAAAATGGCCATATATATGTTTACTGATTTTTTCTTTACCCAAATCGGTATTGATAATAATTTTATTTTGTGCTGTTGCTGAAATTGCAACAATTGCCCATAAAACGAATGGAATAAACTTTGCTTTCATTAGAGTTTTTGTTATTGATTGTCTATTAATTTTATAAGTGCTAAACTAACACTTAAACTACAAAAAACAATATTTGTGGTATTTTTCACGAAAATTTATAGATCATGAAATTCAAATGTATCATTTTCGATTGCGATGGGGTGCTTGTTGACAGCGAAGCAATATCGGCGAAAATATTTCGGGAAATGGCAGCTGAATTGGGCTTCGAAATCGATTTTGAATCTGTTTTGGAACAAATTACAGGAACTTCCATGTCTGATAATCTTAAGTTTTTTAGTAAAAATATTAGTGGCGATTTGCCTGAAAATTTTGAATCTGAATTCAGAAAACGTTCCTATGAAGCATTTAAAACCGACCTCAAACCCATAAAAGGAATCCATGAATTGCTTGAGAAAATCAGTATTCCGGTTGGCGTAGCTTCCAGCGGACCGGTAGAAAAAATAAAACTAAATCTTACCACAACCAATTTGATTGATTATTTTGGTGACAATATATATAGTTGCTATGAAATTGGAAGCTGGAAACCTGAACCAGAAATCTATTTACATGCGGCAAAAAAAATGGGATTTAAGCCCGGTGAATGTGCAGTTATTGAAGACAGCCTGGCAGGCGTTCAATCAGCAAAAGCAGGTGGTTTTAACGTTTTTGGATTTGCGAATGACAAAAATGAAACCGCTTTTAAGAAACTTGGGGCAACGGTTTTTTCTGATATGGCCGAATTAGGTAAAATGCTGGATTTGGACTAATTTGGCATCCTTTGTACCTTGTGAATAATATATCTTTTTTGACTTCGAAATGAAAAAATCGCGGACAACAATTACTGAAATTGCCAAAGAACTAAACATTTCCCCGTCAACAGTTTCAAGGGCATTAAATAATCACCCCGCAATCAGTACCAAAACACGCGAAGCAGTTATAGAACTGGCTAAAAAACGCAATTATCTTCCCAATCTTTTAGCTTTAAATCTTTTAAAAAAACGTACAAACACAATTGGTGTAATTGTTCCTGAAATCACGAGTTACTTTTTCTCATCCATAATAAGTGGTATACAGGACTTATTAAATCCGTTGGGCGTGAATATGATTATCGGGCAGACCAACGAATCCTTTGAGGAAGAAGAATCATTGGTCCGTACTTTTGCCTCAATCCGGGTTGATGGGTTTCTGATTTCCCCTTCATCCAAAACAAAAAAATTTGACCACCTGAAAATACTAACGGAAAACAATATCCCCCTTGTAATTTTCGATCGCGATTGCGAGGGAATTGAAGTAGATAAAGTATTTGTTGACGAATACACTGGAGCTTTTCAGGCAGTGGAACACCTGATAAAATCGGGATGCAGGCGGATTGCCCACATTGCTGGTCCTTCATCACTTTCAACTGCCCGACACCGGTTGGACGGGTATAAACAAGCACTAAAATTGCATGGCCTGCCTGTAAATAAAGAATACATTGTTGAAAGCAGGGGATTTACACCTAAACATGGAATAAGGCCAACAAAACAACTGCTGGCACTTCCAAACCCACCTGATGCAATTTTTACTATAAATGACGGGGTTGCTATCGGTGCAATGTTTGTGATAAAAGAAGCAGGGATTGTAATTCCGGACCAGATTTCTGTCATCGGTTTTGACGATGATCCACATTCATCCTATTTTAAACCCTCTTTATCAACAGTTTGGCAACCAACCTATGAATTGGGAATGTTGTCAGCCCGTATCCTTATGAAACGTGTAAATACTAATAACGATCTTTCAAAAATAAGGGTGGAAAAATTATTTCCCGAACTTATTATCCGGGGTTCTTCCCGCTAAACACTACATACTTCAAATTCATTACGACCTCTTTTTCTTGTTCCTCCCCAAGGGGAGGTTAGGTGGGGCTTTCTTTTCCTGGGGGAGTTTGGGTATGGCTTCCTTTTATGCAAACCTTTGCATAAACTTTCTATACTCATTATTTGGAATCCTTATAAATAAAGATGTAACTTTCACAAAATTTATTAAACTAACTATTTGGCTTTCAACATATGATAGTCTCTACCAATAAAATATTCAAATACTGTTACGGACATTACGGAATTGCTGCAGTAAATGTTTGGCACATGGAACAGGTTCTTGGATTGTTTAGTGCAGCACAAAAAGCCAACGCTCCTTTTATTGTTCAAACTACCCCGGTTGCCAGAAATTACGCAGGTCCCGAAATGCTTTTGGCAATGATTTCGGCTGCTTCAAAAATATATCCCAAAACAGTTTTTGCCATTCATTTGGATCATGGGAACAGGGAACATGCGCTTCAAAGTATTGAATCGGGTGGTTATAACTCGGTTATGATTGATGCTTCGCATGAAACATTTGAGAAAAATATTTCATTCACAAAAGAAATAGTTGAAAAAGCACATGCAAAAAATATTTCCGTTGAAGCTGAACTTGGAATTTTGAGCGGAATTGAGGATGATACAAACATCGATGAGAAATACAAAAAATTTACACAGCCCTCTGAAGTTGAGGAATTCGTAAAACAAACCGGGTGCGATAGCCTTGCAATTGCTGTTGGGACAAGTCATGGCGCTTACAAATTTTCGGGTGAACAGGGTTTGCAATTCGATATTTTAAAGGAAATTCAGTTTAGATTGCCTGGATTTCCGCTGGTTTTGCATGGTGGTTCCGCTGTTAATATGGAGGAAATTGAACGTATTAATTCTGCCGGAGGCCAGCTTGGTACCGATGCAAAAGGAGTTTCAAATGCCGAACTTCTAAAAGCCATTGAACTGGGCGTGTGCAAAATAAATATTGCCACCGATGCCCGACTGATTTGGACACGTGTACACCGTGAATTCTTTGAACTGTCACCGGCTCAATTCGACCCCATTATTCCGGGTAAAACTTTTATAAATGAGTTTGAAAAATTCAACATCGAAAAATTTGAGTTATTGAAAGCAACTGGAAAAGCATCAGCTATAAAATAAAATTACACAAACATGAAAAGAGATAATAAATATAAACTTTTAGCAAAACCAACTTCTGAATCTGGCATTTACCAGAGTATTCTGAAAGAAGAAACGGGTTGGCAGTACCTTAATTTTGAAGCCCGCTTAATGAAACGTGGCGAAAAATGGAAAGGAAACACATGGGAAAATGAATACGCAATAATTTTGCTTGGTGGAAATTATTCAGTAAAAACCGACAAGGGAAACTTTGAGACGTTAAACGGGAGAAAAGATGTTTTCAGCGGAATTGCCCATTCACTGTATCTTCCCCGCGACACAGAATTTGAATTAACAGCCGAAAGTGAAATCCTGGATATTGCATACGGCTGGTGCGAAACCGACGAAGACCACCCGATTTATTTTAAAAGACCAGAAGAAGCTGCAATTGAAATTCGTGGCGGTGACAATGCTACACGGCAAATTAACAGCTTGTTGCAGCCGGGTTTTGATTGTCACCGGCTGGTTTCGGTTGAAGTTTACACACCTTCGGGTAACTGGAGTTCCTTTCCAGCTCACAAACATGATAAAAGGAAATTTGATGAAGACGGTATGGTAACCGAAGCTTGCCTTGAAGAAACTTACTTCTATAAAATTGATAAACCGCAGGGTTTTGCCATTCAGCAAATTTATAATGACGACAGGAGTTTGGACGAAATTGCAGTGGCAAGAAACAATGATGTTGTTATGGTCCCTGAAGGATATCATCCGGTAGTTGCCGGTCATGGATATAATGTTTATTACCTCAACTTTTTAACAGGAAGCGACCAGTCACTGGCAAATACCGATGACCCGGATCACAAGTGGATTTACAACTCCTGGAAAGGGCGCGATCCACGGATTCCAATGGTTACAGCAGAAATGAACAACAAATAGATATGAGAAGCGAGATATGAGTATCAAGATTAGAGTAACAAGACGAGAGACTTTAAAAGTAAAAACCTGTTGTTTTTGAATCTTGATACTTAATACTTGATATTTGATGCTTGAAGAACTTGAAACTTGAAACTATTTATATGAACAACGAAAAACTATATGATGTAATCACTTACGGGAGGTCGTCAATCGATTTGTACTCTCAGGAAGTGGGCGCTCCGTTTGAAGAAATTCCCGGGTTTCATGCTTTTGTGGGCGGTTCGCCTTTGAACATTGCCGTGGGTTGCAGCCGATTGGGATTAAACGCCTCGTTACTTTCGGGAGTAGGAAAAGACAAAGTGGGAGATTTCATACTCAACTTTTTGAAAAACGAAAATGTACGGACTGAAAATGTACGTGTTATTCCGGGCACCAGAAGTTCAGCGGTACTTCTTGGAATTGAACCACCCGACCGTTTTCCTTTAGTTTATTATCGTGATAATTGTGCAGATTCTCAAATTAATATCGACCAGGTTTTAAATGCGGGAATCGAAAAAGCGAGATTATTCGAGGTTTCTGGTACTGCTTTAAATATTGAGCCTACCCGAAGCGCTGCGTTTTTGGCGGCGGAAATTGCACGTAAAAACGAGGTTCCGGTGATGCTGGACCTTGATTTCCGTGCCGACCAGTGGCATGACATTCGGGCTTTTGGCGTTACAGCGCGCGCATTTATGAGAAATGTAAATGTTGTGTTGGGCACTGAAGAAGAAATTCTGGCGGCCTATCTTTCAGATGTATCGCAACTAAGTATCAGCCATCAGCAAATTTCAGCCCCTGAAATAAAAGGTAACATCGACGAAGCAATTCAGGGAATTTTACTTCTCGGTGTTGATGCACTGATTATAAAAACCGGTTCACGTGGGGCAGTAATTCATCTACCCGATGGTACAATCCAAAAAGTACCGGGATTTCCTGTTGAAGTAGTAAACATTCTTGGAGCAGGCGATGCTTTTGGCGCCGGATTTATTTATGGTTTTCTGAAAGGTTGGGACTTGTATAAATGCTGCCGGATGGGAAATGCCTGCGGCGCACATGTTGTAACACAACTGGGCTGTGCAAATTTCACACCTTACGAAAAGGACATTTTGGAGTTTATTGAATCAAAAGGGGGGTTTTAATTGATAGACTAGAAAGTAATGAGAATCAAGACACAAGACAAAATGAATTATCGAAAACCAGATATTTCTAATTCTTAGTCTTGATACCTGATACTTGTTTCCTGAAGCTAAATAAAATAATATGAGCACAAAAAGACTTACCGTTGCCCAGGCAACAATCGAATTCCTTAAAAACCAATATTCCGAACGGGATGGGATTGAACAGCAGTTTTTTGCCGGATGTTTCGGGATTTTTGGTCACGGAAACCTTGCAGGTTTTGGTCAGGCATTGCAGCAAAATCCCGATTTCAGGTATTTTTTAGTACGAAACGAGCAGGCAGCAGTTCATACAGCGGTTGGTTATGCTAAAATGAAAAACAGGCTTTCAACTTTTGTTTGTACTTCGTCAATCGGACCGGGCGCAACAAACATGATAACAGCGGCTGCCGGCGCAACTATCAACCGGATTCCGGTATTATTAATGCCAGGTGATATTTTTGCAAAACGAATTGTAGCCCCGGTTTTGCAGCAACTGGAATCTGCAGTTTCGCAGGATTTTTCGGTAAACGATTGTTTTAAACCTGTTTCAAAATACTGGGATCGCATCAATCGACCCGAACAATTAATCACTTCACTTCCCGAAGTGATGCGGGTTTTAACTTCACCAGCCGATACAGGTGCGGTAACACTTTGTATTCCGCAGGATGTGCAGGCTGAAGCCTTTGATTTTCCGGTGGAAATGTTTGAAAAACGGGTGTGGCATATTACCCGTCCCCGACCCGATATTTATGCTTTGCAGCGCGCAGTTGAGTGGATTCGCTCGGCAAAAAAACCAATGATAATTGCCGGTGGCGGCGTAATTTACAGTGAAGCAGAAAATGCCCTGGCAAATTTTGTTCATCAAACAGGAATTCCGGTTGGTGAAACTTTTGCAGGAAAAGGTTCTTTGCCTTATAACGATCCACATAATCTTGGTGCAACAGGCGCCACAGGAACCGAAGGCGCCAATGCAATCAGCACTGAAGCGGATTTGGTGATTGGGATTGGCACACGTTACAGCGATTTTACAACAGCGTCAAAAACAGCTTTTCAAAATAAAAATGTAAGTTTATCAATATTAACATTACTGAATTTGATGCGCACAAACACAATGCATTGGCATTAACCGGCGATGCAAAAGTGATTTTGGAAGAGCTTTCTGAAAAACTGGTTTCGTTTAAAGTGGATGAAGCTTACAAAAAACGTGTAGCCGATTACAACAAAAGCTGGGACGAAAAAGTGGCTTTGGCATATCAGGCTGAGAATAATGCAATCCCAAGTCAGGCTGAAGTTATAGGCGCAGTAAATACTTTTTCCGATGCAAATGATGTGGTTCTTTGCGCTTCGGGCAGCGCACCCGGCGATTTACACAAACTCTGGCGCACACGAAATTCAAAAGGTTTTCATCTTGAATATGGTTATTCGTGTATGGGTTACGAAATTTCAGGCGGACTGGGTGCAAAAATGGCCTTTCCCGACCGTGAAATCTATATCATACTCGGTGATGGCGGCTATTTAATGATGCCATCGGAAATTATAACTTCACTTCAGGAAAGATACAAACTCACAATAATCTTAATTGATAATAATGGATTTGCCAGTATTGGCGGACTTTCAAAATCAATTGGCAGCGAAGGTTGGGGCACAAAATATTCATATCGAAACGAGGAAACAGGAAAACTCGAAGGTGAAAATTTGCCTGTTGATTTGGCTTTGAATGCTCAAAGTCTGGGGGCAAAAGTTTTCAAAACCACTGATATTGCTTCATTCAACGAAGCGCTGAAAAATGCAAAAAAAGAAGAACGAACAACTGTAATTTATATCGAAACAGTTCCCGAAAGAAAGATGGCCGGTTACGGTCATGCGTGGTGGGATGTTCCAATTGCCGAAGTTTCAGAATCAGATTCAGTAAAAAAAGCATTTGAGAATTATTCAGAACAAAAGAAAAAACAACGGTATTTTTTATAACTGAACAACAACAAAAATGATAAACCAATGAAGATAAACACAACGCAACCATGCTGACAGTAATCACTTTTTTAGGATTTACAGCCTTTGTAGCATTCTACACCTGGTTCAAACTTCGAAAGGACAAAATGGATTCTTCGGACGGTTATTTTTTGGGAGGTCGCAGCCTCACAGGAATAGTCATTGCAGGATCGATGATCATGACAAATATTTCAACCGAACATTTAATTGGGATGAATGGTTCGTCCTATAAAAACGGATTTATAATAATTGGTTGGGAAGTTACTTCGGCACTGGCACTTGTTGTCGCAGCTATTATTTTTATACCGAGGTATTTAAAACTTGGATTGACAACAATCCCTGAATTTCTTGAAAAACGTTTCGATGGAATGACACGAAGTTTGGTGGCTTTGTTTCTTGTTATCTCATTTGTAGTTACACTTTTACCCATAGTTTTATACACGGGAGCAATTAATCTCGAAAGTATTTTTAATGTTTCGGGAGTTTTGGGAATTTCTAAAACTGAAGGATTATGGGTGACAGTAGTTTGCATTGGTGTAATTGGTTCGGTTTACGCCATTTTTGGCGGGTTAAAAGCAGTTGCCTTTTCAGATACAATCAACGGAATTGGCCTGTTAGCGGGTGGAATACTCGTGCCTGTGATTGCATTGTTTAGTATTGGTGACGGGAATATGTTTGATGGTCTTTCAAAAGTTTTTGAAAATGCTCCTGAAAAATTTAATGTAATTGGCGAAAAGGGTTCGGTAATGCCTTTTGGAGTTTTGTTTACAGGTTTAATCATAAACCAGTTGTATTTCTGGGGAATGAATCAAACCATCATTCAACGGGCACTGGGTGCTAAAAATCTGAAAGAAGCGCAAAAAGGGCTTTTATTTACAGGTGTTTTAAAGATTCTGGTTCCCATAATTATTGTGCTTCCGGGCGTAATTGGGTTTTATTATTTTGGTGATTCAATGTACGAAACTCAGGATCACATTTATCCGGCGCTTATAAAAAAGGTGCTTCCGGTTTACCTTACCGGATTTTTTGCCGCAGTTGTAATGGGCGCGGTTTTAAGTACTTTCAATAGTGTTCTTAACAGTGCTGCAACTATTTTTAGTGTTGACGTTTATAAACGACTTATCAAAAAAGATGCAACAGAACAACGGTTGGTTTTGATTGGCCGCTCACTTTCTTCGGTTTTGGCAGTTACAGCAATAATAGCTGCTCCGCTTGTTGCCAAAGCGCCCGAAGGATTATACCAATTGCTGCAACAATTAAACGGCATATTTTTTATTCCGATTGCCTCCATCATGCTGGCAGGTTTTTTTATGGAAAAAATATCGGCTTTGGCGGCAAAATCGGCACTTATTTTTGGGTTGATTTATTACATCGTAACCACTTTTATTCTCAAAATCGATATTCATTTTATCCACAACTGGGGGATTGAATTTGTATTGAATGTTATAATCATGTACACCGTTTCATACTTCTATCCGCGTAAAAACTTCAGTATAAAATTGGCGCCATTAAAGGTTGAAATGGTTCCATGGAAATACACACCACACCTGTCAATTGCATTGGTTGTGATTACGATTACGATTTATATTTTACTCGGTCAGAATTAAAAAAGCAAAAATTATTATTTCAAAAAGATATGGAAATACTTAAAAATTATATCAACGGAAACTGGACACAAAGTTCAGAAAAAGAAACAATTGATGTTGTAAATCCTGCAAATCAGGAGGTTTTGGCAAAGGTACCTTTTGGAGATAAAACTGCAATTGATGTCAATTCTGCAGTTGCCGCAGCCGCTGAAGCTTTAAAAGAATGGCGCGAAACCCCGGTAATGCGCAGGGTTCAACCACTTTTCAAACTGAAATATTTGCTGGAAGAAAACATTGATGAAATTGCCCGGCTGATTACACTCGAATGTGGAAAAAGTTTTGCCGAATCGAAAGCCGAAATGCAGCGGGCCATCGAAAATGTTGAAACTGCATGCGGAACACCGATGCTTAATTCAAAGCGAATTCTCTGAAAATGTGGCGCCCGGAATCGATGAATTTATGATTCGGCAGGCAGTTGGAGTTTGTGTTTGTATTTCGCCCTTCAATTTCCCGGGAATGATCCCGTTCTGGTTTTTGCCATACGCAATTGCCTGTGGAAACAGTTTCATTATTAAACCTTCTGAAAAAGTTCCGCTGACAATGATGAAGGTTTTTGAGTTGATTGACCAGCTTGATCTACCAAAAGGACTTATAAATCTTGTTCATGGCGGAAAGCAAAGTGTTGATGCACTGCTCGATCATCCTGAAGTAAAAGCTGTAAGTTTTGTAGGATCAACAAATGTTGCAAGATATATTTATCAGCGGGGTGCTGCCAACGGAAAACGGGTTCAGGCGCAGGGCGGGGCAAAAAACCCGGTAATTGTTATGCCCGATGCAGATATTGAAATGGCTGCAAAAATTGTTGCCGACAGTGTTTATGGCTGCGCCGGTCAGCGCTGCCTGGCTGCCTCGAATATAATTACTGTTGCCGATGAAAATGGATATATAAAAGAAGCACTTGTAGAAGCTGCAAAAAGCAAAACCACAGGTTTCGGACTTGATGCCGGAATTGAAATGGGACCGGTTATTACTGCTGAAAGTAAATCACGGGTTGAATACCTGATTTCAAAAAGTGTTAGTGAAGGAGCAAATTTACTACTTGACGGACGAAATGCCAAAATCAGCGGATACGAATCAGGAAACTTTATTAAGCCAACAATTCTGGAAAATGTGGCTTTGGATGGTGAAGTTATCAAAACCGAAATTTTTGGCCCGGTAATGAGTTTGCTTCACATGAAAACAATTGACAATGCCATTGATTTTGTGAATAGCAACAATTACGGGAATATGGCTTGTTTATTCACTTCCAGCGGATTAAATGCCCGCACTTTCCGAAACAGGGCAAACGCCGGAAACATAGGAATCAATATTGGGGTTGCTGCACCAATGGCGCAATTCCCTTTTAGCGGATGGAACAACAGCTTTTTTGGCGATTTGCACGGACAAGGCCGACATGCCATTGAATTTTTCACGCAAACAAAAGTGGTAATCGAGCGCTGGCCAAAGGAGTGGACACGTAAATTTTAATTTTTAAACAACAGAATTGAAACCGATTTTTAACACATAAACTACAATTTTAAACCTTGAATTTATTATGATAAAAATAGCAAATGCACCCTGTTCATGGGGAGCGCTCGAATTTGAACTGGAAGGAAAATCACTCGGCTACACGCAGGTTATTTCAGAAATGGTGGAAACCGGATATGCAGGCACTGAACTCGGCGATTGGGGATTTATGCCTTCAAATCCGGATGAACTTAAAAAAGTACTCGATGATAAAAATCTGCAGTTGCTGGGAGCTTTTGTTCCGGTTGCACTGGCAAAAGAGGAAGCTCATTCTGCAGGAATTGAACTGGCCTTAAAAACAGCCGGATTAATGTTTGATGCCGGATATAAAAACGCGTTTATTGTTCTGGCCGACGAAAACGGCTCAGTGGAAATACGCACTAAAAATGCAGGAAGAATAACTCCGGAAATGGGATTGTCGGAAAATCAGTGGAAAACTTTTGCTGCCGGCGCCGAAAAAGTAGCCAAAGCCGTCAAAGATAAATATGGGATGCGCACTGTATTTCATCACCATTGCGGCGGTTATGTAGAAACCCCCGCGGAAGTAGCAAAACTGATGGAATTGACAAATCCTGAAATTCTGGGATTGTGCCTGGATATGGGCCATTTTGCCTTTGGTGGCGGCAATCCGGTGGAAGCACTACAAAAATATTATAACCGAATCTGGCATGTTCATTTTAAAGATTTTGATCCGAAAGTTGGTCAGGTCGCAAAGGACAATAATTACGATTATTTCAAATCGGTTGAGCAAGGAGTCTTTTGTGAACTCGGAAAAGGAAGTGTTGATTTCCATTCAATTGTAAAAATTCTGAATGAAAAAGGATACGACGGCTGGATTGTAGTTGAACAGGATGTACTTCCGGGAATGGGAAATCCGAAAGTGTGTGCAAAAAGGAACAGGGAATTTATTGGGTCACTGGGCTTGTAGATTTGACGTTGTCAGGTCTGCGACGCTGACAAGCCCGGGGGGCCAAAAACCTGACAGCGTCTATAGACCTGTCAGCGTTAAAAATCATAGATAAAATTTAAAAAAATAATCAAAATGAAAAAAATAAAAGTTGCAGTTGCCGGATTGGGCCGGATTGGAAAAATACACCTCAAAAATTTATGCCGGAATTTTTCAGAGATTGAGGTAGTAGCAGTGATGGATGTATTTAACGAATCAAAATTAACAGCTGATGAATTTAATATACCTGTCTTTGTGAAAGACTTTGACGAATTACTGGCTGTACCTGGGTTGGATGCAGTTGTGATATGCTCGCCAACCGACACACACGCTGATTATGTGGTAAAAGCTGCCAAAGCCGGCAAACAGATTTTTTGCGAAAAACCGCTCGACCTTTCACTCGACCGGGTGAAAGAAGTGCTCGAAATTGTAAATGAATCTGGCGTTAAACTAATGCTTGGTTTCAACCGCCGTTTCGATCCTGAATTTAAAAAAATAAGGCAATTGGTTGTGAACGATGCTGTTGGTGATCCTCAAATTATTAAAATTACAAGTCGCGACCCCGGCCCGCCACCTGTTTCATATATAAAAGTTTCGGGCGGAATGTTTCTGGATATGACAATACATGATTTCGACATGGCTCGTTATATTTCCGGCAAACAGGTGAAGGAAGTTTATGCAAAGGGCGCAGTTATGATTGACCCTGAAATTGGCAAAGCCGGTGATATTGACACAGCAATCATTACGCTCACTTTCGAAGATAATACAATGGCAGTAATCGACAATTGCAGAAAAGCAGTTTACGGATACGACCAGCGGCTTGAAGTTTTTGGCAGCAAAGGAATGGCACAGGCTGAAAATAATTTTCCAAACAACCACAAATTGTACACCGCTACAGGCGTTTCAGGCGATTTGCCACTGCACTTTTTCCTTGAAAGGTACAATGCATCCTACAACCAGGAAATCAGGGAATTTATTGATGCTCTTGTTTCGGGCGGCAAAATGCCTGTTGACGGAGAAGATGGTTTACTCTCGATTGCAATTGGGTTGGCAGCGAAAAAATCGGTAACGGAAGGAAGAGCAGTGAAAATTGAGGAAATTCTTAAATAAACTCAAATACTTTAAAAACAGATAGATCCTGCGTTTTGATCAAATAACTTATTGAACTTAAGTCGCTCTTAATCTGTTTGCTAATGATACAGGAGATTAATATCTGAATGTTTACTTGTTAAAAATTAAAGTTAAAATGAATTTTAAAAACGTAATTTTTCTAAGCCTGATTTTCGTGCTATATTTTGGCAACAAATTATTAGCCCAGCAAAAAACCCTCGTTCTGCCTGCCCACTCCCATAATGATTACGAACATGAGCGGCCGCTTTTTGATGCTTTGGCTTATAATTTCAAAAGTATTGAAGCTGATGTTTACTTAGTTGGGGATTCGCTTTTCGTTGCGCACAATTCAGAAGATATAAAACCCGGAAGGACACTTCGAACGCTTTATCTTGAGCCGCTTAAAAATCAAATCAAAAAAAATAAGGGTTCGGTTTACGGAAATGGTGAGGAAATTATTCTGTTCATCGATATAAAAGATGATGGTTTAAAAACATATCAATTGCTTCATAAAATTCTTGAAGGATACAAAAAGTATCTGACGGTTTTTGAAAATGGGGTAAAAAAAACAGGGAGTATAATGGTTGTGGTTTCCGGAAACCGACCTTTTGATTTTATGCAAAATCAGAAAATCAAGATATGCAGGATTTGATGGCAGGCTCGAAAATCTTGAATCCGGTATTTCTCCAAACCTAATGACAATTGTGAGTGATAACTGGCAAAAATATTTTAAATGGGACGGCACCGGAGAAATGCCTGAAACTGAGAAACAAAAATTGGCAGAATATTCAAAAAAAGCAAAACAAAAAGGATATATACTTCGGTTTTGGGGAACGCCAAACCAAACTCCCGAACAACGAACAGCTGTGTGGACAGAACTTAAGAATGCGGGGGTAGGTTTAATCGGAGCTGATAATCTGGCTGAATTAAAGGATTTTTTGATGAAACAGTACAACAATTAATAATCACAATAAATACTTAAAAATGAAAAAAAAAGTAAGACACAAGAAGAAATTCAGCTTTATCGGAGTTGATTTTCTGATGACTGGCACAATCACAATTGGATTGATTGAAACTAAACAAGCATTTTTTAAATCTTTATTTTAAAACTAATGGAAAAGCTAAAACTAAGAATTTTTTTATTTGGAAAGAGTTGTTTTCCAACTCTTCAAAAAATGAAGTTGACAATATTGATTTCATTTTTAATGACTTCAGGAGCCATGGCAAATTTTAGCCCCAACGGTTCCAATGATCCTTCGGCGCCATTTGAGTCGAACACTATGCAGCAGCAACAAAAGCAAATTTCGGGAACAGTTGTTGATGCCGACGGAAATCCTATCCCGGGTGTTTCCGTAATTGTTCAGGGCACAACCATTGGTACAACAACGGGTACAGACGGCAAATTTCAACTCGAAATACCTGGCAATGCCCAAACTTTATTATTCTCTTTTGTGGGAATGAAAACACAGGAAATCGCAGTTTCAAATCAGGCAGTTTATAATATTACAATGGAAGATGAAACAATCGGTTTGGAAGAAGTTGTGGCCATAGGTTATGGTAGTCAGAAGAAGAAAGACATTACGGGTGCAGTTTCTTCCGTTAGAAGTGAAGACTTTAACAAAGGTATCTCAACTTCTCCCGGACAGTTATTGCAAGGTAAGGTGTCGGGGGTAAATGTTACCTCGTCAAGCGGTGCGCCGGGCAGCGGACAGAGAATAACCATCAGGGGGCAAGGCACAATAAGGCAGGGTTCAGGCCCTCTTTTTGTTATTGATGGATTTCCTGTAGGACTGGCGGGAACCGGTTCGGGGACAAGTCCATTGAATTTTTTAAATCCTGAAGATATTGAAACAATGGATGTTTTGAAAGATGCCTCTGCAACTGCCATTTATGGTTCGCGCGGTGCAAATGGTGTTATACTGATTACAACAAAAAAGGGGAAATCAGGAGTATCAAATATCACTATTTCCTCAAATGTTGGAATATCTAAGATTTCTAAAAAGTTACCCATATTTTCAGCTGATGAATTCCGCAAACAAGTTGTAGCAATTGGTGGTACTTTGGAAGACAGGGGTGGAAATACCGACTGGCAGGATGAATTAACACAAACCGCCATTACACAGGACCAAAACCTGATTATGTCGGGAGGGACAGATAAACTGACTTATCGTGCCTCGTTTGGATATTTGGACCAGGAAGGTATCGTTATAAATACAGGCATCAAAAGATATAGTGGCAGGGTAAATGCAACTCAAAAATTAATAAACGGTAAACTAAATATCGATTATAATCTTGTAGCAACAATTGAAAAAGGGGAAAATGCACATATGGGAACTGTGGTTTCCAATATGCTCAGTTTTAATCCCACTTATCCGGCTTACGATTCCAACGGGGAACCAACAAAATATCCGGATTTAATGAACCCGCTAAGTCAGGCTGAATTATTTACAAATTTCAATGAAACACGCAGGATGTATGTTAACATAGCACCTTCGTTTGAAATAATTGATGGCCTGGTTTATAAACTGAATTTTGGTTACACCAATAATTCATCAGAGTCGGACAATCAGGAAATGCCAAGCATTGATCCCTTTGTTGAAGGACGTTTGGAGCAGGGTTTTTATAATGGCACCAGTACCTTGGTAGAAAACTACCTAACCTATGATTTCGAGATCAACAACCACAATATATCTTTACTGGGTGGTTATTCCTATCAAAAGTCGGAAGGTAGAAACAGAAGCTGGAATATTGATCAATTTGAAGCCAATGGCATTGAGCCTCGTTATAATCCGGGTTTGGGACAACGATTGGAAATAGGATTAAACAGGCCATCTGGCTGGGCCAACATCCATGAGCTCCAGTCATATTTTGGCCGGGCAACCTATAACTATCTGGGAAAATACATGATAACCGGTACAGTTCGGGCTGATGGTTCATCAAGATTCGGGAAAAATAACAAATACGGAACTTTCCCATCATTTGCTGCAGGATGGAGGATTTCTGAAGAATCGTTTATGGAATCATCGCCATTCAGCAATTTAAAGTTAAGAGCCGGATGGGGACAAACAGGTAACCAGGAAATACCGGATAAAATTACCCAGGAATCATTTAAATCAACCAACAGCGGCGACTATACTTATCCTCTGTCTGAAACCGGACCTTATCCGGTTGGAACAGTTTATACACGATTGGCAAATCCCGACATTCAATGGGAAGTATCAACGCAAACAAACATTGGGCTTGATTTTGGATTATTGGATGGCGCACTTACAGGTACTGTGGATTATTTCCATAAGGTTTCAAATAACATTCTTGTTGAAGTGCCTGCATTTGATCCTGTTTCTCCCGCTCCAACATACTGGACCAATGTTGAGGGGATGAACATCATCAATAACGGGTGGGAAATAGCCCTTGATTATCAACACAGAAATGACAATGGATTTTCGTATTCAATAGGCGCCAACGCAACTTTCATCGACAACAAAGTTGAAAATTCTCCATTTACTGTGCTAACAACCGGTGCAGCATCAGGTTCGGGCCAAACCGGCGCTACAATTAACGGAATGATTAGCGGATATCCCATCAGTTCATTCTATATGACAAAATTTACGGGAATTGGCGAAGGTGGCCTTTCAACTTATGAAGGGCCGGTTGTTCCGGGAGGTGATAACCGTTATGTGGTTGGAACTGCATTGCCGGATGTGATGTATAACTTTTATTTCAATTTGAATTATAAGAAATTTGACTTTGGTGTTAATTTTAATGGTGTATCGGGTAACCAGATATACAACCACACTGCCATGAACAAATTTTACAAGGCGCAGCTGGCGAAATCAAACAATGTTGTTCCCAAAGCCATTGAATATCCCAACGAAGCTATCACCAACGCAGCAATAGTATCTACACGGTATCTTGAAAATGGTTCATTCCTGCGTTTGAACAATGCAACCTTAGGTTATACATTCGATACAACAGCCATGGGTATTGGAACCTGGGCCAAAGCAATACGTTTATCGGTTACCGGCCAGAATTTATTTGTTATAACTGATTATTCGGGATTCGACCCGGAAGTAAACCAGGATAAATCAGTTGGTGGAGTACAATCATTTGGTATTGACGACAACGGATATCCAAAAGCAAGAACTTTTGTTGTTGGACTTAATGTAACATTTTAAATAATTTATCATGAAGAATAAAATAAAATACAAAATAAAATTTGCCGTATTGGCATTTGCCCTGCTTTTTAGCTGGAGTTGTACAGACCTTGAGGAGCAGGTATTGGACGAATCTTTAACCGGAAACGTATCCGAAGATGAAATTATTACAAGTTCAGTTGCACCTGCATATTCAACCCTTCCTCAGTTATTTTTACATACCCACTTATTTAGCATACAGGAAGTTTCTTCAGATGAAGCAATTTTACCCTATCGCGGGGGAAAAGACTGGTATGATGGTGGCGTTTTTTATGAATTACACAAACACGAGTTTCTGCCTGAAAATGCAAAACTCAGGGATACATGGAATGATCTTACCCTATCGCTTTCAAAATGTGTAAGTGCAATTGGCACTTTAACCCCAATGGCTAAAACTGATGCTATAGCAAAATCATATTTGGCAGAAGTGAGAGGACTCAGAGCATATTACAACATGGTTGTACTTGATCTTTGGGGAATCGCTTTTCAAAAAGATGATCCCAATGAACTTTCTGTTATTTTAAGACGCGATGATGCAGTTGAATATATAAAGTCGGAACTGGAAGCTGTTGTAGGTGATTTGAAAACCGATGTTGGCCCGGGGCGGTTAACTCAGGGCGGAGCCTATGCTTTGTTAACCCGATTACACATGAATGCAGCGGTATGGCGGGATCCTTATGCATCAAATTTTGATTTTACAGCTGCCGACATGGACAAAGTTATTGAATACGCGAATAAGGTGATAAATGATTACGACTATTCATTATCTCCTGAATATTTCGCATGTTTTTTTAATAACAATCATACAAACAAAGAATTGATTTTTGCAGTTGACCAGCGACCAGATTTGAGCAGTTCGCACAATCGCATGAGCTATTGGTCAATGTCGGGCCATTTTTACGGTAATCCGTTGTATCCGAATGGAGATGGCACTGATGGCGCAGCAATAACACAAGACTTTTATGAAAGCTGGGTTGATGCCTATGGCGATGTAGATCCTGCTGATGCTGATTGCAGATTCTTTTGGAAAAGGCTGATTATTCCCGAAGATTCAACAATTGCCGCAGCTGATTTTAAACCCGACCTCGGAATTTACAGGGGCTTGCAATATGGTTTACAAAACGCGGGTCATAAACAACCTTTTTATGTTGATGACGAAGGAGAATATTATATCGGGAAGCTTTTTGATTACAGAAGAGTTGGAGCAGGACAAACTCCTTATGTTGATTATAAGCTGCAAGTTGATTTTACCGCCGAAGGCAGTGACTATGACAAAGGTTACAGGGTATTAAAATACGAATGGAGTTCAGTGTCACCGGATGGAAATGCAAAAGGTGAACATGACCTGGTGATTGTTCGTTTGGCTGATATTTACCTGATGAGAGCGGAAGCAAAACTTCACAAAGGTGATGCGGCCGGAGCTTTGGCTGATGTGAACTTTGTAAGAGCTTCCAGAACTTCAAGGCCTGATGTTACACCAAAACCTCTTTCCGCTTTGACCCTCGATATTCTTTACCGTGAACGTGGTTTTGAATTTTACTGGGAAGGCCTGAGAAGAACAGATATGATCCGTTTCGGAAAATATGAAGATCCTTTGATTGAGAAAACAAACAGCGATCCCAAAAAACGTCTTTTCCCAATTCCACAAACTGCTATTGATGGCTCGTCAGCTCTGGATGGATTTCTTGTGCAAAACGAGGGTTACTAAAATACTTTTAAAGTGAATTGAATATTTATAATAAATGGGAAAGATCACATTCTTTCCCATTTATTTCTTTGTCTGTACAAAAATCATAAAAATGAAAACCACAATATCGATTTTTATATTGCTACTGATTCTTTCCTGTTCAAATACTTCTTCAAATAAAAAATCAAAAACCAAAAATTCAACCCAAATAAAAATTGCTGCATGGAATGTTGAATACGGCAAAAACGCAAGTGCAGTTGAAATCGGGGAAGCACTCGAACCTTTTGGTTTCGATGTAATTTGCTTTTCCGAAGCACCCGGAGGAAACTGGACAAAGCAAGTTGGTGAAACGATGGGCTTGAAATATGTTTTTGTTGGGAAATATTCTACCGCAGGACATGCTGACAAGTACAAAACAATTGCAAGCCGAACACCTTTGTACGATTTTGAAGAAGTATTGATGGCCGACACCTTGCACACAGCAACAAAAGCCAAAACAAAAATTAACGAAACCGAAATCTCAATTTACGCCGTGCATTTCCCGTTTGGCTGGCGCGATCAGGCACACATCGACGAAACAACAAACAAAATTTCAACCTTTGTTGAATATCTGAAAACGAATCAAAATAATGAAATCCCGGTAGTTGCAGGCGATTTCAATTTCATACCGACAAATGCCGACAGCACAAACATTTATTATGAAATGTTCAGGAAAATTGGGATGGACGTAACCTGGAATCCGCTAAATATTGATTGTACAAAACAGAATACTTTCGATGCGCTTAAACCAGAAGATCAGGGAAGTGGGGAAGTAATCGACCATATAATTTTCAATACTGAACAAATGAATGTGCTTGACGGGCAAATTATCGAACTTGAAAAACCACTTTCGGACCATAAACCGGTTTGGGCATTACTTGAAGTCAGGTAGTAAAATTCGCAATTGCATTAGAATGCAACCACGGTGGATTCTGATTTATATCCAAATTTTTGAGATATAATCTTCCGGTTTTTGTTATTTATTTTTCAGGATAGAAATAGTCAATCCATTGCTGATAAGTGTCCTGGGCAGAAAGGCAGGTATCGGTCAAATAGCCCGGCACCCGTTCAAATTCTTTCAACCCGCGGTAATAAAATTGTTTGTGAATTTCGTCGATGATAAAGGGCACGATATTGTTTTTCAAACATTCGCGGAACATAATCAAACGCCCCACCCTTCCGTTTCCATCCTGAAACGGGTGAATCTTTTCAAACCGGTAATGATATTCCACAACAGTTTCAAAGCTTATATTTTTTGGATTGACATACCATTCGTTTAGCTGGTTGATTTCTGTTTCCACGTTTTCGGGTATGGTTGTCTTTTCGCCGCCAACTTCGTTTGGTAGTTTTTTCCAGTCACCCAAAGCAAACCAGGGTTTCAGTGCATCAGAAGTACCCGATTTCAAAATACGGTGAAAGGTTTTAATGATTTCAGCCGACAAAGGCAGGTGCAGTGTGTCCAATAAATAATCGAAAGCTACAAAGTGATTGGTTGTTTCAATAATGTCGTCCACAGGAACAGCTTCCTCTTCTTTGAAGCCAATGGTGCGGGTCTCAAAAATATACCGGGTTTGTTCTTCGCTGATGCGGCTGCCCTCAATGCGGTTCGAATTATAGGTGAGACTTACCTGCGTTTTGTGGTAAAGCCCTCCATGAAACCGGTTTTGTTTTTCTTCCTTAAGTTTATCGGCAAGAGATTTCTCCATTTCAATCGTTTCTGTTGGGTTAAAAGTAGCAATTTTCAATGGTTTTGCATTTAACCAGTGAACGGCTTTAGATTTGACAGCGTTTGTCAGACAATTTTTAATTATGTTCTGTAACTCAAATTAAAATAACAAAACTAAAAATCGATTGGAAAAGCACTTACACCGTTGGGTTTTAAAAGTGCCTTTGGGCACAAAATATGGGTAGAAAATGTGTATTGTGAAAATGTGGTCTCGTCCCGGATGGGACGGAATTCTTGACTCTCCTGTTTACTGCTACCCACATTCAATCCCTGACGGGATATCATTTGCTTTACTGATTGCGCCAGTTGACAGTTCAAACTTCGCACGTGAAAAGTTTCCATTCCCATTAACCTGTCAACGTCCTCAGACTTGACAGCGTTTTGTTATGTCTTTCTGACAAGTCTAATTTGCATCCCGTTTATCGGGCGATTGCCTCGCCTGGCATTTATAATTTGAAATTTGATACAATCGTTCGGCAGCGACGGGCTCAATTGTTCAATATTTTCCTGCTTAGTTTGCAAAGTGGAGCAACGTACTCAGTACGATTGTTCGCCAACTAAAAGTGGAACAATGTAGTCGGTACGATGGTCCGCCAACAAAAGTGGAGTAACGTACTCAGTACGATGGCTGCCCAATCAAAAAGTGGAATAACGTACTCAGTACGATCGTTCGCCAACAAAAAGTGGAGATGCCATAATCAGTACTGATTTTGCTTCGCCAACAAAAAGTGGAGCACGTACTCAGTACTGATTTTGCTTCGCCAACAAAAAGTGGTGCATAATCAGTACTGATTTTGCTTCGCCAACGAAAAGTGGAGTATTATCAGTACTGATTTTACTCCGCCAACAAAAAGTGGAGCTTTATCAGTACTGATTTTGCCTCACCAATTCAAATTCCACCAGGTTTAAATCAGAATATGTTCAATAACATTAAATTATTTATTTCTTATTTAACAAATTATAAATAAATTTCAGGCAATAAAAGCTACCAAGGCAACTGATATGTGGAATACACCGCTGCAGAATGCAAATGGTAACCAGTAACAAACAAAAAAATCAAAATTATGATCGACAAATTAATTCCATCGAGTCGCGTTACGGAAGTAAACGATGTGGCTACCCGGTCGACGGGCGCTTATGGGGAATCGGAAATATCCGACCCGGTACTTAATAACAATTTTTCGAACCTGGGTGAAATCAACACCGAACTGAGCAAAGCCATCAGGCGCTCGAAAGCTGAGAGCGACCTTGAAGAAAAAGATGAAAATCGCGACAACAAATTGCGTTCGTTTTATTACCTGATATTTGGTTTTAGTCATCACCCGGGTGATGAATTAAGGATGACAGCACAAGCATTGCTGAATGTTTTTGATCGCTATGGGCTGAAAATCACAAGCGACAGTTATGCCACCGAATCGTCGCTGATTTCTTCGATGCTGCTTGAATATCAGAAACCTGAATATGCCGAAGCGATTACAGCAATTTCGGGCTGCGGCGATCTGCTGGAAGCGCTTGCCATAGCCGAATCGGAATTTGAACAGGCACGCATTGCCTACGATAACGAAAAAGCAAAAGAAGGTTTGTTGCCGAATGCCTCTGAACTCAAAAAGCAGGTGCTTCATATTCTGAACAATAAAATTGTTATTTATCTGCGCGCCATGGAAGAGGTAAACCCGGAAGTTTATGAAGTTTTTGCTGCAACAGTTGCACAGATTATTGACGATAACAACGAACAGGTAAAACGCCGTAAGAAAAAGGAACCTGAACCTGCAGAGCCTGTATAAAAAGTATAAAATTCATCGGTTGAACCGCAATTATACGATGAATTAAAAGGGAGGAGAATAAAGGCGGGCTTTGGCAAATTTAAAGCGCTAAAGTCCCGCTTTTTTTGTGCACTTTTCCCACTAAGTAAACTGAAGTCAACAGAATTTTTAATTATACGACGTTCCTAAAGATGATGATTCAATGATGAATGGAACAAAAGAATATCCTCCGGCACTCGCATGCTGTCAGATTATTAAAATTTAGGCTATTTCACCAAACGAATCCCATCTGAATCAAACGTAATCATTCGTTTTTTATACAAACTGCCGATTGCCTTTTTGAAATTCTTTTTGCTGATACCAAACATTGCATTTATCATGTCGGGCGAAGTTTTATCAGTAACCGCCATAAAACCACGGTTTACCTTTAATTCATCGAGAATTTTTTGCGAAATGGCATCCACTTTTTCATAACCGGGTTTGTCAAGAAGTAAATCAATTTTATCGTCTTCACGCACTTTATTAATATAACCTGTTATTTTCTGTCCTTGCGAAACTTGCTGGTACAACTGGTTCTTGTACAACATTCCCCAATGTTCGTTGTTTACGATAGCTTTATAACCAAGGTCAGTTTCTTCGGCAATCAGCAATTGCACTTCATCGCCCATTTGGTATTCAGGTGGGGTATTGTCCAAATATTTATCAAGTTTTGCCGAGGCAGCAATTCGTTTTGTCAACATATCAACAAAAACATACACAAGATAACTTTTACCCTCAACCATGTCGGCTTTTTGCTCCCGAAACGGTACAAGCAAATCTTTTGGCAGCCCCCAGTCGAGAAATGCCCCAAATTTACTGACTGAAACAACCTTCAAAAAAGCAAATTCGCCCACCTTTACAAATGGTTTTTCTGTTGTTGCAACCAACCTGTCTTCCGAATCGGAATAAACAAAAACATCAGCCCATCCTGCGCTTCTCACCTCATCGGTAATAAATTTATGGGGCATTAAAATTTCGCCCAGTTCACGCCCATCCAAATACAAACCATTATCTGTTTCGCGAACGACCTCAAGCGTATTAATTTTTCCGATTTCTACCATTGTATTATGATTTTGATTTGGCGAAAGTACGTTTAATTGTTCAATGCTGCTTTTCTTAATTTCTCCTGAATTTCATGTGACACTTTAAAAACAGTACCATGTCTTGTGCCTTCTGGGAAACTGATTTTTTCGGAAATATCTTCCCAGTTTTCCAAATCTTTTGAACGCACAGCACCCATTTTGTGATCAACATATTTATCGAAGTAAACAATCCACCAATCGCCAATTTTTACCGGAGTTGGTCCTTCTGCCCAGTAATTACCTGTAATGGGCGGGCTTGGTTTACTGTATTTCCCTGTCAACTGTTTACTTGTTGCAATTCTTATATTTTTCTGTGGAGGCGTTTTTGTTTCATCTTTTAAAAACAAAATGTACTTTCCATTATCCTTGATTAAAGTTCCGTCGATTACATTAAATCCCTTGTCATAAAATAGTTTTGTTTCGCTGAAATTGATAAAATCATTGGTTGTAACAAAATACATTCTGTGGTTGTATTTGTCATCGCCGGTTTTTTCTGTTTCGGGAAAACGGCCTGGAATGGTAGTTGACCAAAAAATGATATACTGATTTGAACTTTCATCCCAAAATATTTCAGGAGCCCAACAGTTTTTGGCAGTTGGTTCGTGTTGCATGACGGGTATAAATTTCTGTTCCGACCAGTGGATTAAATCTTCAGAACTTGCGTAACCAATTCCCTTTTCCTTCCAGCTCACTGTCCAAACCATGTGGAATTTTCCATCCGGTCCGCTAATAATACAGGGATCACGCATGAGTTTATCACCACCAACTGTTGGCGTTAAAAAAGATTTGTTGTTGTTGAGTGCTTCCCATTTCAACCCATCGGTACTAAAGGCCAAATGAAGTCCATCTTCTCCGTTTCCCATAAAGTAGGAAAACATATAAACTTCACTTTGCTCCTGTGCTTTTGAGACAAAAAACGACATTAGAAATAAGGCGAAAAATATCAATTTTTTCATATTTAACAGGTTTGAGTTACAATTACGGATTTTCAATTTTCAATGTGAATTTTTTAGCAGGAGATTGCGGATTGCAGAATTTTGAATTCTGAATTATAAACTCATTTCAACCTCCAACTCTCTTTACTTTATACCCGTCTTGTACAAGAATTTCCATTACACGGGCGACAAAATCACCCTGGATTAAAATTTCACCATCTTTTACAGTTCCGCCAACACCACATTTTGATTTAAGGTTTTTCCCGATGGATTTTAAATCATCTTCAGTGCCAATAAAACCAGTAATTAATGTTACGTTTTTGCCTTTTCGCTTTTTGCGATCAAGTTGAACTTTTAAATTTTGTTGTTTGGGAGGCAAAGTTTGAAAATCTTCGCTTGCATCCTTTTCAAAATTAAAATCGCGATTTGTGGAGAAAACCACACCCAGTCTGTCTTTCCAATCTTTTGTCATAATTTTAATATTTTGGCCATATTATCAGTAAACTGCCAGTGAAATATACAATCAACCACCAGGCGTATGCAATTTTGGAAAATAATAAAACAGATTTTTTTATATCTGAATTCAATCCATTTCTGAAATAACACAGCCAGATTAAAGCCGTATCAATTACTATTGTTACTGTTGCCGTATATCCTAAAACACCATGTAACGAAAGCAAACCCAGTTTTGATCCGTAAATCATAAAACCAATGGCAGTTAAATCAAGCAACGCTCCGAGCGTAAAAAAAAACAATACACCCCGTGATACCAGCTTAAAATGCTGAACTGAAATGCTTCCGATACCATATGAAAGCAGTGCAAGGGTAATAACAAACGCTCCGATTAATGACAATGGATTCATTTTCTGTTTTGTTTCGACAACAAATATAAATTTCTAATGATTAACCCGTCAAACTTTCAAAAATTCTTAACCTTCAGTTGTTTTTCAATTGAAAAAAGATTAAAACCAATTTTTTTCACGATTCTGTTTAATCATTGTGATTACCAATTAACGTCATCATTTTTCAGTACAGCATATTTGGGCAAAGGATTTGATTCTGAGAATACTTTCATAGTCTCATACGGTTCAATTACAATTCCGTTTTCCGTTATGTCCCCGTTTTTATTTTGAATAACAGAAAGGTCCAGTTTTAGATATTTAGCCAAAAAAGGATAAACCGCTTTACGTTTCGAGAACTCGTAACCATGTTTGTCATTGGGCAGGTGAACAAATTCAACTTTATTTTTCGCCCCCATTAAATTATAAATGTATTGAATATGCGGAAATTCAACTTCAGGTGTATGTTTTGTCCAGTCGTCACCATCGGAAACAAGCAGCATAGGGCGCGGAGCTGCAACGGCGGCAATTTCAACATTATTGGTTTGGTGATGGTCGCTTTTATGAACAGGCATCCCGCTTTCGCAAACACATCCGCCAAAAAAGTAGGAAGAAACCATAACGACAGGCACTGAAACTTTTATTCTGTCATCGATAGCGGCGAGCATAAAAGTTTGTGTTCCCCCACCCGATGCACCTGTCATTGCAATCCGTTCGGGGTCGATATTATCGAGCGACAACAAAAAATCAAGTGCACGCGTGCTGTTCCACAATTGCTGTTTAAAAGCAAGCGGATGTTTGTGTTCCCATCCCACATCTTTCATTTCGCCATAACCAACCATGTCATAAGAAAAAACTACCGCTCCCATACGGGCAAAACTTGCGCAACGTTTTTGTGCATCGGCACGGTATCTTCCATAATCTTCGGGTTTCGGCCAATGTCCGTGAGCAGATAAAATACCGGCCATTTTTACATCTCTTTTTGCGGGCAGATATAAACTTCCGGTTAAGAAAACACCGGGTAAACTTTCGATTGCCACATTTTTTACTGAATAACCGTCATATTTTCGCTCGCTTGTATAAACTGGTTTCAGTGGTGTTTTTTCAGGAAACGGAACCAGACCGGCACCTTCAAGAATCCCCTTTTTAATAATTTCCCGTCTTTTTATCCACTCTTCTTTTGTTTGGTAGCTATTTCTTAATTCCACCAAATTCGCGGCGCCTTCTTCTTCAGTGTAATATGCACCCACACATAAATTTTCATTTGTTATATTTTGTGATTTCACAAAGAAACTGCTGCATAAAGCTGCTATAATTATTACTGTAACTTGTTTTTTCATTTTTTCAGTTTTTTTGTTTTTAAATTTTTTTATTCATCATCATTTTTTCAATTTCCTCCAGTGTTTTGCCCTTGGTTTCAATAAGTGCATATTTATAAAACAGAATGCTCAACAGCGTAGCTACAGTAAAAAATACAAACACATATCCAATACCGATTTTTGCCGAAACCAATGGGAAAAGCAGCGCAATCCCAAAATTAAAAAACCAGTGCGAAAATGAGCCGATTGCAGTACCTTGCGCCCGCACACTTGTAGGAAACATTTCAGAAAGAATAACCCAGATTACAGCACCCTGAGAAAAGGCAAAAAAAGCTATGTAACCTATTAATAAAGTGAGCAAAATAAATCCAGATTTATTGTCGGAAATAAATGCCCAGCTAAACAATCCAAGAAAAACCGACATTCCTACCGACCCTACATACAAAAGAAATTTACGTCCGAAACGATCGATAAAATTCATCGCAATAACAGTGAACAGTAAATTTGTAACCCCGATTAATACCGATTGCAGAAGCGCTGATTCAGCTGTAAATCCAGCTTCCCTGAAAATATCAGTTGAGTAGTACATTATAATATTTATGCCTGCAAACTGGTTAAACATACCAACTGCAATACCAATAATTGCCAAACGCAGATAGGGCATTTTAAAAATTGAAATGTGTTTAAATTTTGTTTCATCCTTTAATGAATCCTTTATCGATTTTATCATTTCGTCAACATTCATACCTGGGTTTACCCGTTCAATTACTTTCCTTGCTTCGCGTTCTCTTTTTACCTTCATGAGCCAGCGTGGACTTGGAGAAATAAAAAACAACAGAACACCAAAAACCAACGACGGTGCTACTCCTGCGAGAAACATCCACCGCCAGCTTCCATGAAAAACAGAATCAATGACATAATCAGAAAAAAATGCAACAAGAATTCCGGTAACGATAGCCAGCTGGTTTGTAGCAACCAAACGTCCCCGTATTTTTGGAGGAGCAACTTCAGAAATATACATTGGAGTTAGAACCGATGCACCGCCAACGGCAATACCACCTATAAACCGTGCGATAATAAAAGTCCAGATGTTATTGGCCAAACCTGTTCCCAACATTGAAAAGAGAAACAAAAAAGCCATTATTATAAGCATGTAACGACGACCAAATTTATCGCCGGGCTTACCAATAAAAAGTGCACCAACAACACAACCAGCCAGGGCTGTGCTAACCACAAAACCTTTCATAAACGCATCAAGCTGAAAAGTTTCTGCAACATAATGAATGGCACCATTGATAACTGCCGTTTCAAAACCAAACATTAAACCGCCAAGAGCAGCTACAAAAGTTACAAAATAAAGATATCGTTTCATGTTCAAGTCAATTAGGTATTTTACACAGTTAAAGATAATACTTGAATCGAAATTTTGGTTTAAAAAGCCGACTTGTTTGTGATAATGCTATTTTTGGAAAAAACGTCAATCCAATAAAATGATATCAAGAAGAGAAGCACTAAAAAGCGTGGCACTAATTACAGGCGGTTCAGTTTTAATTCCACAAAAACATTTCGCTACTGAAAAACCGGTGGCAAACCATTTTACATACTGTTTGAATACCAGCACAATTTCAGGTCAAAAAGTTGGTTTTTTAAAAGAATTTGAAATCGTTTCAAAAGCAGGATATGATGGAATTGAAATTTGGATTCGCGACCTGCAGAAATATTTGGCAGAAGGTGGAAATTTAAAAGACCTGAAAAAATACATCGATGATTTGGGTCTACAGGTTGAAAATGCAATTGGTTTTGCCCAGTGGATTGTTGATGATGAAACAATCCGAAAAGCCGGAATTGAACAATTGAAAAAAGAGATGGAGATGGTGGCTCAAATTGGTTGCAAACGAATAGCAGCACCACCTGCAGGAGCTACAGATAAGCCTTTTTCTGATTTATTCGAAATTGGTAACCGTTACCGAAAAATTCTTGAACTGGGCGATAAAACAGGTGTTACTCCAATACTTGAATTTTGGGGTGCTTCAGCAAGTTTGCACCATATTTCGCAGGCAATGTTTGTAGCAACCGCAGCCAATCATCCCAAAGCATGCATTTTGCCTGATGTTTATCACATGTTTCGCGGTGGCAGTGGATTCGATAGCTTGAAACAGATTTCCGGAAACGCCATAGAAATTTTTCATTTTAATGATTATGAAATTGATATCCCGCGCGAAAAGCAAAATGACAGCGATCGTGTTTATCCCGGAGATGGCGCAGCACCATTCACAGAAATTATTCGGGATTTATATTATTCAGGAGGCAAAAAAGTTCTTTCGCTTGAATTGTTTAATGCAAATTACTGGAAAAAAGATGCTTTGGAAGTTGCAATTACAGGATTAAATAAAATGAAAAAACTGGTTGAAATGGTGCTTTCAAAAGTTACTTTCTAATATGCTGACGTAAAATATTTTTCAATTCAGGAGCCTGATGTAAACCAACACCTTTCCATTGCACTTCTCCATTCCTGAAAATAATTACTGTTGGAATACTTCTGATTTGATATTCAGTAGCAATCATTGGGTTTTTATCTACATTAACTTTTATTATCCGCACACTGTCTTTTAATTCTGATTTTATGTCCTTCAAAATTGGCGGCATTTGTTTGCAGGGACCACACCAGTCGGCATAAAAATCAACCAAAACCGGTTTATCCGAATTAATAACATTTAAAAATCTTTCGTTCACTTTACTTCCCCTCCTTTTATTTTTGCGCTTTTTAATAATGTCGCTAATTAAATCTCCAACCAGGTATCCCATTATTGCTCCCCATAGAGTACTCCAGTACCATACTGACTTAATTACACAAGTTCCACTAACGCAACCCACAAACCGCCAGTACATAAATCCTCCAACTGCTCCGGTTACTAAAAAAATTAATTGAATTCGGTTTGATTTGAAAAAATTGTTTACAAACATAATTACCCTTAAAACAATATAGGAGCTTTAAGGTTTTTAATTCAGCCATTGAAAAAAATGATGAAAAATAGATTTTATTGAACTGATGAAAAAATGTACAATGATTTTTTAAACAAATGTCATAAAAAAAGTGATTTTTGTTTTACATTCGCATAAAATCAATAATCAGTCAATCTTATCATTATGAAAAAATTCACCTTTTTTCTTTTTACAGCATTAAGCTTTGGACTCTTATCATGTTCAACCAAAACAAATTCCGATGAAAAACTTTCCATTTCCTATGAACAATACAAACTGGGAAACGGACTTGACGTAATTCTGCACCAGGACAAATCGGATCCAATAATTGCAGTAGCCATTCAATATCATGTGGGCTCAAATCGCGAAGTGCCGGGGAAAACAGGGTTTGCACATTTGTTTGAACACATGATGTTTCAACAGTCGGAAAATGTGGGGCAGGACCAGTTTTTCAAAAAAATTCAAGGTGCCGGTGGTACATTAAATGGAGGAACCAGCAATGACGGAACAACTTATTATGAAGTAGTGCCAAAAAATGCATTGGAAATGGTTCTCTGGCTCGAATCCGATCGTATGGGATTTCTGGAGAATACAGTAACCAAATCTGCTTTTGCGAACCAGCAAAATGTGGTTCAGAACGAAAAACGGCAATCGTATGATAACCGTCCTTACGGGCACAATCAATGGGTGATTGCAAAAAATCTTTATCCCGCTGGATATCCATACAACTGGACAGTTATTGGAGAAATGGAAGACTTGTTTAATGCTTCAGTTGAAGATGTTAAAGATTTTCATTCTAAGTTTTATGTTCCGAATAATACTACACTTGTTTTGGCAGGTGATTTTGAAATAGATGATGTAAAACCATTGATTGAAAAATACTTTGGTGAAATTCCGGGTGGCGAAAAAGTTGTTGATATGGAACCAATGCCTGTAACTCTTCCTGAAACTAAAAAATTGTACCATGAAGACAATTTTGCAAAAACACCACAACTTACAATGGTTTGGCCGGTGGCTGAAAATTATAGCTCCGATGCCTATGCACTTGATTTTCTGGCTCAGGCATTAAGCGGTGATAAAAAATCTCCTTTGTACAAGGTTATTGTGAAAGAGAAAAAACTGGCTCCACGTGCCAGTATTTACAACCGTTCTATGGAATTATCGGGTCAGTTTACAGTATCTGTAAACGCCAATGCCGGAACAAGTCTTGATGAAGTTGAACAGGCAGTTTTTGATGCATTTCAAATGTTTGAAAAGAACGGGATTACAGAAAAAGATTTGGAAAAATATAAAGCGGGTTTGGAAACACAGTTTTATAATGGAATTAGTTCTGTTCTTGGAAAATCATTCCAGTTGGCCAGATATAATGAATATGCAGGGTCGCCGGGATTTATTGAGCAGGATATTGCCAACATTCAGGCAGTTACTATTCCTGAAATTATGAATGTTTACGAAAAATACATCAAAGACAAACCCTATTTATCCACAAGTTTTGTTCCGAAAGGACAAGTTGATTTAATTGTTGCAAACGCTGTAAATGCAGGCATTGTTGAGGAAAATATATCTGATGCCACGCAAGTCGATCAGGCTTCTGTTGAGGAAGAAGAGGAAATTGTAAAATCAAAATCAGGCTTTGATCGTTCTGCTGAACCTGTATCAGGCATCGATCCTGAACTAAATATTCCACAGGTTTGGACAGCAAATACATCAAATGGAATAAAAATATATGGAATTGAACAAAATGAATTACCCCTGATTCAATACTCAATTGTAATGGATGGTGGTCATATATTAACTTCAAAAGATAAAGCAGGTGTTGCCAGCTTTTTAGCCAGCATGTTAATGGAAGGCACGGTAAACAAAACACCTGAAGAACTAGAAGAGGCGATAGACATGTTGGGAGCCCGGATTTATATTAGTTCCGGCATTGAGAATATGAGTATTTACGTAAACTGTCTCACCCGAAATTACGAGAATACTTTGGCGCTGGTTGAGGAAATCCTTTTGCAACCACGATGGGACGAAGAACAGTTTGAGTTGGTAAAATCGCGTATGATCAATAGTATAAAAAGAAATCAGGCCAGTCCGGATTATTTGGCTTATGTTACTTTTAACAAACTAGTATATGGTAAAGACAATATTCTCGCTGTTCCTTCGGACGGAACACTGGAATCAGTTGAATCAATTACCATGGACGATTTAAAGGCTTTTTATGAAAAAAGTTTCTCTCCTTCGGTTGCCAAAATGCATATTGCCGGAAAAATCGAAAAGGAACGAGTTTTAAAAGGACTGGAAAATCTAACAGCAAACTGGAAACCGTTTGAAGTTGAAATACCTGAAAATACTGCAACTGATCTACCTGCGAAATCGGCTATTTATTTTGTTGATGTCCCGGGAGCCAAGCAATCGGTTATTACCATTGGCAATTACTCTATTCCACGCAGTTCCGATGAATATTATCCGGCAACTGTTATGAATTACAAATTGGGAGGAAGCTTCAATGGTATTTTAAACTTGATCTTACGGGAAGAAAAAGGATTTACCTATGGTGCACGTTCCGGATTTTCAGGCGGAAACACATTTGGAACATTTGAAGCCAGCTCAAGTGTTCGTTCCAGTGCCACTGAAGAATCAGTTCAGATTTTTAAAAATGAAATTGAAAAATACCGACTGGGCATTTCTGATGAAGATTTGGAATTCACAAAAAATGCTTTGATAAAATCAAATGCCCGAAACTTTGAAACTCTGGGGGCTTTGCATGGAATGTTAACATCGATTAGTGCATATAATTTACCTTTCGACTATGTTAAAAAGGAGGAAGCAATAGTTAAATCGATGACAACTGAATCGCATAAAGCATTGGCACAGAAATTCCTGAAGTCGGAAAATTTATATTACGTTGTTGTTGGCGACGCTGCCACACAGCTAAAACCACTTGAAAATATTGGATTGGGAAAACCTGTTTTGCTTGAACAATAAAATAGGGTGAAATATAAAACTTCCAAAAACATTTTATAGTTGTGATTGGAATAGTTCTTTAAACATATTGCCACTGATTCACAGATAATAAAATTTTTAAAATCTGTGATTTAGTGGCAATCTTTTTATTTGAATCGATTACTTCCAGATTTTTAAAGCTACCATTTCCTCAAATTGTGGCATTTTCATCTCATAAATTCCGCTTTTCATTTGTTCCAATAATCCCTTTTTCAGTGCTTTGCCTGTGTAAGGAGAAATAAATTCGAAATTGTACTTTCCTTTTGGCAAATTCAGTTTCACCCATTTTGTCCCGTTGCCTGTTAAAACCATTGCATACTGTTTCCCGGGTTGCGACAAAGCTTGTACTTCTGACCCTGGAGAATGGACAACTACATTAAAATCGGGGTGCATTTTCACAAAATCAAGTGACTCAATAAAATCACGAAGAAAAGTAAGTTGTTTTCTCAAATTTGTGCTTCCCCCACCGGGAGCGTTGTTTGCACCAGTTCCATCTTCTTTTCCAACGTAAAATGAATAATCAAGGTTGTTAAAAACAGCCCCTCCGGCCATCAAAAATTGCCATGCCTGGCGCAAATATGTTGAATCTGAATTTCCGGCAAACCCGGATTCATCGAAACTTACCGGGCGATTCCAGCCATAATTCATCCAAACCGCTTCGGGCCAAACGTAGTGGAAATTGAGGATGGATACGTAAGGATCCACTGCATCCAGTGAGCTCTTAAAGTTATTAAAGTTCTGGGCAATAAGATGTTTAACAGGCAAATTAGCTTCAGTTTCAACAACAGTTTTTGCAATCATTTTTTGCCACTCAAGCGAAGCTTCCGATGCCATGTCTGCCCATTGAAACCAGCCCCCATTTTTAGAATTAGGTAACAAAGTGCGCAATGTTAACATACCTTTTTGCGGATCATCGGACCAGGGTTCGTTTTGAATTTCATAAAATACATTTTCGAAATCATTTAATTCTGTTACAATTTTCTCCGCTAGTTTTTGCTGAAACCCTTTTAAATTGTCGTTTCCAAAGGTATTCGATTTTTTGCGGTCAAGATTGTCTGGAAGAATATTTACATTATTGCCCGGATTAAACGGATGGCGTTGCCAACTATCGTCATTGTATGTGGAACAGAATAAAGTGACCTCTACAACAATATCAAGTTCATTTGCCATCGACACAAACGCTTTTAAACGTGCAAAATAGTCTTGATTCCACAAGCTGAGATCGAGTTTATTTTCTCCCTTATATAAACTTTCTTCATCAACTCTTTTCCATGGAGTTATAAAACTTCCAACGGCAGGCGCAAGGGTATTGTTTTCAATTCCAAAACTTCCCGGAATTTCAACATATGTACCCGTAAATATGCGTGTATAATTCATTCCCTCATCATGCATTGTTTGCAAATACTTTTTAAAATCAAAATCTGCATTTAACACAGCCCCGTAATGTTCAGCTGAAGTAACAAGCACTGTGGGTTTGCCTTTGTAAATAAAATAATGTGGATTTTGCGGATGAAGTGAAATTGGTTGGGCATCACAAAATACTCCAGCCATTAAGGAAAATAAAAATATAACTGCAAACTTGTTCATGGTTATTGGCTTTATTAATTTAGCGCATAAAAGTAGTGAAAAATGGGATTGAGATGTGAGGAAATTGCTAATTGGCTAGTTGAGAAAAAAAAGATGTTGGATTCGGGGTTCTGTAAAAAAGGGGTTTGCAACATGGAACTTTAAACTCAAAATTTTTAGATATGAGCAAAATTGAACTTTTTCACGGCGATATAACAACCTTAAAAGTTGATGCAATTGTAAATGCCGCAAACAAAAGTTTGCTTGGTGGTGGCGGAGTTGACGGAGCAATCCACCGTGCTGCAGGGAAAGAATTGCTCGAAGAATGTCGCAGTTTAAACGGTTGTAACACAGGAGAGGCAAAAATTACAAAAGGCTATAATCTGCCATCCAGATTTGTAATACACACAGTTGGTCCGGTTTGGCATGGGGGCAAATCGGGCGAATCTGAAAAACTTATTTCCTGCTACAAGCGCAGCCTTGAGGTTGCTTTGGAAAATGACGTAAAAACCATTGCTTTCCCCAATATCAGCACAGGTGTTTATGGATATCCAAAATCAGAAGCTGCGGAAATTGCGGTTCAAACCATAGATCAATTCTTAACAGAAAATGATAGAATTGAAAAAGTTATATTTTGTGTATTTGATACTGAAAATATGGAGATATATAAAAAACTGATTATCAAATCGGAGTAGTAAGTGCAAAGAAAAAGATTCAGATAATAAGAATTCTTCATCCGGCCCCAGTTTTCCGTCCGGACTGGATATTTTTGGTTGCAATATTTATTATCTGATTTATATCAAGGTCATTTTCAATTTTTTAACAGATATCATAACGCTGTCAATCAAAATTTTAAGTTAAATCTCAAAATATAACGCTATCTTTGTGCGCATTTCAGATTTGAGAATTTGTGCTTTATCTGCTGTTCCTTACAGTTAATGGTTCATCGATGACCGTTTTTTTAAATCTAAATTTTGCTTCGGTACCTTTTAAAGTAAAATCAAAACCAGAATTAACTTATTTAATGGTTTTGAAATGATAATGTTTTCTATATGAGACAGCTAAAAATTACACAACAAATAACCCAACGCAACGAACAATCAACTGTACGTTATTTCCAGGATATCAATAAATATGCGCTTATAACTGCCGAAGAAGAAGTTTCGCTGGCAATCAGAATTCGAAATGGTGATGAGGTGGCATTACAAAAATTAGTTGTAGCAAACCTTCGATTTGTTGTTTCAGTGGCAAAACAATATCAAAATCAAGGTTTATCATTCCCCGATTTAATTAACCAGGGGAATTTGGGATTGGTAAAAGCAGCACAAAAATTCGACGAAACAAGAGGGTTTAAATTCATCTCGTATGCAGTTTGGTGGATCCGCCAATCCATTATGGAAGCAATTTCAGAACATACTCGAATTGTGCGACTTCCTTTAAACCGTATTTCTTCTATCAACAAAGTTGCAAAAGCTATCCCTTATCTGGAGCAACAACTTGAGCGTGATCCTACAAACTCTGAAATTGCTAACTATCTGGAATTAAGTATAGAAGAAGTTGAAACAATAAATTCAATAAAAAAGCGTCAGATTTCATTTGACATGCCATTGACAAATGACGGAGAAAGTGATTTCAGCCTTTATGATATTGTTCAAAACGAAGATTATCCTACCCCCGACCATCAATTAATGGATGAATCCGTTAGAACAAACATTCAGCGTGCAATTGGCAAACTAACGGAGCGAGAGGCCGGTGTTTTAACAATGAGTTACGGTTTGAACAATTCACGTGCATTATCGCTTTATGATATTGCACTGCAATATGGAACTTCAACAGAACGGATTAGACAAATTAAAAACAGTGCATTGGAAAAATTGCGAAACATTTTGAAGCATAGTAATGAATACGCACAGGTGACCTTTTAAAAAAATTAATCATTAATACTTAAATAATTTATGGGTAGATCGCAGGAATCTTTTAATAAAAAGGACGTTAGGAACAAAAAAGAAAAAAAAAGAAAAGAAAAAGCAGCAAAAAAACTTGCAAAACGAGACGGGGAAAAATCAAGTTTTGATGACATGATTGCTTATGTTGATGAAAATGGCGTTATTACCAACGAACCAATCGATCCTTCAACTAAAACCGAAGTTAAACTTGAAGATATTGCAGTAAGTGTTCCCAAAGGAAGCGACGAAGAAGTTGATCCGATCAGAAAAGGAACTATCACATTTTTTAACGAGTCAAAAGGTTTTGGTTTTATCAAAGATTTGGAAACCAAACAAGATGTTTTTGTACACGCCAACAATGTTATTGGCGAAATAAAAGAAGGCAACTTAGTTACATACGAAGTTGAAATGGGTCAACGCGGTCCAAATGCAGTGCGGGTGCAAATCAGCAAATAGTGCAGGTTTAGTTCATTTTCGATTGTAGATTATTAAAAAATATACCACATAAAACCGCAAGTGTTCTTGTGGTTTTTTGTGTTCATACATGATTTACTGCTATTATTAAAAGATTTGCAAATTCATAGTTTAAAACAGTATTTCAATAAAAAATTATCAAAATTCAACTATCATGATTAAAAAGTACAGTTGGTTAAAAGGCGGACTTTTACTGGGTTCTGTCTTTCTTGTAGCTGTTTGGCTGGTAAAACCTGTGGGCGTTTCAACCGAATTTGCAATTGTTGATGGGATTTTCTGGAATGTTTTATCACCTGGTTTGATAACTGAAACCAACAGCGAAACTCCAGGATATGAAAGTACAAATGCCTACCTGAACAAGGGTGGAGGAAAACTTGCTGCTGATGTAATAAACCCTTTTTCTTATGGAATTATTTTTGTTTTTAGTATGATTTTGGGGGGATTCCTATCGGGAAAGTTTTCACGAAACAAGATTCCCAATATAGATAAATTAAGCCCTGAAGTATGGCGTGCTAAATTTGGTGCAATACACAACAAACGATTTTTATATGCTTTTTTTGCCGGATTTCTTGCTTTATTTGGTGCCCGTCTTGCTGGAGGGTGCACCAGCGGACACATGATGAGCGGAATGATGCAAACTTCACTAAGCGGATATCTCTTTGCTGCCGGCGCTTTTTCAACTGCAATTCCTTTTGCCATACTTTTTTTCAAATCTAAAAAACAATAATCATGAACATAGTTCTTGCCATCATTCTGGGTACAGCATTTGGATTTGCTTTGGACCGCGCAAAGGCATCAAACCCTCAAAAAATAATAAATATGCTCCGTTTGAAAGATTTTCACTTGATGAAAGTGATTTTGTTTGCAATCGGTTTTAGCAGTTTGCTGCTTTTTATACTTCTTGCTTTAAACGTTATCGATGCTGGACATTTAAGTGTAAAACCGGCATATTCTGGAGTAGTAATTGGAGGTGCAATTCTTGGGATTTGGTTTCGCAGTTGGAGGTTACTGTCCGGGTACATGCATTGTAGCTGCAGGACGGGGAAGAAAAGATGCCCTCTTTTTTATTGTTGGCGGGCTGCTTGGTGCATTTGTTTATATGTTAATTTTTGGTGCCATTGAAAATACAGCCCTTTTTACTCAAATTTCAAAAGGTGCAGTTGGTTTGGCAGAAACAAACCCCGAAAAATATCAATCTCTTTTTAGTAATTTACCTGCGCTTGCAATTGCCGGTCCTATCGCCTTGGTTTTTATGGCAATTGCGTTTCTATTGCCAGATACCACCACCGAACCCGAATAATAATGGACAACAACGATATTCTGCGACGCACCCGATACGCCCTCGATATTAACGATTCGACTATGATGGGAATTTTTTCGCAAGGCGGAATTAAAGCAACCCGTGAAGAAATTAGTCAATGGCTGAAAAAGGAACTCGACCCGGATTATGTTGGGTTATCCGGTTTTCAACTTGCCACTTTTCTGAATGGTTTGATAATCGAAAAACGAGGCAAAAAAGAAGGTCCGCAACCCATTCCTGAAAAACAACTCAACAACAACATTATACTCCGAAAATTCAAAATCGCCCTTGATTTGAAAGATGAAGATATTTTGGAGATATTGAAATTGGCCGGTTTGGAAATCAGCAAACACGAATTGAGTGCCTTCTTCCGCAAACCCGGGCAAAGCCAGTACCGCGAATGTAAAGACCAGGTTTTACGTAATTTTCTGAGAGGAATGGGAATGAAGTTTAGGGAAGGGAAAGTCTAATATCGAGTTTAAAGTTCAAGGTTTAAAGTGTGAAGAAAGTTGAGTGCAGTTCAGATTCCATCTTTATATTCACAGTTGGGATAAAATGGAATCCTTAAAATTCATAGGCTCTTATCACAAAGTTTCATTTTCACATTCTTGTACTCAATACTGTGTGCTGCTTACTCATTACTAATTTAAAAGAATGAAAACAATCGGTTTAATTGGTGGAATGAGTTGGGAATCGTCAGCGGTTTATTACAGCTTAATTAATAAAAAAGTAAAGGAAAAACTTGGTGGGTTTCACTCGTGTAAAAGTATTTTGCTAACTGTTGATTTTGCCGAAATCCAGCGACTTCAACACATTGAAGACTGGCAATCGTTAAATTTATTAATGGTACATTCAGCGAAACAACTCGAAGCTGCCGGTGCCGAATTAATTGTGCTTTGTACGAATACAATGCATGTTTGCAGCCCGGCGATTATTCAGAATATTTCAATCCAATTTTTGCATATTGCTGAAGCAACAGGTTTAAAAATAGCCGAAGTTGGATTAAAAAGAGTTGCGTTATTGGGTACTAAATTCACAATGGAAAAGGACTTTTACAAAACATATATTTTTCAAAATTTTGGCATTGAAGTTATAATTCCCATCGGAAATTGAACGTGATTATATTCACAATGTAATTTACAATGAACTTGTTCAGGGAGAAATAAAAGATGAATCGAGAAAAGGGTTTCAGCAAATTATTGAAAACCTTGAAAAAGCGGGTGCAGAAGGTGTAATTCTTGGATGCACAGAAATTCCAATGTTGGTTTCAAGTGACGATATAAAAATTCCTGCTTTCGACACAACTGCAATTCATGCGGAAAAGGCAGTAGAGTGGGCTTTAAAATAATAATCGGAATTTGTTTTTGAAAACAGAATACATAATCAAAGCAATCGACAAAATTGTTAACTTGCTCACTTAAACCATAAAAACTACTGTCGTATGAAAAAGTTAATTTTTGCAATCAGTGTATTTTCTCTATATGTTTTGTCGCTTGGAGCAGTTTTAATACCAAAAGAAAAAATCGGAGTAGGCACACAAGCACCAAAATCTGCTGAAATCATTTTTGACGGCTCGCGTAAAATGCTCGATGAAAAGTGGACTTACTGGGAAGGCCCGCGTTTTTCGTCGGAGTTGCCAATAAAATGGGAAATTGTAAACGACCCTGTTGACAAGGGAACTGTTGTAAACAGCAACGACCCAAACGCTGTTGGCGGTTTATATGGTTCGGCAGATATTGTTACAAAAAAAGCTTACCGCGATTTCAGGCTACATGTCGAATTTCTGATTAAAAAACCGGGAGGGAACAGTGGCGTTTATTTACAAAACCGATACGAAATCCAGGTACTCGACGGCGATACAACCAGCCACGGATTAGGCGCTGTGATTAACGAAACACCTTCACCCTATTACGCTTACAATGGAGTTGGCAAATGGAATGCCTACGACATTAAATTTCGTGCGGCTCGTTTTGAAAACGGAACACGTTCTGAAAAAGCTATGGTTTCAATGTACTTCAATGGGAAAAAAGTACATGTAAATGTACCCATCAACCAGGTTTGGGGTGGACCGAATTCTGGAATAGATGGAGGAAATGATGGAGGAAAAGGAATTACTGATACTCCCGGCGGTTTGAAATTGCAAGCAGAAGGACATGATGTTTTGTACCGGAATATTTGGATTGAGGAGTTGGATTTGAAAAATGCGAATACAGATTTCTAATATATTAATTCCACTTATTCATAACGAACTTCCTCATAAAATAATACAGGCTTAAAATCCATCAATTGAACATGAATTTCGTTTGGTAATTTTTCAAATTCCATTTTGGAAGGTAATACAAAACTCATATGGTTGTAATTTTCTCCGGTCGACATACAAACGGGTGTTGTCATTATAATCCTGGTATTTTTATTATTTCCACCGAAAATATATCCGGCAAGTAACCCAAATCCCAATTTCGCGAATTGTCAAAACTCCCGCTCATTTGAACTGTAGCTAAAATTGCTTCAGGATAAAATTGTATTTCTGTGATTCAGTTTTTTCATCTGTGATTCAGTTTTTTCATTTGTCATGACATAAAATTCGATTTTTTTTATTTACAAACATCGTAGTATCTAATGATATAAGGTTGCCACTGAACGTGGCAACCTTTTTTAACCAGTACATCCAATTGGTCAGGTAAGATGCACTATAATGTATAAATGTTCAATTCATTGTCTATATTAAACAATACTAAACCTTAACAATTTAAATTACTGAATACACAAATCTTTATTTCACTATTAATTTTTTAGTTGAAAATGATTTTTCATTCCCAATTTTAACCATATATACTCCAGTTCCTAAAGCACTTAGATCAATTCTGTCATTCGAATTAACATTGTTTACTTCCTTGACAATCCGTCCTGCAATGTCTGTTAAAATCAAAAAACCATTTTCTATATTTGTATTCACCATAATATAATCGGAAGCCGGATTTGGGAACACATTGAAAGAAACATCTTCAATTATTGAAACATTTGTAACTGTTGGAATCAGCACCGCATCGATTACATGCACCACCCCATTTTCTGCTTCCAAATCAGCAACAGTTACTTTAGCATTGTTGATGAATACGCCGTCTTCGTTGATGGTCACAGTTACTTCTTTTCCCTGTACAGTAACAAATTTCTGCCCGTCACTCAGGTCTGAACTCATCGCTTTGGCTCCAACTACATGATATGTTAGAATGTTGGTCAGCGCCGGAATATCAGCTAAAAGTGCTTCAACTGTTCCGGCAGGTAATGCGGCAAAGGCTGCATCTGTTGGTGCGAATACGGTGAACGGTCCTTCGCCCTGCAATGTTTCCACCAGACCGGCAGCTACAACAGCGGCTTCCAAAGTGGTGTGGTTTTCACTGTTTACAATAATATCTGCTACTGTGGCTGGCATTGTTGGTGGCAGAAGTACAGCATCGATTACATGCACCACCCCGTTTTCTGCTTCCAAATCAGCAACAGTTACTTTCGCATTGTTGATGAAAACTCCTTCAGCAGTGATTTTTACCGTAATGTCTTTCCCAAGTATGGTTTCAATCATCTGTCCGTCACTCAAATCTGTGCTCATGGCTTTGCCTGAAACTACATGATACAATAAAATATCAGTTAATGTTCCCGTCGGGTCTTCCAATAAACTTTCAACTGTTCCGGCAGGTAATGCGGCAAAGGCTGCATCTGTTGGTGCGAATACGGTGAACGGTCCTTCGCCCTGCAATGTTTCCACCAGACCGGCAGCTACAACTGCGGCTTCCAAAGTGGTGTGGTTTTCACTGTTTACAATAATATCTGCTACTGTGGCTGGCATTGTTGGTGGCAGAAGTACAGCATCGATTACATGCACCACACCATTTTCTGCTTCCAAATCAGCAACAGTTACCTTCGCATTGTTGATGAAAACTCCTTCATCAGTGATGTTTACAGTTATTCTTTTCCCTGTACAGTTTCAATTTTCTGTCCGTCACTCAGGTCTGAACTCATCGCTTTGGCTCCAACTACATGATATGTTAGAATGTTTGTCAGCGCCGGAATATCAGCTAAAAGTGTTCAACTGTTCCGGCAGGTAATGCGGCAAAGGCTGCATCTGTTGGTGCAAAAACTGTGAACGGTCCTTCGCCCTGCAATGTTTCCACCAGACCGGCAGCTACAACAGCGGCTTCCAAAGTGGTGTGGTTTTCACTGTTTACAATAATATCTGCTACTGTGGCTGGCATTGTTGGTGGCAGCAAGTACAGCATCGATTACATGCACCACACCATTTTCTGCTTCCAAATCTGCAACAGTTACCATCGCATTGTTGATGAAAACTCCTTCAGCAGTGATTTTTACCGTAATGTCTTTCCCAAGTACAGTTTCAATCATCTGTCCGTCACTCAAATCTGTGCTCATGGCTTTGCCTGAAACTACATGATACAATAAAATATCAGTTAATGTTCCCGTCGGGTCTTCCAATAAACTTTCAACTGTTCCGGCAGGTAATGCGGCAAAGGCTGCATCTGTTGGTGCAAAAACTGTGAACGGTCCTTCGCCCTGCAATGTTTCCACCAGACCGGCAGCTACAACAGCGGCTTCCAAAGTGGTGTGGTTTTCACTGTTTACAATAATATCTGCTACTGTGGCTGGCATTGTTGGTGGCAGAAGTACAGCATCGATTACATGCACCACACCATTTTCTGCTTCCAAATCAGCTACAGTTACTTTCGCATTGTTGATGAAAACTCCGTCTTCGTTGATGGTAACAGTTACTTCTTTTCCCTGTACGGTAACAATTTTCTGCCCGTCACTCAGGTCTGAACTCATCGCTTTGGCTCCAGCTACATGATATGTTAGAATGTTTGTCAGCGCCGGAATATCAGCTAAAAGTGCTTCAACTGTTCCGGCAGGTAATGCGGCAAAGGCTGCATCTGTTGGTGCGAAAACGGTGAACGGTCCTTCGCCCTGCAATGTTTCCACCAGACCGGCAGCTACAACAGCGGCTTCCAAAGTGGTGTGGTTTTCACTGTTTACAATAATATCTGCTACTGTGGCTGGCATTGTTGGTGGCAGAAGTACAGCATCGATTACATGCACCACACCATTTTCTGCTTCCAAATCAGCAACAGTTACTTTTGCATTGTTGATGAATACGCCGTCCGAAGTGATTGATACTTTCAATTTTCTGTCACTATCATTATAAGTATCAATAATTAATCCGTCAGACAATTCGGCACTCATTACTTTTCCTTTTACCAAATGGTATAGTAAAATCTGTGTTAAAGCACCTCTCGAATCAGCTAAAAGTGCTTCCAAAGTACCTTCAGGCAGTGCATTAAATGCGGCATCAGTTGGTGCAAATACTGTAAAAGAACCTGAACCTTCAAGATCATCTATAAAATTAGCTTCAATTAGAGCAGCTTCCAAAATCGTATGATTTGGACTGTTTACAATAATATCCACTACACTTTCAGCCTTCGTTGCAAAGCTTGCTGTCATAAAGACTGCTAAAATTAAAATGTAAAATTTGTACGTTTTCATAGCATTTTTATTTTTTTGTTTAACTTATTTACTACAACATTAAACATTCAATATTTGTTCATTAATTATATATTTAAATTAAACATTTTATTCAGCATTAACTTTTTTTGAAAATTATTGTAACTATATGTTGCTTATTATTTGTTAGTTATAAATATTTCTCATGGTAGATTTAAATTCATCGAATAATTGATGGATACAATAAACTACCGTTAAGAATTTAAATTCAATGAAGCACATTCCTTTCATTTTTTCCAATTTCAATGATTAATCTCTACATTTGCACTCCTTTCACAAAAAGTGGAAAGCAGTTTAATTTTTGTTCAGATGATTACAGTTGAAAATTTAAGGATTCAGTTCGGGAAGCGTATATTGTTTCAGGATGTAAATATGAAATTTACTGCCGGAAACTGTTATGGTATAATTGGTGCTAATGGTGCCGGAAAATCTACTTTTTTAAAGGCTATTTCGGGTGAAATAGAGCCAACACTTGGAAAAATCACACAAGGTCCGGGCGAACGCCTTTCAGTATTGAGTCAGAATCATTTTGCTTTCGATGAATTTTCGGTAATAGACACTGTAATGAAAGGTCACGAGCGCCTGTGGAACATTATGCACGAAAAAGATGCGTTGTATGCCAAACCCGATTTTTCGGATGAAGATGGGTTGAAAGCTGCTGAATTGGAAGCTGAATTTGCTGACATGAACGGCTGGAATGCTGAAAGTGATGCGGCATCGCTTCTTAGTAATCTTGGTATAAAAGAGGAATCACACTACACTTTAATGAAAGATATGAGCGGGAAGGAAAAGGTGAGGGTTTTACTCGCGCAGGCACTTTTTGGTAAACCCGACAATCTTTTGCTTGATGAACCTACCAACGACATTGACCTTGAAACAGTTGTGTGGCTTGAAAATTATCTGGCCAATTATGAAAATACTGTATTGGTAGTCTCACATGACAGGCACTTTTTGGATGCAATTTCCACCCATACAATCGATATTGATTTCAACGACATAAAAATGTTCGCAGGCAACTATAGTTTCTGGTACCAAAGTAGCCAGTTGGCGCTTCGACAGCAACAAATGCAAAATAAAAAGGCGGAAGAAAGAAAGAAAGAGTTGCTGGAATTTATTCAGCGTTTCAGTGCCAACGTTGCAAAATCGAAACAGGCAACTAGCCGCCGAAAAATGCTCGAAAAACTGAATATTGAAGATATCAGACCTTCAACAAGAAAATATCCGGGGATTATTTTTACTCCCGAACGTGAAGCCGGCGATAAAATACTGGATGTTGTAGGATTAAGTGCAAGTATTGATGGAGAAGTTGTTTTTAAAGATGTTGATTTTGTAGCTGAAAAAGGTGAAAAGATTGTCTTTATTTCGAGAGATCCGCGGGCAATGACGGCATTTTTTGAGATAATAACTGGCCATGCCGAACCCGATTCAGGCTCATATCAATGGGGGCAAACCATTACAACTGCCTACCTACCGCTTGACAATGCTGAGTTTTTCAGCAGCACAAAGCTTACTCTTTTCGACTGGTTTTGCCAGTTTACAAGCGACACAACTGAAATTTTTGTAAGGACATATCTTGGAAGAATGCTTTTTGCCGGCGATGAAATTTATAAAAAAGTAAATGTACTTTCCGGAGGTGAAAAAGTACGCTGTATGATTGCAAGAATGATGCTGGCCAATGCCAATGCTCTAATTTTGGACACACCAACCAATCATCTCGATTTGGAATCAATTCAATCGTTTAATAACAATTTGCAACGCTTTCCAGGCAATGTATTTATGTCATCGCATGACCATGAATTTATTTCTACAATTTGTGACAGGGTTATTGAATTAACTCCAAACGGAATAATAGATAAACTGATGAACTATGACGACTATATTAGCGATGAACGCATCCACGAACAGCGCGAAAAGCTTTATCAGAAATAATAAATGAATTTTTGGGAAATATGTGTTAAATTGATTGCAGATGGTTGAATTTCTACAGAAGTTGTCAGAAGGATAACAAAAATTTCAAACTTTCAAATTATTCCAATTTTCGCACTTCTACTTTTCAAATACAAAAAAGGCTATTTCCATTTTATTGAAAATAGCCTTAATTAGCATCAATTGATAAAATGATAATCTAATTATTTCGCAACCTCATCAGGTTTTATTACATAATATGCATAACCTTTATCAGGATAGAAACCTTCAACGAGAATTGGTTTTTTGCTATCCGAACGCATGTAAACTCTTTCAATATCTTCTTTGCTTGCAACAGGGAACTTATTTATTTCTGTAATAATAAATCCAGTTTCAATTCCGGAATCTTTCAGAATTCCACCTGAAAGTTTAGTAACCTGTACACCATTATCAATGTTCAATTTTTCTCTGTCTTTTTCCGCTACAGGGCCAAATTCGGCACCAAGTGCAGATGAAGGTTCCTTCATAATCGAAGTATCACCTTTCAAATTGCGCAAAACAACACTAATTTCTTTTTCTTTTCCATCTCTAAAAACACCAACATTTATTTTGTCGCCAGGATTATATTTCCCAATTTGTTCCTGCAGTTGAGCACCTGTATTTACAGGAGCTTCATCAATAGAAACTATAATATCGCCTTCTTTGATACCAGCCTTTCGGGCGGCACCATCTTCGGTTGTGTTCACTACATATGCTCCTTCCATTTTATCAAGATGATTTGCTTTGCCGATACTATCATTAACTGTCCGCATCATAACTCCCAAAACGGCACGTTGTACTTCACCATATTTTTTCAAGTCGTATACAACTTTTTGAGCAATGGATGCAGGAACTGCAAAAGAATAACCTGAATAAGAACCAGTTTGAGAAGCAATAGCAGAATTAATACCTACCAAATCACCATTTGTATTTACCAAAGCACCACCACTGTTTCCCGGGTTTACCGCAGCATCGGTTTGTATAAACGATTCCAATGGCATTTGTCCGCTCATAATGCCAATACTTCTTGACTTGGCACTCACGATACCAGCTGTAACAGTAGATGTCAAATTGAATGGATTACCCACAGCGAGTACCCATTCACCCAACTTTAACGCATCAGAATTACCCCATGAAAGATTGGGAAGATTTTCTGCATCAATTTTGACAAGTGCTATATCTGTATTTGCATCTTTACCAATGACTTTAGCCTTATATTGACGATTATCGTCCAAAATAACATCGACATTTACTGCATCATCAACTACATGATTATTCGTTACAATGTAACCATCCGGACTTATTATAACTCCTGAACCTGATGCCATAGCATATTGTGGTGCTTGTCTTTGGCCCTGATGACCATTCATCCCTGGATTACCCGGCCCGAAAAAGAAATGATAAAATGGATTGTCACTATCCATTCCCGGATTCATTTCCTGTTCCATTTTTACCTGAATATGAACCACGGCATGCACACTTCTTTCAGCGGCCTCTGTTAAATCCGGCAATTGACCCGGCTGATTTTCATTGTAAACCTGATTAGCCAGATGTATTGGCGGTTTCTCACCTGCTATTACCTGGTTAATTGGTACGTTTGTTTTCGTATAAACAAAAACAACTAAAATTGCTGTAACCAAAGCAACAGCAAACATCGACATCGTTCTCTTTATCTTTTCCATGATTTTTAAATTTTAATTTTATTTCATCCATTAATTTTCAAACAACGTACCTACATTTTCATAATTCACATTAATTTTTAATTATTAAACTACGTTAACACAACTTGCAGATTATTAAGGACTCAATAGGAAAAATGGATGAATTTGTGTCAGAATATTTTATCTTTTTTTAACTGACAAAATCCGGAAAAAGTAAATTTGTCAGGTTTTGTGGTTATGACTAAGGGAGAAACAGTGACAAACTGAAAGTAATAATTACAGATAAACTGGAAAACATTATACCGCTTTTATGCTTTAATAAATATTTACCCGCACAAATTTGCAGTGGTGAATTGATTTTATTTTTGTGGATTTTATATTACCTGTGATTGTTTAAGTAGATCTGAAATAACAAATTTACACTTAAGAATACCACCCATTTGAGTAAAATATAAGCTCAATCATTATTAAAAAAGAAACATATTAATTACAGTTATTAAATGAATTAAGAAGCTTCGATAAAATTATACGATATTTACAATCAACAAGATATTTATGAAAAAAGTAATTATCACAGGAGCAACCGGAATGGTTGGAAAAGGTGTTTTATTGGAGTGCCTGGATCATGATGAAATTAGCGAGGTTTTGACAATCGGCAGAAAACCTGTTGAAATAAAGCACGCTAAATTAAAGGAATTGATACATACCGATTTTACTGATTTCTCCCAGGTTCAATCCCAACTCACCGGATGTGATGCCTGTTTTTTCTGTCTGGGCGTTAGTGCAGCCGGATTGAAAGAAGAACAATACAAGCGAATCACATATGATTTTACGATTGCGCTGGCAAACACACTTTTTCGAATCAATCCAAAAATAACATTCAATTATGTTTCGGGCATAGGAACCGATTCATCGGAAAAAGGAAGAACAATGTGGGCGCGCATAAAAGGTAAAACCGAAAACGCACTGTTGCAAATGGGATTTGAACAAGCCTTTATGTTTCGGCCGGGTATAATTATTCCATTACGCGGTGTAAAATCTGCAACAAAAAGTTACCAATTTATGTATGACTATTTTATGTGGCTGGTTAAAATCATAAAAGCAATATCACCAAATTCAGTGGTAACAACCAAACAAATAGGACTGGCTATGATTAATTCAATTGACAAAGGATATGCAAAAAAGGTTCTCGCACCGGAAGACATTTTAAGATTATCTGATTATTAAACACTTAGCCATTAAAACAATTAAGAAATTATAAAAAAATATATTATGAGCAATAAAAAATGGACTATAAAAAATATTCCTGATTTAAAAGGAAAAGTAATCATCGTAACCGGAGGAAACAGCGGATTGGGTTATGAATCGGTAAAAGCATTTGCACAGCATGGTGCGGAGGTAATTCTTACCAGCCGCTCAACTGAAAAAGGAGAAACAGCCAAAAGCAATATTGGTAAAGTAAAAGGGAACATTACCGTATTGCAACTCGACCTGATGGATTTTGCATCAATTAATAGTTTTACCGAAAGTTTTAAAAAGAAATATAATCGGATAGATGTACTTTTAAATAATGCCGGAATTATGACAACACCGTATTTCCTTACTAAAGATGGATTGGAAGCCCAATGCGGAACCAATCATTTTGGGCATTTTGCTTTAACCGGTCAACTTTTCGATGTAATAAAAAATACACCTGATTCAAGGGTAGTTAATGTTAGTAGCATGGCACACAAACAAGGAAAAATGGATTTTGACAATTTGCTATTTGAAAACGGGAAAGGTTATTCACCTATAAAATCATATGGTCGTTCAAAACTCATGAACTTACTTTTCACATACGAATTACAAAGAAAATTTGAAGCATCAGGAATAAACAGCATAGCAGTTGCGGCGCATCCGGGAGTTTCAAATACGAACCTCGCAAGATATCTTGAAGACAAACTGATTTTCAAAATTTTAAAACCTTTGATGTCACCATTTTTTCAGGAGGCTGAAAAGGGTGCGCTTCCTGAAATCCGCGCTGCAGTTGATCCTACAGTAAAAGGTGGTGAGTACTACGGACCAAATGGTTTTTATGAAATGAAAGGTTATCCGGTTCTCGTAAAATCAAACGCTGCTTCACACAATTTAGAAGACGCAAATAAGCTGTGGGAAATTTCTGAAAAAATAACCGGAGTTAAATTTGAATTCTGATTTTGGATACTGAATGCTGGATGCTTGAGCATAATTAATATAAAAACCTGTAAAATTATTTTAAAACTTATCCATCCAAATTTTGCCAGCCTTTCAGCATAACTTCCAAATCGGTTGTAATGCTGTAATCTTTGGCATAAATCATATTCAACTGCGATTTCTTCTCGGCATCCAGTTTTATTTCGGCAAAAAGATTTGCAGGATTGAGAATTCCACTTTTTAATACAGGTAAATTTTCATAAAAACCAGGTTCTGAAATATAACCAACCCAGGATTTACTTCCTTTCAATACATTCAGAATATTACTAAGAAACTGAGATTTATTTTGGTACAACCAAATTACCACCGGACTTACAATCAACAATATAAATGATGAAAGAATGTCAAACATTCTTTTGTACCGCCTGTTGGATTGTTTTGAAATTGCGTTGACATTTACAACATACAAATCACCGGCGGTGTGGATGGAATTGCTGCCAATAATACTTAAGCTTTCCGGTGGTGCAATTTTGTAGTCCACATCAAGTTGAGTTAAATCGAGCATTGCACGAATTATTTGTGCCGAACTTATATTTTCGGCACAAAAAATAATCTCATTAATGCGGTTTATTCTGATAATTTCAGAAAGCTGGTTCAACTGGCCAATGTAATTTTGTCCTTTATCAGAATGGTCAAGAGCAATAAAACCAGCCAGTTCCGATCGAATGTGAGTGTTTTCCAGTAATTGTTTTACCCGGGTAGCCTCGGTTGAGTGCCCAACTATTGCAATACGTTTGTTACGTTTAAAATCAAGTCGAAACTGTTTTATTTTCAACCAGTGAAAAGTCAGTCTGAAAAACACCAAAATAAAAACAGCCCACACAGAACCAAGTAAAATTAAAGCTCTTGAAAAACGAAATCTTTCATCAACAAGCGAATAAACCAGCAGGATTGAAATTAAACCCCAAAACAAACCACGCACTAACTTGTACAGATTAACCGGAATTTTATAACCGCCGGAAATAAATATTCCCAAAAGCCAAAATAGAATATAAACCGGTACAACAACTCGAATAAATTCAGCAGGATAATAATTTGCATTTCCAAAATGTGCAGTTTCCCAAAAAGGAGTAATAAAAAGAAATCCTAAAAAGATTAGCAACGCATCAAGAATTGGCAGGTAAATTCCCTTAAAAGCTCGTTTCGCTAAGGAAATAAATGCGCTGAAATAAATTGCCATTTGAATGATAAATGTGAAAATACCCGCTTTTCCACCCGAGAAATGTTTGCGGGCAAAAATTATCATCGCATTATAAAAAACCTTTACATAATTGAGAGAACCCTTTTTTGTACTTTCTCCTTTATAATGAATAATGGTGGTTTCGGGAAAATAGTAATTTTTGTAGCCACCCAAAGTTATACGGTACGACAGATCAATATCTTCGCCATACATAAAAAATGTTTCATCTAGCAAACCAACACTATCAAGCATTTCCTTGCGCATTAACATAAAAGCGCCTGCTAAAATATCCACAGCATGAATTTCATTTTCGCTTAAATATGAAAGGTGATATTTACCAAATTTACGGGAATTGGGAAATAATTTTGCCAACCCGGATATTTTGTAAAATGCAACCCACGGTGTTGGCAATCCACGCTTCGATTCAGGAAGAAAAGTACCTTTACCGTCAATCATTTTTACGCCAAGTCCGCCAGCGTCGGTGTGTTTTTCCATAAAATCAATCACCTTCAAAAAAGTGTCTTCTTCAACAACTGTATCGGGATTGAGTAATAAAATATACTTTCCTTTTGCAATTCTGATAGCCTGATTATTTGCCCGCGAAAAACCAACATTTTCCTTATTTTCAATAAAATTAAGATTGGGAAATTTTTCACGAATTAACTGAGCTGAACCGTCCACCGAATTATTGTCAACAACAAAAATTTCGGTTTCAATACCTTTTGCAGCTTTGTAAACCGAATGCAGACACTGCTCCAGAAAATGTTTTACATTGTAGTTGACTATAATTACTGAAAGTTTCATGTTTTGAGAAAGTTGGAAGTCGGAAGTCGGAAGTCAGAAGTCGGGAGACCGAAGACCAAAGAACAAAGACCGAAGTTTAAAGTATTCATTTATCAAATGTAATTATTCCTTTTGGATAACGAAAAATAAGCATAAATCTGATAATCCGTGGTGTTTATTTTCCCATAGAAGTTTCGTAAGGAACACGGTTGGCAAGTGAACGACCAAGCGTAATTTCATCTGTGTATTCAAGTTCATCGCCAACCGAAACTCCACGTGCCAGTGTAGTAACCCGCACCTCTTTGTCTTTTAGCTTTCTGAATATATAAAAGTTTGTGGTATCGCCTTCCATGGTTGTTGAAAGTGCCAGTATGATTTCGATTATTTCACCGTTTTCAACCCGTTTAATGAGTGATTCAATTTCAAGATCAGCCGGCCCAATTCCGTCCATCGGTGAAATAATTCCACCCAAAACATGGTATAAACCGTTGAACTGCTGCGTATTTTCAATTGACATAACATCCCGAATATTCTCAACCACACAAATTACACTGCGGTGTCGTGATGGATTGTTGCAAATCTGACAAACCTCATAATCAGAAATATTGTGGCAAATTTTGCAATGTTTTATTTCGTTGCGAAGCTGAATGAGACAGTTGCCAAAATAGTTGACTTTCTCAACATCCTGCCGAAGCAAATGAAGCACAAGCCGAAGTGCGCTTTTTCGTCCAATTCCGGGCAGTTTCGAAAATTCGTTTACGGCATTTTCAAGTAATTTCGAAGGATATTTATCGATATTCATTATATATTTTTAATGGCTTAAAAGTAATGTGAAAAAATAAGATAAATAACTTTCTAATGTGACTGAAGGAAATATTTCATAAATAACTTGTTATTAACCACTGGAATTCAATAAATTTAACTCCCTGTTTTTAACTTAATTTTTTAAAATACACTGTTATGAAAACAAATTCAAATCTAAACCTTTCCCGTCGCAAATTTATTGTTTCAACAGCCACAGCTGCAGCAGGCTTTTCTGTTATTCCAAGTTATGCGGTATCCGGACTGGGTCATATCCCGCCAAGTGATAAATTGAATATTGCCGGAATCGGAATTGGCGGCAAAGGAAGTGTAAATCTGAAAAATATGCCGAACCAAAATATGGTTGCACTGTGCGATGTTGACTGGGATTATGCCAACCCAGTTTTCAAAACTTATCCGAAAGCTGTAAAATTTAAGGATTTCAGAGAAATGTTTGATAAACAAAAAGATATTGATGCCGTTGTAATTGCCACACCCGATCATACACACGCAATTACTGCAATGACAGCCATGCAGTTGGGCAAACATGTTTATTGCCAGAAACCTTTAACGCACTCGGTTTGGGAATCACGACAACTGACAGAAGCTGCAAAAAAATACAGAGTTGTAACTCAAATGGGAAACGAAGGGCACTCAAGCGATACTGTTTATGAAGTGGCTGAAATAGTACAAAGTGGATGTCTGGGCGAAGTAAAAGATGTACACGTGTGGACAAACAGACCAATATGGCGACAGGGAATGCCCAAGCCCCTGAAAGAAGTGGAAATACCAAAAACATTAGATTGGAATTTGTTTATTGGTCCTGCAAAAATGCGTGCTTATAATCCTGAATATCATCCATGGATTTGGAGAGGTTGGTGGGATTTTGGAACCGGCGCTCTTGGCGATATGGGATGTCACCTGCTGGATGTACCCTATTTTGCGCTGAATCTGGGTGCACCAAAAGCATTTCAGGCGAGCTCTTCGCTTGTAAATACTGAAAGTGCACCAGTTTCATCCAAGGTTACATTTCTATTCCCGGCACGTGAAAATTTAGCTTATTGTGCAGCTCCCGAACTGGAATTAACCTGGTACGATGGAGGATTGATGCCCGCACGTCCGTTCGATTTGCCACTTGATGCGCCAATGAATCCCGGAGGCGGCTTTATGTTGGTTGGCTCTGAAGCAACACTAATTGCCGAAAGTTACGGGGGAAACTGGAAAGTATATAAAAACGGAACAGAAACCATTCCCGAAACCAAGGTAAAACTCGAAAGGATTCCTGATGATTCGAATGGAGGAGGGCGACATGAAATGCATTTTGTAAACTGTTGTAAAAATGGTGGAAAACCTGCTTCCAATTTCGAATATGCCGGCCCTTTTAACGAAATGGTGGTAATGGGTAACCTTGCAGTTCGTATGCAATCGCTTCAAAAAACCTTTCTTTGGGATAGTGAGAATATGAAGGTTACAAATCTGTCTCCTAATGATAAATTGGTAATAACCAAACTTTTACCATATTCTTCTGATGTGGTTACCAAACAGGTTGATGATCAGTCGAAACAAAGGGTTGAGTGGAATGCACAGGAAATGTGCGAAGAATGGATAAAACATAACTATCGCGACGGCTGGAAATGGTAATTCTCCTTTTGATGATTGGGAACCTTTTTTTAGCTTAGGTTTTGGAATCGGTTTCTAATCAATTTGATTAATAAAAATAATGCTATAAGCAAATCTTATGGCATTATTTCTTGAAAACAAATTGTATAAGTTAATCACTTTGAAAGTTTTAAATATTGGGATGAAAAGACAAACAAAGAATAAGTATTAATATACTCTGACACCATGTCAGAAGCATTGTCATTAATCGCAGCCATTTGAATTTTAGCGTATTGAGTCTACTTTAAGTGTGCCCATAAAAGTTGTCTGTGAAATTTTGTCCTTGTTTTTGCTAAAATATGCAATGTTGAGTGGTTGGCACAGATTGTGTAAAATCACCATGTCGATTTTTTAAAAATAATGTTTAATTATAATAAAAACTTATAAAACTATGGCAGATTTAAAAGGTAGAATTCTGGCTGGAAAAATCCTGGTTCAACCAAGGGCAGCTGAAGAAAAAACAGTAAGTGGAATAATTATTCCGGATTCAGCAAAAGAAAAACCACAAATTGGAACAGTGTTATTGGTGGGTAGTGGTAAAAAAGACGAACCAATGGAACTGAACATTGGTGATGTTGTTTTCTATGGAAGATATTCCGGAACAGAATTGAATATTGATGGTGAAGATTATTTATTAATGTCACAATCTGACGTTTTGTACATCGCATAATTAAATCAAAAAAAGTAATACTATGTCAAAAGAAATTAAATTCGAAATTGAAGCACGCGAAATGCTAAAAAGCGGCGTGGATAAACTGTCGAATGCAGTTAAAGTAACATTGGGACCTAAAGGACGCAATGTAGTAATTGAAAAGAAATTTGGAGCACCTCAAATAACCAAAGATGGTGTAACCGTAGCAAAGGAAATTGATTTGAAAGATGCTTATGAAAATTTAGGCGCTCAAATGGTAAAGGAGGTAGCTTCGAAAACCGGAGATGATGCTGGTGACGGTACTACAACTGCAACTGTTTTAGCTCAGTCAATCATTGCAGTTGGCTTAAAAAATGTTGCTGCCGGAGCAAATCCTATGGATTTAAAAAGAGGTATTGACAAAGCTGTTGCAAAAGTAGTTGAAAGCATAGCGAAACAAGCACAAACCATTGGTGACGATTATGCAAAGATTGAATCTGTTGCTAAAGTAGCCGCAAACAACGATGATACAATTGGCAAACTGATTGCTGAAGCAATGCAGAAAGTTCATAAAGAAGGAGTTATAACAATTGAAGAATCAAAAGGTACAGATACTTATGTTGATGTAGTAGAAGGTATGCAATTCGACCGCGGTTATATTTCTCCTTATTTTATTACTGATGCCGAAAAAATGGCTGCTGAACTTGAAAATCCTTTCATTCTGATTTACGACAAAAAAATCAGCACAATGAAAGACCTACTTCCCATTTTGGAAGCAAGTGCACAGACCGGTCGTCCGTTAATGATAATTTCTGAAGATGTTGACGGTGAGGCTTTGGCAACCTTGGTAGTTAACCGATTGCGCGGTTCGCTTAAAGTTTGTGCTGTAAAAGCACCTGGATTTGGTGACCGCAGAAAAGAAATGTTGGAAGACATTGCCATTTTAACTGGTGGAACGGTTATTACCGAAGAAAAAGGGATGAAACTTGAACAAGCAACGCTTGATTTATTAGGCCAGTGTGAAAAAATTACTGTTGACAAAGAAGTTACTACAATCGTAAATGGAGCAGGTGCATCTGAAGGAATTTCGGCACGTGTTGGTCAAATTAAAAAACAAATTGAAACCACAACTTCTGATTACGATAAAGAAAAATTACAGGAACGTTTAGCCAAATTGGCAGGTGGTGTTGCTGTAATTTATGTTGGCGCAACTTCAGAAGTTGAGATGAAAGAGAAGAAAGACCGTGTTGATGATGCCTTAAGTGCAACCCGTGCAGCAGTTGAAGAAGGAATTGTTCCTGGTGGCGGTGTTGCATATATACGAGCAATCGAAGATTTAAATTCATTAAAAGGTGAAAACGATGACGAACAAACAGGTGTTGAAATCATCAAACGTGCCATTGAAGAACCACTTCGCCAAATTGTTGCAAATGCTGGTAAAGAAGGTGCAGTAGTTGTTCAAAAAATCAAAGAAGGTAAAGGCGATTATGGTTATAACGCCCGTACAGATGTTTATCAAAACCTCTACGAAGCTGGTGTTATTGACCCTGCTAAAGTAACTCGTATTGCGCTTGAAAACGCTGCGTCAATTGCTGGAATGTTCTTAACAACAGAGGCTGTAATTGTTGAAGAAAAAGAAGATAAACCATCTATGCCAATGGGTGGTCCCGGTGGAATGGGTGGAATGGGTGGAATGATGTAATCGAAACCATAATATTTAAAAAAGCTCTTTTCTTTTCTGAAAAGAGCTTTTTTTATACCTAAAAATCTGAAAATTGTCACAAACTGTTTTTAAACACATTTTTTTTATAACCAACATGTTGTAATTCAGCAATTTTGTATAAAACGGAATATGATATTAAACCATGTATTTTCGATTTTAAGAATTATATCTTTGGCACTGTAACTTAAAATTATTATTGAAATGAACGCAGATATAAACAAATTCATAGGTGATTTAGAGAAAAGAACCCCTGGAGAGAGTGAATTCCATCAGGCAGTTGAGGAAGTTATAAGTTCTGTTTGGGATTATTACAGTAAAAATCCCAAATATATAAAGGCAAAAATCCTTGAGAGGATGGTAGAACCTGAACGGGTTATCATGTTTCGGGTACCGTGGGTTGATGATCGTGGTGATGTGCAAATTAACCGTGGCTATCGGGTTGAATTTAATTCTGCATTAGGACCTTACAAGGGCGGATTGCGTTTTCATGCCAGTGTTACTTTAAGCATATTAAAATTTCTTGGATTCGAGCAAACCTTTAAAAACAGCTTAACCACATTACCCATGGGCGGAGGGAAGGGTGGTTCTGATTTCAGTCCAAAAGGTAAAACTGACAGCGAAATCATGCGATTTTGTCAATCGTTTATGTGCGAACTTTATCGGCATATTGGCCCAAATACCGATGTGCCAGCAGGCGATATAGGAGTTGGAGGACGCGAAATCGGCTATTTATTTGGTCAGTACAAACGCTTGAAAAACGAATTTACTGGTGTATTAACAGGTAAGGGACTTGCATGGGGTGGCAGCTTGATTCGTCCTGAAGCCACAGGATTTGGCGCTGTATATTTTGCTCAACATATGTTACATCGCATTGGGAAAGATATAGAAGGTCAAACCATTTCAGTTTCAGGATTTGGAAATGTAGCATGGGGAACAATTACAAAGATTAATGAGCTGGGAGGAAAAGTAGTTACCATCTCAGGCCCAGACGGATATATTTACGATGCAGAAGGAATAAAAGGGGACAAAGTTGATTACTTACTTGAACTTCGTGCCTCGAATAACGACATTGTACTGCCCTATGCGCAGGAATTTAAAGCGAAATTTATTTCCGGCAAACACCCTTGGGAAATACCGGTAGATTTGGCAATTCCATGTGCAACCGAAAATGAATTAAATGCTGTTGATGCAAAAGAACTTATTAAAAATGGTTGCAAAATGGTTGCTGAAGCTTCAAATATGGGATGCACAGCGGAAGCAGCAGAAATTCTTTCTGAACATATTGATTATGCACCGGGAAAAGCTGTAAATGCAGGTGGTGTTGCAGTTTCAGGACTTGAAATGTCGCAAAACAGCATGCGGTATAATTGGTTACGCGAAGAAGTTGACTTACGGCTTAAACATATAATGAAAGACATACACGAAACATGCGTTACCTATGGAAAAAATGGCTATAAAGTGGATTATGTAAAAGGGGCTAATGTTGGTGGATTTGTAAAGGTCGCTGATGCCATGATTGCACAGGGAGTTGTATAAAGACCAGCAAAAAGTGCTTATAACTTTTTACCATTTATCCTGAAATACAGTGAAAACTTAATTTTTTGTTAAAGTTAAATTGTGTATTAGGATAATTTGCTTTTATACATTTGTCGAAATTTTTTCCGACATGTTGATTGATACACACTCACATATTTATTCTGAAGACTTTAATGATGACATTGAAGAGGTGCTTCAAAATGCCTATAACAATGATGTCAAAAAAATTGTACTTCCCAATATTGATTCAGGCACAATTAAAAGGTTGCTTGATTTAAGTAATTCATATCCTCATGTTTGCTACCCCTTAATGGGGCTTCATCCAACTTCGGTTTCACATGATTATAAAGAAGAACTATCACTTGTTGAATATTGGCTTGAAAAACAAAAATTTTATGGAATCGGTGAAATAGGAATAGATTTATATTGGGATCGGACATTTATTGAAGAACAAAAAGATGCTTTCCGGCATCAGATAAAACTGGCAAAAACGCGTAACCTCCCAATTGTTATTCATGTAAGAGAATCATTTAATGAAGTTTATGACATTGTAAATAACGAACAGGATGGAACTTTAAAAGGAATTTTTCACTGTTTTTCGGGTGAGGAAACTGAAGCAAAAAAAATTATTGATTTAGGATTTTTATTGGGTATCGGAGGAGTTGTAACCTATAAAAACAGCAATCTAAACCAGGTATTAAAAAATATTGAAATAAATAATCTGGTATTAGAAACTGATGCACCTTATTTATCGCCCAACCCTAAACGTGGCCGGCGTAATGAAAGTTCGTATTTGGTTTATACTGCACAAAAATTATCAGAAATATATCAGATTCCAATTAAAGAAATCGCCGAAATAACTACTGAAAATTCGCGTAGATTGTTTGATATTTGATACATTGCGACCAAATCAAACTTTTCTTATGTCACAAGAAAAAAGAGAAAAAACATCCATATTAATAATATATACCGGAGGAACAATTGGAATGGTACAACACCTGGAATCAGGTACATTATCACCAGTCAAGTTTGATCAAATCCTTAAAGAAGTCCCTGAACTCAACAAATTCAACTATAATATTCAAACTGTAGTTCTTAATCCTATACTTGATTCTTCAAACATGAATCCCTCCGTTTGGGTTAAAATTGCGCTCACAATCAAAAAAAACTACAATGATTATGATGGCTTTGTAATATTACATGGTACGGATACAATGGCATACACTGCATCGGCATTGAGTTTTATGTTTGAGAATCTGGATAAACCTATAATTTTAACAGGTTCGCAACTACCAATTGGAACAATTCGGACTGATGGAAAAGAAAACCTGATTACTTCTGTTGAGATTGCGGCAGCAAAATACGGTGGAAAAAGTAAAGTCCCAGAGGTATGTATCTATTTCGATTTTAAATTGTATCGTGGAAACCGAACTGTAAAAAGAGATTCAGAACAATTTAGCGCATTTCATTCAGTTAATTACCCGGCACTTGCAGTTGCCGGAGTTGATATTCGTTACAGCGATGAATTTATTTATCATCCTGAAAATAAAGGAATCTTAAAAATCAACACAAAGTTTGATGATAATGTGGTAATTCTTAAAATGTTTCCTGGCATCAGCGAAAATGTTTTTACATCAATTCTTAATATTCCAGGCATTAAAGGAATTGTGCTCGAAACATTTGGCTCAGGAAATGTTCCAACTACTCAATGGTTAATAAATTGTATTAAAAGAGCAATTAAAAATGAAATTATTGTTTTAAATATTACACAATGTGAAGGCGGCCGTGTAATAATGGGCCAGTACGAAACAAGTATGGAATTGTTAAATGCAGGCGTTGTTTCCGGAAAAGATATGACAACAGAAGCTGCAATTACCAAATTAATGTTTCTGTTGGGGCAAGCCCTAAGTAATAACGAAATTAAAATGTACCTGAATAAAAGCTTGCGGGGGGAAATTAGTGAATAGCTTATTTTTTATTCGCAATTTTTTATTAATTTGCACCCCTCATTTTGGGGATGCCAGTTGAAATATAAGGAGAGGTGCAGGAGTGGCTGAACTGGCACGCCTGGAAAGCGTGTGTACTGCGAAACGGTACCGAGGGTTCGAATCCCTCTCTCTCCGCCACAAAAAAAGAGGCTTCGTTCTAAAAAATATTGTACATTTGAATTGTGAAATAGAAAGCAATTTTTGTTGCTTTGTGGTTAAGAAATTTTTTTAAATAAAAATCAATACAAACAAATTAGGGAATTATTAATTAAAAATTCAAAACAATTATGAAAAGACTATTCGCGTTAATAGCAGTATTTGGGATGCTACTTTTTATGGCGTCAAACGTTGTAGTTGCACAAGACGAACCAGCAGCTACTCCACCTGCGGCTTCAAGTCAGGTTGATTTAACCGCAGATCCTCAAGAGGCCGCTGCAGCAGCTGCCGAAGAAGGAAAATCGTTTCACAGTCAGTTGAAACAAAAGTTTATTGAAGGTGGTGCATTCTTCATGACATTTGTTTTACTTACCCTTATTTTAGGGTTGGCATTTGCAATTGAAAGGGTTCTTTACCTTAATCTTGCAACAAGCAACACAAAAAGACTTTTGGCCAAAGTTGAAGAAGCATTGGAAAATGGTGGTGTTGAAGCAGCCAAGGAAGTTTGCCGTAATACACGAGGTCCGGTAGCAAGTATTTTTTACCAGGGTTTGGACCGAATTGATCATGGCATTGACGTTGTTGAGAAATCAATTATTTCATATGGCGGTGTTCAAGCTGGATTACTTGACAGAGGATTGAGTTGGATAGCACTTTTTATTGCTTTAGGCCCGATGCTTGGTTTCATGGGAACTGTAATAGGTATGATTGGAGCATTTGATGCTATCGAGATTGCCGGAGATATTTCTCCCTCATTGGTGGCCGGTGGTATTAAAGTAGCTTTGATAACTACAGTATTTGGTCTTATAGTTGCTATTATACTTCAGATTTTTTACAACTATTGTGTTGCTAAAATTGACAGTATTGTTAATGATATGGAAGATGCTTCTATTTCTTTATTAGACATAATAGTTAAGCACAACCTGAAAAAATAAGAGACCCCATGGAAAAAATAGGTAAAATTGTTACTATTGTTTTGTGGGCCCTTGTAATCGTTTCTGCAATTCTTATTGTTTCGTTGGTTGCAAATATCAATGATGCAAATGATTATGATCCTGCTACTTTAAGTTGGATCAATGCAAATCTTATTTGGGTCTACATTCTTTTATTTGCTGGAGCTGGTATCGCAGTAATTTTTAGTTTGTTTCACACACTTACAAACAAACAAGCAGCTAAAAGCGGATTAATTTCATTGTTATTCATGGGTGCAGTTGCATTGGTTGCCTTTTTGCTGGCTTCACCAGAAATTCCCAGATTTATTGGAGTTGATAGATTCATAGCTGAGGGATTAACTACAAATACTATGAAATTAGTGGATACAGGATTACTTGCAACCTACATTTTATTTGGTATTGCAGTACTCTCGATCCTATTGGGACCAGTTATCCGATTAATATATAATAAGTAATATCGTAGCATTAAACAGGAAAATAAGTTATGAGTAAAAAAATGCCCGAAGTACCCGCAGCATCTTTAGCAGACATTGCTTTTATGTTGCTTATATTTTTCCTGGTAACAACTACGATGGATGTGGACAGCGGCCTTGAAAGAAGGTTACCACAATGGGTTGAAGAAAAACAAGAAGAAGAACAAGATGTTAAAGAACGTAACGTTTTTGTTGTTCTTGTTAACAGGAATAACGACCTACTGGTAGAAAATGAATGGACTGATATTGGGGATCTTCGTGAAAAGGCAAAGGAATTTATGGCAAATCCAGCCGATGATGCCAATTTGCCGGAAAAAGAACCTAAGGAAATACCTTTCTTTGGCGAGGTAATGGTAACCAAAGGGGTTATATCTTTAAGTAATGATCTTAATACCAAATATGGGACATACATTGCTGTTCAAAACGAATTAGTTGCTGCCATAAATGAATTGAGAGATGAATTAGCGAAAAGCCATTTCCAAAAACCATACAATGATTTGGAAAAAGAACAACAAGATGCAATTCGTGATATTTATCCTTCAAGAATATCTGAAGCTGAACCAAAAAAACGAAACTAGGAGGAATATATAATGAGTAAATTTAAAAATAGTGGTAAAAAAGAATTACCTCCAATTTCAACAGCTTCGTTACCTGACATCGTATTTATGTTACTTTTCTTTTTCATGGTTAGTACAACCATGCGTGAAGTTACATTAAATGTTAAGGTTAAACTTCCTACAGCTACTGAGCTGAGTAAATTGGAAAAAAAATCATTGGTTAGTTATATCTACATTGGTGAACCGTTAAAACAATATCAGGCAAAATTTGGTGTTGCACCAAGGATACAGTTAGCAGATCAGTTTGCAAATGTTTCCGATATTAGCAACTTTGTTATTGCTGAAAGAGAAGCAAGAGATGAGGCTGAAAGACCAAGTATGATAACTTCTTTAAAGGTTGATGAAAATACCAAAATGGGTATTGTTCAGGATGTTAAACAGGAACTGCGTAAAGCAGCAGCTTTGCACATCAACTATTCATCACGGAGGAAAAATTAGGATTATATTTCAAAATATAAAAAGGGAAGCAGATGCTTCCCTTTTTTATTGATTTTATATTATTAAAAATTATTTGTTCCCTTTTAAGTTAAGCTTAAGTTGTAAATCATCTAATTGTTCACTGGCAATTTGTGACGGTGAATCAATCATGACATCCCGACCTGAGTTATTTTTCGGAAAGGCTATAACATCCCGAATGGAATCAAGTCCTGCAAACATCGAAACCAACCTGTCGAATCCAAAAGCAATTCCAGCATGTGGTGGAGCACCATATTTAAACGCATTCATTAAAAATCCGAACTGTGCCTGTGCTTGTTCTGGTGTAAAACCCAATTTGTCAAACATTTTTGCCTGCAACTCAGAATCAAAAATCCTTACAGAACCTCCCCCTATTTCAACTCCATTGATTACCAAATCATACGCATTTGCACGAACTTTTTCCGGTTCTGTATCCAACATCGGTATATCTTCAGGTTTTGGTGATGTAAACGGGTGATGCATTGCATGAAAACGTTTGCTTTCTTCATTCCATTCCAATAAAGGAAAATCGACAACCCATAAAGGTTTATACTCTCCCTTTTTGCGAAGTTCCAATTGATTTCCCATTTCAAGCCTTAATTCCCCAAGAGCTTTTAAAGTTTGATCTTTTTCGCCTGACATTACAAAAATAAGATCCCCTGGTTTAGCCCTTACAATTTCACTCCATTGTTTTAAGTCTTCCTGCACGTAATATTTATCAACCGATGATTTAAAACTGCCATCGTCGTTGTACTTCACATATACTAAACCTTTGGCGCCAATTTGTGGACGTTTTACCCAGTTGGTGAGATCATCAATTTGTTTTCGGGTATATTCGCTGCAACCGCTGGCACAAATTGCTCCCACGAATTCTGAGGAATCGAATACCCCGAAACCTTTACCTTTGGCTGCTTCGGAAATGTTGCTTATCAACATTTCATATCGGATATCTGGTTTGTCGCTTCCATATTTATCCATGGCATCAGCATACGTCATCCACGGAAAATCATTTAATTCTAAATTCAAAACTTCTTTAAACATGTATTTTGTTAAACCTTCAAAAGTTTCCAAAACATCTTTTTGCTCTACAAACGACATTTCGCAATCAATTTGGGTAAATTCAGGCTGGCGGTCCGCACGTAAATCTTCATCGCGAAAACATTTTACGATCTGGTAGTACTTATCGAAGCCAGCAACCATAAGAATTTGTTTAAATACCTGTGGCGACTGCGGAAGTGCATAAAACTCACCAGGATTCATCCTTGAAGGAACTACAAAGTCCCTTGCACCCTCAGGCGTCGATTTAATAAGCACCGGCGTTTCAGTTTCAATAAAATCCCTTTCATTTAAATAGCTGCGCACTGCATGTGCCATTTTTGAACGTAAAATAAGATTTTCACGAATTGAATTCCTCCGTAAATCGAGATATCGGTATTTCATCCGCAAATCATCACCGCCATCAGTATCTTCCTGAATAGTAAATGGAGGAACCAATGAAGGACTTAATACTTTTACCTCAGTTAATGCAATTTCGATTTCACCGGTTGGTATGTTTAAGTTCTTACTCGAACGTTCACGAACAACACCTTTTATTTGAATTACAAATTCACGTCCCAGTTTATTCAATTGAGCAACAACTGCTTCGTCCGAATTATCGTCAACAACCAATTGTGTAATTCCATAACGGTCGCGCAAATCGATAAAAGACATACCACCAAAATCGCGGATGCGCTGCACCCATCCTGAAAGTGTTACAACTGTATCAATATTTGCCTTCCGAAGTTCGCCGCAAGTGTGAGTCCTGTACATTTTATTTTTATTTGAATTGATTGCGAAAATAAGAAGTTTTTAGCAATTTCAGCGCCTCAATTAAAATGCTTTGAGCAACAATTATGATAGAACCTTTTAACGATGAATATTTTATGAAAAAAGCCTTTGCCGAAGCGCTACAGGCTTTTGAGGAAGGAGAAATTCCCGTTGGTGCTGTTGTTGTCGCCAAAGGGAAAATAATAGCACGAGCGCATAACTTAACCGAAACTCTTAATGACGTTACTGCCCATGCAGAAATGCAGGCAATTACTGCCGCTGCCAATCTTTTGGGTGGAAAATATCTAAATGACTGTATTTTATATGTTACTTTGGAGCCCTGTGCAATGTGCGCCGGAGCACTTGGCTGGTCACAAATAGGAAAGATTGTTTATGGGGCAAGTGATGAAAAAAGAGGTTTTAAAAAATACGCTCCACAAACCCTGCATCCAAAAACAGAAGTTATTGGTGGCATTTTTGAAATTGAATGTGCGGAATTGATTCAGGAATTTTTTAAACAGAAAAGGTAATCAACTAATTTCAGAAATGGTAAAACCAACATTTTTTAAATCATCCCAAAAACCCGGATATGATTTTGTAACTACCAGCGGATTGTTAATTTGTATTGTAAAACCGACCATTGCCATTGGTGCAAACGCGAGAGCCATGCGATGATCGTGGTAAGTTTCAATAATTGTACTTTCTTTTTTTAATGTAGAATGAATTATGCCATCCCAGGCAAGTTCGCCGGGAGCAGGTTCAGTTAATTTTGCTCCAAATTTCGCCAACTCATTTTGAAGAGCTAAAATACGATCGGTCTCCTTTATTTTCAATGTTTTCAAACCCGAAAAATGAAATGGGACTTCTTTTGCAACACACAAGCACGCCATGGTTTGCGCCACGTCAGGGTTTTCAATAAAGTCTGTAGTTAATTTTTCAGGTATTGGGACTTTGATTTTTGAAAGCAAAACCCCGTTTTCCTTCTGGGTGGAAGAAATCCCGAATTGCTCAAACCAACCAGCAATATTTGCATCGCCTTGTAAACTTTCCAGTTGAAGATTTTCAAGAAGAATTTCGCCGGAAATACACATTGACAAAATTTCGTACCAATAAGAAGCCCCCGACCAGTCAGCTTCAATCGTAAAATCGCGGGCGAAATAATTCTGTTCAGGAACTGTAATTTCGTTCCCTTCCCATCTATATTGAATACCAAATTTCGCCATTAACTCTAATGTGAGATTGATATAAGATCGGGATGTAATATTGCCATTCAATTTTAAAATCAAACCTTTCTCAATAGTAGGCGCGATTAATAACAGTGCCGAAATATATTGACTTGAGACACTGCCATCCAACTCAATTCTTTTACCTGTTAGGTGTGAACCCATAATTTTCAATGGAGGATAACCATCATTTTTAAGGTAATGGATTTGCGCACCAAGCGAATTTAGTGCATCTACCAAAATCGAAATGGGTCGTTGCTGCATCCTTTCCGAACCGGTAATTTCCCACTCGCCAACAATTTTTGATAAAAAAGCGGTTAAAAAACGCATTGCTGTTCCTGCATGGCCAATATCAAATTTGACTGAATTTGAATTTAGCGCCGCCGATAAAACCACAGTATCATCACTGTCAGACAAATTTCGCAGCGGATAGGGACTATAATTCAACGCATTGATAATCAACGCACGATTGCTTATACTTTTTGATGAGGGCAGGTTTATTATGCCGTTTATTATTTTATTGCTTGCCGAAACCTTATAAATCATTCCGTTAGTTTTAAATCTTTGTAATAATTCAAAGCCTCAATAATTAAAGTTTTTTCACAGTTTTGGTTGATTTCAATTTTCCCAATTTCAGAAAGCAAAGTAAAATTAATGCGCCCTTCTTCATTTTTTTTATCGTGAGTCATAAATTCAAGCAATGCTCCAAAATCGTTTTCAGATATTTCGTATTTACCGTACAATTTCAAAAACCAACGTGTCAAATCTTCAAAATCAACCAAAGGGAAATTACATTTTTTTACTGACAGGAAAAGTTCTGTAATCATTCCGTATGCTACTGCATAACCATGTTGAATTGGCTTATTTTGTTGCATTGCATAACTTTCGAAAGCATGGCCGATTGTGTGGCCAAAATTCAAAGCTTTTCTTATATTTTTTTCGGTAGGATCGTTTGAAACAAAATATTCTTTCACATTTACCGAGTCGCGAATAATTTTCTGTAAATAATCGTAATCTATTTTTTCAAAATCGAATGTTTTGAGCTCTTTTAAATGTTCCGGTTTATATATCAATCCATGTTTTATCATTTCTGCAAACCCGGAAATAAAGTTTTCCTTGTCAATAGTTTTTAGAAAATCAGTATTGATGATAACTGCCACAGGTTCTTTAAAAGTGCCAATCTCATTTTTATATCCACCAAAGTTAATTCCGGTTTTCCCTCCAACCGAAGCGTCAACCTGTGAAAGCAATGTAGTTGGAACATTCAAAAAATCAACACCTCGTTTAAAAGTAGTTGCAGCAAAGCCTGCCAAATCAGTCAACATTCCACCACCAACATTGATTAAAAGCGATTTGCGATCGCCACCGTTTTCAGACAAAAATGCCCATATTTTTACAACCGATTCAATTTTTTTATTGTTTTCCCCTGCCGGAATAACCACTTTTTTTATTCCTTTTGAACTAAAAAAATCTTCGAATTTAGAAACCCATATCTCGTTGACTGTTTCTTCCGTTGCCAGAAAAACTTTACCGGGTGTATATTTTTCAATCCAATTTAAAAGTTCCTTCTCTGTTAAACGGCTGCATATTATTTTTGAACAAATTGTTGAATTTCCCATAGTTTGCTATTAAATTGCGGTAAAGTTATAATAAATATAGTTTTGGATAATTGAAATATCTTTGTACAGTTATTAAATCAAAATTTCATAAACTCAATGCGGATAAATAATAAAAAAAGGGCTGTAAAACTGAAGCAATTATTTTTTTTAGTGAGTGTAATTTTTGCTGTTGCAGCATTATTGTTTTTCCTATTCGATTCTTTTGGATTAGCTCTGCTGAGTGTTGGCGTTTTTTCAATTTGGTATTTATTTTTTCACGTGGCCGATTATCAGTTTATTGAATACAGTGACGAAAATAACAAGATCAGGCTTCGTTTCTACAAATCTATAAGTTTTGGCAGTCCTAAATTCAACGAAATTGAATTTCCGCACCAGTTTCTGAAAAATGCTTTTTTTGACAATTCAGTTTTTGGTAAAATGTCGGATATAACTTTGGTAGTTAAAACAAAACGGGGAATTGCGGAATATCCTTCTGTTAGCTTATCTGCACTTGGCAAAGCCGATCGCAAAAAAATGTTTAATTCACTTCAGCAACTTCTTTCACAATCAAATTAATTTTAACCCTGAAATGGACGATAAATTGCTTTACAAAATTGCACTGTCTATTATTCCGGGAATTGGTGGGATACTTGCCCGGAACATCGTTGCATATGTTGGCAGCGTTGAAGGTGTGTTTTCAGAATCCTTAAAATCGTTACAAAAGATACCGGGAATCGGTTCAGTAAATGCACAACGAATAAAGGATAAAAGTATATTAACAAAGGCAGAAAAGGAGTTGCACTTTGTTTCGAAAAATGAAATAGGCGTTCTTTTTTACACGGATAAAAATTTCCCCCGCCGTTTAAAAACCTGCGTCGATGCACCAATTATTCTTTACTCGCGGGGTTATTTAGATTTGAATGAACAGCGAATAGTAAGCATAGTTGGCACACGAAATGCTTCGAATTACGGAAAGCAGATTTGCGAAGAACTAATTCAAAAGCTGTCTGAAAGAAATTATAAAACATTGATTGTTAGTGGACTTGCTTATGGAATTGATATTCAGGCGCACAAATCAGCATTAAAATACAATTTGCCAACGGTTGGTGTTGTGGGTCACGGATTGGATAGAATGTACCCGTCATTACACGCCGAAACTGCAAAAAAAATGTTGGAAAATGGCGGCCTTGTTACCGATTTTCCAAGTGGAACGAAAATCGATCCATCTAATTTTATCCGCCGAAACCGGATTATTGCAGGACTTGCAGATGCGACAATAGTTGTGGAATCGGCATCAAAAGGAGGTGCTTTGATTACTGCAGAAATTGCGTCATCATATAATCGTGATGTTTTTGCTTTCCCTGGCCGGGCAGGTGACCCTTTTTCAAAAGGTTGCAACCAGATGATTCGCAACAGCGGTGCAAACCTTATTGAAGGGATTGACGATTTGGAGTATTTTATGGGTTGGGAACAAACCTCGAATAAACCAGTTGTGCAGTCGACTTTGTTTGTTGAATTGACCCCTGATGAAGAAAAAATAGCAAATCTCCTGCGCGAAAACGGGGAGCTTTTTATCGATCAGATTTCGTCGGAATTGACATTGCCGGTTAGCAGGGTTTCTGCAATGCTGCTTTCGCTTGAGTTTAAAAATGTGTTGCTTGCAATGCCGGGGAAGATGTATAAATTGAGGTAATTTAAGCTGAGCAGATTTCATCGGAAAACTTGTGAAAAAGATGTAATTTTGTCTGTGTTATTGAATACAACATTTCTGATTTTTAATTATCCTTCTCCGTATTTCCATGTCGTTTTCTTTTTCAATTAAATATATCGCATCATCCTGAACAAAATCGTTCAACCCCTAACAAAAACAAGCACCAAACCGAAAGTAAGTGAACCTCAGTAAAGTTTACTATTTTTGCGGCATGAAACAGACATTCGAAGATTTAAAAATTGCCAGGGTTTTACTAAAAACATTAGACGAAATTGGCTTTGTTGAACCAACACCGGTGCAACTGGAAGCCATTCCCAAAATAAATTCCGGAGAAAATGTGGTTGGTGTTGCGCAAACAGGTACCGGTAAAACAGCCGCATATTTACTTCCACTTTTAACAAAACTCAGAAAAGCAGAAGGAAAAGATCCGCGTGTAGTAATAATTGTACCCACCCGTGAACTTTCAATACAGGTTGGAGAAGATGTAGAAGAATTAACGGCACTATCTGATATTCGTCATGCAGCAGTTTTTGGAGGAATCGGATGGACAAAACATGCCGCACTCATAGAATCGGGAATAGACATATTAATTGCCACGCCCGGTAGGATGTGGGAGTTGTATAGCAGAGGTTCCGTGTCGTTGAAAAAAGTGAAACACCTTGTAATTGATGAGGCAGACAGGATGCTGGATATGGGATTTATTCCTCAACTAAAACAACTTATGGAGGTGATTCCACATAAACGTCAGAATCTTCTTTTTTCAGCCACTTTTAATGAAAATGTTGAAAAAATGGCAGAAGAATTTCTCGATCATTATGAAAAAGTAGAGGTAACACCTTCGGCAACAACGGTTGTTAAAGTGACACAAAAAGCTTACAGAGTGCCGAATTACCGTACTAAACTTAATTTGGTCCAGCATTTACTGGAAGATGAAGAAACTTTCAATAGGGTAATAATTTTTGTAAAAACAAAAGAACATGCAGAGGAAGTTTTCAAGGTAATTAAACGGAAATCGGAAGGTGAGAAACGGATTTTACATTCGAACAAAGGACAAAACACCAGGATAAATGCAATTAACGCATTCAAAAATGGTGAAGTCAGGATTTTGATTTCAACCGATGTTTCAGCACGTGGATTGGATGCCAGTCTTGTTAGCCACGTGATCAATTTTGATTTGCCAAACAATTATGAAGATTATGTGCACAGGATTGGGCGAACTGCCCGGGCAGGAAACACAGGCGATGCAATTACCTTGATTGACCCTGCAGATGAATGGCACTTAAAAAGAATTGAAGAGCTGATCAGGATGCCACTTCCTTTGCTCGATTTACCTAAAGAAGTTGTGGTGGTTGAAACAGAATTTAACGAAAATCAGAATTATTTGCGCGAAATCGACCGACAGCGAAAAATAGATGACCCTACTTACCAGGGCGCATTTCACACCAAAAAGCGTTCTTTTTCTTCGAAAAAGAATTTTGATGACAAATTTCAACGGACAAGGGAAAGACAGAAAAAAGGGGCAAAAAAAAGAAGGTCGTGAATTTCAATCTTACTCTGAAATCACTTCATCCAATTTTCCAAACAACAACTTTTTTTTATTGAGAAGGTTGTAATATTGTTCTTTATGAAATATTTTCAGTATAAATAATCTGATACGGCCAACAGTTTTCCTAAATAAAATATACCATAAAAATGCGATTTTCCCCGCGAATGGCATGGCGACTAAAACTGTAAGTTTTAGCCAAATTCCGGGAATCAACCAGGAAACGGCAAAGAACTCAATCAAATAGAAAATAGGAAATAATATAATTCCCAACGATAAAAAGAAAGTACTCCAAAATCCTTTGTCCTTTATTTTTTTCCGTGTAATTGTGTCGATAATAAAAAATGGGGCTGCATTAAAAATAAACCCAAACAGGAAAATCGGTAAACCCAATAGCAATATCAGTTTATTGAACCCAATTTTTAACCAATTAAAATCAGAATTTTCAAGCAACCAACTTCTGAGTTTTAGTTTCCTAATTATCGAAACATATTCTTTTGCGGATTTCACAACATCTTCAACAATCTCCGGACTAATTTTCTCCAGGTCATCAAGTTTTTTAACTAGTTTTTTATCAGAATAAAAAAGGTTCAGAACCGAATAATTTTGTTTTTTCCGTTTTAAATAACGTTTTCCGTAAATCTCCCGAATTGTTTCAAAATCATTATAATACCGGGTGCTTTTTATTTCAAGCACCACCATTTGCATTTCGTCTAAAATTCGTTGTCGCAACGACAAGTTAGCACCACTTTCACTTTGCTTAAATTCATCAAGAAACTCATTTGCCTGGATAGGTTTTCCGAAGTTAACAATCAGGTTGCGGTTAAATTTCCAATAGTGGCTGTAATAAATTCCGGTTGGTATAATTTGAATATCCAGGTTATTTTCTGCTTTTTCTTCGGCCATGAAAACAATTCGCGGAACAGCTTTTTTATGGGTGAGCATTTGTCGTTTACCTGAGTGTGCTGCCTCGGGGAAAAGTCCCAGAGCAAAATTATTTTCAAGCACCCTGACTGAGCTCATAAAAATCTCATCATTTTTTGCCAGGTTTTCTTTTCCGTCACGCATGCGGTAAACCGGCATTATCTTTAAAAACTTTAAAATTGCTGCCGCTGTTTTATTCTTGAAAATATCGGCTCGTGCAAGCCAAACAGGTTGATACTTTGTGTTCAACAAAATAGCCATCGGGTCGCTTAAGGCGTTTTGGTGGTTGGGTGAAAATATAATTGGTTTATTTTTTGGGATATTTTCTAAACCATTAACAATTACCTTGTTATAAATAATCCAATCTGCAAATTGAACATATTTTTTAAGAAGCCAGTAACCCCATGACCATTTTTCGTAACTCATAAATACACGTTAGTCATTAACAAAAGGCAACAAATCTAAATAATTTCTGCTGGTTGGGGCACTTTTTTTCTAATCCATACATACGAAATTACAAATCCGCTAATGATATGCCACACTCCCCACCAGGCCGCAATTATAGTCATTCCTCCGAGTTCAAGTTCCGGGGGAAAAATTTTGGGATTAAACATAAGAACAAGTGCAAGTCCTGAATTTTGAATACCTGTTTCAATTGTTAAAGTTCGTTTATCGGCTTCAGGTAATTTTAAAATTGTAGCTACACCAAAACCCGATGCCAGTGCCAACCCATTATGGATTAAAACAATAATAAATACTAAATGAATAAATCGTATGAAATGACTAAAATTAGCTGTAAGTAAAACAATCACAAATCCGATGAAAATAATGATAGAAAGTTTCCTGATTGGTTTTTTTAATTTAGCCGTGAGTTTTGGAAAATATTGCGAAACAAGAAGTCCAACTGCAACCGGGATTCCCAACAAAACAACAACAGTTTGAACCATTTGCACAAAATCTATGTCAATTGGAACTAAAAGTGTGCCGGCAGCATCTGAATTATAATGATTTACAAAAAGTTTGCCCCAAAGTGCAAAATTTATGGGAGTCATGAAAGTTGCAGCCAATGTTGCAACAGCAGTTAAACTAACCGATAAAGCCACATTACCTTTAGCCATAGCGGTCATAAAGTTTGATATGTTTCCACCAGGACAAGCAGATATTAAAATCATTCCAAGAGCTACAGTTGGTGTAGGATTCAAGAGGATTATAAATAGAAATGTTACTGCAGGTAACAAAACAAACTGTGAAAATACTCCTGCTATAAAAGATTTGGGGTTTATCATCAAATCTTTGAAATGCTGAATTTTAATGTCGAGCGCAACGCCAAACATAATAAAGGCAATAGTAATATTTAACGCAAACAAACCTGTAGGTGAAAAATTTAACCTTACATTATCCAGAACTTCCAATGCTTCTTTCACTTTTACTTAGTTAAGTCAATTATTTTAAAAACAACGCTTTACAACTGTTTTTGTTTAATATCTGCTCTTTTTGACGATGAATGTGAGCAATTTAGTTATACAAAAAAAGTTAGTCAGTACTTTTGTATGAAGAATACCGGCTATATAGTACAATTAATTATTCCAATAAAAGTAATTTTTTCATTTTAGCATGAATGTCAGTATTTTCCATAATTCCTATGAATTCTTCCGCTCCTGGTCCATAGGAAAAAACCGGAACCATTACAGCTGTGTGGTCGCCGGTCGGAAAGGCAGCCTCCACTACACCTTTTTCCATATTTCCACCGGTTATAGCCATTCCACCGGTTTCGTGGTCAGCAGTAATTATTATTAACGTTTCTTTGTCTTTGGCTGCAAATTCAAGTGCCTTTCCAATTACCTGATCGAAATCGAGCATGTCTTCCGTTACATAAACCGTACTTCCGGCGTGGCCGCCCCAATCAATTTGTGATCCTTCAACCATCAGGAAGAACCCCTTTTTGTTATTGTCCAAAATATTAAGTGCTGTCGCGGTTGCAACAGAAAGCATGTCGCTTCTTTCCTGCATTCTCCCATTATGAACATCGGCTGTCAAACCGGCGAGTTTCCCTTTTTTAATTTTTTGGATCTTTTTTATATCTGTTTCAACTTGATACCCCTTACTTTTAAGTTCGTTGGCAAGGTCTCTGCCATCTTTTCGTTTTGTGAAATGCTCATAGCCACCACCTATAAAAACATCAATATCGGTTTTCAGGAAATCAGCAGCAATGTCTTCATAGGAACTTCTTTTGGCTTGATGCGCAATAAATGAAGCGGGTGTTGCATGTGTGATTGAAGAAGTAGAAACTAAGCCTGTAGCCAATCCGTTTTCAGATGCTTCTTCCAAAATTGTTTTTACAGGATTTCCATTTTTATCGACGCCAATTGCACCGTTATATGTTTTTACTCCTGCTGAAAGTGCTGTGCCGCCTGCCGCGCTATCGGTTATATAATTATCGGCAGACTGTGTTTTTGAAAAACCTATGTATTTGCAATTTTCCAAAAAAAGATGACCCCTGTTTGCAGTTAATCCTGCAAAAACCTGCGAAATTCCCATCCCATCGCCAATCAACAAAATTATATTCTTTGGTTTACCTTTTTTAAAGTTTTGCGAAAATTCTTTAATCTCATAGTTTGACTTGCTTTCATAGGTTTTCTCCAAATCTTCCGATTTGGCAGTAAGGTATTGATCCTGAGCAAAAACAGTTATTCCAATGAATAGTAAAAATGAAAGTAATTTTAACTTTTGTAACATAATACAGTTTTTTAATTTTGAGTAGATAAAAATAATTTTTTTATTATAATGTAAAATTCAACACGTTAAATATAGAGTTACATTTTCAACCTTTTTAAGTTTTTACTTTTTTCAGAAGGTTATCATCTGACATTGTATTTAAAGTGAAAAATGTGCTCTCCTTTTCAGTTTTTATTTTAACGATTTCCATAACTACAGCATTGGTCAACACCTCTTCAGCCTTGTTTCTCGAAATGTGAGCTAGACGTACAAATTTGGAATATGTAATTTTTGGATTTTTCTGAAGGTATTCCACTAATTTTTGTTCCGATTCAGAATAAGTAAAATGAATACCGATCTGGCTGTTATTTCTTTTCCAGACATTGAGCTGGATTTTGTGAGCCAGGATATTTTCATCATGAACGCGTGTATAAGCAAGCCATTTCCCAACCTCATTTTTTGCGTAATGTGGTTTCATTGTGCTTGATTTAATTTGTATTTCCAATACAGTTTTACCCTCAACCTGCCACTGTTGAGTTGAAAAATCGATAGGCGGATTGCTGTAAATTTTGGCAGCAGCTTCTATCATATAAAACTCTTCATCAGTCCGAATTCCCGCAATTCTGCCGTTATCTTTAACTCCGACCAAAAGCTTTCCGCCATCAGTATTTGCAAATGCTACAAGTGATTTTGCGATTTTTCTCGAATCATTTATACAGTATTTGAAATCCTGCCGCTGGTGTTCGCCTTCCTGTATCAATTTATAGAGGTATGTGCTCAAAACAATTTCTTTTACTGATTATTTTAGCCACTCGAATGTAACATAATGATCATGGTTCATCCCCAGTTCTTTATAGGTTTGGTGTGCTGGTTTGTTCGATTTATCCGCATATAGTCGTATCCCATTCAATTTTTCATTTCCCAATACCAGGTTTTTTATATAAGAATACATATTCCTGTAAACACCTTTTCTGCGGTAATCTTTTAACACATAAACCGACTGGATCCAAAGTATGGTGCCATTCCTCCAATCGCTCCATTCATAAGTGGTTAAAAGAGAAGCCACGATATGGTTGTTAATTTCAGTTACATAATACTGCCCTTTATTTTTGTCGTTAATCACTGCAGTAACACCTTCAAAGACAGTAGGTTCATGCAATTGCACACCTTCCGTTTCAGCGGCCATCTTTAATTGAAAATCTACTATTGAAACAATATCTTCGGTAGTTGCTTTTCGAACTTGCATATTACATTTTTAATATTTCCTGCCGATATAAAAAAACTGTTGTATTTCAACACAAAATTCAATACGAACAATTTAAAAATTACAATTTGTACTTTATACCAATTTGTTTCGGATTAAAAATATTATAACTCCCGAATTGGTAAGAATATTAAAATCCCGGCATTCAATTATTGTTGTGAAAGCAAAAATAAAAACTATGGTTTAATCCTGTCCATAATTTCTTCTACTTTAATCCTCTCTTCCGGTAAAAGTATTAATTGAAGTTTTTCGTTTTCAAGCATGGAACTTACTTTTGGACCTACTTCTCCGGTGATAATCGAAGTAACTTCCAGTTCTTTCAGATAACTGATTAACTGAATACCACTATTTCCCGTTTCCTTAAACGGGTTTTCAACAACTGAATATTGGTTTGATGTTACATTAAAAATAACCACGTTTTCACATTTTCCAAAACGCAGATCCATGAAAGATTTTTCTGTCTTTCCAGTTGAAGTTATAGCAAATATTTTATCCATTTTAATTCTATTTATGCTGTTATATAATTAATTTTATTTAGTTATCCATCTGTAATGTTGTCTCGTTCAATTCTTCCCAATATTCCACTGCCCTTCTGGTGTGCGGAATTACAATGGTGCCACCAACCAAATTGGCGACACCAAAAATCTCAAACATTTCTGCTGAGGTAACGCCTTGTTCAAAACATTTTTCAAGGTGGTATTTTATGCAATCATCACATCGCAAAACCATTGACGTTGCAAGCCCAAGCATTTCCTTTGTTTTTGAAGTTAAAGATCCTTCCTGATAAGTCAAAGTATCAAGACTGTAGATCCTTTTCATAACTTTGTTGTCCGAAGCCAGTATCTTTTCATTCATTTTCGACCTGTAGTCGTTGAATTCATTGACAAGTTTTCCCATTTCAATAATTAAAAATTCTTAATACAAATGTTAGTTCCAATTAAGGAATTCGAAAATATCAATAAAAAAGTATTTGAAAGACTATTTTAGAAATAATAACAATTAATTTGAGAGTTTGGTTGTTGGTATATTTTTATTAACAGAAACTTCAATTGAAATAATATCAACAAGAGCACAGTATTAATGAGAATGTTAATTCAATCTTAGCCCCGATAATAAAAAGCTTTCATCTTATTTTGTAATTGTTTTGTAATATCCTTTTTTACAGGAATTTAATTTCTATAACAAATGATTGTGTAAACCTGTGGATTAATTTAATTATCGTTTTAAGCTTTTTGATCTATATTTGCCACTACAATTTACAGGGGACAATGATGCGGTATTTATTAATAATTTTTTACTTACTGACCGGACAGGTTATATTTGCCCAGGTTTCATTTCCTGATGAAGAATTACAAGAATCAATTCTCCCTGAAATCTTAAAAAATATTCGAGTTAACCGAGATCCACTGGTTGACAAAATGTTAAGCTGGCACATTGAAAACAATAAAATCAAAAACAAAATTGACGGTTTCAGAGTTGAGATTTTTTTCAGTTCTGATATTGATGCAAAAGAAAAAGCATTGAAGAAAAAGATGGAATTCTTATCTGTTTACCCTGATAATACAGTACATATAAAATATGTATCTCCCAATTTCAGAGTGAGAGTCGGCGATTTCAGGACCAAAAACGAAGCGCTAAAACTTTATAAAGAAATAAAAGACAATTATCCTGTAGCATTTATTGTTACTGATGAAATTGATTTTCCATTGATGAAACAAGTACAATATGAGTGATCAGATTCAACATGAGTGCGGGATAGCTTTGATCCGATTGTTAAAACCACTGTCATATTATCAGGAAAAATACGGCACCTGGAAATATGGGTTAAACAAACTATACCTTTTAATGGAAAAACAACACAACCGTGGGCAAGATGGAGCTGGTGCGGTTTGTGTAAAAAATAGCCTTGAACCTGGTAGTGCTTACATTAGCCGTTATCGTTCTGTTCAGGAAAATCCCATAAAAGATGTTTTTGACCAGATCAATTTACCTTTGAACCAGGCTATTTCGGACAGGTTAGATGTTAACAATATTGATTGGGCATACAAAAATTTCCCTTTTGCCGGAGAACTTTATCTGGGACATTTAAGGTATGGAACTTTTGGAAAAAACAGTATTGATTTCGTTCATCCGGTAATGCGCCAAAATAACTGGAAGTCAAGAAACCTGGTTTTGGCAGGTAATTTTAATTTAACCAATACCGATGAGCTATTTAAAGTGCTTATCAGTTTGGGTCAGCATCCAAAAGCCTATACTGATACCGTTACTGCCCTTGAAAAAGTTGGACATTTTCTTGATCAGGAAAATGAACTTCTATTTAGGAGATATAAAAATGAAGGATTAACTAACGATAAAATTTCTGAAAAAATTTCTGAAAACCTGGATATTCAGAATATCCTTGAACGTGCCACAAAAGACTGGGACGGCGGATATACTATTGCAGGTTTAATTGGTCACGGCGATGCATTTGTGTTACGTGATCCCTGGGGAATCAGGCCAGCACATTATTATTGTAATGACGAAATTGTAGTAGTAGCATCCGAGCGTCCTGTTATTCAAACCGTTATGAACGTCAATGTGCGCGATGTCAATGAAATAAACCCCGGTGAAGCTTTGATAATAAAAAAAGACGGGCGAATTAGTAAAGAGTTGATTCGAGTTCCCCACAAAAGATCTTCGTGTTCATTTGAACGCATTTATTTTTCGAGGGGCAGCGACAAAGACATTTACCTGGAACGAAAAGAATTGGGTAAACTACTTTGCCCGGCTGTTTTGAAAGCAGTGGATTACGATTTTGAAAATACTGTGTTTTCATATATCCCCAATACTTCAGAAACAGCATTCTATGGGATGGTTGAAGGAATTGGGCATTATTTGGTAGATTGGAAAATCGAAGAAATTAAAAAGAAAAACGGTTCATTGACCGATGAAGATATAAAACGCATCATTTCCTTTGAACCCCGGGTTGAAAAAATTGCCATAAAAGACGTGAAACTCCGCACGTTTATTGCCGATGATGCAAGCCGTGATGATTTGGTAGCCCACGTTTACGATGTTACTTACGGAATTATCAAAAATGATGTTGACACGCTTGTTATCATTGACGACTCAATCGTTCGCGGAACAACCCTAAAAAACAGTATTTTACGCATACTCGACAGACTTCATCCAAAAAAAATAATCGTAGTTTCATCGGCCCCACAAATTAGGTACCCCGATTGTTACGGCATCGATATGGCACGTTTAGATAAGTTTATTGCTTTTAATGCAACTATTGAACTTTTAAAAGAAACAGGAAATCAATCAGTAATTGACAAGGTTTACGAAAAATGCAAGCAACAGCAAAACCTGCCAAAAGAAGAAATGGAAAATTATGTGCGTGAGATTTACCAGCCGTTTACACCTGAACAAATCTCAGCAAAAATTGCTGAAATGTTGAAACCTGAAGATTGTAAAGCCGAAGTTGATATTGTATATCAAACGATTGAAAACCTGCATAAAGCTTGCCCCAATGATTTAGGCGACTGGTATTTTACAGGAAACTACCCAACACCAGGCGGAAATAGGGTAGTAAACAGTTCGTTTATTAATTTTGTCGAAGGGAATGATCGAAGAGCTTACTAAAAATTTACCGCCGCCATTTATTTAGCATCCTACAAATCAAAATTGAATCCCCGTTCAAGTAATTCTTCATATTTTGATTTATTAAACTGATAATAAAAAGCTCCCTTTTTTGAAGTTACTTTCTCTTTTTCATCGAGTTTTTCAAGTAAACCCATTGCAAGCAATTTCCTTCTGAAGTTCCTCTTATCAAATGGCACCCGGTAAATTGCCTCGTATAAACGTTGTAATTGAGGAATTGTAAACTTCTTTGGTAACAGTTCAAAACCAATTGGTTGGGTGCGTGCTCTTATCCTTAGTTTCCGCAATGCCTTTTCAACCATTTCATGATGATCAAAAATCAATGCCGGTAACTCATTTATAGAAATCCATGATGCGCCATGTTTTTTCACCAAATCACTATCATGATCATTTATTTTTAAAAGTGAAAAATAGGCAACCGAAATAATTCTGCCACCAGCATCACGGCCGATGTCGCCAAAGGTAAAAAGTTGTTCCATGTACACATTATCCAGCCCGGTTAGTCTCGAAACAACGTTTTGTGCTGCTTGATCCAGACTTTCATCGGGTGTAACAAAACCTCCCATTAACGACCATTTCCCTTTTTCCGGTTCGAAATTTCTTTTTAGTAATAATAGTTTTAAGTCGAATTCATTTTCATTAAACCCGAAAATGATAGCATCTACTGCAGTAAGGATTTTGGGGAAATCTGAATAAAAATTCATATTTTATTATTTGGGTTCAGGCCATTGTCCATCTTCTTTGTCTTTGATATATGTTTCAATATGCCGGTCAACCTTGAAGCTATAAATATCCTCAATTGTAACTATTATACCAGTTTCAAGTACTTCCCCAAATTCTTTGTTTTTTGATGTACCAAAGGTCTTCATCGAAGGCGAAAGGTTCATGTAGGCATTTATTAGCGGCGGTACATTTTCGCCATACTGTCGTACACTATGAAGTAGAATTTTATAATCCTCTTTGTAGTTTTCACCATTAAACAATTTTTTCATGGCGTTTAAATCCATGTCAAATTCAACCGGTTCTTTCGGGTAAACAAGATTTTCCTTGTCCCTGAAATATTTTTTAAAAAAATATTGGATCAGGTTTCTTGCTTCGTTATGGAAATGGGTGTACATGGTTACCTTCCCAAAAAAGTATTTGATTTCAGGATGGTCGACAGTCAATGCTCCCAATCCGTCCCAAAGGTTGTCGAGCGCGAAAAGTGCTTTTGCTCCGGCTTTGCTGGATTGGTAAGCGGGTTGTACAAACGACCTGCCCAACTCAAGACAATAAGGCAAATAATTATCAATGAATTTCTGTGAAAAATCAAAAAGATGCGATGTAGCCAACACAACATGTCCATGTTCATCCCTGGGAGCCTCGGAACAAAGGATGTAGCGATAACCACCCAATATTTCTTTTGCATCCGGATCCCAAACTATCAACTGTTTAAATGGGGAAACCGCAGTATCGTAAATATCTATGTCAGTTTCTTCACCTGTACCGCCACCGGCGTCTCGAAAAGTAATTTCACGCAACCTCCCGATTTCATGCATTATCGACGGAGAATCCTGATAAGTTATTATATATATTTCGTTTCCACCTTTGTTGGTCTTTCTGAGCAATTTTTCAGATGTAAGTTCGGCGTAAATCATTTCCCTCGGTAGAGGCTCAACTATGTTTTTCATTTACGGTCTCTTTTTTTAGAAAAATAGAATGCAAAATTAGAAAAAATCCTGTTTTTGCAGGTTACTATTTGGTTTTAATTTATCTTGTTCAACTCTGCTGGTAATTCATACACCCGATTTTTTACCCAATCCGCCCACTCTTGAAGTGTTTTTGATTTGTCAAAAACTTTGAATGGAATTGGTTTTCCAAAATAAACAGGCACTTCTGAATTCCTGTGTTTCATTAATTCATCAGGCAATAAGAACATTTCAATATTCCATTTTATACGCAAAAACTTTCTGATATTAGCCAACCAGTAAAAGCGGTTTGAGTTTCGTCCGCCAATAAAAACGGGCACAATATCACGTTTATGTTTTACGGCTTTGGCAATAAAATGTTTTTTCCATTCCAAATCAACTATTTTGTTTTTTATTTTGCGCGAAGCCAAACCTGCCGGAAAAATAAGGATTTGCTCATCAGAGTTATAAGTGGCATTCAATAAAACCGCAGCATCGCGTGTGTTGCCTCCGTGCTTATTTATGGGAATAAACATAGGTCGCAAGCTCGGGATGCCCAGTAAAATATCGTTCGTAAGAAATTTTAATCTCCCCAATCGTTTATCAACGCATTTCATTAAAAGAAATGCATCAAAACCTCCCAATGGATGGTTGCTGGCAAATATAAAGCGTCCCGATTCAGGGATATTCTCAAAACCATTTATCTGTTCCTTTACATTAAATTCTGCAATGGCTTGATTTACAAATGATATACCCTTCAAATGACCATTGTGCTTCATAAAATCATTGAAAAAATTAAGGTGTAATAACCGGCTAATATAACTGAAAACGAACCCAGGCATAACCCGGGCTAAAGCAGGATTTTTTTTCTGGAATATCTCCTTGATATTTAATGGTTTAAATGAATATGAATTATTTTCTTCCACAGTTTTGATTTTGACAGCAATTAAGTAAAAAATCGCCATAAATCAAATACTGAAATTCAATTCTCAATTTCAAGGAGTTACAGTTTTTGACCTCACGAAAAAATTCAGTATAACAAAAACTTCAAATTTTATAGGTATAAATGTCATAGGTGATTAGTGAGTTATTAACTTGTGTTGATTAAAATTATCAAATATATAATTTGCTGTATTTCAGATAATTGATATGTTTTTATTTTAATATTGTATGTCTTTTCAACAATATTTCAACAGGTTTTCAACAAATAATAATAGCTAAAGTTTTAATTTCAAGTGGAATAGAATGGAATAATTTGTCATATTTTGGAATAAATTCATATTTTTACGCTACAAAAAAGCAGAAATTGGTTTTATGATTGAATTTGCAGGAACATATAGTGCAACCTTAGACGATAAAGGTCGAGTCGTACTCCCGGCTTCTTTTAAACGGGAATTGGGGGACTTGGCTTCAGAACCGTTGGTTGTAGAAAAAAACCTGCACAAGGATTGCCTGGATATCCATCCTGAGAAATTTTGGCGAAACCGGGTTGAAGATTTCAAAAGCACTCTCGATCCATTTGATGAAGATGATGACGCATTGTTGCAGTTTTTCTATCAGAACTTTACAAAGGTTACTATGGCGCCAAATGGCAGAATCAATATACCTGACACCTATCTTGAATACGCAAATCTTGAAAAAGGTGCAGAATTCATTGGTATGGGCGAATCTATCCGCTTGTTGTCGGCTAATAAAACAGGAAAACAAGAGATGAGCAAAGCTGAATTCCTGCAAAAATTAAAGGAAAAAAGGCAGAAAAAACTTTAAACTGTATGGAAAACATTTATCACATACCAGTTTTGGCCCATGAAAGTATACAGGGATTGAATTTATTTCCCGGCGCTGATGTCGTGGATGCAACCTACGGCGGTGGTGGTCATTCAAAAATAATTATTGACCAGTTAACAAATGGGAGACTTTTTGCTTTTGACCAGGACAAAGATGCCGCCGATAACGTTTTAAGTGACAAACGACTTTATTTTATCCGCCACAATTTCAGGTACATAAGGAATTTCCTCTACTATTATGGAGTTGAGCAAGTTGATGCCATTTTTGCTGATTTGGGAGTTTCTTCACACGATTTTGATGTGCCCGATCGCGGTTTCTCCTTTAGGTTCGAAGGAAATTTGGACATGCGGATGAACCAGAATGCAAAAACCGATGCATCAAAAATTATTAACGAATATTCCGAAGAACAATTGGAGCAGGTTTTCAGGTTGTTTGGCGAAATAAAAAATTCGCGTCACCTGGCTTCGCTTATCTGTAAAAAAAGAAATGAGTCGAAAATAGAAACAACAACACAATTAAAAGAAGTATTGGCAGAATGTACGCCCCGCGCAATCGAAAACAAGTATTTGGCTCAGGTTTTTCAGGCATTGCGGATAGAAGTAAATGATGAAATGGATGCACTTCAGGAATTCCTGCAAGCATCGTTAGAAATATTAAAACCGGGAGGTCGTTTGGTTGTAATAACTTACCATAGTTTGGAAGACAGGCTATGTAAAAATTTCATGAAAACAGGAAATTTTGTAGGAAAAGTTGAAAAAGATTTTTATGGAAATATCTCATCGCCTTTTACAATTATAAACAGGAAAGTAATTACTCCTGGCGATTTAGAATTGAAAACCAACAACCGTTCAAGAAGCGCAAAATTGCGAATTGCTGAAAAAAACTGATATGGCTGAGAAAGCAAAAAATAGCAGAAGACCGGGTGTGAAATCGTTGATTGGAGGAGCGATTTTAACAGACGAACGGGTAACAAAGCAAATACCATTTTTGATCTTCCTTGCGTTTTTGGCCGTTTTGTTAATTACAAACCGCAACTGGTCGGAACGGACAATCCGAAAAGTGGAAGTGCTGCAAGAAACGTTGGACGAGCTTCGTTCTGAGTCAATTACTCTTTCGGCAAAACTGATGAATTCAAGTCGTCCGTCAGAAATTGTGAGAAAAGTTGAAAATGCAAACATTGAATTACAGGAAGCGTCGAGGCCGCCACAAAAACTAGTTGTCAAAAAAAATAAACTGCCGTGGAAATTCGCAAAGTAATATTAACGCGTATAACTTTAATCTACTTTATACTACTTGTATTTGCGGTAGTTGTAATAGTTAAGATGGTCTCCGTGCAGAAGATTAAAAACGATCGTTGGGAAAAAATACAGCAAAATTTAAGCGACAACACAATTATTGTAAGTCCTGATCGTGGGAATATTTGTGCCGATGACGGAAGTGTGTTGGCAACTTCTGTTCCCGGATATTACATCAGGATAGATTTGGCTTCCGAAGGGGTTCGAAAAGTTTACAACAGCGAGAGTGATTCACTGGCCTACTATCTTTCACGCTTTTTTGGAAATGCCTCACATGGAGAATATAACCGCAGGCTAAACGACGCATACAAAAGAGGTAACCGAGGCTTCATGCTCACTCCCCGGAAAATCGATTATACTGAACTTCAGGTAATAAAAAAATTTCCTATCCTGCGTCGCGGACGTTATGGTGGCGGTTTGATAATCGAACAGGAAAACCGAAGGGTCAACCCATTGGGCATGTTGGCATTAAGGACACTTGGCGGTTTAAACAAAGGTGCTTTTGGCGGTGTCCATGGCGCTATTGGTTATACTGGGCTGGAAGGTTCTTTTGAACCCTATTTAAAAGGTGCAGATGGAATCAGTTTCAAACAAAACCTTTCTGGCCGCTGGGTTACGCGTATCGAAATTGAACCGGAAGATGGGATGGATATAATCACTACCATAAACGTGAAAATGCAGGATATTACAGAAAGTGCTTTATACAAACAATTGCAAAATTCAAATGCCGACTGGGCAACGGCAATCGTTATGGAAGTAAAAACGGGTGAAATAAAAGCCATTGCTAATCTTGGAAAACAAAATGGAGACTATTTCGAAACAGATAATTATGCGTTGGGGCCTCGTGGTTGTTACGAACCCGGTTCAACATTTAAACTTGTGTCGTTAATGGTGGCTTTGGAAGACGGTGTTGTTGATACAAGCAACGTATTCGACACAGGAAATGGTTCATGGCAAAAAAGCGGGAGGAGAATTTCTGACACACATGGAAATGGTCCGATAACTGTTAAACAGATATTTGAGAAATCTTCGAATATTGGTGTGGCCAAAATAATTACTGAATTCTACGAGAAAAACCCAAAGAAATATGTTGACAGAGTGTACAGTTTCGGAATCAATAAACCAATTGGACTTGATATCAGCGGAGAAGGCCAACCATTCTTTAAATATCCGGGCGATGCCGATTGGTGGGGAACCACGCTCGCAGGAATGTCATATGGTTACGAGACAAAAATGACCCCGATACAAATACTGAATTTTTATAATGCCGTGGCAAACAATGGTAAAATGATTAAGCCGCACATTGTAAAGGAAATCAGGGAAAATGGTGCGCTTGTAAAAAAGTTTAAAACTGAGGTTACTAATCCAATGATAGCATCCCGGGAAACCATCGGAAAAGCAAAAGCGATGCTCGAAGGCGTTTGCACTGAAGGAACAGGAAAAGATTTGCAAAGTGAATATTTCAGGATAGCCGGAAAAACAGGTACTGCGCGTGTTGCAACAAGCAGCGAAGGTTATAGTGCCGGAATGTATCTCGCATCTTTCGTAGGTTATTTCCCCGCTGAAAATCCAACATATTCAATAATCGTAACTTTTAATAATCCACGTGGCGGTTATTATGGTGGCTCAGTTGCCGGTCCGGTTTTTAAAGAAATTGCCGAAAAAATTTATGCATTTCAAGGTTTAATCGAAGAAAAAGAAAATGAAGACATAGAAGACGAAAAGCTTGTTTTACCCGACATTAAAAAAGGCCAGTCGGAAGACTTGCGCGAAGTAATCAGTGAGCTGAATATAAAACATGTAAAAGGCAATCCTGATTCGCAATGGGCAAATGTGGAAGTTAAAGAAGACGTTGTAACACTCACCGACAGCCAAATCATGGAAGGACTGGTACCAAATGTGCAGGGAATGGGCGCCAGAAGTGCTGTTTATTTAATGGAAAAAGCAGGGTTGCAGGTGCGGATCAGCGGAAATGGAAAAGTTAAAAAACAGTCGCTAACACCGGGCGGAAAATATCAAAAAGGACAAACTGTGCTACTTACACTTGGTTAATATGAAACTTAGCGAAATACTAAAATTTATAAAATACTCAGAGGTAATTGGGCCCATTGAAAAAAAAATTAGTGGGATCGAATTTGACTCAAGAAGGGTAATGCCTGGTTTTGTGTTTTTGGCGCAAAAGGGCGTACTTTCTGATGGTCATAAATTCATTTACAAAGCCATTCAAAATGGAGCAACAGTTGTTGTTTGTGAAAACCTTCCTGCTGAAATAGATGAAAACATAACTTATATAAAAGTTGACGATTCAAATGAAATGCTTGGCAAACTTGCATCGGCATTTTATGGTTTTCCTTCTTCTAAATTAAAAGTTATTGGTGTTACCGGAACAAATGGAAAAACAAGTATTGCCACGTTGCTCTACAAAATGTTTTTGCGCCTGGGTTATAAAACAGGGCTGCTTTCAACAATATCATATCGAATAAACGAAAGGGAGGAAACTGCATCGCACACAACCCCTAATGCATTGAAAATTCAACAGTTACTTTCTGAAATGGTTGATGCAGGTTGTGAATATTGTTTTATGGAAGTGAGTTCTCATGCAGTTCATCAAAAACGCATTGCAGGAATTGAATTTGCGGGCGGCATTTTCACAAATATTACACATGATCATCTTGATTATCACAAAACTTTTGCTGAATACATAAAAGCCAAAAAAACATTTTTTGATGGTCTCTCGAATGAAGCTTTTGCAATAACAAATGTTGATGATAAAAATGGGCTGGTCATGTTGCAAAATACTGCGGCCAAAAAAATAACTTTTTCAACACGTTCAGTTGCCGATTTTCGTTGCAAAGTAATCGAAAATCATTTCGATGGAATGTTGCTCAATATGGATGGTAGCGAAATCTGGACAAGGTTTGTGGGAAAATTCAACGCTTCCAATTTGCTTGCTGTTTATACAACCGCGATTCAACTTGGTCAAAACAAAGAGGAAGTTTTAAGAATAATAAGCGATTTGCAGCCAGTTCAGGGCAGGTTCGAAACAGTTCGCAGCCTCGACGGAAAATTGGCAATTATTGACTATGCGCACACACCCGATGCACTGAAAAATGTATTGGGAGCAATTACCGAAATCAGAACCCGCAACGAAAAAGTAATAACAGTGGTTGGTGCAGGCGGCGACCGCGACAAAACCAAACGCCCTGAAATGGCGCATGAGGTAGCATTGGCCAGCGATAGAGTCATACTCACTTCTGATAATCCGCGCACAGAAAACCCTGCTCAAATTATAAAAGAAATGGAAGCCGGAATTGATGCAAAGTTCAGAAACAAAGTGCTTTCAATTGAAAACAGGAGGGAAGCAATTAAAACTGCTGCCATGCTCGCACAACCCGGCGACATTATTTTGATTGCCGGAAAAGGTCATGAAAACTACCAGGAAGTAAATGGAATAAAACACCATTTCGACGATAAAGAGGAAATTGAAAATTGCTTCGGCAACAATAATTAAAAACTAAAAAACATGATTTATTGGTTATATAACTTATTGGTTGGCTACGATATACCGGGTATCGGCATGATCCCCGGCATCACATTTCGGGCAGCAGCAGCAATTATTACGTCCCTTTTTATTGCCACAGTTTTTGGCAAAAAAATCATAAGAATTTTACAACAAAAACAAATCGGCGAAGTAGTTCGCGATTTGGGTCTCGATGGTCAGATGCAAAAAAAAGGTACGCCAACAATGGGCGGACTGATAATCCTCACTTCAATTATAATCCCTACCCTACTTTTTGCACAGCTCAACAATATATATGTAATTCTGATGCTGATTACGACAGTATTATTGGGTTTTATTGGTTTTGTAGATGATTACATAAAGGTATTCCTGAAAAACAAAAAAGGACTTGCCGGTAAATTTAAAATATTAGGGCAAGTTATGCTTGGATTGATAGTTGCACTAACACTTTTTGTCAGCAACGATGTGAAAGTACGTGAACACGTGAAAGACGAAAATGGTCAGAATTTGCAGGAAATTTTAGTAGATCCCGTTACCGGGGAACAAAGGGTTCAATATGTAACAGAAGACGTTAAATCAACAATCACAACCATTCCGTTTGTTAAGCAGAATGAATTCAATTATGAATGGTTGGTAGCTTTTGCCGGCAAAGCATCATCATGGTTAAAATGGATAGTTTATGCCCTTGCAATTATTTTAATAATTACTGCAGTTTCAAACGCCGCAAATTTAACCGATGGACTGGATGGCCTTGCAACAGGCACTTCAGCAATCAGCGGGGCAACTTTGGGGGTATTGGCTTACGTTAGCGGCAATATAATTTATGCTGATTATCTGAATATCATGTACATACCCAATATTGGCGAACTCACAATATTCGTGGCAGCTTTTATTGGGGCAACGGTTGGTTTTTTGTGGTACAACTCCTACCCTGCCCAGGTTTTTATGGGCGACACCGGAAGTCTGGCATTGGGTGGCATTTTAGCCGTGTTTTCAATTATCATTCGAAAAGAAATTCTTATTCCCCTTTTATGCGGCATTTTCCTTATTGAAAATCTTTCAGTGGTGATTCAGGTAAGCTGGTTTAAATACACAAGAAAGAAATATGGCGAAGGAAGGCGCGTGTTTTTGATGAGCCCGATCCATCACCATTTTCAAAAGAAAGGAATCCCCGAACCAAAAATTGTCAGTAGGTTTTGGATTGTGGGGATAATTCTGGCTGTGTTGACAATCGCAACATTAAAAATGAGGTAGTTTGAAAAACAGGATTGCAATATTAGGTGGTGGCGAAAGTGGCGTGGGCGCTGCAATTCTTGCTCAAAAGGTGGGGTTCTCTGTTTTTTTGTCCGACATGGGCAAAATCAAGGAGAAATACAAAACCGTTCTTTCAAATTATAAAATCGATTTTGAAGAAGAAAAACATTCCACCGAAAAAATCCTGAGCGCTGAATTGGTAGTAAAAAGTCCTGGAATTCCTGACAAAGCGCCTTTAATTATTCAGTTAAAGGAAAAAGGCATTGCTGTTATTTCTGAAATTGAATTTGCCGGAAGATATACAAATGCTAAAACCATCTGCATAACAGGCAGCAACGGCAAAACAACCACAACTTTACTGTTGTACCACATTTTGAAAAATGCCGGGTTAAATGTTGGACTGGCCGGAAATGTGGGTAAAAGTTTTGCATGGCAGGTGGCTGAAGAAAAATTCGACATTTATGTCATCGAAATCAGCAGTTTTCAACTTGACGGAATGTACAATTTCAAAGCTGATATTGCGATTTTAATGAACATTACACCCGACCACCTCGACCGCTACAACTATAATTTTCAGAACTATATCGAATCGAAATTCCGCATCATTCAAAATCAAACAAAAAACGACTTTTTCGTGGTTTGTTCCGATGATGAAGTCACTCAAAACGAAATCAAAAAAAGAAATATAGAACCTGTAATTATTCAATTTGGTTTGGGTAAACCAATCGAAAATTCAGCAGGAGTAAAAAACGAACAAATAGTAATTAACATACACAAAAACCAATTCATTATGTCTATTCTGGATCTTGCAATACAAGGAAAACACAACACTTACAATTCAATGGCCGCCGGAATTGCAAGTATGATTTTGGAAATCCGCAACGACCAATTGCGCGAAAGTCTTTCCAATTTTACAGGGGTTGAACACCGTCTGGAGCGCTTTCTGAAAGTGCATGGAATTGAGTTTATAAACGACTCGAAAGCTACAAATGTAAACTCCACATGGTATGCTTTGGAAAGTATCGGTAAACCGATAGTTTGGATTGCCGGCGGGGTTGACAAAGGGAACGATTATGACATGCTGAAAGGATTGGCCAAAGAAAAAGTAAAGGCGATTGTTTGCCTTGGTAAAGACAACCAAAAAATTCATGACGCTTTCAAAGGTGTTGTAAAAAATATTGTTGATGCCTCAAATATGGACGAAGCTGTGAAAACCGCATATTATTTGGCACGAAACGGTGACACTGTTTTACTTTCGCCCGCATGTGCCAGTTTCGACTTGTTCGAAAACTACGAAGACAGGGGAACTCAATTTAAACAAAAAGTTAGGAATTTGTAATGGAAACCTCAATCTTAAAATACTTTAAGGGCGACCGGGTAATATGGATTGTACTAATGTTTCTGTCGCTGCTTTCACTGTTGATTGTCTACAGTGCAACAGGCGCTTTGGCATATCGTGTGCATGGCGGAAATACAATGCATTATCTTATTCGCCAGGTATTTTTTATTGGTGCCGGTTTGGGTGTGATATTACTGATGGTAAACGTACTTCCCGTAAAATTTTATTCGATTGCCGCGAATTACCTGCTTTACGGTAGTATTTTGTTGTTAATGGCTGCGGTGGTTTTAAAATTTGCCGGGGTTTTGAAAGGAACAGGTAGAACCTTCAACCTTGGTATTTTCTCTTTTCAACCTGCTGAACTGGCAAAAATTGCATTGATTCTTTTTACAGCAAAAGTGTTGGGGAAAAAACAAAAAACCGACCAGGATTTAAGCGCAGCATTTCGTAAGATTATGATTTTTACCGGGTTGGTTTGCGGTTTAATTTTGTTATCCAACTTTTCAACTTCGGCTCTGATTTTCGCAACAATCATATCAATGATGTTTGTAGGTCGAATTCCAATTCGTTATATGCTGTTGGTTTTTGCCGCCGGTGTAGCTTTACTTTTTGCAATTTACAAACTTGCTGATTTTGTACCTGATAGTGTTGGAAGAATTCATACAATACAGGGACGAATTGACAGATTTATTCATGGTGACCCCAATTCGGAACAGGGAGTTACACAAGCCGATTATGCTAAACTTGCTATTTATTCGGGAGGAATTCTTGGCAAAGGTCCGGGCCAATCCGATGTAAGTAATTATATGGCAGCGGCATATAACGATTTCATTTTTGCTATTATAGTAGAAGAATATGGTTTGATTTTCGGCGCAGGTGTTATTTTCCTTTATCTGATTTTCTTTTTCAGGGGAATAATAATAGTGCGAAAGTCGAAGCGAACTTTCCCTGCATTTGTTGTAATTGGTTTGTCGCTGGTTATGGTTTACCAGGCAATGATAAATGTTGGGGTATCAAGCGGGGTTTTGCCGGTTACCGGACAACCACTTCCCTGGATAAGTTTAGGTGGAACATCTTTGCTTTTTACTTCCATCGCATTTGGATGTATATTAAGTGTGAGCCATCAAAACGAAGTTGACAGTGAAGCAGAACTGCAACCAATTCAGGTAAATGCGCCCGACGAAGACGAAGAAATGAAAAAATGAGGATTAGAAAAGTCATATTAAGTGGTGGTGGTACAGGCGGGCATATTTTCCCGGCTCTTTCCATTGCAAACGAAATCAGGAAAAGGTATCCCGATGCCGAAATTTTGTTTGTCGGCGCTTTGGGACGCATGGAAATGGAGAAAATTCCTGCTGCCGGATTCAAAATTATCGGTTTGCCGGTTGTGGGTTTCCCGCGTAAACCAAGTTTTAAAATATTTACATTTTTTAAAAGGTTGGCGCAAAGTTCGTCAATGGCAAATAAAATTGTTAAAGATTTCAAACCCGAAATTGCCATTGGTGTTGGCGGATATGCAAGTGGTCCACTTTTGCGTGCAGCTTCAAACAGTAATATACCAACATTGATTCAGGAACAGAATTCGTATGCCGGAATCACAAATAAATTGCTCAGCAAAAAGGTAAAAACTATTTGTGTTGCTTATGACAATATGGAGAGGTTTTTTCCCTCAAAAAAAATAGTTTTTACCGGAAATCCTGTACGTGAAAACCTTACTTCAAAATTGAATGACAAAACTGAAGCGCTCGAATATTTTGGATTAAGCGGTAATGAACGTGTTGTACTAATAATAGGTGGTAGTTTGGGTGCCCGTTCAATTAACAACGCAGCAATGAAAAACCTTGATGTTATTGCAAAATCCGGCATTCAGGTAATTTGGCAAACCGGTGCAATTTATTTCGAAAATATTCAAAATGAAATAAAAAATAAAAAACCTGACAACCTGCAAATTCACCAGTTTTTATCGAGGATGGATTTGGCTTACTCGGTTGCAGATGTGGTAATTTCAAGAGCTGGTGCAGGCACAATATCAGAACTTTGCCTTGTGGGTAAACCTGCCATTTTAGTGCCTTCGCCAAATGTTTCGGAAGACCACCAAACAAAAAATGCTATGGCGCTTGTTGAAAAAGATGCTGCCGTAATGCTCACTGATAAAGAGATTGATGCAAAGCTTTTTCAAACTGCTTTTGAAATGGTTGAAAACAAAGAATTATGCCAGTTAATGGCAACCAATATAAAAACATTGGCAAAACCTGAAGCAACAAAAACAATAGTTGACGAAGTGGAAAAGTTAATAAAACAATGAAGAATCTTTCACATATAAAAAATGTTTATTTCCTCGGAATCGGAGGAATAGGGATGAGTGCACTTGCACGCTATTTCAAATTTACAGGCCGCAACGTTGCAGGTTACGACCGCACTCCCACCGAGCTAACCCGTGCTATGCAGGCCGAAGGAATTGATATTCATTTTGAGGATGATATTCGAAAAATCCCAAGTAATTGGGACCCGGCTAATACACTTGCAGTTTTTACACCTGCCCTGCCCGATGAACACAAAGAATTATCATGGTTCAGGGAAAAACCAATTGCATTGTTAAAACGAGCGAAAGTGCTGGGTTTGGTTTGCAACGAGCGCAGCGGAATTGCTGTTTCCGGCACTCATGGAAAAACGACTGTCAGCACAATGGTGGCAAATATTCTGAACCAAACCAACAAAGGTTGTGGTGCATTTTTAGGCGGAATATCAAAAAATTTCGGTACCAACTTACTGCTACCTAAAGTTGAGTCGCCCTGGATTGTTGCTGAAGCCGATGAATTTGACCGTTCGTTTTTGCACCTTACTCCGCTTCTAGCGCTTGTAACAAGTATTGATGCCGATCACCTCGATATTTACGGCCAGAAAGAAAAGATTGTAGAATCGTTTGAGAAATTCATTTCACAAATCCAGCCGGGCGGAGCGCTGGTAATAAAAAAAGGAGTTGAATTGAATACAGAAAAAACAAATGCAAAACTTTATTCCTATTCGTTAAATAAAGAAGCCGATTTCACCACACAAAATCTTCAACTGAATACCGAAGGAGGATTTTATCAGTTCGATATAAAAACACCTACCGGAATTATCGAAGGCTGCAAAATGAACTATCCAGGTTTGCTGAACGTAGAAAACGCGGTTGGTGCTGCATCGCTTGCTTTTCTGGCAGGTGCAACTTCCGAAGAAATTAGAACCGGACTGGAAGATTACCAAGGAGTTATCCGTCGTTTTGATGTAAAGTTCAAAAATGAAAAATACATTTATATCGATGATTATGCACATCATCCCGAAGAGTTGAAAGCTTTCATTTCATCGGTTAAAGAACTCTATAAAGGCAGAAAAATTGCAGGAATTTTCCAACCACATTTGTTTTCACGTACCCGTGATTTCTCTGCTGAATTTGCGGCAAGTCTCGAATTGTTGGATACTGCGATTCTTGTACCGCTTTATCCCGCCCGTGAAGAACCAATCCGCGGAATTTCATCTGAAATCATTTACAATCAGATGAAAATACAGAACAAATATCTGGTAACCAAACCTGAGATGCTTGAAATATTGAAAACCCACGATTATGAAATTGTGGTTACAATGGGCGCCGGCGATATTGACGGAATGGCCGCACAAATAATTGAAATTCTGAAAACTAAAGAATAATGTTTAGAAAGTTGTTAAAGTTGATCGGTTTCCTCTTTTTGGTAATTTTCATTATCGTTACTTTGGCTTTTACTTCCACAGAAAGCAGAAATATCATGTGCAGTGACATTGAAGTTATTTTCGACAAAGATGATGCTATTAAAATTGACAAAGAAAGGCTTGTAAAAGTGGTAAAAGCAACCGACAGCAAAATTTTTAGCAAAACCCTTGACGAGATAAATTCTGAAATTTTCGAAGGAGAAATAGAAAAAATACCTGCCATTTTAAGGGCTGATGTTTATAAATTGATGGTCAATGAAAAGGGCGCGTACAAAGGAGTTTTAGTTTTAAAGGTAAAACATCGGGAACCGGTAATGCGTGTAATCTCTTCAAATGGTAGTTACTATCTCGATAAATTTGGAGTCAGGATTCCTGTTTCGTCGAGTTATACTACAAATGTTTTGGTTGCTTCAGGTTCAATTTCCGAAAAATTTGCTGTCGAAAAACTTTTGCCTTTTGTTTTATTTGTAGAAGACGATGATTTTTGGAAAGCGCAAATTGAACAGATTTATGTAGAGGAAGACGAAAATGTTTTGCTGACTCCTTTGGTAGGAGGACATATAATTGAGTTGGGCGATGTTGATAATTACTTCGAAAAACTGCATGTAATGAGTGAGTTCTACAAGCAGGTCCTGTCAAAAAACAATTGGGACAAATACGCAAAAATAAGTTTGAAATATAATAATCAGGTAGTTGCAAAAAGGAGATAGGTTATGGCTTCAAAAAATAAACTTTCAGTTGTAATCGATATTGGCACTTCAAAAATAGTGGCAATTGCGGGCACAAAAAATGAGGCGGGAAAAATTGAAATATCTGCTGTTGCCAAAGTTCCTGCCAAAGGAATCAGGAGGGGCATCATTTTCAACATTGATGAGGTTGCAGATTCGGTAAAGGAGTTGCTTGGAATTTTAGGTTCCAAAATCAATGAAAACATTGAAGAAGTGCACGTGGCGTATGCAGGTCAGCATATGAAAACAGTTCATTTTGAACGGACTAAATTTACATCTGATGAAGGGATTGTGAGCAAATTAGATGTCGATAGTTTATTTGAGCAGGCGCGAAATGCTGAAATTGAGGAAGGCTATAAACTTGTAGAAATTATCCCGGTTTCATTCGCAATTGATAATGAAGCAATCGAAAACCCTGTTGGCAGTACCGGACGAAAAGTAGAAGCAAATTTCAAACTGCTTATTATGCCCAACAGTTATTGGGTAAATTTACTCCGGGTTTTTGGAAAACTGGATGTAAAACTGCAGAAAATTACTCTTTCAACTCTGGCAGTTGCCGAGGCAGTGCTTACAACCGACGAAAAGGAAATGGGAGTAATCGTCCTCGATGTAGGTTGCGGCACCACAAATTTGGCAGTTTTCCTTGATAATAATTTAATCCACACTGCTGTTATACCGTTTGGGGGAGAAGTAGTTACAAATGACATTAAAGAAGGCTGTTCAATTTTACTAAAATGGGCCGAACAGCTGAAAGTTCAGTATGGTCAAGCACTGGGGGATTTCGCCGATGACCAGAAAGTAGTTACTATTCCAGGGCACAATGGTTGGGAACCAAAGGAAATTTCGTTTAAAAGCCTTGCGTTTATTATCCAGGCGCGCGTTGAAGAAATTATCGACAGTGTAAAATATCAAATTGAAAAATCCGGGGTGAGCGACAATTTGGGTGCGGGGATAGTTTTAACCGGCGGAACTTCAAATCTCGACAATATAATTTCCCTGGTTAAATTCCGCACAGGACTTGATGTGCGAAAAGGCAATCTGGTGTTGGGTATGCACGAAAAGCATAAAGAACTGGAAAGCAATGAAATTTTCACGGCACTCGGATTATTAAATATGACTGCTGAAAATAAAACTGTTGAAGCAGAAATTCCTAATATAAAACCACAAAAAATCAGAAAACCAAAAGAACCCGGAAAATTATCACCTTGGTTCAATAAAGTTGTACAAGGGGTTCTCGATTTGGTTGACGATGAAAATGAAGATGTTCCAATGAAATAAAATGAGAAAGATATGACAGATAAATTAGTAAACTTCGAATTTCAAAAAGCCACATCCTCTATTATTAAAGTAATTGGAGTTGGCGGTGGTGGATGCAATGCAGTGAGTCATATGTGCGAAGAGGGAATAACCGGGGTCGATTACATCATTTGTAATACCGATTCGCAAGCCTTGGATATAAGCATAGTTCCTGTCAAAATTCAACTGGGCGCAACTTTAACCGAAGGCCGCGGTGCCGGCAACCAACCAGAGATGGGGGAACAAGCAGCCCGCGAAAGCTATGAAGAATTAAAAAATGTGTTAAAAGACAATACCAAAATGCTGTTTATTGCAGCTGGTATGGGAGGTGGCACTGGTACAGGTGCAGCACCGGTTATTGCATGTCTTGCTCGCGAACTCGATATTTTAACCATTGCGGTTGTCACCATTCCTTCGCCAGCCGAAGGAAAAAAACGTTATGGGCAGGCTATGGAGGGTATTAAAAAACTCGGTGAGTATGTTGACAGTATGCTTGTAATCAGCAATCAGCGACTGCATAACATATATGGCGATTTGCCCACACGACAGGCATTTAAAATGGCTGATAATATTATTACAACTGCCGTAAAAGGTGTTGCCGAAATCATTACTGTTCACGGAAATGTAAATATTGATTATGCTGATGTGAAAACTGTAATGCAGAAAAGCAAAGTTTTCATTATGGGAACTGGATATGCAACTGGCGAAGGAAGGGCAATGGAAGCGGTTAGCCTTGCACTTGAATCGCCACTTCTGGATAGTAACGATATTTTCGGGACTAAAAATATTTTACTTAATATCATTTCAGGTAAACAGGAAATAACAATAGGAGAAATTGGAGAAATAATAGAAACTTTACAGGAACGCGCCGGACAGGAAGCAGAAATAATCTGGGGAAATGGTTACGATGAAACACTGGACGACAGAATCAGTGTTACGATTCTTGCAACCGGTTTTATTACTAATCCCAATCAAACTCTTCAGCCTAAAGTAGAACCAGAAAAATTTGGATTAAAACCCGAACCAGAAAAAGAGGAGCACTTAGTTGAAAAAGAGGATGATATATTTGAATTGACTTTTAAAAAAGATAAAATAGAAATTGAAGAGGATGAAGAACCTGAATTGAAAATCACAAAAGAACCCGTTAATGCTCAGGAAAAAGTTGCGGTGAAAACCGCCCCATTTTTTGATAGGTTAAAAGGAAATAGCACAAGGAAGGCAAAACAACCTAAACCAGTTCCGGAAGCGAGCGTTGACAACTGGTTCTTTAAAAATTTTGGGTTGGGAAAATTGTTTGAGGAAGATGTAGAGGACGATGCAATGTAATAAATCCCTGGAAACAAATAAACAAAACAACATGGAGGAAAAATTAGCAAATTTTGAAATAAAAAAGAACCGAGGTGCTGAAATAAAAGTAATCGGCGTTGGCGGAGGAGGTGGAAATGCGGTTAATTTCATGCACAAGCAGGGTATCCGCGATGTGGATTTTATCATTTGTAACACAGATGCACAGGCAATGAAATCCAGTCCCGTTAAAGTAAGTGTACAATTGGGAGCTTCGTTGACTGAAGGACGAGGTGCTGGTAATAAGCCAGAAGTTGGACGAGAAGCGGCAATTGAAAATATTGAGGACGTGAAAAGTGTACTTGCAAATGGCACAAAAATGGTTTTTATAACAGCCGGCATGGGTGGTGGAACAGGCACTGGAGCTGCTCCTGTGATTGCAAAGGCATGTAGTGAAGCAGGTTATTTAACTGTAGGAATTGTAACAATTCCTTTTAGAAATGAAGGTCGGCGCAGGATCAAACAGGCAGCCGAAGGAATTGCAGAACTCGAAAGTTATGTGGATTCTTTACTTGTAATAAATAATGAACGTATCCGCGAAATGTATGGTGACTTTGGAATTTCTGAAGCTTTTTCCCGTGCGGACAACGTGCTTGCCACCGCTGCAAAAGGAATTGCAGAAATCATAACTGTTCCGGGGTATATAAATGTTGATTTTGCCGACGTGGAAACAGTGATGCGCAAAAGTGGTTTGGCAATTATGGGAACCGGAATTGCAATCGGAGATAATCGCGCTGCTGAAGCAATTGAAAGCGCTTTAAATTCGCCTTTGCTAAATAACAATGATATTCGAGGAGCAAGAAATATTCTTTTGAATATAACTTCCGGAAACCTTGAAGTTACAATGGACGAAGTGGGTTTAATTACTGATATTGTTCAAAATAAAGCAGGTTTCGATGCCGATCTGATTTGGGGAAATGGTAAAGATGAAGCTCTTGAAGATAAACTTTCGGTAACGATTATTGCCACAGGTTTTAGCACCAAAAGCATCCCGGAACTAAACATGGAACCGAAATTGAACAAGGAAAAACATCAGCTCATTGAACCTGAACACATTAAAAACTTTTCAGTTCCGGGTAAACCCTCAAAAAAGGAAATTATTGCAACCGAACAGAAATATATTGAATTCAATATAGAAGAAGAAAAACTGCGTGAAGAAAATGAATTTGAAGCTCTATACCCCGGAACCTTAAAAGAGAGACATGGGTATAATAAAAAACCAACTGAAAAAGATTATACGGCAATGAGCGAGGAAGACGTTGATAACCTGGAGAATATCCCTGCATATCTGCGCAGACAACTTCGTATGAACGATCCTCGTTTCAAAAAACAAAAATCAAACTTCTCGGTATCAAGCGAAAATAAAATATCAGATAAAAATAACTATATCTACAAAAATGTAGATTAAAAAATACATCTATGAAACTCGCCGACAAAATAAATGATGAAATTAAAGGTGCCATGAAAGCCCGCGAAAAGGGAAAACTGGAAGCATTGCGGAGCATCAAAAAAGTGATAATAGAGGCCAAATCGACAAAAGGTGCAGGTAGTGAACTGGATGATGATGAGGTTTTAAAAATAATCGCAAAACTTGCAAAACAAGGATCTGAATCGGCTGCAATATACAAGCAGCAAGGCCGAACCGATTTATTCGAACAAGAAATGTTCCAGGTGGCAATATTCGAAAAATATTTACCAGTTAAACTTTCAGACGAAGAGTTGACAAATAAAGTTAAATTAATAATTGCTGAATTGGGTGCAACTTCAATTAAAGATATGGGTAAAGTAATGGGTTCTGCATCGAAAAAATTAGCAGGTGTTGCCGATGGAAAGGATATCTCCGCAAAGGTGAAAGAACTTTTGCAGTAAAATATTTAGAGTGGGGGTTTAGCAGTACTTTCCTACGATTACCAACCATGATTATTAGAAAAAAGGGTTTGCTGTTGCAAACCCTTTTCTGATATTAAAAAACTTACTGCCGATTAATCCTCTTCATCATCTGAACCACCATCATCATCACTGACATCATCATCGTCGTCAGTTATTTGATCTGCAATGTGATCCATGTCAGCATATTTATCTTCATAATCCTGTTTAACTTCATTTTTCAGGAACCCATCTTCGTCAAAGTCATCATCATCATCCACTATCTGAACAGCTTCATTCTCAGTCATTCTGAGCATATAATATTTGTCCTCTGTTTCAAATGGAAGCACTGTAATTTTTAATCCATTTTTATCAAAAAAGTGAATAAGATTTTCAGCAAAACCATCAGCATATACAAGTTTTATTTGCTGTTGAAGATCTTTGTCGAGTTTGTTATAATCTTTTATTACTCTTGGTTTATTACTTTTCATAACGATTTTGGTAGATTGAAATAAAGTATTTTAAAAATTGTGTAGATTAAAGATGTATTATTTGTTTTATAAAGTAAATGTCGTTTCCAATAATAAAACTTCAACAAATAAAGATTTTAGAAATGAATAATCCAACAGTTTTATTGGTTTTTTTCAAATCTTTTTCATTCGATTAATTTTGCCGTAAATACAACTCTTTTCATTACACCAATGACATGTATAACCCTTTTTTTCAAAACTTTCACCAATCGCAATAATTCCACTCACCGATTTTATAGGTGACATTAATGATGATTCAGAAAGAGAAACCCCACAAAAATTTTCAGGCATAAGGGAAAATAACATTTGTTGTTCCGATACACTCCACTCACAGTAACCGGGTGAAAACCTGTCGGATATGTTTAATCCCGATTTTTGACACTCAGCTTCAAGCGATTTTTGAATTTTATCGGTCGCTTTTTCGACTGTTACCGAGCCTAATATATCATAAACATAGCTTAAAAGTATATCACCATTATCCAAAGCTTGTTTTGAATATTGTGATATTTCAGGGCCGGCAGTGCAAATAAACAAACAAAATGAATTGGCATTTTTAAATTGGTTGACTACAACTTTGGATGGGTTAAAAACATGTTTGCCAATGGTAATTGTATTTTTATTGATATGTGATTCATCTGAACTGAAAATTTTGAATCCCCCCCTGATCTCAAATTTGCCAGGAACATTATTTAGGGCATAATCAATTAATTCAGAAAAGGGTTCCTGAATAACGCCAACATCAAAATCCATTAAAATTCCAATGTCATCTTTTTCAATTTCTAATTCTTTAAATTGAAATTGATATTCTTTTATCATCGTTTTTATTGATACTAATGTACAACAAAGCCAAAAAATTAAAATCTATAAATTACAAACAAAAAAGAGGAAATGTGTAATCCATTTCCTCTTTTAGCGTTTTTCATCAATTATACTTCGACAATTACAATTTTTTCAATTTCATCTCCTTGCCTGATTTTGTCAATCACTTCCAATCCCTCATAAACTTTACCAAAACAGGTATGATGTCTGTCTAAATGTTGGGTCCCTTGTCTATTGTGACAAATAAAAAATTGTGATCCGTTTGTATTTCTTCCTGCATGCGCCATTGAAAGTACCCCTCTTTCGTGATACTGATTTTTTCCATCAAGTTCGCAGTCCACTGTATAACCTGGTCCACCTGCACCTGTTCCATCCGGACAACCACCTTGAATTACAAAGTTTGGAATTACCCTGTGAAAAGTCAGACCATCGTAAAAACCCGACTCAGCGAGTTTAATAAAATTAGCCACATTTTTTGGCGCATCCTCCTCGTAAAATTTCAATTTCATTACTCCTTTCGAGGTATGGATCTCAGCTTCTTTCATGTCTGTCATTTTTATATTTTTGTGCAAAAATAGAAAAACTTGCGACATAATATCGAACATAGTTTTTCTGTGTTTAATATATTGATAAATTTGGGATTGTTTTTTTAGTTGATTTTTATACCAATGTAAAAAGATCGAAGTGTACTAAAAGATTTCAACAAAAGCCACTTTAGCTCAGTTGGTAGAGCAGCTCATTCGTAATGAGCAGGTCGTGGGTTCGAATCCCATGAGTGGCTCTTTCTACAAACAAACATCATTTTAATTGACTATAAATACTGATCTACAGACATTTAAAGAACAGTTTAAGAAATATAATTTTATTTACAAATGGCTATAACGGAAAGGAGGAAGCTCAATAGCTTCCTCCTTAAATGTTAACCCCCAAACACACAATATGGGATGAATCCCAAATGCCTTACAAAGGTAATTTAATTTTGTAACAAACAAATTCTGCAACAATAAAATTTAGACTTTTTAACAAATTATTTTCTCAGGAGTTACTTGTCCACCGGTATTTCAATAGATAAAGAAAATTGCATCTAACCATTTTCATTGTAATGCGTTTTAGGTAAGAGAGTTAGTATTATGTATTCTTATGAACATGAAATATAAGCATACTACAACTTTAATTTTTTTGTTTTAACTTTAGAACTTATCAAAAACAAAAAAATGGCAAACAAATATTTAATACTTATTCTGCTTTGGTTGTTTGGTTTTTCGAATTGCTGGGCGCAATATCCAGAGGTTGAAAACGATCTTGATGAAAAGGTAAAATCTTTTTTAAAGAATAATGCTGAGAATTGGGGCGATATGAATATCCCCATAAACGATGGGAAAATATTGTATGACATTATTGTTAAAAATAATTATAAAAAAGCAGTTGAAATTGGCACTTCAACTGGTCATTCGGCCATTTGGATAGCCTGGGCTATGAGCAAAACAGGCGGTAAATTAATTACCATTGAAATTGATAAAAGAAGATACTTACAGGCAAAAGCAAATTTCAAGAAAGCAGGTGTCAATAAAATTATTGACGCACGCTTAGCGGATGCACATGAACTTGTTCCGGAATTACCCGGAAAATATGATTTCGTTTTTAGCGATGCCGACAAATATTGGTATAAAAATTATTTTATATCAATGGAACCAAAACTAGAAATAGGGGGATGTTTTACAGCCCATAATACTGCAATGAGGTCAACAGGTATAATTGAATTCTTAGATTATATTGAAAGTTTAAATAATTATCAAACTACAATCGATAAAACTAGTAGATCCGGCATTTCTATAAGCTACAAAATGAAGGATAATTAAAAGAATATATTTCTAAGCATTAGTTACAATGTTTTAAAAACCAATTTCTTGAATAAATCCAGTCTCAAACTGTCCAGAAAACTGGGACTTTTCCCCGTAACCAATATTGTTATTGCTAATATTATTGGGGCAGGAATATTTACTACTTCGGGCTTTATTATGAAATTTCTTGAAAATCCACTATTAATGCTTTCGCTTTGGTTGGTTGGTGGAGTAATAGCATTTTGTGGTGCCATTGCATTCGGAGAGTTGGGTGCCACTTTTCCTGAAGCGGGAGGCGAATATATATTTATTACAAAACTATTTAATCCCTTGCTTGGATTTTTAAGCGGCTGGTTATCATTAATTGTAGGTTTTTCAGCTCCTATTGCGGCATCTGCCATTGGTTTTTCTGAATATATTACATTGGCAACCCCATCTTTGCAATTCTTTCTAACCACACACGTTTTTTTGAGCCCTGTACTTTTTAAGAAATTGTCATCAATAATTATTATCCTGATATTTACATTGATACATTCTCGGGGAATAGTTTTTGGAGCGCGGATTCAAAATATATTGAGCATATTAAAAGTAGCTTTAATAACCGGGGTAATTATTGCTGGTTTTTCAATTGGCAAAGGAAGTTTTCAACATTTTCATACAGATGTTTCATTCCAGTACACATTCGCGGGATGGAAATCAATCGGATTGTCGCTTATGTTTGTGATGTTTGCATACAGTGGTTGGAATTCAGCCACCTATATTGGTTCTGAAATAAAAGCGCCCCAAAAAGTAATTCCAAAATCACTGCTTATATCAACTGGTGTTGTAATGGTTTTGTACCTTTTATTTAATTTGTTTTTTGTGTATGCAGTTTCACCTGCTGAAATGACGGGAGTGACAGAAATTGCCGGACTTGCAGCGGGAAACGCTTTTGGCCCAATCGCTGAAACAGTAATTTCATTATTAGTCTCTTTTGCATTAATTTCTTCATTAAGTGCTTTTATAATATTGGGACCCCGTGTTTATTATTCAATGACAATAGAGGGATATTTCTTTGCATTTGCCGCCAAGGTGCATCCTAAATATAAAGTGCCGGTTGGTGCCATTTTATTACAAAGTTCAATTGCAATTATACTTGTTTTGTCGGGAACATTTGAACAGATTCTTGTTTATATGGGATTTTCTTTGGGTATATTTCCAATTTTAGCAGTCCTTGGAGTTTTTAAAATAAGGAAAAGAGGTGTAACTGCTTTAAAACTTCCTGGTTTTCCGATAGTACATATTATTTTTATAATAACCGGAATGGCAATTTTAATATTTGCCTTCTTTGAGCGCCCACTTGAATCGTCAATAGCAATATTAACAGCACTTTCCGGAATTCCTGTCTATTACATATTTAAAAGAAGGAAAAATTAAGTAAGTTTTGAATTGATAATTTTAGTAAGCATTGTATCAATTTGATTCTTTGTTTCCTTTTGAATTTGTTTATAATCGGAATCTAAAACTGGAGTGCCGTACTTCACAAAAACTTTGGTTGTTGGTTTTCCCATTTGTCTGAAAAAATGCGATAAAAAATAATCGTCACCAACCCAGGCATCATCAATATCATAATAATGTATCGCCATTGGAATCACAGGAATATTAGCATCAGTGGCAATTTGGAAACTTCCATTTTTAAATGGCCTGGTCAACGGACCAATATATGTTCCCCCCTCTGGAAACAGCATAACCGGAATACCATTATTAACGGACTCTTTTATTTTATTCATAGTTTTTATTAAACTTCTTAATTCTGACCGATCAACCAGTATTGAATTTGTAACTTTTACACCCAATTTCCCCAATGGCCAATTTTTAAGTTCGGCTTTACTAACCATAGCAGCAGGGGTTAATGCCGCAACTATAAAAATATCAATATAACTTCTGTGGTTGGGCATTAAAATAAAATTTTCGATAGTCGGAAATTCATTTCTTTTAATCCTTATTCCGCAAAAGAAAAGAATACTTTTCCCCCAGGTATGCATCACCCATTGCTGAAGACGTTTACTGAAACCAAACATTTTCAGCCAAAACCAACCAACAACAACTACATAAACCGAAATGAAAACAATAAACAGCAGCCTGACCAAAGCAAGGGGAAACAAAAAAATAATTCGTATAATTTTCATATTGTAAATATCCTAAAAACGTGAATGCTTTTACCTGAATAACAAAAAAATCCTCTACATATTATTCAATTGTCTAGAATTTATATTTCAACATAAGTTAGTTTTTTCTGAAAATTTGTCACAAGGAAACTTAATAGTCATTTGTATGTTACAAATAACGTATTAACTGTTTTAAAAGTAAATTATGAAAATCAAAAAAAATATTCTGTGGTTTACAATTGTGCTATCATTTTTATTTATTGAGGTTAACGCACAAACATTAGAAAATAAAACCGGTTCTAAAGTGACAAAAACGGATGCCCAGGCTGCACTGGACTTTCACAACAAAGCACGTTCAGATGTTGGAGTTCCTGGATTAACCTGGTCCAATGAATTGGCAAAATTCGCACAGGAATGGGCAGACCATTTAGCTTCAAAAGGTTGCGACATGGAGCATCGTCCTCATTCTGGAAAATGGGCTCAAAAATATGGTGAAAACATTTTTTGGGGAAAAGGAATGGATTATTCTGCTCTTGATGCATCAAAAAGCTGGTATAGCGAAATTGATGATTATACTTATGGAATAGTTAATGATTCAAATTGGAACAAGACCGGACATTACACACAAATGGTATGGAAAAATACTACACAAGTAGGAATTGCTTTGGCGAAATGCTCCGATGGTGCAATTATTATTGTAGCAAATTATAATCCAGCAGGAAATTACATGGGAGAAGCACCTTATTAAATTCTGACTTATTTTGTAGCATAATTCTTTGTATAAAATCAAATCCGATTGTATCATACTGATAATCAATCGGATTTATTGTTTTCTTGAGGTCTCTGGCGGATTCGAACCGCCGTACACGGTTTTGCAGACCGCTGCCTAGCCACTCGGCCAAGAGACCATTCTTATTTTGGTCTGCAAATCTAAGAATTTTTGCAATTCAAACAAGAGGATATTGTGAAAAGAAGTCAACCGCGTAGTTTCTGCCAGTTGGAATTTACACAAGCTCTTGATTTTGTTGATTTGAGTGCAGACAACCTGGTTTCCGATAATATTGATTTCGGGTTTTTCCCTTCTGAATGCCTTCGAGTTATTACTTTTGCATTGTTAACGGATGTCCTTCCTTCGTTCAATACATTTTCTAATAAAAACATGATTTAATAGTTGTAAATTATTTTACCAAAATTACTGATTTATTGGCTGTAAAATTTGAGGAAAATCAGGTTTTTATGATGAATTTATATATTATAAAACATGTTATCTTGACAATGTAACACTTACTTTTTCAATTTCTCCTCCCATTGGAGGATTCATTTTTGAGATTTTGATGGTTGCTTTTAATATTCCCTTAAATTGCCCATACAACCTATCTAAAACCCTATTTGCTACATTTTCAAGCAATTTCGATGTTTGAGCCATTTCTTTTTTAACAATTTCATAGGCAATTTGGTAATTTAATGCATCGTCCAACTTATCAGAAATTGCCGCTATACGGCAGTCGGTTTCTATGTTTAAATCAACTGTGAATTCGTTCCCTACAATTTGTTCAGATTCAAAATGTCCATGAAAAGCATAAAACTTCATTCCCTCAATTTCAATAATTCCCATAGTTTTTTTTGCGAAATTAAAAATAAGTGACATAATACGATAAAACACTCAGGTATTAAACTTTCTCACAAATCATTTTATAATTTTGCAGCCGATTCATGCAGAATAAAAATTACAGACAATGGCAGATAATAATACACCCGAAAATCTTGATACTCAGAAAAAAGTAAATTTTATACATTCTCAAATTGCTGACGACTTGAAACTTGGAAAAAACGATAATCGTGTTCATACGCGTTTTCCTCCGGAACCCAACGGTTATTTGCACATTGGCCATGCTAAATCAATTTGTTTGAATTTCGGAATTGCCGAAAAATTCAATGGTAAATGTAACCTGCGCTTCGATGATACAAATCCTTCGAAAGAGGAGACAGAATATGTTGATTCGATTATGGAAGATGTCCATTGGTTGGGATTTGACTGGGCGGATCGCTTGTATTATGCTTCTGATTATTTTGGGAAATTGCATGAATTCGCTGTTCAGTTAATTAATGATAATAAAGCTTACGTTGACGATCAGGATGCTGAAACCATTAGTAACCAGAAAGGTACACCAACAAGACCGGGGCTAGAAAGCCCTTTTAGAAACCGTTCAGTAGACGAAAACCTTGATTTATTCAAAAGGATGACAAAGGGCGAATTTGATGAAGGGGTATGTGTACTAAGGGCAAAAATTGATATGAATTCGCCAAATATGCACATGCGCGACCCAATTATTTATCGCATAATGAAAGCGCATCACCACCGTACCGCCAATAAATGGTGTGTCTACCCAATGTACGATTTTGCACACGGCCAGTGCGATTTCTGGGAAGGAATAACGCATTCAATCTGTACCCTCGAATTCGAAGTTCACCGCCCATTGTATAATTGGTTTGTAGATCAATTGATGGAAACTGATTATCGTCCGAGACAAATAGAATTTGCGCGTTTAAACCTTACTTATACAGTAATGAGCAAACGTAAATTACTGGAATTGGTGAAAGATAAACATGTAAATGGGTGGGACGATCCCCGGATGCCCACCATTTCGGGTTTGCGCAGAAGAGGATACACGCCCGAATCTATCCGGAATTTCTCCGACCGAATTGGTGTAACAAAAGTGGATGGGATGATTGATGTGTCGTTACTCGAATACAGCGTACGCGAACATTTGAACAAAACGGCTCAACGTGTAATGGGTGTTTTAAACCCTTTGAAAGTAACAATTACAAACTATCCTGATAACGATTTTGAAGAACTTGATGCTGTAAATAACCCTGAAGATGAAGGAATGGGAATGCGAAAAGTTCCTTTTTCAAAAGAAATTTATATTGAACGCGAGGATTTTATGGAAAATCCTCCCAAAAAGTTTTTCCGGTTATCGCCCGGAACCGAAGTAAGGTTGCGATATGCTTATTTTATCACTTGTAATGAAGTTGTTAAAGATAAACACGGAGAAGTAACGGAGTTGCTTTGCACTTATGATCCAGCATCAAAAGGAGGCAATTCACCAGATGGTCGCAAAGTAAAAGCCACTTTGCACTGGGTTTCTGCCAAACATGCAGTAAAATCTGAAGTCAGGATGTATGACCGTTTGTTCAAAGATGAAAATCCGGATGGGCACAAAGATGTGGACTTCAAGGAATTCCTGAACCCCGATTCGTTAAAAGTATTAACAGAATGTTATGTTGAGCCCTTTATAAAATCAGCAAAACCACTTGACCATTTTCAATTTGAAAGGTTAGGATATTTTAACCTTGATTTGGATGCCACTGAAGAAAATCCTGTTTTTAACCTTACTGTACAATTGCGTGATTCCTGGACCAGAGAGCAAAATAGAAGTTAACATCAGAAGCCAGAACCTATTCTCAGATTGAAGTATTTGAGTTTTTTGATTTGTATGAATTCTGAAAATTACCTTTTACAAATTTATTAGATGTTTTCTACTAATATTAAAAGTTTCCTGTTATAACAATCGGCCCCATTATTAGAATATTATGCCATTATAAACCCCAAAATCTCTTTTTACCGATTGATATCCTATGTTAACCGAATGTTAAGTTAGCTTGTTCGCAATGTATTAATATATTTGATTATCAAAACTGTCAATAAAACGTTATGGAAAACAAACCTGAAAATAGCAATTCAAGAGTAGTTTTAGCCTTTGTTTTAATCGGAATTGGTTTTTTGTGGCTTTTGCGAAAAATCGGGATTTATTTTGAATGGCCAAAGTTCTATTTTCAAAACTTTTTCTTTCCATTCAAAAATATGTTTCATGATTTGACCCACTTTATTTTCTCGTGGCCAATGATTTTAATTATTGTGGGTTTAATATTGATGGCAGGTAAGCGCTCGGCCGGAGTAGTTTTGATTGTAATTGGCGGAATCTTTTTGCTCCCTAAAATATTTGTTTTGCCGGGACTTACATTTTCAATGTTCTTCCCGGTATTGTTGGTAGCTTTAGGCATTGCTTTAATAGTTCGCAAAATTTGAATAAAATACATTAAATCAGATTAATATTAAGATTATGGAAAATCGGGTATCAGAAAATAAAAGGGTTTATTTGGGAATCTTCCTCATTGCAATTGGGGGGCTTTGGATTCTTGAAAGGTTAGATGTTATACCTGATGCCTGGGAAGATATTTTCATCTCATGGCAAATGCTTTTAATTGGCATCGGCGTTTTCTCAATAATTGGAGGAAATAAAACTACTGGAACAGTTTTAGTTCTTGTAGGTGGGTTTTTTCTGATAGATGAGGTTTACGAAATACCACGAGCATTGCGACAGATTGGCTGGCCGGTTATAATAATAAGTATAGGTGTAATAATGTTGGTTACGCATAAACGCAAAAAAGGAGAACCATATTTTAATACCGAAAAAAACAAACAAGGAATGGACTACTTTCGATGATTTTGTAGTTTTTGGCGGGCGCGAAATATTTATTAATTCACTGAATTTTGTAGGAGGAAAAACTACTTCGATGTTTGGCGGTACCGAATACGATTTGCGTCAGGCGCAACTTTCTGAAAACGGTGCCATGATTGAGTGTGTCTGCGTTTTTGGCGGGTGCAGTTTTAAGGTTCCACCCGACTGGACAATCAAAAATGAAGTTACGGCCATTTTTGGTGCGTTTACCGACAAACGGGGTTCAACATTTGGGCAGATAATTTCCAATCCTTCAAAAACATTAATAATCAGAGGATTTTCTGCCTTTGGTGGTGTTGAAATTAAACATTTCTAAGCATGGAACTTCGCCACCCGTTTATTACAAATCCACGGCTTACTATTTTTTACGGCTTATTTTGGTTCGTAGCTTCCATTGTCATGGTGATGGTTTCAGTTTTTGCAAATGGCATCGATTTTCAAATTGCAGCCGTCGAAGTTTTTTCTTTCATTATCATTTACGCGCTTGTAGGTGCTTCAATCTGGTATGTAATTAAATATACAACTCTTGAAAACAATAGTGCTTATCGAATTATTTTCGCACACCTTATAGCTGCAACAATAATAGTTTTCATTTGGATGTATCTCGGCGTTGTTATTATTAAACTGGTACATCCAGAAGCTGAAACCTGGATGAAACACGGAATAGTAAACCGTGTTTTTGGTGGATATATGATGTATTTCATTTTCGTGGTTTTCTTTTATGCAGTAAATTATTATCAAAGTTTTAAAGAAAAAGTACTTAACGAAGGTAAATTGCTTTCACTTGTAAAAGAGGCAGAACTCCATGCTTTAAAATCACAAATTAATCCCCACTTTCTGTTTAATAGTTTGAATAGCATTTCATCTTTAACAATGTCCGATCCGGAACGGGCACAGGAAATGGTAATCAATTTATCGCAACTGATGCGCTACTCACTGAAACACGATCAAAAAGAAAAAGTAACTTTCAAACAGGAATTAGAAAATAACAAACTCTATCTTCATATAGAAAAAGTGCGTTTTGGGAGCAAATTAGTACCGGTTTTCGAGATTGACAACAACTGTTTGAAAACTGAAATTCCTAACATGATTTTACAACCACTATATGAAAACGCTATAAAATATGGGGTATACGAAGCAACCGAACCTGTTGAGATTAAAACAGTCTGCACTTGTACTGACGAATTTTTACAGGTTATTATCAGCAATCCTTATGATAAAAATACATTATCAAAAAGAGGTGAAGGAATTGGATTGCGCAACATTCGTGACCGTCTGCAAATTATATACGGAAACCCATATTTGCTGAAATTAGCCGATAACAAAAAAGAATTTACAGTAACTTTGACTATTCCACAAAAAACAAAATAAAATGTTCGAAAAACTGCGTACCATAATTGTCGAAGACGAAGAATTAGCGCGAAATCTGATGAAATCATTTCTTAAAGGAAATGATAAAATTGAAATTATTGCTGAGTGCGAAAATGGTTTTGAAGGTGTAAAAATGATTAATGAACTGAAACCCGATTTAGTTTTTCTGGATATTCAGATGCCAAAAATAACTGGATTCGAATTGCTTGAACTGCTTGAACACAAGCCACAAATAATTTTTGCAACTGCCTATGATCAATATGCAATAAAAGCGTTTGAATTTAATGCAGCCGATTATCTTTTAAAACCATATTCAAAAGAAAGGTTGCAGGAAGCTGTGGATAAAGTTGTGGATCGGGTGCAAAAAGAGGGATTAGTTTCAGACGTGGCGGAAAAAATAGAAAACTTTCCTAAGGAAGATGTTTTGGACAGGGTGGTAGTAAAAGACCGCCATAAAATCCATATTATCCCTGTTGATCAAATCCGTTATATAGAATCGATGGACGATTATGTTATGATTTACACAGCAGAAGGTCGGCATATGAAACAAAAAACAATGCGCTATTTTGAAGACTCGCTTGATTCTAAAGAATTTGTCCGGATTCATCGTTCATATATAGTTAAAGTGTCTCAAATCAACGAAATACAGCAATATGAAAAAGAATCTTATATTGTAATACTTCATGATAAAACTAAACTAAAAGTAAGCAAAACCGGGTACAAAAATTTAAAGGAGGGTTTGAGTTTTTAAATCTGTGATTGGTAGAAAGCCTGAAATTAAAATTGGATTGTCTTTACCCGAAACTAACAACTTTAATCTGACATAACTCGTTCAATTTTTTTTTCATTCAGAAGAATTAATTAATTTTCCCGGAAACTATTTACTGTGGGAATATTTATTGCGGTTATAATCATTCTAATTTGGACAGGGCATCTTGTTTATTCCCTCCTTTTTGTCAATTTCAATCTACTCGATCCATTTTTCTACATTCATGTTTTACTGCAAACTTATTTTTACACAGGTCTCTTTATTACCGGTCACGATGCAATGCATGGAGTAGTTGCTAAAAATCGGATATTAAATAATTTTATTGGACATCTGGCAACTACCTTGTTTGCTTTTTTGTCGTTTAAAGTGCTTTCAAAAAAACATTATTTGCATCACCGTTTTCCTGCCACTGTACAAGATCCCGATTTTTCGCCCCATAGCAACAACTTTTTTATATGGTGGTTTATTTTCATGAAAAACTACACAACCTGGTGGCAAATTGTTTTAATGGCTGTCACATTCAATGTTTTATTGATTTGGTTTTCTGAAGCACAATTGCTGTCGTTTTGGGTGACCCCAGCTATTTTAGCCACATTGCAGCTCTTTTATTTTGGGACTTTTTTGCCACACCGTAAACCGTTTTTGACTAAAATGAGTCCGCACAACTCACGTACTCAAAAACGCAACCATTTCTGGGCGATGCTTTCATGCTATTTTTTTGGTTATCACTGGGAACACCATGAATCACCAACAACTCCGTGGTGGAGACTATATCAAATCAAAAAATAAACTACGGATAAGTTATCCTATTAATTATGTGGGTGAATAAGATACGAAGGTTGTTCACTTCTTTTCCTTTCTGAAAACTAAAAAACTTAGCCGAATAGCATGAACTCAATTTTATTTTGTTTGTGACTTTTATCTTATTTCAACCCCATTTATTTTTGTATTTTTTGCGACTTTTAAAAGCAACTTTTGCTGAATCTAATTTAATTCAATATAAAAAACAAAACATGAGAAAATTTGTATGGTTTATGGTTGCCGTTTTATTCTTTTCAACGGTGGCTTTTGCAAAACAAAAAGAGAAAGATGATGAAAATAAGGAAGATGAAAAAACATTCATTAACAGTGGCTTGGTAAGCAGTTTGAAATTTCGCAGTATCGGTCCGGCATGGGCAAGTGGCAGAATTGCCGATTTTGCCGTGAACCCGAAAAACACGAAAGAATACTATGTAGCCGTTGCGAGTGGACATGTATGGAAAACTACCAACAATGGCACAACCTGGATGCCTGTTTTTGAAAACTACGGAGCCTACTCAATCGCAGATATTGAAATAGATCCTAATAATTACAATGTAATTTGGGTTGGAACCGGTGAAAATAACCATCAACGAGCCCTGGGATACGGCGATGGAGTTTACAAGTCGCTTGATGGTGGAAAATCATTTAAAAACATGGGGTTGAAAGAAAGCCGTCAGATAGGAGGCATCGCAATCGATCCCCGAAATTCAGACATTGTTTTTGTGGCTGCTGAAGGATCAGCATGGGGACCGGGAGGCGATCGCGGTTTGTATAAAACCGAAGACAGCGGCAAAACATGGAAAAAAGTTCTTGAAATTAGCGAGAACACAGGAGTAAACAATGTAAAAATGGATTCAGAAAATCCTGATATTATGTATGCTACTTCTGAACAACGCCGCAGGACTTCTTTTACAAAAATCGGAGGAGGACCTGAATCAGCAGTATATAAATCGACCGATGGAGGCGAAAACTGGAGAAAAATTATAGAAGGTTTGCCAAAAGTAGATATTGGTGGAATGGGGATAGATGTTTCCCCTGTTGATGCGAATGTTGTTTATCTTATTTTGGAAGCGGCCGAGGGAAAAAGTGGATTTTACCGTTCAGTAAACAAAGGAGAAAGTTGGGAAAAAATGAGCGATTACGCGTCAAGTGGCCAATACTACAACGAAATAGTTTGCGACCCTAAAAACGTAGACAAAGTATTTTCCACTGAAACTGTTTCGCGGTTTACAAAAGATGGAGGAAAAACCTGGACCACAATCAGCACCGATGGCAGGCATGTTGATGACCACGCAATTTGGATTGACCCGCAGGATACAGAACATTTTATGATTGGCGGCGATGGCGGAATCTACGAAACCTGGGATGCGGGTAAAACTTTCGATTTTAAAGAAAATCTTCCAATAACTCAATTTTACAGGGTCAGTGTCGATAATGCTGAACCTTTTTACAATGTGTATGGAGGTACTCAGGATAACAACAGCATGGGAGGACCGTCGATGAACACAAACAGGGATGGAGTTGTAAATGACGACTGGTTTGTTACTGCCGGTGGAGATGGATTTTGGGCGGCAACTGATCCTGATAATCCAGATATTATTTACAGTGAATCCCAATATGGAAATGTTGTCCGGTTCGATAGAAAAAGTGGAGAAAGAATTGATATAAGACCAACTGAAAGAAAAGGAGAATTAACTTATAAATGGAATTGGAATACTCCAATGTTTGTAAGCCCACACAAAGGAACACGATTGTATATGGCGGCCAACAAGGTTTTTAAAAGTGATGATCGCGGAGATACCTGGACAGTTATCAGTGATGATTTAACTGCGAATGTGGATCGCAATAGTTTTCCGGTTATGGGAAAGTACTGGCCAGCCGATGCAGTTGCCAAAGATATTTCAACTTCATTGTGGGGAACAATTGTTTCACTTGAAGAATCAAAATTAAAAGAAGGCTTATTGTATGCCGGAACAGATGATGGTGTAATTTCAGTAACCGATAATGGCGGTGGTTCATGGTCACAGGTTAAATCATTTCCAGGAGTACCGCAATATACGTATGTTAGTGATTTGCTCGCTGACCGTTTTGATGAAAATGTAGTTTATGCAACTTTCGACAACCTGAAAAACGATGATTTTAAACCTTACGTTTTGAAAAGTTCTGATAAAGGAAAAACCTGGACTTCAATTAGTGGAAACCTTCCCGAAAACGGAACAGTTCATACTATTATTCAGGATTTTATCAAGCCAGAACTTTTGTTTGTTGGCACCGAGTTTGGCATATTTTTTACCATTGATGGAGGGAAAAACTGGGTTCAGTTAAAATCGGGAATACCAACTATCGCAGTCCGTGACATTGCAATTCAGGAGCGTGAAAACGATTTGGTACTGGCTACTTTTGGGCGTGGTTTTTATATTCTTGATAATTATAGCCCACTTCGCAAAATTTCAGAAGAACTGAAAGAAACGAAAGCAACTATTTTTCCTGTTGAAGATGCGTTAATGTTTGTACAAACCAGCGGAAAAAGCAACCAGGGAAGCACCTATTTTACAGCCGATAATCCTGATTTTGGAGCGACTTTTACCTATTATTTAAATGAAGTCCCTAAAACCAAAGAACAGTTACGGAAAGAGGAAGAAAAGAAGTTATTTAAAGATGGAAAGCCTATCCCGCAACCTACATGGCGTGAAATGGAACTTGAAGAAAAAGCAGAAAAATCGCATTTGATTTTTACAATTTATGACGCTATGGGAAATGTTGTTCGTCAGCTAACAACTTCACCAACAAAAGGAATTAGCCGGATAAACTGGGATTTGCGCTATTCAACGCCAACAAGTGTGAGTATAAACGGCAGTTTTACCCCTATTGCAGAAGGTGAACGTCGGGGTCGCCGGGGTGGTGGCGGAGGTGGAATTTTAGTAATGCCGGGAAAATATAAAGTTGGACTGCAAATTTGGCACGAAGGTGAATTAACGAATTTGGTTGAGCCTGTTGAATTTTCATGCAAAAAATTGGGCAACACAACAATTCCGGTTGAAAACTACAACGATAATGTAGAGTTTGCAAACAATGTAAGTAAACTTGCCATTGCAGTAGTTGGAACAAGCAAAATGATTGACGAAACAAGCATGAAAGTCGAAAACATCAAACAGGCAATTTATTCAACACCGGGAGCAAGTCAGGATTTGATGAATAAAGCACGCACATTGGGAAAGGAATTGGAAGAACTTAATTTCAAGATGAATGGTGTTAAAGCAAAGGCAAGCTCAGAGGAAACACCTCCGGCACAGGTGCCACTAAATACAAGATTGGGTATAATTACCTACACTCACATGGGATCAACAAGCGGAATTACAACTACAGAAAAGCAGAATTACGAAATTCTGAAAGAGGAGTTTCCACCCGTTTTAGATGCCTTGAAACAGATTGTTGAAATTGATATTCCAGCACTGGAAACCGAACTAAATAAAATTGGTGCACCCTGGACACCAGGCAGATTGCCGGTTTGGAAAGAATAAAAAAATACAGCGGTTGATTGCCGGCTGCTGGCTGATAAATATTCACCCGGTGACTTAAAAGTCACCGGGTGAATTGTTTACACACTCAGGTCGTCTTTTTTTTCCTTCTTCTACAACTCCAAATATCTTAAAAACTCGTCGCGAACCGCTTTTTCCCTGAATTTTCCTGAGTATTCTGCTGTAACCGTGCTGCTGCTTTCATCCTGAATTCCTCGTGACGAAACACACATGTGTTTGGCATCGATAACAATTGCAACGTCATCACTTTTCAAAATCCTTTTTAATTCATTTGCTATCTGAACAGTTAATCGTTCCTGAACCTGCGGACGACGGGCATAATAATCAACTATCCTGTTAATTTTACTTAATCCAATAACTTCGCCATTTGAAATGTAAGCAACATGTGCTTTCCCAACTATTGGCAAAAAATGGTGCTCACAAGTTGAATTCAGGTTGATGTTTTTCTCAACAAGCATTTCGTTGTATTTAAACTTGTTTTCGAACACCGAAATTTTAGGTTTATTGGCAGGATTCAGTCCGTAAAAAATTTCCTTAATAAACATTTTAGCTACTCGGTGCGGTGTGCCCTTCAAACTGTCATCGGATAAATCCAATCCCATTGTTTCCATAATGTCGCGAAATTTATCTTCGATAATCGCCATTTTTTCATCGTCCGATATATCAAAGGCATCATCGCGCATCGGAGTATCTATTGATGTCCCAATATGATTATCACCAAATAATTCGAAATCCTGTATCTCAATTCTACCATGACTGCTGCCATTAATTTTGGCGCTGCCATTGGTTTTCCCATTTACTCTTGTTAAAATTAATTCGTCTTTCATAGCTTTCGTTTTTTGTTTCCGCTATCGGAAATTATTTCCATATTTTTAAATCTCGAAAGTATAAACAGACAATCAAGTATTTTGTTTAAGGAATACTTAATTTTTCCTAAACAAAAAAAACACAACTATTAATTTTTAAAATTTGAATTATTCTTCCAATTGAAATTCTATAGTAGATACTACCCGAACTATCTTTATTTGCGGAGTGTTTTCATCACGGTCAGTAATAGAAAATAAACCTTGCCGCGCCACCCTGATTCCGCCAACTTGTGAATTTGAATCGTGTGCAAATTTTTCAGCCACTTCACGGGCATTTTTTGTGGATTCCTCAATCATTGCAGGTTTTAAATCATTCAACCCTGTAAATATATATTCAATGGGCCTCCAGGTATTTTTTGAGCCGAGCAAAATTCCCTGCGAAACCAGTTCAAGTGATTCGGACAGTGCATTCTGCAAGCGTTCTGTATTATTGGTTCTTACGGTAAAATCGGATTTTGCCAGGTAACGAAATTCATTGTTACGCGCGTTTTGGTTATACATATCGGCAAGAGCATCATTTATATTTGTACTGCCAACCGTCAGCTCATCCTTTGAAAATCCCTGATCAATAAAAAATTCGTAAACCATCTTACTTTGATTTTCAATTTCCTTTTTTAACTGGCTCAAATTGTTGCCTGAAATGGTAATATTGAGCGGCCAAACAGCTAAATCAGCTTTTACTTCTCGTTCTGAAAGCCCTTTCACCTCAACATAATGGTCATACTTTTTCCCGATTTTGTGCATGTTCCCAATAAAAAAACCGGCAATTACAATTGAGATGCTTAGGATAATTACTTTTAGCCAATCCATATTTTTCATGTATATAATATTTTACTTTTTGCAAACTATTTTAACGTTTTCATCAAGTGAAAAGTTGTATCATATTAATTTGCTTTTCTATTCTTTAAATTTCAGGTTTATAAGTCTCGGGAAATATATGGATTCATCGTTTACCAACTGATCAAAATCAAAATTATTGATATTGTACGTTATAAAAAGTCCTGTCGAACTCAGTTCCGGATGAGCATTTGCTGTGTAGTTGAAGTCTTTTTCGTGTTTCAATTTTGGAGTATAAATCATAACAGAATCAGACCATGGTCCTTGTAATTTATCGGCAAGGCGATACCCAATTGAAGACAAACCAAAACCATAAGTCTGGATTTGTATAAACTTCCCAAGTTCTTTGTCGAAATGAACTGAAAATTCTGTTTGTCCGCTGAATAATGCAGCTTGCTTAGGTTCTATGTAAACATTTTTTGTCCAGGCATTTTCACACCACCACTCCATTCCTGACAAATCGCCATTTTCCAGTTTATTACTTTCAAAACGCAATAAATAGGTTTCATGGGTTCCAGGTTCTTTTACACCGAAAGCATAAACATACAAACTATCTTTTAAAACCGCTGAAGAGCCAATGATTACACCAAATGTTTCAGGGCCTTTTACATACTTTACTTCCCATTTTTTTGGGTCATCATCCGGATTGTCAATAATTGCAACAGACCAGCCAACAGTTTCAAAACCAAGTCCTTCAGATGTTGATTTTTCTTCAAATAAAAAAATTACAAGTTTGCCATTTAAAACAATTCCATGTCCTGTCCAAAACCAGGTTTTTCCCGGTAATTCAAAAAACGATTTTGGATGATTTTTCTTCCCTTTCCAGAAAAAGTTAAGTTTTGATTTTCCCAATTCATTTCCTTCCTGAATTGCCAGGGAGTTGTTAATCATTACAGAATTTGAACGCAAGGCGGTGCCTGCAGTATCGATAAAAGTATCACTGAACAACCACAAAATTTTTCCATTTTCGAGATCAATAGTTGCCGCCCCGTCAGCTCCCCTCCAAAATTTATCATTCCTGAAAAAACTATTGTCAACTTCTTCTGCTTCAAATTGATTTAAACCGGACTTAACTTCTTTTTGTGCTGAAATTGTTCCGAAATTCAAAAAAAACAGAACAGCTGTTATAAGTTTTATAAAAAAGTTCAACATGCTTTTTAAACTACTTTTTCGATTATTTCGCCTGAATTTTTAACTTTCATAATCACTTTTTTACGTCCGTCTGGTAATGTTTCTTTTTTAACAAGCCAGTGGTTTTCATCGTATTCAACCAATGCCGAAAGTGGTTCAACTTCAGTTTTTCCGCGCCATTCTTTCAGTTCAACCGGCTCCCATTTTTTTGTTTTAGCCGAAAGATAACATGCGTCCATAATCGCGTTCACAACATAACCGTCATAAAAATCTTCGGTGGGATGTTCGCCCGTTTCCATGGCGTTGAACATATCCGTAAACATGTGGTTGTAACCCAGTTCGTGCACTTCGTCGCCAACAGGGAAAAGCCAGCCAGTATCGGTTTCAGCTTTTTCGGCCACATAACCTTTTTTGCCGGGTGCCGAGAACATTTCGAAACCTGTGCGCAAAAAATTGTCAATTCGGATTGAACCGTCAACACCTGCCACTTCGTCTTTCAATTCCATTCCGCCGCGGAAACACCAGCTCACTTCAAATTGCCCTATCGCACCGTTTTGAAAACGAACCAAACCAATCGCATGATCTTCTGCTGCAATTGGTTTAACTTGAGTATCAGCCCAACAAACTACTTCAAGCGGACGAATATCTTTGCCGATAAAACTTCGTCCAATTTCAATACAGTGGCAACCCAAATCTATAATCGCGCCACCACCCGATATTTCGGGATTCCAAAACCAGTCGCTGTGCGGGCCGGGATGTGCCTCGCGTGAACGAACCCAAAGAACATTTCCGATAGCACCATTTTCAACTGAAGCATGAGCTTTCAAATGTTTAGGTGTGTAAACCAAATCTTCCAGATAACCGTGAAAAATCCCTGCCTCTTCCACCTTTTGCAAAATCTGCCATGCTTCCTCAGCGTTTCGTGCAAGTGGTTTTGTGCATAAAACTGCTTTACCTGCTTCCACAGCCGCAAAAATGGCTTCTTTGTGCAGATTATTTGGCAAGCCTACCACGACAACGTCTACCTCTTTTAAAGAAACTGCTTCCTGCAGATTTGTAGTCCATTTTGGGATGTTGTTCTCTTTTGCAAATTTCTTTCCTCTTTCCTCAGAGCGCGAATAAACAATTATTACCTCATCCCGGCTGCGCATTCCATGCAGCGACATTGTATAAAATGTACCGATTAATCCTGTTCCCAACAATGCTATTTTCATAATATTCTAAAATTAATTTGCATAAATTTCAAATTGAAATCTTTTTTATTTTGATTTTCGTGAAATGAAATAATCTACAGAAAACCTCCCACTACCTGTAACCAAAAGAAAAATGTAAATCACTAAATATAAAAGTGCAAGTTCCTTTTTCCCAAACGGATCAGCCCCGTGGGCAATAAATGCCGCTACCGACATTGTAATAATTAATGGGATTGTTGCCAGACGTGTCCCGATTCCAAAACCGATTAAAACAGAACAAAAAAACTCGGCAAAAACAGCCAGAAACAATGAAAATGTCATTCCAAACCCAAAAGGATCTGCAAATAGTATTTCGCCATCTGCCAAAAGTTTAATCAATTTTGGATAACCATGTGTAATCATAAATGCTGCAACAGTAATTCTTATGAACAAAAGGATAAAATCCAATAATTTAAGACTGGTATTGGTATTGAATAAATTTCTCATTTTTTAAATCTCTGGTTTCCGAAAAAATATTTACTACGGATTGAAAATACGACAAGCTATACAATAAACCAAAATTCAAACCCAAATACATTCTTTTTCTTCGACTTCAAAACCGTTTATATTTTTTAATTTCGCAAGCATCAAATTTGAATAAAATGAAGAAATATTTTGTCCTTTCGTTAATCGTATTTATCGGAATTAATGCATGTACAAATTCTCCCTCAAAATACATTTACAACAAAGGCATAATTTATGGAACAACCTATTCCATTACTTACGAAAGTCCAAACGGTAAAGATTTTCAGGAAGAAATTACAGAGAAATTTAATGAATATACGCTTGTATTTTCTACTTATGAAAACGAGTCGGTAATTTCCAAAATAAACAACAACCAGCCTATTGAACTAACACCTGAATTTATCACCTGTTTTAATAAATCGATGGAAATTTCGGAAATAACAAACGGGGCCTTTGATATAACGGCGGGCGCAATGGTAAATGCATGGGGATTTGGCCCCGAACGAAAAAAACAAATGACCCAGGAAAAAGTGGACAGTTTGCTTCAAATCACCGGTTATCAAAAAGTTAAGCTTGAGGATGGAAAAATTATCAAGGAAAACCCAAATATCAAAATCGATATGAGCGCGATTTCAAAGGGTTATACATGTGATTTAATAGGCAATTTTCTTGCTAAAAAGGGTTGTAAAAATTATATGGTTGAAATTGGCGGTGAAGTTGCAGCAAAGGGAATTAATGAACGTGGAAAAACCTGGACGATAGGAATCAATAAACCTGACGAAGAAGCTATTTTTGGAAGTTCCGGTTTAGAAGCAAAAGTAAAACTTACCGATCACGGATTGGCAACTTCGGGCAATTACCGTAATTTTTATGTTGAAGACGGAAAAAAATACGCTCATACAATCGATCCAAAAACGGGTTATCCGGTTCAACACAGCATTCTAAGTTCATCGGTAATAGCCAATAATTGCATGACTGCCGATGCATTTGCAACTGCTTTTATGGTTTTGGGTTTGGAAGCAGGAATTGAAGTGGCTAAAAAAGTGCCCGAAATAGAAGTATTTTTTATTTATGCCGATGAAAAAGGTGAAAATCAGGTTTACATGTCGGAAGGGTTTAAGCAATACATAATCGAATAAATTACAGAAAATCAACACTTACTGTATTTGAAATGTGAATTATGAATATAATACAGACATATAATCTTGCCAAAACATTTGGAGATACAGTTGCTGTTGATCATATTTCAATTAACGTCAGAGAAGGTGAAATTTATGGATTTTTGGGTTTAAATGGAGCCGGAAAAACTACGCTCATCAGGTTGTTACTTGGAATGATAAAACCTGAATCAGGTTCCATTTTATTGTTTGGTCAAAACCCAAAACAAGGTTCTGATGTTTGGAACAAAGTAGGGTATTTGGTTGAAACGCCATATTCATACCCAAATCTGACAGTCAAAGAAAATCTTGAGGTATTTTATCAGCTTCGGGGTTTAAATGACAGAAAACAAATCGATAAAATAATTGGTGTTTTGCAACTTGACCAATATAAAAACAAAAAGGCAAAACATTTATCAATGGGAAATAACCAAAGACTGGGATTGGCAAAAGCTTTGATTCATAATCCGAAATTATTAATTCTTGATGAACCAATAAATGGTTTGGACCCGGCAGGAATTGTAGAGGTCAGAGAATTTCTTAAAGATCTTGTGAAAAATCACAATACAACAATTTTCCTTTCGAGCCACATTTTATCCGAAATTTCGAAGGTTGCAACGCGTATCGGAATTGTGCATGAGGGAAAGCTGATAAAGGAAATTAACACAAATGAACTGGAAGATCAGATAATTAAAAAGCTTTGTGTAAATACAAATGAAAATCAAAAAGCACTGCAAATATTGAATGAAAATGGTTTTAAAGCATCAATAAACGGAAACGGGTTAATAGAATCGACCGAAATTGATGCCATTCAACAACCTGAATTAATATCAGCATTATTGGTAAATAATAATTTGCCACCAAAAATGATTTCTGTTTTTGAAGAAGACCTTGAAGCTTATTTTCTTAGAATGATTAAAAGTTAAAACATTGACAAATGAAACAACAATGGCAGGCTTTTACAGCAGAAATTATTAAAAACAGACATTCAACAATTACCCTTGTTACTTTTATTGCTTTTTCGCTTGCTCCTTTATTTGGCGGGGTGTTTATGTTTTTAATGAAAGACAATGGAACTGAAGGATTATCCGGAGCATTTCAGGCAAAAGCAACATTGCTGGCTTTTGAAGCCAATTGGAATTCATATTTAGGACTTCTATCACAGGCAGTTGGCGTTGGTGGCGTTTTAATCTTTGGTTTTGTCGCCAGTTGGTTGTTTGGCAGAGAATATTCTGATGGTACTGCAAAGGACTTACTTTCATTACCCATTTCACGGGCAAAGATTATTAATGCCAAGTTTATTTATTACGTTATATGGTGTTTTGCTCTTGTAATTTCAAACTTAATATTGGGATTTTTGATTGGATTAACGTTGAATTTACCAGGTTGGAGTGCCCAAATAATTGTGAACAATTTGATTATATATTTTGTGACTACTGTTTTGATTATATTACTGAATACTCCAATTGCTTTCTTTGCGATTTTCGGGAAAGGTTATATGTCTCCTCTGGGTTTTGTGGCTATTTTACTTGTGCTGGCTCAAATTTTTGGTGCGCTGGGATTTGGCAATTATTTTCCATGGGCAATTCCTGGTATATATAGCGGAAGTGGTGGTGCTGATATGAAATCAGGCTTGAACTTTTACAGCTTTCTGATTATTGGTTTGACAAGTGTAATTGGGTATTTCGGCACAATTTTCTGGTGGAAGAACGCCGACCAAACAAAATAAAACTTTGTCTTCACCGTATTTTACTGCCAATGATAAAGGCAGCTTAACGGTTTTTACAGCATATTTCGTAAATTAAAAACCGGCTATTCACCGGTTTTTATATCTGATTCTAAAGAAAGATTCCCGATTTTTATCTTTTTGTAGGCACTTGCCTGATCTATTTTATCCTGGGTTTGTGCGCAGTAAATACCATTTTGTTTCAGGAATTTATTCCCACTGATATGCGAATTCGGGAATTTACCCCCTTTTTTTACCAAAATATTTAAAGCCATTCCTGCTATCGCAATCCCCAACAAAGCAATTGCCAATAATAAAACTTTTAAAATTTCCATTTTCCCCTCCTTTTCTTTCCGCAAAAATAACCATTTCTAACGTTAATCTCTACCAGTATAACCCGTTGAACCCCGAAATGTTGAACTTCGTCTAAAAATTAACTCACGGTCCATAATATACGTTTGAATTTTGTAATTTTAGATGCATCAAAATAATAAATGTCATGGAAAAACACATTAACGTAGTTGCAGCACTTCAGATTGGATTCAGCATTCTTGGACTAATTATCGGGGGAGTACTGTTTACCCTTTTTGCTCTTTTGGGAAACTTTATTGATGAACCTGACGCTCAAATTGTATTTGGGATTATCGCACAAGTTGTAATGGTTGTTTTGATTGTTTTGAGCATCCCGGGCATCATTGCAGGAATTGGATTACTTAAAAGAAAAGAATGGGCACGAATTCTAACGCTTATTTTATCTGTTTTGAGTTTGATAAATTTTCCAATTGGAACAGCCATCGGCGCGTATTCAATTTGGGCAATGGTGCAACCTGAAGTAGTAGAGCACTTTAAAACATCCAATTAACACAATGAAACCCATTGTAATATTACTCTGCCTTGTATTTTCATTTTCAATACCATGCCAAAGTGGAAGTAAAATGGCCGATAGTAAAGGTTTTTGTTGAAAATTCAGACAAACCTTCAATTGAAGTAAAAATGCTGAGTACATTTAAAAAAGGAAAAGTTGGATTGTGGGTTGGAAACGGCTCAGATGGAACGTTTAAAAACCTTGTTGTAAAATCCGCGGATTAGTAATTTACCCCATAATTATAACCCAAAATCCGATACTTTGAACTTTGAACATTAAACTTTAAACTCAATGATGGTACAATACGAAATAACTATAAAAGGACGAGTTCAAGGAGTTGGATACCGTTATTTTGCAGTTCAGAAAGCAAAAGAAATGGGTATAAACGGCTGGGTTAAAAATTTAGTTGACGGCAGTGTACTCATTGTCGCCCAAGGTATTGAAGCCGAAATAAAAACTTTTATCGACTATTTGTACATTGGTCCAACCCCTTCACGTGTTGACAAAATATCGACTTGCGTGATGCAAATTACAACTGTTTTTGATAGTTTTAGTGTTAAATACTAATTTAGTATTGAGACATGAGTATCAAGTATCAAGAGTAAAGCCGCAAACGGATTAGAATTAAATCAACTAAAATAATTTGTTTTTTAGTTTTGTATTTTAAGAACCTAAATCAACTAAAATTGAAAAATAAATAATTACCACATGTCAGCGGATCAATTCCGTGAAGAGGGCAAAAAAGTAATTGACTGGATTGCCGACTATTACGAAAACATTGAAAACTACCCTGTTTTATCTCAGGTAAAACCTGGCGAAATAAAAGCATCGTTACCTGAAAACCCGCCGCAATCTGGCGAATCGATGGAAAAAATGATAAATGATATTGACCGTTTAATTATGCCGGGAATTACACACTGGCAGTCGCCAAATTTTTATGCCTACTTTCCGTCAAATACATCATTCCCTTCTATTTTGGGCGATTTAATTTCATCGGGACTGGGAGTTCAGGGAATGATTTGGGCAACCAGCCCGGCTGCTACCGAACTTGAAACCCGGGTTTTGGATTGGCTGACTGAAATGATGGGAATGCCTGAAAAATTCAAATCAACTTCAACAGGTGGCGGCGTAATTCAGGATACAGCTTCCACTTCGGCATTGACAGCAATTATTGCAGCACGCGAAAGGGCCACAAATTTTCAATCGAACAAAACCGGGATTCAGCAAAAATTAGTTGCTTATATTTCAACCCAAACGCACTCATCGCTCGAAAAAGCAATAAAAATTGTGGGAGTTGGAAGCGAAAACCTGCGGTTAATAGAAGTGGACGAAAAGTTTGCCATGCGCACAGATTTACTGGAAGAACAAATTCAAAAAGACAAAACTGCAGGGTTGACACCATTTTTTATTTGCGCTGCATTGGGTACAACTTCCTCCAATGCAATTGACCCGATTGAGAAAATTGGAAAAATTGCACAGAAAGAAAATTGCTGGTTTCATATTGACGCCGCAATGTCGGGAACCGCCATGCTTTGTCCCGAATTCAGGCACTTTCAGGCAGGTATTGAACTGGCCGACAGTTACTGCTTTAATCCGCACAAATGGATGTTTACCAATTTCGATTGCGATGTTTTTTGGGTAGCCAACCGACAGGATTTAATCAACACTTTTTCCATTTTACCTGAATATTTGCGAAACAAAGCCACCGAATCGGGAGAGGTTTTTGATTACCGCGACTGGCATGTTCAATTGGGACGGCGTTTTCGCTCACTAAAACTTTGGTTTGTAATTCGTCATTATGGCGTTGAAGGATTGCAATTCCATATCAGAAAACATATTGAACTTGCGCGAAAATTTAAAAACTGGGTTTTGCAATCAGAAGATTTTGAACTGTTTGTCGAACCACCATTTAACCTGGTTTGCTTTCGACACAAAGCCGGCGATGATTTTAATATGAAATTAATGAATGCTGTAAATGCAACAGGTAAAGCCTTTTTTACCCATACAAAATTGAACGGACAGGTTGTATTACGAATGAGTATCGGGCAAACAAATACTGAAGAAAAACATGTAAAAGAGACTTGGGAATTGATTCAGAAATATTCCAAATAAATTTAGTTTTAGTCATTACCCGACTTGAAGTGGGGTGATGACTAAAAACGAAAGAAATCTAATCGTTGAAAAGTGAAGTGGATATGTCTAAAAAATTATTCGTCATTCAGTTTCAAAATTTCTTCAATAACATTTTCAGCTACCCGAAAATCTGTCAATAATAATTTATCAATCAAAGGTTTTACTTTATCAATGACAGACATTTGTTTTGCTTTGTGAATAACTCCAAGGGTACCGGTAATTTTAAGTTTTAATCGGGTTGCTAATTTTCGGGCTTTTAAGTCATCAAGCAATAACAACACATCATCATATTCCGTTGCCAATGCAATTGCACTCGCTTCTCCTGAATCAACTTGTGTTTCTAAAAAAAACTGATACTTTTTATCTGAAGCTGTACGAATCTTAATCCAATCAGGCAACTTTTCGCCAAATTCCGCTGCAATTTCTGGCGTAGTAATCAACTCTGAATATACCTTCTGTAACAGATTGAATTCATCAATCTTTTGAAAAATTATCAATGTGCTTGTATCTGAAATTACAATCTTAGGCATTTGCTATGTCGGAATGTAAATCTGAAATCGAAGTGCTAAATACTGATACTTTATATTTTCCAAGCATTTCAATGAATGCCCTTTTTGATAATCCAACAATCTGAGCAGCCTGTCCAGATGAAAGTTTAGCGTCTTCGTAAAGTTTAGCCGCTATTATCATTGAAAAATCATAATCTTTCAAATCGACACTATCAGGTATATTTAATTGTACTGTTCTCATATAAGTTAAATTTTTTGTGTTAAAGTAGAAATTAAACAGCCAAAATCCAAAATCGTTGAATGATTTTTCGAAAAGTGTAAATTCTACATTTATATTTATTTTACTATTTTAGCATCAAATTAAAATTCAACAAAATGACAAACTTTAATCAAATGGAAATCTGGTTTGTAACCGGAAGCCAGCATTTATACGGACCAAAAACTTTAGCGCAAGTTGATGTTGATTCTTCAACAATTGTTGATGGATTAAATAACTCAGGTAAAATGCCTGTTAAAATTGTTTTCAAACCGGTAGTTAAAACACCTGACGAAATACTTGACATTTGTGTTCAGGCAAGTTCCGACAAAAACTGTATTGGGATAATTACCTGGATGCACACATTTTCACCTGCTAAAATGTGGATTGGCGGTTTGAAAGCGCTGAGCAAACCTTACATGCACTTGCATACACAATTTAACCGCGATTTGCCGTGGAGCGAAATCGACATGGATTATATGAATCTGCACCAAAGTGCACACGGTGGGCGCGAATACGGTTTCATAAATGCCAGGATGCGTAAAAACCGGAAAGTTGTGGTTGGTCACTGGCAAGCCGAAAATGTACAAAATGAAGTTGCAAAATGGTGTCGAACTGCCATTGGCTGGGCCGATTCTCAAGGATTAAAAGTTGCCCGTTTTGGCGACAATATGCGTGAAGTTGCCGTTACCGAAGGCGATAAAGTAGAAGCTCAAATTAAATTCGGCTGGCAGATTTCGGCATTCGGAGTTGGAGACCTCGTAAAATATATCGATAAAGTTTCGGATGCCGAAGTGGATGCGCTTTACAAGGAATACGAAAAAGAATATGATGTTGCAGCTGACTGCAATCCAGGTGGCAAATACCATGAAAACGTTCGCGTTCAGGCACGTTACGAAATTGCGATGAAACGTTTTATGGTTGACGGGAATTTTAAAGCGTTCACTACAAACTTTGAAAACCTGACTGGTTTAGCGCAATTACCTGGTTTGGCCTCGCAGCGTTTAATGGCTGCCGGTTATGGTTTCGGCGCTGAAGGCGACTGGAAACAGGCTGCCATGTTACGCATTATTAAAACCATGTCGGCAGGAATGAAAGGCGGCAGCTCGTTTATGGAAGATTATACTTACCACCTCGATCCTGCAAATGAAGCCGTTTTGGGCGCACACATGCTTGAAATTTGTCCGTCGATTGCAGCAAAAAAACCACGTCTTGAAGTTCAGCCATTGGGAATTGGTGGCAAGGATGCACCAGCCCGTTTGATATTTGACAGCGCCACCGGAGACGCGATGAATGTAACTTTAATCGATATGGGAAATCGTTTCCGGATTATTGTAAATACGTTGGAAGTAATTGAACCACTCGAAAAAATGCCAAAACTGCCGGTTGCTTCCGCATTCTGGAAAACAATGCCAAACCTTGCGGACGGCGCAGCAGCATGGATTTATGCAGGTGGAACACATCACTCGGCATTCACTTTGGCTTTAACACCCGATTATATTGAAACATTTGCTGAATTTGCAGATGTTGAATTTGTTGTAATCGATAAAGATACCTGCGTAACCCAATTCAAAAAAGAGTTGCGTTGGAATGAAGTTTATTACATGTTGGCAGGGGGACTGAAAGCATAGCCTCTAAGCCTCACCCCGGCCCTCTCCAAAGGAGAGGGGGTAAGAAAAAAGCGTTCGTCATACTTTATTTGACGAACGCTTTTTTATGGTAATTTCTCAAAATCAACAACTGGAGGAATTCCAACTTCCTGTCTTTCAAAATAAGAATCAATTGGGGTGGTTTCACTGAAAAAGCCACAGTTTTTTAGGAAGAATGAGTTGTTTTCAAGTCCCCCTGCATAATCCATCCTTGATTCCTTCCGGGCGGTGGCATCGGCAGTAAATTTTATTTTAGTGAGTTCAACCCATTTATTTTCAGTATTATAAATCCATTGGTTCGAATATAACCCACTTCTTTCGATATTCCCGGTTTCGGTATAAAAATTCTCAAGAAATGAGTATAAATGGGTCAAATAAGTTTCGGTTTTGGGACGGCGAAAACTTGCAATCAATTTCCAAATGCCAATTTCGGGTGCAAAAAACCAGGCCGTAAAATCGGTTGCATCATTTCCTGTTGGTTTTCCTTTCAATAAAAATCTGTAAGTTGTCCCTGCTTTCCAATTGTATTTGAGATAACTCTGCCCACCCGAGCCTTCATTCCCAAATTCTCCTGTGTAAACTTCTTCGCCTTTTTTAATTAATTTAATTTTGAACTCCTCGGGAATTACTCCGGGATTGTCAGTTTTATAGGGACTCCAAACCGAAAAAAGTATCCGACGCTCGGTGGGCGAATTTACCTGCATCCCAAAATAACCCTGTCCAAAACCGTTTGCCATAAAATAAGAACCAAGAACGTCATTGTTTTCAGGAACCGTGATTTCATTATAGAAATAAACCACATTCCCTGCACTTTCGGAAACCTGAAAATTGAGGTGAACAGAAGGGCCGCGGCGTCCCCAATAAAAATCGTCGCGGGCAAAATAAACCTTTCCGACAGTTGCATCGCCGCCAATCAGAACACTTTCAATTTCAGGGAAAAATTCTCCCGATTTATCCAAACCCTGAATTTCAACAAACTGATAACCCGGATTTTCGACATTGAATTCACCAACAGAAACAGTATCTAATGTTGCTTTTGAAATACCAACTTCTCTACTTAAATTATTGAATGTAACTTTCAGTTTTGAACTTCCGGAAAGCGATTTAGCTAAAATCCCAATATTTAAACTCCCAGTTTTTTCAACTTTGAAATAGACGCGAAATGCTGATTCATTTGAATTCCAATTTTGAATACCGTTTTCATTTATCATTTTCTCATTTCCCTTCAAATCGTTCATAACCCAACAATTCCCTTCACATGGAATAGCATATGAAAATTGAGGATTTCCAGCTTTACTGCGAGGTGAACTTTGACATGAAATACCAGTTGACAAAAGAGAGAAAACTGTTATTAAAAGTAAAAATGACTGTAGTTGTTTAGTTCCTTTCATGTTTTTGTAATTTGATGAATTGCTGGTCCAAATCTGCCTTTTCATAAAAAAATTCGTGCCCAAAATTCATAAACTTCAATATTTTAAAGGCATTGAACTTATGGAAAAAACGGGTTTTAAAAGATTCAATACTTGAACAATTTTGGTTTAAATCTTCAATTTCAATCCAGAAATTATCCGACTTGATAAATTGGCGGATTGCTGTCGGTAAATTTTCAATTATTTCGAAAAATGCCTTCCTTATCAATTCTAAATAATATTTCTCGATTTGGTCAAAAAACAGTTTTAAATCAACAAATGCCTGAAAATTATAGGTTTGGGTTAAATCAGTTTCATCGTTCATCCATTTTGCAATTGCCGGGCCTGTACCAAACGGAATTCGATCAGATTCACGGGCTGAAGGAAAAACTGCTGTAGTTGTAATTTCCCCAACAGTCCCAATTTGTGCAAGCGTTTGAAGAAAATAGAAATCTTCGCCGGCTTTTCTTCTGGTCATCCCGCCACGTTTCAAATAGCCATCGGCGGTAACTGCAAATGCTGAACCTACAGTAAACAGTGGGTTTGGATAACCAATGTGGTGCAAAGCGCGTTTATAATAAAGCAGGTATTTCTCATAAAGTAAAATTCCCATTAATTGCTTTTCGGCTAATCCTTCTGTTTGATGTTGAAACGAAATGGTTGCCCCTACATTTTTTGGAAAACGGGTAAAATGTTTTTCAATTTCAATTAAATAATTATTTGCAACAATCGTATCGGCATCCAGCGAAACAATAATTCCATTAGGTTTTTCCAATAAATTGAATCTTCGAAGTGCTTCATCCATGCCACTTTTACGAGCCAATCCTACCCCAGCCCATTTTTTTGGCAACTCAATTGGGCCGATTCCAAAAAATGTTATTTGAACAGATTTTTTAGTTAAAATCCAATTGTCAATTTCGGTTTTTGTATTGTTATTATATTCTTTTACCTCTTCAGGAGCAACTTCAGAATGATTGATTAACACAATTACTTCAACCTTTTTATGGGGCAAATCGCATTTTGTTAATGAGTCAAGAGTTTGTAAGATATGCGGTTCACGGAAACATGGAATCATAACGACAATTCCCAAATCTGCAACTGGTGGCTGTGCAATTAAAGCAGGCTTGTTTTGTTTTTGTAGATATTTATTTGCAAACATAAAAAGAAGTTCAAAGTTTCGAGTTCAAAGTTTAAAGTCCGGCAAAATCATGAAATAGAGCAAATTCAAAACTTAAAGTTACTAGAATCCGGCACAAAAATATTCATTATCAAGCATCAAGACATAAATCGGAGTTGGAAACTCCGTGTCCCATTTGTTCCAATATCAAGTGTCGAGCATCAAGCATCCAAAATCAGCAAAAAAAAATCCGGGAACTTGCCCGGATTCTATGTTGAAATTAAAACTGACTATTTTTGTTGAGTGGCCGAATATTTTTCATTCATCAATTTAAGTATATCAGCGGTAATATTATCGCCTTCGTCGCCAATTAAAATACTAGAGGCATTAAGAATGTAATCATATTTTTTTGTTGAATTGTAATTTTTCAAACAGCTCTGTAAACTGTCCAAAACCTGTTGACCATTTGTGTTTTGCATTTCACCAAGTTTTTGCGACAAATCCTGATCCATTTTCTGAATTTCCTGTTCCAGGCCAACTAACCTGTCACGTTCCTGCACCGCACGTTGCTCGCTCAAAAAACCACCACGTTGCAGTTTCTCCTGAAAAGCTGCTGCATCTTTCTCAAATGATTTCCGTTTCGAAGCATATTCAGTAGTGTAAGCTTCTTGTTTTTTGGTAAAATCATCATGCAAATATTCTGCTAACTGGTAATTTAAAATGACCGAGTCGGCTTTTACATATGCAATTTTTAATCCGTCCCTGCTAATTACAGCTCTGTCATCAGAGTTGGAATTTTGGCTGGATTTCCCGTTGCCGGTAAAATGTAAAACATACAAAACAGCTACCGCCACAAAAAGCACAATACTCACAATCAAAGATGTTCCCTTCATTACATTCTATTTTAGATTTACTTTAAAAACTGGCACAAAGATAATTTTTTAGTTTAAACCAACTTACCCGTTTAACACTTTTTTAAGCAATTAATAAACCCCCAATTACGAATAAAAACCTGCATAAAATCATAAATCTTTAATGATAAACGTCATTGAAATAAATATATCATCAATACTACTTTTACTAAATCAAATAAAGTTTTACTGAATAAATAAAATGCTGAATAATTTAATTGCAAATATGCTGCCGCACATGCCCAAAAAACTGGTTTGGGTTTTTTCTAAAAGGTACATTGCCGGCGAAACAATCGAGGATGGTCTTTTGGCATCAAAATTATTGAATGAGAAAGGCATAGAAGTTACAATCGATTTACTTGGTGAGTTTATAAAAACCCTGGATGAAGCAAAGGTAAACAGAGACCATTATTTTGAAATTATAAACCGTTTTACAAATGAAAATGTTGTTGGAAATTTTTCACTTAAACCAACAATGTTCGGGCTGCTTTTAAGTAAAGAGGTTTGTTATAAATTTTTAAGGGACATTGTCGCACTGGCTGCTGAAAAAAATTCATTCATTAGGATTGACATGGAAGATTCGGCATGTGTTGATATTGAAATTGATATTTTTAAAAAACTGAGGGCTGAATTCCCCCAAAATGTTGGCTTGGTTTTACAGGCATATTTGCGCAGGACAATGAAGGATCTGGTAGATTTGAGTTCTCTGAATTCCGAATCGATTCCAGTCAATATCAGACTGTGTAAAGGAATTTATATTGAACCTGAGAAAATTGCATTTAAAAATTATCAGAAAGTCAGGGATATATATCTCTCCGATTTGGAATTTATGTTCAGAAATAAAATGTACGTGGGAATTGCAACACATGACAAATATTTAATTGAAAATGCATTTCAGCTAATCGAAAAATACAATGTGCCCAAAAATATGTTCGAATTCCAGATGCTTTTCGGGGTAACACCAGAACTCAGACAATCGATTGTAAATAAAGGATTTAAAATGCGGGTTTATGTTCCTTTTGGGAAACAATGGTTTAAATATTCAACCCGGAGATTAAAGGAAAACCCAAAAATGGCTACGGATATTATAAAAGCACTTTTTGTAAGGGGCTAAAAACAGACAAATTTGGAATTTCAAATTCTGCACTCAAAAAGACAAAATAGAATTAGAAACAGAATTTAAAACCATTGTATTAATTTTTGGAATCCTAAAACCATATCAATATTATTTAAAAAAAGGTGTCATTGTACAACCTTTTTTTTTGATTTAAATCTTTGAAATTTATTTTTAGATTTGTAGAACAGAACAGAATGCTAACTACTCTGAAAAAAAAACCAAAAATGGGAGATTTCAAATTCGCAGTTGATAACAATTCCAATGTTTTAAAATTTCAGCAATTGGTTGATGCTATTGTTGATTCCATAAGTCAGAATCAATTAAGATCGGGAGATATGTTGCCTTCAGTCAATCAAATTATGGCAGAATGCCAACTCTCCCGCGATACCGTTTTTAAAGCTTATGCAGAATTAAAAAAACGGGGTATTGTTGAGTCAGTGCCGAATCGTGGTTATTTTGTTACAAAACATATAACAAAAGTTTTCCTATTCCTCGACACTTTCAAGGCGTATAAAGAGGTTCTTTACGGATCGTTTCTAAAAAATTTGCCGAAAAATATTGCAGTCGATTTGCATTTTCATCATTATAATATCAACGTGTTTGATAAAATTATTTCTGAAAGTTTGGGCAAATACAGTTCTTATGTTATCATGAACTTTGATAATAGCAAAGTTCCGGAGATAATTAATAAAATTCCACCTGAACAACTTCTGATCATTGATTGGAAAATCCATTCAACAGAAAGCCAATCAGCCATTTATCAGGATTTCGGAAAAGCTGTTTATGTATGTCTCGAAAACAATATCGACAAAATTTCCGCCTATGAAGAGTTTACTTTCTATTATCCTTCGTTTACTTATCATCCTAAAACGGCAATTGATTACTTTAAGAAATTTTGTTCCCAGTACAAAATAAAGCATTCGGTAACATTTGAACAAGAGGAATTTAAGATAAAAAAAGGTGGACTCTATTTATTGGTAAGTGACCGTACTTTGGCCAATTTTCTTGACCAATGCGAGGAAAATGGTTTTGAACCAGGTCGCGAAGTTGGGGTAATTTCATACAACGAAACACCAATGAAAAGATATGTAAAAAATGGTATCACAGTGATCTCCACCAATTTTGAATTGATGGGACAAAAAGCAGCCGAATTTGTTACAGATGGAAAACCAATCCGGTTTGAAGTTCCTACATCAATGAAGTTGCGATCTTCGTTGTAAATTTTGAAGATAATATTCAAAAAACATGTTTTACAACATATTTTTCCACTTTGAAACATCGAAATTTGAAAGTATTTTTGATGACATACCAGAACAGAACAGTTCATTTTTAATTAATAACTTAAACCATTACGTATCATGTATTTACTTGGATTTGACATAGGAAGCTCTTCAGTAAAAGTTTCTTTAATTAATGGTGAAAATGGCAATTGTGTAGCAAGTTCATTCCATCCAAAACAAGAAATGAAAATAACTGCACATAAAGCAGGTTGGGCCGAACAGGACCCCGAACAGTGGTGGCTTAACCTAAAATTGGCACTGGCAGACGTTCTTAAAGAATCAACGATAAATCCTGAAAGCATTAAATCTATTGGCATTTCCTACCAAATGCACGGTTTGGTTATGGTTGATAAAAATCATGAAGTTATTCGTCCGTCAATTATCTGGTGCGACAGTCGCGCTGCTGCCATTGGTGATAAGGCTTTTGAAGAAATTGGAGGACAGCGGTGTTTAACCAACCTACTAAATTCGCCAGGTAATTTTACTGCTTCAAAATTGAAATGGGTTAAAGATAACGAACCTGAACTTTTCAGCCGGGTTTATAAAATAATGTTGCCCGGCGATTTTATTGCGATGAAACTTTCAGGCGAGATACAAACCACTGTTAGCGGATTATCAGAAGGAATCATGTGGGATTTTAAAGAGAATTCAATTGCCGATTTGCTTTTTGCAAACTATGGTTTCTCAAAAGATATTATTCCTGAAATCGTTCCAACCTTTGCTGTCCAAAGTTACGTTTCGGGAAATACAGCAAAGGAACTTGGTTTATCACCAAAAACAACAATTAGTTACCGCGCCGGCGACCAACCCAATAATGCTCTTTCGCTAAATGTTTTAAATCCGGGAGAGATTGCCACAACAGCTGGAACTTCAGGTGTGGTTTACGGTGTTAGTGATGAAATTAAATATGACCCGCAATCACGTGTAAATACATTTGCACATGTAAATTACACAAAGGAAAATCCACGTTTGGGTGTTCTGCTTTGTATAAACGGAACAGGTATTTTGAATGCCTGGCTTAAACGGATGGTTGGAGAAAACCTTTCATACGAAGAGATGAATAAATTGGCTTCTGAAATTGCTATCGGTTCAAACGGAATTTCTGTTTTGCCCTTTGGAAACGGAGCTGAAAGAGTATTGAACAACAAAAATATCGGCTCAGTTTTAAGTGGAATTAACTTCAACATTCATCAAAAAGGCCACGTTTTAAGAGCCGCTCAGGAGGGAATTGTTTTTTCCTTTAAATACGGAATGGATATAATGCAAAATATTGGCATTAAGGCTTCTGTAATCCGAGCAGGAAAAGCGAATATGTTCCTCAGTCCTGTTTTCAGGAATACACTGGCAGGAATTACAGGTGCAACCATAGAATTGTATAATACGGATGGTTCTATTGGAGCAGCACGAGGAGCCGGCGTTGGATCAGGATATTACAAATCGTTTAACGAAGCATTTTCAAACCTGAAAAAACTGGAAACAGTTGTGCCGGATAATTCAAAGATTTCGGAATATCAAGATGCTTATGAAATCTGGAAAAAAGAACTCGATAAAGCTTTGTACTAATTTTTTTATATTTTGACGTATTGTAATTCACTTTAAAAAAAAGTTTAAATCTAAATCATATCATGAATAATTTATCAAGAAGAAAGTTTCTCACATCGGCAGCAGTTGCCGGTACAGGAGCATTATTTATTCCTAATTTTATTAGTTGTGCACCAAGCACTAAATTAAGATATGCCGTAATTGGAGTCGGCGGTCGGGGTGAAGCAAGCTGGAGCAGGATACCGGAAGACCAGCTGGTAGCCATGTGTGATGTTGACGACAGAATGTCACAGGATGGTTTCAAAGCTCGTCCAAAAGCAAAAAAGTATAAAGATTTTAGAGTCATGTTTGATGAAATGTCTAATGGAATTGATGCAGTAATTATTGCTACGCCAGACCACACGCACTTTCCCGCAGCAATGGCAGCCATGGAGTTAGGGAAACACGTGTTTGTTGAAAAACCATTGACTCATAGTATCTGGCAGTCACGCACATTAAAAAAAGCGGCCAAACATTATGGAGTAGTTTCACAAATGGGTAACCAGGGACATACCACCAATGGTATAAGATTGGTTAAAGAGTGGTATGAAGCCGGTGTGCTGGGAGAGGTAAAAGAAGTAATTGCGTGGCAGGGTAAAATCGATTTCGAAAAGGATAGTTATTTTGCCACACCTAATTCTTTTCCACCACAAGTTGATGAAGTTCCAAATGGTTTGGATTGGGATTTATGGCAGGGACCTGCAGCTGAGAAACCGTTCAACAATTTGTATGCACCCAGAACATGGAGAGGATTTTACGATTATGGAAACGGGAAATTAGGCGATTGGTGTTGTCATACCCTGGATGCTCCTTTTTGGGCTTTGGATCTTGGAATGCCGCACACTGTGGATGCTGTTATTACTGACCCCATACAAGACCATAGTTTTGTAGCAACTGAATCTGTTGTTACATGGCAATTCGGTGCTCGTGGTAACAGAGCACCTGTAACCATGCAATGGTATGAAGGATTTGAGAAACCTGCCATCAGACCAGAATGGGGAGTAGATGAACTACCCGGCGGAGGCATGATTATGATTGGCGATAAAAAAACATTAATCACAGGTGGCAGGCCAAACGACGCAAGATTACTCGTTCCGGAAGAAGAAATGAAAGAATTTCTGAAAAATGCTCCGGCTCAAACCATTCCAAGAATTGGTGAAGAACAGCCTGTTGAAGAATGGATTGATGCGATTAAAAACAATACACTTCCCGGTTCAAATTTCGATTATTCGGCAAGTTTAGTAGAGATGGCCCAGGTTGGAGTTTTGGCACAACGTTTTGGTGGAACAATTAATTATGACGCTGAAAATATGAAAGCAGTTGGTCGTCCTGAATTAGATGCATATATCAAGGAACCCATGCGTAAAGGCTGGGTTTACGGTGAAAATATTGGCTAGAAATAAAAATAACATATAAAAACAAAACAAAATGGAAGTATTAAAAGGTAACAAAGAGTATTTTAAGGGAATTGGCCAAATTAAATTTGAAGGCGCTGATTCAAGAAATCCACTGGCTTTTAAGTGGTATGACGAAAATAAAGAAGTTGCAGGGAAAACGATGAAAGACCATCTGCGTTTTGCCGTGGCTTATTGGCATACATTCTGCGGAACCGGCGGAGACCCGTTTGGTCCGGGAACACAGATTTTCCCCTGGGATGGTGCTTCTGATGCAATGGATGCAGCCAAAGAAAGAATGGATGCTGCCTTCGAATTCATCACAAAAATGAATATTCCCTACTACTGTTTCCACGATACAGACGTGGTTGGGGATGGTTCGGTTTTCGAAATTGAAAAACGCCTTGAAAAAATGGTGGAAATCGCCAAACAAAAACAAGCTGCTTCGGGCGTAAAACTGCTTTGGGGAACAGCAAATGTTTTTTCGGCACCCCGTTACATGAATGGCGCTTCAACAAATCCTGATTTTGCAGTACTTGCAAACGCCGCTGTTCAGATTAAAAATGCAATTGATGCGACTATTTCACTGGGTGGAACCGGGTATGTTTTCTGGGGAGGCCGCGAAGGGTACATGAGTCTGCACAATACCGACACAAAACGTGAATTGGCGCACCTTGGACAATTCCTTCGCACTGCCCGCGATTATGGCCGGAAACAAGGTTTCACCGGAACTTTTTTTATCGAACCAAAACCTATGGAACCAACAAAACACCAGTATGATTTTGATGCACAAACAGTTATTGGTTTCCTAAAAGCAAACGGACTTGAAAATGATTTCAAACTAAACGTTGAAGTAAACCATGCAACTCTGGCTGGACACACTTTTGCCCACGATTTACGCATGGCTGCCGATGCCGGAATGCTCGGTTCAATTGATGCCAATAAAGGCGATTACCAAAATGGATGGGATACCGATGAATTCCCAACAAATATTTATGAAATTACAGAAGCAATGCTGGAAATTTTGCCAACCGGTGGATTTAAACACGGTGGCATTAACTTCGATGCAAAAACCCGCAGAAATTCAACAGATTTAGAGGATATTTTTATTGCACACATTGGTGGAATGGATGTTTTTGCACGCTCACTTGTTATTGCTGATAAAATTCTAAATAACTCAGATTACCTGAAAATGCGTAAAAACCGTTACGCATCATACGATTCAGGCAAAGGTGCTGAATACGAAGCCGGAAAACTTTCACTTGAAGACTTGTATGCAATTGCTAAAGAAGTAGGTGAACCTGCACAAATTAGTGGAAAACAAGAACTGATTGAGCAGTTAATCAACTGGCACATTTAAAGTAATGAAAGAACGCAATTCGCTTTATATCTTAGGAATTACTGTAGTTGCAACACTTGGGGGACTGTTGTTCGGATACGACACTGCAGTTATTTCAGGTGCCGAAAAATCAATCCAGGCCTATTTAATCAATGGGCTTGGATTGAGTTCTCTTGTTCACGGCGCAACAATTTCAAGCGCGCTTATTGGTTGTATTATTGGTGGTAGCATTTCAGGGTTGATTTCTTCGGCTTATGGAAGAAAAAAAGGGCTTTTTCTGGCCGCATATCCTATTTTTCATCTCTGCCCTGGGCTCAGGATTTCCTGAATTCCTGTTTTTCACAAAAGGCGAACCAACAATGGGTTTATTGTGGATGTTCAATTTTTACCGGATTATTGGTGGAATTGGCGTTGGATTAGCTTCTGCTATCAGCCCAATGTACATAGGCGAAATCGCTCCTGCCGACATTCGCGGACGTTTGGTTTCCATCAACCAGTTTGCCATTATTTTTGGGATGTTGGTGGTTTATTTTGTGAACTGGGGGATTGCAAATGGAAAACCACTGGATTGGATTAACACAATTGGCTGGAGGTGGATGTTTGTTTCAGAAGCAATTCCAGCGGCCCTTTTTGGTATCTTTCTCTTTTTTGTTCCTGAAACACCCCGTTTCCTGGCAATCAACAACCAAAACGACAAAGCACTTCATATTTTAACCAGGATAAATGGTGTAGAACAAGCTAAACTGATTTTTAAAGACATTCAGTCGAGTGTGGAAAAATCATCGGCTAAACTTTTTTCCTATGGAAAAATAGTGATAGTGATTGGAGTTTTATTGTCTGTTTTCCAGCAGTTTGTAGGAATCAACGTGGCTCTGTACTACGCTCCACGCATTTTCGAAAGTATGGGAGCAGAAAAAGATGCTTCCATGTTGCAAACCGTTGTGATGGGTTTGGTAAATGTAATATTTACTGTTGTTGCGATTATGACAGTTGATAAATGGGGACGAAAACCTTTGCTTATGGTTGGTTCAATTGGAATGGCAATTGGAATGTTTGCCATTGGACTACTGGCATTTATGAAAATAATCGGAATCAGTACATTGGTTTTCATTATTATTTATACTGCATCGTTTATGATGTCATGGGGACCCATTTGCTGGGTTTTGATTTCGGAATTATTTCCGAATAAAATTCGTGGGAAAGCAGTTGCAGTAGCAGTTGCAGCTCAATGGGCAGCCAATTATTTTATCTCGTCCACTTATCCGGCAATGATGGAATTCAGCAGCGGTGGAACTTATTGGTTTTATGGTGCTATGAGTATTATTTCTTTCTTCTTTGTCTGGAAAATGGTTCCCGAAACCAAAGGAAAAACGTTGGAGGAAATGGAATATTTGTGGAAACGCCTCTCCTAACCTCCTCGAGGGGAGGAATTAAAAAAAATAGGATTTCAATTATGAATTCCTATTTTTTTTCAGCCTAACCCTTTGGGGGAGGTTGGAGGGGGCTGCCTTATTTAGGCTGCCAATAGCAAAATTACGGAGATTCAATTCGCCCTTCAGTTTTTAATACTTTCATTGCTTTGTCAACCTCTTTCTTGTCTAATCCGGATACTTTAGCAATTTCGCCGGCTTTTAATGGTTTTCCGGCAGCTTTTAGATGCTGCTAATACTTTTTCAACATTCGTCTTAATTCAACTGTTATTTTGAATATCTTTCTGAAATTACTTTCCAATCCAAAATTTTCCAAAAATCCTCGATATATGATGGACGTGCATTTTTCTTGTCGATATAATAGGCATGTTCCCAGACATCGCATGTTAAAATCGGCTCTTTGCCATCCCGTAATGGATTTCCGGCATTACTGGTTTGAACTATTTCCAGTTCGCCCTCTTTATTTTTTACCAGCCATGCCCAGCCCGATCCAAACAGCGTTGCAGCCGCTTTTGTAAATTCTTCCTTAAACTTATCTACTGAACCAAAATTAGCTTCAATTGCCGCTTTCAAATCATCCTTTGGATCTTTGCATCCATCGTTACTAAACTGCATAAAATAGAAAGTGTGGTTCCAAACCTGCGCACCATTGTTAAAAATGCCCCCGTCTGCCGATATAACGATTTTTTCGAGGGACGCATTTTCAAATTCTGTCCCTTTAACAAGGTTATTTACATTATTTACATAAGCCTGGTGGTGTTTTCCGTAGTGAAATTCAATTGTTTTTTCACTAATGTACGGTTCCAATGCATCATTTGCATAAGGTAGTTTTGGTAATTCGAATGCCATAATTTTTAATTTTAAAGGTGAGTAACTTATTTTTGATTTTTTTTAAAATTAAAACATCTCAAATTGAAAAAGGATTAATAGAATCTATAATTTGGAGAGAGTTTAAATAACAACTAGAAAAATATCCAATATCGAACAATCAATTTAAATTTTACAAAAATTGGATGTCGGATGCTGGAAATTGATTTTTGAATGTTTTTTATTGGTTATTGGGTATTGGGTATTGTTTTTTGGTTATTGGTTATTGGTTATTGGTTATTGAAGTTTATACAATTTCATACTAAACATAATATTACCAGTGTGATCAAATAAAACCCCGGGGCCTCTGCCCCGGGGAAAAAACCAAAAATCAACTAACCTTTAAACCGCCTGGCGACTTCATCCCAGTTGATGAGTTTCCAAAACGCATTTACATAATCCGGACGTCTGTTTTGGTAATTTAAATAGTACGCATGTTCCCAAACATCAATCCCTAATATCGGCGTACCCTTTACTTCCGCAACATCCATCAGCGGATTATCCTGGTTGGGCGTTGATGAAACCGCCAGTTTATCCTTTTGAAGAACCAACCATGCCCAACCCGATCCAAACCGCGTTACCGCAGCTTTGACAAACGCTTCCTGAAAATTTTGTAATGAACCAAATGAATCATTTATTGCACTGAGTAACAATCCTTCGGGTTTCGGTGAACCACCAGGAGCTATTACATCCCAATACAAATTGTGGTTGTAAAAACCACCTCCATTGTTTCTAACTGCAACTGATTCACCAGAAACAACTGAAAGAATTTGTTCAATAGACTTTCCTTCCAATGCAGTTCCCTCAATTGCAGCGTTTAAATTATTTGTGTAACCTGCATGATGCTTATCATGGTGAATTTCCATTGTTCGAGCATCAATATATGGTTCTAAAGCTTCATAATCGTAACCTAATTTTACTAATTCAAATGCCATAATATTTTTTTAAAGATATTAGTATGTTTTATTCTTGATAACAAAAATAGATGCTATTTAGAACTAATCCAAATATTTATTACTAAAAATAAATCGAAAACATTTATAATTGATAGGCAAAGTTGATGATAAATAATTATCCCTTTTTTATAAATTTTGAATAAAATATGTAGCATACATATCCAAAAACCATATAACATATTATTATTTTATTCGAATTCACAATAATATCAAATTTTTAAATTTCGTAATGACAACTTTTAAACAACTATACAACATGAAGTTACCTGAAAAGGTTAAACAAATTTTCCAAATAATTTGGAGATACAGTGATAGAAAGCTACATTTGATAATAATAACAACGAGTTCTTTGAAGAGAAAAATAATATTTCCGCATTGATTCATCATTTGGTAAACTCAACAGAAAAATTTTAACGGAGAAAGCTCTTTAATGGTCGCTAAGACAGGCCTTGTAGTTCCGATTTATCGGAATGAGTCGAAAGACCAGTGGAAGTCTGATCGGCCGGGCACTCAAATCCTGTACATCAGGGGTTTTACGCAAACGGGATTGATGCGGATTTTTTTTGCTCTATTTTTATTATTTAAAATACTGGAAAAAGTAAAAGGCAACCTGAAAAGGCTGCCTTTTACTTTTTATACTTATTTGGTTTTCAGTATTATTTTAAATTCCTGTTAAAAATCGGAACTTCTTTTATCCAACAACCACATTAATAATTCTTTTTGGTACGATAATAAATTTACGGACAGTTTTACCTTCCATCCATTTTGTTGTTCGCTCATCAGTCAATACTGCATTTTCAATTTCATCATTTGGCAGATCAACAGCCAACTCCAACATAAAACGCGTTTTGCCGTTGAATGAAACCGGGTATTCAAATGTATCCTCCAGCAACAAACTTTGATCAACTTGTGGCCAGGGTTCATATGCCAAAGTTTTTGTATTTCCATACATTTGCCATAATTCCTCTGCTAAATGCGGTGCATATGGTGAAAGTATTTTGGCAAAAACCTTAGCAGTTTCTTTTGTTACTTTTCCTTTTTTATAAGCCAGGTTATTAAAAACCATCAGCGCAGAAATTCCGGTATTAAATTTTAGATGTTCAATATCATATTCTACTTTTTGGATTGTTTGATGAAGCAGTTTAGCCACCTCTTTATCTTCGGTACCTTCAACAATATTTGCTGGTTCAGTAAAGAAACGGTAAACACGTGCCAGGAAATTGAAAACACCTTTTACTCCATTTTCTGCCCACGGTTTACGTTCATCGAGCGGTCCCATAAACATTTCATACAATCGTAACGAATCAGCACCGTATTTTTCGATTACATCATCTGGATTCACAACATTTTTTAATGATTTTGACATTTTTGCCACAATCTGTTTCAACTCTTCTCCTGTTTCAGTGTGATGATATTTACCATTTTTCTCTTCCACCAAATCTGAAGAAACTTTTGCCCCGGTTGCTGTTTCATAAGCAAATGCCAATATCATTCCCTGATTAAAAAGTTTTTGGAATGGTTCATCAGTTGACACTATCCCCAAATCAAATAAAACCTTGTGCCAAAAACGTGAATAAAGCAAATGAAGAACCGCATGTTCAGCGCCGCCAACATATAAATCGACAGGCATCCAATATTGTTCTTTTTTTAGATCGAAAATATTTTCAGTATTATTTGGGTCGATGTAGCGCAAATAATACCAGCACGAACCGGCCCATTGTGGCATGGTATTGGTTTCGCGACGACCTTTCCTGCCATTTTTGTCGGTAACAACCAACCAGTCATGGGCGTTTGCCAATGGTGATTCGCCACTTTCCCCGGGTGTATATTTTTCCATTTCGGGAAGCTGCAAAGGCAAATCTTCATCTTCAATCAATGTAACTTCTCCATCTTCCCAATGAATTACAGGGAAGGGTTCTCCCCAATACCGCTGGCGGCTAAACAACCAATCTCGCAATCTGAAATTGACAGTTGCTTCACCAATATTTTTTGATTTTAACCAATCTACGGTTTTTTGAATTCCTGCAGCCTTGTTCAAGCCGTTAATATCCAATCCTGTTTCAGTGCTTGCTGAGTTTATATATTCGCCGTCTTCGGTCCAGCAAGCATTTCCAACTAAAATTTCTTCCCGATTTCCCGCTTGCTTTGGGTCAAGAATACAAATAACCGGTATATTAAATTCCTTTGCAAATTCAAAATCGCGGGTATCGTGAGCAGGCACTGCCATAATTGCTCCGGTTCCGTAACCTGTTAAAACATAATCGGCTACCCAAATTGGGATAAGCTGATTATTGACCGGATTAATTGCATAACGTCCGGTAAAAACGCCCGTTTTTTCCTTTGCTAAATCAGTTCTATCCAAATCCGATTTTAACGCTGCAGCTTTTATATAATTTTCAACAACTTCCTTTTTGTCTGCAGTAACAATTTCGCTTACCATTTTGTGTTCGGGCGCAATTACCATGTAAGTTGCACCAAATAAGGTGTCAGGACGGGTCGTATAAACCCTGAGATTTTTATTGAGGCCATCAATTTCGAAATCAACTTCAGCGCCTGTAGATTTGCCAATCCAGTTGCGTTGCATATCTTTTACGCCTGTCGGCCAGTCCAAAGTATCCAAACCTTGCAACAATCGTTCTCCATAATGAGGAATTCGCAGCAACCATTGTTTTAAATTTTTACGAATTACCTGGTTGCCGCATTTTTCGTGAGCGCCATCAGTTAAAACCTCTTCATTTGCACAAACAGTTTTGCATGAATCGCACCACCAAACCTGTGCATTATCATAATATGCCAGCCGTTTTTTACCAATGTAGGTTTTTACGGCTTCTACTCCTTCCGCTTTAATATTTTCAGGAATTGGAAGTTCTGAAATTGGTCGTCCTTTTTGCAATTCATCATCAAACCAGGTATTGTATAACTGTTTGAAAATCCACTGTGTCCATTTGAAATATTTTGGGTCAGTTGTGTTTATTTCACGATCCCAATCATAGCTTAACCCGATGGCTTTTATTTGGCGGCGGAAATTATTGCAGTTTTTTTGTGTTGTTATGGCTGGGTGAGTACCGGTTTGCATGGCATATTGTTCGGCAGGCAAACCAAAAGCATCATAACCCATCGGATGTAAAACATTGAAACCCTTCATTCGTTTGTATCGGCTTAAAATATCTGTTGCCGTGTAACCTTCAGGATGACCAACATGCAGGCCGGCACCCGAGGGATATGGGAACATATCAAGTATGTAATATTTTGGCTTGGAGAAATCGTCCTCAGTTTTAAAAGTTTTATTTTCCTCCCAGTATTTCTGCCATTTGGGCTCTATTTCTGCAAAATTGTAATCCATTTTGATTGAATTAAATGTAGTTCTGATTTTTAAAGCCGCAAAGATAGAAAAATGATTTATACCGTTTTAGGAAATTAAAGCTGAATCTCCTGATTCACTCAGCATGCAATCGCCATCTACATTTGAGCAACTTATCAAAATACCAAATGAAAAATCTGATTGCTGTGGAAATTACACACGGTATGTTTAAAACGCAAATTAAATCTGTTATGAAGTGTTATCCAAATTTGCCCTGATAAAATTATCAATTAATAAAGCTTACGAAGAACATAAAATAACTATCACAGGCATAATTTTTGTTATATGCCACTGATTAATTTGGAAAATTAAAACACAAAGTTGTGAGGAACTTTATTCTAACTTTTTCCCTTTTATTTCTTTTGGGGCAAATCAAATCGCAAACCATTCAGGTAATAAATGCAATAACCGGACAGCCAATTGAAGGTGTAATGCTTTTTACCGGCACTTTTTCGACTCAAACTGATAATTTGGGACAAGCAAGAATCGATAATTTTTCGGCAGACGATCAAATTCATTTTAAACATTCCTCATATTCAAAATTTCAAATTGAAAAATCAAAAATCATTAAGCAAGGGAAAATAGTTTGGTTAAACGAAGATCCGATAAGGCTTGATGAAATAGTAGTTTCGGCAAACCGCTGGGAACAATCGAAAGCTGAAATACCCAATAAAATAGCAACAATCGGCGTTGCAGAAACTGAACATTTTAATCCGCAAACCATGGCTGATTTAGTTGGAACGAATGGAGGTGTTTTTGTGCAAAAAAGCCAAATGGGTGGCGGAAGCCCGATGATTCGTGGATTTTCAGCAAACCGGATTTTACTTGTTGTTGACGGACTAAGAATGAACAATGCCATTTACCGAAGCGGAAACCTGCAAAACATTATTTCTATTGATGCCAATTCGATTGAGAATACGGAAATTATTTTTGGCCCCGGTTCTGTGATTTATGGCAGCGATGCGCTGGGCGGTGTCATGAGCTTCAACACATTAAAACCTAAACTTTCAACCGCTTCAGAAACCGATTTTTCCGGAAAAATCATGAGCCGGTTTTCGAGCGCCAATATGGAAAAAACTGTTCATGGTACATTTAATTTTGGCGGAAAAAAATGGGCTGCACTTGTAAGTTCAACCTTTTCAGGTTTCGATGATCTAAAAATGGGTTCGAATGGAAGGGGTGAATATTTACGGCCTGAATATGTTTTGCAGGGTGGCTTCGATGGAACAGATAACATTGTAAAAAGTGCAAATCAAAAAATTCAGACTTACACACAATACAATCAGTTCAATTTTCTTGGAAAACTACGCTTTCGCCCATCCGAAAAACTTGAAATCAATTTGACTGGAAATCATTCGCAAACCTCAAATATCCCACGTTACGACAGACTGATTGTTTACAAAAACAACAAACTCCGTTACGGTGAATGGTATTACGGACCTCAAATACTCACTCTTTTTTCAGGGCAAATAAAGTATGAACAGGAATGTGTGCTTTTTGATAAACTAAGCCTTCTCACCGGATTTCAGAAATATACAGAAAGCCGCTATGACAGAAACCTCAACAACCCAATCAGAAACGGACGAAAAGAAGATCTCTCCATATTTTCAGTCAACCTCGATTTGGATAAAATCATCAACGAAAAAAACGAACTTTTTTATGGTGTGGAGTCATACTTAAATAATATTAATTCGGCAGGTTCTACCCTGAATTTGTTGAGCAATGAAAGCGAAACCACTACCTTCAAGATATCCCGACGATTCAAAATATGGCAGTTTAGCTGGTTATTTGTCGTACAAACTAAAACTGAGTAAAAAAGTAGTTCTTCAGGCAGGATCGAGGTTTACACACACATGGCTAAACGGTGATTTTAAACCTGAAGATTACAATTTTCCATTTGACGGCTTCGACATGAAAAATTCTGCAATCATCGGGAATTTGGGAATTGTTTGGCACCCGACTGAAGAATGGCATATCAGTTCGAATTTGTCATCGGGATTTCGTTCGCCCAATATCGACGACGTTGCAAAAGTATTTGATTCGGAGCCGGGAAATGTTGTGGTTCCCAACCCCAATTTAAAACCTGAATATGCAAGAAATATAGAAATTGGCATTATCAGAAGTTTTGCAGGAAAAGCCAGCATTGAAATTTCAGCTTTTTACACAAAATTGAAAGATGCAATGGTTCGACGTGATTTTACATTGAACGGACAGGATTCGATTTTGTATGACGGGACTTTGAGTAAAGTTGAAGCGCTTGTAAATGCCGATGCTGCCGATATTTATGGCGGAACAGTAGCTTTTGAATATCTTTTCACAAACACGCTCCGCACCCGAAACGACTATTACAATAACTGATGGCGAGGATTCGGATGGATTTCCGGTAAGGCACGCTCCTCCCCTTTTTGGCAGCTCGCACCTGATTTATGAGAACCAAAAACTTTTTGCCGATTTGTATGCTAATTACAACGGAAAACTCGATTTTGATGAACTCGCACCATCTGAACAGGATAAACCGTACATGTATGCAACCGACAAAAACGGAAACCCATTTTCACCTGCCTGGTGGACACTCAACCTGAAAATCAACTATAAACTAATGCCGCAGGTAGTTTTGGGAGGAGGCATTGAAAATATGCTCGACAAACGATACAGAACATATTCATCGGGAATAGTTTCGCCGGGGTTGAATTTTATTTTTTCGGTAAGTGCAAGGTTTTGAGAAGTCGAAAGACCGAAGACCGAAGTCGGAAGACAGGAGTTGGAAGTTTCAAGAATCAAGAATCCAGAATCCTTGAATAAAACTCTCCTTTGAATACTAAAAACAAATAAACAACGTTTTAAAGTCCTGAAGGCAAAATTTTAATCATTTTAGTTTATTTAATTCGGTATTGCCTTCTGAAGAGGGGCGTTTAGCAAGCCCCTCTTCTTTTTTATTTTCAATAACACATGTATTTTTGCACACATTCTATTTAGACAAAAACAAAACTTTTACCCGACAATCTGGTATAAAAAGTTGATAAAAATCACAATTCGGGTCGCAACCTTTTTATACATTGCAGCATCTTTACTAAAACTCAAAAACCGATAAAAGATGAATCAAAAACTGTAAACAAAACAACTTCCAGGTGCAACAAGGTTGCCCACCGAAAATCTGCCGTTATAAGGCAACAAAACTACCCTTAATTTCTCTCACACTTGATTTTCCAGGCAAAACTGGTAATCCCAAGATTGCGAAGTACCTTGTACTCTTAATTCACAACTTAATATAATTATTATGGAAAGGGAAACACTTATTCTACCCTTTGTTTGCCTGCCTGAAAGTGGCAGGTAAAAAATGGTCAACTTATTCAGGGTAACATAATTTAAGTTGTTAACCGTAAGTTATCCATCAAAATTTCAGAATTTTTTTAGAGCATTTATAAATTTAAAGATATTAAAAATGAGTATATGTAAAATAATTTTGTTTATCACAGCTATATTTCTGGGCATACATATTTGTTCAGCCCAGGAAATCAGCATCCGGGGCGGGTTTAACCTGTCTCAATATAGGATTATGTATGATGATTTAGACGGGCCTGGAGAAGGGGCCAAACTCAATACAGGGTTTAATGTCGGTCCTATGCTTGAACTTCCCATATTAGATATTTTCTCCTTAGAGACAGGGATTCTTTTTACTTCAAAAGGACATAAGGGAATCGTAGATGTAAATGGTGCTACAGTAAAAGAGATAGAAAATCTATATTATTTAGATCTCCCTGTTTTATTTAAAATAACTTTCCCTGTTAAGAATGTAGGGATTTTTGCAATGGCAGGGCCGTACATTGGAGAAGCTATGTATGGAAAATATAAAAACGAAGTTACTTATAACTCAGAAACAGACAAGTTTGGAAGAAATATATTCTGGGGTGGAAATAAGCAATATGAATACGATCGTTTTGACTATGGTTTAAAATTTGGTGCCGGATTAAGATATCTAAAATTGCAATTCGGTGCCTTATACGAAGTTGGTTATAAAGATTTTAGCAATCAAAAACAACCTCCTTCCCCTGTACTAAGAAACAATAGGGTCATAGAAATTTACTTGTCATACGCGTTATTAAATTTAAAATCACACAAAAAATAATACTAAAATGAAAACAATATTAAATATTTTATTAGTGTGTTCATTGTTGTTAATGAGCATAATTGGAATTTAAGAAATAAAGAGTCGCTCTCAAGCTTTCCCAAATAAAACTGAAAACAAATAAACAACGTTTTAAAAACCTGAAGGCAAAATTTTAATCATTTTAGTTTATTTAATTCGGTATTGCCTTCTGAAGAGGGGCCATTAGCAAGCCCCTCTTCTTTTTTGCCATATCAACAATTATCATGTTTTGGGGTTGTAGAGTTTGTATATATTCGCAACATGATTTATCACAAAACATTCATTCATAAAAAATCGGACACCTGGGTGGTTTTTGTGCACGGCGCAGGCGGCAGCAATGCAGTATGGTTTAAACAGTTGCGCGATTTTAAGAAACATTTTAATGTTTTGATAATTGATTTACGCGGCCACGGAAAATCAAAGGAACATTATTCAAAAGAAGAGATTTACAAGTTTAACGAAATTGCTTTCGACGTTATTCAGATAATGGATCACTTAAAAATACAAAAAGCACATTTTGTAGGAATTTCACTGGGTTGCATTGTGATACGGGCCATCGACAAACTTGCACCAGGCAGGGCAGAATCTATAATTTTGGGAGGCGCAGTTATTCAGTTCAACAAAAAAATAAACGGGTTAGTTACAACTGCCAAATTGCTCCAGTCCATTTTGCCTTATATGTGGTTGTACAAAATCAACGCGTGGATTTTAATCCCTTCGAAAAAACACGCACAATCACGCAAACTTTTTATTCAGGAAGCGTTAAAATTGGGGAGCCGCGAATTTAAAAAATGGTTGCAGATGACATCGGAAATTAAAGAAAACCTGCAGGAATTCCTGATAAAAGAAGCATCGGCGCCGGTTTTATATATTATGGGCGACGGGGACCACATGTTTTTGCCAATGGTAACAAACCTTGTAAAACAACACATTAATTCGAAACTCGAAATAATAAGCAACAGCGGTCATGTTTGCAATCTCGACCAGCCCGAAATCTTTAATGAACGGTCGATTCAGTTTATAAAAAGCATTTCACCATCGGTTTAATTCCTGAAAACCGTGCATATAAAACAGTGATTTTTCAGAAAAACCTGTTTACTTCTATATCGAAAACCAGTATGAAAGTTTAATCAGAAACACATTGTGCGGTTCGACACTGAAAAGCCGGCTCATTTCGTTTCCATAATCAAAAGTACCATCTGACGCGCTGCCGGTGCGGCCTTGCGACCATACAAAAAACATTGTCGAGCCGGGTAAATATTCCCAGCGAAGTACAAGATTCGAGTTAAATTGCCTGAAATTGAAGTTCGGATTATCAAAAGAGTAATCATTAATTCCATCCCGGTTTTCATCAATGGCATACAAATTTTCAGCTTCAGAATAAGCAATTTCATTACCTGAAAAAACATGATACCGGTTTGCAAAATCATCAGCATCGGGATCAGTAATTTTTTTAAACTCAGCATACATTCCGGCTGAAACAAATGGCTGGCCGTAATATTCCAGCGACAGTTCGGGCGTAAAAGTGTAGTTCAGCCTGAAAGTAAAACTTACAATTTTCTGGTCGATTGTGCCAAACAAATATCGCGGATCCTGTTTCATTTCGGTAGTCGAAACATATTGCAGGGTTTTGTTTATGCTTGTTACTTCAGGTTCAAAAGAAACTGATAAAGCATTTATGGGTTTTGCGTTAAAACCAACCCAGTAAGCCTGGCTGCGCTCAGCCTGCAAATCGCCGAAACCCTGGTAACTTCCGGCAAAAAAAGCAATTTTCTTTGACTGGTCGGTCGATAGGTTTAAATTCATTTCGGTGCCTCCGGGCATTGTAAACGACGGTCCGCCACGCAACAGGTTTGTCGAAATGTTTTCACTTTCACGGGTGAAGTTTCCATTCAAGCGCCAGCGGTTTTTAAACTGCGAATTAAAGTTTGTGTTTGCATAAACGCCCAGCAGATTTCCTGAAAAGTTCCAGTACATCCAGTAATTTGTGTTTAAATAAAAATTGTTGAAAATTGAAAATGGATTGCGGACATAATATGCCAGCCAACTCCCGTGATGAATAACATCGGAATACCGCATGTAACCGATGTCGTTAAATTCGAAACCGGGCGACCGCACTGTAAAACTTGTTTCAAACTGTATTTTTTTCTGGCTGAAGCGGCCAAATCTGAAAGTACCTCCATAACCGGCAAGCGAAGTTCTTGTTGAATCGAATGTAATATAGTCAGCATCGGGTCGCTGATAATATCGCGCAGAAGATGTTTGTGCGGCAATCATTGCTTCCTCTGTTCCTTTGATGTAGCTGAATTCACCATTTCCGTTTATGTACCAGGTTCGTTCGTTCCAGTTGTGGTTAAAATCAATTCCGCCGGTGTATGCATCTGTTGGCAGATAATCGAGTGCCTGATTTGAAATGCTTCTGTTTACTGCTGAAAAAATTCCACCCAGCACGGTTTCACCTTTATTAAAATCTTTTTGAACCCGGCTTACGAAATAATTTGTCAGTGGCTCAACCGATTCTTTTCTGCGCCGGCCATTGTTATCAATCTCTGCCATTTCGTTTGCAGTAACGCTTTCCAAAATTCCGACAGACAAACCATTTTTTGTTTTCCCCGAAAGTTTAAGTGCACCTAAAATTGTTGTGGCTTCAGGAACTTCGGCATATTCATTTTCTCCAAGTTGTGGATAATTATGTGGTGAACGACCGATTCTTCTTGAATAAAACAAATTATCCCCGCCCATATTATGAATCACAATTGTGTTTGAAGGTTGAAACTGGTAAATATTTTTTCCTTCAACAAAAAACGGCCTGCGTTCAGAAAAATAGGTTTCAAAAGCTGTCAGGTTTACTTCAGAAGGGTCGGCTTCTACCTGTCCGAAATCGGGGTTGATTGTAAAGTCAACAGTAAAATCGTTTGTAATTGCCACCTTCCCGTCAAGTCCGGCAGAAAAAGCGCTTTTTTTCCCGTCCATAAACGGATTGCCTTCTTCCTTTTCAAATCGTTCAGTTCGTGCCACAACATAAGGCATCAACTCAATTTGCCGGTTTGGTTTTATTCCTTCAATTCCGTGTAATTCTCCATATAAATGAACTTCTCCGGGCGAACCTTTCGGAATAAACTGCCAGATGGAACGCTCCTCCAGCCTGAATATTCTTCTTTGAACCTGGATTCCCCAAATATGCGCTGCCTTTTTTCCAAAACGAAGCTGGCTAAATGGTATTTTCATTTCAGCACACCAACCCTCATTATCGATTGAAGTCTTCAGATACCAAATCGGGTTCCAGCTTTCGTCTTCACTTTGTCCGTTTTGTGTTATCGCTTCATCGCCCTTTGTTCCTGAGGCCATTGCAGTAAACGAAAAAGCTGTTTGCTGATCATAATAACTGTCAATGTTTATCGAAACCATATCGCCGTCAAAATGGTCCCTTCGCGAAATCCTCCGGCTGATTTTTCCGGGTTCGTTATCAAAAGCGCGAATAAAAACATAAATATTATTGTCATCGAACAGAATTTTAAAGGCGGTTTGTTGGGTTGGCGGCTTGTTTTCTTCAGGTTGAATCTGGGTAAAATTGTTACCCCATTCCACAAGATTCCAGCATGAGTCATTCATCAATCCATCGATTTCGGGTGCTGAAGTTGCAAAACCTGTGTGATAGGTTCTTTTCTCCTGTGTTTGCGAATTACCAGATTTACTGGTACTTATCAAAAATATTAATAAAATAATTCCAGGCAGATATTTAAATTGCATAAAAAGTCAGGCTTATAATTTCTAAAAAGACTTTATTTTTATCCAATTGTTACACTAAACCGAATATTTTTGAGGCACATATTTTTTCTTATGTATTTTATGTCTCTGTGGTTATTTATCTTTCTTTAATCCAAATGAAAAACCTCTTCCATATTTGACCACCATTCTCCTTCTTTCCTTGTTGAAACGGGTTGTTGCATGGGTTCCATTACTGCCCACCATTTTTGAGTGGTTTCGTCGGCAGCCATTTTCGCCATATCGGCTGTAAAATCTCTTCCGTGATATTCAAAATAGGCAAACAACTGGTTGTCTTTATGAAAAATTGAGTAATTGCGAATGTTACACTGTGTAATCATTTTCAGTACTTCTGGCCAAACGGCGGCATGGTATTTTTTGTATTCTTCAAAATGTTCCGGTTTAACACCGATAATTTGTCCGTAACGTTTCATGATTTATAGTTTTTGATTTATTTTTTAATCTTTAAAATACTTGTTCAGAATGTATTCAGGCTGCCAGTTATCAGGGTTTTGTTTCAATTTTGTATAATCGTAATCCATGGGTAAAATATGAGCAGGATTTAGATTCATTGTATCATTGGTGACTAAATACCATTCTTTTAAAAGACCCGTCATCTCGCGTACTTTATCTTTATTTTCAGGATCTGCAGCCAGATTATTGATTTCCAGCGGGTCATTTTTCAGGTTAAACAATTGCGTGTAATTTTGATGCGGATAACGAATCAATTTCCACTCACCGGTTCGAACTGCCCTTACTGTGTTCCGATAGACTGTATAAATTGAATTGCGCACTCCCTGCTTTTCTCCTTTGATAACAGGATAAAGATTTTTGCCATCAATACCTTCAGGAGCGGGCAATTCGCAAACATCGCAAAGTGTTGGATATAAATCATATAAATAAACCAAAGCATCATTTACTTCATCTTTTGGAATACCCGGACCTGAAATAATGGTGGGTACTTTCGTGGAATGTTCATATAAATTTTGCTTCCCCAATAGGCCATGACTACCTATCGCAAGACCGTTATCTGCCGCATAAACTATAATTGTATTATCAAAAAGTCCCTGTTTAATTAAGGTTTTTATTATTTCCCCTACTTTATCATCCAAATGCGAAATCAGCGCATAATAATCAGCAATTGAAGCCTGAATGATTTCGGGTGTACGCGGCCAGGGCGCGAGGTTTTCGTCTCTAATGGTAAGTTGGTCGAAAGCAAAAGGATGAAGTTTTTTGAAATTTCCGGGCAATGGAACCGATTCATCCGGATACATTCCAATATAATCGGGACGCGGCGAACGCGGATCGTGTGGTGCAGTAAAAGCAACGTAACAGAAAAATGGTTTGTTTCTGTCCCCTTTTGCATATTCATTGATAAAACCCATGGCAGCTTCCGCAAAAATATCGGTTGAATAGCCTTTGGATTCAGGTTCTCCCAATTTACCGTCAGCTCCCATATCGCGGACTGGAACGTTAAAGTGATCACACATTCCACCCAAAAACACATTTTTACCTTGCTGAAAAGTAGCTTCAAAAGCTGATTTTTCGTTGTGCCATTTACCGGTTCCGAAAGTAACATAACCATATTCTGAAAAATAGCGTGGCATGGTTTCAACACCTTCCAACCGGTCGTAAACATGAAACAAACTTTTTCCGCTCATCAGCATTGCCCGGCTGGGTGCACAAATTGCACCATGGTGGCCGCCCATCACATAACTGTTTGAAAACCGAACTCCTCTTTCGGCAAGTTTGTCGATATTTGGAGTTTTAATATAGGTGTTACCTGAACAGCCAAGTGCATCGGCGCGTTGATCATCGGCAAAAAGGAAAAGGATATTGGGTTTGTTTTGCGCTTGTCCTTTAAAAGAAATGCAAAATAGTAACGATAAAATTCCGAAATAAAGCGTAATTTTTTTCATTCGATTTAATTGAATAACCAATTGAATTTCATTTCTTATTTAGCTTAAATATATCAAAAACAAATACAATTTTTTGAAATCTTACCAATTAACCCCAACAGATATATCAATTACCTACTAAATCCCTAAGCTGAACTCATAGTAAAAAGCAAACTATTTTATGTCGATATTATTTTTTTCGATAATTATTTTGTTTTCACTTGAAAGTTCAGATAGCGGAACAGGTTGATCCTGAGGCCTGATTTGCTTTTGATTGATTTCTCCGAACAAACTCCAGTTTCGGGTACTGCCCGATTCAGGTTCTTCCGCCTTCAAATCATACCGTGTAAAATCAATGACCATTGGTTGGCCATCTTTCTCCCAATCGCGAAGTGTAGCCAGTCGAAATGATTTATTCATAAACCATCGAATTTCCATATTTACATCGGATCCACCAATTCCTGAACCCTTTTCCACAAAACGATAATCGAAGGAATTCTCCTTGTAATGTTCTCGCCAAATCAATCCAAATTCGCCCTGGGTAATGAGTTTAACTTCGGGCCATCGTTTTTTTGTTTCGCTCAGCCAATTGGTTAGTCCGGTAACATCAATTGGAAGACTCAACTCCCAGCAGTTGGTAACCCAGGCAAAATTATTCAGTTCAAAACCTTTGTCGAAATGAATGGCAGTAGTGTGTATCATTTCCTTCAGTCCAACTTCTTGTCCGTATTTCCAGAGAGTTTCTATCGGACCCACTCCCATCCTGCTGTTAAAACCACCGGCAAACCCTTCTCTTCTTCCGGCAAGAAAATCCACAGTCCAACCATCCAGATTCACACAATCAATAAAATCTTCAGCACTTTGAGCAGGTTTGCAAAAATGTTCTTTCGACGGATAAAAAGGATAGCAAACCGAACCTTCCCCATCCTGGTTATCAATGGCATACTGGCTCCATATATTTCCCTGGCACACATGAATGTCTTCATTTTCAGCCAAATATTGTTGATTTTTTGACGACAAAAAACCGGCAACCACACTTTTGGGGCGATACCCATTTCCAACCATTTCCGAGACTTTTGCCAATCCGTCGTGCAAATCATTGTTAACCTGTTCAGTTGAATTGTAGGCGTTTGCAAAATAAGCACCGGGAATAAAAGTAATTTCATCGCCATATTTCAAGTGATATCCGACCACCAATTCCCGAATTTTGGTGTAGTTGAAAGTGGTATCGTGTAACGCCAGCCAGCTAAATGCCCATGTCATTTTTCCTCCCGGAAATCCTTTTTCAAAGGCAGATCTGAACTCAATAAGTTTTTCGGGAGTATGCAGATTTCGCTCATCTTCCCCTTTGTTCTCAAACCTTGAAACTTCAATTTGATTTACCCTTATTACACAGTTAAATGTGAGAAAACGGTTTCCCATCAACTGAATTTCGGGTTCAGCCTTTTTTTCATTCGTACACGATGAAAAAACAATGCATAATGAGAAAATTAAAACTGCGGAAAGTGTTATATTTTTCATTTGTTTATTTTTTTCATGCAAAGTCGCAAAGGCGCAAGGGAAAATTTTAAATAATTGTTCTCCATTCTGTTAAACTTCTTTGTCGTAAATGTTTCATTTGGCAATATTTAATTCATTGATTTTACTCCTTTAACCGGCTTTGCTTCAAGCTGGTGCAAATCGAAAATCACAATTTCATTTTTGCCTTTTTTCAGCCAGGGAGCGGGACAATACAATTGAAACTGCGGCCCAATATTCCAGTAACGACCAAGGTTGTGGCCATTTACCCAAACTACGCCTTTTTGCCAATTGGTCATGTCGATATATGTATCTCCCAAATTTGCCAATTCAAATTCGCCCTTAAAAAAATTCCCGGGGCGAGTGGAGTTTGCATTCGAAAATTTTAGGGTTTTCAGGTAATCTTCATCAAATGGCAGCGTGAAAATATCCCAATTCATCAATGTCATTCCGTTCAGCGAAACACGTTTGGTAATCCCTTTTCTGTCGATCATGTATTCGGCAAAATTCAGTCGGCCCATTCCCTCAACCAGAATTTCGAGAACCGGATTTTCTGAATCAGAAGCAGGTATTTCGATAATATTCTCTGCTTGTGCACGATCGAGTTTACCTATATATTTTCCATCAACAAAAACAGTTGCATAATCGTGCAATTCTGTAATCCGTAATTTGCCTTTTTTGTGCCCAATAAGTTTGGTTCGATATAAAATGAATCCACCTTTTTGCCCGAACATTTCCATAGGTTTTGGTTGCGGCGAATGGATTGCCTCAGGCAAATTATCCCAAACTGCGACTACTGAATTTAAACTGATTTCAGGGATTTCAATTACGGGCATCGCAGCCGGAACTTCGGGCAATTTTTTACCTGACGGAAGATAAGTTGCCAACACTTTTCGCAATTCGTTATATTTTGGTGTAGCCTGTCCCATTTCGTTTATGGGTGCATCATAGTCATAACTTGTTACATCAGGCTGGTATTGTGTTGGACTAAAAGCATTTGCCCCAGCCCAGTAGCCAAAGTTTGTCCCACCATGAATGACATAAAAATTGAACGATTTTTTATTGTCCATCAGCCATTTTACATCAGTTATTAAATCTTCAACTCCCGGTCGTTGCCATTTTTCGCCCCAGTGCGTAAGCCAGCCGGGATACAATTCGCTGCAAAATGAAGGGACATTTGGATTTGCCAGAGTTGCCTGTTCAAAATCTTTTGCATTGACGCCCGGGTCAAGACCGATTGCGGCATCAGGCAAAGAACCTGCTTCGAGCATAAACGGAGTTGCGCCATCTGAAGTATAAAACGGAACTTCAATGCCACAATTTCTCCAAACTTCCGGCAGCCATTTCATGTATTCACTGTCGTTTCCGTAACTTCCGTATTCATTTTCAATCTGAACCATTAATATCGGGCCGCCTTTTGTAACCTGCAAATCTTTTACCTGAATTGCCAGCGATTTTATGTAGCGCCCGGCGGCAGCGGTGTAACGCGGATCCATGCAACGCACTTTGATATCAGGAATCGCAAGCAAATATGAAGGAAGACCACCAAAATCCCACTCCGCACAAACATACGGACCGGGGCGTAAAATCAGGAACATTCCCTCATCCTGAACCAATTTTATAAACTTAGCAATGTTGTGATTTCCTGTTTGAAAATCGAAAACTCCAGGTTCAACTTCGTGGTAATTCCAAAAAATATAAGCTGCAATTGTGTTGCAACCCATCGCTTTTGCCATTTGGATACGGTGTTTCCAATATTCCACCGGAACCCGGGCAGGATGAATTTCACCGGAAATAATCTGGAAGGGTAAGCCATCCAGCAAAAATTCGGTTTTTGACAAGGTGAAGGAATGTTTTTCGTTTTGGCTGAACAAATTGACAGTCAAAACGAGGACAAGAAAATAACGAAATCAATGGTTTCTTCATGGTTCAAGTTATTTGTTTTGAACTTCAAAAATATCCAGTTATTTTTTGTTTCAGCAATAAAACGGAGAGTTTAATTTGGTTATTTATATTCTGGTAAATCTTCGAAACGCGAAATTCCAAACTTCAGGCAAGCCGCTTCAATTTGTTCCAACTGCTTTTTGTTAAAATCCCTGGAATTTTTTATTATCAAAGGCAGAAAAACCTCAGCCACAGTTTTTTCAGTAATAATCCGGTTCATAAAAATACTTTTGCTGTAGTTATCAAGTATCGGGAAAAGTGCGACAAACTGCTGATTTTTTTCTGTGCTTTTAAAAGGTAACGGTGTTTTAGTTATTGCATTCGCTTTTACCAATGGCACGCTTTGCCGGATTATCTGAAAAAGCAGGTCGGACTGAGTTTCATAATCTGTTTCAGACCATTTCCGTAAAGCAAAAAGCTGGGTTTCATAATTATCAGACAAAAGCAATTGGTGGGAAATCTGTTCGGAATAAATGTCAAGCGTGAAATTGACAAAATTGTTTTTGATTGCTCCGTTAACAAAATGCCAAAGTGAATATGATGAATAAACCGCACCTTCGACAACTGATTTTTTAACGGTTTGCGGGGTTGCGCCGGTAACAGCATCAACAGTTTCTGATTTAATTTTTATTGATTTATCGACTAAATCTTCTTTGTTTAAAATTCGTAACATGCTGTTCCTGTTTTTCAATATTTGGTCCAGCTTTTCGTAATCGGCGGTTGTGAATTTTTTATGATCGAATTTGGTCAGCGGAAAACCGGGAATTGTGTCGAAACCTGCGTAATTTCCTGCTAAATCCCAGTAAATCTGTAAAATCACATTCGCACAAAGTGTATCATCGCAAACGGGCATATTTATATCAGCTTCATATCGGAAAGGAATTTGGTTAGAATTACTGCAAATCTTTATGGTGTTTTCAATACTGTTTTCATCAAAAATATAGTTGAAAGCTGATTTACAGGAATCAACCTGATTTTGGGAGAAAGTTGTTATCGAAAACAAAACAAACAAAACCATTAATAGAATATTCATAACCAAAAATAATGAATTGGGTTAAAAGGTATCTTTTGAACTCTTCCCCCTTTAATTGCAAATCACGAATGTAAAAACTTAAACATTAATATTAAAGGGGGAAATGAAGGGGATTCTGAATTGCTTTCACGAAAATAAAAATATAAAATCTGTTTAAAATCCCCCTTTGATTCCCCCTTTGAAAGTAAAATCGCATTCTAAATCTTATTTCGCGTCAAAGGGGGAAGAGTCCTGCATTTGTTTAGCAAAACAATATAAATTTTAACCCAACTACCTTTATTATTTCTGATTTTCAATCAATTCGAGATATTCATCGAGGTACGAAGTATAAACATCGCGTGGATTGGCATTGTGTTTTTTGCAAACCGAAGCGGCCAGACCAACGGCAGCGCCCATTTGACCGGTTGTGCGCATCACCCGTGGACCGCCGAGTCCAACATGGGAACAGCTAAAATTTCGGCCTGCCATAAAAAGATTGCTGATATTTTTCGAATATAAACTCCTGTATGGAATATCGTACATCCCGGTTTTATAAAACATGGCTTCTGAAATAAAATTGGGATCATCCTGGTCGAGGAGATTTATCTGAAAATGTACGTCAACTTCCCGCTTCTCAAAAACCACGGCATCTTCAAAAGTTGTTGTGTCTTTGGCATCGTTAAAAGTAAAAACATGATCACCAACAAGCCTTCGCGACTCGCGTTTTCCCAGCAAATAGGAAACCCATTTTAACTGTAAACTGTCGGCTTTTTGTTGCTGCAACTTATTGTCAATTTTACCAAAATTCGCCTGGTCGGTATTCAGGTTTTGGGCAGTTTGGTTTTTGTAATTATAAAACGAACCATAAATTGCCCTGAACATGTGATCACGGATTGTCTCGGCATCTTCTATCTGGCTTAAATCGTTGCTCGAGAACTCCCATTGCCACTCGCCGTTTTTTTCTGCATACGTTTTGGCGACGTCCATTGCCCAGGGCACTTCCGGGAAAGTAACAGGTTTCCCCGCATTTTCCGATCCCCATAAAACCGAAGAGCCCATCACAAAATTGTCAGGTGTTTCAGGGCTCCACAATAATCCGTGGGCATCCCAGTTTTCGCCGTATTTCGATGAAGCTTCACGTCCGTAACTGTATTCGGCGCCCGCCCAGTAGCCAATCCAGCCGTCGCCTGTACAATCGACAAATAACGGTGCTTCGAACCTGATTGCTGCGCCGCTTGAAGTTTGCCGGGCATCAACAGCAGTAATTTTATTGTTTTGGGCAGTTGCAGCGTAAGCCCGGTAATTTAAAAAAAGGTCGATATTATCATACTTTTCCACATTTGCCATCCTTTTTTTGTCTTCTTTTAGAGCTTCGGCTGAGCCGTTTGGATAATGTTCGGTATCGAGCATTTTCAGAATGCGTTCAAACTTGCCGTAAATTCCGAGGGTGTGAACACGGATTTCGCCACTGGCATTTCCACCCAAAACCGGACGGTCGTGTACAAGTGCAACTTTCAACCCTTGTTCGGCTGCAGCAATTGAAGCCGCACAACCTGCAATTCCGCCTCCCACAACCACTAGATCATATTTTACTGTTTTTTGGGGAATTTCTGAAGCACCGGTTTGCGACAGGCGCCATTTTTTCAGTTCTGCCAATTCAGTGGGGAGTTTTTCATTATCTTTTGTTGTGAAATAAATTGCATCACAACGGCCTTCAAATCCTGTTAAATCTTCCAGGGCAAGCGTTGTTTTTCCTTTTGAAAGTTCGACTTTTCCTGCATATTCCCAGTTCCATTCGGGGTTTTTTCCTAACTCATTCCCCAACTTTTTTCCATTTATCGAAACCATAAATCTCCCCGGGGCTTCCCAATTACCGGGTGCCCAGTTTTTCGTCCGAACCCAAATATGATACAACCCGGATGTTTCAACTTTAATTTCCGTTGTTGCATCTTGTACAGGCTTTCCCATCCCGTGTGCCAACAGATATGGTGACCCCATTTGCTCAACAAACTGCGGATCGACAACCCAGCCACCTTTATTGGAAAAGCTTTCTGCTTCAATAAAAATAGATGGCGTTTGTGAAAGTGTTGTAAATGATAAGATAATCAAGATTGATAAAAATGTTATTCTGTTCATATTGTATTTTAATTTTTGTTGAATATTTAATCTTTAATTTTCCCTTTCCTTAACATTACAAATACTTTAAAATCCTGTTTCGTATTAATTCTCTTTATAATTCAGTAAAACAAAATAGTAAGAATTGTAAAAAAGAAACGGTAATTTAGCATTTATTTTAACATTGAATATGATTCCAAAAATCGACAATCTTAAAAATACAACTTCTGGTAATTTCTTTTTAATGGCCGGACCATGCGCCATTGAAGGCGAAGAGATGGCGTTGGAAATAGCTGAAAAAATTGTTTCTATTACCGAACGGTTAAAAATTCCGTACATTTTTAAGGGTTCGTACAGAAAGGCAAATCGTTCGAGAATTGATTCGTTTACAGGAATTGGCGACGAAAAAGCACTAAAAATTCTTCAAAAAGTGGGAAAGACTTTTAATATCCCAACTGTCACAGATATTCACACTGCCGAAGAAGCTGCAATGGCGGCTGAATTTGTTGACATGTTACAAATACCAGCTTTTTTATGCCGCCAAACCGACATTTTAGTTGCTGCCGCCAAAACCGGTAAAGTTGTAAATATCAAAAAGGGCCAGTTTCTTTCGGCAGAAGCCATGAAATTTGCTGTTGACAAAGTATTTGAAAGTGGTAATCAAAATATTGTTTTAACCGAACGGGGAACAACTTTCGGTTACCAGGATTTAATAATCGACTACCGCGGAATTCCTGAAATGCAAAAATTTAATGTACCGGTTGTGCTCGACATTACGCACTCACTTCAACAACCCAATCAGTCCAGCGGAGTTACAGGAGGCAAACCAGCCCTGATTGAAACCGTTGCACGCGCCGGCATTGCAGTTGGAGTTGATGGTATTTTTATTGAAACTCACCCAAATCCGGCAGTGGCAAAATCAGATGGAGCAAATATGCTGAGATTGGATTTACTGGAAGGGTTGCTGGAAAAGTTGGTGAGGATAAGGGAGGCGTTAGAAAGCCCCTCCTAACCTCCCCGAGGGGAGGGACAAGAACTTACAAGTAAAATTATTTTATTATTGAAACCATGTTTAATAAATTAACGAAAGAGATAATTGAATTAACTTCAAGCTGGGAAAACAAATTATTGTCGCTTCCTGAAGAGGTAATCACTCAGCGAAGAAATTCGCAAAACAGAACAATTAAACAAATTGTGGGGCACCTGGTTGATTCGGCATCAAATAATACGCATCGGGCAGTTCATTTGCAATATCGCGAAACACCGCTGAACTTTCCGAATTATGCAACTTTTGGAAACAATGATAAATGGATTGCAATTCAGAATTACCAGGATGAAAACTGGAACGACTTAGTTCAGCTTTGGAAATATTCAATTTTGCATCTTGCACATGTTATCCTGCAAATCAATCCCGAAAAACTTGATAATGTGTGGTTGGGAGGTGAAGATGAAAAAGTTACCTTAAAAGAAATGGTTGACTATTTTCTTCCACATTTGAAATTGCATTTGTCGGAAATTGAGGAATTATTAGAAGCCCCTCCCAGCCTCCCCAAGGGGGAGAAGTAAAAAATCATATACATTTGTCAAACTTAAGTGAATTCACATTTATGAAAAACAGGAGATCATTTATTAAAAAAGCTGCTGCCGGCTTATCTTTGGCAGGTTTGTTACCTTTATCGAAAAACGCAATGGCAGGAGAAGTTAAAATTACAAGTGCTTTGGTTCACCATGTTTTTTTCTGGTTGAAAGAACCAAAAAACGAAGCACACCGAAAACAATTTGAAAAGGCGATGGAAGCATTGCTGAAAGTGGAAACAATAACCATGAGTCATGTTGGAAAACCGGCTGCAACAGAAGAACGTGGCGTGGTCGACAACAGTTATACTTATTCGTATTTGGTAATGTTCGACACACTTGAAGACCAGTTGATTTATCAAAAACATCCACTTCATTTAAAGTTTATTGAAGAAAATTCATATTTGTGGGATAAAGTAGTGGTTTACGATTCGGTGGATTAAGGAATACACAGTGGGAAGCAGGAAGCAGGAAAAAGATTATTTGATGTAGTAAGAAAGTTAGGAGACAGAAAAAGTTGTAGGCTAAGCATTTGCCAAATACCATTTTGAGGTTTAATCTATATTCTATTATGAAAAATTGATAACTATGAAAAAGATTTTACTTTGAAAGTTTTGAATCTGTAAATTCCAATTTTCCACCTTTCTGCAGATCTTCATGTTTTAAGACTGTTCCAATTTCTTTTCCGTTCAACTTAACTTTTGTAAATACTTCATTTGTTTTTCCAGGTAATGTGGCAAGAACAAACTTTCCCCCGGGATAATATTTTTTGTCGAGGGTGAAAGTTACTTTTTCAAAAATCGGAGATGAAAGCTGGTATTCGTTACTGCCTGGACAAACCGGATAAAAACCTGCCGCGCTGAAAACGTACCATGCCGCCATTTGTCCTGCATCATCGTTGCCTGAAATTCCCCCTGCTCCCAATCCATATTCCGTTTTTAGCAGGGTTTTTACTGTCTTTTGTGTTTTTTCCCAGTCGCCCACATAATTAAACAGGTAGGGGATCTGATGACAAGGTTCATTCCCATGCCAATATTCCTGGTAATCAACCAGTTTATTCAATTTCTCCTGAAATATTTCTTTTCCACCCATCAATTTCATCAACCCTTCAACATCATGAGGAACATAAAAAGTATAATGTTTTGGACTTCCTTCGGTAATGTAATACAGGTGATCGTTTTCCCCAAATTCATCGGTAAATGAACCGTCAGCAAACCGGCCACAAACCCAACCTTTGCTTTCATCAAAAACATTGGCATAATTAAAAGCTCTTGCCGAAAGTTCTTTGTAATCTGCATCTTTTCCTAGTTTGCGTGCAACCTGAGCAACAGCCCAGTCATCATAAGCATACTCAATGGTACGCGAAACCTGTTCACGTTTGTGAAAAGCATAATCCACCTCATCTTCCAGCGGAATGTAACCCAACTGCATATAACTTGTCAAAGCCCGGCGGCCTTTCCCATCAATATAATCAGCAACATTTTCAGGAGTTTCGAAAGCGTTTTTTCTCATGTAAGCATAGGCTTTTTCAAGGTCAAAATCAAAACCTTTCATCGCTGCATCGGCAATTATCGCTGAACCATGATCTCCAATCATGGCAGATGTGTAACTGTTCCACATCGGGAAAATTGGTAACCAGCCTCCCTGTTCTGCTTTTACAATCAGAGATTTAATCATATCGTTGTATTGCTGTGGCGCAATAATACTTAAGAGCGGCATTTGAGCGCGGTAAATATCCCAGTTCGACATGTCATCGTAATAATCAAAACCATCTGCCTTATGTACAAGTGAGTCATCAGCAAAACCAGGATAATCACCATTAGCATCACTAAACAATCGCGGGTGGAAAAGACTGTGGTACATTGCAGTGTAGAATTTTGTGTAATCATCTTCGCTACCGCCCTCAACATCAATCCGTCCCAAAATTTCGTTCCAGCTATTTTCAAGTTCAACTTTTGTTTTATTGAAGTCCCAGCCCGGAATTTCTGCTTCCAAATTTTTCCGTGCATTTTCGATGCTTGTAAACGATGTTCCGATTTTCATTGAGATAACCACATCCGATTTTAAGTCGAAAGAAACGTAGGCACCAATTTTTTCTTTGTTTTTTTGTTCTGTAGTACCATGGTTAAAATCCATACCGGCATAGGTGCCATATTTGTTAAATACTTCGCTGAATTTGGCAACAAAATGACCTGAAAATCCAGCAGGTTCTCCTGTGCCGTTGTATATCCGTCGTACCGGATTGTATCCGTATATCTCCTGGTTTTCAACATCAATTTTAATATATCCTTCGCCATCTGCATTGTTTACATCAATGATTATTAATGGATTTGTTGCATCCAAATACGAAAATTTAAAGAATCCACAGCGTTTTGTGGCAGTTAACTCCGTCATTAGGCTTTTATCCGGGAAGATGGTTGATGCATAAGCCGGCGATAAAGTTTCACTATCTATCAAATAATATATATTCCTTTGGTCGGGCAAAAACCTAAAGTCATCTGAAACATTTGTAGGGAATACGGTAAATGACCCGTAATCCTGTGTACAAGAACCATTGAGCCAATGCGTTGCCCTGAATCCTTGTATAAAAGTGGTACCAAAATAAAAAGGCGCAATACATTTTGTTTGGGTTGGTTGAGTTTGGGGCGTCCATTGTGTCATTCCAAATGGTGCAGTTACAGCCGGAATGGTTTGACCATTATTTACCCTGTCTCCCTGTCGATTCTTTACCGACTCGGTATTTGCCAATGCTGTCCCTATCAATGGTTTAACATATTGAATGTAGTTTTTTGTTTCTTTATGTTTGCATGAAAAAATTGCAACGCATAAAAGCATTGTCAGCCATAAAAGATGATTTAGTTTCATAATCATAGAGTTTAGTAGAAGAATAAATAAGCCATTAAAATAGCGGCAATGATTCCTGTAAAATCTGCTATTAAACCGCAAACCACAGCATACCGTGTGTTTTTTATACCAACCGCACCAAAATATACGGCCAACACATAAAAAGTTGTATCTGTAGCGCCCTGAACTGTACTTACCACACGCCCCACAAACGAATCTGCACCGTATGTTGTCATGGCATCCACCATCATTCCGCGGGCTCCGCTTCCGCTCAATGGTTTCATTAATGCAGTTGGCAATGCGGGTATAAAATCAGCATTAATACCTGCTTGTTGAAACAACCAGGTAAAACCTGTGACCAACCAGTCCAGCGCTCCCGAAGCACGAAAAACACCAATAGCAACCAAAATAGCGATCAGATAGGGTATTATTTTAATGGCAGTTAGAAAACCATCTTTGGCACCATCAATGAAAGCTTCATATACATTTATTTTCTTGAGTACTCCCATAAAAATAAAAGAGATGATTACAGAAAACAGGATAATGTTGCTGGCAATATTGGAGATTTGGGTAACCGCAGCTTTATCCAGCGTTGAAAAATAAAAAATCAATGCAACAATAAAGGCAGTCAGTCCTCCTAAATAGGCTAGAATCACCTTGTCGAAAAGGTTAATTTTTTGATAGATAGCAACAGAAATCAAACCTGCCAGTGTTGAAAAAAATGTTGCCAATAAAATAGGGATAAATATATCTGAAGGATTGGCCGCGCCCAATTGAGCCCTGTAAACCATAATACTGACAGGAATAATTGTCAATCCTGAAGTATTCAAAACCAAAAACATAATCTGCGCGTTGGATGCTTTATCCTTATCCGGGTTGGTTTTCTGCATCTCTTTCATAGCCTGCAAACCGGTTGGTGTAGCCGCGTTATCCAGATTGAGCATATTTGCTGCAATGTTCATCATAATGGGACCATAAGCCGGATGGTCTTTACCAAGTTCGGGAAACAGCTTGTTAAAAAACGGGCCGATAGCTTTTGAAAAAATGGCAACAACGCCGCCCTTCTCCCCAATTTTCATTATACCCATCCAAAGTGTTAAAACACCAGTCAGTCCCAATGAAATCTCAAAACCGCTTTTCGCCATTTCAAAGGTGGAATTCATCATTGCCGGAAAAACTTCGACATCTCCAAAAAAAATCAGACGAACCAACCCAATTACAAATGCTGAAAGAAAGAAAAATATCCAAATGTAGTTTAATGCCATTTTTCCGAAACGAATTTTGAGTAAGAAGTAGCTAATACTTTGTGGCCAATCCAGTTAAGTTTTCATGATTTTAAGTATAAATCAACAAGGTCCTAAAATAACAAAAAAAGAGGGATAAAATATCCCTCTTCAGATTATAACATCATTAATGCTAACATTACTTTCGTTGTTCAATTACTCCAGGTTGTAAATCGATCTCAGTTTGTGGAACAGGTATCCATTTATCTGTTTCACTAAAATTAGCTCCAGACATAAAAGATTTTCTTATCCTTAAATCAGCCGCGGCAAATCCATTTAAGATTTCTGCCATTGATTTTCCACCTATTTTGTTTGGAAGATTATCCCAGCGGCGAAGATCAAAAAAGCGCATTCCTTCAGTCGCAAATTCAAGCCTGATTTCCCATTGAACAGCTGTCATAGCTTGTTCTTTACTGGCAAAACTTGTATATTTTCCGACCTTGTAATTTGCTGCCGGTTTTGTCCAGTCAATATCGTTTCCATTTGTTCCAGGCGCTGAATCACCCCAAGGATAGAAGGTTACTGGTAGTTTGGTTGCATGAACCTTTACCCATAACCTGGTCATTGGCAGCACGTTCACGAATACGATTTACCAGTTCCAAAGCTTTGGGAAGATCATTCTCGGAAGCTGCAATTTCGGCTCTCCACAAAAGAACATGAGCATAGCGGATATACCTAAAGTTATTGGCATTTACACCCGACATCCAGCCTCCTGTGTTGTCCTTGTAAGCACCAACCTGCGATTTTTTCAGGAAAGGTTTTGGTGCAGGCAGGTATGGACCTCCTTCAGGTTGTTTCCTTATCCATTGATAACCACGGTTAACACCCCAATCTTTGTATGGAATACCACGTCGGCTTATTGTAAAATCAAGACGTGGATCCAACGGAGTTTGGTCGTCCGGGACGAATTCATCTTCTGAAAAAATGCCTTGATCGTTTTTTAGGTCAACGTTATTAAATGTATCAAACATAGGCAGTCCGTTTTCATCCACTTTATAGGCGTTCACCAAATTTTGAGAGGGTTGATGGAAACCACAACAAAAACCTATGTCACCGCCATGTGGCCAATTCAAACCAATACCCAATTCACCGTTGTAAGAACCATATCCTGCGCCATCATTTACACTTGCTTGAATTTCAAAAATAGATTCCTTGTTGTTGTTGGTTTCTATATCATAGTTTTGTATGAATTTCGGCATCAACTCAAATTTTCCACTGTTGATGATGTTGTCTAGCAAAGGTTTAGCTTCGGCATATTTCAGATCTTGCATATAAGCCTTGGCTGCCAATGCCATTGCAGCATATTTGGTGGGCCTGCCCACTTGAGTGCCTTGACTTTCCGGCAGGTTCTCCCAGGCAAATTTCAAGTCCTCTATAATGAAATTCAAAACCGCCCCCTCTGGGTTTACGTTGCTAACGGTTGTAAAATCTTCGATATCTTCCGTCAAAATTGGAAGATAATCGCCATAAAGCAGACGGGCTTCAAAATAATAGAATGCGCGTAAAAATCTTGCTTCAGCCCGAATTTCTTTAGCAGCATCGGCACTGATAGCATCTTTCTCTTCTGTGATCTTCAATATACGCAATGTTTTGTTTACCCTATCGGCACCAACCCCAATAGCCCATCTCCATTTTTGGCCGACATATCCATTTGTTGAAATCAACTCCCATTTTTCCACGTCATTGGCGGGAACCTGGTCTGTTACTTCCGATCCTTTGTATGCGTCATCAGAAGCCGCTGAGCCAAAAGACCAGTTGGTTACCGAAGCTCCCCAGTCGTAACCGAGGCCTTGTCCACCTCCTCCGATAACTCCATAACATCCATTTAATAAAGCCTGACATCCTTTTTCGGTATAAAACACCGATTCTGCGGTAACCCCCCAGGGCTCCTTATTCAAAAACTCATCAGAGCATGAATTCGAAATGGTCAACATGATTAAAAGGACCATTGCAATTGATAGCTTTTTTATATTTTTCATTTGTTCTAAATTTAAAAGTTAGTACTATTACAAGCCGAGTTGAACACCAAAATTAATTTGGCGGGCAGTTGGCCAGGCACCCATATCAACCCCCATATTTGAACCTGAACTATTAACCTCCGGATCAAGTCCCCTATATTTTGTAAGGGTGAACAGATTAGTAACCTGAACATATACATGAAGGTTTTTGATTTGTGCTTTGCTTAACAATGTTTTGGGCAAAGTATAACCAAATTTTAAGTTCTTCAATCGTAAAAATGAAGCATCTTCAATATAAGCAGTAGAAGGTTCTTGTGAATTGGCATGTTGATCGAGCATGGCAATCGGAGCATCTTTACGTTCAGGAGTCCACGTTTCATATAATGCCCTTTTACTCAAACCGCCGTTAAACATCCCGTAGTCAATCCAACGGGTAACATAATTCACCATATCGTTTCCATAACTTCCATAAAAGAAGAGGTTCATATCGAAACTACCATATCCCAAATCAATATTTAAGCCACCTGTCACATCAGGATGAGGGCTTCCGATAAAAGTTCGGTCATCGGCAGTGATTTTGCCGTCGGGAACTCCATCGGGTCCGCTGACATCTTTATATTTATAATGCCCTGGGGCATTGTAGGTTGTAGTTCCGAATTGTGGGTGTGCAGCAGCTTCTGCTTCCGTTTGGAATATTCCTTCTACCACATAACCAAAAAACTCAGGATAAGCTGTACCTACAGCATAGCGGGTATAAGTTTTTTGACGATAACTTGCTGCATCAATGGTTCGTTTTGGGTCAGTGGATAATTTCGTGATTTCATTTTTGTAATGAGAAAGCGTTGCTGTTACATTATATCTGAGCTTACCGTCTAAAGCAGTGTTGTTGTATCCTAATTCTATATCGTAACCTTTATTTTGCATTTCTCCAATATTTATATAAGGCGCAGTGGCAATTCCAAGCACATTTGGAATAGGATCCTGGAATAACATATCTGATGTTTTTCTTTGCCAAACATCGATAGAGGCTGATAAGGTTCTGTCGAAGAAAACCCCGTCAAGCCCGAAGTTTAAGGTTTTAGTTGTTTCCCATGATACTTTATCATTTCCCAGATTTCCGGGGATAAAACCTGCAGTAGCACTTGTATTCGATCCGTTGAAATCATATGCAGCCTGCTGTGGGTCCGTTCGATAAGTAGTATAAGGATTGTAGTTTCCAATATTATCGTTACCGCTGACACCATAACCTACCCTCAGTTTTAAAATATCCAATTTTTCAACTCCTGAAAGGAAAGATTCTTCAGAAACGGCCCAACCTGCCGAAACTGCCGGAAACACACCATATCGGTTTGCTTCACTAAACCTTGAAGATCCATCACGACGAACTGTTCCTTCAATGTAATATTTGCTCATTATATCGTAGTTGATACGGCCAAACTGCGAAAATAGCGACCATTCCGACGCATTCCCAGAGTTCTGAATATTACTTTCACCTGCATCTAATTGCATGTATTGAACATCTTCGGAAAAAAACTGGCTTCTGCTGCCATTCAAAGACTGATAATAGTTGTCAATAGCCTCTGTACCCACTACTGCACTTATTTTGTGTATGTCGTTGAAAGTTGCGTTATAATTTACCGTATTTGTCCAGTTCCATTGTAATGAATAATTAGAATCGTGATTATGTGCATTTACTTTTGTCGGTTCTGAATGTTCCAGGTTTGGAATAGTATATCCATTGTAGTTCCACTGTGCGAAATTGTAGCCAAACAAAGTTTTAGCGGTCAACCCTTTCATTAAAGTTATTTCGCTATAAACGTTACCTATGATTCTGACGGATTTCCCGTTATTGTTGCGGGCGCGGTATAACATAGCAACAGGGTTACCTGAGTTGCCCATTTCCGAAGCCCTTGAACCAGCAAAATTGCCCATAATGTCGTAAACAGGAATGATAGGCTGTGAGCGGTAACCATAAGATATTACAGTTCCTTCGTCGTTATCTCCAAGGTTTCCGTGTTCATCAATATACATAACCTGTAGCGATTCGCCTGTTTTGAACCACTTGTTGAACCTTGCATCCGAATTCATTCGAAAAGTGTAACGTTTAAAGTTTGTGTATTCCAAAATACCATCTTCATCCAAATAACTTCCTGAGAAAGCATAAGTGCCATTTTTCCCTCCGCCGGTAACCGATAAATCGTATTGCTGAACTATGGCACTCCTATACATTTCGTCATACCAGTCTGTTCCTTCTTTATTGGCTTTGAATATCATATAATCCGGATAATTATACAACGCAGGATTAACCGATGCGTCTCCTTCCATAGCGCCGGCAGGCAATATATAATCCGGTATTACAGGTGAAGCGCCACTGCCATATTGTGCATGATTTGGTGCTACTCCCCTGTTTTTATATGACAACCACACTGCATCTGCATATTCCTTTGTATTCAGCATGTCGTATTTATTTGTTGCATTACTTACCCCGGTTTTTAAAGAGAAATTGATGCTTGGAGATTGATTGTCGTTACCCCTTTTGGTAGTAATGATTATAACACCATTGGCACCACGTGTTCCATATATTGCTGCAGAAGATGCATCTTTCAAAACTGTAATCGATTCAACATCATTGGGATTTAAATTATTGCCTGGTCCTACCGGAACACCATCAATAACATACAGTGGATTTGCATTGTTTATAGTTCCAACACCACGAATTCTAATTGTGGCATCTCCGCCAGGCCTGTCAGCTGATGTTACGGTAACTCCGGACACCTGACCTTGCATGCGACTTACAACGCTTGGTGCTGAAGAAATTTGCATTTGATCTTCAGAAATTGTAGAAACTGCACCTGTAAGTTCTTCTTTCATACGGGTTCCGTAACCTACAACTACAACTTCCTCTAATCCCACCACATCTTGTTTAAGCACAACATCGATTTGGGTTTGCGCACCGATTTGCACTTCTTGTGATAACATTCCAATGTACGAAAATACAAGGGTCTGTGCATTATTGGGCACATCTAAATTATATTCTCCTTCAATGTTGGTAACTGTACCGTTCGTGGTACCTTTTTCCACAACCGATACACCGGGCAGGGAAGTGCCCTGGGCATCAGTAACTTTTCCACGAATAGATTTTTGTTGGGCAAAAGCTCCAACAGATAATGCCACAAACGCGGAGATTAGCAATAAGGTTAAAAAACCTTTAAAGCGATTTTTTTTCATAGATTTTTAGTTTTGATTTTTAAATGAATAAATAAATTGTTTTTGAACTGAAGAATTCAGTTAGTGAATTAATGTTTATTTTCCATAGGCATTCAGAATTAAGTTATGACTGAGAATCTGCTAAATCTCGGGTTAAAGTGAATTATAATAATTCAGGGTTAAATTTAAACATTTTTAACAAGCAAATTACATGTTATAAATCATGTAATTAGAATTTAGCACTGCACTTACATTTAAAATTGAAAAATAGGCGGTGCTAAAAGTGATTTTTTTTCTTTCCTGAACTTTTTATTCCAAAATCCCTTTATACTTGTACAATTAAAAAATAAATTAAAATATGAAAGTAGTTTTTTATTGGATATTGGCTGTGATTATAACTTTTGTAGCCATTATATATCAACGCAAAACTGGTCCAACTTATGACAAAAAGACCCAGGTAACAATTGATAACCAGAACTATAAATTCAAACTTGTAAGAAGTCATGGTGGAACAACTGATTGTAAAATAGTGTTGGGGATGCCTGACAAAAATGTGGGTGGTATTCTTGAATACAAAAAATACCCAACTAAAGATGAATGGACTCAAGTTGAATTAACCCGTGAAAATGATCTGTTAACCGGAAATCTTCCTAATCTGCCACCAGCAGGAAAATACGAATATAAAATCACTTTAAGGAAAAATGGTCAGAATTTTGAACTAAACGATGGAAAACCGGTTGTCATCCGATTTAAAGGCCATGTTCCCGAAACTATTCTGTTTCCACATATTTTCTTTATGTTTTTTGCCATGTTTTTGGGTAACGTGGCTGGAATCATGGCGCTCTTCAAATACAAAAAATTCAGGTTTTATACCAATATTACAGTTATTGCTTTGTTTATAGGAGGTATGATACTTGGCCCGCTTGTACAATTGTATGCATTTAATGAATTGTGGGCAGGTATTCCTTTTGCCTGGGATTTAACTGATAATAAAACACTTGTGGCATTTTTGTTTTGGGTTCTTGCCTTTTTCATGAACCGCAAAAAGGAACGCCCTGTTTATACAATAGTTGCATCTATTATAATGCTGATTGTTTACTCAATTCCACACAGCATGTTTGGGTCTCAACTTGATCCGGAAACCGGAGAGATTATCCAGGGTTGGATACAACTTTATCTGTGAAAGATTAGTTGGCGATAAAAAAGAACCGTTCTTCCTGAATTGAAAACAGAAAGAACGGTTCTTTTTTACTGAATATTTTATTTCAAAACCAAAGGCGAAGAAAGTTTTTCAGCCTCTTCTGTAATATATTTTCTGAAACCTTCTTCTGTTTTCCATTGCTCTTTATCGAGCCCCCAAACCGAGAAAAAATAATGTTTGGCAGGAACATCGCTTTTGCATTTTTGCCCAATATAATAGGTTTGCGAAATGATATTGCTAAAAGCTTTGGAAACTACAGTTTCGTACCCGAGTTTAAAAAAATCAATATCGGTAGTACGCCCTATTTTACCGGCTTCAGCAAGCGGAACAAGCACTGCCATTCCCAACTCATCATTATTTAACGACTGAACATCGTGGGTGCCGATGCATTGAAAATCAGCAGCTTGAAATTCAAATGGTTCACGATTTAATTTACTTGTTACAATACCCGTAACAATCTGATCGTCATCAGAACAACCACTAAAAGTTACATCTGATTCGAACCAATATTTTCCAGGATAAATTGAAATTCTTTCAACTGCTTTCAATTTTTCGCCGTTTACTTCCCAACCTGAGTAACGCAACTCAAAAAGGGAACGCACCGGGCCTTCTACAATTTTCTGATATTCATAAACTTCAGTTGACCCTAACCTGTAAAGTGAATCATTTTTCAGAATTGCCAAACCGCCTGAACCAAGGGAACTTCCACAATGCAAAACATCCATACCCCAATCGTTTAAATTGTGGTAGCTTCCCATTTCGGGTGTGCTCAATTTGTCCAAAATCATTTCGGGCTTGAGTTTTCCAAATAAATCTTTCACATTTCGACAATCAAAATAGTTCCGAAACGCAATTTTGTCGTTCTCCCAATTCACACTTTCGGCTTGAGCAATAATCTCAAAAGAATCTTTGCACGGAAGTGCGCGATAGTTATCAACTTCATTATAAGTACCGTCCTCCTGAATAATCGCAAGTCTTAAATTTGTTCGTTTCTCAAACACAGGATACTGCTCTTTAGACACAAAATCAACTTCAATTTCTTTGGTCTCATTGGCTGAAAAGTCGATAATAAAAACAACTTCATCCCACTTGCCATCTCCATCCAAATCATCACATTGACTTGGAAGCAATTTATGTTCTACATCATTGAAAACGGGCAGTAACTCATCCTTAAGTTCAACTTTTTGCGCCAGTTGTTCTTTAGTTAAAATAAGTACTTCATCCGTTCGATCAATATTCATCGAATTAGTTATGTTAATTTTCGCTTCTTTTTCGCATGAAAAAAGCACGATTGAAATCAATAAAATTAATGTAGTTTTCATTTTATTCAGGAATATCATTTTCACCTTTCACATAACCAAAATTGGCTAAAATACCGCCATCAACATAAAGTACATGACCGTTTACAAAGTCACTGGCTTTTGATGCCAGAAAGAGTGCAGCATTTCCAACATCTTCGGGTTCGCCCCAACGACCGGCAGGAGTGCGTGTCATCACCAAATCATTAAACGGGTGATTTCCGTCACGAATTGCAGCTGTTTGAGAAGTGGCAATGTATCCCGGACCAATTCCATTAATCTGTACATTATATTTCGCCCATTCACAGGTCATGTTTGCAGTAAGTAATTTCAAACCACCTTTCGCCGATGCGTATGCTGAAACTGAATTTCGCCCGTAAACGCTCATCATTGAACACATATTGATAATTTTTCCGGAACGTTTTGCAATCATTTTTGGAGCTACTCTTTTTGATATAATGAGTGGTGCTACTAAATCAACATCAATAACCATCTTATAATCCGCAATTGCCATGTCAAGAATAGGTATGCGTTTGATAATTCCGGCGTTGTTGACAAGAATGTCAATATCCCCTACTTCATTTTCAATTTGAGAAATACCACGATCAACATCAACTTCGTCGGTAACGTTGAATTTTATTGTGTAAACATCAATCCCGGCTTCGGCATATTCTGCCTTGCAGCTTACAAGTTTCTCATCGGCAATATCGTTTACACAAATTTTAGCGCCGGCTTTTCCCAGCACTTTCCCAATGGCCATACCAATTCCGTGAGTTCCCCCGGTTATCAGGGCTATTTTCCCTGTTAAGTCGAATAATTCATTCATCATATTATTATTTATTTGCTGTTAGTTAATTATTGCATGATCGGCAGCCACATTGGCTCCATTCCATATTTTTTTGGAAGTCCAGTCTGTATATTTTCCCGACCAAAATTGATCTTCCGGTGGAAGTCCAAGTGCCAGCATACCCACTGAGCACAAATAAAGACTGCCTGTTGATATATATGATTCTGCAATATCGGGTTGATGTCCACTAAAACCTATTGTTAACCAACCATTTGAATCAAAAGTACCAGGCATTTCAATCATCCTCTTAATAACTGTTGTTAACGCAGAACGTACTTGCGCCGGAGTTAATTCTTCCGGCAAATGATGTTGCAATGCAGTTTGTGAAAGCATTTGAAAAACGCCAAACCGATAAGGCAAAGAACGTCCAATTGGTGGAAAGGTTCCTTCGGGAGAGATTAATCGTTCCTGGATTACAGCATATCTTTGAGATCGTTTCAAAACTGTTTCATGCGTTTTTGTTTGTGCTGGATTACTTTTTGAAATCTCAGCAAGAATGTCGAGCAACATGGGTTGAATAACAAAACTATTGTAATAATCCCAGTGAAATTGAGGTCCGTCGCCATACATGCCATCTCCCAGATACCACTCCATGTGTTTTTTTACCGCCAAATCAACACGCATTTCATCCCATTGTTCTCCGGCAAACAACAAAAATGTTTCAACCATTGCACTGAAAAGCAACCAATTATTATAAAATGGTGTGATTGTGCGTGAACTTTTCATAGCATCGACAAGGTATTTTTGTGTCGCTGGTTCAAGTTGTTCCCAAAGTACATTTGGTGCCCTTAAAATAGCATGTGCCAGAAAAGCAGCATCAACCACCGGTTGTTTTTCAGTATTAAAATTCATGAAATCAGGCGAATCTGGATCTACCGCCATTTTCAGACATTGTTGAGACAATTCTATGTATTTCTTTCTTAATTTTCCTTCTTCCGAATTGTCTGCGCCCAACTCTAGCCAAGGTGAAATTCCCGCCATTAATCTTCCAAAAGCTTCCAAATAGGTAACTTTTTTTCTGTCATTTTCATGTCCGGGTTTGCATTCCACAGGCATGTTCCGTTTTAATTCACCACGACTAAGCGAAACAAGCAAAGGATCGGCAATTTTGGTTAATATACTAATCCAGTATTTACGTTCATGTTCAGGAAAATCATTGATAATATCAGACGAAACAGAAAATTTACTGCTAACGGGAATTAATCCAAGCAGTGACAAATTTTTAAATAGATTCCTCCTGTTCATAAAAATAAATATTAGGAAAATCGAAATAGAACTTATCTCAGTTCAGTAGGCTTAATGGCATCCATGTCAGTATAATCCAGGTTTTCGCCAGCCATTCCCCAAATAAAAATATAATTACTTGTGCCGGCTGCAGAGTGAATCGACCAGTTGGGCGAAATGACAGCCTGCTCGTTTTGCATCCAAATATGGCGTGTTTCCTGAGGCTGCCCCATAAAATGGCAAATGGCTTGTCCTTCAGGTACATTGAAATAAAAATAAACTTCATTTCTACGGCTGTGCAAATGTGGCGGCATAGTATTCCATACACTACCCGGTTTCATTTCTGTCATTCCCATTTGAAGCTGACATGTTTCAACAACTGTATTTATAAGTAACTGATTGATAGTACGTTCATTAGAAGTTTGTAATGACCCTAAATATAATTTATTTGACTGATCAAGAGTAACATGTTTTACCGGATATTCCTTGTGTGCCGGAGCTGAATTGATATAAAAATGCGCAGGTTTCTCAGCGTCATCTGATTTAAATATTACTTCTTTTGATCCTTTCCCAATATATATGGCATCTTTAAAATTCATCTTATATTCAGTTCCGTCAACCAATATTGAACCCTCTCCGGCAACGTTTATAACTCCAACCTCACGCCTTTCACAAAAATATGATGCTTTTAATGGTTCTATTGGCTCAAGTTTTAAACCCTCTTTCAATGGAACTGCTCCGCCAACTATGTAACGTTCTATAATAGAATAAACCATCCTTATATTACCGGGCTCCATTACTTTTTCAACAAGAAATTCTTTTCTTATCCTTTCTGTATCATAATTTTTGAAATCTCCGGGGTGGTAATTGTACCTTTCTTCATAAATTGTTTCCATAATATCTTTTGATGTTTAATTAAAATCTGTTTCTGTTATTTTGTCGGTAATAAATATTATCACTATCAACAAAAATAAAAAAGTTTTAAAGAATCTGCAATCGATTGCATTAATAAATATAATTATATATTTTTGAGCTTAAACTTAAAAACTATGTCAAACCAGGTCGAAACCACGATCCATGATATCGCGAAAAAATTAAATCTTTCAGCATCAACTGTTTCCCGGGCATTGAATGATAATCCTGTAATCAGTGAAGTAACCCGTAATTTAGTAAAACGTATTGCCACTGAATTGGGTTACCGTCCGAACACACTTGCTGCCAATTTGCGCACAAAACGCACTAACACAATAGGAGTGATTGTACCCTTGATTAACCGGCATTTTTTCTCTTCTGTGATAAGTGGAGTCGAAGAAGTAGCTTATAGTCAAGGGTTTGCTGTAACAATTTCCCAATCCAACGATAATATCGAAAAGGAGTCCAAAATTGTTCAGGCATTATATGCAAACCGTGTTGATGGTATAATCATCTCAATTGGTATGGAAACAAATACAACAGACCATTTTAAATTATTTTCAGAAAGAAATATACCGATTGTTTTTTTCGATAGAATAGTTGATGAAATTGAAGCGCATAAAATAGTTGTTGATGATTATGGCGGGGCTTTAAGGGCAACCAAACATTTGATCAGCCAGGGAGCGAAAAATGTTGCACATATTGGCGGACCATTACATTTGAAAATTTACGAATACCGCCAAAAAGGATATTGTGATGCTTTGAGAGAGGCTGGTTTGGAAGTAAACAAAACATTAATTGTTAATAATAGTCTAACCAAAGAGGAAGGAACTTTGTCAATACAGAAATTACTTGAGAATAATGTTAAACCAGATGCTATATTTTGTGCAAACGACACAACAGCACTGAGTGTTATTATTCATTTGAAAGAAAAAGGAATTAAAGTGCCTGAAGATATTGCCATTGTAGGTTTTAGCAACGAACCGTTTTCCGAAGTGGTCACTCCATCAATAAGTACTGTAAAACAGCCCGGTTTTTTGATTGGACAAAAAGCTGCCCAACTCCTTATTCAACAAATTTTACACAACAATGATAATCATGACTACAAAACAATTGTTATGCCCACAGAATTGATAATCAGAGACTCGTCGAATAGAGTGTAAGTGAGTTCCGTGTTCCGAATTTAAAGTGTCGAATTCAAGTTCTAAAATTCCGGGGTGCAGAATTCTGTTTTTAAAACGCTAAAGTCTGAAATCATTAACAGGGTGTGCGTTGAATGTACTTGTAAGTGTGAAAACACCTGAAAACTGAAATAAGAAACAAAAAAACCTGGTAGTTATTTAACAGCCAGGTTTGTAGTTTTTTATCTTGTCCGGATTATTCGTCGATTGAAATGCAATCAACCGGACAAACTTCAGCGCAAGAACCGCAATCGGTGCAAAGATCAGCGTCAATCTTATAGATATCGCCTTCAGAAATTGCATCTACCGGACATTCATCAATGCATGTACCACATGCAATACACTCTTCAGAAATTTTATATGCCATAATAGCGATTTTTTAAATTAAACATTTTTGTTTTCGCAAAAGTAATAAGTTTGGATAAAACTCAAACTCTCAATTTCCATAATTTCCGCCAATTCTTAATTCCATATCATATAATTTTGATTTTCACATCGTTAACTATAGTCTTCATCAGTAGTTTGGAAAGATTCTTTTTTGCTATTTTTGTCACAAAATCTTTAAATAAATGAATTTAGAGTCGTTATTAAAAGTAAATCCGGTTATACTCGCCTTGTTTGCAGCACTTTTCACATGGTCTGTAACCGCAATGGGGGCGGCAATGGTGTTTTTCTTTAAAAAAATCAACAAGAAAGTTTTAAACTCAATGTTAGGTTTTGCAGCAGGGGTAATGATTGCAGCCAGTTTCTGGTCTTTGCTCAATCCCGCAATTATCATGGCAGAACAAATGGGCGAAGCTCCCTGGGTTCCGGCTGTTATTGGATTTTTGGCAGGAGGAGCCTTTTTATACGGAATCGACAGGATTTTGCCCCACTTACACATGGGATTGAAAATAGATAAAGCCGAGGGAATAAAAACCAATTGGCAACGCAGCGTTTTACTCGTATTGGCAATAACTCTGCATAATATTCCTGAAGGTTTGGCGGTTGGTGTTGCTTTTGGTGTGTTGGCCAGCAACCCCGATATAGGTGCATTAACCGGTGCAATTGCTCTTGCATTGGGTATAGGGCTGCAAAACTTTCCAGAGGGTGCTGCTGTTTCAATTCCATTGCGCCGCGAAGGATTCTCAAGATTGAAAGCATTTAATTACGGTCAACTTTCAGGTATTGTTGAACCAATTGCTGCAGTGATTGGCGCTTATCTTGTTTTAATCATGCAACCAATTCTTCCTTATGCGCTCTCGTTTGCAGCAGGTGCTATGATTTTTGTGGTAGTGGAAGAACTTATTCCCGAATCACAAACCGGAAATGAAACAGATTTATCAACGATAGGTGCAATGCTTGGTTTCGCAACAATGATGCTGCTCGATGTCGCGTTGGGTTAAAAAAACAGAATTTTGGGAGATTACTGAAAAATACAAAGTATACTATTGTTTTCACAATAAACGTTTAAATTAAACTAAAGATCCGAATCCTTCAAACCGTAAATCTAACCCAATTCCATTTCCCTAAAATACTTACAAACTTCTCTCAATCCACAAATCTCACATTTAGGTTTTCGGGCAATGCAAGTGTATCGACCATGTAAAATCAACCAGTGGTGAGCCTTTGATATCAATTCTTCAGGAATATATTTTACAAGTTGAAGTTCAGTTTGCAATGGGTTTTTGGCATCTGTAGTTAAACCTATTCTTGCTGCTACCCTAAATACATGTGTATCAACTGCCATTGCCGGTTTCTGAAAAAACACAGAAGCAACTACATTTGCAGTTTTCCTTCCAACCCCGGGCAATTTTTGAAGTTCGTCCACGTCATCCGGAATTTTACCATCAAACAATTCCATTAGTTTTCGGGCCATTCCTACCAAATGTTTTGCCTTATTGTTGGGGTACGAACAGGATTTTATATATTGAAAAACTTCTGAAGGATCAGCTGCTGCCATGTTTTCGGGAGTAGGAAATCGTTTGATTAATTCTGGTGTAATCATATTCACACGTTTATCTGTGCATTGTGCCGATAAAATAACTGCAACTATCAATTCAAATGGATTATCGTATTCGAGTTCAGTTACGGCTACAGGCATTTCCTTTTGAAAATACCGGATTACAAATTGAAAAAGATCTGTTTTTTTCATAGAATTCTTAATTTTTGTAAAAATAGTTGTTTATTGTTTAATCAAGCTGTAACAAAATAGCATTTGATTTGTCTTACATAATGCTATCCGATTATTATTTCTAACCCGATTGAAAGAAATAGTTTTAAATTAGCAAATTAAACAGCAATAAAGCCGGAAAGAGTTCCGGCTTTTTTTTGCCCGCAATTTCAAACTTGATACTGTATGTTGTTAATTGAATTGTTTTTATATTCTAAATAGTAAATTTCGATTAAAGACTTCTTTTTATAAAATGATAGATTGCATCCGATTCCAGTTAAGCTATGAATGGCAGCCAATTTAACGACTTCCTGCTTCTTCCTCCACCAATCTTCAGTCTTCCGTCTATTTTTATATCTTCGCTACCTCGTTTTTATAAAGTTTCCTTTTTATATGAAAAAATTCAAATTCTTTCTATTTCTGTTCATCATTATAATAGCAGTTATTGCGATCAGATTTTCGTCAAGGATAGGCAAATCTGAGGCAACCAAAGATATTTTGGGGGAAATTTTAGAAGTGGATCATTCGAAGGAAATTCGGGATGTTTTAACAAAATTCGATAGTATTTATAACGCAAACATTCATGAATCGGGTGCAGTTGGCGGCGCTTTGGTTATAACATACAAGGGACATATTGCTATGTTAAAATGTTTTGGGGTAAGAAAATCCGGAGAAAATAAACTGGTTGATGAAAACACAGTTTTTAGATTAGCTTCGGTTTCAAAGTCTGTAACTGGTGTGTTAGCCGGAATTATGGCAAGCAAAAACGAAATAAACCTCCATGATAAAGTTGTTGATTACCTGCCAGATTTCAAACTTAAATTACCTCAAAGTACAAATAGTATTACCATTGGAAACCTGCTCAGCCATACATCTGGTTTGGTTGCTCATGCGTATGATATTATGGTTGAAGATCAGGTACCGCTTAATCAGATTACTCAAAGATTAAATGAGGTAGAAATAGTAACACCGCCAGGAATTACATATGCCTATCAAAATGTAATGTTCAGTCTGTTTGAGCCTATTGTTGTTGCAAAAACCCATAAAACCTTTCAGCAAAACCTAACAGAGAAAGTGTTTATTCCATTTGGAATGAAAGATGCTTCTGTCGATTTTGATTCATTCAAAAACAATGAAAATAAGGCATTTCCACATCAAAAAACTGATAATGGTTTCGCAGCTTTGAAATTAAATGACCGATATTATATTACTGCACCGGCTGCCGGAGTAAATGCCAGTATATCAGATTTGGCGCATTTCCTGATAGCCATTTCAGAAAAAAATGATGACCTGTTTTCAAATGAAGCGCGTAAAATTGTGTTCACACCACAGATTGATACACCCTTGAAAAAAACTTATTACAAAAATTGGGACAAAATCGATTCAAAACAATATGGAATTGGTTGGCGCATAATCAGATATAAAGATCATACTATTGCCAATCACGGTGGTTTTGTTTCAGGCTACCAAAGTGAAATTGCAGTTTGCGAAGATGAAGAAATTGGGATTGCGGTTCTTACAAATTCGCCAAACAGTTATTTTTCAATGGCTGTACCCACATTTTTTAATTTGTTTTTCGATTTCAGAAACACACATAAACCTGAATACTTTACTTTGGAAAATGCACCAATTAGCAAACCATGAAATCCATTTCAATTAGTTTTTAAGGTTTGTGTCATTCATTTTCTATTTTTGCCAAAAATTATAATTTATGAAACCTTTCCTTCAGGGAGAAAACCTATCGAAAAGATGGGGAGAATTGATGCTATTCGAGGACATTTCGTTTACTGTTTTCGAAGGCCAAAAAGTGGCTTTAATTGCGAAAAACGGCACAGGTAAATCAACCTTACTTGATTTACTTGCGGGAAAGGAAACCCCGGATTCAGGATTAATTACGGTAACAAACGACATTAAAATCGGATATTTCGAACAAATCCCGAAGTTAAATCCGGAACATTCTGTTTTGGAAGAAATTTTTACATCTGACAACGAAAAACTTAAAACAGTTAAAGAATTTGAGTTAGCTATAAGCGAAAACAACCAGGCAAAAATTGCCGAAATTTCATCGAAAATGGATGAGTTGGGTGCCTGGGATATTGAAGTGGAAATCAAACAAATTTTAACCGAACTAAAAATAGATCTTCATGATCAAAAAATTGCGGAACTTTCGGGCGGACAGAAAAAAAGGGTGGCTTTGGCAAAAGTTCTTATTGATAAACCTGATTTGCTAATCCTTGACGAACCCACCAACCACCTCGATTTAGAGATGATTGAATGGTTGGAAGCTTATCTTGAAAAAACAAAATCAACACTTTTGATGGTTACGCACGACCGTTATTTTCTTGACCGTGTTTGCAATGAAATCCTTGAAATGGAGGACAACCAGATTTACCGTTATTTGGGCAACTACTCTTATTTTCTGGAAAAACGCGATGAACGAATTGAAATGCAACAGGCATCGGTTGCTAAAGCGAAGAATCTATTAAAGACAGAAATTGAATGGATGCGTCGAATGCCTCAAGCCCGCAGCCACAAAGCAAAATACAGGATAAATGCGTTTTACGATCTGCAGGAAAAGGCATCACATAAGCTCAACAATGATGCTATTAACCTGAACGTTAAATCATCACGCCTGGGGAAAAAGATGGTTGAACTTGAAAATATTTCAAAGTCATTTCCCGGAGTGAAGTTGATTGAGAATTTTACCTACAAATTTTCACGTTTCGAAAAAGTAGGTATAATTGGCAACAACGGTACCGGCAAATCCACTTTTTTAAACTTGATAACGCAAACATTGCAACCTGATTCGGGAAAAATTGAAATTGGGAAAACCATAAAATTTGGCTATTACCGCCAGGATGGGATTACATTTGACTACAAAGAGAGAGTTATTGATTCAGTTACTAAAATTGCAGAGTTTATCACGTTTGAAGATGGCACTAAAATGAGCGCTGCGCAAATGTTGAACTACTTTCTTTTTCCACCGGATACGCAATATAATTACATAGAAAAGTTGAGTGGTGGCGAACAACGGCGACTTTATTTATGTACTGTTTTAATGGAAAATCCAAACTTTTTAATTCTTGACGAACCAACAAACGATTTGGATATTATGACTTTAAATGTACTCGAAGAGTATTTAAAATCGTTTGGCGGATGTGTGATTATTGTTTCACACGATAGGTTTTTTATGGATAAAATTGTCGATCATCTGTTTATTTTCGAAGGTGATGGAAAAATTGTTGATTTCCCGGGTAATTATACCATTTACAGAAATAAACAACTTGAACAACAGGAAAATGAAAAGGAAAAGGCACAAAATCAGGCAAAGAAAAAATTAGCTGAAAAGGTGCAGGTATTAGAAGATCCAGGTTCAAAACAAAAAAGAAAACTTACTTTTAATGAGAAACGTGAATTCGAATCGCTGGAAAATGAAATTGCAATATTAGAAGTAGAAAAAGAATCACTTGAAAGTTCAATGAATTCAGGCATTTTACCACATGACGAATTATTTAAACAGTCGGAAAGATTGGTTATTGTAAAAGATTTAATAGATGAAAAAGAGCTGCGCTGGCTTGAATTAAGTGAACTGAGTTAAAATCCTTTCAACAGTTCAAACTAAATATCCTCAAAATCAACTTTTGTATAATTAACAACAGGTTCTTCCTGTGAAGCCGCATTCAATGGTTTTTCTTCACCAACAGTTCCATTCTGATTGTCATTGATATAAGAAATAATCTCCTGCAAACAATCAGCAAATTTTTCAAAATCTTCCTTGTACAAGAAGATTTTATGCTTTTCATAATGAAAGTTTCCGTTGTCTTCGAACCTTTTTTTACTTTCTGTAATGGTTAAGTAGAATTCCTCATTTCGTGTACTCTTAACATCAAAGAAATAAGTTCTCTTTCCCGCTCTCACAACTTTTGAATGAATCTCCTGATTGAATTTGCTATCAGAATTTTTAACTTCCTCCTTATTATCAACGCTTTCCATCCTGAATAATTTTGGTTTTTTTATTAAGTTCCGATTTCAAAAATAAAAAAATTATTCTCAGCGAATTGAATTACAATAAGAAAACGCCAAATTTCCTTTAGTTTAAATTCATTCTAAAAATAAGAGCTTATGCGCAATTGATTTTGAGATGTGCAAATTGATTTTTAAGATTCTGAAATCCGTGTTCATTTGTATATCTCACCTTTTGCAGATAACAGTGTATTTTGCAGCAATGAAACCCTTGTCATTGGTCCAACTCCACCCGGAACCGGCGTGATATATGAACATTTACCGGCAACCTCTTCAAACAAAACATCGCCTTTTAATTTCCAGCCAGATTTGGTTTTATCAGATTTAATACGGGTAGTTCCAACATCAATAACCACTGCACCTTCTTTTACCATGTTACTTTTTACAAATTCCGGTACTCCAATTGCAGCAATTAAAATATCGGCGTTACGGCAAACTTCCTCCAGATTTTCTGTGCGGCTATGTGCAACTGTAACAGTTGCATTTACAGCCTTTTGCGACATAAGCACACTAAGCGGGCGGCCGACAATATTGCTGCGTCCAACAATTACACAATTTTTACCGTTTGTTTCAATTTTATACCTTTTTAGCAATTCGACAATCCCAAACGGGGTTGCCGAAACATACGATGGCAAACCGATTACCATTCGGCCAACATTTGCAGGGTGGAATCCATCAACATCTTTTTTCGGATTAATAGCTTCGATTACTTTTTGTTCTGAAATGTGTTTTGGCAGAGGCAATTGAACAATAAATCCATCCAAATCATCGTCATTGTTTAACTCCTCAATCTTTGCCAATAATTCTTTTTCAGTTACATCATCTTCATATCGAATTAATGAAGATTTGAAACCAACAGCCTCACAATCTTTTATTTTGAAAGCAACATAAGTTTCACTTCCACCATCGTGACCTACAAGAATTGCTGCCAAATGTGGAGCTTTTCCACCATTATTTAAGATATTTTTTACTTCTTCCGCAATTTCCTGCTTCATTTCAGCAGCTACTTTGTTCCCGTCAATCAGTATCATATTATTTGTTTTACTTTTTCATTCTCCCCCTCGGGGGAGTTAGAGGGGGCTTACTTCCTAAAACTTCCTCCCCTGCTTTTGCATCCCGCCCATCATTCGTTGCATATTTTTCCCCTGCGAAACCATACGCATCATTTTCCGGGTTTCTTCAAATTGCTTCAGCAAACGGTTAACTTCCTGTATGTTAGTCCCGGAACCCTCAGCTATCCGTTTGCGGCGGGTTCCATTAATAAGTGCCGGCTCTTCGCGCTCTTTTGGTGTCATTGAATAAATAATGGCTTCAATATGTTTAAATGCATCGTCATCAATATCCAGATTTTTCATTGCCTTGCCCATTCCGGGAATCATTCCGACCACGTCTTTCAGATTGCCCATTTTTTTAATCTGGTTAATCTGCTTCAGGAAATCGTTAAAATTAAATGTATTCTGAGCCAGTTTCTTTTGAAGTTTGCGGGTTTCTTCCGAATCAAACTGTTCCTGAGCTTTTTCCACCAGCGAAACAATATCGCCCATTCCCAAAATACGATCGGCCATACGATCGGGATGAAAAATATCAATAGCATCGAGTTTTTCGCCGGTTCCTACAAATTTGATAGGTTTTTCAACTACTGCGCGAATTGAAAGAGCCGCACCACCGCGGGTATCACCATCGAGTTTTGTAAGAACTACTCCATCAAAATCCAGCCGATCATTAAATTCTTTCGCGGTATTCACTGCATCCTGACCTGTCATAGCATCAACAACAAATAATATTTCATCGGGATTTACCGCATTTTTAACAGCAGCAATTTCGTTCATCATTTGCTCATCAATGGCCAAACGTCCGGCGGTATCGATAATTACAATGTCGTAACCTTTACTTTTTGCTTCCTGAATTGCTGCTTTTGCAATTTTTACCGGATCAAGATTCCCTTCTTCGGTATAAACCGGAACATTGATTTGTGCACCCAATACTTTTAACTGCTCAATTGCAGCGGGACGATATACGTCGCAGGCCACCAAACAGCGGATGACGGCCTTTTTTGCTTTTCAGTAACAAAGCCAATTTTCCCGAAAAAGTAGTTTTACCGGAACCCTGCAAACCCGACATTAAAATAACAGCTGGCTTACCTTTCAGGTTGACATCGGTAAATTTGCCTCCCATTAACTCAGTCAGTTCATCTTTAACAATTTTAACCATTAACTGACCTGGTTTAACCGCAGTTAAAACCTGCTGCCCAAGTGCCTTTTCCTTTACATCATCGGTAAATTTCTTGGCAATTTTAAAATTTACGTCGGCATCGAGTAGTGCACGGCGAATATCTTTCAGCGTTTCCGCAACGTTAATTTCGGTGATGGTTCCCTGCCCTTTCAGCAGTTTAAATGACCTGTCCAGCCTGTCGCTTAAATTCTCAAACATTGTTTTAAATCTTAAAAAATGAGGTGCAAAAATACTGTTTATAGTTTAAAGTTTAAAGCTAAAAGTTTAAAGATTAAGGAAAAAGTTATTGTTTGAGATTGTCTCGGATTTTAACCGCTATTCAGGTTATCGGGGTTAAAATCTTTGACACATAGGATAACACATTCCGTTTTTCTTTTTAAAAACTTAAATTCCTTTTCTTTTCTATTTTTGCAATAAAATACAAAATTATGAACAACATAATTCCCGATATAATCTCTCAAAAGCTTGGTATTAAAGTGAACCAGGTTGCCAATACAATAGGTTTGCTGAACGAGGGCGCAACAGTTCCGTTTATTTCGCGATACAGGAAAGAACGCACAGGAAGTCTTGATGAGGTGCAGGTTTTGAATATAAAAGAACTCAACGAAAAATATACTGAACTCGAAAAAAGAAAGGAAACAGTTTTAAAAACTATTGATGAACAGGAACTTTTAACACCGGAACTTAAAAACCGGATAGATAATTGTTTTGATGCAGTTGAACTTGAAGATATTTACCTGCCCTACAAACCCAAACGCCGCACAAAAGCAACAATTGCAAAAGAAAAAGGGCTTGAACCGCTGGCAAAAATCATTATGAAACAACTTGAACGAAGCATTGAAACAAGAGCAGTGTCGTTCCTGAATGACCAGGTAAAAACTGTTACAGATGCTTTGGAAGGAGCACGCGATATTATTGCTGAATGGATTAACGAAAACGAAAAAGCCCGAAATATTGTACGCCGCGGATTTGATAACAGCGCCGAAATCACATCAAAAATCATAAAAGGTAAAGAAGTGGAAGCCGAAAAATACCGTGATTATTTCGACTGGAAAGAACCTTTGAAGAAATGTCCGTCGCACCGTTTACTGGCCATGCGCCGTGGTGAAAACGAAGGATTTCTGCGGGTTTCAATTACCCCTGATTCTGACAAAATATTTGAACATCTCGACCGCTTTTTTGTAACCGGATTAAATACCTGCGCCGACCATGTTGAAATGGCAGTAAAAGACAGCTTGAAACGTTTGATACAACCTTCAATAGAAACGGAGTTTGCCAATCTAACAAAAGAAAATGCCGATGTTGAAGCAATCCGTGTTTTTGCTGAAAATCTTCGCCAGCTTTTGCTCGCGCCACCGCTTGGGCAAAAACGGATTCTGGCAATCGACCCAGGTTACCGTACAGGTTGCAAAATTGTTTGTTTGGATGAACAGGGAAACCTGCTTCACAATGAAACCATTTACCCGCACAAACCGCAGGAGGAGTTTAAAATGGCTGCCAAAAAACTGAGTTCGATGGTTGAAATGTACAAAATTGAAGCCATTGCAATTGGCAACGGAACCGCAGGCCGCGAAACTGAGGCTTTTATCAAACGCCTGCATTTCGATCGTGAATTACGGGTTTACGTTGTTAGTGAAGATGGCGCTTCGGTTTATTCTGCTTCGTCGGTTGCCCGTCAGGAATTTCCACAATATGACGTTACCGTTCGGGGTGCCGTTTCAATTGGAAGACGATTAATGGATCCGCTTGCTGAGCTTGTAAAAATCGACCCAAAAAGTATTGGCGTTGGCCAGTACCAACACGATATTGACCAGAAAAAACTTAAAAATAGCCTCGATTCGGTTGTTGAATTGAGCGTGAATTCGGTGGGGGTAAATTTGAATACTGCCAGCAAACATTTACTGACTTACATCTCAGGGTTAGGGCCAACTTTAGCCGAAAATATTACAAATTACCGCAAAGAAAACGGGCCTTTTCAATCGCGTGAAGAACTGAAAAAAGTTGCCCGGATGGGACCGGCAGCATTTGAGCAATCGGCAGGATTTCTCAGAATTCCGGAGGCGAAAAACCCATTGGACAATTCTGGCGTACATCCTGAATCGTACAAAATTGTAAAACAAATTGCCAAAGATTTGAAATGCGAAATCAGCGATTTAGTGCGAAATGAAACCCTTGTTTCTCAAATCGATTTCCAAAAATATGTTACCGCTGAAGTAGGTTTGCCCACACTGACAGATATTAAAAACGAGCTTTTAAAACCCGGTCGCGACCCTCGGAAACCCATAAAAGTTTTTGAATTTGCCGAAGGAATCCGTTCGATTGCCGATTTGCGCGAAGGAATGGAATTGCCCGGGATTGTTAACAACATTACAAATTTTGGTGCTTTTGTCGATTTGGGGATTAAAGAATCGGGCTTAATACATATTTCCGAAATGGCCGACCGTTTTATCTCTGACCCCAACCAAATTGTAAAACTACAGCAACATTTAAAAGTTCGGATAAAGGAAATTGATGTTGCTCGAAAAAGGATACAGTTGTCGCTGAAAGGAGTTCTGCAATAAGGGTATTTATTAGTTCCCTTTTTGCGATTTAATGCTTTTCATTTTTTCTTGAATAATCGATTCAATTTCTTCAAGATACCACAATGGAATTGAATGAAGCATTTTATTTTAATCAATTACTTTTCCTGATTTATTACTACTTAAGCTACAAAAGAAGGTGTCAAAATAAAATAACAACTTAAGTTTTCGATCTGTGAAAACGCAGACTTTCCAACAAGGAAAAAAGTAATCTGTAAAAAAACAGAAAACTTATGTTTGTAAAGAGTTTGTGGAAATAAAAGTATAAAGGAAAAGTCAATGATTATTTAATTGCTAATCATCGTCTTCATCGCTCAACCTTTCCTCGTTTTCAAATTCCTTTTCAAGAAATTCTTCGGCTGCTTCCAAGAGGTCGGCAATCATTTCTTCATCTCCGGGTTCGCCATCAATCCAATGCACTTCCTGGTTGGCATAAAAATCATCGATGTCTGATTCAACAATAAACCGTGGCGTTTCGGTGTGGACTACAAAAATTGTATCAGGAGTTTCCTGCGAATTGTCGGCGAGTAAAAATTTTGGTAACATGGCTTTTTTCTTTTGAGATTGTTTGCTGCGAAATTACTATTAATTGTTTCTCAGTTTTAAACTTTTTCAAAAATAAAATGCAACTTTCGCATAAAACCCACATTGTCAGCCTTCAGTGTTGGTCTTAATGTTATACCAGTTTCTTTCTAATTTAACATTGAATAAGTTTTAAAACTAAACTTTTAAAATAGAATGCTATTTTTAGCAGAAATTAGTTATAAACCAACTTGAATGAATAAGCTCAACGACATCCTTTCTTTAATCGACGGTTATATTGGCGGATCTCAATGGTTCGTCTTTTTGTTACTTGGAACTGGTCTGTTTTTTACGATTTACCTGAAATTTCCACAGTTTCGGTATTTAAAATATTCGTTACGAATAGTTCGCGGCAAGTTCGACAGAGAAGGAGATATTGGCGACACTTCACATTTTCAGGCTCTAACTACTGCATTGTCAGGCACAGTTGGAACCGGAAACATTGCAGGAGTAGCACTGGCAATTCATTTGGGAGGTCCTGCAGCTCTATTTTGGATGTTGGTAACTGCGGCACTTGGCATGACAACTAAATTTGTTGAAGTAACTTTATCGCACAAATACAGGGAACAAGCGCAGGATGGTTCCATTTCCGGAGGGCCAATGTACTACATGAAAAACCGGTTGAACATGAAATGGCTGGCAGTTATTTTTGCCATTGCCACAGTTTTATCATCTTTCGGAACAGGAAGTTTACCGCAAATCAACAGCATTTCAAATTCGATGTTTGAAACTTTTGGAATTAACCACATGTTAACCGGTGGAATTTTGGCTGTACTGCTCGGTTTTGTAATTATTGGTGGAATAAAACGCATTGCGCAGGTTACTTCGCGACTTGTGCCGATAATGGCGCTTGTTTATTTTATTGGGGCAATTTCTGTCATTCTTTACAATTATGAAAATATTATACCTTCAATTGCTGCTATTTTTGGAGATGTATTTACTGGCACGGCTGCAGTGGGTGGTTTTTTAGGTGGCAGCATCGCATTTGCATTTAACCGCGGGGTAAACAGGGGATTATTTTCGAACGAGGCGGGACAAGGTTCTGCACCAATCGCCCATGCCGCAGCCCGCGCGCACGAACCTGTTTCAGAAGGATTGGTTGCTTTGCTTGAACCATTTATCGACACCATTATTATTTGTTCGTTAACAGGTTTGGTTTTATTGTCATCGGGCGTTTGGACAGAAAAATTCAATAATAAATTCCAGGATACTGACATGGTTGTATTAAGTGAAACATATTCAGAATCAAATAAAAACGATGTTGAACAACTGCATCTTTACTTAATTGGTGAATCAAATCTTCCACTATTTTCAGGAAATTTTTCAGTTATTGAAGGTGTTATTCAAAACCAGCCAACAATTATCAATTCACGCTCTGTTGCGGAGGATGTTAAAGTTTGGATGAACAATCAGCCTTATTCGGGTGATATCATAATTAACAATGGGAAATTCGTCAATCAGGCAGGAATTTCCGTTACAGGAAAATCGTTACTGCACAGCGCGCCGCTTACCACTGTGGCTTTCACAAAAAGCTGGTTTGGCGATTACGGAAAATATATTGTTGCAATCGGGCTGCTCATGTTTGCATTTTCAACTGCAATCAGCTGGTCGTATTACGGCGACAGGGCAATTACCTATTTATTTGGTTCGAGCAAAGTAATTTACTACCACATTATTTATGTTATCGGGTTTTTCCTTGCATCGTTTACTGATACAACAATCATTTGGACACTCTCAGGAATTACAATTGCATTGATGACTATTCCCAACCTGTTTGGAATAC
>CAWDAW010000007.1:0-65045 GCA_963800345.1 uncultured Prolixibacteraceae bacterium | reverse complement strand
TAAAACAGAAAGAGCAATTTATTAAAAATATTATTTATGAATTTCAAACTACTGAATTTTCAAAAACCAAAATATAGTGAGTTTGAATGAACAGGTTTCTGTTACTTTTCAGAAAAATCCTTGCCTGTTTTTTTTAGTTTTTCTATATCGTTAACAGTGAAATCGCCATAGAACGAAACCACAAACTGCATTTGGTTATCGGATTGGTTGTGCACAAAAACATGGCACTCCTGGAATTTCTTTTTACCGCCCATCAGCCAAATCTCAGCATTACTATCATCGTCATCATCTTCAAATTTGTTGTATGACATTTTGGGTAAATAATTCTTTGCTTTTTCCAGAAATTCGGAACCTGATAAATCACCTTTTTCGGGATTATATGACATGAACCGGATTTGATGCAGATCGCCTGTTACTTTTTTTCCGTCGCCATTTTCGCCTAAATCAATGTCAATGGCATCGATCATATTCTTTGAAAAAGTGAAACTTGTAACTGCATCGTTATTCGAAAATGCATTATACATTTTATCCGATTTACTTTGTGCTCCGGAAATTTGTGATAAGAATAATACCGCTACTGTTAAAAAGGTTGTTATTGCTTTCATTGTTTTTGTTTTATGGATTTCGTTGCTGTCTTTATTCTTCCGTCTTGTTCTCTTCCTTCATTGTTAACCCTTCGGGTTTCATAATCCAGGTTTTACCAACCATATCACCATCCCAGGTATTCGAAACATTCTCAATATCATCAATTATTCTTTCCAACCCGTTACTCAAAAAAACAGCTTTTCCCTGAGGCACTTTTACAGTTATGTCAACATCCTGACCGCGGTATTTTTCATCTTCACCGAGTATAAACCACGGGTCGAAAACTACTGTTGAATCTTTCAAATCAAAACGATAAATTATATTTTCTGTTATCTCTTTTGCAATTTCGCGGGTTTTACCACGCGATGATTTTTTTATTAGAATTACAAAATCATCGTTTGCTGACCTTTCAACATCAAGAGATACATTTCCCAGCATAACTTCTTCTCCATCAACCATTGCAACCTTTACGTCATCAATTTCGAAATCCATTTTTGCATAATTTTCATATTTGTCTTCGCCGAGTTTCAGTGTTAAAGTTTGACAGGAATCGCAAGAAATGGTTTTTGTTTCGGTAACAGAAGATTGGTTTTTATAATTACCCAACTGGCCAACTGAAACTGCTATTAAAGAAACAAGTGCTATTAACCAAATACCAACCATTGTTAAACCTATGGCAGTATTGTTGGTTTTGTAACGGAAAACCAACTTTGTGCCGATAAATAACATAGCGAGCAAAGGAATTCCGGCAAGGATACCAACTGCAATCATTCCAAATGTAACGGTACCAGGCGCAACAAAGTGGTTTAAAAATCCTGGAACCTGAACTTCAGGGCTCCAAATCATTGGCCAGCCCTGCACAAATGAATGGCCAATTACCATTGACGAAATAAATCCCAATAATCCCAAAAACCCGGATAAAATAAGCAGAACTCCAATAACAATTACCGCAACTTTTAATATTACTTTAAACACGTTATAAGTAACATCACCAGCGGCATCAATTGATTTTCTTCCTTTTGAATAAGTATCAGATTCCTTGAACTTTTTGTAGCTTTCTTTCATTTCGCTCACTTCTTCTTTTATCGATTTCTCGATATTTTTAACAGTGGCTTCCTGACCTCTCATTTCAAGTCGCTGTGCTGTGTTCTTGGCTTTTGGAACAGCAATCCAAAGAATAACATATGCAAGAAATCCTCCACCTGACGTGGCAAAAAACAGTACTACGAAAATTATCCGCAAGATTACTGGGTCCATATTAAAATAAGCACCCAGTCCACCGCAAACACCGCCAATTACCCGATGATCAGGATCGCGGTAAAGCCTCCGTTTACGTTTTGCTTCTTCAGTTGGCTGATATACTTCTTCATTATCTTCATCTTCAACAAAATCTTCAGGAGTTCCCATAATCTCAATGGCTTCGTTTACCATTTCAATTGAAACTACTTTCTGGTTATTTGTTGCCCTTTCGATAAATATTTCAGCAATTCTGGCTTCAATATCAGTAAGAATTTCTTTTCCTTCTTCACTTGGCCCAAAATGATTTTTCAGGTTAATCAGGTATTTCTGCAGCACTTCGTAGGCATCCTCTTCGATATGAAAAACCGTACCGCTGATATTTATAGTGAATGTCTTTTTCATCTTATTGTAATTTTGAAATTGTTTCTGTTGATTAAAAGTTAAGTTAAATATTTTTATTTCTCACTTTGGCCACCGCGTCAACCAGTTCGGTCCACGATTCTTCAAGCTCACCGAGAAATTTCCGTCCACTATCGGTCAGTTCATAATATTTGCGGGGAGGTCCTTGTGTTGATTCTTCCCAGCGATAGGTTAAAAATCCTGTATTCTTTAGCCGGGTCAACAACGGGTAGAGTGTTCCCTCAACCACTATCATTTTGGCCTCCTTAAGTCCCTGGATAATATCACTTGCATAAAGAGGTTTTCCGTCGAGAACAAGCAATATGCAGTATTCTAAAACTCCTTTCCTCATTTGTGCTTTTGCGTTTTCTATTTTCATTGCAGTATTTTTTCTGGTTTTTTTTACTCTGTATATCTCACTCGTGAAAAGGAGTGCAATCGATTAGTTTTGCCAAGCTTTGTTGCTTTTCATCCAGTTTTCGAGTTTTAACGGACTTTCAGTTTCATTGGCAACTGCAAACAATTTTTCATTTTTCATCCAATCTTCAATCTGTAAATCGGTTTCTACTTCCTGAAGAACTACTGGTTTAAAATAAGAATTGTTTTTCATCCAATCTTCAACAACTAAATTGGCATCATATTCATTTTCATAAATATAATTTGCTGTGCCGTTTTTAATTTCTGTAGCCTTAACATCCGACTTCTTTGAAGTTTCAACCATTGCCAAAGCAATTTGGTTAAAACTGCTGTTGGTTAACAGCGTTTTCCAAAAATCCTGGGCCGCTACTGTAAAACTGATTAGTACAAAACTTACTACTACCGCTCCTGTGCGTAAAACTGTTTTCTGAACATTGTTTTTTGTTTTCATGGCTTTGTTTGTTTTCATGGCTTTGTTTTCTATTTGTTTCTGTTTTTCTCTTTCGGTGTTTTTTGTTTTGTTTCTGTTTTCTGTTTATCTGTTTCGAAAGAGAATTTTATTTGTTTGTTTCAACTTTATGACGCTGCTTGTTTTTAAATGTTACACTTTGTAAAGAACTTTTTTAAAACCGCTACCTTGACTTGCATTGTTATCGGTAATGCAAATATATGTAATAAAATTAGTACTATGCAACACAAAGTACCATATTTTTTAAAATAATTTTCAAAATAATTTATAAATTCCAGTAAAACAGATGATTAATGGTTTGTATTTTATCTAAGAATTATTTCAAAAAATTATAATATAATAATAAACGGAGATTTAACGCGTAAACATTTAAGCCGAATTTACATTTTGAATGGAGAAAACAAAATTTTGAAACACAAAAAAAGCTGCCCATTTAATGGACAGCCTTATTATTAATTGGAATTTGCTTTCAGAAATTAGAAGAAGTAGCGGACTCCAATCTGCAACTTCCAGCACTGATTATAATTATAATAAGTACTGTATGATTTTGACAGATAATTTCCATCGCTATCTTTTATCATTGAGAAACTAGGTACATTACTGGCGTCTTTGTTTTCATACTTTAAAATCTGGCCATTGTTTGCTTCAAACATATTCTTTGAAACGCCCCATTCGCTGTTTAATAAATTACCGAAGTTCAAAAAGTCAAGCGTGAATTGTAATGTATGTTTTGTTTCACCGGCGTTTATACTGAAATCCTGTGCCACACGTAAATCAAAGCTATGCACCCATGGAGCTCTTGCAGCATATGCTTCGGCATATTCACCTTTATGTTTTTTCAGATAACTATCTTGTTCAATAAAACTAAAGAAAGCATCTTCATCAGCTGTACTAACAAATTTGATATCACCTTTGGCATTCGGTATGTATATTAAATCTGCTGCATAACCATCGCCATTCATGTCATTTGAATATGTAAAGCTATATCCTCCAGCAGAATATCCTGAATAGAATAAATTGATTGTTGTTGCCATATGGTTGTTAGCATATTCAAACCTGTATGATGCAGAACCAATTGCTTTGTTTGGTACAACATATTGCGAACGTTGAACCCATGGCAAATGTGGCCCGTTAACTTCAATTAATCCGTTGTAAGCCGATGCTGCATTACTACCAGGCATACCGGAAATTTCTTTTGATTCAGTTAAGGTAAAAGCTGCCATTAAATTTAAATTTTCAATTGGTTCGGCGGTAACTGTAATATTACCGATTGCGCCCCATCCTTCGCTGTTATTTGCCAACACGTATGCGTTTCTTGAATTATAAGAAATACTGCTGCTTGGAGGATAAATGTATCGGTCATCATTTCCGTTGAAATGTTGCCAGGTATTATCCGGTTGTTTCAGATCATAGTTTTTTAGCATTACATCATTAATGTGTTTTGTATAAATGCCTTCCAGAGTAACCGACATAGGGAAAGAAACCGGAATATTATAATCTACTGCCAATGATGTTTTCCAAACCTGAGGCATTTTAAAATCGGGATCAATTGCATTAATATCTCTTGGCAAAACGCCTTGGTCAGGAGTAATTGTATTTGGCAGACCTAATTTACTTATCATTTCATTTACGTCGGTAATCATTGGGCCCGACAAAGATGCTAATTTGGAATTAACTGCTTTAACAGAACCGTCGGAGTTGTATGTGGTAGTGGCAGCATAACTACCCTGCACCATACCTGAATTAGTTGGCATATTGGTAAAGAATACCAACGGTAACCTTCCTGCAAATATTCCGGTACCTCCACGAAGTTTCATTGTCTGATCTCCTTTCACATCCCATGTGAAACCAACTCTTGGTGAAAGTTGAACGTTTGCATTTGGCCATTCGCCGGTATCAATTTTTTTACCACCAAAATCCAACGCTAAAATTGCATTATTGGTGATAATATTATCTACATATTTTAAATAATCAGCACGAATTCCATATGATAATTTGAAATCAGAATTAATACTCCAATCATCCTGCACATAAATTCCTAATTGATTAAAAGCAACTTCAGCAGCCGGATTTTGTTCGCCATCATAACCATAGGTCAAAGCAAAATCTCTGGGTGCAGCTTGATTTAGGAAATCATCAACACTGGCATAACGATAATAGCCAGTACCATTTCTCATATATGAGTTGTTTGCTAATTGGTGCTCAAAACTCAATCCTGCTGTAAATTTATGATTGTCCAAGTAATACGTTACGTTGTCAATAATATTGAAAGTATTATTATTTACACCATTGTTCCATGTAAACAATTCATATCCAGCTGACATATAAGGTTCAAGAATCTGTTTTCCATCCGTTGTAACTCCGTTCATAATATCAATAAAAGGAAAAGGTGATGAATTGGAACCACGCATATCCTGAATTTTTGAATAAGTAGTAAGGAACTGATTTGAAATCTTATCTGAAATCCTGCTGTTTAAATCCAAAGAAACCGAGTTCACGATATTATCCATTGAATAAAGTGAATTAGAGAAAGCCATTGAATATTGAGAAATACGATCCATATTTCTGTTACGAAAACCACCATCTGTTGAATTACCGTTAGTTTGATTCCATGCCTGGTTTTTTGTGTAGTTATATCTAACGCTCAATTTGTTGGCATCATTGATATTCCAGTCAATACGGGCTAAAAGTTTTCTGTTGCTTTCATCAGCAGGGTAATCAGTATATGAACCTGGATCATATCCATAATTATCGATCAAATGTTGTTTAACTCTTTCCATATCCGAAACACTTGTACGCGAAAGAGACAAATCGGTATTGGCAACGCCGTTATCCGAAGGTCTCCAGGTTACAACTTGTCCCGGACGCACTTCGTATTCTCCATTCACGAAAAAGAACAATTTGTTTTTAATAATAGGGCCACCCAAAGTTACACCGTAGGTTTTTCTCGATTCCTTGTCGCGATCTCCAAAATCAACATCTCCTATTTTATTACCACGCATATTCTGGTTAGTAAAATAAGTATAGGCCGAACCTTTAAAATTATTGGTACCTGATTTGGTAATTGCGTTGATACCACCCCCAATAAAATTTGTTTGGCGAACATCGAAAGGCGCAATTACAACCTGAACTTCTTCAATGGCATCTAATGAAATAGGGTTTCCCCCGCCCGGCAGATTGGAACCCAAACCGAAATTGTTATTAAAATTGGCACCGTCAACGGTAAAGTTAGTTGAACGACCATCACCACCGGCAATACTCATACCATTTGTATAAGGCGACATACGGGCAATGTCAGAAATGCTTCTGTTAATGGTGGGCATGGAAGTCATTTGTTCGTTCGAAATATTGGTTGTTGCTCCGGTTTTGCTGGTTCCAAATTTAGAAGGCCTGGAACCAACAACCATAACTTCGCCAACATCAACCGCACTTTCTTTAATAACTGTATTTAAGTTAAACGATTCACCTAAATATAGTGTAATATCAGTATAAGTCCCGGTTGAGTAACCGACAAACGAAACCTCTACTTTGTAAGGACCACCGGGACGCATACCCTGGAGCGAAAATCTTCCTTCGTTATTTGTAATTGTACCATACTGAGTCCCCGACGGTACATGAACAGCCAAAACTGTAGCTCCCGGAAGTTTTTCACCGGTTTCAGTGGATACTGTGCCACTCATACCAGATGTTGTAACCTGAGAAAAAACGGAAATTCCTGTGAGGAAAACCATTAAAAACGACATTAAAAGTTTCTTCATTTTCATCATTACATTAATTAATAATTATTTTGCAAAAGTAATTTTTAGTTTTTTTAACTTTATAATTTACTGTTAAAGGTTTATTAAATTAACAAAACCATTTTTAAAGCCTACTTTGGTTAAATAGTAATTTGAAAAAATGATTATTTAATCAGCTGATTTATTGATAGTTTATTATGTTTATTAAAACTTTTTAAAAGTATTAATTCATCACTAAATACTTCGAGATTTTTGACATGTTATCAAACAAAAATATCAACAACATATCATGGTTTAAATTGCTTATTTGCAACTTAATAGATATTTATATTTCTGTTATTAACAATAAATGTGAAAAATTTAAATACAAATAATGGATTGATGTTTTTATACTGAAAATACTTTTTGTAGTTTTTAAAATGGAAAATTTCAATAATGTTTGAAAAATAAGTTGGCCAACTATTCAGACCAAAAACGGTTTTATTGCAAATGAATTTTTATTTTTACCCTCGATTTTGAATTGGGAATTTTAGGAAAATTGGAAAATGGGACAGTTGCAAATTCATCAAATGTTGGAAGAGAAAGGTTTTATTGACGAACCGATTGATCCGAAAATGAATCTTGTTGAAGAGATTAATCGGCTTAAAAAGGAAAAGAATGCAATTATCTTAAGTCATTTTTATGTTGAAGGTGAATTGCAGGATATTGCAGATTATGTTGGCGACAGCCTTGGGTTAGCGCAGAAAGCAGCGACTACAACTGCTGATTTAATTGTTTTTGTTGGTGTTCATTTTATGGCCGAAACTGCCAAAATTATTAACCCTACTAAAAAAGTAATTCTCCCCGATTTAAAAGCTGGTTGTTCACTCGCCGATTCGGCCCCGGCTGATAAATTTGCTGAATTCAAAGCTCAATACCCCGACCACAAAGTTGTAACTTACATCAATGCAACGGCAGACTTAAAAACCATGTCGGATATTGTATGTACTTCGGCAAACGCAAAACAAATTGTCGAAAGTTTCCCGAAAGACCAGAAATTGATTTTCGCCCCTGATAAAAATCTCGGTAATTATATTAACAGCATCACCGGCCGTGATATGGTTTTGTGGGACGGTGCCTGCATGGTTCACGAAAAGTATTCGGTAGATAAAATAATTGATTTGATTGACGAATTTCCTGATGCCGAATTTATTGCCCACCCGGAGTGCGAAAAGCCAGTGTTGCTTTTGGCGAAATATATTGGATCAACAACCGCATTACTCAATTACGTTCAAAAAAGTAAGGCAAAAAAATTTATTGTGGCCACCGAAAGTGGAATCCTGCATCAAATGGTAAAAGCTTGTCCCGATAAAATTTTTATTCCTGCGCCTTCGGTTGATTCAACTTGTGGCTGTAACGACTGTTCGTACATGAAACTAAACAGCCTTCAGAAATTATACATCTGCCTGAAACATGAATTGCCCGAAATTATTTTACCACAAGAAGTAATCGAGAAGGGAAGAATTCCAATTCAAAGAATGTTGGATATTTCGAAATAAGCAGTTCAGCGGACAAACAATCTTTCATCAAAAGAAAAAGGTGACTTACCTACTATTTTCAAAACCAAATCATCGGCATATTTCCCTTTTGCCAATCGATAAACCATCATGCCAAAACCCCATGCTCAATGCGGGTCAATTCATCATCTAGCATCATAATACCAAAAGTATTGTCGAGTAGCGAAATCGGATTTATACCTCCTAATGCTATACTTTTTGAATTTAACCAATTATGAAAATTTTCTGTATTGCCAAAAACTTCGACACCTTTGTTAAAAAGCAATTGAATCTCAATAATTTTTTCTGAATAAATTGGGCTAAAATCAATTTTCATGGGCTATTCCTTTTTCAAAATATTTCCGCTGACTTATAATTTTTTATGTTTTCCACAAGCAAATCCTGTTTTGAAATTTCAATTGCTTTTAGCAACATATTGTCAATCTTTTTAATTATCGGGTAAAAACCTTCTTCTCCGATAATATTGCGTGCAATGTATGCTTTCAATTGTGTTTGAATAATTAAGGATGAAGATTTTAGCCCTGCATTATCACGTGGAATTCCTTTACCAGCAGCATAATTTAAAAACTCTTCAAGCACGTTTTTTCGGTCAAGATAACTATCAAATTCATCGGCTTTTGTTAAGCCTGACAGATCTTTTCTGTGTTCATCAGCATAGGCATAAGCAAAGGTGTAAATTAAACCCTTTCGGTAAATTGAATTGTAATAATCAGAATTCCCGGTTGTATCAATCGGCACAAAAAAATCAGGCATTATTCCACCGCCGCCATAAACTACCCTGCCACTTTTGGTAGTGTATCTCAATGAATCGGCAAAGTGAACACTGTCGGCAACCAACTGCTCCATACTGTGAAAGCGTGCATAAATGTTGTCATAGTATTTATCATTACCATCTTCGTAAGAACTTTGAATACAACGTCCGCTTGGTGTGTAAAAACGCGCAACTGTAAGTCGCAAAGCCGAACCGTCACTTAAAGGAATCTGCTCCTGAACCAGCCCTTTTCCAAATGATCGCCTCCCGATTATTATCCCGCGGTCGTTATCCTGCATTGCACCTGCAAATATCTCACTTGCCGAAGCTGAAAATTCATCAATCATTACATATAATTTAAAGTCTTTCCAGGTTTCACTCCCTGAAGCGTTGTATGTTTTGCGTGCCTGGTTTACTCCTTCAGTATAAAGAATTGGTTCACCTTTTCCCAAAAATTCGTCAACCATCTGCAATACAGCAACCAAAGATCCACCAGGATTTTGCCTTAAATCGATAATTACCTTTTTAGCACCGGCATCTTTAATTTTTTCCATGCCGTCCATAAACTCTTTATAAGTTTTATTGGCAAAACGGCTGATCTTTATAAAACCTGTTTCTGCATCAATCATGTAAGATATATCAATACTGTTTATTGGAATATCGCCACGGGTGATTTCAAAATCAAGTTCCTTTTCAGTTCCATTTCGAATAATTCCAACCAGCACTTTTGTGTCTTTGTCGCCTCGCAACAGGTTTAAGACAGTGGAATTTACAACAGCAACTCCCGCAATAATCGAATCATTAACCTTAACAATTCTGTCACCTGGTAAAATTCCAACCTTACTTGACGGACCGCCTGAAATAACTTCAATAACCCGAACAGTATCTTCCATTATTGAAAACTGCACGCCAATTCCTGAAAATTTGCCTGTCATTTCTTCCTGTACTTCCTTCATATCGGCAGGTGGAATATAAGATGTGTGCGGATCGAGATTCTTCAAAATTTCGGGGATGGTTTTTTCTATTATTTCAGAAGTATTAACGCTATCAACATAACCCTGATCAATGTACGAAAGTATTTCAGAAATTTTGTTTTGTCCGCCAATATTCAAACCCACAAAACCCATCTGGCTGTTGCGGTTTAATAAGTTCCCTATTAAAATTCCCAAAGCCACCGATACAGCTATTAAAAGGGGAATAAGGATTGTTATTTTTTTATTCATGTTAATGATTTTAAATGTCCGTGGGCTCAATTTGTTCGACTTCAATATTTGCCCGTTTTAAAAGGTTAATGCCATCTTCAAGCCTATAGTTTTCAGTAAAAACAACTCTTAAAATTCCGGCCTGGATGATTAATTTTGAGCATTCCAAACATGGCGACGAAGTAACATACAATGTTGCACCTAAGCTACTATTACCTGATTTGGCAACTTTTGTGATGGCATTTGCTTCGGCATGCAGAACATAGGATTTGGTTTTATTGTCTTCGTCTTCACATTCGTTTTCAAACCCCGAAGGTGTTCCGTTGTATCCATCAGATATGATCATTTTGTCTTTAACCAAAAGTGCCCCTACCTTCCGCCTGTTACAATATGAATTTTGCGCCCATATATCTGCCATTTTCAAATATCGCTGATCCAGTAATTGCTGCTTTTTTGTTGTCATGTTCAATTTTATATACAATTGCTTTACTTTTTATTAAAAGGATTACAAATGTAATACTGAATTGTTCAGTTTAAGGAACATGCGCAGGAAAGAGGTACTTTTTAACAAACATTAAATCCTGTAAACAAAAAACGCCACTAATTAGCGGCGTCTTCAATATAATAATATCAGGTTATTGTTTGATAAGTAACCAAAGGTCGGCATATTTTGGAAATGCCTGCCTGATTTCTTTTACTCTTGAACGGGCCTCAGTTTCTCCCTTATACGAATTAACGCAAACACGGTAGTAACCGGTTTCACTGTGAAGAATAATAGGTGCAAAACCTTCGTTTAACAATGTTTCGCGAAAATTTTTAGCGTTGTCGAGCTGACCAAAGGAACCAAGGATTACAAAATAAGTATTTGCTTCATTGCCTGTTTTGTCCGCTGCGTCAGTAAAAGTTACCGATTCTTTACGAAGCGAAACCGATTTGTCTTCCGTTACAGTTGCAGCAGGTTTTGCGGCTTCAGTTGTTTCAGGAACCGAGAAAACTTTTGGTTGTGAAGTTGGCGGTGTATATTTAACCTCAGGCTGTTTCTTTGATGTTTTACATGCCGATAAACCAATAACAGCTGCGATAACAAAAAACATTATTCTTTTCATACAAACTTTTTTTAACAGTTTAACGGGGCTAAATTATATAAAACAGAAATATAAAATCATGAAATCTGGGTAAGTTTTACACAAATTATTGTTTGCAACTATCACTCAACTTCGTATCGAATATAAAACAAAACGATTTTATTGCATTGTTGCGAAGAGAAGACAATAAAACCCAGGTAATACCGTGTTTTTTCGTGGATAAAATAGTTTTTTATACACGTTTGGGTCTGCAACGCTGACAGGTTAGTGAATCATCTGAAAACTTCCCTCAAGACATTCAATGATTTTATTTCACCCAAATTATCGAAATGAAGTTGATAGTAATCTACAAGAACAGTTATTAATGTATCGCGCATAGTTCGGGAGACAACCAATTCACTGATTTCATGAAGTTTTAACGACGAAAGTTTCATCAAATATTCTGTTGCTTCCTTGTTTGCATAAAATGGGTGAGAGGGTTGAAAATGTACAACTGCCCCGATTTTCATGTCGAACCAGCCTTGAAAACCCACACGGTTTGTTTCGGGGAAAAAGCCCAAATATTCGGTTAACCTGAACAAAAACCAGAGATGAAAATTGCTGGCTCCGGTTTCCATCAAATCAAAATAAAGCAGCGAGTTTTTTATAAAATCATACATTTCGAGGATAACTTTCCTGCTCGTTTATTGATTTATATAAAACTTCGGCAATAAAAATAGCAAGCGATGATTTTGTGATATTAAACGGTATATTTTGATAAACCTGGTTGCTTTTTAGCTCTTTGATGCGGTGTAATTCGTTTGTTGGTTTTTGGTAGGCAACCAAATCAACAAGAAAAAGTGGTTGCAACAAATTCGATTTGTTTTGCGACTTCCTGCTCCGCGCTGCATTTACCATGTAACTTTGCCGGCCAAAATCGCGGGTAAAAATGGTTACAATAACACTGCTTTCGCCGTATTTTATAAAGTGCAAAACTATTCCTTCGGTTGTAACAAGCATGGAAATTGTGAGATCGTTATAATATTTTCCGCTATTAGCTATCGATCATGTTTTTCTTATAATCCAAACATCCTGAGGTAGCCAACTTTTTCCGTTTTCAGGATTCGTTACAATATGTTCAAGTATTTCAACATTGCCAAACAGTTTTCTCATAAATTCCTTCGGGTGAAAGGCGGAATATGTACGATGTCCTTCTTTCACTTTACCTCTAATAATAAGCTGCCCATTGTTATATTCATTTAGTTCTGAGATTGTCAGCTTAACTTTAAAATTATCGCCCTGAGTTGTTACTAACATAATTCCTCCTGGCTTTAGGATTCGATATAATTCATTGTACCAGTCAAAATGTAGTTGTTCTGAGAGGTGGGTAAAAACAGAAATTCCATAAACCACATCCATAAATCCATCATCATAATCTAACTTTGCTATTAGTGAGTTATTGTTGAAATTAATTCCTTTCAAGTTTTCAATGCACCATTCAATAGCTCTTTTGTTATAATCCGTTCCAAAAAATTCGCAATTATTGTTAATTACCGAGGGCAAATGTCTTATTACCCTTCCCGGACCACAACCCCAGTCCAATATTCGCTTACTTTTAAGTTCAATATATTTTTTAAAATGGTCGTTAAGCCAAACTGCTGTCTCCCTACTATCCGTATAATATTTAGCATAATTAATTTGAAACGACTCATAAATAAGATAATCTGGCGGCAATTGGACGCCTGGATTTTGCAAAAGAAACTCTTTATTAATTATTTTATTTTTCCGTTTTTGAGCAAAAAACATTATCCAATCTGCATAATAAATTAACCCGAGTTTCCTGATAAAATTTGAGATTGCACCTTTTTTCATTTAAATAATTTTGTTGATATATATTTGTATTTGATAGTATGCACTTTTAATGTATAAACAACAACTTAGTTGCATGTGTTTCTTCGCCAAGTTCGTCATTGCAAAATACGAGATAAACACCTGTTTTAACACGGTTACCGTTTAAATTCTTACCATCCCAAATTGCTTGTCCACCCAACGATTGAGTTCTGTAAACAAGGTTTCCGGCAATGTCAGTGATTTTGATTTCCGAATTTTCAATCAGGTTGGTAACTGTAATTGGTCCATCGTAGGTTTCACGCACCGGGTTTGGGTAAACAAATACACTATCGTAAGTTGATCTTCCTTCAACTGCCTCGCCCATGTATGAAATCAAACCTTTTTCTGTTCCAATAAAAACCTCGCCGTTTTTCTGATTAATTGCTATCGAGGTAATATTATCTGAAAAAAGAGGGCTGTTGTTGCTTGTAAAATGTAAAAGTTCTTCTGTCCCTGTTTCGGAAACCAGATAAACACCTGAATTTTTTGTGCCCAACCATTTTCGGTTTGCGCCATCAACGGCAATTGAAGTTACGGTTTCGTTTTTTAGCAGCGGGTGATAAATGCCGTCGTTTAAGTCTAAACTGGGCTGAGTTGCATAAAAATTCTCAGCGTCCCATATCCTGCCAGGATTGTTATAAACAGCAACTCCCATTGAAGTTCCCATCCAAATAGCGCCGTCATTATCTTCCACAATCGCATAAATATCGTTCATTCGGGTAAATTCCTCCTGAACACCGTTGTTAAAATATGAGGTAACCAGCAGCCGTTTTTTCTTGCTTCCATCTTTATTAACAACATAAGCGTCGTTTGCACCAAGCACAATCATCCATTTATCATCAAACTGGTTTACAATCAACTGGCCAACATTCAATCTGTTGGCAATTTCAGGCAGGGCAAAAGATGACCATTTCCCATCAGGAGTTAACATGTGCAAATTTTGGGCAACATATGAATTGGTAACCCATAAATTTCCCTGCGAATCGAAATCCATGCCTGCAACACGCACATACGGAGCATCAGGCTGCGTTGGCAAAGCCGTTTGCAATGGGCTATTTTTATTTGTAAACCTGTTGACCAACTGGTCATTATTATATTCCAGAAGTCCTCCCCCCCAACTTGCGGCAAAAAAATGGTTCGCATTGGCCGGATCTTCAATAATCGAAAGTACATTGAAAAAACCATCTAATTCGGGATGACTGTTTTTTGTGAAGTAAACCCACTGGTCATTCACTAAGCGTTGGAAACGTGGAAATTCAAAACCTTTTGTACCTCCGGGAGTAACCCATAAATGAGAACCAAACTGATGCAACGAATAAATACTATTGTCCATTGGGCTGTTGAGTCGTATTTGTTCTACCTGATCGCCAGTAACTTTAGCCATTGCATTTGTAAAATCGGCAATCCAAATCGCTCCATTTTCAGCAGCTACGGAACTTCTGGGATTTATTGGGGAGATGTTTTCGTTACCGAATTTATAATGGTTCACCTCCTTTACAATTTGGTGGGTATCATCAACAACAAATACCTGTTCCCTGCTTGTTATCGTCATATATTTTCCGGCACTTTGTATTTCATAAGCGAACCTGATTTGGGGTAAATAGGGTTCCCAGACTATTCTCATTTAATACATATACATATTATCGCTCAGTCACATTTATCAGGCGTGTAATTCGCAATCAACTTGCCTGCATGCATTTCCACGATACTAAATTTATCGGTGTAATGCGGTATATTTTGAATTTGTACCCAACTCTGATAATCAAGTAAATTTGCACCGTTTTTTTGTGCTTTTAAAATACCCTTGTTTGTTGCAGCATATATAAACTCGTCATCAGTTTCAATATCGTTTACACCCACGTTGCTCCCATTTTCACCTATTAAATAAGTATCTTTTATTTCCTGTTTTTTCAGGTTAATAACCACAATACCGAAACCACATGCCAACCATGCTTCATCGCCGATAAAACTAACATTGTTAATGGTTTTATCGGTTGTGAGCTGTTTTCGTTTTATATCCGAAAGGTTTATAACCGGCCCATTGGTAATCATATCAATATTGCTGTTATTGTACGCAATGACTAAAATGTCATTGGTTTCGCTATAAGCAATTGTTTTAATACCGAAAGTCGGAGAGTTGTAAATAATCAGCAACTTTGTTGGCACTGTTGTCCTGCAAATCATAAAAAAACAGACCTCCGGTTGTGGCGCAATAAACTTTATCTGGTGAAACTGCAATTTTTGTAGCCACAGTATATGACAGATAATCCTGCCAGCTTCCCTGTTTTTTTTGTGCGTTACCCTCAAGGACCAGAAAAAAAGTGCAAATCAGAAATAAATATTTTAGCATAAAACCAATTTTTACTATTTCATATTCTTTAAATGATTAATCAGCTTTTCAACAGCTCTTCCCCTGTGGCTGATTTTATTTTTGTCGGTCAAATTCATTTCAGCGAAGGTTTCCTTAAATCCTTTTGGCTGAAAAATTGGGTCGTAACCAAAACCTGAAACTCCTTTTTTTTCAGTTAGGATTTCGCCGTCAACAATACCTTCAAAAAGTTCTTCACGCCCATCAATCACAAGCGAAATAACAGTTCTAAAACGTGCATTGCGGTTTTTTATTTTAGCAAGTTTATCCAGAACTTTATTCATGTTTGCTTCGGCACTTTTTTCTTCGCCGGCATATCGTGCCGAATATACTCCTGGTTCATCGTTAAGAGAGTCAATTTCAAGACCTGTATCATCGGCAAAACAATTGTATCCAAATTTGTTAAACACAAAAAATGATTTCTGACTGGCATTTCCTTCCAGTGTTTCCTGTTCTTCTGGAATTTCTTCATTGCAGCCGATATCTTTTAAGCTTAAAATTTTGAATTGATCACCCAAAATAGCTTGTATTTCCTCTAATTTATGTTTGTTATTTGTTGCGAAAACGAGTTCCATATTATTTTTTTTAAAATATTTAAAACCAGAACGTTAACTATATTATGCTGCTATATATAATTTTTAGATTATCAACCTGAAAATTAACCTTATTTTTGTTCCAGAAATAAATTTTAATAATATCTCCTTCCTTTATTTCAGGTTTAATTTGTATTTCAAAAACTGCTCTGTACCATTTGTCGGGAAATTTAGCGAATCCGCTCAAATCCAAAGTCCTGTAAATTTGCATTTTCCCTGAACGGTCAGTTGTAAAAACAAGCAATACCTCGTTCAAATTGTTTTCTATGATGAAATCAGTTAATATGATAATTTTTGATTTATCCATTAAATCAGCTCCGGCTTGAAATTCTACGGAAGTCCCAAATTCTTCATTTTCATTATAAAAATAGGAGTGGTTACCACTCAATGAGTCAATTTTTATCCGGGCAGAATTTTGGTTCCATTCTTGTGAACCATCTGGCTCAAAGTCCCTGATTAACTGGTATGATTGTTCTTTATCTCCTTTTTCAGCAAGTATAATTCCTGAATTATTTTTCTTTTTGTACTCAATAATTTCCGGATAAAATGAATAAATCAGTTCAAATAATTCGTCGCCAACAATCCCGCCCTGCCAGGCAAAAGCAAAGTATTTACTTCCAGAATCCATCAAAAAATTACTTAATTCAGAAACATTTGTTTTTTCATTGATAAAACAAACGGCATCTGCATCAACCGAATGTATTAATTTATCTTGTTTTGTGCTGAGCAGGATACGAATGTCATTTTTATATTGCGATTTCCAGTTCCCAAGTTTTTCGGTAATTTCCGGGGTCATTCCCACTTTATTTTTGTAGTACAAATATCTGTTCATTCCACTGAATATAACAAATACTGAAACCAAAGAAATAAGAATAATAATTACCTGTTTTTTCTTTTTGGGGTTGTTTTCAATATAGTGTTTTATTGAGAATACAATCAATACTAAAAAAATAATTGTTGTAAAACAAAAGGAGTAGACAATGATATTGTTTTTATACTCAAAACGAACTATATGTTTACCGGACGGAACAAGAACAGACATGTGTGTAAAATTGCTTTTTAACAAATCTTTTTCAATCCCATCAACATAAACATTCCAACCGGTGTAGTAATTTTGTTGATAAACAAGCAGTTGAGAAAATGCTGTACTTGTTTTTATTTCAATTTTTGTTGGCGAAAACATTATTATCTCCAATGAATCGTTTTGTGTTGAACGCAGATTGTATTCCTTTAAAGTATTATAATCAGGATTTTCCAGGAAGATAGTATTCGATTCAAAATCCTTGATTAACGAGTTTTCACTAATGTTATCAGAAAAATAAACTACCGGTTCTTTTTTTATGGCTTCCAGCAAATCAGGGTGGTTGTCTGAAAGTAATTTATATCCATCCATTTTAAAGGAGACCAACCCGTCAAAAGTAATTTTCTTGGGAAAAACATTATTGTTCAACCATGTAAAATTATTGGCAGCATTTCTGTCGGAATTTTCTGCTACTGGGTTTAGTTCCGGTATTGGAAACCCTTTTGGTGAAGATTTTAAGAAATTATAAAATTTAACAGGGTTGGCTTTACTGAGAACAGAATAATGTGCGCTTAATTGTGTTGCAGTTATTCCATCTGCAATAAACAAAATAAGCAATGCTGTTGTGTAATTTTTGGCATCTTTTAATTTTAAGGTGAGTGCAATAAAAATCAGCAAAAATGCAATTTGAATAACACCTTGCAGAATAATATTATCGAAACGGGTAGCGGCAAATAATGCGTCAATGAAATTAGTATCTTGTTTAAAATAAGCAAATTGATCAATATTACCAATTGCCCAACCAACCAAAACTATCATTAAAACTATTATTGAACCTGAAATCCATATTAACTGTTTTCTGTCGGAAAGATTAAAGTTGCTGTCTTTAATATTCACTCCGATAAATGCCAAAAAACAAAAAATGGTAAAAGCCCTGAATATTCCCGGATATTGGAATCTGTCCATTAAAGGGGCAAAATTATATAGGAATTCTCTTAAAAAAAACTGATTACCAAAAGATGCAAGCAAGGAAAACAGGCCGAAAAACAAAATTATGTATGATTCTTTGTTGACAGTTTTTTTTGTCAGCACAAATAAAAAAAGTACAATACTGATTATTCCCCAGTAACCATTTGAAAATGATTGGTCAGTCTGGAAAAATTTAGGATCATTACCTGCGGCCAACGGTGTTAAAAACGACAGTAATGATTTTACAGAGAAAGGGTGTTTTTGTGCCAACTCAATGGGAAGCCCATTAAACCGGTTTAAAAAAGGCACAAGCTGGAAATAGGCCAAAATCAAAGTAGCACTAAAAGCTACTACAATGATCGATAAAACGGAATGATATAAAAATAACTTTTTTAAATAGCTTTTATCCAACCTGTTTGCAACCAAATACCACATAAAAATGGTTAACATCAGGTAGGCCGAAATAACCGTTATTGCAGGATAACTGCAATAAATCATTACGAACAATGCAATTGATAATCTCACTAAGTTTTGTCGATTCAATTCCCTGATAAAAATGAAATAACTGGTCATCAAAAATGGGAATTAACGCATATCCGCAAACAAATGCCACGTGTTGAGAATTTCCAATCACAAAGCCAGATAACATGTAGGCTACAGACAATCCAATCGAAATTTTATAATCTGAATTAAACTGTTTCAAAAAATAAAAAAATGAAACACCTGCAATAAAAATATATGCAAGAAACACGAATTGCAGGGAAATATTGGAGTAGCCGAACATATTTCCAATTATCCAAAACTCGGGATTAAAAACCGAAACCAAATCGGCGTAAATTGGTGTGCCATAAAGTAAATACGGATTCCAAAGCGGGAATTGATTGTTTAATATTGATTCGGAAAAAAAATAGCGGGAGGGAAGAAAAGCATCTACAAAATCCCATTTCATCCCGTTTTGTAAAAAAAATAATTGCCAAAACGCAATAACTGTTACCAATGCTAAAAGTATAAATCCACCCTTTTTCATAAAGTCACTGTAAAATGTACTTTGGCAAAATGTAAATCTGTTTTAATATGCCTGATTTCCGGGTAAAAATAGCGAAAAAGTGTTGGCTTTTGCTTTGAAGTTTTAAACTATGGAGAATCTACATTCAACATAATGATTTCGCAAATAATAACAGATTTGGAATTTGCAGCCGACCCGGTTGTGCTGATATGATTGTAAAAGCTCTTTTGTGGGCATTAAGCAACTGTTGAAAAGTGATAAAACGGCAGTTAAAATTTTTATTGAAAATTAAGGCAAACAATTAATAGGCAAGGTTCGAAAAGAAGTTTATACAAAATTAGAGATAGGGAGAAAAATGGATAAAAAGTGTCCCTAAATCACCCGGTTTTCTGGAGGAATAAAAAGAAATAGATTCAATCCTGCAACAACAGAGAATAAGGGATGTTCATTTGATCATGAAGGTTTTTGACCATTCGTAAATTCAATTTTCTTTCCCGATTAATCACTTTTGAAACAAGAGTTTTATCTCCGATTATGCCAACTAAATCTTTGTATTTTAATCCTCTTTGTTCTATATAATATTGAATAACGTCAACTGGATCGGCTTTCGGAAGAGGGAAATTCGTTTCCTCATATTTTTCAACCAACAATGACAATAATTCCAGTTCTTCTCCTTCAGGAGTACCTTGCTGGGCATCAATAATTTCCTCAATACGAGCAAGTAATGTTTCGTATTCAGCTTCTGTCTTTATGATTCTATAATTTTTCATTATATGTTGTGTATTTAAATTTTATTTGCATCAATTTTGTCATATTCACCATGAGTTCCGATGAAACGAATAAAACAGATTCTTGAATTAAAATTGAATTTTACCACTACCCGGTATTTATTTCCATGAACATTAAAAACAACACGATTATCGTTTAACAAACTCACGTAAGGGAAAAATTCTTTAACCTGATTCAAATTCTCAAAATCTTCTTTTTTTAAATCGTCATATAACAACCTGAATTGTTTAGCACAGTCAGGATGTTTGCTGATTGATTCCCGAAACATAGCGTAAGAAATTGTTCTCATGCATTTTACTATAAATGTTTAATAATAATTTATGTGACGACTTTCTCAAAGCATTTGTTTATGTATTTACAACAAAGCAAATGTAATTATTGTTGACAAATTGTCAACAATTGTATAGAATAATTTTTGCAGAAAGTTAAAAGGTGATAATCAAAGAAAAGAAATTCGCTGATTTGAATAGATAAAAAATTCGCTGATTAATTGTTGATTAATGTTGAATTTCGGTAATAAAATGAGAGGTTACTGTAAAATTCTGATTTGACCAAACAACGTTTATTCGCAGGTACAACTATGCAAACTATCTACAATTTGACTAAGAATTTCGTATTTCAAAAAATAGAATGTGTTTTTTCCGTCACGCTTTGCACAAAGCACGCCTTTGTCTTTTAATATGCCCAAATGATGTGATGTTGTTGATTGTTCAATACCGAGTAATTCGTGGATTTCGGTAACTGTTAATTTTTTGCCGCCTTCAAGGTGTTTAAGGATTGCAATACGCATAGGGTGCGCCATTGCCCTGAGCATATTTGCCGCAATTTCAAGCCTTTCAATATCTAACTCCTTGATTTTTAACATTATTGATTATTTTAATAAATGCAAATATATAAATATTTAGGATTAATGCTATAAGCCGGTTTCAATTTGAATTTAATTTGAATAAGCCACTATTTTTATGCTTTTTTTAGTTGTTTTATGGCGCTTATAATTAAAAATTATCCTATGTTCGTTTTTAAATTAAAACCACGGTATTTCAGCTAAATGACAACGATAGAAAAAATTAAAGCACCAATTAGTCAGGAACTCAAGGAATTTGAGCCCTATTTTAAAAAATCGTTGCAAAGTGATGTTCCCCTTCTGGCAACCATTCTTAATTTTTTATACCGTACAAAAGGAAAGCAGCTCCGCCCCATTTTTGTATTTCTTTCGGCTAAATTACATGGTGAATCCAACGAATTTTCGAAATTGGCAGCTTGTTCAGTCGAACTGCTTCACACCGCCACTTTGGTGCATGATGATGTGGTTGATGAATCGTATGAACGACGTGGAACATTCTCTGTAAAAGCACTTTGGCGCAATAAACTGGCAGTTTTGGTTGGCGATTATATTCTTGCCAAGGGATTAATCCTTCAACTGGAAAACAAAAAATATAACTTTCTCCACCTCATTTCTCGGGCGGTTCAGGATATGAGCGAAGGTGAAATACTACAAATTAAAAAAAGCCGGAAGCTTGATATAAATGATGAAACTTATTTCGAAATCATCCGCAAAAAAACTGCGTCGCTTATTGCAACAAGTATGGCAATTGGTGCAGCATCGGCAACTGAAGATGAAGAAATAGTAGAAAAAATGTACCGTATTGGTCAGGATGTCGGGATTGCCTTTCAAATTAAAGACGATATTTTTGATTATCAGGCCAAAGGTATTCTTGGCAAACCAACAGGGAATGATATCAAGGAAAAGAAGATCACACTCCCGCTTTTATATGTGCTGAATAATTCAAAATCATCGGAACGAAAACGAATTCTCGGTTTAATTAAGCGCAAAAACAAAAATGCTGCGGTTGTTAAAGAACTGATTCAAATGGTTACCGAGAAGGGCGGGCTTGAATACGCCGAACAAAAAATGAATGAGTTCAAAGAAAAAGCCATTGCCGGGTTAATGGAATTTGACGATTGTGAAGCTCGCACCTCACTGATTCAACTAATGGAGTATATTACTACCAGGAAGAATTAAAAGAGATAAAAAAGCAGCATTCCAACAACCCCCGAAACAGGTATCAAATACACAACATTCACTTTAAACTTTATTGCTGAAACCAGGACAGCGACAAAAATGAATATCGAAATCCAATGAATTTCAATACCTTTTCCGATGGTGAATGCAGCTGAAAATATCATTCCGATGACAGCAGGCCGCAATCCTTTGAAAATTGCAGAAATTGTTTTTGAATTTTTAATACGTTTCGATAAAATGCGAACAGAAAATCATTAATAAACCGGGAGGGAAAAATATTGCCAATGTTGCCGCCACTGCTCCGGCAAATCCCGCAACTTTGTAGCCGATGAAAGTTGCTGAAATAAAAATCGGTCCCGGTGTAATTTGTCCCATCGCAATAGCATCAGCAAATTCTTGTGCAGTAAGCCAGTTTAGCCCATGAACAACAACTTCCTGAATGGCTGGAATAATTACATACCCACCGCCAAACAGCGTTAAACTCATCCCTGAAAAAGTAAGCGAAATATCGCGTATCAATAATGCTTTTCCGGAACTGTCGCCTCCAAAAATTTCGGGCAAAAACCACACAAACAGTATCAATACAACAATGGCCGCAACAGCCAGGAATATATTTTTTGCAGTGAAATTTGTTATTGTCTTTTCAGTTTGCGGCTTGGGGATGATTGAATTTCTGTAAAACAAATAACCTGAAATACCTCCTATAACCATAATAATCAGGGTTGTAAAAAACGAATGGAAAAAAATGAGGGACAAACCTGAAAAAATCAGTATTACAATTTGCCTGTAATCTTTTATGTTTTTTTGGGTCATATTAACGGCAACACTTATAATTATTGCTGCCACAGCCGGTAAAACTCCCTTGAAAAAATTGGTAAAGGCGGGTAACTGTCCATAAATAAAATAAACATATGTAAGTGCGAGAATAAGTACAAACGACGGTAAAATAATAGCAAACATACTTACCAACGCTCCTTTGATTCCCCGCAAAAAATAACCAAGATACGATACAACCATAAATGCAAGGGGTCCGGGCAAAACTGAAGCCAGTGAAATACTGTCGAGAATAACTTCGTCGGAAATTTTTTTATCTTTTTCAACCAGTTGTTTTTGAACTACTGAAACCAATGCCATAAATCCGCCCCACGAAATAGCGCCAATTTTGAGGAAAGTAAAAAACAGGTAACGCAAGGAAGTGGTTTGTTATTTTTCCATGTTATCCATCATGCTTCCGGAAACGATTTATAATGTTTCAGAATTGTTTCACCAGCCTCATCGAGTGTTTCTCCCCAGGCAATTATACCTTCTTCGTGACCGCCCATTACAAGTAAATTTTCCTGATTCACTTTTGTTTTTCTGACAATCTGTTGTATTTCCATTGCCATTTCCGGCGAACCGTAAGTTATTTCAGATGAAGTTGTAAGCAATAAATTTAAATACCTATCCCACATTCCTTTATGATGAATATGAATGACTGCGCCAACTTGCGGAAGCGTTTCATAAATGGCAGCATGACTTAATGATTCGGCTGAAGCATTTATCATTCCTCTGCATTTTAATGAATTTTCGCCAAAAGACCATGAATTTACCAATGCATAATGTTTTTCTTCGAGCATCATGAAGCTCCCGGTTGCAGTGCCCGAAATATAAAAGCTATTTGAATCCGCGCGAACAGAAATATTGCCATAACCGATACCGTTGGTATAAACTCCAATTAACCCGTTTTCATGCATGATTTGTCTCCATTTGGATAATTTATCAAAAAACTCTTCGGGAATTTGAATGTTTTCCACGTCCCGTTTGCAGTTAAATTTAATATATCCTTCGCTACTCATTTTTAACAAGTTAATTTATTTCAAATCTGAAATGTAATTCACAACCTACTTTTGAACCTTAAAATAAATACGTTTTGTAATTTCAGGCCAATAATTATTATTTGTATTGATATCAGCCGTTTCCAAATACGGATCCAAGGTAATGTTTTTTACTTCCCTGGTGAATTTGAAAATTTTTGTCACTTCTTTTTGGTTTAACAACCAAATTTCTGCCGGAATGCGCTGGATTTCTTTTGATCCGTCTTCAAATTCAAACTGAACTATAAGTGGCATAATCATGCCGCCCAATGCTTGAAAAGTGATTTCGTAATATTTCTGGCCACTTTCCAATAAAGCCAGTTCTTCTTTTGTCAGTTTTGTCCGCAATTCATTAATTTGATTGATTTCGTTTTCAGAAAGCAAAGGTTGAGTTTCGTTATATTTGTCTTTTAACGATTTATCCTTTTCAATTGCAGGAATAACTTCCTTGTTGTCCCTTGTTTTTGCAATATGTTCGGGCGTATTTTCTTTTTGATACCGGGCTATTTTTTCAGCTTGAACAACATCGAAAACAGGTTCATAAACCGCCACATTTTCTATCGCCAAATCAACATGTTCAGTAGTAAAAAACCAGCCGCGCCAAAACCAATCGAGGTCAACCCCCGAAGCACTTTCCATAATACGGAAAAAGTCGGCCGGTTGCGGGTGTTTGAACTTCCATGTTTCAGCATATTCCCGAAAAGCCTGGTCGAAAAGTTCGCGGCCCAAAATGGTTTCCCGCAAAATTGTAAGGCCAACTGCCGGTTTTCGGTAACTTGTCATTGCTGATTGTAAAAGCGCATCAGCAGAAGTCATTATTGGTACTAACGTACTTTTATCATCGTCCATGTAACCCATCATTTCAACAGGCCTGCCCGACCAAATCCAATCCGGATCCCAGTCGCGCTCAGCAATTCCCTGCAAAAAAATATTAAAACCCTCGTCCATCCATCCCCATTCCCGTTCATCCACATTCACAATCATCGGGAAATAGTTGTGCCCAACTTCATGGTGAACTACCCCGATTACTCCTCGTTTCTGGCTGGCGCTGTATGTTTTGTCGGCATTTGGCTGACCATCATTGAAACAAATCATCGGATATTCCATTCCTGAGATACCCTGCACATTTACCGAATTTGCTGTTGGATATGGAAAATCAAAAGTGTGTTCTGAATATATTTTTAGTGTGTGCGCAATGGCTTTTGTCGAATATTGTTCCCACAGCGGATTTGCTTCTTTTGGGTAAAACGACATGGCCAGAACATTATTTCCGGGGAACTTTACCGACATGGCATCCCACATAAATTTACGTGAACATGCGAAAGCAAAATCCCTTACATTTTCAGCTTCGAAATGCCAGGTTTTTGTTTCTCCGGAGTAGCTTTTTTCGTTTTTTGTTGCTTCCTCTTCAGTTACAATCAGCACGGGTTTATCTGAATTCCGGGCTTGTTCCAGTCTTTTTTGTTGTGTTGAATTCAGCACCTCTTTTTCATTTTTCAATACTCCTGTAGCTGCAACAATGTGGTCAGACGGAACTGTTATTTTCACATTGAAATTCCCAAATTCAAGGGCAAACTCGGAGCCAATAAATTGCTTGATTTGCCAACCCAAATCGTTAAAAACACAAAGTCGCGGATAAAACTGTGCAATTGCAAAAACTTCCCCGCTTCCGTTTTCTTCCTCGATTAAACCCCGAACGGCCCCACAATTCCTTGATATTGTTCAAATTGTAATGCCATTTCATCATTAGTTTTGTTTCCTCTCCAGGTTTCAAAGCCTCTGGTAAAATCACTTTCATGATGGTATGGTTTTTTATGGTTTGCAAAACGTTCCCGTTTGCATCTTTTATCCATTCAATTTGAAAACCACCATCGAAATCGTTGTTCATCCGCGTTAATACAGACATTTTCATTGTTTCCGACATTCTACCATTTTCAATTTTGCTGCCGAAAGAATCTTTTTCGCGAATATTTTGGTCGAGTTGCAACCACAGATAATTCAATGTTTCCGGTGAATTATTGTGATATGTAATTGTCGCCACACCGGAAATCGACTTTGCGTTTTCATCCAATGCTATTTCCATATTATAATCAACCTGCTGCTGAAAATAATCAGGGCCGGGATGACCAGTTGCCAGCCTGAAACTGTTTGGTGTCGGCAACTCTTCAACCAATTGCCTGAAAAGATTTTGATTTGTATGCAGTTGTGCAAAAAGACTTTCGACGCAAAATAACAAAAGAATTAGAATTGGTATGGATATTTTTTTCATTGGATTTATTATTTCGTTGTTGTTTTTTGACGTTGACGTACTTGACGTTGACAGGAGCTACGCACGCTGTCAAGTCAGAGGAGACTTTTATCGTGACAACGTCCATCGGACTTGTCAGCGTTAAAAGTCTCACTTCTTTTCCCGAACAATTATCAAATATCCTTTGCCTTTCGGAACAACAATCGGCTCTTTTGGCGACCAGATTTTTTCATCCTGAAAATTATTTATTGCAGGAGCATAAAATTCTGCTTTTGACGGGTTGATACCCAACGATTTCCAGTCAACTTCCAAATTGATTTTGTCATCACTTTCGGCCCATGTTGCAAGTGCAATTAACGCTTTTTTTCCTTGTTGAACATATGCTGTTGCATAAGTGTCGTTGCTGTTTGTTTTAATCGGATTTGTTGAATCCCAGTATCCAATCATCTCGCTTTTTTCAATCCCAAAATCGTCCCACACTTTCCAAATGGGAGCCGGATTTCCCGACCACGGTGCACGGCTTGTCATCCCATAAACCATTCCACGCCAGGGATTTCCACCGTCCTGTAACATTTCTCCCATCAAACCAAACGGAAGTCCTGAAGTTTCAATCAGCCAAAAATCAGGTCGCGAATTATAATCAAAATATTCTCCAAACCACAGCCTGTCGATAAACGGGAAATGTTCAAGGTAAAGATTCGCACTGTTGGCAAACCCATCGCGAACATTAAATTGGTTGGCAGAATGCAAATCGATTAAAGCTCCCGGATTACCACGTTCCAAAACCTTGCGGATGCGTTTCATTGAAGTTCTGTCAAAAGCAAGGTCATCAATGTACAAGCCGTCAATTCCAACATTTTTTACCAGCCAGTTTAAACCTTCAATATAAAAGTTATGCCAGCGCGAAATACCTGTATTTACAACTGCGGCATCCTGCAAAGTAGGCACAAACCAGGCTGCAATGTAATTCGAATCGAGGTGCTCCTGCAGCCAGGAAAATCCACCACCACTGCCTTCCGAAAAAATTTCATTGTCCAGACTTCGCAGCATAAATAACTCGGGAGCTTTGTTTGTCAGCTCGCGAACCGTGTAATAAATTTTGACCTTCAAATCATTCGAATGTGCATCATCGATATATTCCTTCATTTGCACAGGGCGAAAAAATGGATAATTGATAAATGGATTTATTTCGTTTGCGTGATGAACGTTTATTGTATTTGCGCCGTAAGCAAGCACCGTATCAATTGGCTGGTAACTGTGAAAATAACGGTTATGCCAGTGTTTTTGGGTATCAACCGGACGAAAAGGTGTAACAAGGATATTAAAATAGTAGTGCAGTTGTTCCCCTTTTTTAACTTTCCGTTCACCGGAATATGAAGTTACCAAAACAGATTCCGAAGTGTTGGGTTGGATTGTAATACCACCTTTCCCTGCATTATACCAGGAATCGGGCATATAAAGCGGTTTTTGCAAGTAGAAATTTGTGTTCAAAGGGCGTGAGTAGTGATTGTCGCGGAAACGTGCCTGCAGACCTGCATTAATATCGCCAATCCAAGGGCCATCCTGATTTTTTTCTACGGCCCATTTCCAGTTTATATTATCTGGCCGAAATCCACCTTTTTGCCCCAGTCCCATCATGTATTTTGCTGCATCTTTCTGAATCGGAATTTCTAAACGGATATCTTTTACAGAAATATCTTCAGTTGCTGTCAGCACCAATTGGTAATCAATGTTGCCATCGAATTCCATTTGAGCTGTTCCATTCATTTTAAAACCTGGCATTTCGTTACTGATTTCCCAGGCAATTGCACCTTCTTTTTGTTTGGTTATTTTGAATGAAGGATTTTTCCATGTCGCATTTTTATTGTTTGTTTCAACAATCAGTTGTACCGGGGCAGACAGAATTTCTTTTCCTGTTTCCTGAATTTTTGTAACACTTTCAGAATAAAAACTTTTGATGCTTTCGGGAAATCCATTTTTGCCAAAAGTTACCTCGCGCCCCAGGCAACTAACTGTGTTCCCATCTAATTCCAAAGCAGAATAGGGAGCAACTATTCCATCGTCGGCAGCAATTGTTGAGTTGAGCCAACGTAAGCGCGACATTCTTCCAGGTTCGTCATCACCGTGCGCCAAAATGGTTTCTTCGGGAATAATCAATTGTAATTCAACTAACGTTTCCTTACTGTTGGCAGGTTTTATGCGGATTATACTTTTGTATTCTCCTGCTTTCATATTTTCAGGAATTTGAACACCCAACCACAAAGCCTGAACTTTCCCTTTTTCAACGTTGACGGTCTTTTTAAAAGGTTTTCCTTCCCAATCAACACCTTCTGTATTAAAACTTGAAAATATCCCGGCATCAGTTACAACCGTGTCGCGGTAACTCAAACCTGAAAACTGAACCTCAATATTTTCAAGATTCTTTTGCGCTGCAAAAACACCAATCTGGAAAGTGAAAAACTCGTTTTTTAATGCTTTCCCCGAAAACTTATTTGTAACTCCCTCCTGAATCCATTTTAAAGGTAAATCTGAAGTCATTCGAATGGAATTTTCCCTGCTTTCAGTGAAAAGAAGATAATCTGCCGGATTTTTCCTGATTAATTCTTCAACTTCATTTTTTGTGGCAATAATTTCCATCGGATAAAATGAGTTAAACGGGTCGATAGACTGGAATTGCACAAGTTGTGATTTTGGTAAACCTGCTGAACTTTTTGCTGCTGATTCTGCTTTTGACAACCAACTCTTTTCAGCTTTTAATTCAAATGACGGGTAAGTAACTTTTGGATAGTTGCTTCGCCCGTGCATAAAGTGTTTCAGATAATACACAAAATATTCTCCCGGATTTTTAGCCTGAAAAAGTATATCGCCAAACTCGCGGTTGATATTAACCGGAAGCAAATTATTCACCTGTCTTCCTGTGGCAGCATCGACAATGATTATCGTTTTTTGTTCGGGGTTGAAATCGCGTCTGCGCCAGGGAATATGTGCCACAACAATATCGGCGGCATTTTCAACTTTTATAACTGCACGGTGGTTTCCGAGCGAATCGGCATCCCAGGTTCCGGTTCCGTATAAATTTGGTTTTAGTTCATGACTTTCCTGGGCAATGCCGGAAAAAGTAAAAAGACTAAGAAAAAGGATAGTAAATGTGGTTATTCTCATGATATTTTAATTTATGGAATTGGGCATTTGAGAGTAATAATTAAAAATGTGGCTCATTTCTTTAAATTCCTGATTCAATTGTTTAATTCCAAAATCGCCAGTATCAGCGCAAAACCTGTATCTCTAACTCTGGGACTAAAAAATGAGCTGCCATTTTCTGCTTCAATTTTGTTTTTCAATTTTTCTGCTTCAGTATTGTTCCCATTGAATTTTGCAAGATTCCATTGTGCAACCAGACTTTTAGGTTCGGCTTCAATTTTCCGGTTTAACAAATCTGCCGCTTCCTTTTCCCTTCCTGCTTTTCTCAATAAAATCGCACCGAGGTAATCACCTGAACTTGCTCTTGTTGATTTCAGTGTTGATTCAATCACTTTATCTTCAAGCACCTTCGCTTTTGCGGCGTTGCGGTTGTTAGACCAATAAACGCTTTCAAGGTAATCTTCAATCCTCTCATCGGTATCATAAGGTTTTCCAACGCCCAGATTTTCAGGCCATTCCCTTGCCATTTTGATGCGAGTAAGAGCGTTTTTGTTTTTATTATTTTTCAAATTATGGATTGCATCCAAAACAGAGGCCTGACGGTAAGTTGTGCGTCCGTAGCTTGCCCCTTCGTTGGGTAAAATGTTTGTTTTTGTTAAGATATTCAAGGCTTCTTTATATTCGCCTGAAATTAAAAGGTTTTTTGAAAGTTGGTAAGCAAGTATATAATTCTCAGGAAATTGTGCGACACCTTTTTTAGCCCATTCAAGCGCTTTATCATACTGCTGATTATCTTCGTAGAATGTAGACAGTGCCAATATCGTGCGCCATTCGTTGGGTGCAAGTTGTTGAGCTTTTAGCAAATCGGGTTCGCCATTGTACCCGGTTTTTCCATTCAGTAATTCAAACCGCGTGAGGTAAAAAGCAAAATAATCGGGTTGCATTTCGCAACTTTTAAAATAGTTTTCTGCTTCATCTATTCGTCCTTTCGACCAAAAAATGAGACCGGTATAATAACTGTTTTTCCAGTTTTTGTTCTGGTTTTGTGCCCATTCAAGTACATTCATAGTTTCATCACGAAACGGAAAAACATAAGCAACAGGCGCTGAAGTTGCTTTTTCAAGAATTTGAGAATCTTTTAAAATGTAAGCCAGCCAATAATTAGTTAGCGGTGTTGCTTTTGTGGATTTTAACACCTTGACTGCTTTTTCATTTAAACCCAGGTTATAATACCAGATTGCAAGTTCAAGACAAATTTGGTCGGGCATTTCGTAATTCAAAACTTTCGCGAAATCATCATTCTTTTCAAATCGTGCAAAAGCATTTATGGGATCGATTGCCAGAATTTCATCCAAAACAGATTTCAGGTTTTCAGTATGCCCGGTTTTTTCAAATGCCAAAGCTTTTAGTTTTAATGCGTTGATACTATATCGGTTATAATCGAGCGACTGGTTGGTATATTTTAGGCATGTCTGCATTTCGCCATCGGTAAAATAAATAGCAGCAATTTGTGCATTGGCAACCGACCTGTAACTTACTGAACGGGCTGCCATACTAAACCCGTCAAGCGCATCATATTTTTTGTCCAATTTTTTGCTGATTAACCCAAAAATGTAATTGGCTTCAGGATGATACGTGTCATTTGCCAAAGCTTTCAACGCAAATTCGTTGGCCTTTTTGTATTCCATGCTGCGGTAACACAATCCGGCCATTCTTGTCAATGCTTCGGTATTAAAAACTTCCTTTTGCAAAACCTGTTCATATTTTTCACGTGCTTCAGCATACAGCCGTTGTTTTTCCAACTCAATACCAGCTGTCAAAATCCCATCAACCGATTGCCAATCGTAATCTTTATTTATCACCACCGGTTTCGATAATTTCCGTTCTTCAATTTCTTCTGAATTGAAAGAAAAATAATCTCCAATTTTTACCTCAATATTTTCTGCTGAACCAATTTCAATGCTTTCTAAAATAAATTCAGTTGGTTTAAGTGTTATATTTTTTTTGAAGATTTCTTTTCCATCGGCTATTACAAGTAAGTTGCTGTTAATAACCTGGTTGGCACAAAAACCAATTTTTGCCTCACCTGCATTTCTTTCGAAATTTAACGACCCAACTTCATTGGCTTTTACCATGCCACCAATTCCTTTTACAGGGAACCAGCGTTCGGTAAATTTTTGCTCTGAGCCCTCATAGAAAAAAAGGTGTTTAAACGGCGAATAAGTACTGTTTACAGCGGCCTGGTTAAATAACAGGCCTGTTTGTATTTCAGTGTATTGAATATTTCCCGGGTCGGTTAAAAGGTCGGCCCATATTTCTCCTTCACGGGAAAGAGCCCACAGCCATATTTTTTGTCCCGGTTTTTCATCATATGGCGACCAGTGGCCAAGTCCGAAATCTTTATTATGAAAATAGCATAAAAACTGTTCGGCATATTCGCCCAAAACATGATAAGATTTTGGTCCGTCAAAGGTGTTGTTTTTATATTCTGAAATTTTTATCCCGTCTTTATTTACCGGCCAGGAACCGTATTCGCCACCATGTCCAATTTCGGTATGACCGGGGAAAAAATATTCCAAATCGTAAGATGCATCTACGGAAGCTGTCATCCAGTTGTACAACGAAGTTTTTTGATCGGAGGGATTGTACCACAGCGCATTTGTTTCGAAATATGAAGCATTTGCAGGTAGACGGATTTCAACGCGCCATTCGGTGCGTGAGGTAATATCGGGAGCACCTATGATGCAGCTCACACTTCCATCTTCATTATTTTTCAGAATATAATTAACCGGAGATGCAGTTGTTGGGGCATGACCAATTGAGCCAAAATTGAATTCGATACCGCCGGAAGTCCACGCGCCCCGCATGGCGATATCGCGGAATTTTACCACCTTGTTAAAGTAGATAAACTCCTCACCGGAGGCTTTATCAATAGCACCAAGCACTTTGCCACCAATTTCGGGTGCTACATAAACTTTAATGTATTCGTTTTCGAGCGTTACAATTTTCCATTCTTTTTCAACAGGAGTATTTGTAAATCCATCAAAACGAAAATACGGGTAAAACTTTGTGATTCGCGCAACCGGATCGGGATCTGAATAGGGATAGGTTTTAAACTTTACAGCTTTTTCGGTAATAGTGGCTTGTGAAAATGCGGTTTGTACTGCGATTAACAATATCAGGCAGATAAAAATTATAGAAATTAGTTTCATGGTATTAGATATTAGTTAATGTATTCAAAAAAATTGTTTTAACCACTACGAATATTCAAATCAAAATGTGGCTAAAGACAGAAAATATATGCAGTATACAAATTCCGTCAGCTTATGCTGACGGCAATGTTTCTTTCCCGGATTACATTCAAAATTAAATCCTGTTTTTCCCTTAATTTCATTCCCGCCGGGTCGGCGCATTGATTGGCGATTTCTTTTAACGTTTTGTTTTCCAGGTTGAACTTATTCAATTCGGTTTCAGAAAAAGGTGTACCGTTCAAGATTCCTGATTTTTCCAAAGTATAGCCCAGTTGTTGCAAAACTCCACCTGCTTGTTTTTCAAAAATTGCAGTTTCCATTGGAGTAAGTTCAGTTTTGAATTTTTGCGAATTGTTTTTAAGAATCGGCCTGGCAACATTTTCCCACATTTTACCGGCAACAGCTGTGTTTCTTGATTCCTCGGAATGATAGAAATCAAAAACTTCCTTTTTTAATTCGATATTTAAAAATGAACAAATCCGCTTCATTTCTTTTTTGGGATGATGCAAAAGGTTTTCGTAACTCACTTTTAAGAAACGGCTTTTTTCGATATTTTTTTCAAGTTCGATGCAGGCTTTTTGGTTGGCCGCCCATTGATTGGCAATATGGTAAACATGCTTCTCGCCAACAATTGCTTTTTTAAAAGAGCAGGCAACATCACGGCCATCGCGGTACAAATATATGTAGCGCATTTTCATACCCGAAGTTTCCAGTTCCGGAGTATATTTTACGTTGTCCATACTTTTACAAACCCAGTAAATGCGGCATTTTCCGCTTCTGCTTTCAATTCATAAATAACCCTGAAAACTTCGATTAATGAATTGTTTTTGCAGCGTACCATAATTTCATTGCGGTTGAAAGTTACGCCAGTCCAAGGAACCGGATTACTTTCAACAAGTTTGCAAACATCGTCAACCAGCGCGTGGAAATTTGATGCAAGTTGCAAATTTCCGTAAATGTGTAAAAGCGGGAAAAAACGCTGTAAAATATGCGGAGGATGCGGTGCAGTTATTTCTTCAAACTGATTCAGCATTAATCGCAACATATTTGAGCCTGATCGCTGTGTGCCAATAATTTGTATTGGTTGTATGGTTTTCATAATTAGTCTTTTACAAAATATTTATCCCACATTTTTGCCTGAATATATTCAACTCTGTAGGGAACAAACGGCGTATCCATTTCCCAAAGTATATTTCCTGTTTTGCCGGTTACCAGCACCGAGCCGGTTTTAGCGCTGGTTTGCAACAGATTTCCGTTTTGAAGCAGATATCCGTTACCCATGCGTGATGTATATTTTACTGTTGGAAGTGGTGCATTTATGACTGTTGTGGCAGTCATTTTATTTGTATCAATGCTGAACGAAAGTGTTCGCGAAACTTCCTTGAAAAGGTTGTTGTCGAAAAGCATATAATCGCCATCGTAATTCACATTTACAGAATGTTGGAACGAAAAATAAGCCGCTGTATCCATTTTGAAATCTCCGTTTTTCCCCAATTTCCAAATCAACTTTCCGGTTTTTGAGTTTATTTTCCAAATCTGATCTTCCATAGCAACCGAAACAAGGTAATTTCCATCGTTATCAAAATTAAGGGCATTCATGTGAAAACGGTCGTATCCAAAATCATCCATCAATGAATCTTTTTCTATGTCCCACATATCCCAAACCGACCATTTCCAGATTTCATTTCCCAGGGTATCCAATACAACAATTCCATCGCCGATTAAAGTATCGGGCACTGCTCCGGGTTTATTGGGATTTTGATACAATTTTGTGGATCGGTACAAAGTATGAATGTGGTTGTTTTTGTCCATCCTAAGGTCGTGGTGAATCAAATCATTTTCAACTTTACCTTTCATTTCGAGCCGCCAAAGTGTTTTTCCGGTAAGGTCAATTTCAGCCATTGCTGTACCACCAGCAAAACCTATTTTACCACGGCGCATGGGTTTTTGTATTTCTTCAAGAATTTTGCGGTGTTCTTTTGGTTTATCGTCAATTTCGTCTTTGTTTGGCGGACGGAGCATTGCCAGAATTGTGCCTCTCGGCGTTACTGTTGCTGCACGTACGCCAATATCGTCAACCTGCCAGTGCCATTTAACTTTCCCATCAGCGTCAACCATTGTAACAAAACCGGGCATCCGGGCATAACAAATCATTAGCATCCCATCTCCAAAAGCGGTTTTGTCGAAAGGTGCGCCATTACCAACCCAATGAAAATCAAGCCATGGCGATTGTGCTCTTGTTTTAAAAGAAAGAACGCCGGATTTTACGTCAAAAAACCTGTCGATTATAATTTGATAATTATAAGTTTTATCAGTTTCGAGCAACAGCAACTGAACAGCGTGTTTTAATCCTTTTGGTGATTTTACAGTTTGAAATTTTTCTGATGAACCCTCAATCCAGTATCTTACCGTCAGCGCGGCTGGTTTATCGAGTTCGATTGCAATTTCTTCCTGAAATGCATTGTTGTTGGGCGAACTCAAGAGAACATTTTTTATTGAAATATTACGGGAAGAATACCAAAAAAGGGCAATTGCTGTAAATACCGCCAGCGCAATTAATCCGCCTGATTTCCAATATGTTCTTTTTTGATTCATAAACTATAAATTGTTTTTTTGACGTTGTCAGGAGCTGCGCACGCTGACAAGTCAAGTCAAAAAAAATGAAAGTTTAAAAACCGTTGGCAAATGTATACTGCCAACGGTTTCAATCTATCGTTTTTCTCTTTAAAAGAGAAATTAATGATTTTATTTTGGCAACCTCACTAAATTTTCAGAAGCCATATTTGTGTTTAACTGAGCATCCACCAACGGATAAGGGAAATACTTCATGTTTGATGTAACCGAAGGCGCCAAACCGCGTGATTGCAAATAAGCATTACAAACCTCTTCGTATTTTCCAAAACGAAGTAAATCGGGGCGTCGTTTATATTCAAAAACGAATTCGAATCCTCTTTCATCCAAAATTTTGTCTGCCATTTCAGCTTTTGAAGCCGGAACAGGAAAACCAGCATCTCCATATAAAGGAGCGCCTGCTCTTTTACGAATCTCATTCAAATAGGGAAGCGCTGCAGTTGGGCCGCTCAATTCGTTTTCGATTTCAGCTTTGCTAAGAATAGCATCGGCCAAACGAAATACCGGAATTGTACGACCATCATAATATGCCGGATCTACCATCTCATAAGAATATTTCATTGTCGCCACATTTTTGAGCAGTTTAACTGTATCGCTGGGAGGAACAGTTTGACCAGGTTCGGGCATCATATAGAAAAATCCATTTTCAGTGGTTTCATCGCGATTTGAAAGTCCTTCATAATTGTAATAAAAGAATTCTTTACGAGGATCCGTATCGCTGTATTTTCTCCAGAAATAAAGTGAAACCGCATAATATTGCCAACGGTTTTGTACTTCGGGATGATCAGCAGGGCCAAAATGGTTTGTTATTTCACCCCCATTTTGTGAAGCTTCATGCATGATGCAGAAAATCATTCCGGCATCATGTTTATTGCTTTCAGACCATATGTTTTTAAAATCGGGATTTAATTTATAAACTCCTTCACTCCTCAACTGGAGAACCATATCGATATAGGTTTTGGCATTTGCATAATCGTGGGCACGCATATAAACATTACCCAGCAACATTGCAGCAGCTCCTTTTGTGGCTCTTGTCAATCCATCATTTAAACTCCACGATTTTGGAAGATTTTCGATGGCATATTTACAATCTTCGATAATTACCTTGTCAACTTCACTTACCGGTGAAAGCTCCATATCATAAGTTTCGGTTGGGCTGATTACAGTTGTGATTAATGGCACCGGGCCCCAGGCATCAGTAGCATCCCGATAAGCCAAAGCTCTTAAAAAACGGGCCTGTGCAATTACCTGTTTCTTTTTGGTTTCATCAATATCAACTCCTGCAACCCTGTCAACAAGAATATTTGCGTTACTGATTACTTCGAACATATACCTCCAGTTATAGTTGAAATAACGGTTATTGGCATCGTAGGTAAAATTGCTCAATTTTGTCGGGTCGCCTGCTGCCGTTGAGAAACCCATATCGGTTGTATAGTCTGTAGTCATTACAAGATAACCGTTGTAATACATCCAGCCATCGCCGGGGAATGGTGCAAGGTCAGCATAAACGCCAACAAGAGCGGCATTGATGTCACTTTCAGTTGAATAAGCATTTGAAGTTGTCATGTCGCTGTACATTTGTGGTTCAAGGTCGGTGCAACCTGCCATTAAAACCAGTGCCAACAGATATATTATGTTTTTCATGTTATTTTTATTTTTCATGTTATTAATGATTAGCTTACTTAAAAAGTAACGTTTAACCCAACTGTAACCGACTTCATACTTGGATATGAGTTAAAATCGAGCCCACCTCCTGCATTTGCTGTTTGCGAACCTTTTGCCTCATAGCCTTTTGTATCAACTTCAGGATCAAATCCTGAATATTTGGTAAGCGTGAATACATTTTCCGCAATTACGTACAGCCGGACAGAACTAAGGAAATTAATTCTCGAAGGAATTGTATATCCCAAAGTGATGTTTTTTAATCTAAGGAATGATGCATCTTCAATAAAATGACTGTTTGTATATCCGCCATATTGTGCATAGTAAAAACCATTACGAGGCTGGTTGGTATTGGTGTTGCTTGGTGTCCACCGGTTTAATGCATCGGTTGTCCTGTTCCATTCCAGGTTCATGTTGTTCATGTTCAGCAAATCATTTCCAACTGATCCGTAAAAGAAAAGCGACAGATCGAAATTTTTATAATCGAAATTATTTGTAAAACCAAAAATGAAATCCGGTTGTGCAGAACCGATAATCGTGCGGTCGTCAGAGGTAATCAAACCATCAGGAACACCTTCAGGTCCTGACAAATCAAGATATTTTGGATCACCGGGTTTTGAATTGGGTTGCGCTGCATAGGTTTCACCTTGTTGCAAAACGCCATCATAAACATATCCGAACAAAGAACCTAATGGCTCACCTTCACGAATTACAGCATATTGTTCTTCAGAAACATTACCAACAGGTTTTGATGAGGTAATATAAATCTCACTTTCACCACCCAGGCTTACAACTTTATTCCTGTTCAATGCAAAATTAAAGCGGGTTTCCCATTTAAAATCACCTGTAGTATTAATGGAATTCAACTCAATCTCAAAACCTTTGTTGGCTATCTCTCCCACATTTGACTGTACAACAAAGAAACCTGAGTAAGTTGGGAGATTCTTCCTGATTAATAAGTCTGATGTTGATTTTGAATAAGCATCAACAGAAACTCCCAGTCTTGAACTAAAAAAACCCATATCCAAACCAAGGTTATACTGCGAAGTAGTTTCCCATTTTAAAGTTGGATTTTCGGGAGTATTTGGGTTGAGGTGAGTTCCAGCTGTATTTGATGTTCCGTCAAAAGTAAGGTGGGTGTTGCTCATCAAAGCATAAGAAGCATATTCCCCTACCTGATCGTTACCGGTTTTACCATAGCCTAGTCTTATTTTCAGGTTCGAAAATGTATTCAAATCCTGAATAAACTGTTCCTGATCCAGTCGCCATGCAAGAGAACCTGACGGGAAAGTACCCCAACGCTGATCGGAGCCAAAACGTGATGAACCGTCACCTCTGAGAGTGAAAGTGGCGAGGTATTTTTCTTTGTATGAATAGTTAAACCTGCCAAAAAATGAAACGAGCAGACTTTCTCTTTTGTAGGAGGAAACACCTGTTATAGTTGAAGCTGCCCCAACATTATGGTACGAAAACAGGTCGGTTGAAAAACCTTTCACCCCAATAGATTCATTTTGATAGCCAAATTTCTGGTACGAATAACCTCCCATCACATTAAATGAATGGTCTGTATCAATTATTGTTTTATAATTAACCGTTGCGTCAAGAAGCTGATTGAGTGAAGAAAATTCGTTTCTGCTGGCAACACCATTGTCTATGCCACCCTGATAAGTCGAACGTGGCAAATACTTGCCCTGAAAACTGTGAACAAGTTCAACACCACCATTTACCCTGAAAACCAGATTTTTAACGGGTTCAACTTCTACAAACATATTTCCATTGAATTTATCGTTTGTTTGGTCGTTTGTGCGCTCCAAAAGGTTGGCCAGTGGATTGTCGCCCCTGCCTCCCGGAGGCCTTCCGTAAGTACCGTCTTGATTAAATGCCGGAACCGTTGGGTCGTATGTTAAAATTCCCAGCAACACATTTTGATACAAAATATTTCCGCTGTACAACTGGAAATTTGAGTTTTCGCGCTGTGCAAAAACTGTTGCACCTGCTTTTACATAATCATTAACAGTCTGGTCGATGTTTAAACGGCCTGACATACGTGAGAAGTCGGTATTTTTTAAAACACCTTTTTGGTCGAAATAACCAAGGCTGGCTAATACTTTTGTTTTTTCGCTGCCACCTTTAAACTGAATATTGTGATCCTGAACAACGCCTGTACGTGAAGTTTCTTTAATCCAATCAGTATTAACATTCGACTGCAACTGAGATTCAGTATAAACTGCATTTTCAGCATTTTCCTGACCGTCAATTTCTTTGTACAATGCATTTGCCAGGTTCATATATTGCTTTCCATCGAGCATATCAAAGGGGTTGACAATTTTTTGCGTACCAACATAGCCGTTGTAAGTGATTTCGCTTTCCCCTGCTTTACCGCGCTTTGTTGTAATCAGGATTACGCCGTTTGCACCACGGGCACCGTAAATTGCAGTTGCTGATGCATCTTTCAGAATTTGCATCGACTCAATGTCATTCGGGTTAATATCCGCACCGTTTGAAGTAGGAAATCCATCTACAACATACAAGGGTTCGTTATTACTGCTGATTGAGTTTGAACCTCGAATTCTGACCGAAACACTACCGCCCGGTGCTTTGGAATTTTGGGTAACAACAACCCCGGCGGTGCGGCCCTGCAATGCCTGGGCCGCGCTGCTTACTGTTCCGCCCATGTTCATGTCTTCGCTTGAAACTGAAACTACTGCTCCGGTTAAATCACTTTTTTTCTGAGAACCGTAGCCAATTGCAACAACTTCTTCAATACCAATTGCATCAACTCCCATGCTGATGTTTATTGTTGATTGATTTCCCACTGCAACTTCCTGAGTTCTCATTCCAATGAAAGAAAATACAAGTGTTGTATTTTCAGGAACATTTGAGATGGTATAAATACCGTTTGAATTTGTAACAGTGCCATTTGTTGTTCCTTTTATCAAAACTGTAACACCGGGTAATGGTTGTCCTGACTCGTCGGTAACTTTACCGGTTACTGCATTTTGCTGTGCGGACAAAGATTCGAGTTTTGAAATAGCTTTATCAGGACTTAACAACACGAGGTTATCATCCATCACTTTATAACTAATTCCTTGTCCGTTAAACAATTCATCGAGAATTTGCTCAACAGTGGCACCGTTTGCCTTAACCGTAACCTGTCTTTCAACACCTACCTGTTCCCGGATGTAAAAAAATCTGAAGTTACTTGTTTCTTCAATTTCTCTTAAAACATCAACAATTTGCTTATTCTCGGCTTTAAAGTTAAATTTAGTAGCCTGTGAATAAACTGTTGCCGAAACCTGCATCAAACCCGCCAAAAACAGAAGCATTGTTAGTTTCATCATTAAAACCCATTTTTTGACCCTTCTGCCATGCAGAAAGGCATTCATACTCATTTTTTTCATAAATTTGAAATGTTTTGATTAATACTGAATTGGTGGCTTAGCCACCAAAAATTTTCGAAACTTTTGAAGCCGGGTAGTGTGTCCGCACCGTCCGGCTTTTTTTAAATTATATCATATTCTATCTGTTTTTAATTCAATTGTTATTATTTGTTATTTCTATTTTTTGCCCGTCAATTTTGTAATCTATTGGCAATGTGTTTTTCATGATGTCAAGTATTTCAATAATTGATTCATTTTTAATGGTTCCATCGAAGTGGAGTTCCATTATTTCTTTCCTTTTTACATCTATATCAACCCCATATTTACGTTCAAGCAATACAACAAGGTCTTTTAGCTCCATGTTGATAAAAATCAGTTTGTTATCCTTCCATGAAGTAAACCATTTGGTATTTACTTGTTTAACAACCGCTTCTTTTGTTTCCTTTTTTAAAACCAACTGTTCTCCGGGTTCTAAAACAAGTTCTTCTCCTATATTAAAATTTTTCGATGATTGAATGACAACACTACCATCTTCAACAGTTGCGGCAACTTCATTTTCATTGTCATATGCTTTAATGTTGAACTTTGTGCCGGTTACTTTTACGTCGAATGCATCAGTATGAACAATAAAAGGATTCTTTTTGTTTTTTGCCACTTCAAACCAGGCTTCTCCCTGAAGAAATACTTCTCTTGAATTCTTCATTCCATTCAGACTGTATTTTATGCGTGAGTCGGCATTGAGAAAAATTACCGAACCGTCAGGTAAAATAACTTCTGAAATCGATCCCGGCGGTGTGTGGGCCACATAGTATTCAGGGGTTGGCCTGTAATTTAGTGATGAAACATACAAACCGATAAATAGCCCGGTAAGCAATACTGCGGCAATTTTTAAGGCCGAATATAAAAACCGTGTGCCTTGTGTTTTATTCGGTTCATTTTTTTCGATGCGACTCCAAAGCCGGTTAAAAACTTTTTGCAAATCACGGGAAACAGACTCTTTCTCAGTAGTACTTTCAAGTTCTTCAAGTAGTTGTTCTTTGATAAGAAATTCTATTTCAGGTTGATGAAAAAGGTCAAGCATTTCTTGTCTGTCAACTTCCGTTGCATTCTTATTTTTACCTTTTTTTAGAATATTTTGAATCTGATTGTTCATTTTTGTTTTTTCCTCTGCATTAATTTTTTTAAACCGGAAATACTTCGATAGCCGTTTTTCAGAGAAGGGATTCCATTCCTGAAGTAAGAATGGAATCCTTCAATTCTAATTAACCAAAAACTATGTATGAAAAAAGTATTTCAATTTAAATGCTCTTTGAAGGTAATACGAATTCAGTTGAAGTTTTACTCATTCACATTTTAAAGTTTTTTCTAAGTTTTATTCTTTTCTTCTGATATTACCGGGAGTGGAGACATTTTACTTGCTGATAAAGGGTTGCAGGACTGCCTTTTATAATTTCAAATTCAACTGTTTTTAAATGGTGGCTTTTGTGTAATATATTTTTTGAAAAGAGAATTCAGCACTAATTTCAGTAAAGTATAACAGAATTATAAAGTTGATGTTATTTTTGGACTTATTTCTGTTAAGAAAAACTTTAAACTCAATTTCAATTCATGAATCGATTTTTAAAATTTGCAATCACAATTACCTTTCTTTTTAATCTGATATCGGGTTTTGCACAGGATGAACTAAAAATGCCCAATCTCAAAGTTTATCTTTCAGAAGACAAAAGTTCGTATGCCGGAATGTTGATGGTAAACCAAATCTGGACCCGCTATATTATGAATAATCCCGATATCAATGGTGTTCAGCAATATAGTGATATGGATATTGGGATTCGACGGAGCAGGTTAATTTTTTATACATACCTGATGGACCGTGTTTTTATTTACACACAGATTGGTTTTGATGGTCAGACTTACCGTACTAAACAAAATCCGGCCATCAATTTATACAATGCAGAAACAGAGTTTATTATAAGTAAAGATAAATTTCATTTGGGTTTTGGTTTGAACACATGGAATGGCATTTCTCGGTATTCCAACAATAAATTGCTTGAATTTCTTGTTGTGGATAACCCTGGGTTTGCATATCCGGTGGGAGGTACATTTGACAAACTTGGACGGCAATTGGGTATTTATGCAAAAGGGACAATCGATAAACTGCATTACCGGGTTTCTGTTGTAAAACCTTTTGAATATGGAATTGATTCAGTTTCTTCACCATTTACAACCGAAAAAATAAACGAAAACTTTGCTGTAAAAGGTTATTTTGAGTGGCAGTTTTTCGATAAAGAAAACACCTTATTTCCTTACATGACAATGAATAACCTGGGAAGGGCAAAGATGCTGAATGTTGGCGCCGGTTTTTATTACCACCCGCAAGCAATGCTGGTGGAAGCCGAAAAAGATTTATCGACAGTTGATCCTTTTTTGGCAGCCTGGTTAATTTCTTCGGGAGCCGAACACTTGCTGCCCGACTTTGCTGATTATTATCCATCGCAAATAAGTGATATTTTTCTGGCGGCTGTTGATGTTTTCCTTGATATGCCAACAAAAAATAATGGCTCAATTACTTCTTACCTGGGATATTATTACAACTTTTTTGGTTCGAATTATCTTCGGGCGATGGGTAAAATGAATGTTTCAAAAATGGCTGCCGAAATTGCACTTCCACAGGGGATTGGTAATTCGGAGTGGGAAGTTGGAACCGGGCACATTGTTCGTGCTGAATTTGGTTACATGCTTCCCGGGCAGGGACTGAAGAATCGTTTTCAACCATACGGAGCCGCAACTTTTAAAAAGTTTGAAGCGCTGGATGAAGCTTCATTGCAGTTTGACGCCGGGGTTAACTGGCTGATGTATGGGCACAACATAAAATGGACTTTGCAATACTCCTCGCGGCCAGTTTTTACAGAAGTTGAAGGTCAGGATTTGTGGACAAGCTCGAAAGGCCAGGTAATTTTGCAAACACAGATTTATTTTTAATTCATTCGGTTTGGCCATTTCAAAACTACCTTTTTTTAAATTCGCGACACCAAAAATACGTACTTTCACGCGTCAAAATAAAAATACAACATGCCAAAAATAAGGGTTACAAAACGGTTTCATTTCGAAATGGCCCACACACTTTACGAATATGATGGTTTGTGCCGCAATATTCACGGACATTCTTATATTCTCGAAGTTACTCTAACCGGTGAACCGCGTAACGAACCATCACATCCAAAAGATGGAATGGTAATGGATTTCAGCCAGATAAAGGAACTTGTTAAAACTCATATTGTAAACCGGTTCGACCATGCTTTAATGGTAAATAAACTTGTTCCTGAAAAACTAAAGGATATATTAAAGCAAACTACTGATCGTTTTATCGTTGTTGATTTTCAACCCACTTCCGAAAATATGGTTGTTTATATTGCCGAAATCCTTCAACAACATTTGCCTTTGGGTGTTAATCTTTTTAGTGTCCGTTTGTTCGAAACTGCAACTTCATTTACCGAATGGTTTGCATCGGATAATTAAAGAAGGAGATTGTGAGATTAATAGATACGAGAATCAAGACAAGAATTCAAATTCAATAATACAATGTCAGAAAACAGTCAACAAAAACTTTTCCTGCTCGATGCGTATGCATTAATTTACCGCAGTTATTTTGCATTTATCCGCAATCCGCGTTATAACTCGAAAGGTGTAAATACCTCGGCTATGCTGGGTGTTACCAACACAATTGTGCAGGTTTTAGAGAAGGAAAACCCACATTTTATTGGTGTGGTTTTCGATGTTTCGGCTCCCACTTTCAGGCACGAAATCTTCCCGGAATACAAGGCACACCGCGATGAAATGCCCGAAGATTTGAGAAAATCAATTCCCTATATCCGTAAAATTATCGAAGCCTTCAATATTCCAATCATCGAACTGGCTGGTTTTGAAGCCGACGATGTGATTGGAACTTTAGCGAAAGAAGCAGAAAGACAAGGGTTCACCACCTACATGATGACCCCCGACAAAGATTATGCGCAGTTGGTTTCTGATCATATTTTTATGTTTAAACCCAGTAAATCAGGCAACGATGCAGAGGTTTGGGGATTAAAGGAAATACAGGAAAACTTTGGCATTCAAACTGCCGGTCAGGTTATTGATATTTTGGGCTTGATGGGTGACACAGCCGATAATATTCCAGGTTGCCCCGGCATTGGGCCAAAAAATGCTGAAAAGCTGATTGCTGAATTTGGAAGCATCGATGGCATTTATCAAAATATAGATAAGCTAAAAGGAAAACAAAAGGAGAATTTAATCGAATTTGAAGATCAGGTGCGGCTTTCACGCAAACTGGCTACCATAATTTTGGATGTCCCAATCGAATTCAACACAAAAAACCTCACACGCGATGAGTTAAACAAAGAAGCACTTATTGAAGTATTTGAAGATTTGGAGTTCCGAACACTTATTCAACGGTTAAATCTCAGGGAAGCCCCGGCACAGACAGAAATGAATTTTCAGGGAACTTTGTTTGACATGGGCTCTCCCGAAATTGTATCGGCAGGCAAAATTCAAAATACAATAGATACAGTTCCGCACCAGTACTATTTGGTTGAAACTGCTATGCAACGTGCAAGTTTAAGGGCTGAATTATCGGTGCAGGATGAATTTTGTTTTGATACTGAAACTACCGGTTTGGATACGCAATCAGAAGAAATCGTATGTCTATCATTTGCGTTCAGAAGCCACGAAGCATTTTGTGTTACTTTGCCCACAAAATTTGAGGAAGCAAAAAAAGTCATTGAAGAGTTCAGCGATATTTTTACTGATGAAAATATTACCAAAATCGGGCAAAACATAAAATTCGATATGTTGATGCTGAGTAATTATGACATCGAAGTAAAAGGTAAATTGTACGATACAATGCTGGCCCACTATCTCATACAACCCGATTTAAAACACGGACTTGACTATTTGTGCGATATTTATCTCAACTATAAAAAAGTGCCTACAGAAGATTTAATTGGTAAAAACGGAAAAAACCAACGTACAATGCGCTCTGTTCCACTTGAAAAATTGCGCGATTACTCCTGTGAGGATGCCGATCTCACATTTCAGCTAAAACAAAAGATTGATCCTGATCTTGATAAATTTGATGTGCGCGTGTTATTCGAAACTATGGAAATGCCACTGATTCCGGTGCTGGTTCACATGGAAAATGCAGGCGTAAAAATTAACTCAAACGAATTAAAGGAATATGCCAACGTGTTAAGGATTGAAATAATTCAAATTGAAAAGGAAATTTTTGAATTGGCAGGGCAGGAATTTAATGTTGCATCACCAAAACAGTTGGGATTGATTCTTTTTGAAAAACTAAAAATTGATTCGAATGCGAAAAAAACAAAAACGAAGCAATATTCTACGGGTGAGGAAATTTTGATTAAACTGGTTGACAAGCACCCGATAATTCAAAAGATATTGGATTACAGGGGATTGACAAAATTGCTAAATACCTATGTTGAAGCGCTTCCACTTTTGGTAAACAAACGAACCGGCAAAATCCATACTTCCTACAACCAGGCAATTGCAGCTACCGGACGGTTGAGTTCAGTAAACCCCAACCTGCAAAATATACCAATCCGCACCGAAAACGGTCGTCAAATCCGCAAAGCTTTTATTCCAACCGACGAAAATCACACCTTTCTGTCAGCCGACTATTCGCAAATCGAATTGCGCATTATGGCAGCGTTGAGTCAGGATGAAGAAATGCTGAAAGCTTTTAACCAACGTAAAGACATCCACGCGATTACAGCCGCTAAAATTTATCAAATCCCTGAAGAACAAGTTGATTCTGATATGCGTCGGAAAGCAAAAACCGCCAATTTTGGGATTATTTATGGCATTTCAGCTTTTGGGTTGTCTCAACGTTTAAGCATTCCCCGTACAGAAGCCAAAGAACTAATCGATGGTTATTTCGATAATTTCCCCAAAATAAAGGGATTTATGGACAAACAGATTGAACTGGCAAGGAATCAGGGATTTGTTCAAACAATTAAAGGCCGAAAACGTTATTTAACCGACATTAATTCTGCCAACGCCGTTGTGCGTGGAATGGCAGAGAGAAATGCAATTAATGCGCCTATTCAGGGTTCGGCTGCTGATATTATTAAAATTGCAATGATTAATATATACCGGCAATTTGAAAAGTTGAAGCTAAAGTCGAAAATGGTGTTACAGGTACATGACGAATTGAACTTTGATGTTCAGATTGAAGAACTTGAACAAGTAAAACAAATTGTTAAAACTGAAATGGAAGGCGCTGTTGACATTGGTGTACAGTTAACAGTTGAAATGAATGCAGCCGATAATTGGCTTGATGCCCATTGATTTATGATTTACGAAATTGAAACAGAAGAGGATTATCAGCACGGGTTAAAGAGATTCCTGGAGATTTGCGGAGATTTAAATGATGAAGAACAGTTTAAAGAAATGCAGCTTTTAATGGTTTTAATGGAAAAATACGAAAGAGAAAATTGCTCGAGTAATTAAATGGTTACCTTAAAAGTTCTTTTATTGCACTTTGATATTTTGGTAAACTACCCGCTTTTTTAATCAGTTTAAAACCTTTCTTTTGATTTGGAAAACAGCAACTGAAATAAATCCAAAACTGTTTCATTTTATTCAGAACATTCCCGTCATTATCCATTTTTTCAGCATAGAGTTCAAACATGCGTTTATGGAAAGCGACAAGTTTAATTTGTTTTTCTGCTTCTGAATAAAATACTCCTTTTATTTCAGCTGGTAGAAAAGGGTTCATTAAAACGCCACGGCCAAGCATCCAATGCCGGATTTCCGCAAACTTTTGAACCCTGTCGTTAAAACTTGAAAGCGAAAAAATATCGCCATTGTACACCAACCTGTGTTTTAAATTGGTTGTGGCAAATTCAAATGCCGAATCTAAAACTTCTCCCGCATAGAGCTGTTTGGCAACACGGGGGTGAAAAATTACTTCACTTAACGCATACTGGTTTAAAACAGGTACAATTTGCTCAATTTCTTTTGGTGAAATTAAACCAGCGCGCAGTTTCACAGATAATTTAAGATTTGATTTGTCGAAAAAAGCAGAGAGCATTTGTTGTAATTTATCAGGACGGGGTAAAAGACCTGCACCCATACCCCGGTTTGTTACCATTGGATAAGGACAACCAAGGTTGAGGTTGATTTCATTGTATCCTTGTTCTTCAGTAAATTTTGCCAGAAATAACATCTCGTCGGCGTTGTTTGCCAGAACCTGCGGGATAACACGGTTTTGTGGATTGTTCTCTTTAAGGATTTCCTTTTCATACTTCTTTAAAATCCAATTGTTTTTCACTGAAATGTAAGGAATAAAAAAAGCATCTATTCCTCCAAAAATTTCATTGTATGCTTTGCGGTAAACAAAGTCAGTAAAACCTTGCAGCGGGGCAAGATAAATTGATGAAATTTGTTGTTTGTCAGATGCTGGCATTTACGGTCAAAAATACAAATCATAAAACAACATTCCATATTCATTTAATATCTTTGCGAACTTATTGGAGTAAATGGATAATTATAGTAAATACGGAACTCACCTGACAGACTTTTCAAGCGGACAAACTGCGCTTGATTCAGTTTCTGTTGAAAATATACAGGGTTCAGTTTTTATTGAAGATTCCACCACATTTGTTCCAATTGATTCAACTTTGCTGACTCCTTCCGATACACTTTTCCGCTTTTTTGAAATTCGGCCGGTGGAAAAGATATTTATTGGCGATACACGCTACCAACCCGATACTACATATTTAGAACATATTTTGTGGAACGGCCTAAAAGTAATACCCCACGGGAAAAGGGATTTTGAAGGCGATTGGTTGACAGGAATACTGTTTTTTGCTTTTATTCTTCTCGTTAGCGTCAGGGCAGGTTTTTCAAAATATATAGGTTCACTTTTTCAATCGCTTATAAATTATCCCACTGCCTTTCGTATGTTTCGCGAAAGGAATTATTCAATATTACATGGAGCATTTCGCCTGGAAGCGTTATTTTACATTTCATTTTCTATTTTTATTTTTCAGGTTATCGTGCTTGTTTCAAATAACGATTCACTGTTTTCTTTTTCGCAATATGCTAAAACTTTGGGAGTGGTTATTTTCTATTTTTTGGCAAAAAAATTGGCATACTTTGCGCTCGGTTCAATTTTTACCGGCGCCAATGATACGCGGGAATTTCTTTTCAATATAAATAATTTTAATCGCGGGGCAGGTATTGTATTGTTTCCGGTTGTAGCATTAATAGCATATTATCCTGCCGAAAATCCAATGATCGCAGTATTTCTGGGAGTTTTAACGACTTTGGTATTTTATGTAATGTTATTAAAAAGGGGCATCTCAATTTTATTGAAAAAACAGTTTCCAATATTTTATCTCTTTTTATACCTTTGTACCCTTGAAATTTTACCCTTGCTGTTGATTTATAAATTAGTTGTTGATTAATAAGGGGATAAGTTACACTTAAATGCAGAAAATCTTGAAAGTTAAGAGTATCATAGTTTCGCAGCCGGAACCGGAAACGGCTAAGTCACCATATTTTGAACTGGCAGAAAAATATGGTTTAAAAATTGATTTCAGACCATTTATTCAGGTTGAAGGTGTTTCAGGTAAAGAATTTCGCAACCACCGTATTTATATTCTTGATCACACTGCGGTTATTTTTACAAGCAGAACAGCTATCGACCATTTTTTCAGGGTTGGTCAGGAATTGCGTTTAACCATTCCTGATTCGATGAAATATTTTTGTATTTCGGAAGCTACTGCTTTTTATTTGCAGAAATATATAGTTTACCGCAAACGCAAAATATTTTATGCCGATGGAAAATTCTCGGATTTGGTGAATGTGATGAAAAAACACAAAGATGAAAATTTTCTTGTGCCACTTTCTGATATCCACAAACAGGAAATACCAGATTTGCTTGATGCTGAAGGATATAAATATACAAAGGCAATACTTTACCGCACTGTTAGCGCCAATTTATCCGACTTAAGTGATATTAAGTATGATGTTCTAGTATTTTTCAGTCCGCAGGGAATAAGATCTCTACTCCAAAATTTTCCTGATTTTGTGCAAAACGATACAAGGATTGCATGTTTTGGACCTACCACTGCAAAAGCTATTATTGAAGCCGGATTAAGGTTGGATATTGAAGCGCCAACATCACAAGCTCCTTCAATGACAATGGCTTTGGAACAGTACATTAAAAAGCATAATAAAATATAATATTAAAAATATATCTAATTTTGAAAGGCTGTCCGTCAATTTGTGGATAGCCTTTTTTAATTCAAAATGAACGGTTTACAGGAAAATATTGACAACGGGAAGACAAGTTTTTCATTCCATAAAAATGAACGGCTTTGCAGTAAAAAAATAATCGACAAACTTTTTGATGAAGGGAAATCTTTTTTTGTTTACCCTGTAAAAATTATTTATCTTGAAACTCCACTTCCGTCAACAAACCCTGTGCAGGCTGCATTTACGGTGGGGAAGAGGAATTTCAAAAAGGCCGTTCAGCGCAATTTAATCAAACGCCGGATGCGGGAAGCTTACCGTTTAAATAAAAAAAAGTTATACGATAAAATTGGCGAAAAACAGTTGGCAGTCTTTTTTATCTACACCGGCAAAACTATATCAGAGTACAAACAAATAGAAACAGCAATAATAAAGGGATTAAAAAAGCTAATTGAACAGAGCGGGTAAAATACCCAGCCATTTTCAGTTCCCCCATTTTGCACAGCCAAACTCTGTATCAACCAAAGTATATGCGCCACTTGAACTATATTTTCCCAATGGTTCCGGTTCTACAGTTATTTTTGCACCGCGCGCTTTGTGCAACACCGCATCCATCAACTCCGGTTCGCCAATCACTGCGTTATTTACTGCTGAAATTGCTTTAACCGTAACCGATTTTCCAAAACAAACACACGAAAAAAAAAATTGAATCCATTACAGTTTTTTGGTGTATTGGCAGTGTGAAAAAATTATGGCATTTGCAGTAAAAAAATTGAAAGTGCTGTTAATCTGATTTACAAGTAAATAGATGCAAATAACAAAATACAGGAACAATATAATTATGGCAGATTAAAAATAATTGTAATTTAACCCTCGTTTAAAAAACTGAATGCAGAATATACAAACCACAACTGCAATGGATAAAAACATATGTGCCGGGCCTTTTTTTGTTGTATTTATTTTAATCATAATTTCATATGCATCATATGGTGAAGTTAAAGGCACTTCTGAAACTGATAGTCTGTATAAGATAATAAACACAAAATCAGGGACTGATAAAATATCGGCTCAACTTGAATTTGCCCTTGAAATAGTAACTAAAAACTATGATGAAGCATTGCGAATGGCAGGTTCTGCTAAAAATAGGGCAAAAGCCATCGGGAATAAGAAACTGGAGATGCGTTCGTATTGCACCCTGGGTAGAATTTATACCGAAACAAGAAACAACAGCCTTTCATTGATGTATTTGGATTCGGCTTTGGTAATTGCGAAAAACATTAATGACAATTGGAATAAAGGTGAAATCCTTTACTACATTGGGGTAAACCAGCACAGGATGGGGGATGCTGTGCAGGCGCTTGAGTCTTTCAATGCGTCAGTTCAGGCTTGCCGCTTGTCAGATAATTTTAAAATTGCGGGTTCTTCCTATTCAATTATGGGTACTATATTTCGAATGAATGGGATGTATGATCGCGCCATTGAATACATCATCAAATCGAAGCTGAATTATGAAAAAGCTGATTTTGTTGAGGGTGATGCATGGGCAACTTATTTACTGGGAAGGATATATCATGACCTAAAGCTTCCTGAAAAAGCGCTGGAATATTTTCATGAATCACTTAACACTTATAAAACACTGGCATCGGTTGACGGCATCCAGAATGGTCTGGCGATTTGTTATGAACAATTAGGACTTTTAAACCTTGAAGAAGGCAATTTTGAAGAAGCACGTAAATATATTGACAACACATTACAAATATATTCTGCCACCGAATCAAAATACGGATTGTCAAATGTTAACATGAATCTCGGCAAGATTGAATATTACAAAGGAAACTATTTAAAGGCAGAAGAATATTTAAGGGAATCTCTTCAAATTAAAAAGGAAGTTGGTGATTTGCTCAGTCAACCCGGAATATATGAACACCTTGGGTTGTGCCTGATTGAAAGAGGCGATACGAAAGCGGGATTCAAGCTTATAGAGCAAGGATTGGAACTGGCCATTTCAAACAATCAGAAAAAAGTGCAGTTGGATATTTATGCAAAGCTCGCTGTAGCCTATTTAAACCTTAATGATTTTAAAAATTCAATTCTCTGCAAGGATAAACAAATTGAAATTCAAAACTCAATTCTTTCCGGCGCGGCCAACATTAAAACCGAGCAGTTGCAGGCAATTTATGAAATAGATGAAAAAAACAGCCAGATTGCTGAACTGGAGAAACAAAATAAAATTATTGCACTTAGCAACAGGCAAAACAAAATAATCAGAAACATAATGATTTCAGGAATTATTTTGGTATTGCTTGTTATGTTGGTTATTTACTGGTTTTACAAAAAACTTAAACTTAAAAACACTGAACTGCGGGAAGCGAATGCTGCCAAAAATAAATTCTTCGCAATTATTGCACATGATTTGCGTGGACCCACCGGCTCACTTGCTTCATTGCTTGAACTTATCCATTTAAACTTTAATGATTACAGCATTGACGAATTAAAAAACATGATGCTTGTACTGCACAAATCAGCCGAACATGTAAGTCACCTGCTGGAAAACCTATTGATTTGGGCAAAGTCGCAGGTAGATAAAATTGAATGCAGATCCACCAAAATTAAACTTGACGAATTGATTCAGGTTTCACTAAAAGGATTAAATCAGTATGCCGAAAACAAACAAATAAAAATCAGTGTTGAATGCAGTGACAAGATTTTTGTATTTGCTGATTCTGATATGGTTCAAACAATTATTCGGAATATTCTCAGCAATGCCATTAAATATTCTCATCGCGGCGGATTGATTACTGTTGATTCAGATGTGCTAAATAAAGATTTTGCCTTAATCAGGATTATTGACAATGGTGTTGGAATCGAAAAATCGAAACTCTCAAAAATTTATGATATTGCCTTTAAACATCACACAAGGGGCACCGAAAATGAAAAAAGCACTGGTTTGGGGCTAATTCTGGTAAAAGATTTTATCGAGAAAAATAAGGGGACATTAACAATTGAAAGTGAAAAAGATAAGGGTACAATTGTATCATTTACACTTCCGCTGGCATAACCCCTCCGCCTGTTTTAATGAAGAACCATTCATCCGCATCTGTTATTTCAATTCTCTGTCTTGCTGATTTTCAATAAACCTGGAACAATTACCAACCCCTGCGGTTAAATAGGTAGAAACAAAAAATATTAAAATGAAGCATTTGGTAAAAATAACCGATGTAAAATCGGCCGATGAGTTGGAAGGTGCGTGGAACAACGAAGACTTTAAGGAGTTGCTGGCAAGATTTGAATATCCGGATGCAGAGCAGCTAAAACCATCAGAATTGAAGGAATACCTGTACTTGGCCATTTCTGACTTTGAGCCAAACGTTGCAGCCTCCATTCTGCTTGACTACAAGTTCTCTGGTATTTTAGCCGAAGGCCAGATTGATAATCTTTCGCACGAAATGCTGAGGGTAAAGGTCTCCGAAAATTATTCTGATATCGATCTTCACGAGAATTTGTTTAACATCAATCAATTGCTTTACAAAGCATATAACGGAAAATTTCCCCAGGCCAAAGTAAATATTGTACAATTTGAAATAACTGACGAAAACGGTGCACCGGTGGAGATAACAAAGGAAACCGCGCTGAAAGCCCTAAGTTACGGGCTCTCTGATAATAATTTAATCAACCGGCTACTGCGCGATCAAATAGAGGGCCTGGCACCATTTCCTGAGGCTGAAGGAATTCTGTGGAACTTGCAAAACAAGGGAAACAATGTTTATTTAGTAACAATTTCAGAAAAATGGCTTACCCAAAACGACTTTACAAATTTGGAATATGAATGCACTGTAAAACCGTTTGAGGATACGGATGAAGAAAATTAGCTGCCGGAAGCCTGCTGAAAAACAGCCTGTCGGTGTAAAGGCAGGTACAAGCTTTGTTTTCCAGAGAGTAGAGTTAAAGAAATTGTAACTATGAGTATTTCTGTCAACAGGAAAACAAGTAGTTATATTTGATAGAATTTAAAAAAGTTTGTGCATAAACAGTAATACATGGAACAGGATAAAATTGGAGAACCTGAAAGGAAAAAGAAAAATATTCAGGATAAAGCAGAACAACTGATCGAAAAAGCTGAAGAATTTATTGACGATGCTGCAGAAAAAATACATGAGAGCGAAACGTACCGGAAGGCCAATAAATCAATAGAAAAAGCTACAAAAGATATTTTCCGGAAAGCCGGGAAATGGTGGGGAAAATAAGGGCATCAATAAAAAAAGAGTTGAAAAAAGAATCGGATAAAGTCAATATTCCACTTTTCCACTGCTTGTTGTTACGGAAAAGCATGAGAAGTGAATCCACAAATTCCGATGTGAAATTTCAGATTTTACGACATAACTTTTCAAGGTACATCAGGCATATTTTGTCGCCGGTTTAATTTTATGGAACAACGTTTGCAAACAGGAAACATCTAAAGCCAAGTGTCAAAGTATATGGAAGAAAAATTTTTAGCTCCGATAGATGTTGTGGAAAACATAACTCCTGAAGAATTTAAAGAAAAATATCTCTACAGGGAAAGACCGGTCATTATCAAGGGCCTGTGGAATAACTATCCTGCACTAAAGAAGTGGACCATCGAATATTTCAAAGAACAGCTCGGAGAAATTGAAGTCGGGATTTTTGACGGTCAGATGCAAAGGGAAGACCGCTCGTTTAAACAAGCCCATCGTAAAATGAAATTCTCCGAGTACCTTGATACAATAACTGCTGACAAAGAAGCCGATTTGCGGCTCTTCCTTTTCAATATTTTTAAACACAAGCCCGAATTAAAAAATGACTTTTCTTATCCGCCGCTTACCCGGTTTTACATTAAAATTCCGTTTATGTTTTTTGGTGGAAAAAATTCCAAAGTTCGCATACACCAGGATATGGACTGGTCCAACGTATTTTTAACCCAACTTCACGGGCGTAAAGAAGTTTTTCTCATTCACCCGCAATATTCAGGACTACTGTATAAATATCCGTTTGGCGTGCACAGTTCGGTTAATCTTGATAACCCCGATTATGAAAAATACCCCGGACTGAAATACGTGGAAGGCATGCACTGTATCATGGAATCAGGTGATACACTGTTTATTCCCGGTGGTTACTGGCACTACATCAAATACCTCGACGGCGGTTATGCCATAAATCAACGCGCCCTGGCACCCAATCCCCGCAAGTGGCTGTACGGCATTTGGAATGTAACCGTATTATCCAATCTCGATGATCTGTTCAGAAAAATATTTGGTAATCGCTGGTTTGATTATAAAGTGCAAAAATCACAACGCAATGCCCTGAAGGAATTGGAGAAGTTGCGGTATGCAGGTTAAATGGTGTTTGCCGTTTATTTCAGGATAATTCCACCAACGCACATTTTTAAGCCAATTTGTTTCACTAAAACCTCCCTATTATTTCCCCATTTTGGGGAGAATTTTACCCACCTGAAGGAGACAGTTATTTGAATTTAAAAATATTTTATTGTAAAACAGCTTGCGGCTACACTTTTTGCTAACAAGCAGAAGTTAGGAGCCACGGGTTCAGAATAATTTCATGATGAACAATCCACTTCCCCGTCTGCAAAGCGGCTGACATCACAATTTTTAAACGAATGAAGGCAGTTAAAAATCGCCTTTTAAATTTTATTTTGAATTTCAACATTGGCTAACGCTGGTTTATTAATAAGAACCAAAGTTAAGTTCAGCAGCGTCAATTCTATCTACCCACTTTCCCATCTTTTTCTGGATGATTCTAAAATGCGGCTCATCATCGGGAGCGATTAACGAAATCGCTTCTCCCGGAGATTCGGCCCGACCTGTTCTCCCGATGCGGTGAATATAATCTTTGGGCGACCGCGGTAATTCATAATTGATTACACAGGGTAAAAATTCGATATCGATACCACGGGACAATAAATCGGTAGTAACAAGCACCTGAATGTCGCCCGACTTAAACAAGCTCAAAGCTGCTGTTCTTGCCCCCTGGCTTTTTTTACTGTGAATAGCTTCTGCATCCACCCCGTTTTTAACAAGTTTATCGGCCACAGCATCTGCTTTATAGGCCGACGAAGTAAAAACAAGCACCTGTTTCCAGTCATTATTTTTTAATAAATAGCGCAGAAGCGGTCCTTTTTTCTCCTCCTGAACAAAATAGGCAAGCTGATGAATAAGGTCAATTGTATTCTTTTCGGGTTCTATTTTAATTACCAGCGGATCATGCAAAAGAAACTGGTTTATGTTGTTGACATCATCACTTAATGTTGCCGAAAATAAAAGGTTTTGACGATTTTTCGGAAGCAACGCAAAAATCCTGTTCATCTCTTCTTTAAAACCCAGGTTCAGCATTTTATCGGCTTCGTCGAGAACAAGAGTTTTTATACCCGATAAATGCACAGCCTTTGATTCTGTTAATTCGAGCAACCTGCCCGGAGTGGCTACCAAAACATTTACGCCCTGCAAACCAATCATCTGTGGATTTATGGAAACACCGCCATAAACTGCCATCGACTTAACGGGTTTCGAAAGTACTGAACCAAAACGATGAAACACCTCGCGAACCTGCACCGCCAACTCGCGGGTAGGCACAAGCACCAAAACAGATACATGCCGGTTTTTCGCAACAAAAGCTGTTTGCAGATTCTGCAACAGGGGCAATACAAAACCGGCTGTTTTACCCGATCCCGTTGAGGCAATGCCAAGTACATCCTTCCCGTTTAAAATAGCAGGAATGGCGGCCTCCTGAATGGGATATGGTTTGTTGTAATTGCTTTCCTGCAATGCTTTCAGTAAGGCGGATGATAATCCCAAATGCGTAAATGACATGATTGTTGTTCCCAATTAAGTGCGGATAAATTTCCTGCCGCAAATATACTCAAATTAGAATAACCCTGTTTTTACAAGTCCCTGCTGCCTGCGCAAACTGATTCATCCGGAGTGCCGGGATCTCCGTCTTTTGCCACAAAATGAGGATTTACCGGTTATCAGCGCGGGCACAATATGCAGAAAGTGGAAATCATTGGGATTTTGGATGAACAGGGAATTGTAATGAACAGAAATGGCAAATGGCTTATGACCGAAAGCGCCATGAAAATAGAGTGACAATGCACTCCATTTCCACGGCCGCTGTACAATTGTACAGCCATTGTTTCGCTTTTTACTGATAAACCACACGATAAACCGGTTTGCAACCCAGGCTTATTCCCTTTTAGTTTACACACTCACCGCATTTTACTGTGTTTAATGCAACATAGGAGCATCCTATTCCATGAGTTCCACACTTTGTTTCTTCAGGTTCTTTTCTGCCTGAATTTATTTTTTCCTGTTGCTCCATGGAATTGCGGTATTCCAAATACACATTTACAATCGATTGATCGATTTTTATTTGCTGTTCTTTTTGGCAAAAAACAACAAAATCCCTTAATTCATTGCTGTTAATCATGACCAATTATTTTAAAAATTCACAACCCATATAATCTCTTCCCTGCATTCAATTAAAATAACAAGCACACTTTGCCTTATTTAAGACTACAACATTTAGTTTGATAAAAACAAAAATTGTCCGGATTAATGTAACAACTGAAATTAATAAAAGGTTTTTTGTTTCAACCAACTACTGCTCCGCCCGCAAAACGGCGCGCACCCCCTGATCCCCGGGAAAACTATCCTTCCGTAAAACGAAAAGGTAATTTTTGTAGTTTGTGTATTGTTATGTATTCCAAAACCTGTGCAGATGGGTTTCTTTGCCGGTTCGCCGGAAAGGGCTTCGGCATTTGCGATTTTTTCAAAAAACAACATTAGCAGGTTGGTGATTTTTGAGTTTTGGTTGAATCTGTATTTTACAGTGATAAGACACAAATGCTAAAAAACATGTTGTATAATACGTTGCAGATGATTATTATTTTGTTTATTTTCAAACCCGAATCTCAAAATAAAAAAAGACGTGATAAAACCCTGAAAAATCATCAACTTGAAAAATACCCAAAACAAACCAGCGCATTTATTTTACAGCGAAAATGCTGAGCTTAACCACCCCACAATACTTTTTCAAAACAGATATAAAAAAAGAACCACCTGCTCCGGCAAAGAATACAGGTGGCCCGGGATAATAATTATTTCTAATTATCACTTATTAAAAATGTAAAGTTATGAGTTTAAATGAATCAAAAAAAAGAGATTTTATCTCTCTGTTCATTTCAATACTTGAACAGAACGGCGAGTTACTTGCCTCAAAGGGTTACGAACCAGCCAATAAAATCTCACAATTAAAGGAAGAGATAGCTATTACCGACGATGCGGAAGCGCGTCAGGCGTTAGCTAAGGCCTCAGCTAAAAATGCAACAAAGGCAGCCACCAACGCATTAAATGTGGCTTACACAGATGCCTCAGCAACAGTTGACCTTGTTTCGGGGTTGCTGGGCAAGGACGATAACCTGCTTATCGAAATTAAAAAACTGCGGAAAACAAATCCGCCACCACCACCACCCGACAATCCGGAGTAAATTTTAATACAATTGAACCACTTCTCATCCCGGGGTGGTTTTTTTATTTTAGTACCACCAATCCCAAATTATTCGACCTCCCAAAAATCTGACTGAAATTCGCGATTTAATCCCCGGAATCAATGTAATTCCAAATGGAATTGCTTTGCTGCCACATGGAATCATAGATATTCCATTTGGAATCACTTCCATTCCATAGAGAATAACTATCATTCCAAATGGAATTGCTTTGCTGCCACATGGAATCATAGATATTCCATTTGGAATTACTCCTATTCCATAGAGAATAACTATCATTCCAAATGGAATTATGTTGATTCCATGTGGAATTATCTTCATTCCTAACAAATTATACCCTTTTCATGAGTACCGAAAACCGCTGAAACAGGCGTACAACGTGCAATTGAGAAGAATATTCAGTTAAACCCAAATCTTTTCCTATGCTCTTGCAGGCAGTAAACCGAAGGATAAAACCTTTCGTTCGCAGGCAGATAAATTTCAGTGTTCTCATATTGCCGGATTCCTGAATCGGGGTTGAAATCTTTGAGGGTGGGATGAAATCATGCTATGTGTAACTTGTTATTAACGTATCACAATTTTAGTCAGCTAAAATGTATCTGGTTGAGAAATAATAAAAAGATTATGATTATTAATTTAATAATTCGGATTCAAAATCAAAGATTGGTGTTTTAAAGATTATTTTATTTAAAAGTTCATTCGCCATAATTATTTCTTTGGAAGTAGGACGAAGACCCTCCTTAAGTTTTCTTCCAATATTATGTGCAGCAATTGTAAAATATTCTGGAATTTCTTCATTTTCCTTACAATACAGATATATGTCCTTCCATTTTTCTGGACTAACACTTTTAACAGTTGACTCAATTTCTTTATAAAAGGAATTATCAATTTCTGAGTCACTTATTCTAATTCTCTTTAAATTAGCTTTTGACACTTTATCTTCTTCAGGAATATCAATATCAAAATCTTTAATATATAACTTTAAAGATTCCCAACATTCAATCTTTTTAGCCCATTCTCCATATAAAGATCCAGGTGCCGTCTCTTTTATAAAATTCTCACACAAAATCATTAATTGTTTAAGAAGTTCAGATAATTCCTGCGAAATTTTTTGCTCCTTCCAGATTTTATAAAGGTCTAATTTATTATCTGATATTATTCCTAATAATGACAGAGAATAAGGAACAGTAATATATCTCATATCGCCGATTGCGTTTGGCTTTATTCCATAAATTTTCTCAGCTGATCTGAAAAGAATTGTTTTTGCAATAGCGTCCTCAAAGTAAATATTATCAACTGTATCATTTGATAAACTATTTAAAAAACCGATATAATTTTTCTGATTGCCTTTCGCAACAAGGTGTGGTCCTATAATGAGTTTTTTACCGTCATATACCTCCTGATAAGAATTAATATATTTTGCTAACTCTTCTTTTGAAACAACTTGTTTTTTAGGATTAGTAAGATCAAATGCTTTTGCTTTAGATGAATTGGTCCCCTCTTTTAATCTGGCATTTCTATATTGTCCCCTTGATCTTTCGTAGAACCATCTGGTTTTTTTGCCTGTAGAATTATCAAATGGAGTTAATATGCTTCGGGAAAGTTTTTCAAAACTAATATGAAATGGACGATTGGAACTTAAATCTGCTACTGAAACTCTGTTTTGAGTATTTGCATATTCTGAAATTCTGGAGACGATATCAGAATAATATTCAGTGTTTTTGATTATTGTTAATTTCAATTGAACAAAGATGTTTCGAACGTCAACGCCTTTATCTTTTTTATAAGTATGATAAATTGATGCAGTTGTTTGCCCACCATTAACAATCTGAAAATCCTTTACTTTTGAAATAAATATTCCACTTCCATTTTCGTCATTAACAAGAGTTACTTCTTCAGCAGTAGCAGCAAGACCATTGTTAAAAGCTAAAAACATGTGAGGTTCCTTAATAATCGTATTTCGAATCCCTTTATTAATCTTCCCGGTAAACTGTAAAAATGAACGGACATTTTGCTCCAGCAGGCGTGACCCAAATCTTTCATAAATATTTGCTAATGCTTCACCTGGTATAATTGCAAGATAAGATGTGTATTTTTCATTATCAGTCGGCGCAAGAATACAAGGTACGTCAAAACCATCTTCTTTAAAATCTATCTCAATTGGAAGATGCGATTTTTCATCAATCTGAAAGAGATAATTTATATCAATTACTCTGAAATAAATATTGTAATCCGCTATAGTGATTGTTTTGGGAATTTCTCCAGGGTATGATCCATCGGTTAAAATAATAGCATTAACCCTGACAAGATTTATTCTTAATTCATCGGCATTACTCAATGTTTGTGCAAAATCAAAAATCTGTGATGATTCTTCAATTTCGTTTACATAATCTTTCAACAAACCTTTTCTGAAAAAATTAGATATTCGTTTAGACGCAGTTTCTATTTCGTCCTTTCCAACCCTGGTAATATCATCTGATCCTTTGTAAATAGTTATAAATAAATCTATTGTTTCATAATTATCAGAGATAGAATATGCATTTATCTTATGCTGTAATTTGGTGCCAAGTGCTTTTTCATCATAGGATACTCTGACATTCTCTGTCTCACCGGCATCAGCAAGTAAATCAGTAGCCATTTGAGTAAAAAACTGCTCAAGTGTACCTCCTTCTTCTGTTGCGAGCTGAGTTGATTTTAAATCCTGGTTCAAGGATTGATAAAATCTTTTTAATTCAATATTTTCAATTGTTTCAATCATAAGACGGTTATTATTTGGAAAGTTTCATCTTCATCTATTATAAATTCTGTGCATTGAGAAATAACTATTGAATATTTTACATCACCAACTCCGTTACGTATATCCTTTTCTTCAATTCTTGGAAAATCATTTTCTACTTTGTAAAATAATTCTTGTCTTATATAATATCCAGCATTTTCATAGAGATGTCTGTGGATATCAAAATAACCTGCTTCAATTAATTTGCTTTTAAAGTCATTTAGAGAAGTAAAATCATTAATTAATAATTCGGAAATCGCATCAATGATTTGATTTAATGTTTCGCCGGATTGCTGTCTGACTTCTAACGAAAGATGATAAAGTATTAAATTTTCAAGGTTACGGGTATCCAGTTGTCTTTCATTGTTTATATGAACCTTTTGGTGATTATTCCCATGTGTCGTTTTTACTTCAAGACACCAGTTTCCAGCTTGAAAATCTCTTATTTCTTTTGAAGGACCAACCCATGAACTCAGAACCTGGTTATAATCGGTAGCCGTATTCAGGTATTTTCGTAAAAAATAGAGTTCGCCAAACAAGCCTCTTTGTTCCTCTGGATTTAAACCTTGTTTGCCAAATCTTTCAAACAGGCTTTGCCATTTTAACAGGCGATTAGAATAATTTTTTAATATAGATTTCAGATCGGTTTCGTCAATGATACTGGATATAATATCAGCAATTAAAGTGTCAAATATATCTTTAAACTGCCTGTCAACTAATACCAGATTTAGCAGTAAAAAACCTTGATCATCAGTATCATATACTTTGTCAAATCTTAATCCCCTGAATTCATATTTGAAATTAAAATCTTTACCTATTGAAAAAGGTGTTTTTACAATAAGAAGACGATAATTTTCCGGATACTTGATTCCCAGGAACAGATCACATTTGCTGATTTCAGAAAATCGTAATTTAAAAAGTCCGGCAACTGTGGACGTATTGTTTTCAAGTTGCTCCCATATTTCTTTAATCCGTTCCATTTTCTGTATCATTTATATCAAGTTCCTCTGGATATTCAAATTCTTTAATAAATTGTTGATTTACGGCATATTCTACCTTTTCATCATTATAAATTTCAGGAAAGCTGATAGCAATTCCAATAATAGGGACTTTGGAAATTTGTTTCCTTTGAACAGTTTTAGGCGTTGATGCTGAATTAATAACGTACTGACAATTGTGATTTAAAGGATATATAAAAAGTAATCCATTTTTACCTGACCTACTCCATTTTATTCTTTTACGGCTTGGTAATTCCACGACTTCATCTTTCCCTTCCGTCTTATAATCTGCTGCTGTCTGTTGGACCAGCTTTTTCAACTTCCTCTTCAGATAAATCCATTATTTCATGCCTATGATCGGTAATATTGGATTTCGCCACTTCAAAAATGCCATTATCCTTACTTATATTGGATCTGTCTGTCAATCCAACTTTTTCAGCGATCCCCGGAATAACATATTCATTTTCGGGTATTGCCCGGGAGTTATTTATAACTGCAATGGTCCAATTAACCAGATTTCCCTTTGCTGTTTGTTTGAGAATATAGTCAACAATCTTGTCGGTGTCCATAACTTCCTGACCAATTCTATATTGTGATAGGAAAGAAATTACCTGATTGAAATTATTCTCTGCTTTCCATACAAATTTCTGTAGTGTGTTAAATCTATTCAATGGTTTATTAATTGGGCTGCCAAGACTTGAAATTAACTTAACCAGAGCATTAAAATTATTGACAAAAACCTGATTGTCAATCTTGAACTGGTAAGTCTGTTCAAGTTCTCCTGAATAACTGAGATACATTATTTTTTTATAACGGAATTTGTTTGCAGCAGTAATTTTCAAAACACCTGGATGTGTTCTAACTTTCAATCCAAATTCTTTTGGAGACTTTTTTAACAAAAACATATAGTCAAAATCACGCCTCATTTCCTCAGAAGCAATGGTAATATGTTTGTACCATCTGCAAGTTCATCACTTGTGAATATCCGGCACAAATCAATATATCCGGTCTGTATCCGAACCAACGCCCCATCTGCATAAGGGTATCGTACATTTTTGAGGCTCTCAGATAATAACTGGTTGTTAGTCCTTCCAATGTTAATCCCCTTGAAAGCTTATCCCCACCAACCGCAATCACCGATAAATATTTATCCTGTTGTTCTGAAACAAAATAATCAAGTGGAGAAATATTATGGTAGGTAGCCTCAATATTTTTGTCTCCATGGACTGCTCTTACTTCCATTTTTGAAATTGAAGGATAAATCTCATTCTGTGATTCGGCCAATATCTTCAAGATAATTCTGAATCCACATGAGTGGTTTGGTTCTCCATTATCATTGTTGTGGTTGGAACAAAATCCTTTTCCCAAATTATTTTGAGTTCAGCAAGTAGATTACCTGATTTCATTTCAATCTGGCGCTGATAGAATTTTAATTCAGCATCAACCAGGGTTGCAATACAATCCTGCCAGATAATGAATCTGGAAACATGGATTAGCATTGAATTGTGCGTATTTATTTGTTTTCTGACTCTTCTTGCAGCAGAAAAGAATAAAGGACTTTATTGCGTATCTCAAACTATTTGGCAATTCCTCGGGCAAAGGATCGTTTTTTTTATGTTTATCCGGAACAAAAGGTTTGGTAGATATAAATTCATTTCCTCCATTAAAAAATGAATTCTGTATTTGCTCTTTTAAATCAGAAGCATTAAAGACATCATAATCTTTTACCAACCGGATTACGGGAAGAGGCTCTTCAGTTGAGGTCTGCGTAAGTTAATGAAGGAAGACCAAAAATTTTGGCAGGACCAATATAATTTGAAGGTGCAGGTATATTTATTATAAAATCCTTGGGAAATAAATCCTGGCCCACAGCAAATTCATAATCCTTAATTGTAAGATCTAATCCTTTTGTAGTTTCCTGCTCCAGAATCGGGATAAAAATATTTGCAAATGGAGTTGCCGTATAACCGATATAAGCACTTTGTTCAAAAAGCGACAGAAGATTTCTGATTAATCCATTAATTGTCGATACTTTTTCAGTACTTACATTTATTGAGGCATTATCCGCTTCATCGTCGATTAAAAGAAATGGAATATTTCTGATTAAAATCTTTCCATCACCTTGTTTGTCTCCCCATACTGCAAGCCACGAAATCAGATTTTTAAGAATTGAGCCATTCTTTTTCACAACTGCAACTATCGGGTCCGAACTTCTTAAGTGAATGCCTGCTGATTGTGCAACTTTCATCTTAAAATCCCCATTTAGATGGCTTGAAGTTAAAGCATTAGCTGGCAAATCAATTGAAACTCCTGTTTTCTCATCAATGGGATTATAAAATGCAACTATTTTATTTGTATTTGAATATTGAAGCGAACGTTGACTGTTAAAGCCCAAAAAGCCTTCATCTATTCTGATTTGAGTCTGACTTCTCAATGAATCATGCATGCCCGCTAAAACTATAATCAGTTTGTAACCTGCGTCTGCAGATTTATTTATCAGACCTGTATAGTTTCCTGTTTTACCTGACTGAACCTGGCCAACTACCATCCCTCTTTTATCCCATGCACCGGATGTTGATGGATTGGGAATTCGATCCAAAATATCATCAGTTAGATTGTCAAGTTTATTAATCGTTTCAGGAGCCATTTTCTTTCGCAAATAATTGTTGTAACGGTTCCAGAACAAGCAGCTTATATCTTTCTTCCCTGTCCTTCAGCCATGGATGATATCCTTCCTCCAGATCAAGAATTCTGTAATTGTCTGAGAAGATAGCAAAAGTTGCAGCCAGATAATTGAATAATTGTTCTCTCTGATTTATCAGATCGGGAAAAATTTTAAGAACGTTATCAATGGAGTTATTAATATCCGTTGATGTGGGATTTTTAATATTTCTAAGCAATTCAATACAAATGTTTTTTGCCTGATCGATCATAATTAGGTTTTAGGTTAATTTTATTTGTATTACACTAGGTTATGTAATGGCGTTATAAAAATTATAATATTCATCTAAGATTTGCTATGTATTCAGGAAAATGATTAAATGGTTCAAGATTTATAATTATTGATTTTGCTTCAGAATCCGTTTTAGCTTGCGAAATGAGAGAATTATACACCTGTTGCATAAGTTTTATTATTTCACTGTGTTTGGTTCCTTCAAAAGGTTTTCCTTGTAATTCAGGATCCTCAGCTTCCTTAATATAAATTGATTTTGTTG